>NZ_JBMHMM010000004.1:4800000-6404269 GCF_049178935.1 Verrucosispora sp. WMMD703 | reverse complement strand
CTGGTGCGCGGCCTCACCCCGGTTTCCCGTCTTGATCCCCGCTTGTGGAGGTGAGCCGTCATGACCGTGAGCGTCTTCGCTGCCGTTCGAGTGACCACCAAGAACAGCGCCGTTTGGCGTACCTGCCACCGCTGCGGCGGGCTCGCCCCGCTGGCACCCGACGAGCGTCACTGCCGCCCCTGCCGGCCCGTGTTGCGCTCTCGCCGTTCTGGAAGGAACCGATCGAAGTGATCACCCACCTCCCCACCGCCACCGCTGAGCCGACCGCTGCTGACCTGGCCGCGATCGACACCGAGTGGCCGCTGATCGCCGCTGAACTCGACGTGCTCGACGCGCAGATCACCATGCTCTACGCCGAGGACCACGGCGGCCCGACCGCGCTGGACTGGCGTCGGCTGCGTCGGGCTGAGGCCCGCGTGACCCGCGCCGCCGCCGAGGTGGCCGCCCGCAGCACCGATCCGCAGCGCGCGGCCTGATGTCCCGCATCCGCGCCGCCTACTACGACCCGGACGGGTCGCGGTACGGCATCCCGACGTTCTGGTGGCGCGGCGCACCGCCGGGCTACGCCACCCGCCGCCAGCTGCGCGCCGCCGGCCTATGCCCAGGTGGTCAGCCGATCGCCGCGCAGATCCTCTGGCGCGGCATCGGTGGCACCCGCACCGCCTACCTGTACCGCCTCGATTTGGCCCGGCCGAAGCGCACCGCCACCCCCGCGCAGCTACGCGCGATCCGCGCGGCGTTGACCGCCCGCCGCACCTGCCCGACCTGCCGAGTTGTCCGGCCCTACTGCATCCCGCGCTCGCTCGGCGAGTGCGTCGACTGCGCCTACCCGATGGAGGAAGCAGCATGACCGCCCCCACGATCAACGGCACGAAGTATCCGCAGCCGGTAGAGGCACTGCTGCCGGCCGCTCGCGCTCTGGAACTGCCGGACGGGCAGGAGTTCCCGTCGCGCAACCGGCTGATGCGCGAGTTCCGCATCGGCGCGCCGAAGGCCGATGACCTGCTCGCCCGGCTGCGGGCCGAGCACGCCGAGCGGACCCGTACCGACACCCTGCGCTCGGCGATGGCCGTTCGGGGTGCGCTGCTGGCACCGCAGACCGACATCGACACGCCGCCCGCGCTTCGGTTGGACTACGCCGAGCCGATCGGCTCGGACCCGGCACCCACCCCGGTCGTGCCCGAGCACGCGCCACCGCCCGCCGAGCCGGTGAAGATCCCACCGCCCGCGCCGCCCGCCGAGGCCACGACGGTCGGTCACCCGGACACGCCCACCCCGGCAGCGCCGGTCCGGCCGGTGGCCGCGTGGCCGGTGATCCTG
The DNA here is from genome assembly GCF_049178935.1 of Verrucosispora sp. WMMD703. Taxonomy (NCBI): domain Bacteria; kingdom Bacillati; phylum Actinomycetota; class Actinomycetes; order Micromonosporales; family Micromonosporaceae; genus Micromonospora; species Verrucosispora sp. WMMD703. The sequence goes on along the minus strand of NZ_JBMHMM010000004.1, from coordinate 6,402,949 downwards.
CTGGCGCTTCCCGCGTTCGTGGCGATCTGGTCCGGGTGGGTCGGCCTCGGCGGACTCACCGGGTTCGGGGTGGTGCACCCGCTACCCGGTATCGCGGACGGATTCGCGATCAATACCGCCATCACCCTGCCGATCGGCGTGGAGACGTACGGCGCGTACGCGCTGTACGTCTGGCTGTCCGGCCGGGTACCGCACCGGGCGCGTGAGTTCGCGAAGTGGTCGGCCATCGCCTCACTGCTGGTCGGTGCGCTCGGCCAGGTCGCCTATCACCTGCTCGTGGCACCGCCGAACGGTGCGCCGTGGTGGATCACCACCGCTGTGTCGGTGCTGCCGGTGGCGGTGCTCGGCATGGGCGCCGCACTGGCGCACCTGGTGCGCTCGCACGACTAGTTCCGCCCGGCGGCACGGCCCCTGGCTTCCCAACCTGCGCCGTGCCGCCGGTCCCTCTGCTGATCCGTAGACCGTTGGAGGAACCCCCATCATGACTGCCCCTGATGATGACCGTTTCGACTGGCAGGCCGCCGAGCGCGACCTGAACGCCCCCGGCCCGGATGCCGAGGTGGTCGACCTGGACGCCGCCCGGTCCCGCCGTCAATCCGCCGCCCCCGACAACGACCCGGCCGAGGCCACCATCGGCCCGCGACTGGTTGACTCGCCTGCCGCGCAGCGGTCCCCGCGGTTCACCGTGGCCGGGTTGCAGGACGCGAAGCGTCGGCCCATCGTGCCTGCGTGGCTGCGTTCGCGGGCCGAGCTGCGCGACGCGGCCCGGTGGACGGTCGGTCACCTGTTCCACGCTGGCACCTATCACCTGACCCGTAGCCCGAAGTACGTCGGGAAGTTGGCGTGGCGTGCCCCGCGCGGCGCGTACCGCATCCTGACGGGTTGGGGTCGGTGGTTGTTCGACCTGCAAGGCGAGCATGTGCGGCAGGTGTTGGCGGACAAGGGCGACGCCGAGTTGTACCTGAAGGTGTCGCGGTTGCGTGACCAGCGGGTGCGGTGGCGTGGGTTCGTCACCGCCGCCGTGGTGCTCGGCGTGCTCCCGGCGCTGGGTATCGCCTACGCGCTCGCCCCGCCCGAGGCCCGGTATGCCACCCTCGCCGCGCTGCTGGCCGCGTTGGGTGCGTTGGGCCGTCCGGCGGACAAGCCGCTGCTCGACACCGCCGTGGTCGTTCCCCGTGTGCAGAAGCTGACCTCGGATGTGGTGGTGCGGGCGTTGGGCAACCTCGGCATCACCGGCATCAACCAGGCCATCTCCAAGGGCGACCGGGGCAAGGACTGGTTTCCCGCCCCGATCACCCGTGACGGCCCCGGCTGGCGCGCGGATGTGGAGCTGCCCAACGGCGTCACCGCCACCGAGGTCATCGAGAAGCGGGAAAAGCTGGCCGCTGGCCTGTCCCGGCCGCTTGGCTGTGTGTGGCCGGAGGGACAGCCCGAGGTGCACCCCGGCCGCCTCGTGTTGTGGGTGGGCGATCAGGACATGTCGAAGGCCCGTAAGCCGGTGTGGCCGCTGCTCAAGGCAGGGACGGTGGACCTGTTCCGGCCGCAGCCGTTCGGCACCGACCCGCGCGGCCGGTGGGTCGAGCTGACGTTGATGTTCATGGCGATGGTCATCGGTTCCATCCCGCGTATGGGCAAGACGTTCGCGCTGCGGGAGGTGCTGCTGATCGCCGCGCTCGATCCGCGTGCGGAGATCCACGCCTACGACCTCAAGGGCACCGGTGACCTGTCCGCGTTGGAGCAGGTCGCGCACCGCTACCGCGCCGGTGAGGAAGACGAGGACATCGAGTACGCGGTGGCCGGTATGCGGGAGCTGCGCGACGAGTTGCGCCGCCGCGCCAAGGTGATCCGCGACCTGCCCCGCGACCTGTGCCCCGAGAACAAGGTCACCCCCGAGTTGGCGTCGAAGAAGTCGCTTGGCCTGCATCCGCTGGTCATCGGGGTGGACGAGTGCCAGAAGTGGTTCGAGCACCCCGAGTACGGCAAGGAGTTGGAGGCCATCTCCACCGACCTCGTGAAGCGCGGGCCGGCACTGGGGATCATCCCCGTGTTCGCCACGCAGCGGCCGGATGCCAAGAGCCTGCCGACCGGCATCTCGGCGAACGCGTCGACGCGGTTCTGCTTGAAGGTGATGGGGCAGACCGAGAACGACATGGTGCTCGGTACCTCGCAGTACAAGCAGGGCATCCGGGCGACCATGTTCGCCTGGACCGACAAGGGCACCGGCTACTTCGTCGGTGAGGGAGCCGACGCGAGGATCACCACCACCGTCAACATCGACGGACCCCTCGCCGAGCGGATCGCCGCCCGCGCTCGCGCCGCCCGCGAGGCTGCCGGACGGCTGACCGGGCACGCGCTCGGCGAGCAACCCGCAACCGCCCCGGCGCTGTCGTTCAACCTGCTGGAAGACATCACCGCCGTGGTTCCCGCAAATGAGGCCAAGGTGTGGTGCCGCACCGTCGCCGCCCGCCTGGCCGAGCTGCGCCCGGACACCTACGGCGGGTGGGACGCCGAGCAGGTGACCGTGGCCCTCAAGCCGTTCGGCGTGAAGGTCGGCCAGACGTGGGGCACCGATCCGGACACCGGCAAGGGAGCCAACCGAGGCGGTTTCGAACGCGCCGCCATCATCGCCGCCATCGCAGAGCGTAACCGCAAACGGGACGCGAGCTAACCCGCGATCGGTCCTAGGTCTAGGACCACACGACTCCTAGACCTAGGACCACCCCTAGGACGGCATCCGAACCCTGATCAGGACGCTAGGAATCTAGCGGCCTCCACCGAACACACCCCGAAACCGGCCCTGGAGGCTGTCATGGACCCCCGCACCCTGCTAGCCACCGCCCCCTGCCTCACCCTCGCCATACTCACCCTCGGTTACCTCGCCGCGTGCGTGGTCGTCCCGTTCGGACGCTGCCGCACCTGCCACGGCACCGGCCGCAAACGCTCCCCGATCAGCCGCGCCGGGCGGGAATGCCGCCGCTGCGCGGGCACCGGACTACGGCTGCGCGTCGGCCGGCACGTCATCAACCACATCAAAGACGAGTACCAGGCAGGCAAGCGATGAACCGCCACCGCAGCGCCCGCGACGGTCACACCGGCTGGTGCGCCGGTGGCCACCGCTGCAACCTCGGCGAACACCGCTCCGCCGAAATCGTGGTCGACGCTGGTCACGCGCGGGCGGTGCTCGTGCGCGTGCGGTCCGCCGCCGGCCGCGACCATGCCGAGGTGCGCGTCAGGGTGGCGCTCGCCCCGACCGAGGTGGCCGCACGCCGTCAGTTGGTCGGCCTGCTCGGCGACGTGCGCCAGGCCGTCACCCGCGCGGCGATCGCGGCGCAGCCTCGGCCGCGTCGGGCCGCGTGATGGCCGGGCCGCGCCGCGATGGCGCTTCCCCTCGCGATGCCCGGCTGTCCGGGTTGGAAATCTGGCTGACCGGCACACCGGCCGAGCTAGACGCCGCCACCGCTGCTTTCACCGCCGCCGGGCACCACGTCGCCCAACGCGGCACCCGCCGCCCGCTGACCGGCGCTGATGCCGGTCGGTGCCGCCTCTACCTGCGGCTGTCCATCGCCACCGCCACCCGGCCGTTAGGCCGCACGCCGGACACCGGCGGCGCGGCGCTGCTCGACCTGGACACCGCCCGCCGCAAGACCGCCTGATCAGGAGAACTTCCCCATGTCTGACCTGCTCACCGCCGCGCTCGGCCACGCCGAACGCGGATGGCATGTTTTTCCGCTCCGTCCCGACGGCAAGCGGCCCGCCTTCCCTGACCATGCGGCCGACCGGTGCACCGGCCGTGACCCTCGCTGCCGTGCCGGACACGTTGGGTGGGAGGTCCGGGCCACCACCGACCCGGACCGCATCCGCCGCGCATGGTCTGCCCGCCCGTACGGCATCGGCATCGCGTGCGGGCCGTCTCGGCTCGTGGTGGTCGACCTCGACACTCCGAAACAGCCCGCCGAGGTGAGCCACCGGGACGGCCTGGTGGTGCTCGCCGCACTGGCCGACTCCCACCGGGCGACCATCGATCCGACCTACACCGTGACCACCGGCCGAGGCGGCACCCACCTCTACTACCAACACCCGGCCACCGGCCCGGCTCTCCGGAACACGGCCGGGACGCTCGGGCCGATGGTCGACACCCGCGCCGCCGGTGGCTACGTCGTCGCCGCCGGCTCGACCGTCGCCGCACGGCCCTACACCGTCGCCCTCGACGTCGATCCCGCGCCGCTGCCCGGATGGCTCGCCGACCTGCTCGCCCCCGCACCACTGCCGGAACAGCGGCCCGTGGTGGTCGACCTCGGCACCGGCCGGGCCGGTGCCTATGTGCGGGCCGCCATCGCCCGGGAAGTCGACCGGGTGACCGCCGCCGCGCCGGGCGAGCGGAACCGCAGCCTGTACGTGGCCGCCGTCGCGCTCGGGCAACTCGTGGCCGGTGGCGCGCTGACCGAGGATGACGCTCACAGCGTGCTGGAACAGGCCGCAGTGTCGTCCGGGCTGCGCACCGCCGAGGCGTATCGCACCGTCCGATCCGGCCTGACCGCCGGTGCCCGCCGGCCTCGGACGGTGGCCGCATGAGCGCCGCCCGTCTCCACCTCGTGACCACCGACCACCCGCACACCACCGCCGAACAGTCGCCGGCCGGGCCGCTGTGGGATGTTCCAGTGCCCCTGACCGGCCCCACCACCGCGCCGCCGCCGTTCCCGGTGGAGGTGTTCCCCCGCTGGTTGGGCGACATGGTGACCGGGGTGGCCCGGTTCACTGCCACCGACCCGGCGATGGCCGGCACCCTCGCCATGGCCGTGCTGTCCGCGTGCGCGGGTGGCCGGTTGGAAGTCGAACCGGTGCCCGGGTGGCGGGAGCCGGTGAACGTCTTCGCCGCCGTCATCGCCGGCCCCGGCGAACGGAAGTCCCCGGTGCATCGGGCGATGACCGCGCCTCTGTTCGCCGCTCAGTCGACGCTCGCTGAGGCGGCGCGGCCTCGGATCGCTGAGGCCGCCGCGTTGCGGGATATCGCCGACCGGCAGGCCGAGCAGGCGAAGACGGCTGCGGCGAAGGCCAGCGACCCGCACAAGCGCGACGAAGCAGCGGCCGAGGCCGTCGCCGCTGCCATCGCCGCCGAGGCCATCACGGTTCCGACCTTGCCGAAACTGATCGTGGACGACGCCACCCCGGAAGCGCTGATCGGGTTGATGGCCGCGAACGGTGGACGGATGGCGATCATCTCGGATGAGGGCGGGATCTTCGACACCCTCGCCGGCCGGTACTCCGGTGCGCCGAACCTCGACCCCTACCTGAAAGGGCATGCGGGTCAGCCGATGAGCAACGAACGGCAGACCCGCGAAGGCGCATCCGTCGACAAGCCGGCGCTCACGGTGTGCGTGATGGCGCAGCCGACCGTGCTGCGCAAGTTCGGCGGGAACGCCGACCTGGCCGGGCGTGGCCTGCCGGCCCGGTTCCTGTTCGCCCTACCCCGATCCCTGGCGGGGTATCGGCCGGTGGACACGCCGCCGGTGCCGGAGCAGGTGACCGCCGGCTACCGCCACCGGGTACACGACCTGGCCGCGACGTTCGCCGAGTGGCCCGACCCGAACGTGGTCACCCTCACCGACGACGCCGGCCGCGTGCGGCGGGCCGCCGCCGAGCAGGTCGAAGCCGAGCTACGGCCCGGCGGCACCCTGTACGACATGCGCGAGTGGGGCAACAAGCTCACCGGCGCAACGCTGCGGCTGGCCGGGCTGTTGCACGTCGCGCACCATCCGACCGATGCGTGGCTGCGACCGATCGACGCCGACCGGATGACCGACGCCGTACGGCTGGCCGAGTTCTTCGCCGCGCACTACCGGGCCGCCCTCACCGCCATCGGCACCGACACGGCGGTGGAGAACGCCCGGTACGTGCTCGGCGTGCTCACCGGCAAGGGCATGACGACGTTCACCCGCCGGGAGCTACACCGCCGGGTGTCCCGCCGGCTACCGAAGTCCGATGACGTGTCGGCGGTGCTCGCCGAGCTGGCCGCGCTCGGATGGGTCCGCCACGGCCCGGACGGACGCTACGAACTGCACCCACGCGCCACCGCCGACGAGTCCGGAAGCGTTGACACGCTGACACCCGACCCCGACCCCGACGTTTCCGCAGGTCAAGACATGCGCGAGGGTGTCAACGGGTCGCGTTGACAGCCGTTGACAGGCGTTGACAACCCACCGCCGGCCCGCCCGGTGTCAACGGGTGTCAACGCCTGTCAACGGCCCCCGTTGACACCCGCGCACCCGCCGCTGCCTGCGGAAACGCTCGAATGTCGGCGGATTGTCAACGTGTCAACGCCTCCCGGCCCCACCACCCGACCGACAGCAGTCATCCGACCGGCTCGCCGGTGGCCGGAAACGGCCCGCTGAGAGCGACTGAGAGCGCCACGCCCTACGCCCTACACCGGAACACCCGAGATCTTGCCTCTGTGGCGCTCTCAGCGGGCCGTTCTGCGGCGTTCTGCGGTGATACCTCCCTATCCCTCCACAAGTGACCGCCACCGACCGGAAGGCCGCCACCGTGCGAATCAGGCTGCACGGCACACCCACTGAAACAGCCGCAGCACTCGCCGCCATCGCCCGAGTGCTGCACATCCGCTCTGCGTCCCGGCCCTACCCCGACCGCCGATCCCCGATGTTCCAGCGCATCTACCTCGACGCCACCCCGAGGGAGGACACCCGCCGATGAGCACCCCCGACAACCACCTGGTTCTGACCATCGAGCAAGCCGCAGAGCGACTCGGTATCGGCCGCACCACGATGTACGCCCTAATCAAGACGGGTCAGATTCGCACCGTCACGATCGGCCGTCTACGCCGAGTGCCCACCTTCTGCCTTGACGAGTACGTGCAGAGCCTCCTGGCCAACCCGACGCAACTCGACCACGCCGCCTGACGAAAGGAGCCCGTCGAATGGGAAGAAAGCCGAACGGCGCATCCAGCATCTACAAGGGCGGTGACGGCTACTGGCATGGCCGGGTAACTGTCGGCGTCAAGGACGACGGCAAGCCGGACCGGCGGCACGTTCAGGCGAAAACCGAGGCCGAGGTAATCCGCAAGGTGCGTGCCCTGGAACGGGAGCGCGACAACGGCACGGTTCGGAAGCCGGGTAGCCGCTGGACGGTCGAGAAGTGGCTAACGCATTGGGTCGAGAACATCGCCGGCCCGGTGGTGCGGACGAACACGCTCGACGGCTACCGGGTCGCCGTTCGTCGGCACCTGATTCCCGGTGTCGGTGCCCACCGCCTTGACCGCCTGGAGCCGGAACACCTGGAACGGCTTTACGTCCGGATGATGGCCAACGGCAGCGCGGCCGGCACCGCCCACCAGGCGCACCGGACCATCCGCACGGCACTCGGCGAAGCGGTCCGCCGTGGGCACCTCGCCCGGAACCCTGCCGCGTTGGCCAAGCCGCCCCGACTGCCGGATTCCGAGGTGCAGCCCTACTCCGTTCCGGAAGTACAGGCGATCCTGCGTGCGGCATCGTCACGGCGGAACAGCGCGCGATGGGCGGTGGCGTTGGCGCTTGGTCTGCGCCAGGGCGAAGCGCTCGGCCTGAAATGGTCAGACGTGGATTTGGACAACGGATCGTTGACCGTCCGCCGGGCACTACTTCGGCCGAAATGGCGGCACGGCTGCGACGGGAAGTGTGAACAGAAGTTGTCCGGTCAATGCCCCGAGCGGGTGAACGACCGCCCGATTGCGGCTGACACGAAATCGCGTGCTGGTCGACGCTCGATCGGTCTGCCGGATGCCCTGGTCGACCTGCTGCGCCGGCACCGGAAAGAACAGGACGCCGAGCGCGAAACCGCCGCGCAACTCTGGCGGGACGAGGGATGGGTATTTGCCTCGCCGACTGGCGAGGCGATCCACCAGGCGACGGACTACGACGAGTGGAAACGGCTTCTCAAGCTTGCCGGAGTGCGGGATGGCCGACTGCACGACGCTCGGCATACCGCCGCCACCGTGCTTCTGGTTCTCGGCGTCTCCGGCCGCGCCGTGATGGGCATCATGGGCTGGTCTAACTCGGCGATGGCCGTCCGGTACCAGCACATGACCGACCAGGTACGCCGGGACATCGCGCAGCAACTCGGCGGACTGCTCTGGGGTGACCCGCCGAGCGGGTCGGGGGAGAAGGCCACCGAGCCGCCGCCTGACGAGCCGGAGCAGGGCAAGTGAGACGACAACTGAGACGAGAGCGACCGTAGACACGACTCAGGGCCGGTCCCTTCGGGGGCCGGCCCTGTCGTTTTTCCAGCTCAGGTGAGCGGAGGATACGAGATTCGAACTCGTGAGGGTGTTAACCCAACACGCTTTCCAAGCGTGCGCCCTAGGCCTCTAGGCGAATCCTCCGCGAGCCAGGATACAGGTCCGCGCCGAGCTTCCCACCCCACCACCCCCTGAAGATCCACCGTCGGTCGGGTAGGCTGGGGGCACCTCCCGTGCGGCGGTATCTCGTGAACCTCCCCAGGGCCGGAAGGCAGCAAGGATAAGCGAGCTCTGCCGGGTGCACGGGGGGCCTTTCTGTCTCCGACGCCCTCCGGCGCGCCCCGGCGTTCTCCAGTTGCGGCATCTGGGGGTTTCCCGGCCGGTGGAGGCCGCAAGATGCCGCAACCGGAGTGGATCATCCCGGCACCACGACCTGCCGCGGCGCGACCTGCCGCGGCGCGACCTGCCGCGGCGCGGCCTGCCGCAAGTCGGGCGGACCACCCGGAGCAACCGGCGGGGTGGGTGGTCAGGCGGGCGAGGTCGGCGCAGAATGGCTCGGTCGAGAGGAGGCGGGACGCCGTGGCACTGGCGCTCTACCGCAAGTACCGGCCGCGTACCTTCGCCGAGGTCATCGGGCAGGAGCACGTCACCGAGCCGTTGTCGCAGGCGCTGCGCAGCGGGCGGCTCAACCACGCGTACCTCTTCTCCGGCCCGCGCGGCTGCGGCAAGACCTCAAGCGCCCGCATCCTGGCCCGCTCGCTCAACTGCGAGCACGGGCCCACCCCGGAGCCCTGTGGCACCTGCGACTCGTGTCGGTCGCTGGCCGGTGACGGGGCCGGCTCGATCGACGTCATCGAGATCGACGCGGCCAGCCACGGTGGCGTGGACGACGCCCGTGAGCTGCGGGAGAAGGCGTTCTTCGCGCCGGCCAACAGCCGTTTCAAGATCTATGTCATCGACGAGGCGCACATGGTCTCGTCGGCCGGCTTCAACGCCCTGCTCAAGCTGGTCGAGGAGCCGCCGGAGTACGTCAAGTTCATCTTCGCCACCACCGAGCCGGAGAAGGTCCTCGGCACCATCAAGTCGCGGACCCACCACTACCCGTTCCGGCTGATCCCGCCGAAGGTGCTCCGGCCGTACCTTGAGCAGCTGACCCAGGCCGAGGGGGTGCCTGTCGAGCCGGCGGTGTTCCCGCTCGTGGTGCGCGCCGGTGGCGGCAGCGCCCGGGACAGCCTCTCCGTACTCGACCAGCTCATCGCCGGTGCCGGCCCCGACGGGGTGAGCTACGCCCGGGCCGCCGCGCTGCTCGGGGTGACCGACGCGGCGCTTATCGACGAGATGTGCGACGCCCTCGCCGCCGGGGACGGCGCCGCCGCGTACGCCACCGTCGACCGGGTCGCCGAGGCCGGGCACGACCCCCGTCGGTTCGCCTCCGACCTGCTGGAACGGCTCCGCGACCTGATCGTGCTTCAGCAGGTGCCCGACGCGGTGGCCAAGGGTCTCATCGACGGACCGGACGACCAGATCGAGCGGATGGCCGCGCAGGCCCAGCAGCTCGGCCCGGGCACCCTGTCCCGCTGCGCCGACATCGTGCACGACGGCCTGGTGGAGATGCGCGGCACCACCGCGCCCCGGCTGCTGCTCGAACTGATCTGCGCCCGGATGCTGCTGCCCGGCGTCGACGACGGCACCGGCGGCCTGCTCCAGCGCCTCGAACGCATGGAACGCCGGCTCACCCTCGCCGGCACCGACGCGCCGCCGGCCACCGCCGGCTCCGCGCCCGCCACCAACCCCCCGGCGGTACGCACCCAGCCTCCCGCCGCGCCCGCGGCTGCCGCCGCGAATCGGGCCGGGACCGGCGCTGCCGCGCCGGCTACCGCCACCTCGTCGAGCGCCGTCCCGCCTCCCGGACGCGGTAACGCTTCCCCGTCGGCCGATCGCGGCAACGGCCATTCCTCTGGTCACGATGCGTCGGCCGGTCCCGACGGCACGACTCAGGACGCCGGTCGTGACGGGGTGACCTCGACGGCCGGGGCGGGTACGGGCGGTACCGCAGCCGGTGATGTGGCCGACGCTGGTCGCCACGCCGGTATGAACGGGACCGCTGACGGTCCGGCCGTCGGCCCCGGTGACGGCGGTTCGGGGCGGTCGGGTGGCACTCAGGACGGTGCGACAAACGGTGCGGCCACGCCCCGGCGACCCGTGCCACAGTCGGCCGTCATGCCCGATCCGGCGACCCCGGAGCCGCCCCGCCCCGGCGCGGTGAGCCCCGGCGTACTGGACGCGGTCGCGGTGCGCCGGGTCTGGCCGGAGGTGGTCGGCAAGGTCAACCGGAGCAACAAGCGGATCGCCGCGCTGATGCGCGACGCGGTCGTCCGTGACCTCGACGGGGACACCCTCGTGCTGACCGTGAAGTCGGCGGTGCTGGCCCGGATGATGTCCGACCACGCGCAGGTGCTCACCGACGCGCTCTACGAGGAGTTGGGCGGACGCTGGCAGATCCGCTGCGAGGTGGCCGGCGAACGGGGCGGGGCGTCGCCTGGCCCGCATCGCAGCCCGTCCGATCCCGGCCCGGCCCCCGCTCCGGCCGCCGCCAGTCCGCAGGTGCCCGCAGGGCGGGCCGATCGAGGCCGCTCCGGCGGTTCCTCCGGCGCTCCTCGGTCGGGTGGCCCGGCCGCCACCACTGCTGAGAACAGCGACGACGACTGGCCCGAGCCGGCCCGCCCGGGTGGTAGCGCCGCGTCCGCTGCCGACGACGACTGGCCGGAGGCGGCCCGTCCCGGCGGTGGGTCGGTCGATGCGGCGGCGGACCCGTCGGGCGACCCTCGGGCGGCTGCCTCGCAAACCTCGGCGGGGCCGGTAGCGGCGGGCGCCCCGTCGAGCCGTGGCGCGGGTGACGGCCCACCGGTCGCCGGTTCGGACGGCGCGGGGACGCACGCCGCGTCGGGCCGGGCAGCGGCCGGCGTCATGCCCGGCGGAAGCGGGGCGAGGAGCGGGTCGGGTGGACCGGCGACCACCGCCGGTTCAGGTGGAGCGGGGACACACGTCGGATCGGCTGGAGCGGGAACAACCGCCGGGACCGGTGGGGCCCGGGCGAACGGTGGATCGGGCGGCCATGGTTCGAGTGCCGCGCCGCGCCAGGCGGGAGCGCCCAACGGCAACGGCAGCTCCGGTGGTGCCCCGGTCAGCAGTGCGATCGCCGCGGCTCGGGCGGCAGCGGCCGGGCGGGGTACGCGTACCGCCAAGGGAGCCCGGCAGACCGCGGACGCGGAGTTCGCCGGCGAGCCGCCGTACGACCCGGATTTCGACGGCCCGTTGCGCGGTGGCGCGGGACGTCCCGGCGGTGCTCAACCGGCCGTCACCCCTGCCTACGAGGGCTTTGACCCGGGTGACGAGCCACTGGACGAGATCATCGACGAGAAGACCGCCCGCGAGTCGAGCGAGGAACAGGCCGTACGCCTGCTTCGGGAGACCTTCGGCAGCGTCGAGAAGATCAACGACTGAGTTCGCGGCCGGCACCTCAGGTCGACCGGGCAGGTAGGTGACAGGGGTGCGGCGCGCGGGGTAGGTCGGTGGGTGGCGTTAGGGTGGGCGGCGGCAGCAAAGGCGAGTCGAGGGAGTCATCGTGCGGCCTGGTGGACAGCCGAACATGCAGCAGATGCTGAAGCAGGCGCAGAAGATGCAGCAGCAGATCGCCAAGGCGCAGGCGGAGCTGGCCGAGGCCGAGGTGACCGGTACCGCCGGCGGTGGCCTGGTCACCGCTGTCGTCACCGGTTCCGGCGAGGTCAAGAGCATCAAGATCGACCCGAAGGCTGTCGACCCGGACGACGTGGAGACCCTGGAGGATCTCGTCGTCGCCGCGCTGCACAACGCCACCGAGGCGGCCCGCGAGCTGACCGAGCAGAAGATGGGCCCGGTCGCGGGCGGGATGGGCGGCCTCGGCCTGCCCGGGTTCTGAGCCCACAGATGTACGAGGGCGCCATCCAGGATCTGATCGACGAGCTGGGCCGACTGCCGGGCGTGGGCCCCAAGAGTGCCCAGCGGATCGCCTTTCACGTGCTGTCCGCCGACCCGGCCGACATCAACCGGCTGGCTGGCGCGCTGCGCAAGGTCAAGGAGCTGGTGCGGTTCTGCACCAGCTGCTACAACGTCGCCGAGTCCGACCAGTGCCGGATCTGCCGCGACCCGCGCCGCACCGACGAGGTGATCTGCGTGGTCGAGGAGCCGAAGGACGTGGTGGCGATCGAACGGACCGGTGAGTTCCGCGGCCGGTACCACGTGCTCGGCGGGGCGATCAATCCGCTGGAGGGCATCGGGCCGGACAATCTGCGCATCCGCGAGTTGATGACCCGTCTCGGCGGTGGTGCGATCCGTGAGTTGATCCTGGCCACCGACCCGAACACCGAGGGCGAGGCGACTGCGACCTACCTCGCGCTGATGGTGAAGCCGATGGGGATTGCGGTGACTCGGCTGGCCAGCGGGCTGCCGGTCGGCGGCGACCTGGAGTACGCCGACGAGATCACCCTGGGCCGGGCCTTCGAGGGCCGCCGCGCCGTGTGACGGAGCCGCCGATCGGCGGCGCGTGGGCGTTTCGTCGGCGGTGACGTGCGGACAAACGGCCCGCCCCACCGGTTGCCTGCGGCGCGAGGGAGGTCGAGGTGCGGCAGGAACGGGACGACCGGCCTTGGGCACCCTCGGTGCTGGCTGCCCTGCTGGTGCTTGCCGTGCTGGCCGGTTGGTGGTGTGTCGCGGGAAAGATGCGCCAGTTCCGCGAGGCGAGCGACCGCGGCGAGACGGCGGCTGCGGCGGAACTCGACCGGCGGGCCGGCAGCTACGCCGAGGCGGTGCTCGCCGCCGGGGCGGGGACGTCCGACGACAGGTTGCGCACCCTCGCCGCCGAGCAGCAGGTGGAAGTCTGGGAGATCCGCCGGAAGCCGGAACTGTCGCTGGTCGTCGAGTCGACCGAGGCCTACGGTCCATGGCCGGACGGATTGTTGCAGCTCTGCCACCGACTCGATTTCCGGGCCCTGGGCGCACCGGATGCCGGCTTCGATCTGGTACGTCTGCCCTCGTGCCCGACGCCGCCCACACCGTGACAGGCACCTGCCGACGGTATGACACCCTGCTAGTGATCCGCCCAATCGATGTAACAGAATGATATCGATTGTTTGGGGCTATTGAGCGTTTTTGTCCGTGAGCCTGCTGGTCCGCGTGACCGGGGCCAGGCACTAAGGACACGATCCGGTACCAAGAGCTTCCAGCGCCGTTTCCCGCCGGTCCGAACGGGAGCTAAGGTCACGGCCATCGGTGACCCTGTCACCACGTTGTCCGTACCCCTAAGGACGAGGTGAAGCACCATGCGTGCATCCAGGCCGAAGGTCGCTATCGCGGCCGTGGCGGCCGCGGCCCTCGCGGTAGCAGGCTGTGCCGAGAGCGACCGCGAAGGTTCCAGCGGTAGTAGCAAGGACACCCTGGTCTTCGGCGTCGCCGGAGACCCGAAGGTGCTCGACCCCAGCTTCGCCAGCGACGGTGAGTCGCTGCGCGTGGCCCGCCAGGTGTTCGAGACGCTGGTCCGCCCGGAAGAGGGTGGCACCAAGGTCAGCCCCGGCCTCGCCGAGTCCTGGGAGCCGGACGCCGCGGGCACCACGTGGACGTTCAAGCTGCGTTCCGGCGTGAAGTTCCACGACGGCACCGACTTCAACGCCGAGGCCGTCTGCGTCAACTTCGACCGCTGGTACAACGCCAAGGGCCTGATGCAGAGCCCGGACGTGACCGCGTACTGGCAGGACGTCATGGGTGGCTTCGCCGCCAACGAGGACGACACCCTCGGTGAGAGCCTCTTCAAGTCCTGCTCCGCCACCGACCCCACCACGGTCGCGTTGACCTTCAGCCGGGTCTCCAGCAAGATCCCGGCCGCCCTGATGCTGCCGTCCTTCTCCATGCACAGCCCGAAGGCGCTCCAGGAGTACGACGCCAGCAACGTCTCGGGCAGCGCGGACGACATCAAGTACCCGGCCTACGCGACCGAGCACCCGACCGGTACCGGCCCGTTCAAGTTCAAGACCTGGGACATCGCGAACAAGACGCTGACCCTGGAGCGGAACGAGGACTACTGGGGCGACAAGGCCAAGCTCAAGAGCCTGATCTTCAAGACCATCTCGGACGAGAACGCCCGTAAGCAGGCGCTGCGCTCCGGCGACATCCAGGGCTACGACCTGGTCGGCCCGGCCGACGTCCAGCCGCTCAAGGACGAGGGCTTCAACCTCCTGACCCGCCCGGCCTTCAACATCCTCTACCTGGCCATCAACCAGAAGGGGAACCCGAAGCTGGCGGACCTGAAGGTCCGGCAGGCGCTCGCCCACGCCATCAACCGGCAGGCCCTGGTCGACTCGAAGCTGCCCCCGGGTGCTCAGGTCGCGGTGAACTTCTTCCCCGACACGGTCGAGGGCTGGAACGGCGACGTCACCAAGTACGAGTACGACGTCGAGAAGGCGAAGTCGCTGCTGGCCGAGGCCGGTGCCTCGGACCTGACCCTGCGGTTCCACTACCCGACCGAGGTCACCCGGCCCTACATGCCGAACCCGAAGGACCTGTTCGAGCTGGTCTCGGCGGACCTCCAGGCGGCCGGCATCAAGATCGAGCCGATCCCGCTGAAGTGGAGCCCGGACTACCTCAACGCCACCACCTCCGGCAGCGAGCACGACCTGCACTTCCTCGGGTGGACCGGCGACTACGGTGACGGCTACAACTTCATCGGCACGTTCTTCGACCGGCAGAAGGACGAGTGGGGCTTCAACAACAAGGCCCTGTTCGACAAGTTCCGGCAGGCGGACACCACTGCGGACCAGGCGGCCAAGGTGGCGCTCTACAAGGAGTTGAACGCCGACATCATGAACTTCCTGCCCGGTGTGCCGATCTCGCACTCGCCGCCGGCAATCGTGTTCGGCAAGGACGTGACCGGGGTCAAGGCGAGCCCGCTCACCGACGAGCGGTTCGCCACCGCGGAGTTCAAGTCCTGATCTGACGCACCGACCACGGGCGGGCGCTGTGACCCACAGCGCCCGCCCGTGATCCCTTGCCCCCTTCCGAGGCCGCCGTGTTCCGGTTCATCGTCAGACGCCTGCTTCAGCTGATACCCACGCTGTTCGGGCTCTCCATCCTGTTGTTCATCTGGCTCCGGCGACTGCCCGGAGGCCCCGAGACCGCCATTCTCGGCGAGCGGGGCACACCCGAGATGCGTGCCGCGATCCGCCGCAATCTCGGTCTCGACGAGCCGATCCTGATCCAGTACGGCCGGTTCGTCCGGCGGATGATCCGCCTCGACCTGGGTACGTCCATCTCGACGAAGCGCGAGGTGACGACGGAGTTCCTGCAACGGTTCCCCGGCACCGTCGAGCTGACCATCACCGCGATGGTGATCGCGGTCGGCATCGGCATTCCGCTGGGCTACCTGGCCGCCCGCCGACGCGGCCGGTTCCTCGACCACGCCTCCGTCGGCGGGTCGCTTATCGGCATCTGCATCCCGGTCTTCTTCCTCGCGTACATCCTCAAGGCGATCTTCTCGGAGAACCTCGGCTGGTTCCCCTCCAGCGGCCGGCAGGACCCGACCATCGGCGCCACCCGGATCACCAACTTCTTCGTCCTCGACGGACTGATGACCCGGGAATGGGACGCCGCGGCCGACGCGCTCATGCATCTCGTGCTGCCGGCGCTCGCCTTGGCCAGCATTCCCTTGGCGATCATCGTCCGGATCACCAGGGCCAGTGTGCTCGAGGTGCTCAACGAGGACTTCGTGCGTACCGCCGAGGCCAAGGGCCTGACCGAGAACGTCGTCCGCCGCCGGCACGTGCTGCGCAACGCCATGCTCCCGGTGGTGACCTCGATCGGTCTGCTCACCGGTGGCCTGCTCTCCGGCGCGGTGCTCACCGAGACGGTCTTCGCCTTCAGCGGGATCGGCGCCTTCCTCGCCGACTCCATCAACCAGCGCGACTATCCGGTGCTGATGGGCTTCATCATGATCATCGCCGTGGTCTACGTGCTGGTGAACCTGATAGTGGACCTCTCCTACAGCCTGATCGACCCGAGGGTGAGGGTCCGATGACGACCATCGGTGGCAAGAAGCGAGAGAAGATCGACCGACTCGCCGAACTGGCCGCCCGCGACGAGGAGCGGGGGGTCAGCCTCTGGCAGGACGCCTTCCGTCGGCTGCGGCGCAACCCGGCCGCCATCATCGGCGCGGTCATCCTCACCGTCTTCGTCCTGGTCGCGCTGATCGGCCCGTTCCTGGTGCCGTACGGGCCGACGGACACGATGGGCATCCGGGAGGGCGTCATCAAACCGGGGGTCATCCCCGGATCCTCCAGCGAGCACTGGTTCGGTTACGACCACCAGGGTCGAGACGTCTTCAGCCGCATGATCGTCGGGGCCCGGCAGACCCTGCTGGTCGGCGTGGTGGCGACCCTGATCGGTCTCGCCGTCGGCGTGCTGATCGGCGGTGTCGCCGGTGCCGCCGCCGGCCTCGGCGGGCGCTGGGGCCGATGGGTCGACAGCACCCTGATGCGGTTCATCGACATGCTGCTGGCGCTGCCGAGCCTGCTGCTGGCGGTCAGCATCGCCGCACTGCTCGGACCGAGCCTGACCACGGTCATGATCGCGGTCGGCATGGTGTCCGTGCCGGTCTTCGCCCGGCTGCTGCGCGGCTCGATGATCGCCCAGTCCAACAGCGACTACGTCCTGGCCGCCACCTCGCTCGGGGTACGCAAGTCGAAGATCGCCCTGGCCCACGTGCTGCCCAACTCGCTCGCCCCGGTCATTGTCCAGGCGACGCTGACCCTGGCCACAGCGATCATCGAAGCGGCAGCACTTTCCTTCCTCGGGCTCGGCAACCCCGACTCGGCAACCCCCGAGTGGGGCGTCATGCTCGCCGACGCGCAGCAGTACCTGGGCATCCGGCCCGAGCTGGCCATCTACCCGGCGGTCGCCATCATCATCACCGCGCTGGGCTTCACCCTGCTCGGTGAGTCGATGCGTGAGGCCCTCGACCCGAAGCTGCGGAAGTAGGCGTGCCGAGCATGAGTAGCGCGCATTTGACCTCCGTGGCTGTGAACGAAAGGGCGGTGCGACATGGCACTGCTTGATGTCGAAGATCTTTCGGTGACCTTCGCCCGGCGCGGTCAGCGGACCGTACGGGCCGTGGACGGAGTCTCCTTCTCGGTGGAGGCCGGCGAGGTCGTCGGCCTGGTCGGCGAATCCGGCTGCGGCAAGTCGGTGACCTCACTGGCGATCATGGGCCTGCTGCCCAAGCAGCCCGGCCTTCAGGTGGCCGGCAAGGCCGTCTTCGACGGCACCGACCTGCTTCAGCTCGACGACCGGTCGCGCCGGGACATCCGGGGCCGGGACGTCGCGATGATCTTCCAGGATCCGCTGTCGTCGCTGAACCCGGTCGTGCCGATCGGGCTTCAGGTGACCGAGGTGTTGACCCGGCACCGTGGCATGAAGGGCGAGGCGGCGGCGAAGGAGGCGGCGCAGTTGCTGGACCGGGTCGGCATCCCCGACCCGAGGCGGCGGCTGAAGGAGTACCCTCACCAGCTCTCCGGTGGGATGCGCCAGCGCGCCCTGATCGCCATGGCGGTGGCCTGCCAGCCCCGGCTGCTCATCGCCGACGAGCCGACGACCGCGCTGGACGTCACCATCCAGGCGCAGATCCTGGAACTGTTGAAGGATCTGGTCCGGGACTCCGGCACCGCGCTGGTGATGATCACGCACGATCTGGGCGTGGTGGCCGGCATGTGCGACACCATCAACGTGCTCTACGGCGGTCGGGTGGTGGAGACCGCGCGGCGGCGTCCACTGTTCCGTCAGCCCCGGCACCCGTACACCGTGGGGTTGCTCGGCTCGGTGCCGCGCCTGGACGCGGGACGCGGTGAGCGGCTGAACCCGATTCCGGGCTCGGTGCGTGACCTGCTGCCCTGGCCGGACGGCTGCGCCTTCGCGCCGCGCTGCGACCGACGGGTGGACGCCTGCGTCGGCGAGCCGCCGGACCTGGTGCTGACCCACGACGGCCGCAGCTACCGGTGCGTCAACCCCGCCCCGCTGCCGGGCCTGACGCCCGGTGCGGAGGCTCGGGAGACGCGACCGGGACAGGCCACGCCGGGTTCGGTGCCCGCGCAGGCGGTGCCGGACGACCCGCCGGCCGCGCCGGGCCTGGCCGCCGCCCCGAGTGAGGAGGAGACGCCGTGAGCGAGCGAATCGATCGGCTCAGCGGAGAGGACGTCCTCGTCGAGGTACGGGACCTGAAGGTGCACTTCCCGATCAAGCGGGGGGTGCTGTTCGACCGTACGGTCGGCCACGTCAAGGCCGTCGACGGCGTTGACCTGCGCATCACGCGCGGCCAGACGTACGGCCTGGTCGGCGAGTCGGGCTGCGGAAAGTCCACGCTCGGGCGGGCGCTGCTCCAGCTCACCCCGCCGACCTCGGGCGAGGTCAGCTTCGACGGGGTCGAGCTGACCACGCTGGCACCGAACAAGCTGCGCACGATGCGCCGCCGGATGCAGATGATCTTCCAAGACCCGATGTCCAGCCTCGATCCCCGGCAGAACGTCGAGTCGATCCTCACCGAGGGGCTACAGGCGCACGGCATCGGTGGTGACCGGAACAGTCGTCGCAAGATCATTTCCGAGACGTTGGACCAGGTCGGGCTGCCGCGTTGGGCGCTGTCCCGCTACCCGCACGAGTTCTCCGGCGGCCAGCGGCAGCGCATCGGCATCGCCCGGGCGCTGGTGCTGGGGCCGGAACTGATCGTCGCGGACGAGCCGGTCTCCGCGCTCGACGTGTCGATTCAGGCCCAAGTGGTCAACCTGCTCGACGAACTTCAGGACAACCTCGGTCTGACCTACCTGGTAATCGCGCACGACCTGGCGGTGGTCCGGCACATCTCGGACACCGTGGGCGTGATGTACCTGGGCGCGCTGGTCGAGGAGGCACCGAGCGACCGGCTCTACACCGAACCGCTGCACCCGTACACCCGGGCGCTGATGTCGGCGGTGCCGGTGCCCGACCCGGACGTGGAGGACCGCCGAGAGCGCATCCTCATCGCCGGCGATCTGCCGTCGCCGGCCAACCCGCCGTCGGGCTGCCGCTTCCACACCCGGTGCCCGTGGGCGCAGCCGACCCGCTGCGCCGACGAGCGGCCGGAGTTGCGGGACATCGGCGGCAGTCGGGTCGCCTGCCACTGGGCCGAGCAGATCGCCAGCGGGGAGCTGCGTCGACACAAGGTCAGCGTGGAGATCACCCGGCCAGCGGGCGAGGGTGAGGATCCCTCGGTCGTTTCCGCCCCCACCGAGCCCGGCTCCTTCGTGTAGGTCGTGCGCGCAAGGGGTCCCTTCCTGACGCCCGAGCTGTCAGAAGGGCCCCTTGCCGTCACTGCCGACGACGCTGGGGCGATCAGCCCTCGGGGCGGTGCAGCAGGCCGAGGGCGATGGTGTGTACCGCATCCAGCCCGGGAGCGTCGGTCAGCGGTGCGCTGCCGCCGGTGACCGCGTACCACTCGTCGGCGTCCTTGTACTGCACGTGCAGACTGACCCGGCCGTCGGCGAAGTCGGTACGCAGGGTCAGCTCGCCGGTCACCACGCCGACCTCGTCGGTCATCACGCCGCCCGGTCCCGGCACGATGTCGGCGGTGCGGCTCTGTGGGCCGGTGGCACCGCCGGCGTCGGCGGTCATCCCGGCGCCCGGCACCTCCACCTCTGCCGCGGTGGTGCCGTCCACGGTCATGCCGGCCGTGGCCGGGCCGGGGCTGCCGGTGGCCGCCGCCGCGTCCTCGCCGCCCGGATCCGGCGTACGCTCGGGCGCCGGTGCCCCGTCGGCCCCGGTTACGGCTTGCTCTCCCATGTGCAGCCCTCCAACATGTCGGCCAGTTCGGCCTGCTCGGCACTGGTCACCGTCAGCTGCCAGTGGTGCTTCACCGCCACCCAGTCCCCGGCATATTGACACCAGTATGACCGGTTTGATGGCTTCCACTGGGACGGGTCCTGGTCACCCTTTGCCCGGTTGGAGGATGCGGAAACCGCGAACAGCTGCGGCCGGTCGAGGTCGTTGGCGAAGTCACCGCGCTTCGAGTCGTCCCACTCGTCGGCACCGGAGCGCCAGGCGTTGGCCAGCGGGACCATGTGGTCGATGTCCACGTCGGAGGGGTCGGTGAAGGTGCGGCCGTCGTAGACGCTCTCCCACCGCCCACCGACCACGTTGCAGCCGGAGTGCTCGATGGATTTGCCGTCGCGCTCCAGCACGGTGTCGCGGACGTCGCAGTTCTGGCCGGTCTTGCGCCAGTGCGGGAAGCGGTTGCGGCTGTAGCCGCGCATCGAACCCGCCTCGGCGACGGTCAGCTCCGAGAGCATCTGGTCGATGTTGCCGCTGCCGCTCGGCGGCGTGACCGGCTCCTCCTCAAGTGGGACGCAGCCGGCGGCGCCGAGGGTCAGCGCCGCGATGAGCGCGAGCGCCCCCGGGACGCGCGGTCCTGATCTGGTACGCACAGACGACACCTTTCCAGCTTGCGGGCTTCCGGCGATCCCGCACAGTACCCGGCTAGGGTTTCGGCGTTTCGTGGTGTCTGACGGATGGTGCACGGCAGATTGGTAACCATGCCCGAACCCTCGTCCGCTCTCCGCCTGCGCAGCAGCGCCGGCCGGGGCACCCTGGCCGCCGCCGTGCTCGCCTCCGGCATGGTCTTCCTGGACAGCACCGTGGTCAACGTGGCGCTGCCCCACCTCGGCGCCGACCTCGACGCGTCAGTTGCCGGTCTGCAATGGACCATCAACGGCTACCTGTTGACGCTCGCCGCGTTCGTCCTGCTCGGTGGGGCACTCGGCGATCGCTTCGGGCGTCGGCGGGTGTTCCTGCTCGGCGTGGTCTGGTTCACCGCCGCCTCCATCCTCTGCGGGCTCGCCCTGCGCACCGACTGGCTGGTGGCCGCGCGGTTCCTTCAGGGTGCCGGGGGTGCCCTGCTCACGCCGGGCTCGCTGGCGTTGCTTCAGGCCAGCTTCCATCCCGACGACCGGGCCAAGACGATCGGAGCGTGGTCGGGGCTCTCCGGTGTCTCCACCGCGCTCGGCCCGTTCATCGGCGGTTGGCTGATCGACGCCCTCTCCTGGCGGTGGATCTTCTTCCTGAACGTGCCGCTGGCGGTGCTGGTCGTGCTGGCGACACTCCGCTGGGTGCCCGAGAGCCGGGACGAGAACGCGTCCCGGAAGCGGGGCACCCGCCAGTTCGATGTGGCCGGTGCCCTGCTCGGCGCACTCGCCCTGGCCGGCGTCACGTACGCCCTGGTCGACGCCCCCGACCGGGGGCTGGACTCCCCGGCGGTGGTAGCCGCGGCCCTGGCCGGGGTGGTCGCCGCGGTGGCGTTCGTGTTCCTCGAACGACGTCGTGGGGAGACCGCGATGCTGCCCACCGGCCTGTTCCGCAGCCGGTTGTTCTCGGTGCTGAACTTCTTCACCGTGCTGGTCTACGCCGCCCTCGGCGGGTTCACCTTCTTCATCGCCGTGTACCTGCAGAACGTGGTCGGCTGGTCAGCCCTGCTCACCGGCCTCGCGCTGCTGCCGATGACCCTGCTGCTGCTGGTCGGCTCGCCGCTCACCGGTGCGCTGTCGACGAGGATCGGACCCCGGTTGCCGCTGACCGTCGGGCCGCTGCTGGCCGCCCTCGGGCTGCTGATGCTGCGCGAGATCGGGCCGGGGGCATCGTACTGGCGGGAGGTGCTGCCCGGGGTGGCGATCTTCGGCGTCGGGCTGACCCTGGTCGTGGCGCCGCTGACCGCCTCGGTGCTGGCCGCCGTCAACGACCGCTTCGCGGGAGTGGCCAGCGGCTTCAACAACGCCGCCTCGCGGGTCGGCGGGCTGCTCGCGGTGGCGGCCCTGCCGCTGCTGGTCGGGCTCACCGGCACCGGGTACGAACAGCCCGCGGAACTCACCGCGGCCTACCGTGGCGCGTTGCTCTGGTGCGCCGGTCTGCTGGTGGCCGGCGCTCTCATCGCCGCCCTGCTGGTCCATCGGCCGGCCCGTCGCCCGCCACCGGCCCAGCCCTGCCACTCGTTGCCCGTCTCCACGCCGAGATGACGCAGGGGCCCCGCGCCGGTGCGGGGCCCCTGCCTGTCGGTTCAGCTTCGGGCGCGGTTGACGGCGCTGGTGACCGCCTTGATGGAGGCGGTGACGATGTTGGCGTCCATGCCGACACCCCAGACCGTGTGCCCCTGCACCTCGCACTCGACGTACGCGGCGGCCTGGGCGTCCCCACCGGAGGAGAGCGCGTGCTCGTGGTAGTCGAGCACGCGTACGCTCACCCCGGCTGAGCCCAGCGCGTTGACGTACGCATCGATCGGGCCGTTGCCGATCGCGGTGATCGAGCGATCCTGCCCGCCGGTGTGGATCCGGGCGGCGATCTCGACCTTCCCGTCGGCGGTACCGATCGTGTACTCGGATAGCGCCACCGCAGGGTCGCGCTGGTGGTCGAGCAGGTACTGCCCGGCGAAGATCTGCCACATGGTGGCCGGGTCGACCTCACCGCCGTCGTGGTCGGTCACCTGCTGCACCACGCCGGAGAACTCGATCTGGAGCCGGCGGGGCAGGTCGAGCTGGTGCTCGGTCTTCATGATGTACGCGACGCCGCCCTTGCCGGACTGCGAGTTGACCCGGATCACCGCCTCGTAGCTGCGGCCCAGATCCTTCGGGTCGATCGGCAGGTACGGCACCGCCCAGGTGAACTCGTCGACCGGCACCCCGGCCGCCGCCGCGTCGGCCTCCAACGCGGTGAACCCCTTGTTGATGGCGTCCTGGTGGGAGCCGGAGAAGGCGGTGTAGACCAGGTCGCCGGCGTACGGGTGGCGCTCGTGCACGGGCAGCTGGTTGCAGTACTCGACGGCCCGTTTGATCTCGTCGATGTCCGAGAAGTCGATCATCGGGTCGATGCCCTGGGAGAACAGGTTCAGGCCCAGCGTGACCAGGTCGACGTTGCCGGTGCGCTCACCGTTGCCGAACAGGCAGCCCTCGATCCGGTCCGCCCCGGCGAGCAGGCCCAGCTCGGCGGCGGCCACGCCGGTGCCCCGGTCGTTGTGCGGGTGCAGGCTGAGCACCAGGCTGTCGCGGCGGGGCAGGCGTCGGTGCATCCACTCGATCGAGTCGGCGTACACGTTCGGCGTGGCCATCTCGACGGTGGCCGGCAGGTTGATGATCAGCTTGCGGTCCGGGGTGGGGTCGATCACCTCGATGACCTTGGCGCAGACCTCCAGCGCGTACTCCAGCTCGGTGCCGGTGTAGGACTCCGGCGAGTACTCGTAGAAGATCTCGGTGTCCGGGGTGTGGATCTCCGCGTACTTCTGGCAGAGCCGGGCACCGCTGGTCGCGATGTCGGTGATGCCGTCCCGGTCTAGCCCGAACACGACCCGGCGTTGCAGGGTGGAGGTCGAGTTGTAGAAGTGCACGATCGCCCGGCGGGCCCCGCGCAGCGATTCGAAGGTGCGTTCGATCAGGTGCTCCCGGCACTGGGTCAGCACCTGGATGGTGACATCCTCGGGGATCAGGTCCTGCTCGATCAGCTGGCGGACGAAGTCGTAGTCGGTCTGGCTGGCCGACGGGAAGCCGACCTCGATCTCCTTGTAGCCCATCTGCACCAGGAGCTGGAACATCCGACGCTTGCGCTCGGGTGACATCGGGTCGATAAGCGCCTGGTTGCCGTCCCGCAGGTCGACCGCGCACCAGCGCGGGGCGGCCTCGACGTGTCGGGTCGGCCAGGTGCGGTCGGGCAGGTCGATCCGGAACTGTTGCCGGTACGGCTGGTAACGGGCGTACGGCATCCGGCTCGGGCGCTGCCGCGCGAACGGATCGGAGTCGATGTCGGTGGTGCCGGCTGGGTGAGCCATGGCGGAGTTCTCCCGTGGTCATGTGACGTCAGCGGTGGAGGTCGGCGGCGAAGCCGAGAAGGTTCCGGGAAATGCTGGCGGCGCGGTTCAACTCCGCGACGAGGTGCCGGCCGTCAGGCCTCGTCGCGGCGACCAAGGAGAAGGTGCGCCTGCCACATGACAGAGTGACACTACGTGATGGACGTCGGTCTGGGAAGGCTCGTCCGTAGTTTGGGACGAGGCTTGCCTTCGTTCCTTCAGCTCGAGGCGTTCGAGCAGCTCAGGAGTAGTTCGGCCAATGGTTGGCGGTGGCGTAGTGACGTCTCGTGACGCAACAGGTCGGTCGGGAGGCTGAACGGATCACCGAGTTGCCCGACCGCCGCCACCACGTACGGTCGCACGTCGGCGGGTAGATCGAGGTCGGCGACCAGGCCGGGCCGGTCGAGTTCGGTCACCTGGCGTACGTGCAGCCCCAACGCGGTGGCCTGCACGGTCAGGTGGGCCACCGCCTGCCCCAGGTCGTACGCCGCGAACGGGTTGTCGGTGGCGTGGTGCGCGGCGAGCAGCAGGACGCTGGCCCGCCCGGCCCACCGCTGCTCGTCCGCCGGCAGGTTGACCAGGATCCGCTTGAAGGTCTCGTCCTCGCGGTGCCCGACGGCGAACCGCCACGGTTGCCGGTTGCCGACCGAGGGCGCCCACCGGGCCGCCTCCAGCAGGGTCGTCACTTCGGTTGGCGTCAACTCCGCGACCGGATCGAAGGAGCGGGGGCTCCAGCGGAAGGCGAGCAGCGGAGTGAGGTCGGTCATGGGAAGAGTGTCCCGTATGGGCGTTTTGATCGGGCCGGCAGGGGTGGACGAATGTGGGCAATGACACCCGTAACGGGATAGGTCGTCAGGGCGTTCCCGCGTGCTCGCCCGTACCTGTCGGATCCGGGCCGACGGGCGGGGTGGGATCCACCGGCGCGGCCATGCCCAGCGGCTCACCCTCGACCACCGGACCGGGCAGTTGCACGGTGCCGGGGGCCGGCTCGGGTGGGGCGGCCAACGTCAGCGTGCCGAACGCCGCCCGTACCGCCGTCGGTGTGCCGTCGGCGTCGAAACAGTAGATGCCGACGTCCAGCGGCGGGTTGATCGATGCCGCGGTGGTCTCCACCGAGTAGCAGTTGCCGGTCGCGTCGGCGGGTGCCATGGCCGGCGACACCGCCAGCGGGGCGCGCCGGTCGGTCAGCACGTCGAGCCAGTCGGTGAACGGGTGCTGCACCCGGGGATCCAGCCGGCGTGGCAGCGTGTCGTCCCGCTCACCGAGGCGTACGCAGCTCGCCGGCTCCGGTCGGGCGGCGGAGGGCAGCCCGCACTGGAACAACCCGTCCGCGATCGCGGCCAGCGTGATGTCGGCGGTGCCGCCGAGCGCTCCGCCCGGCACGTCCACCCGCCAGCTGCCGTCGTTCGCGCTGGTGAAGACGATCAGACGGTCGGCGGTCCCGTCCGCCCGCAAGGTGTACCGGGCGACCAGGTGCCGGTCCTGAGCGGCGGCGGCAAGGGCGGCCAACTCGTCCCGGGCCGCATCCGGACCGGCCGGGCGTGGCGCGGCGGTCGGCGGCGGTGCGGGGTCGGTGGGCGGGTGGGACGAGCAGGCGGCGAGGAGAGCGGGCACGGCAAGCGCGAGCGCGACGGTCAGCTGACGGTTCGGATGATGGGCGGCGGGCACCCGGCCATTCTGGGTGTTGGGCAGGGCTCGGCACAGCCCCGGAAAGGTCGGCCTTTCCGGCGTGTCGCAGGCCACTCCGGTCGCCCCGGCGGGCCGGATCGTGGGATCACCTGACCTGGCGGTCAGAGACGACCGATACCCTGAGGTCGTCCGACCCGCGCCGCCGGCCCCGGTGCCGGCGGCGTCGGCACGCTCAGGGCAACTGGGAGGGAGTGCACCGTCGTGGCACTCGTGGTGCAGAAGTACGGCGGGTCCTCCGTCGCCAACGCCGAGCGGATCAAGCGGGTGGCCGAGCGTATCGTCGCGGCCCGCAAGGTCGGCGACGACGTGGTCGTGGTGGTCTCGGCGATGGGTGACACCACCGACGAACTGCTCGACCTGGCCAACCAGGTGAGCCCGTTGCCGCCCGGCCGGGAGCTGGACATGCTCCTCACCGCCGGCGAACGGATCTCCATGGCGCTGCTCGCCATGGCGATCCACAACCTGGGGTACGAAGCCCGCTCGTTCACCGGCTCCCAGGCCGGCGTGATCACCACGTCGGTGCACGGCCGGGCGCGGATCATCGACGTCACCCCGGGTCGCCTCAAGGGCGCACTGGACGAGGGCGCAGTGGTCATCGTCGCCGGTTTCCAGGGCGTGTCGCAGGACACCAAGGACGTCACCACCCTCGGGCGGGGCGGTTCCGACACCACCGCCGTGGCGCTGGCCGCGGCGCTCCGCGCGGACGTCTGCGAGATCTACACCGACGTCGACGGGGTGTTCACCGCCGATCCTCGGATCGTGCCCAACGCCCGGCACATCAGGCAGATCACCTACGAGGAGATGCTGGAGCTGGCCGCCTGCGGGGCCAAGGTGCTGCACCTGCGTAGCGTGGAGTACGCCCGGCGGGCCGGGCTGCCGATCCATGTCCGTTCGTCATACTCGACAAACACCGGCACCATGGTCACCGGATCGATGGAGGAGCTCTCTGTGGAGCAGGCACTGATCACCGGAGTCGCCCACGACCGTAGCGAGGCCAAGATCACTATCGTCGGGGTACCCGACGAGCCCGGCGCCGCGGCGAGCATCTTCGACACCGTCGCGGGCGCTGAGATCAATATCGACATGATCGTGCAGAACGTCTCCACCGAGGGCACCGGTCGTACGGACATCTCCTTCACCCTGCCGAAGACCGACGGTCCGACCGCGATGGCTGCCCTGAGCAAGATCCAGGAAAACCTGAACTTCAAGGGCCTGCTCTACGACGACCACGTCGGCAAGGTCTCCCTGATCGGCGCCGGGATGCGGTCGCATCCGGGGGTGGCCGCCGGCTTCTTCGCCGCGCTGGGTCAGGCCGGGGTGAACATCGAGATGATCTCCACTTCGGAGATCCGCGTCTCGGTGGTCTGCCGGGACACCGACCTCGATGCGGCGGTCCGTGCCATCCACCAGGCTTTCGACCTTGGCGGCGACACCGAAGCGGTGGTGTACGCGGGGACGGGGCGGTAGCCCGGGTGGCCAGGCTTCCCACCCTGGCCGTGGTCGGGGCGACGGGGGCCGTCGGCACGGTGATGTGTGAGCTGCTCACCGGGCGGCGCAACGTCTGGGGCGAAATCCGGCTGCTGGCCTCCGAACGCTCCGCCGGTCGGAAGGTCCGCTGCCGGGGCGAGGAACTGACCGTCCAGGTCCTCACCGAGGAGGCCCTCGACGGCGTCGACGTGGCGATGTTCGACGTGCCGGACGAGGTCGCCGCGCACTGGGCGCCGATCGCGGTCAGTCGCGGCGCCATCGTGGTGGACAACTCAGGTGCCTTCCGGATGGATCCCGAAGTTCCGCTGGTGGTGCCCGAGATCAATCCGGAGCAGTTGCGCAACCGGCCCCGGGGCATCGTCGCCAACGCCAACTGCACGACTCTCGCGATGATCGTCGCGGTCGCCCCACTGCACCGCGAGTACGGCCTGCGGGAGCTGGTGCTCGCCTCGTACCAGGCAGCCTCCGGAGCCGGTCAGATCGGCGCGGACACGCTGCACGACCAGCTGGCCAAGGTGGCCGGCGACCGGCTGCTCGGCTCGCGTACCGGCGATGTGCGGCAGGCGGTCGGCGACGACCTCGGCCCGTTCCCCGCACCCCTGGCGCTCAACGTGGTCCCCTGGGCGGGCTCGCTTGCCGATGGCGGCTGGTCGTCCGAGGAGATGAAGATGCGCAACGAGTCGCGCAAGATCCTCGGGTTGCGTGACCTCAAGGTCTCCGCCACCTGCGTACGGGTACCCGTGGTGACCGGCCACTCGGTCGCGGTGCACGCCGTCTTCGCCACCGAGATCGACGCCGAGGGCGCTCGTGGTGTGCTGCGTAACGCGCCCGGCGTGATCGTGGTCGACGATCCGGCGGCCGGCGAGTTCCCGATGCCGATCGACGCGGTGGGCACCGACCCCTCCTGGGTCGGTCGGATCCGCCGTGCCGTCGACGACCCGCGGGCGCTGGACTTCTTCGTCACCGGCGACAACCTCCGCAAGGGAGCCGCCCTGAACACCGCCCAGATCGCCGAACTCCTCGCCAAAACCCTCACCGCCTGACCCCCACCCCCGCTCTTTGGCGTTGATCAAGAGGTTTGCGTCATTTTCGATCTCCCCCGAGGACCAAAACTTCTTGATCACCGAGGCAGGGGTGGGGTGGGTTAGGCGGCGGAGAGGTGGACGCCGTCGCGGCCCTGTCGTTTGACCGCGTAGAGGGCCTGGTCGGCGCGGCGCAGGGCGAGTTCGGGCGACTCGCCGGGGCGAGGCAGAGCCACTCCGACGCTGATCGTGCGGCCCACCTGGCGAGCCGCCTCGGTGAGTCGTTCCGCGACGCGGACCGCCTCCTCGGGGCGACTCACCTCGATCACCGCGACGAACTCGTCCCCGCCGATCCGGTACAACTCGTCACCCTGGCGCAGGGCGTCCTCCAACGCCCGG
Source organism: Verrucosispora sp. WMMD703 (assembly GCF_049178935.1). Taxonomy (NCBI): domain Bacteria; kingdom Bacillati; phylum Actinomycetota; class Actinomycetes; order Micromonosporales; family Micromonosporaceae; genus Micromonospora; species Verrucosispora sp. WMMD703. Next base: position 6,374,196 of record NZ_JBMHMM010000004.1, on the reverse strand, counting down.
GCGAGCCCGATCAGCACCCGGTCGCCCGCCTGGTGACCGTACGTGTCATTAATGATCTTGAAGCCGTCCACGTCGATGGCCAGCAGGGCGGTGCGACCCGGCGTCACGGTGGCGATCCGCTGCCCGAACGGGCCGGTGTGCCGCAGCCCGGTCAGCGGGTCGGAGCTGGCCTGCTCGCGCAGCCGTTCCAGGGTGCGTAGCCGGTCCAGGCAGCTCCACGCCTGCCCGGCCAGCAGCTCCAGCAGGTTGACGGTGGTCGGGTCCGGTCGCAGCAGCCGCTCGTCGGCGACCAGCAGCACCCCACCTCGCTCCGGCGGCCCGAACGGCACCGCGACCAGCGTGCTGACGCCGACCCGCACCAGCGGCTGATGCTCGTCGGTCGGTGGATGACCGGCCTCACCCAGGGTGTAGCCCGCCCCGTAGCGGTGGGCCCGGTCGATGATGCGCCCGATGGCCGGGGCATCCAGCTCGGCCAGTTCGGTACGCATCCGGGTCTCCAACTCGCCTGGGGCGACCGTCGGGGGACCGAGTCGCGGGCCGCCCCGGCCACCGAGCAGCAGGACGGCCGCGGCGAGGGTCGAGATGTCCCGGGCCGCGGCGATCGCGGCCGTCATGAGGTCCCACTCGGTGCCGGCGGCGGTCATCGCCGAGACGTGCCGGAGCAGCTTCTCGCTGCGGCTCTCCGCCGGCCCACCGAGTGCCGAGATCCGGGTGCCGAGGCGGGCGGCGACCCGCTCGGCGACCAGCCGCCACGAGCCGAGGTCGGCCGGCCCGGTCCATTGCAGGTCGAGTACGCCGATGGTCCGGCCCGCCGGGTTCAGCACCGGTACGCACACCTCCGCGGTCACGTCCGGGCGAACCGGGATGTGCGCGGCGTCGGCGGTGACGTCCGGAACGACGGCGGAACGTCCACCTGTGTAGACCCGCCCGACGATGCCGGCGTCCGGCGCGACGGTGGCGAAGACCTGCCAGGATCCGGTGGCGGCGACGCAGCGGAGCCGGCCGTGCACGTGCAGCAGGACGGCGATCGTGGCAGGGGTGTACCGGGCGAGAGCGTCGACGGCCGCTTCGCAGACCTCGGTGACGGTCGACGCCATGGGCAGGCGGACCGTGACGTCACGGATGACTCGCTGGTGATCCACTCGCACGTCGTTCCAGGTCGGATCGGTTCCCGGTGGCGCCGGGTCGCGGATCAAGCGTACTCACGCGTGGCTGAGAGCCGGCTGCGGTCGTACACATGTGCTATCCACAGGGTGTGGACGCGGCCTGTGGGCCCACGCGTCGGGCGCGGCGGCGATAGCGTGGGATTCTCCGGTCTAGTGGAGGCCCGATGCTCATCGCTCACCTCAGCGATCCGCACCTGACCACCGGCGTCCTCGGTGCCGAGCCGGCTGCCGGCCTGCACCGGGCGCTCGGCCGGGTGCTGGCGCTGAATCCCCGACCCGACTGCGTGGTCATCACCGGCGACCTGGCCGATCACGGCCGGCCCGACGAGTACGCCGTGCTGCGCGAGGTGCTCGGCCGGTTCCCGTTGCCGGTGCACCTGGTCACCGGCAACCACGACGACCGGGAGTCGCTGCTCGACGCCTTCGGCGGCACGCCCTGGCTCGGCGGTGGCTTCTCCGCTCACTACCAGGTCGATCACCCTGGAGCGACCGTCGTCGTGCTCGACTCCCTGGTCCCCGGCTCGAACGGCGGGCGGCTCGGTGAGGAGCAGCTCGCCTGGCTGGACGGGGTGCTGGCGGCGCGCCCCGACGTGCCGGCCGTGGTCTGCCTGCACCACCCGCCGGTCGAGGTCGGCATCCCGATCGCCGACTCGATCCGGCTCGCCGACGGTGCCGAGCTCGCCGAGGTGCTGCGCCGACACCCCCATGTGGTACGCGTCGCCGCCGGCCACCTGCACCGTCCGGTGACCGCCACCTTCGCGGGCACGGTGCTGACCGTCGCACCCAGCACCTGGCGGCAGTCGACGCTGACCATGAGCGACGACGAGCAGATCGGGTGGGTCGCCGAGCCGACCGCACTGCTGTTGCACGTGGTGTCCGGGTCGGGCTGCGTCACGCACACCGTCCAGGTGAGCCACACCGCCGGCATGACCTGCGGCTTTTGACCGGCGCACGGCGACAAAGAACGACGAGAATCACTATCGTGGTTCGCTGAGGTCGCCGGTGGCCGCTCCGGTCCGTCCGACTCGGCGGCCCGGCGGGACAAAGGGGTGTCGGGATGAGGCGTGGTCTTGCGGTGCTGGTGGTGGCCTTGCTGCTGAGCACTCCGGTGGTGACGGCCTGGCTCGTCGGCGACCTGACCGGCGAGGCGGCGCGGCGACTCGCGGCCGAGGGAGAGTCGCTCGACTACGCGGTGGAGCCGGTCAGCCTGGGTGCGACCGGTGACCGGGTCCTGGTGGTCGTGGCCAGCGCGCTCCTGCTGGCGTCGCTGGCCCTGCTGATCCGCGCCACCGTCACCCGCAAACTCGATCCGCGCGTGTGGTCTGCGCTCGTACCGCTGCTTGTCGCCGGTGTGTTGATCGGTCTCGCCTGGCGGATCGTGACCGCCGGAGCGATCGGTGCGAACATCGGTGCCGGCGTCGTCGTCCTCGGCGGCGGCCCGGTGCTCCTGATTCTCCTCGGTGTCGCCGCCGTGCAGGCCGCTCGGCTGCGCCGCGAACACCGCCGCCGGGTCGGCTGAGGCGGCAGATTCGACGTCGGCAGGCCGGGGCCAGGGGGTTAGCGCAGCGGAGGCGGAATCGGCACTTCGCCCTTGAACGCCTTGGCCGACAACTCCACGCGCTCCGGGTGACAGGCACGATCTCCGAGCGGATGACCGGCAACGTTGACGCAGCGTTGGCCGGGCAGGGCGGCGCAGATCGGGCACTGCAGGAACAGCCCGCCCGACGAGACCACCTCGATGCCCTGCGCCAGAGCAGCTCTGCCGATCTTGACGATTGCCTGGTAGAGGTCTTGATCCTGATGACGCGCGGCGGCGTCGGCGACGTCCCGCATCCCTTCCCAGAACAGGTCGCGGGCGTCGGGCTCGTCCACGTCGATGCGCATGACCGCGCATCCCCGTCGACCCATAGGCCAAACCTGACTTCGGAAACTCACAGTGCCCGATGCGTCGGTTGGGCGATGGCGTTGGCACACCACAAAGAGGGGCACATCCAGTGGCTGGATGTGCCCCTCACCTGGTCGGGGTGGCCGGATTCGAACCGACGACCTCTTCGTCCCGAACGAAGCGCGCTACCAAGCTGCGCCACACCCCGAGGCGTGCCGACAAATAGTAGCCCACCCGTCCCGAGGCTCAAACTCGGTACCCGGGGCGCGGGTGGTCAGCGCGGGATCAGCGTGAGCAGACTGGCCTCCGGAGGGCAGGCGAACCGGACGGGGGCGGTCGGATGGGTGCCGAGCCCGGCGGAGACGTGCAGCCAGGAGTCCGATCCGGGCCAGCGGTGCAGGCCCTTCGCCATCGACCGGGGCAGCCCGCAGTTGGTCACCAACGCTCCTACCCCCGGTACGCAGACCTGACCGCCGTGGGTGTGCCCGGCGAGCAGCAGCCCGAAGCCGTCAGTGGCCATCTCGTCGAGCAGCGCGGGCTCGGGCGAGTGGGTGAGCGCGATGGAGAGGTCGGCGTCGAGGGAGATCGGCCCGGCGACCGAGGCGTAGTCGTCCCGCTCGACGTGGGGGTCGTCCACCCCGACCATGTCGATCGCGCGGCCGCCGGCCTTGACCGTGCTCCGCCGGTTGTTCAGGTCGACCCAGCCGGCACCGACGAGCACGTCACGAAGTTCCTCGGAGGGCAGCTCGACGCCCTCGGTGTACTCCCGGTCAGGCAGGAAGTAGGTGAACGGGTTCTTCCAGACCGGCCCGGTGTAGTCGTTCGAGCCGAACACGAACGCACCCGGGTAGTCGAGTAGAGGTTGCAGTGCCCGCAACACCCCCGGCACCGCGCCCGGGTGCGCCATGTTGTCGCCGGTCACCACCACCAGGTCGGGATCCACAGCGGCCAGCGACGCGACCCACTGCTGCTTGCGTACCTGGTTGGGGGTCATGTGCAGGTCCGACAGGTGCAGCACGCGCAGCGGCTCGGTGCCGGTCGGCAGCACCGGCACATCGAAGCGGCGGAGGGTGAACATGTTGCGCTCGACAAGGGAGGCGTACGCCAGGGCGGCGGCACCCGTCGCGACGGTTGCGGTCGCGAGCCGGAATAGTGTGCGCTTTCGCATGCCGATCAGGGTAGTTTGACCGTCCATGAGCACGCTGAAGGACCGCCTCACCGCCGACATGCGCGCCGCCCTGAAGGCCCGCGACGAGCTGACCACCTCCACGCTGCGGATGGCCCTGGCCGCCGTGGGCACTGCCGAGGTCTCCGGCAAGGCCAAGCGGGAGCTCAGCGACGACGAGGTGGTGGCCGTGCTGACCAAGGAGGCCAAGAAGCGCCGCGAGGCCGCCACCGCCTTCGCCGACGCGGGCCGCGCCGAGCAGGCCGCGAGGGAGAGCGCCGAGGGCGAGGTACTGGACCGCTACCTGCCGAAGCAGCTCTCCGACGCCGAGTTGACCGAGCTGGTCACGCAGGCGCTCGCCGCGGGCGGCTTCACCGGCAAGGCCCAGATGGGCCCGGCGATGAAGGCGGCTCAGGCCGCGGTGGCCGGCCAGGCCGAGGGGGGCCGGGTGGCCGCCGAGGTACGCCGCCAGCTGGGCCTCTGAATCGTCCCAGCCGAATATCCATCCCGGCCCTTATCTCCTGCTGGCGGCAGGTCACGCCACATGAACGGGCGGGCACCCCCTGGTTCGGGGTGCCCGCCCGTTCGAGCGCTGCTGCGGCGGTCAGCCGCCGGGCCGGTCCGGCGGACGGCCCGGGTTGTTGGGCGGGCCGGAGGGTGAGTCGTTCCCCGGCCGGTCGTCACCGCCGCCGTTGCTGGGTTTACCGGCACTGACCATGATCGTCACGATGCCGCCCTTGATGGTGCGCCCGCTGGGGCTGGTGCCGGCGGCCGTCCCGGCGGGGCAGTCGGAGGTGACCCGGCTGCTGGAGACGATCGGCTCGAAGCCAGCGCCGGAGAGGCGGGACTTGGCCCGGTCGAGGGACAGGCATCCGACGCCAGGGATGGTGCGCTGGTCGCCCAGGGAGATCTTCTTACCGGGCGGGTCGAAGTCGATCCGCTTCTTGCCCTTCATGGCGTCGCGCAGCGTCTCCCAGACCGGCGGGTTGATGCCGTCCGGCTGGTTGTGCTTCATCTTGGCGTTGGTCTGCGGCCAGTCCGGGTCGGCCATGATGCCGGCCACCGCGTACTGCTTGGTCATCGCGACCAGGGCGGCGCTCTTCTCGGAGTCGGTGGTGCCGGACTTGCCGGCCACCGGGGCGTCGACGATGCCCTTGGTCTGGGCCGCGGTCCGGCTGCCGCCGCACTTGCTGGTGGAGGAGTTGTCGCCGACCGGGCACCGGGCGGCGTCCACCGCCGCGCGGGCCACCTCGGTGCTGATCCGCTTCTCACAGCGCGGGTTGGCCACGTCCAGCTTGTTGCCGTCCAGGTCCCGGATCTCCTGCACCGGGATCGGCTCGCAGTACTTGCCGTCGGCGGCGAGGGTGGCGTACGCGTTTGCCAGATCCAGCGGGGTGACCTGCGAAACGCCCAGGGTGAACGCGCCCCACTGGTGCGCGGCCTCCTTGGTGTTGGCGAAATCCGCGTCCTTGCTCTGCCGGAACTGGATGCCGAGGCGCTTGGCCACGTCCACCACGTTCTCCGCGCCGACCTGCTGCTGCAACGGAACGAAGTACGTGTTGATCGAGGCGGAGAAGGCGCTCCACATGTTCTGCACGCCGCCGGCCTTCTTACCTGAGTTCGTCGGGCAGTAGAGGTTCGTGCCCGGACAGGCGGCGGGGCTGCTGCTGTCGATGATGTACTCGGACTTGAACTGCTGCGGCGCGTTGAAGGTGTAGCTGAGCGGGATGCCCTTCTCCAGCGCGGCCACGATGGTGAAGATCTTGAAGGTCGAGCCGCCCTGGTAGCCGGTGATGCCGTCGCCGCCGGTTAGCAGCGGGTTGACCGTGTTCGGATAGTTGCCCCGCTTGCCCTTCTCGCGCTGCTTCGGGTCGCTGTGCGGCTTGTTCTTGGGCTTGTCGGGGTTGTCGAGCTTGAAGTTCCGGTTGACCGACAGCGCCCGGACCCGGCCGGTGCCGGGCTCGACCACCGCGACCATGGCGGCTTCCTTGGCGGTCACCGGCTTCGCCCGGCGCACCGCCTTGTCGGCGCCGGTCTGGGCCTGCTTGTCCAGGGTCGTGATGATCGTGTAGCCGCCGCTCTTGAGCCGCCGCTCCCGGTCGTACGAGGTCGACCCGAACGTCTCCTGCGACATCCACCAGCGGTAGAAGTAGTCGCAGAAGAAGCCCCAGGCGTTCTTGTTGGTGGCGACGCAGCCGTTGGGGGCCCGCTTGCCCTTGACCACCAGCTTGACGGCCTTGGCCTCATCGGCCTGCTGCTGGGTGATCGCCCCGGTCTTGACCATGTTGTCGATCACGTAGTTGCGCCGGTCGACCGCGTGCGGGTAACCGTCCTTCGTGGTCGGGTCGAAGGCGGTGGGGGCCTTCACCAGGCCGGCCAGCATGGCCGCCTCTTCGATCTTCAGGTTCTTCGGGGGCTTGTTGAAGTAGACCTGGCTGGCGGCGTAGACGCCGTACGCGCCGTTGCCGAAGGCGGCGAGGTTGAGGTAGCGCTCCAGGATCTCATCCTTCGACATCTCCTTGTCGAGCTGGAGTGCGTACCGCATCTCGCGCAGCTTGCGGGCGCTGGTGTCCTCGGTCGCGGCGATCACGTCGGCCGGGTGCGTGGCCGAGTACGCGATGCCCATCCGGACGTACTGCATGGTCAACGTCGAGGCGCCCTGCCGGTCGGCGCCGGCCTGGCTGTTGTTGACGAAGGCCCGGGCCACGCCGTTGAGGTCGACCCCGTTGTGGTTGTAGAAGTCGTGGTCCTCGGCGGCGATGATCGCGTTACGCATGTTCTCCGAGATGTCGGCGAGCTTGACGTCCCGCCGGTTCTCGTCGTACATGGTGGCCAGCGGTGTCTTGCCGTCGGAGGCGAGCAGGTAGCTGATCTGTGGTGCGCGGGCCACGGTGAGTTCCTTCGGTAGCGCGCCGAAGGTCTCCGCGCCGGCCTTCGCGGCCAGGCCCGACATCGCCACCGCGGGGAAAGCCGCAGCGGCGACCACCACGCCGGCCAACAGCCCACAGATGAGCAGCGATGCGGCGTTGGTCAGGACGTTGTGGTCACGTTTCCGCATCCAGGTCACCTCGACAGGGTACGCGAACAGGTAACGAGGGGCGCTGGGGCGTCTTTTCCCCATTTCCTGCGCGCGCCGGCCTCGTTGTGCTAGACGCGTGGCACCGGGTGTCCGGTTGCGTGGATTCGAGCCGAGTTTCCTCCTCATGGAGGTGGCTCGCAGCGTTTTCGGCGACCTCGGTGGGGTAAGCGGCGGTCCCGGGCCCGAGAAGCCGGGAGTGTCCGGAATGATGGATTTCGCCGACAACGTTGCGTAATCGTGCGACTACAGAGCATGATGTAGGCGGCGACAGCGCCACATGTCGTCTGTGCCGCCTTGGGGTAAGGCGTGCCGGACGACCCGGGGGGATTGCCGGCTGGCCCGCGACGGCGTCGGTAGTACAGCAAGGGGGGACGTGTACAGATGGGCATGATCACTGACTGGCCGTCGTTGGCGGCGTGTCAGAACGGGGACCCGGACGCGTTGTTCGTACAGGGCGCCGAACAGAACGTGGCCAAGCGGATCTGCCGGAGCTGCCCAGTCCGGTACGAGTGCCTGGCCGACGCGCTGGACAACCGGATCGAGTTCGGCGTGTGGGGTGGCATGACCGAACGGGAACGTCGCGCGCTGCTGCGTCGCCATCCCCAGGTCACCAGCTGGCGCAAGATGTTCGAGGCGGCGATGAAGAAGAACGCCAAGGACAAGGCCGGCAAGGACAAGATCCTGGCCGCGACCGGCAACTGAACCACCGGCACGGTCGGCTGCGGCTTCCGGCCGCACCCACCGTCGGTCAGTGGCGGCTGATCGCCGCCGCGATCGTCCGTAGCCCGTCGACGTCGTGCACGTCGGCGGGCTGCGCCGTCACCGACACGGCCGGCACCTGGGGAAACGCCTCGGTGAACCGCGCTGCCACCTGCTGCTCCCGTACCGCCTGCTCGGCCAGGGCGGCGTGCGCCCGCAACACCTCGACGGTGCCCTCATGGCCACCGGCCGCGGCCAGGCGGTCGGCGGCGGCCCGGCTCTCCGCCGCGCCCAGTTCGGTCACCGTCGGCCGGTGCACCCGGTTGAGTACCAGGCCGGCGAGCGGCATCTGCTCCGCGCCCAGCCGGCCGGCGAAGTAGGCGGCCTCCCGGACCGCGTCCGGCTCCGGCGCCGCGACCAGCAGGAACGCCGTCTCCCGCGCCTGGAGGATGCGGTACGTCTGCTCGGCGCGCTGCCGGAACCCGCCGAACATCGAGTCGAGCGCGGCGACGAAGCCGGACAGATCCGTCAACAACTGGGTGCCAATCACCTTCTGCACCACCCGGGAGAACATCCCGAAGGAGGCGGTGACCAGGCTGAACATGCTGCGACCGCCGGTCCTTGCCGGCGCGAGCAGCAGCCTTAGCATCCGCCCGTCGAGAAACCGCGACAGCCGGGCCGGTGCGTCGAGGAAGTCCAGTGCCGAGCGCGACGGGGGAGTGTCCACCACGATCAGGTCCCACTCGCCCCGCGCGTGCAACTGGCCGAGCTTCTCCATCGCCATGTACTCCTGCGTGCCGGCGAAGGTGGAACTCATGGCCTGGTAGAAGGGGTTGGCGAAGATCTCCGCCGCCTTCGCCGGATCGGTGTGCGCCAGCACCACGTCGTCGAAGGTGCGCTTCATGTCGAGCATCATGGCGTGCAGTTCGCCGCCGCTGTCCTCGACGTCGATCCCCTTGACCTGCCGGGGCGTGTTGTCCAGCTCGGTCAGGCCGAGGGACTGGGCCAGCCGCCGCGCCGGGTCGATGGTGAGCACCACCGTGCGGCGTCCGTGCTGTTCGGCGGCGCGCAACGCGAGCGCGGCGGCCGTGGTCGTCTTGCCCACCCCGCCCGCACCGCAGCAGACCACGATCCGAACTCCCGGATCGGCCAGGATCCGGTCGACGTCCAGCGGCGGCGCGGCGTTGTCGGAAGGCACCAATCGAGCGTATCGGGCTGACCGGCTCCGCGCGCCGGGCCGAGGTGAGGTGTGAGTCAATCGGCCTGGACGAGCGCGGCGGCGAGCACCTCCAGGCCGGCGCGGTTCACCCCGTCGGGCAGCAGCGGTAGTTCGACCAGGGGAACGCCGAGGTCCACCAGATCAGTGCGGAGCGAATCCTCCAACTCCCGGCGGATCATCAGGTCCCGCGCCTCGTGGTGCAGGCCGGTGACGATCCCCGTGCTGGCTGGCAGCCCCGCCGCGCGCAGACCCCGCGTCAGTTCCGCTTCCGTGACCAATCGTCCGGTCGGCAGCGGTGCCCTGGTCCCGTTGACGATCACCCGCCCCACACCGAAACCGAGCGAGGTCAGCTCGGCGATCGCGTCGACCGTCTCCTGTACCGGCATCTCCTCAAGCAGAGTCACCACGTGCACGGCGGTCATCGGTGAGCGCAGCAGCGCGGAGACTCCGTCGCTCTGCGTCTTGATCGGCCCCATCTTGGCCAGCCGGGCGGTCTCGGCGGTGACGTTCAGGAAACGCCCGATCCGGCCGGTCGGTGGCGCGTCCAGCACCACCGCGTCGTACACCCGTCGCTGGTCGACGGTGCGGGTGGTGGCCTCCTTGACCTTGCCGGTGAGCAGCACGTCGCGCAGACCGGGAGCGATCGTGGTGGCGAAGTCGATCGCACCGAACTTGCGCAGCGCCCGGCCGGCCGCGCCGAGCTTGTAGAACATGTCGAGGTATTCGAGCAGGGCCTCCTCGGCGTCCACCGCGAGCGCCGCCACCGTCCCGCCGCCGGGGGCGTCGACCAGGTGCCGCTCGACGTACGGCAGCGGTTCGGTGCCGAAGAGCTGGGCGATGCCCTGACGCCCCTCCACCTCCACCAGCAGGGTGCGTCGACCACCGGCGGCCAGGCCAAGGGCCAGCGCGGCGGCCACGCTTGTCTTGCCCGTGCCGCCCTTGCCGGTCACCACGTGCAGGCGGGCGGGCCAGTCGATGCCGGCCCGGTCAGTCGGTCGCTGCGCTGCTCCCACCCGTCGAGCCTATCCATCCGGCGTGCTCAGGCGACCTCGCAGACCCACCAGCCGGTCTTACGGATCACCGTGAAGCGCAGATCCTGATCAGCGATCTTCTCGTCGGCGGTGGTGACGGTCACCGTGGTGGTGACCGTCGCCCGGTCGCCGGTCTCGTTGTCCACGGTCGGCGTGTCCCACCGGAACCGGGGGTTCTGGTAGGTCGCGACATACTCCTCGACCTCGGACACCTTGGCCCGGATCTTGTCCTGGTCGCGCGCGGCGGTGCAGACCATAGCCGCCGCCTTGGCGGCGTCACGGTCCTGGTAGATCGCGGTCAGGAAGTCGTCGACCGCCACCGACGGATCGGGCGCGCCCTCGCCCGACTCGGTGTTGCGCAGGGTGAGGAAGGCGGCCACCCCGCCTCCGGCGCAGAGCAGCAGCACCACGACAAGCGTGAGCGAGGCCAGCAGTGGCCCCCGCTTACGCGGCGGTCCGGCCGGCGAGTGCTGCGGCCGATACCCGCCCTCGGGCGGCGCGGGCGGCGCACCGTGGCCGGTGGCCGGTGGCGAGGGCTGGGCCGGTGAGCCGGCCGGCGGGAGGTCGGTGGGGCCGGTCGGGCCGCCGACGGGTGGCTGGGTCATCGGTCCCCCCGGGTGCGGCGCAGCACCGCATGAAGGCGGTGCGCGTGGGATCGGGTGGCCGGGCCGGGCGCCCGTCCAGACGGGAAGGGTAGCGGTCCGCGGCGCCGCTGCGGAGGGCCCGGTCTGTCCGGTACGACGATCGCGATCAACTTTCCGCTGGCCGGGTGTCGCAAATGTGACCGAACGCGATCAGGCGCGCGCGTCCTGTTGATGGGACCGGTGCCCCGGTCCTACGGTCGCTCCGGCACGCCCCGGCCCGGGCCGGGCGGATGGGTCCCGGACCGGTGGGCGACGCCGTGACCAGGTACGACGCCCGGAGGCAGTGCATGCGCGACACGGACAACACCCCCCGAGCCCAGTTCCCCGCCGGGCTGCGGCGGGGCAGCCGGACAGCTGGCGGAGACTCCTCCGGCCGGCTGCCGGTCAACGAGCGGTCGTATCGGCGTCCCGTCGACCCGGTCACGAGTGCCGAGCCGACCGGCGGACGGGAGGAGGACGGCCCCGGGTACGTCATTCACCTGCCCATCCGGGTGACCGATCTGGCCGCCGCCACCGCGTTGGCCGGTCGGCTGGCCACCTCGCTGAACTTCCTGCTCGAACTCGACGCCGGTGAGACCGAGGTGTCGACCGCCGACGACCAGAACAACCGGCACCGGGTCTTCTGCGACCTGTTGCTGCCGGATCGCACGCGCTGCCCCCAGCCCTACGACCACTCCGGCCCCTGCGGGGAACTGTCGCCGGCACCCGAGCAACGGGCCGCTCCCGAGCAGTGGCCCGATGCTGACCAGCGTCCCGCGTCCCGGCCGGCCGGCGGACCGTAGGCTGTGTCCCGAAGTGTCCATGCCACCGAGGGAGCACTCCACCGATGCAGAAGTGGGAATACGCCACCGTCCCGTTGCTGGTCCACGCGACCAAGCAGATCCTCGACAACTGGGGTGAGGACGGCTGGGAACTCGTCTCCGTCGTGCCCGGGCCGAACCCGGAGCAGCTGGTCGCCTACCTGAAGCGCCCGAAGGCATGAGTGCCGTGGCCAACGGACCCCACGCCAGGCTGGCGGAACTCGGTCTGGAGCTGCCGGAGGTGGTGCCGCCGGTGGCGAGCTACCTGCCGGCGGTGCAGTCCGGGCAGCACGTGTACGTCTCCGGGCAACTGCCGATGGCCGAAGGCAAGCTCCTGGCCACCGGCAAGGTCGGTGCCGGTGTCTCCGCCGAGCAGGCCAAGCAGCTGGCCCAACGCTGCGCACTGAACGCGCTCGCCGCGATCGACTCGCTTGTCGGTCTGGAGAACGTGGTCAAGGTCGTGAAGCTGACCGGGTTCGTCGCCAGCGCAGCCGGCTTCACCGGGCAGCCGGGTGTCATCAACGGCGCGTCGGACCTGTTCGGCACCGTCTTCGGTGAGGCGGGCCGGCACGCCCGGTCGGCCGTCGGTGTCGCGGAGCTCCCGCTGGACGCGCCGGTGGAGGTCGAGGTCATCGTCGAGGTCTCCTGACCTGCCGCGATCTTGCAGTTCCCGACCGGACGAAGAACTCTAACGAGGACGAATCGGGGACCGGAACTGCAAGATCGCGGGGCTGCGTTCGTGGGGTCGTACGATCGCAGCCATGGGAGGGCATGTGACGGGGGCGGTGACCGCCCTCGCCAGCGAACTGCCGGACTGGGCGGCGCTGCTGCGGGCACCCAACCCGGGGCCGATGACGCTGGACGGCACCAACACCTGGCTGCTGCGGGCCCGGCCGGGCGAGCCGGCCGTGGTCGTCGACCCGGGCCCGGCGGACGAGGCGCACCTCGCGGCGATCGTCGCGCAGGGGCCGATCGGGCTGGTGCTGATCACCCACGGCCATCCGGACCACACCGAGGGCTCGGCGCGCCTGCACGACCTGCTCGACGGAGCCGCCGTCCTCGCCGTCGACCCGGCGCATACCGTCGGTGGTGAGCCGCTGACCGGGCCGGGGCAGGACCTGAGCGGCTTCGGCCTGGAGATCCGCCTGCTCGCCACCCCCGGCCACACCGCCGACTCGGTCTGCTTCCTGGCCGAGCGGGACGGTCAGCGGGTGGTGCTCACCGGTGACACGATCCTCGGCCGGGGCACCACGGTCGTGGCGCACCCGGACGGGCACCTCGGTGACTACCTGGCGAGTCTGGAGCTGCTCTCGACGTACCGGGACGTACCGGCGTTGCCCGGGCACGGCCCGGCGCTGGCCGACTGCGGCGCCGCCGCCGACTTCTATCTCGCCCACCGCCGCGCCCGCCTGGACCAGGTCCGGGCGGCGCTGGACGCGGGGGCGCGGACCGCGGCCGAAGTGGTCGCCGCGGTCTACGCCGACGTCGACCGGTCGCTGTGGTGGGCGGCGGAATGGTCGGTGCGCGCCCAACTCGAATACCTCGGCCGGGAATCCGACGGCGGCGACGCGAGGTTGGATCCAGCGTGACCTGCCCGGTGTGCGGAACCGTCGCCGTGCCCGGCGCCCGGTTCTGCCACAACTGCGGCGCCGCGCTGCCGGCCGCCGCGACCCTGCCCGCCGCCGAGCGCCGGGTGGTGACCGTGCTCTTCGGCGACCTGTCCGACTTCACCTCCTGGTCGGAGGATCTCGACCCGGAACGCGTCGGCGCGGTCACCGACCGGGTGCTGGCCGCGCTGGCCGGGGCGGTCAAGACCTTCGGCGGGCATGTCGACAAGCTGACCGGTGACGGGATCATGGCGGTCTTCGGTGCCCCCGTGGCGCACGAGGACGACGCCGAGCGGGCGGTACGCGCCGCGTTGTCGATGCAGCGTGCGGTGCGCCGGGTGCTCGACGACGAGCGGGGCGGTGGCGCGCCGCTGGGACTACGGGTCGGGCTCAACACGGGTGACGTGATCGCCGGCATCCAGGCCGCCATCGAGTACACCGTCATCGGCGACACGGTGAACACCGCAGCCCGGCTGGCCGACGCCGCCGCCGTCGGTGCGGTCTACGCCGGTGGGCGTACCGCCGCGGCGACCCGGCACGTCGCGAGCTGGCGGGCGTTGCGACCGCTGCGGCTCAAGGGCAAGCGGGAGCCGGTCGAGGCGTACGAGCTGCTCGGCCTGCTGGACGCACCCGGTACCCGCTCGGGTCTGGGCGACGAAGCGCCGTTCGTTGGCCGGGAGACCGAGATCGGTCGGGTGGCCGGCCGACTCGCCGAGGTGATCGACCGTACCGAGCCCCGGGTGCTGCTGATGACGGCCGAGGCGGGCATCGGCAAGTCCCGGTTCGCCGCCGAGGTGGAACGCCTCGCCGCCGGCTACGACGTAGGTGCCGGCCGGTACGCCGCGCATACCGGTGCCCGGGTTCTCTCGGTGCGCTGTGCCGCGTTCGGCGAGCGTCGCCGGCTGGCGCCCCTCGCCGACCTGGTACGCGCCGCGACGGGGTTGCCGAACGACACCGCGACCGCGGTCACCCGGGCCGCGGTGGAGGAACGGCTGCGCCGGCTCGGGCAACGGCTCAGCCGTACCCGGACGGAGCCGGCCCCGGTCGCCACCGATCAGCTGCTGGCTCTGCTCGGGTACGCGGAACTCCCCGCGGGCGGCCCGACGGACCAGGGCGAGTGGAGCACCGCCCAGGCGCCCGCCGACGTCGACGCGGTGCCCAACGCGGTGGCCGACCTGCTCAGTGCGCTCGCTGAGGAGGCACCGCTGATGGTGATCGTGGACGATCTGCACGATGCCACCGCGGAGACCATCGGCGCGTTGGAGGTCACGCTGTCCCGGCTCGCCGGTCCGGTGCTGGTGCTGCTGCTCGGTCGACCCGAACTGGTCCGTACCGCTGGCACCCTGGCCCGGGTGTCCGACGCCGAGGTGCAGCCGCTGCCGCCGCTGCGAGGCGCCGACGCGGCCCGGTTGCTGACCAGCTACCTCGGCGGTGGACGGCTGCCCCAACCCGACGCCGACCGGTTGCTCGCCACCGCCCAGGGCAACCCCTTCTACCTGGCGGAGCTGGTCACCCTGCTGATGGAACGCGGGGCGCTCACCGCCGGGGCACGCAACACCTGGCGGCTGGCACCGGGCTCACTGGGCAGCCGACTGCTCTCCCGCGACCTCGCGGCGGTGCTCGCCGCCCGGATCGACGCCCTGCCGGCGGAGGCCCGCTCGGTGCTGCGGGACGCCGCGGTGGTCGGCGACACCGTGCCCGACGGTGCGCTGGAGGCGCTGCGGGAGCGGCGCACCGCCAGTGACGGCCGTCCGGCCGCCGTCGCCGCCGTCGAGCTGGAACGGGCCGTGGAGGAGTTGCTGCAACGCCGGATGCTGCACCGCACCCGGAGCGGGTACGCCTTCGCCACCCCGCTGATGCGGGAGGCCGCGTACTCCGGAATCAGCAAGGCGGAGCTGGCGGAACGGCACGCCGCGTTGGCCCGCTGGGCGGCTCCGGTGACCGAGGTCGCCAGCCCGAGCGGCACCGGAACCGGCCCGGGCGGCTTCCCTGAGGCGTCCCGGGACGACTTCGTGGCCGAGCACGTCGAGCGGGCCACCGCGCTGGCCGACGCGGTCACCCTACGTCCGGACGCGCCGGCCCGGGCGGTCGCGCCGCTGGGCGTGGCGGCGCTCGGCCGGGCCACCCGCCGGGCCCTGCACGCGGGGGAGCCGGCACTGGCCGTCGAGTACGCCGAACGCGCCACCGAACTGGCCCGCG
Organism: Verrucosispora sp. WMMD703; assembly: GCF_049178935.1. Classification (NCBI taxonomy): domain Bacteria; kingdom Bacillati; phylum Actinomycetota; class Actinomycetes; order Micromonosporales; family Micromonosporaceae; genus Micromonospora; species Verrucosispora sp. WMMD703. Next base: position 6,358,702 of record NZ_JBMHMM010000004.1, on the reverse strand, counting down.
ACGGAATCCCCGCCGTCGACCGGGTGGCGCACGCCCGGGCACTGCTCCAGGTGGGTCGGGCCACCGACGCGCTGGCCTCGGCCGAGAAGATCGCCGCGAACGTGGGAGATCCGGCGACCCGGGCCAGTGCCCTGCTGCTCGCCGGGCAGGCCCAGCAGGTGATGGGTGATCTACGGCGGGCCGAGTCCTGCTGGCAGGAGGCGCTTCAGGTGGCCGGGGACGCGGACCTGCCCGCCCTGCGTGCCTCGGCGATGCGCCGGCTGGGCATGACCGACTTCCTGGTCGGCCGGCTGGGCCAGGCCAGCAGCCGGCTGGCGGCGGCGTACCAGGTGAGTCTGGGCGCGGGGGACCGCCGGGGACAGGCGTGGTCGTTGCAGAACCTCGCCTGGGTGACCACCACCCGGGGCGACTTCGCCGGCACGGACGCGGTCCTCGGCCGGGCCGCCCGGCTCTTCGCCGAGCTCAAGGACCCGTACGGACGGGCGTGGTTGCGCGGCACCACCGCCTTCGCCCGGCTGCTCGCTGGTCGGCTGCGGGAAGCGCGCCGGCTGGCCCGGGTGTTCCTGCCGTTCGGTGAACGGGTCGGCGAGGCGTGGGCGGTGGGCACCCTCCGGGCGGTCGACGCGTACGCCAACGCCGAGCTGGGTGAGCTGGTCGACGCCGACCGGGAAGCCCGGCGGGCGTACCGGGATTTCGCCGCCGCCTCGGACGACTGGGGGCAGGGCTTCGCGCTCGTGGTCCGGGGCGTGGTCGCCCGAGGGCTGGGCGAGCCGGAGCACGCCGCGGACCTGCTCACCGACGCGCTCGCGTACGGCCACCGGACCGGTCACCCGCTGCTCACCGGGATGGCCGGTACGCTGCGCGGCTTCGTCGCGCTGGAAATGGGTGACGTGGCCGGCGCCGAGCGGCACGCCCGCGCGGTGCTCACCACTGTGGAACCACACAATCCGCAGGCACCGGCCCAGGTCGCTCCCCGGGTGCTGCTGGCCACCGCCCGGTTGGCGGCCGGCGACTCGGGCACTGCGGTCGGCCTGCTCGCTCCGGTCGCCACGATGGCGGCCACCACCCCGTCCCTGCTCTTCTCCCGCCGGCAGTCGATGGCGCGGTACGCCTCGGCCCTGCTCGCCCACGGCCAGCGCGAACAGGCGTTGGACTGGGCCCACCGCGCGGTGCGGGTGCAGGCCGAGGATGTCCGCAGCCAGGTGGTCGCGGCGAGCGTCCTGGCCGAGGCGCTGGCCGCGTGCGGGCGGCCGGCGGAGGCGAAGGCCAGCGCCGAGGACGCGGTCCGGCTGGCGTACGCCACCGAGCAGCGCAGTGAGCGGGCCGCTGCGGAGGCGCTGCTGAACCGCCTGCGAACCCCCGGCTGACCGCACCCGGCGGCATCGGCGGTGACCGCGCTTCGGCGCGATGTCCCGGAAACGTCACCCGGCGGGGTCGGGCTCTCGACCTGGTACGCCCGGTCGATCGATGGCCGGTACGGATCTGGCGGTTTCGGGGATGTGGCCGGTCGGGGCCGGCCGCTAGCGTGGCGGGTGCACGCGACCGTCGATGTCGGCGGTCGCGCCGTCGAGGGGGGCGAAGATGAGGCTGCCGCGTTCGGTCGCGGGGTGGACGATCGCGGTGTTCGGCGTGCTCGCGCTGGTGATGGGGGCGGTCGGCCTGCTCTGGCCGGAGGCGCTTTTGCGGGTGCTCGGCTTCGAGATCCCGCAGAGCCGGGCACCGGGTGACTACACGGGTGTCTTCGTGACGGCCTCCTCGATGGCCTCGTTCAACATGGGGGTCTACTACCTGCTCGCCGCAGCCACCGAGTGGCGCGCCTTCTACCGCTTCACGGTCGTGTTCCGGCTGGTCACGTTCACGGTCTTCACCCTCGCGGTGCTTGCTGACATCGCACCGGGGCGGTTCTTCGGGGTGGCGGCCTGGGAGGGCCTGGGCGCGGTGGCGACTGCCGCCGGGCTCTGGTGGGACGCGCGCCGGTCCGCTGGCACGGCTGCTCGGTCCGGGGCGGTCGCCCCGGCGGCTGGGAGCGGATCGACTGCCGACGAATGGGAGCAGGACGACGACCGGCGTGGTGCCGGGACATCGGGTGTGGGGCCGGCCACCGATGCGGTTCACTGAGCGGCCGGCAGAGTTCGGTATTTTCGAGACTGTGACCGACACCCCGCCCGGCGCCCTGCCGACGCCCATCGTGCCCGGTCTGACTAATTTGCAGGTGTTTGCCCGGGGTGGTTACGCCACGGTCTACCGCGCGACGCAGATCTCGGTGGGCCGCGAGGTCGCCGTCAAGGTGGAGAACCGGACCCTGGCCAGCGACCGGGATCAGGCCCGTTTTCTGCGCGAGGCGCGTGCCGCCGGTCGGATGTCGTCCCACCCGCACGTGGTCGACCTGTTCGATGTCGGGGTCACCATCGACCAGCACCCTTACCTGATCATGGAACTCTGCGACGGCTCGTACGCCGAGCGGATGCGCAACTCGCCGCTGGGCGCGGTCGAGGCCCGGGATCTCGGTGTCAAGATCGCGGACGCCATCGCCCACTCACACGCCGCCGGCGTGCTGCACCGCGACGTCAAGCCCGCCAACATCCTCCACTCGCACTTCAACCCGGCGGTGCTTGCCGACTTCGGGCTCGCCGTGGTCGCCGAGATGCGGGACGCCTCCGTCGCGCTGGAAGTGCTCACCCCGGCGTACGCGCCGCCCGAGATGTTCAGTCACAGTCCGCCCTCGCCGGCCGTCGACGTGTACGCGCTCTGCGCCACCCTCTACGCGGTCATGCACGGCCGGCCCCCACGCTGGCAGAGCGAGCGCAACCCGAGCCTGGTCACCGTGTTGGAGATGTTCCACCAGCCGGTTCCCAGCCTGCCCGGCATCCCGGAGGACCTGGTCGACGTGCTGCGTGCCGGCATGGCCAACGATCCCGGTGACCGGCCGTCCGCCGCGGAACTGCGCGACATGCTCACCAATCTGACGTTGGACGGCTCGGCCGCACCGAGCGGGGGGTCGACCCCTCCAGCGGCACCGACCAGCGGCGTTGCCGCCAACATCCACGATGCCGGCCGTGCCGCCCCGCCGGCCAGGGAGGGCTCCACCGAGCGCAGCCGTCGCCGCCGCTGGTTCCTCGGGGCCGCAGGGGTGGTGGCCCTCGCGGCTTCGGCAGGTGTCGGCGCCTGGGCCGCCGGTGGTGGACCGTCGCCACAGCCGAGCATGCCGGCCCGCCCGGCGGCCACCGGTCTGCTCCGCCCGGGTTGCGCCACTCATCAGGAGGCGCTTCCCACGGGTGCCCAGTGCGCTGCGGAGTTGGAGTGCTTCGGGCCGGTGCAGGTGCGTGGCCAGCAGGCCGAAGCCAGCCGAGTGCCGTGCGACGCCCGGCACACCTGGGAGAGCTACGCCCAGGGGAAGTTGCCGGCCGCCCTGGCCGATGCCGGCCACGACGAGATCGTCGCGGATCCCCGAGTACGCCAGGTCTGCAACGAGGAGACGTTCCGTCTGGTCAGCGGGATGCGTCAGGCGGCGGGATGGAATCTTGAGGTGTTACCGCCGGCTGACGCGGACACTGACCTCACCTATCGATGCCTGGCCGGTCGGGGTCTCAACGGCCTTGCCTCGCCCACGCTCACCAGCGGCTGACCTCCCGGGAGGGTCGCGGGCGTCAGCGTCCCCGCCGGTCGCGTCGATGCCGGTCCCGCAGCGCACGGACCGCCTCCCGATCGCCCAGGCTCTCCAGTGTGTCGGCATCAATGCCGAACGGCTCGATACCCGGCCCTCCGGACGGCTGCCCGCTATCCGGTCGAACATCCGCGTCACGCTGCCGGGCAGCGGTGACGGCCACCCCCGCGACGGTGGCGAGCAGAACGCAGAGCAGCGCCCCCGCCACCCCGAGCAGATCCTGCCGGCGCCCCACCACCAGCGCCGCGAGCAGCCAGAACGCTGCCAGGGCCGCAGCCACTGCCACGGTCCGTGCGTCGGATCCTGGGAACCGTCTCACCCGTCCAGAATGTCGGAGATTGCCGATCTGTCAACAGCAGCCAGCTTCACCAGGCGGAACAGCTGACGAACAACAGCTTGCCGAAAGGGGGCAAGGTCTGCCACGGCGACATCCAGCCGTTCGAGGAGCTGCCGGAGACCGAGGTGGCCCAGCGCGCGGAGACCGCCAAGAGCGACCTGGCCGCTCAGGGTGCGCCGGCGCGCGCTGAACCCAAGCGGCTACCGCCGGTTGTGCGCGGCCGTGACGGCGGCGTCAGCCGGCCCCGAGACGTCGGGTGCCGGGCAGGTGGGTGATGCCCCAGGTGGCGAGGCTGTCCAGCACCGGCGCGAGGTCCCGGCCGCGTTCGGTCAGCTGGTATTCGTACCGCCGGGGCCGCTCGCTGTAGGGGTGGCGCACCAGGATCCCGCACTCCTCCAGCCGACGTAGCCGGTCGGTGAGCGTGTTGGTCGGCATCGCCTCGGTTGAGGCCGCCAGGTCCGCGAATCGGAGATTGCCGCGGAACAGCAGGTCACGCACGATGAGCAGGGACCATCTGTCACCGACGAGATCCAACGTGCCGGCGATGGCGCAGTCCGAGCGGGGGGCCACGTTCCGGGCTGAAGACATCCGCACCTCCGAGTCACTTGCGATACACAAGCTACCCCAATAGAGTCACTTGCAAAACACAAGCGACTCTGGAGGGCTCGTGACCGTGCCCGTGCGTACCCATGCTTCGGTGTTGACCCTGCCCGCGCTCGTCGCTGTCGGCTGGTTCTGCGCCACGCTCGCGGCCAGCGCCCTGGGCGCGTTCCGCACGCCACCGGGCGATCCGCCAGTGGCTCTCGCGCTCGCCGCCGGCGTACCGCCACTCACGGTGCTCGTCCTAGCCGTACGCTCGTCACGGTTCCGTGCCTGGGCTCGCCGCCTCGACCTGCGGTTCCTCACCCTGTTGCAGACCTGGCGGGTCGCGGGACTGGCGTTCCTGGCGCTCGTCGCCGTCGACGCGTTGCCGGCCGGCTTCGCGCTGCCGGCCGGGATTGGCGACGTGGCCATCGGGTTGACCGCGCCACTGGTGGCGGCCTTCGTGGTCGACCGCGCCAACCGGATCTTCGTCGCCTGGACAGCCCTGGGCATCGCCGATCTCATCCTCGCCGTCACCCTCGGCGTCCTCTACTCGGCCAGCCCGGCCGGCCTCCTGCTCACCGACGTCGACACCGGACTCATGTCCACCCTGCCGATGAGCCTCGTCCCCGCCTTCGGCGTTCCCATCACGTTGGTCGCCCACCTGCTGTCACTCATCAAACTCTCCGGCCGGTGACCCACGCCGGAACCGACCACCGGATGGTGGTAACTCGACACGGACGACTACTTTCGGTGCAACCCGAAACTCGAAACGTAGCGAGGTGGCCATGGCGGTAAGCCTCTCCAGTTCCCGGTGGCGTGCGGCGGCGACCACTGCGGCGGTCGCCCTGACGCTGCTGCTCGGCGCGGCAGCCGGCTGCGACAGCCAGAAGGAGCCGGAACTGCCGTCCGTGCAGGAGAAGCTGCGCGAGTCACACATCTGGGGCCAGCCCGTCCTGCGGATCGGGGTGGCCGACGACGAACCGCTGATGGGCGAGATACGCGACGGGAACCACATCGGGTTCGACGTCGAGATCGCCCGGTACATCGCCGCTTCCCTCGGCTACGAGGGGGAGCACCGGCTGGAATTCGTGGCGGTGTCCACTGAGGACCGTATTCCGGCCCTCCAGGGCGGCGTGGTGGACCTGGTGGTCTCCAGCTTCTCGATCACGGAAGACCGCAAGAAGCTCGTCAGCTTCGCCGGTCCGTACTTCGTGACCACCCAGGAGGTGCTGGTGCCGACCAGGCACAAGGACACCATCCGCACCATCGAGGACCTGCGGAACCCGAAGTACCGGATCTGCACCAGCGGCGGTTCCACCACCGAGGCGGAACTTGAGAAGAACCAGGTCCGCACGCTCGTGGTCAAGGACGTCTGGGACTGCGTCAAGGGCATCCGGGCCGGCAAGTACGACGCGGTCAGCTCCGACGAGACGATCCTCGCCGGCTTCCTGGCCCGCTACCCGACCGAGTTCGAGATCGTCGACATGCCCTTCGGCACCAGCGAACTGCTCGGCGTCGGCGTGCCGATCGGGGACCCGGCCCTGCGCGACCTGGTCGCCTACTTCCTCGACAAGAGCTACCAGCAGGGGCGCAGCGGAGAAGCCAGCCCGTGGCTGACCGCGTACAACCGCACGTTGGGGCCGTGGCTGCGGGGCGAGAAGCGGCAGCCGCAACCGCTCGACGTGCCGAGACTTGTGGACTTCGACGACAAGGCACCACAACGATGAGTGCGGCACCCGCCACCGCCTCCGACGAACCGGGCGCTGGCAGACCACCGCCACCCGTGCTACGAGCCCCCGTGCAGCCGACCGCCCCGCCGCCTTCGGCGCCGCCGAGCAATGCGGAGCGGGTCGAGCCACCCCCGGGTACGGCCCGGACGGGAACTCCCGGCGGCTGGGATCCGGCCGAGCGCCGGGCGCGAGCCAGCCAGTCGTTCTGGACGGCCGTGGTTGGCGTACCGGCGATCTTCTCGGTGCTGCGGCTCGGTATCGAGGCCGGCGGTGAGTTGCAGACCACGCTGCTGCTGGTGGCCAACGTGGGACCGGTGAACCTGCTCGCCGGCTTCCTCACCACGGCGGCCCGCCTGCTCTCCACCGTGCTGGTCGCGGTGTTCGCGCTCGGCGGGGTACTCGCCGCCAGCGGGCACCGGCTGACCCGCCGACCGCTCTTTGCCCGGTGGATGGAGATCACGCCGGGCTGGTTCGTCGCGGCGAGCTTCCTGATGGCCCTGGTGACCTGGCCGCTGCTGTATCTCCCGCTGCTGCTGCCCACCGTCGCGGCGGCCTTCCAGCTCCGGCCGGAACGCCTGCACGAGCGTCCCGCCCTCCGCGTCCTGATCGTCGTCGCGGCGTACGCCGGCTACCTCTGGCTGCTCGTACCGACGCTGCGCGACGCCGGGCGGCAGGGCGAGCTGCTGCCGATCGTGCTGCTGGTCGTACCTCCGCTGCTGGCTCTCTTCGTCGCCGGCCCGCTGCCCCGGGTGGTCATCCAGCCACTCGCCCCGGTGACCCAGCTCGCCGTGCTGGTGGTGCTGGTCTGGGCGGCGCTGCCGGTGATCAGCACGCCGGTGCTGCCGCTGACCGTGACCACTGTGGGTGAACCCGGCGTGACCTCCGCCGAGGCCACCGAGGAGATCCGTGGGCACGTGGTGACCACCGACGACGTCAACATGGTGATCCTTCAGGAACGCGGTGGGGTGCGCTACGTGCCGGTCGACCAGGTACGCGGTCAGGTGCTCTGCCCCTCGGAGGAGGAACTGCCCCGGTACCGGCTGCGCATCCACGACTTCCACGTCGAGGACTCCCTGCTGGAAGGGCTGGGCCGCCGGGTACGCCCGGTCCACCGGGTAGACGCCGCCTGCCGATAGTTGACCCCGGCCCGATCCGGTTCGGCTCGCCGAGCAGTCGGCGACTGCGGCGATGCCCGGATCAGTCCGGACGTAGGCCCTTCTCGCGCAGCCAGCCGCGGAGCGCCTCGGCCTGCTCTCGTCCCCTGCTGATCTCCCTGGCGGCCGCCGGGTCGGCGACATGCGTCGCGACGGCGTCGAGAAGGGCCAGTGGCTCGTCCCCGGCCAGCCAGCGCTGAAAGGTCGAACGGTCGTCGTCCGGGACGGTCGAGAAGACGCACCAGTCGATGACGTCGGCCAGGTGGCGGGCCGCGGCGACCTCGCCGATCTCGGTGAAGGCGGCGAGGTAGGAGGTGAGGTCGACACCGCACTCCAGGGCGGCGTCCAGCAGATACCAAGCCTCGTTCGACCCAGCGAAGGTGTGCAGCATGTGCCGCCACCATGTCGCCAACAGGCGCGTCACGGCGGCCCGCTCGGCTGTCGACCAGTCGCGCCACTGCGAGGAGATCCGTCTCGTCACCGCGTCCGGCCTGCTCCAGCCGTCCATCTGGTCGCGGGCGTACAGTTCCAGCAGCCGGGGCAGCAGGTGCGGGAATTCCGTGTCGTCACCGAAGGTGCCGGGGTTGAGCAGGTAGACACCGAGCTGATCCGGGGTGAGCTGGCGCAGCGGCGTACGCCGGAAGAGATCTACTTCCTCCGGGCTCACACAGTGGTCGCAGGCCGTCAGGTCTGCCGGCAGCTGATGGCGGGCGAAGAGGGCGTACACGTTCTCGATCGCGTCGTCCAGGGCCTGACCGGCCGCTCCGGTGTCGTTCACGACGGTGAGTATGCGCGTCGGAGCCGGACACGGCGACGGGGAAAACGGACGCCTCCGCCGCGGGCTGCGGCATGTTGCGCCTTCCCACCCGACTAATCCCGCGACATGCCGCAACTCGCGACGACCACGTCACGGGACTCAGTACGACTTGTCCTGGCCGAGGATGTGTTGGGCGACGAAGTTGAGGATCATCTCCCGGCTGACCGGAGCGATCCGGCCGGCCCGTACCGCGCCGAGCAGCGTCGCCACGCCGTACTCGGTGGTCATGCCGGCGCCGCCGAGCGCCTGCACGGCGGTGTCCACCGCCAGCGCGGCGGCGTCGCCGGCCGCGTACTTGGCCATGTTGGCGGAGACCCCGGCCTCCAGGTCGCGGCCGGCGTCGTAGAGCGCCGCCGCTTTCTGGATCATCAGCCGGGCCAGCTCCACCTGCACCGCCGCATGCGCGAGGGGGTGTGCGACCCCCTGGTGGGAGCCGATCGTCCGGCCGCCCCACACCGAACGGGTCGCGGTGTACTCGGAGGCGCGTTCGATGGCGTACCGGCCGGTGCCGGCACCCATCGCGGCGACCGTGATGCGCTCCGGGTTGAGCCCGGCGAACAGTGCCGGTAGCCCAGCGTCCAGCGACTCGCCGACCAGTGCCGCAGCGGGCAGCCGCACGTCGTCCAGGTAGAGCAGGAACTGGTTCTCCGGGGACACGATCTCCATGTCCAGCTTGGACCAGGTCAGCCCGGCCGCGTCGGTCGGCACGATGAACAGCGCCGGCTTGAGTTTCTGCGGAGCCGCCTCCCCAGCGCCGGCACTGCCGTCATCGACGGCGACGCGGGCCACCACCAGGACGAACTGAGCCTCGTCGACGCCGGAGATGTAGCACTTGCGGCCGGACAGCACCCAGTCGTCACCGTCACGGCGAGCCACCGTGGAAAGGCGGTGGAAGTTCGAGCCGGCGTCCGGCTCGGTGATCGCAAAGACGATCTTCTGGGAGCCGTCGGCCAGGCCCGGCAGATGGCGTTTGCGCTGCTCCTCGGTGCCGTGTCGGTTGATGACGGTGGCCGCGATGGCGGGGGAGACCACGAGCAGCAGCAGCGGGCAGCCGCTGGCGGCCAGTTCCTCGCAGACGATGGCCAGTTCGGTGATGCCGCCGCCCCCGCCGCCGTACTCGGTGGGGATGTTGACGCCGAGGTAGCCGAGCTCGCCGGCCTCCTGCCACAGCTCGGTGGTGTGCTCGCCGGCCTTCGCCTTCGCCACGAAGTACCGGTGCCCGTACCGCCTGCCCAGCGCCCGCACGGCGTCGCGGAGCTGGTCCTGCTCGGGGGTGAGGTCGAAGTTCATGACGGCGACTCCTCATCGGGGGTGACCACGGCCAGCACGGCGTCGGTGTCCACCTGACCGCCGGCCGGTACCGGCAGTTCGGTGACCAGACCATCGGTGGGGGCGAGCACGGGGTGTTCCAGCTTCATCGCTTCCAGGGTCAGCAGCAGGTCACCGGCGGTGACCCGCTGACCGACCTCGACGTGCACCCGGGCCACCGCGCCGGGCAGCGGCGCGAGCAACGACCCGGCGGCCAGTTCCGCGGTGGGCAGCGGAAAACGCGGCAGCTCGGTCAGGCCCGCCGCCCCGTCCGGACCGTCCACGAAGACCTCCGACCCCACCCGGTGTACCCGGTAGACCCGCCGCACCCCGTCGACATCGAGCACGACCCGTTCCGGGTACGCCTCGACGAGGGAGACGGCCGGCGTGCCGCCGTATCCGTCCGCCGTCCCGGTGCTGGCCGGCGACGCCGACCACTCGGTGAGCCGGCCGGCGCGGTCCAGCCGGTAGCGGATCTCGATGTCGTCCCCGTCAGCGGCAGCGAAGCGGGCGACCTGCGGGAAGGCGGGCACGTTGCGCCATCCCGAGGGCAGCCCGGCCAGCACCGTCGCGGCAGCCCGGCGAGCGGCGGCCGAGGCCAGCGCAGCGGCCAACGCGACCAGGGGGTGCTGTTCGGCCGGTAGCAGCGCGGCGAAGACCTCCGGATGCCGGTCCAGGAAACCGGTGTCGATGTCGACGGCAGCGAACTGTGGGCTACGCAGGACGTGGACCAGCAGGTCCCGGTTGGTGGCCACGCCGTGCAACTCCGCCCTGGCCAGCGCGCCGGCCAGGGCACGGGCCGCCTCCACCCGGGTTGGCGCCCAGGCGATCACCTTGGCGAGCATCGAGTCGTAGTGGATGCTCACCGCCGACCCGTCAACCACGCCGGAGTCCAGCCGCAGGCCGGGCACGGCAAGGGCCCCGAACTCGGCCGCCACGCCGGGCACGGCGAACCGGTGCAGGGTGCCGGTCGCCGGTCGGTACCCGTGCGCGGGTTCCTCGGCGCAGAGGCGTACCTCGATCGCGTGTCCGGTGGCCGTCGGTGTCGCGGCCAGCGGCAGCGCCCCGCCCTCGGCGATCAGAAGTTGCAGCCGAACCAGGTCCAGTCCGGTGGTCAGCTCGGTTACCGGGTGCTCGACCTGGAGGCGGGTGTTCATCTCCAGGAAGTGGATCTCCCCGTTGGGCGCGAGCAGGAACTCGACAGTGCCGGCGCCCACGTAGTCGACCGCCCGTCCGGCGGCCACCGCCGCCTCGTGCAGCCGCTCCCGCGCCTCGTCGCCAAGGACGCCGGGCGCCTCTTCGACGATTTTCTGGTGCCGGCGCTGGATCGAGCAGTCCCGCACGCCCAGCGCCACCACAGTGCCGAAGCTGTCGCCGAAGATCTGCACCTCGACGTGCCGGCCACGCTCGACGTACCGCTCGATGAAGACCGTGCCGTCGCCGAACGCCGCCGCCGCCTCGCGGCGCGCGCCTTCGACGGCCGCGGCGAGCCCGTCGGCGTCCCGGACCACCCGCATGCCGCGCCCGCCGCCCCCGGCGGACGCCTTCACCAGCACCGGGAAGCTCGTCACCTGCGCCGGGTCGGTCCAGGTGGGCAGCATCGGTACGTCGGCCTCGGCGAGCAGCGCCTTGGCGGCCAGCTTGTCGCCCATCGCGGCGATCGCCTTGGCCGGCGGACCGACCCAGGTCAGGCCGGCGTCGGTGACCGCCGTGGCGAACTCGGCGTTCTCGGCGAGGAAGCCGTAGCCGGGATGGACGGCGTCCGCACCGCAGCGGCGGGCCGCATCCAGGATCAGGTCGATCCGCAGGTACGTCTCGGCAGCGGTGTTTCCGGGCAGCCGGACGGCCTGGTCGGCCTCGGTGACGAAGGGCGCGTCGACGTCCGCGTCGGAGTGCACGGCGACCGTCTCGATCCCGAGGGTCCGACAGGTGGCGAAGACCCGGCGGGCGATCTCCCCCCGGTTCGCGACCAGCAGCTTGCGAATCATCTGCCGTGCCTCCTTTCGTTCGCGACTGCGGGACTCCGCTTCGCTGCGTTCCTCGCGCTCACATCCGGAAAACGCCGAAGCCGTCGGCGCCCTTCACCGGTCCGCTGTGGATGGCCGACAGACACAGGCCGAGGACGGTACGGGTGTCCCGGGGGTCGATCACCCCGTCGTCGTAGAGGCGGCCCGACAGGAACAGCGCGCCGGACTGGGACTCGATCTGCTGCTCGACCATCATCCGCATCGCCGCGTCGGAGTCCTCGTCGAACTCGCGGCCCCGCGCGGCGGCGGCCTGCCGGGCCACGATGGACAGCACCCCGGCCAACTGCGCCGGTCCCATCACCGCAGACTTGGCGTTCGGCCAGGTGAACAGGAACCTCGGCTCGTACGCCCGGCCACACATGCCGTAGTTGCCGGCACCGTACGAGGCACCCAGGTTCACCGTCAGGTGCGGCACCGTCGAGTTCGACACCGCGTTGATCATCAGGGCGCCGTGCTTGATGATGCCGCGTTGTTCGTACTCGGTGCCGACCATGTAACCGGTGGTGTTCTGGAGGAAGATCAGCGGCGTGTCGGCGGCGTTGGCGAGCTGGATGAACTGTGTCGCCTTCTGCGCCTCCTCGCTGAACAGCACGCCCCGGGCGTTGGCCAGCACACCGACCGGGTACCCGTGCAGCTCACCCCAGCCGGTGACCAGCGCGGTGCCGTAGGCCGGCTTGAACTCGTCGAACTCGCTGCCGTCGAGCACCCGGGCGAGCACCTCACGCGGGTCGAACGGCACCTTGAGGTCGGCGCTGGTGATGCCGAGCAGTTCCTCCGGGTCGTACTTCGGTGGTTGCGGCATCGGGTTGCGCGGTGCCGGACCCCGCTTGCGCCAGTTGAGCCGGCGTACGCACTGTCGGGCCAGCCGGATGCCGTCGCGCTCGTCGGCGGCGAGGAAGTCGGCCAGACCGGACTTCGTGGCGTGCATGGCGGCGCCACCCAACGACTCGTCGTCGGCGTCCTCGCCGGTGGCCATCTTCACCAGCGGCGGCCCGGCCAGGTAGACCTGCGAACGGTCCCGGATCATGATCGTGTAGTCGGACATCCCGGGCACGTACGCGCCACCGGCGGTGGCGTTGCCGAAGACCACGCTGACCGTGGGGATCCGCTCGGCCGAGAGCCGGGTCAGGTCGCGGAACACCCGGCCGCCCGGAATGAAGATCTCCGCCTGGGTGGGCAGGTCCGCGCCGGCCGACTCGACCAGGTTCACCATCGGCAGCCGGTTGGCCAGGGCGATCTCGCCGGCCCGCCGGGTCTTCGCAAGCGACCAGGGGTTCACCGCGCCGCCGCGTACCGTCGGATCGTTGGCGACGACCAGGCACTCGACGCCCTCGACCACGCCGATCCCGGTCACCACGCTGGCCCCCACCGGGAAGTCCGTGCCGAACGCGGCTACCGGTGACAGTTCGAGGAAGGGGCTGTCCTGGTCCAGCAGCAGCTCGATGCGTTCGCGGGGGAGCAGCTTGCCGCGCTTGTGGTGCCGGGCCACGTACTTCTCGCCACCGCCGGCCCGGGCCTGGTCGAGCGCCGCGTCCAGCTCGGCGAGACGTTCCAGCAGCGCGTCCCGATTGGCCCGGAAAGCCGGCGTGGACCTGTCGATCGCGGTGTCGAGTGTGCTCACAGGCCGATGCCCTTCGCGATGATCTCGTTCATGATCTCGGTGGTGCCACCGCCGATGCCGAGGATGCGGGCGTCCCGGTAGTGCCGCTCCACCTCGGCGTCGCGCAGGTAGCCGAAGCCGCCGTGCAGTTGCAGGGCCTGGTCCACGACCCGGTCGGCGGCCTCGACGGCCACGTTCTTCGCCATCGCCACCTCCGTCACCACCGGCTCACCTGCGGCCACCCGGGCGGCCACCTGGTGCACGTACGCCCGCGCCGCCTCGGCCCGGGTGTGCATCTCGGCCAGCCGGTGCCGGACCAGCTGCCGGCTCGCCAACGGCCGGCCGAAGGTGGACCGGTCGCGACACCAGGTGGCGGCCAGCTCGACGCAGCGCTGCGCGATGGCGTACGCCTGGGTGGCCAGGGAGAGACGTTCGGCCGCGAACTGCTGCATGATCGCGAGGAAGCCGGTGTCCTCCTCGCCGATCCGGTTCGCCACCGGCACGCGTACGTCGACGAAGGAGAGTTCGGCGGTGTCCGAGCAGTGCCAGCCGAGCTTCTCCAGCCGTCGCCCGACGGTGAAGCCGGGGGTGCCCTTGTCGATGACCAGCAGGCTCAGCGCTCCGCTGCCCGGCACTCCGGTGCAGACCGCGGTCGTCACGAAGTCCGCCCGGACTCCGCTGGTGATGTAGGTCTTCGCGCCGTTCACCACGTAGTGGTCGCCGTCGAGGCGGGCGTGGGTGCGGATGCCCGCGACGTCCGAGCCGGTGTCGGGTTCGGTGATGGCCAGCGCGCCGATCATCGAACCGGCCAGCGTCGGCCGGACGTACCTGTCGATCAGGTCATGCTCCCGGCCCGTCGGGTCAATGCGTTCGACGGCGTCACCGGGCGGTCTGGGGAGCTTGCCGCCCGACCGGGCACCGGCCGCGGCGACCATGTGCGGCAGCGCGATGCCGTGCGTGAAGAGGGCGGCCACCAACCCCGAGGAGCCTCCCGAACGGATGATCTCCTCGGTGACCAGAATCGAGTCGAGCAGGTCACCGCCGCTGCCGCCGACCGCCTCGGTGAAGCCGATGCCGAGCAGGCCGATTTTCGCGGCGGTCACGTGCAACTCGCGGGGTACCTCGCCGGCCCGCTCCCAGTCGGCCAGGTGCGGCAGCACCTCCCGGGTGACGAAGGCGCGGGTCAGCTCCCGCAGCTGCCGCCGCTCGGGAGTGTCCACGATGGTCACGGCCGCACCTCCCCGACGACCGGTGCCGGGGCGTCGCCGGTCGCCGGCTCGACCGGCAGGTCGACGATCCGGGAGCGGAGCAGCTCGCCGAGAGCCTTGGCCTGCGGGTCGAACCGGGTGGAGGCGGCCACCCCGGCTCCGAGCAGCCCGCGGATCACGAAGTTGACGGCCCGCAGGTTCGGCAGTTCGTACCGTTCCACTGCCAACGGGGCGGTCTCCGGCAGCAGCTCCGCCAGCCGCGCCACGGTGAGCCAGCCGCGTAGCCAGGCCCAGGTCGCGTCGGTCCGCGCCCAGACCCCCAGGTTCGCGTCGCCGCCCTTGTCACCGGATCGCGCGCCCACCACCTCACCCAGCGGCCCCCGCCGGGTCGGACCTGTCGCCACCGGGCCGGCCAGCTCGGCCGCCGGCTCGGCGGCGGCCGGGACGGTCACCGACGGTGGGTCGATCGGCAGCCGGGTGCCGTCGGGCAGCACGGCGACGTGAGCGACCTCGTCCTGCGCCACGACGTCGGCCGTGAACACGCCGTACGGGGTGGCGTCGCCGGGCAGGGTGGTCAGGGTGCAGCCCGGGTAGGAGGCCAGGGCCAGCTCGACCGCCGCCGCCGAGAACGCCCGCCCGGCCCGGGCCCGGTCACCGTCGCGCAGGTGTACGTGCAGCAGGGCGCTTGCCGTCTCGGTGTCGGCGGCGTCGGGGTGGTCGGTGCGGGCCAGCGTGAACTCCAACCCGTCCGGGCCGACCGCCTCCGTCAACTGCTCCCGTACCAGGGCCGCCTTGGCCGGGATGTCCAGCCCGCAGAGCACGAACGTCATGGAGTTGCGGAAACCACCGAGGTTGTTGACGCCCACCTTCAGCGTCTCCGGCGGCGGCGTGCCCCGGGCACCGCTGACGAGTACCCGGTCCGGGCCGTCCTGGCTCAGTCGGACCGAGTCGAGCCGGGTCACCACGTCCGGGCCCAGGTACGCCGGCCCACCCACCTCGTACAACAACTGGGCGGTGACCGTCTCGACGGTGACCGCGCCGCCGGTGCCGGGATGCTTCGTGATCACCGCCGAGCCGTCCCTACGCAGCTCGGCCACCGGAAATCCCGGCCGGCGCCCACCGTCGGGCAGTTCGGTGAAGAAGCTGAAGTTGCCGCCGGTGACCTGCGCCCCGCATTCGATGAGGTGCCCGGCGACGGTGGCCCCGGCCAGCGCGTCGAGGTCGCCACGCCCCCAGCCGAAGCGGGCGATGGCCGGCCCCACGACCAGCGAGGCGTCGGTGACCCGGCCGGTCACCACCACGTCCGCCCCGGCGTCGAGGCAGGCGGCGATACCGAACGCCCCGAGGTACGCGTTCGCGGTCAGCGCGTCCGGTCGGGCCAGGGCGTCGCCCTCGACGTACCCGATCCGGACGGGGAGCCCGAGCCGGTCGGCGAGAGCGCGGATCGCGGCGGCCAAGCCGGCCGGGTTGAGCCCGCCCGCGTTGGTGACCAGCGTGACCCGGCGGTCGAGCGCGGTGCCGAGGCAGCCCTCCAACTGCCGGAGGAACGTCTTCGCGTAACCCAGGTCGGGGTCGCGCATCCGGTCCCGACCGAGGATGAGCATGGTCAACTCGGCCAGGTAGTCGCCGGTCAACACGTCCAGCTCGCCGCCGTCGAGCATCTCGCGCCAAGCGGAGAACCGGTCACCGTAGAAGCCGGAGGCGTTGCCGACCCGCAGCACGTCGCTCATCGGCAGCCCCCTGGGGTCGCGGCTGCTCGGTGCCACCGTGCGCTCATGGCTTGGCTCCCGAGGCCGCCGTTCGTGGCGGGCGGCCGGTGCCGGGCGGGCCGGCGAAGGCCTGGGCCACGTCCAACCACCCGTCGGCGACCGGCCCGGTAGCGACCAGCGCGGTGTCGGTGCGGTGCCGGCGTCGGGTCACCAGCAGGCAGAAGTCGAGCGCCGGACCGGTCACCCGGTCCGCCGCGTCCGCCGGACCGAAGGCCCAGGTATCGCCGCCGGGCACCGCCAGCTCCACCCGGACCGGTGCCGTGGGCACCGCGCGGCCGTGGGCGGCGAAGCTGTGCCCGACGGTACGGAAGCCGAGGTACGCGACGTGCCGTAGCCGGTCGGTGGCGGACCGGGTGACGCCGAGCGCCTCGGCCACGTCCTCGCCGTGCGCCCACGTCTCCATGATCCGGGCCGTCACCATCGAGGCCGGCGACATGCGGGTTCCGTACCAGGGCAGCTTCTCCCCGGCGGGGGCGGCGGCGAGGGCCGCCGCGAGCGCCGAACGGCCCTCCCGCCAGCGGGCCAGCAGCGCCTCGGGCGGGGCGAGGAAGGCGATCGCGCCGTCGTCGACCAGTCGGGCCGGATCCGGTGCGGCGGTGACCGAGGCGTAGAACGCGTCGGCGTCGGTCGCGGCGAGTCGGGCCACGTGATCCGTCCAGGCCAGATGGGCGATCTGGTGAGCGACGGTCCAGCCGGCCGCGGGGGTGGGCCGCTCCCACTCCTGCTGCGGCAGCGCCGCGACGAGCGCGTCGAGCTGCTCGGACTCGGTGGCCAGATCCGTGAGCAGGGCGGTCAGGTCGACCATGGGTGCCTCCGGGCGGGTTGGGCCGGTCAGGGTGCCGTCTCCGCGCTGGTGAGCAGCGCCGTCAGCTGGGTCTTCCAGGCGTGCAGCAGCGCGGCCCGGCGGGCCGAGTCGTCGCTGAGCAGGTTGGCTACGCCGAGCCCACGCAGCAGGTCCAGGGTGGCCTGCACCGCCTCGCGGACGCCGGGACGCCGCTCGTCCACCCCGAGCAGCTCGACCGTCAGTCGGTGCATCTCCCGGCCGATCCGGGCTTCGAGGGGCAGCAGCGCGGCCCGCAGCTCGGCGTCGGTGCGGGCGGCCACCCAGAGTTCGAGGGCGGCGACGAAGAGGGGACCGGTGAAAGCGGCAGCGAGCAGGTCCACCACCCGGTCCAGCCGGTCGGCGCCGGCCGGCAGGGCGTCGGCTTCGGCCCGCAACTCGGCCGCCCGCCGTTCGGTGAGGTGCCCGACGGCGGCGGTGACCAGGGCGGTGCGGGTCGGGTAGTGGTGCAGCTGGGCACCCCGGGAGACGCCGGCCCGGGACGCCACGACCGTGGTGGTGGTGCCGGACCAGCCATGCTCCACCAGGCAGTCGACGGTCGCCTCCAGCAGCCGGGCCCGGGTGGCGCGGCTGCGCTCCTGCTGAGGGACGCGCGTCGATGCAGCGGACATGCGGGAAAGCCTGCCCCCCGAAAAACAAACAGTCAAGCTTGACTTTTTTGAGGGACCAATTCCACGCCATGCGAGGCCGTCAATGGTGCAACTTCAGGGTTGGTGCTGCATCCGGCGCGCGGCAGGCAGCACCAACCCTGAAGTTGCACACCCAGCTACGTGGGTTTCGGGGGATCAGACGCGGGCGCGGCGGGCCAGGCGCTCCGGGTCGAGGATGATGATGCTCTTGCCGTCCAGCCGGAGCCAGCCGCGCGAGGCGAAATCCGCCAGGGCCTTGTTGACGGTCTCCCGGGAGGCGCCGACGAGCTGGGCGATCTCCTCCTGGGTCAGGTCGTGCGTCACCCGCAGCACGCCGCCGTCGCGGGTGCCGAAACGCCCCGCCATCTGGAGCAGGTTCTTGGCCACCCGGCCGGGCACGTCGGTGAAGATCAGATCCGCGAGGGCGTCGTTGGTCCGGCGCAGCCGGCGGGCCAGCACCCGCAGCAACTGCTCGGCGATCTCCGGGCGGTTGTTCAGCCACGGCCGCAGCGCCTGCTTACGCAGTCGGGCCAGTCGGCTGTCGGTGACCGCGGTCGCGGTCGCCGTACGCGGGCCCGGGTCGAAGAGCGACAGCTCGCCGACCATGTCCGACGGACCCATCACGGCGATCAGGTTCTGCCGGCCGTCCGCTGCCCGGCGGCCAACCTTGATCTTGCCGGACAGCAGGATGTAGAGACTGTCGCCGGGCTCGCCCTCGTTGAAGACGACCTCGCCCTTGCGGACCTCGATCGTCTCCATCTCCTTGGCGAGCGCCTCGGCCGCCTCCGGGTCGACACCCTGGAAGATCCCGCTGCGGGCCAGTACCTCGTCCATCGCGCACCTCCGGTTGCGCGTGCCGTCTGCTCGGCCTGGGTCCGCCGTCCGCTGATCCCTCGCGCGCCGACCAGTCTAGGCGCACGTGAGCAGGAATCAGAGGTGCACCCCTGGAATCTTGATCGTTGGGCGTAACGTGCCCGTCGTGATCACCCTCTAGGATCCCGCGCCTGGTCAGGCCCGGATCGGCGGGGTGGACACCCGGACGTAGGGTCACCGGGTGCTGCCCGAGCCCCTACTGACCACCCGGCGCGAGGACGAACGTGACATTCCGGTGCTCATCTGGCGTGCCGAGGGGGCGCTGCGAGCGGTCAGCTCCGCCCCGCTCGGCGGTGGGATCGGCGTACGCCGGTGGGTGCTGAACGCGACGGTGCCCATGTCGTACGACCGGAACGACCCCGCCGACCACCTGGCCGGGCTGGCCCGCGAGTTCGACCTGGACGGGCCCGGCGTGGGCCTGATGACCGGAGTCGACGTGGCCGAGGTGGTGCGGCGGACCGACACCGGCGTGCTGGTCTGGGCCACCGTCGGTCTGGGCACTCCGGTGCCGGCGGCGGCACCGACGGTGGCGGCACCGGCGCAACCGGTCGGCACGGTGAACATCGTGGCGTACGTTCCGGCGCGGCTCGGTGACGCGGCACTTGTCAACGCGGTCGCCACGGCCACCGAGGCGAAGGCACAGGCGATCGCGGAGTTGGGGCTGCCCGGCACCGGTACGCCGACGGACGCGGTCGCCGTGCTCTGCCCGCCGGACGGGCCGATCAACGCCTACGGCGGACCCCGCTCCACCTGGGGTGCGCCACTGGCCCGGGCGGTGCACGCCGCCGTGCTGTCGGTGGGCCGCGACACCGTCGTGCCATGGTCGGATCGGCTCCAGGGCTGAATCTCCTCACCCGATCGGCGGTCGATTCCGCGATATCCGCCCGGTAGGGTCGCGCACGATGTACGCTGCCGCACCCTTCGTGCCCCGACCCCGCCGCCGCACCCTGGCCGCAGTGGGGGCGCTGCTCGCCGCCCTCCTCCTCGCCGGCTGCGCCAGCACCGACGAGGGGCCGCTCTGGCAACCCGGCACGGGCGGTGGCGAGGGCGCACCTGTCGAATCGGCCGCCCCCGAGGTCAAGAAGATCTCGCTCTCCGCCACCGGCGACATCGTGATGGCCATGGCACCCGACCGGCTCCCCCCGAACAACGGCAAGGGTTTCTTCAACTCGGTGAAGAAGGCGCTCGCCGCCGACCTGGTGATGGGAAACCTGGAAGAGCCGTTGACGGTGGACACCGGGGCCGGCAAGTGCGGTGCCAACTCCACCCGCTGCTTCCAGTTCCGGGCGCCGCCGGAGTACGCCGCCCATCTCGCCGACGCCGGTTTCGACCTGCTCAACCAGGCCAACAACCACGGGTACGACTTCGGGCCGAAGGGTTACGAGAACACCCAGAAGGCGTTGGAGGAACACGGGCTGGAGCACACCGGCGCGCCTGACCAGATCACTGTCGTCGAGGTGAAGGGCGTCAAGGTCGCTGTCGCCGGTTTCTCGTCGTACCAGTGGTCGAACAGCCTCACCGACATTCCGGCCGCGAAAAAGGTGATCAAGAAGGCCGCCGGTCAGGCCGACATCGTCGTGGTGCAGGTACACATGGGGGCCGAAGGGTCGGAAATGACGCGGGTGCGGCCCGGCACCGAGATGTTCCTCGGCGAGAACCGGGGCGACCCGATCAAGTTCTCCCGCGCCATGATCGACGCCGGTGCCGACCTGATCGTCGGGCACGGCCCGCACGTGCTGCGCGGGATGGAGTTCTACAAGGGCAGGCTCATCGCGTACAGCCTGGGCAACTTCGCCGGTGGCGGCAACTCGCTCAGCAACAACGGTCGGCTCGGCTGGGGTGGCGTGCTGAAGGTGTCACTCGAAGCGGACGGCACCTGGGCCGGCGGCTCGTTCACCTCCACCTACATGGACGGGGCACGCAAGCCGACGATCGACCCCGACGACCGTGGTCTCGGGCTGCTGCGGGACCTCACCGAGCTCGACTTCGCCGAGACCGGAGCCCGGTTCACCGACTCCGGGAAGATCAGCCCGCCCGACGCGGACTGATCGCCGACGGCACTGGCGTCCGAGCCGGTCGGACCGGCGACGTAGGCTGGCCGTCGTGACCAGAAGCGCCACCGAGACCGACCTGGGACGCACCCGTCGCGCGCGGCGGATCGGCCGGGTGCTGACCGAGACGCACCCCGACGCGCACTGCGAGCTCGACCACGGCAGCCCGCTGGAACTGGCCGTCGCCACCATCCTGTCGGCCCAGTGCACGGACAAGAAGGTCAACGAGGTCACTCCGAAACTGTTCGCCCGCTACCCGACCGCCGCCGACTACGCCGGGGCCGATCGTGGCGAGGTGGAAGAGATGATCAAACCGACCGGCTTCTACCGCAACAAGACCAACTCGCTGATCCAACTGGGCCAAGCCCTGGTCGAGCGCTACGCCGGTCGGGTTCCCAACCGGCTCGCCGACCTGGTCACCCTGCCCGGGATCGGTCGCAAGACCGCCAACGTCATCCTCGGCAACGCCTTCGACGTGCCCGGCATCACCGTCGACACCCACTTTCAGCGGCTGGTGCGGCGCTGGGGGCTGACCACCGAGACCGATCCGGTCAAGATCGAGCACGAGATCGGGGCGATGTTCCCGAAGCGGGACTGGACCATGCTGTCGCACCGGATCATCTTCCACGGCCGCCGGGTCTGCCACGCCCGCAAGCCCGCCTGCGGTGCGTGCACCCTGGCGAAGCTCTGCCCCTCGTACGGCACCGGACCGACCGAACCAGCCGCCGCCGCGAAGCTGCTCAAGGGCCCCCGCGCCCGTGCCCTCGCGGCCGCCGCCGGTGTCGATCCCGAGCTGGTGCCGGCGCAGGCCGTCCAGGCGGAGGCACCGTGAACCGCCGACTCGCGCTGCTGACCCTGCCGCTGCTGCTGTTGCTCGCCACCGCCTGCACCGCCGACTCCGAGACACCGGCACCGGCCCGGCAGGGCACGGCCGCCGCCCGCCCGTCCCCCTTCGAGGGCTGCGCCGACCTCACCGACGGTCCGGTCGGCCCCGGCAACAGGGAGGCGACGGGCGATCCGCTGCCCGAGTTGACCCTCACCTGCTTCACCGGCGGGGCCCCGGTCGCCCTGCGGGACATCCGCGGACCGGCAGTGGTCAACATCTGGGCCTCCTGGTGCCCGCCCTGCCGCAAGGAACTCCCCGCCTTCCAGCGCCTGCACGAACGTACCGAGGGCCAGCTGCGGGTCATCGGGGTGAACAGCCGGGACAGCCGCGACGGCGCCCAGTCGATAGGCGAGGACTTCGGTGTGCGGTTCCCGATGCTTGTCGACCAGGGTGAGGCGGTGCAGCGGGCACTGCGTCGCAACGCCGTCCCGCTCACCGTCTTCCTCGACGACCAGAGCCGGGTACGGCACATCGACAGCTCCGGCGCGCTGGACGACGCCCGCCTCGCCGAGCTTGTCCGACAGCACCTCGGCCTCACGGTGCCGGCGTGAGCGTGCCCGAACCAGCGGATCGCCAGCCGCCCGGCTGGCTGGGGCCGCTGCTGGGTCGGCTCGACACCGCACGCACGGAGGACTTCACCCAGCTCCGTACGCCGGAGCAGGGTGGCCGGGAGAGCGCCGTGCTGGTGCTGCTCGGCGAGGACGCCGTCACCGGCCCGGACGTGCTGGTCCTTCAGCGGGCCGCGACCCTGCGCAACCACGCCGGTCAACCGGCGTTTCCCGGCGGCGCGGCCGACCCGGAGGACGCCGACGCCGCCGCCACGGCGCTGCGGGAGGCGAACGAGGAGGTCGGGCTCGACCCGACAAGCGTCACGGTGCTGGCCCAGCTGCCGAGGTTGTGGATCCCGGTCAGCGACTTCGTGGTGACCCCGGTGCTCGCTTGGTGGCACGCGCCGCATCCGGTGGACTCCCGGGAACCGGCCGAGGTGGCGCACGTGGCCCGCCTGCCGATCGCCGAGCTGGTCGACCCGGACAACCGGGTCCGGGTACGCCATTCGAGTGGCTGGGTCGGCCCCGCCTTCTCCGTACGCGGGATGCTGGTCTGGGGGTTCACGGCCGGGGTGCTGGCCGCGCTGCTGGACATGGGTGGCTGGAGCCGCCCGTGGCCGCGCAGCCGAGTGATCGATCTTCCGCCGATCGGTGCCTCACCCGCCCCGTCGGCCGGCACCGACGAGGCCGACGAGAGCGCCCTGCGCTGATCTGACCGTCACCTTCCGCAAGCGATCGTCTTCGCGCGAGCCCCGGCCCCGTACGCTTGAGCCGTGTCGGCCGTGGATCTCGTCCTGCTGTTGCTCATGCTCGTGTTCGCGATCAGCGGATACCGACAGGGGTTCGTCATCGGCGTGCTCTCGTTCTCCGGGTTCTTCCTGGGTGCCCTGATCGGCCTTCAGGTCGGCCCGATGTTCGCCCAGCAGTTCGTGGACAGCGGCACCCGGGTGCTGATCTCGCTGGTCGCCATCTTCGGTCTCGCCGTGGTGGGTCAGGCACTGGCCGGCTGGCTCGGATCACACCTGCGCCGCACCATCGCCAGTGATGTGGGACGACGGGCCGACGACATCGGCGGCGCATTCGTCTCGCTCTTCGCGGTGCTGCTTGTCGCCTGGCTGGTCGCCGTGCCGCTCGGCTCCTCCTCGCTGCCCTGGCTCGCCGCCTCGGTGAAGAGCAGCGCGCTGCTCAACGTGGTGGACCGGGTGCTGCCCGACCAGGCTCAGCAGCTCTCCACCGCGCTGCGCGACACGGTCGACACCAACGGCTTCCCGGACGTCTTCGACGGGCTGCGGCGTACCCAGGCTCGGCAGGTCGAGCCGCCGGACCCGGCGCTCGCCGGCTCCGAGGTGGTGAGCAGCGGTCAGCGCTCGGTGGTGAAGGTGCTCGGGTCGGCCCCGAGCTGTTCGCGCCGGATCGAGGGGTCCGGCTTCGTGTACGCCGACGACCGGGTGATGACAAACGCGCACGTGGTCGCCGGCACCCGTTCGGTCGCGGTGGAACTGGGCGGGGACCGGTACGAGGGCGAGGTGGTCGTCTACGACCCGGACCGGGACCTGGCCGTGCTCTACGTGCCCGGGCTGCCCGGCCCGTCGATGCGCTTCGCCGCCGGCAACGCCTCCACCGGCGCGGACGCCATCGTGCTCGGTTTCCCGCTGGACGGGCCGTACAACGCCCAGTCGGCGCGGATCCGCGACGTCGACCGGATCACCGGGCCGGACATCTACTCGTCGGGAAACGTCAACCGGGAGATCTACACGATCCGGGCCCTGGTCCGCAGCGGCAACTCGGGCGGTCCACTGGTCTCCTCGAACGGCCTGGTGCTCGGGGTGATCTTCGCGGCGGCGGCCGACGACCCGAACACCGGGTTCGCGGTCACCGCCGCCGAGGCCCGACCGGTGGCGCTGGCGGGCGCCGAACGCACCCGGGGCACCGACACCGGCGACTGCACCTGACGACGGGTCAGCCCGACCGGCGCCGCGACCAGACCGCGAACGCGGTGACGGTGGCGACGACCACCGCCGCGCCGAGCAGCCACCCGGCCAGCACGTCGCTGCTCCAGTGCACGCCGAGCGCCACCCGGCTGAACCCGGTCACCAGGACGATCGTCAGCGCACCGAGCCAGACGGCTGCGCGGGTCACGGAGCCGGGCCTGGTCCGGGGCAGGAACACCACAAGCAGCACCCCGGCGGCGAGCATCGCGTTCAGCGCGTGGCCCGACGGGAAGGCCAGACCGGGCGCCTGCGCCACCGGGTCGGGCAGATCCGGTCGCTGCCGGCCGACGAGCAGTTTGAGCAGCGGCCCGAGCAGACCACCGAGCACCATGGTGCTCGCGACCCAGCCGGCGAGTCGCCGCGCACCGTCGCGGGCCAGCCAGATCACCAGGACCAGCGCCACGGCCCGCAGGGGCATCGGCGCGAAGGCGTCGGTCCAGAAGCTCATCGCCCGGACCCAGACCGGGTGGTCCAGGGCGTACCCGTGCAGCTGAGTGGTGATCGCCAGGTCGAGTCGACGCAGCGGCGGCCAGTCACCCAGCACCAGCGTGGCGAGCAGCGCGAACGGCACGACCAGCAGCACGCCGGAGACGGTGTGGGTCGGCCACACACCTGACCGGTCGTCCCGTTGTCCCACACCGTCCGGACCGGAGGGCGGCGCCGAGTCGACTCGTTCGAAGGTGTCCACGGCGATGGTTTTACCCCGCTGAACGGGACCTTCCCGGGCGGATGCGCAGAATCTGTGGAATGTTGCGTCGACCGGGGCCGGTCAGCGGTGCGACTGCCGGAACCGGCGCAGCATCAGCACCGCACCGGTGAGCAGCGCGACGAAGATGGCCGAGCCGATCCAGAGCCGCTCCGAGCCGGCGTCGTCCTGCGAACCGGCGGCCCGCGCCCGCCACTGGGTCTCCTGCCCGGACCCAGTCAGCCCGAGCTGCTCGGCGTCGGGATCGCCCGTCGTCGCGGCACCGGGCGCAGGACCGAAGCCGGTCACCCCGGGCGGGTCGTTGTCGTCCAACGGGTTCCTGTCCGTCGGCGGCACCTGTGCGGTAAGCGCCGCGACCGGGTCGACCAGCCCGTACCCGAACCGCTCGTCACGCCCGGTGGGTCCGATGTCCCTGGCGGTGGCCAGCAGCCGGTTCACCACGTCAGCGGCGGACATCTGCGGGTAACGCGACCGCACCAGGGCGGCGGTGGCGGCGACCAGGGGTGCCGCGAAGCTGGTGCCCTGCACCCGCCAGTAACCACCCGGCGGACGTGCGCCCACCAGTCCGCTGGCGGGGGCGGTCAGCACCGTGGTGCGACCGGTGATCGCCCCGCTCCACAGGTTGTCGCTGTTGCGCTCCAGGCCGGAGACCGCGATGACGCCAGGTTCGCGGGCCGGATACCACACCTTCGCCTCGGGCGAGGTGGCGAGATTACCGGTGCAGGCGACCACCACCACGTCCCGGGCGAAGGCGTAGTCGATCGCCGCGGCCAGCGCCGCGCTGTCACCGTTACCGCCGAGCGACAGGTTGATCACCTTCGCGCCGTTGTCGACAGCCCACCGCACCCCCTTGGCCACGATCAGCGCGTCGTCGTAGCGGTTCTCCGCATCCAGGACCCGCACGGGCAGGATCCGGGCGTCCGGCGCGAGCCCCACCACCCCCCGGCGGTCGTCGTTGCGGCCCGCGATCAGGCCGGCCACGGTGGTGCCGTGCCCGACCGGATCCGCTTGGGTCGCCCCGTTCGGCGCGACCAGGTCGAGCCCGGGCAGCACCTGACCGGTCAGGTCCGGATGGGAACCGTCCACCCCGGAATCGATCACGGCCACGACCACGCCGCGCCCGGTCGAGGTGCGCCACGCCGCCCGCGCGTTCAACTTGTCGAGCTGCCACTGCTCGTCACGGACCTGGTCGGCGCGTCGCGCGGCATCGGGGTTGTGGGCAGCCGGCGTGCCGAGCGCGGGAGCCTGGACCGGCACGGCGGCGGCCGGCATGACGGCGACGGCAGCCGACAGCGCGGTGGCGGCCGCTGCGAGCAGCACGCGGTTGGCGAACCGGCCGGCCCTCGCCGGGCCGGTGTGCCGCAGCCTGGTCACATCCTCAGCCATTCGTCGCGGGACACATGACGATCGGAGATTACCGGTTTCGACCCGCCTACAGGGACGTTCCGTGGAGTCGACGTCACTGTGGCGGCAGGTGAGCCAGTTGGACCAGGCGTACGCCCTCGCGTCGGGTGAACAGCCGACCGCGCCCGGGTGGCAGCGGACCAGGACGCACCGGACCGACCAGGACACCCTCCTCCGGGCTGCCCGACATCACCAGGCCCGCGGTGGACAGTTCCCGTAGCCGCTGCACCAACGGCTCGTACTGGGCGCGGGCGGCACCGCCGGAGCGGCGCGCCAGCACCAGGTGCAGCCCGACGTCGCGGGCGTGCGGCAGGTGCTCCTCCAGCGCCCGCAGCGGGTTCGCGGGCCCGCTGGACACCAGGTCGTAGTCGTCGACCAGCACGAACAGCTCCGGCCCGGACCACCACGACCGTTCCCGCAGCTGCGTCGGGCTGACCTGCGGGCCGGGTGCGCGGCCCGCCAGGTAACCGGCGGCTGACTCGACCAGGTCGGCGGTGTGTGCCGCCGCGGTGCCGTAGCCGATCAGGTGTTCCGTGGAGATGACGCCGAGCAGGCTGCGCCGATAGTCCACCAGGATCACCCGTGCCTGTTCCGGCGTGAACCGGGCGACGATCGAGGTGGCCAGGGCGCGCAGGAACGACGACTTGCCGCTCTCGGCGTCCCCGTAGACCACGAGGTGTGGCTCGGTGGCGAAGTCGAGGACCACCGGACGTAGGTCCGCCTCGGCGACGCCTACCGGAATCCGCAGCCCCGTCGTGGCGTCGAGGTCGAGGTCGGCGTACGGCAGCACGGCCGGAAGCAGCCGGACCGGGGGTGCGGCCGGGCCGGACCACGCGTCGTTGACCCGCTTCACCAGCCCGGCGGTGTCCGTTCCGGTCGGCTGCGGCAGCGCGGTGAGGAAATGCAGGCTCTCCGAGGTGATGCCACGCCCCGGGGTCTGCTCCGGCACGTGCGCCGCCGCCCGTCGAGCGACAAGCGAGTCGGACGGATCACCGAGGCGTAGTTCCAGCCGGGAGCCGAAAAGGTCCCGGATGGCCGGTCGGAAATCCAGCCAACGCACCGCGCTGGCGACCACGTGCACGCCGTAGGAGAGTCCCCGGGTCGCCAGGTCGGTGATCAGCGGTTCCAGATCTTCGTACTCGGTCCGCAGGGTCGTCCACCCGTCCACGACGAGGAACACGTCGCCGTACGCGTCGGTGTCGCCCGGGTCGGTGCCGGTGTTGCCGCTGCCGCGCCGTTGCCGCCAGGCGGCCACCGACTCCACGCCCAGTTCGGCGAAGCGGCGCTCCCGATCGGCGAGCAGGGTGGACATCTCGCCGACGGTGCGGCGCACGCCGGTGGGATCGGCCCGGCCGGTGACCCCACCGACATGCGGCAGGTCACGCACCGAGGCCAGCCCACCACCACCGAAGTCGAGGCAGTAGACCTGCGCCTCGGTCGGCGTGTGGGTGAGGGCCAGGGCACAGATCAGCGTACGCAGCGCGGTGGACTTGCCGCTCTGCGTACCGCCGACCACCGCGACATGGCCGGCGGCTCCGTCCAACGCCAACCACAGCAGGTCGCGGCGCTGCTCGAAGGGCCGGTCCACGACGGCCACCGGCACCTGGAGGGCGCCGTGCAGCTCGGGATTGCCGAAGGTCAGCCCCCGGACCGGGTCGACCGTGAGCGGACCTACCAGCTCGTCCAGGGCCGGAGCGACATCCAGCGGCGGCAGCCACACCCGGTGGGCCGGTGCGCCCTGCCCGGCCAGCCGGTCGACGAGCAGACGCAGCACGGTCTCCGTGGCGTCCGCCTCGTCTTCGACAGCCGGTGGGGCGGGCGGCTGCGGTACCGGTGTGACGTGGGTGGAGAAGGCGAGCAGCCGGGGACGTTCGGGTCCGGTCGCGTCGATCGCCAGGGCGCGCCGACGTACCGGGCCGGAGACGTACGCGGTCTTGAAACGCAGCAGCGGCTCGGTGCCGAAGCGCAGGAAACCGTGCCCCGGCGACGGGGGCAGCTCATGCGCGTCGGGCACCCCGAGCACGGTGCGGGACTCCAGCGAGGAGAAGGTCCGCAGACCGATCCGGTACGACAGGTGGGTGTCCAGCCCGCGCAGTCGTCCCTCCTCCAACCGCTGGCTCGCCAGCAGCAGGTGCACCCCGAGGGAGCGGCCCAGCCGGCCGATCTGGACGAACAGGTCGATGAAGTCGGGCTTGGCCGACAGCAGTTCGGAGAACTCGTCACAGATCAGCAGCAGCGACGGCAGCGGGGGCAGCGGGTTGCCGGCCGCCCGGGCCCGCTCGTATTCGCGCAGGCTGGCGAAGTTGCCGGCGCGGCGCAGCAACTCCTGCCGGCGGACCAGCTCCCCGTTGATCGCATCGACCATCCGGTCGACAAGCGGTAACGCGTCGGCCAGATTGGTGATCACAGCGGCGGTGTGCGGCAACCGGTCGAAGGGCGCGAAGGTGGCCCCGCCCTTGAAGTCGACGAGCACGAAGTTGAGCTGCTCGGCGGAGTGGGTGGCGGCCAGCCCGAGCACCAGCGTACGAAGTAGCTCGGACTTGCCGGAGCCGGTGGCTCCGATCAGCAGCCCGTGCGGACCCATGCCGCCCTGCGCCGACTCCTTCAGGTCCAACTCGACCGCGCCGCCGTCCACGCCGACGCCGACCGGCACCCGCAGCCGGTCCCGCGGGGACCTCGGAACCCACCCCTGCTCGACGGTGAAGCCCTCCGGCTCGCCGATGCCGAGCAGCTCGGGTAGACCCGGCTCGGCGCCTGGTGCGGCGTCGGCACCCGGGGTGGCAGCCAGCCGCAGTGGTGCCAGCCGCCGGGCCACCGCCTCGGCCTCGGCGACGTCGAGCGCGTCGGCGGTGCCGACCTCGGCCGGCCCGTCCGAGGAGCGGGAGTGCAGCCGGCCGTCCCGCAGCTCCAGCAGCAGGGAGAACCGGTCGAGCAGGCGCGGCGGCGGGGCGTCCAGGTCGATCAGGGTGACCGCGTCGATCCCACCGTCTCCGACCAGTTCGGTGGCGCCGGTGCGGTCGCCGCCGTCGAACACGACCACCAGGTGCGGCCCGTCCGTGGCAGGTCCGACCGGGCTGAACCTCGACCGGCTGGCCAACACCCCGTCGAGCAGTCGTTCCAACTCCACCGCGGAACTGGCCACCAGCCGTACCGGACCGAGCGCGTCGGTGCGGATGGGGTGCTGGGCGTGCGGCAACCACTTGACCCACTCCCAACTGCCGCGCCGTTCCGGCCCGGCACAGATGGCGACCAGCAGCTCGTCCGGGGCGTGGAAGACGGCGAGCTGGACGAGCATGGCTCGGGTCAGCGCCTGCGCGGCCGGCGACCCGCTGGGTCCGGCCGGAGCGGCCCGGACGAAGACCCGGGCGAAGCTGCGCAGCGAGAGAGCTACCGGCAGGTCGGGCACCACCGAGTACGCGTCCAGGAAGCGCCGCAGCGCGCCCGCCGTCATCGGCTCCAACTCCTCCAGCGGGCGGGTGACCGGCGGCACCAGCGGTGTGGCCAGGGTCTGCGGCCCGACGGCGACCCGAATCACCGCGAAGTCCGGGTCCGTGGGCCGTCGCTCCCAGACCCGGTGGCTGTGCACCGTCGACCAGAGCAGCGACGGATCGGGGTACCGGTAGCAGAGGCCGGCGCGTTGCCGTTCCGCGGTCTGCCGAACCTGTCGGCGCAGGGTGGCCAGGTGCCGTAGGTAATCCCGGCGGGCGGCCATCATCTCGGACTTCTTCGGGTTGCCGGAGGCGCTGCCCCAGGAGGTCGCCAGCATCGCCAGGGAGGAGAGGCCGAACATGCCGCCGACCACGTACGCGTACGCTCCGCCGCCCCGGCCGAACATCATCGCCATCGCGACCGTACCGCCGAGCATCGGCAGCAGCATCAGCAACTGGTGCCAGCGGGTGTCGGTGGCGGCCGGAATCTCCGGGGGCGCCTGCACCGGTAGGTCACCGACGGGTATCTCGGGCGCCGGGCGTCGCGCCGGCCGCCGGATGACGACAGTGGACACTCGACCTCCCGACTGCGCACGGTGACCCGAGCCTGGCTCATGGTAGGTAAAGTCCTGTCGTCCGCGCAGCAGCAGGCCGGCTCGGGATGGAGGTGAGTCGATGACCGTCGGGCTTGCCCGGCTCACCGTCAGCACGCCCCGACGGCGGGTCGACGTGGCACTACCGGATCAGGTACCCCTCGCCGAGTTGCTGCCCGAGGTGCTGCGCCACGCTGGCGACGGGCTCGCCGACGAGGGGGAGCAGCACGGCGGTTGGCTGCTCCGGCGAGCCGACGGCACCGTGCTGACCGGCGGGCAGGCGCTGCTCGCTCAGGGGGTCCGCGACGGCGAGGTGCTGCACCTGGTACCGGCTCGCACCGAGTGGCCGGAGTTCGAGTACGACGACGTGGTGGAGGCCATCGCCGACGCCGCCCGCCGACGCGGTGGGGCCTGGTCGCCCGGTGCCACCCGGGCGGTGGCCCTGGTCGGTGCCGGTGTTCCGCTCGCCGTCGGCCTGCTCGCCCTGGCCGCCGGTGGGCCCGGCGACCCCGCCGGCTGGCCGGCCGCGACCGTGGTGGCGGGTCTGCTGGTGCTGGCCGGCACCGTGCTGTCCCGCGCGCAGGGCGACGGGTCGGCCGGCGCTGTGCTGGGCGGACACGCGCTGCCCTACGCGGCACTGGCCGGCGCCCTCGCCGTCGGCTCGGGCGACCCGGTCGGGCCGATCGGCGCGCTGCGCTGGGTGGGCGCACCGGAGTTGCTCGCCGGGTCGGTGACGCTGCTGCTGGCCTCGGTGCTGGGGCTGTTCGGGGTGGCCACCCGGCTACGGATCTTCGTGGCTGGCACGGTGGTGGGCGCGGGCGCTGGAGCAGCCGCTCTCGGCGGCCTGCTGCTCGGCCCGGCCGGCTCGGCCGCCGTCCTGATCGGCGCGCTCACCTTCGCCGTCGGGGCTGTCCCGCTGCTGGCCATTCGGCTGGGCAAGGTGCCGTTGCCGCCGATCACCCTGCCCACCGATGGTTCGGATGACCCGGACCAGGCGCGTGACCTGCCGGACCGTGGCCGGGTGCACGCAGCCGTGGCCCGTACCGAGGAAATGCTCACCGGCCTGCTGATCGGTCAGGCAGTGCTGGCCGTCGGCGCGGCCGTGATCCTCGTGAGCACCGGTGGCACCGCCGGTCGGCTGCTGGTCGGGGTGTCCGCGACGGTGCTGCTGCTACGGGCCCGGCTCTTCAGGACGGTCCGGCACCGGATCGCGCCGGTGCTCGCCGGCCTGGCCGGGTACGCGGTCCTCGGCGGGGCGCTGGCCGGGGCCGCCGACGCGGCGGTCCGGCTGATCCTGGTCACCGGCGGGCTACTGGGCGCGCTGCTGGTGGTGGCGGGCGGCACGACGTACGCCCGCCGGCCGGTCTCCCCGTACCTCGGACGGCTCGCTGACCTGGCCGACACCCTGCTGGTGGTCTCGGTGGTGCCGGTCGCCTGCGCGGTGCTCGGCCTCTACGAGCGGGCCCGGGGGCTGCTCGGCTGAGCGATCCCCGGACCCGTCGGACACCTCAGTGGGTGGACTCGCCGCGCTCCTCGGCCTCCCTGGCGCGCCGGTACGAAGCCTGGATCTCGGCCTCGGCCTCGGTGCGCCCCACCCAGGTCGCGCCCTCGACCGACTTGCCCGGCTCAAGATCCTTGTACACCTCGAAGAAATGCTGGATCTCCAACCGGTCGAACTCGCCGAGGTGGTGGATGTCGCGCAGGTGTTCCTGGCGCGGGTCCTCGTAGGGGACGCAGAGGACCTTGTCGTCGCCACCCTTCTCGTCCGTCATCCGGAACATGCCGATCGTGCGGCACCGGATCAGGCAGCCGGGGAAGGTCGGCTCGGGCACCAGCACCAGGGCGTCCAGCGGATCACCGTCCTCACCCAGGGTGCCCTCGATGAAGCCGTAGTCGGCCGGGTACTGCGTAGAGGTGAAGAGGGTGCGGTCCAGCCGGATCCGCCCGGTCACGTGGTCCACCTCGTACTTGTTGCGGTGACCCTTGGGGATCTCAACCGTGACGTCGAAATCCATCTGCACGCTCCCTCGTTGGCCCACGCTGGCTTGACGGAACCGGCGGCGGAGCCGGGCGGGCGATTGCCAACCCGCCGACTCCGGCCGCCGCATAGTCTTCGGACCGAAGTAGTGTCACCCAGGCCGGTTCCCGGTGGGGGAGGAGGGGGTCGTGGGGAGGGAAGATTCACACTACCGTCCCGGCGGTGCCGCCGAGGGCGGTGCGAACCAACCGCCGGTCAAGCCGGCCGCCGGACGGGTGCCCGTGCCGGACGCGCAGGTCCTCCGGCCACAACCTCCGACGCCGCCCGTCACACCGACGTCCGTGAACCGGCCCGAGGCGCATCCGCCCTCGGGCGCGCAACCGCCGGCGACACCGCCCCCGGGGACCGCGTCCGGACGGGCCGCCGCGCCTGGCGCTGCCGTCCCGACGAGCCCGGCCGCCCCGACGAGTCCGGCCAACGGTTCCGGTGCCGCCGTCCCCACGAGCCCCGCCAAGCCGCCGACCGGATCGGCAACCGTGCCGGTGCGCCCGGCGCCGGTAGTGCCGGCGGCCGGCACGCCGGGTGATCCGCCGGCCGGTGCGGTGCCGCCCCCGGTCGGGCCGGCGCCGCGGCGGCGGCTGCCGCTGGTGCTCGCTGCCGTGCTGGTGCTCGTGCTTGTCGCGGTGGGTCTGGTCGTGGTCCGGCCCGGGCCGGTGGGCCGCTGGCTGGGCGACGCACCCGCGACACCGGCGGCAACCGGGACGGTGGAGTCCGCGCCGGTCCCGGTGCTGGTGGCTGCCGACAGCGGCGCGCCGCCGCCCAGCACGGACGGGCTCCGGACCACCCTCGAACCGCTTATCGACGACACCGCGCTGGGCGGCCGGGTCAACGTGGCGGTGGCCGACGCGCTGACCGGGGAGATGCTCTTCGATCGCGGTGGTGGGGAGGGGACCGTGCCGGCCTCGGTGACCAAGCTGGTCACCGCCGTGACGGTGTTGACCGCCCGGGGCCCCGGCCACCGGATCCCGACCCGGGCGGTGGCTGGTGCACAACCCGGCGAGGTGATTCTGGTCGGTGGCGGGGATCCGACGCTGGCAGCCGGCCCGAAGGGCTTCTACCCGGGCGCGGCCAACCTCACCGACCTCGCCGATCAGGTCCGCAAGGCGCTGGGCGGGGTCGCACCCACCAGGGTCGTCGTCGACTCCTCGCGCTACTCCGGCCCCGTGTACGAACCCGGCTGGGACGACGACATTCCCACCGGCGGCTACGGCGGGGCGATCACCGCACTGATGCTCGACGGAGCACGCACGAATCCGAAGGCCGGCCCGGGCTGGGCCGAACGCGTTGCCGAACCGGACCTGGCCGCCGGCCGTGCCTTCGCCAAACTGCTCGGGGTGCCGGTCGGCACCGTACGCAAGGGCACCGCCCCGCCAGCGCCGACCGGGACGACCGCTTCGGAACCGGTCGGTGGCGGTGGACCCGGTGCCGAACTCGGCGCGGTGCACTCGCCGCCGCTGCTCCGGCTGGTCGACATCATGATCAGCGATAGCGACAACATCGTCGCCGAGGCGCTGGCCCGCCAGGTCGCCCTGGCCCGCGACCGGCCGGCCTCCTTTGCCGGTGCCGCGTCGGCGATGGCCGAGGTGGTCTCCGAGATGGGCCTGCCGGTGGCAGGGCTCGACCTGGCGGACGGCAGCGGACTGTCCCGGAACAACCTGATCAGCCCGGCCCTGCTGACCGAGCTGCTGGCGCTCGCGGCCAGCCCGGACCGGCCCGAGCTTGCCGGCATCTTCGGCGGTCTGCCGGTCGCGGGCTGGTCCGGCACGCTGCGCGATCGATACGGCGCGACACCCGGCACCGCCGCCGGTGCCGGTGTGGTCCGGGCCAAGACCGGCACCCTGACCCGGGTGCACGCCATCGCGGGAGTGGTCACCACCGCCGAGGGGCGCCTGCTCACCTTCGCGGTGCTCACCGACGACGTCCGGCCGGACGGGATGGAGCCGGCGCGCGCTGCGCTGGACAGGATCGCCGCCGCCCTGGCCGGCTGCGGCTGCCGCTGAGAACGACGGCCGCCGGACCAGCCGGCCGGGTGGGTGTCGCGGCGCGGGTACGGTGGGTTGCATGGCGCAGTTCGTGGACTGGGATCTGGCTACCGCGACGGCGGGGGCCCTGGGCAAGTCGGGCCCCCGGGTGACGTACGCCGAGGCCACCGAGGTGGTTTCCGAGCTGCGCCGGTTGACCGAAGAGGCAGCCGGGCACGTCGCCGACTACACCGGGCTGACCTCGCAGGTGACCCATCCGCCGGTGCGCGTGGTCGATCGGCGGGACTGGGCGGCGACGAACATCGCCGGCCTCCGCGAGGTGATCACCCCGCTGGTCGGCCGACTCGCTCAGGACAAGCAGCCCGGTGCGCTCACCGAGGCGATCGGTTCCCGGGTGACCGGGGTGCAGGCCGGCACCGTGCTGGCCTACCTTTCCGGCCGGGTCCTCGGGCAGTACGAGGTCTTCTCCGCCAATCCGGGGCAACTGCTGCTGGTCGCGCCGAACATCGTCGAGGTCGAGCGCAAGCTGGGCGCGGATCCACGCGACTTCCGGCTCTGGGTCTGCCTGCACGAGGTGACCCACCGGACGCAGTTCACCTCGGTGCCCTGGATGCGGGCCTATTTCCTCGGTGAGGTGCAGGCGTTCGTCGATGCCGCCCAGGGTGGCGAGCACCTGCTGGAGCGGCTGCGTCGGGGGGTGAGCACCCTCGCTGACGCCGTCCGCGACCCGCAGAGCCGGTCCAGCGTGCTGGACATCGTGCAGACGCCCGGTCAGCGGGCCGTGCTGGACCGACTGACCGCCCTGATGACCCTGCTGGAGGGGCACGCCGAGTTCGTGATGGACGGCGTCGGGCCGCAGGTGATCCCGAGTGTGGAGCGGATCCGGTCCGCCTTCAACCGACGGCGCGAGGCCGGCAACCCGGTGGAGAAGGCGATCCGGCGGCTGATCGGCATCGACGTCAAGATGCGGCAGTACGCCGAGGGCCGCAAGTTCGTGCACGCCGTGGTGGACCGGGTCGGCATGGCCGGCTTCAACCGGGTCTTCGAGTCGCCGCTCACCCTGCCCCGACTGTCCGAGCTGAGCGAACCGGACGCCTGGGTGGCGCGGGTGCACGGACCGGTC
This sequence comes from Verrucosispora sp. WMMD703, assembly GCF_049178935.1. Lineage (NCBI taxonomy): Bacteria > Bacillati > Actinomycetota > Actinomycetes > Micromonosporales > Micromonosporaceae > Micromonospora > Verrucosispora sp. WMMD703. The sequence continues at coordinate 6,323,410 of NZ_JBMHMM010000004.1, read as the reverse complement.
GGCCCGGTACCGACCGCCGGCTGAGCGCGTCGCCGCACCGATGGCCCCACTCGCACCGCCGGTGGCCGCGATCCGGATCGCGGTCCGTCGCGCCCTGGCCGACCTGCCGACGGACGGTCCGGTGCTGGTCGCCTGCTCGGGCGGCGCCGACTCGCTGGCCCTGGCCGCGGCCACCGCGTTCGTGGCACCCCGGGCGGGCCGCGCCGCCGGGCTGGTCACCGTGGACCACGGGTTGCAGGCCGGGTCGCGGCACCGGGCCGAGGCGGTGGCGCGCTGGGCGACCGAGGCCGGCCTGGCTCCGGTGGAGGTGGTCCGGGTCGAGGTTGCCGGCCGGCCCGGTGGCCCGGAGGCGGCGGCCCGGGACGCCCGCTACCAGGCGCTGGCCGAGGTCGCCAGTGGGTACCGCGCTTCAGCACTGCTCACCGGCCACACCCGGGACGACCAGGCGGAGACGGTCCTGCTCGCGCTGGCCCGGGGTGCCGGCCCCCGTGGACTCGCCGGCATGCCGGCCCGCCGGGACCTGGCCGGCACCCCACTCGTACGGCCGCTGTTGGAGATCGGGCGGGCGGAGACCCGTGCCGCCTGCGTGGCCCTCGGGCTGGTGCCGTGGGACGACCCGCACAACAGCGACCCGGCCTACGCCCGTTCCCGGGTCCGGGCCGACGTGCTGCCCGTGCTGATCCGGGCGCTCGGACCGGGCGTGCTGGACAACCTCGCCCGTACCGCCGCGCTGGTGGCTGCCGACAACGCGGTCCTCGACGAGCTCGCTGTCGAGGCGCTGAGCCGGGCCCGGCATCCCGCCGGTGGCCTGGCCACCCGGATCCTGGCGGAGCTGGCGCCCGCCGTGCGCGGTCGGGTGCTGCGCGCCTGGGCCCACGAGCTGGGCGCCCCGCCGGCCGCACTGTCGCACCGCCACGTCGCCGCGCTCGACGCGTTGGTCACGGCGTGGCGCGGCCAGCGAGCCAGTTACCTGCCGGGCGGGCTTCGGGTGCTCCGCCGCGACGATCGGCTGGTGTCGGAGTCGTCACCGGCTTCGCCGGCCGACCCGGCACCGGTGTCCGAGGCGGTGGAGTCAGCGCCCGACGATGCGGTGGTCGAAGGGTGACCCATCCCCGGCAACCGCTGTACGCGCCGCGTGGCGCCGTGGCCACCAGCCACCCGTTGGCCATGGCCGCCGGCCTGGCGGTGCTGCGTCGCGGTGGCAACGCCGTGGACGCCGCGCTGGCCACCGCCAGCACGCTCGCCGTCGTGCAACCTCCCTCGAACGACATCGGCGGTGACCTTTTCGCAATCGTCTGGGACGGCCGCCGGCTGCACGGCTTGAACGCCTCCGGCCGGTCGCCCGCCCGGCTGACCCGGGACCTGGTACTCGCGGCGACCGGCGGTCGAGGCGTCGAACCCGCCGACGCGTTGGGCGGCGCACAGGCGGTCGGCCCGGCGATGCCGGCCCGGGGCTGGTTGCCGGTGACCGTACCGGGCGTGCCGGCGGGCTGGCGCGACCTGCACGAGCGGTTCGGATCGCTGCCCTTCGCGGACCTCTTCGCCGACGCCATCGGTTACGCCGAGCAGGGACACCCCGTCTCCACCACGACAGCGGCGGCCTGGTCCCGCGCGGTCGTCGGGCACGCCGGCCTGACCGGTCCCGAGTACGCGGAGTTCGGGCGGGTGTTCGCAGCGGGTGGGCGGGCTCCCCGGGCGGGCGAGCGGTGGCGCAATCCGGACGCGGCCCGGACGCTTCGACTGATCGCCGACAGCCGGGCGGAGGAGTTCTACCGGGGGCGGATCGCGGCGACCCTGATCGACCATGCCGCCCGTACCGGTGGGCTGCTCACCGCGGCGGACCTGGAGACCCACGCCAGCGTCTGGGTCGACCCGGTGTCGATGCGTTACCGGGACCACGAGGTCTGGGAACTGCCGCCGAACGGGCAGGGACTGGCCGCGCTGCTCGCCCTGGGCATCCTGGACGGATTCGACCCGGCCGACGAGTCGCGGTGGCTGCACCGGCAGATCGAGGCGGTCAAGCTCGGCTTCGCCGACGCGCATACCCATGTCGCCGATCCCGACCTTGCTCCGGTCCCATCCGGACTGCTCACGCCGGAACATCTGGCGCGGCGCCGCGCGACGGTCTCCGACGCGGCGGCCGACCCGGTGACCGACGCGCCGGAACGCGGTGGAACGGTGTACCTCTGCACGGCCGACGAGAGCGGCATGATGGTCAGCCTGATCCAGTCCACCTACCTGGCCTTCGGCTCGCACGTGGTGCTGCCCGGGTACGGGTTCGCGCTGCAGAATCGTGGTCTCGGTTTCCGGCTCGACGTAAACCATCCCAACGTGGTCGGCCCGGCGAAGCGGCCGTACCACACGATCATCCCCGGTTTCCTGACCCGGCAGGGGTCGCCGGTGGGGCCGTTCGGGGTGATGGGTGGGCACATGCAGCCGCAGGGCCACGTACAGCTCGTCTCGGGGACCGTGGACGCGGGCCTCGACCCGCAGGCGGCGCTGGATGCCCCTCGCTGGTACTGGCACGCGGGTCGTTCGCTGCTGGTCGAGGAGCAGTTGATCGCCGGGCCCGGCGGTGCCGCGCGGCTGGCCGACCTGCGGGACCGGGGGCACCAGGTGACCGTCGCGCCCGATCCCACCGTCTTCGGCTACGGGCAGGCGATCTGGCGACGCGACGACGGGGGATACGTCGTCGGTTCCGAGCCCCGGGTAGACGGCGGTGCCGGCGGCTTCTGACAGCTGCGCGACCGGCCGGTGACCGGTCAACCGGTCGGAGCACGATCGCGGAACGTGGAGCGGTACGCCTGCGGCGTGGCGCCGACCCGGCGGGTGAAGTGGTGCCGCAGGGCGGCGGCGTCACCGAAGCCGGCCCGTTCGGCCACCCCCTCCACGGTGAGCGTGGTGTCCTCCAACAGCCGGCGGGCCAGCAGGACGCGTTGGTTGGTCAGCCAGTCGTGCGGGGTGGTGCCCGTCTCGGCCCGGAACCGGCGAGCGAAGGTCCGTGGCGCCATCCCGGCCCGCGCGGCCAACTCGTCGACGCTGGTCTGCCGGTCCAGATGGCCCATCAACCACTCCAGTACCGGTTCCAGGGTGGGCGCCTCGGGTGCCTTCGCGATCGGCGCCTCGATGTACTGGGCCTGTCCGCCGTCGCGATGTGGCGGTACCACCATCCGTCGGGCGAGCCGGGTGGCGGTGGCCGAGCCGTGCGCCTGGCGCACCAGGTGCAGGCAGGCGTCGATACCGGCGGCGGTGCCCGCGCTGGTGAGCAGGCGACCGTCCTGCACGTAGAGCGAGTTGCAGCGCACCCGGGCGCTCGGGTGACGGCGCTGCAACTCGTCGACGTGCCGCCAGTGGGTGGTGCACTCCCGGCCGTCGAGCAGTCCCGCCTCGCCCAGCAGGTACGCGCCGGCACACACGCTGAACAGGTACGCGCCCCGGTCGGCGGCGCGACGCAGCGCCTCGTGGACCTCGGCCGGTGCGGTGGTGGTCGGGTCGTGGGCGGGGACGGCCACCAGGTCCGCCTGCTCCAGCGGATCCAGGTCGGCGTTCGGTACCAGGTGAAAGCCGGCGGAGGTGCGTACCGGGGCCTGCCCGGGTCCACACACGTCGAAGCGGTAGCCGGGCAGTCCGTCGGCGGTGCGGTCGGTGCCGAACACCTCGGCGAGCACGCCGAGTTCGAACGGGGCGACGCCGTCCAGGACGAGTACGGCCACGGAACGAAGCATGTGACGAGGGTAACCGTAGGAGTGGCAGGAAATCGAGTAGGAGTGGCATTCCTGCCACTGTCCGGGGAATGGCGGGGTACGCAGACTGGTAGATGTCCGGTGCGCACCGGCGGCGACACGACAACCGCAGACGCCAGAAAGCGAGCGCCGCCATGGGTTTCCTGTTCTTCCTGTTGTTCTTCCTGACCCTCGCCCTGCTGTCCGCCCTGGGGCTGACCGCCGACAGCCGTGACTCCGCGGACTGGAAGCCCTCCGACGGGGGCCGCAGGTGGCAGTCACGCCACTGCTGAGGCGAATGTTCCCTTCATCCGAAAAATCACTGGGCGGGGCTGCCTCGAAACGGGCGGCCCCGCCGACGGTGAACCCGGGGCGTACGGCAGGCTATGGTCATGGCTGACGGCTCCTGGTACGACGCCGACATCGACCACGTGATCATTTCCGAGGCGCAGATCCGCGAGAAGACCGCGGAGCTGGCCAAGCAGGTCTCCGCGGACTACTCCCACGTCACCGACGGGCTGTTGCTCGTCTGCGTACTGAAGGGCGCGGTCATGTTCATGGCCGACTTCGCCCGGGCGCTGGGCCGGCACGGACCCCCGGCCGAGCTGGACTTCATGGCCATCTCCTCGTACGGGCAGGGCACCACCTCCTCCGGCGTGGTGCGCATCCTCAAGGACCTCGACCGGGACATCGCCGGTCGGCACGTCGTCGTCGTGGAGGACATCGTCGACTCCGGGCTGACCCTGTCCTGGCTGCTGCGCTACCTGGAGTCCCGGTCGGCGGCGAGCGTCGAGGTGGTCGCGCTGTTCCGCAAGCCGGACGCGGTGAAGGTGACGGTTCCGGTCCGGTACGTGGGCTTCGACATTCCGACCGAGTTCGTCGTCGGGTACGGCCTCGACTTCGGTGAGCGCTACCGGGAGCTGCCGTACGTGGGGGTGCTCAAGCCGGAGGTCTACGCCCGCTCCTGACCGTGCGGCGGCGTCGCGTCGGGGTGCCGCCGGACCGTCAGCCCTCGTCGCGGAACCGTCGACGCCCCCGGCCGCCACGCCGCCGGGCCCGACTGTCGCCGCGGGCGCTTCCGCCCGACATTCAGCCGACTTTCAGCTGATCGGACTACCTTTGACCACGGTGACCCGGGGATCCGACTCCGGGCCACGCCGGCTGACATCCGGTTCGCCGTGCGCGTAAGTGCTGGGCTCGCCAGCTCATATCGGTCTCGCACGGTGTACCGTCGAATGACCGTGGCGCGGCAATCGCGTCCCGGGGTCGAGGCCGGCCCGCACGGCGGCTCCGGCAGCCGCCCAGGCGGCGACACCCACAGTCGGTCAGGACGTCGATCAGGAGGATGCGGGCGTCTCGGCGCTCGACAACAGCATGGAACGTACGCGTTTCTTCCGCCGACCGGTGTTCTGGGTCATCCTGGTCATCCTCGGCGCCGTCGTGCTCAGTCAGTTGTTCACCGGTGGACCCAGTTACCACCGGGTGGACACGTCCGTCGCGCTCGACCAGCTCAACAAGGGCGGCATCGAGAAGGTCGTCTTCCAGGACAAGGAACAGACGATCCAGCTCGAGCTGGCCGAGGAGACCGAGTTCGGCGATACCACCACCAAGCTGATCGAGGCCCAATTCCCCTATGAGGTCGGCGACGAGGTCTGGAACCAGGTCCTCGACGCCAAGGCCAACAACCGGGTCACCGGGCCGGCCGACACCGAGGTGTCGTCCGACAGCATCTGGGTCAGCCTGCTGGTCAACCTGCTTCCCATCGTGCTGCTCGTGCTCCTGCTGCTGTTCTTCATGTCGCAGATGCAGGGCGGCGGTTCCCGAGTGCTCAACTTCGGCAAGTCCAAGGCGAAGATGATCACCAAGGACACGCCGAAGACGACGTTCGCCGACGTGGCGGGCTCCGAGGAGGCCGTCGAGGAACTGCACGAGATCAAGGACTTCCTGCAGAACCCGGCGAAGTACCAGGCGCTCGGTGCGAAGATCCCGAAGGGCGTGCTGCTCTTCGGCCCGCCCGGCACCGGTAAGACGCTGCTCGCCCGAGCGGTGGCCGGCGAGGCCGGGGTGCCGTTCTACTCGATCTCCGGTTCCGACTTCGTCGAGATGTTCGTCGGTGTCGGTGCCAGCCGGGTCCGTGACCTGTTCGAGCAGGCCAAGGCGAACGCGCCCGCGATCGTCTTCGTCGACGAGATCGACGCCGTCGGCCGGCACCGTGGCGCCGGCATGGGCGGCGGCCACGACGAGCGCGAGCAGACCCTGAACCAGCTCCTCGTCGAGATGGACGGCTTCGACGTCAAGGGCGGCGTCATCCTGATCGCCGCCACCAACCGGCCGGACATCCTCGACCCGGCGTTGCTGCGTCCGGGCCGGTTCGACCGGCAGATCCCGGTGGACGCTCCCGACATGGAGGGCCGCAAGGCCATCCTGCGGGTGCACGCCAAGGGCAAGCCGTTCACGCCCGACGTCGACCTCGACTCGGTGGCCAAGCGGACGCCGGGCTTCAGCGGCGCCGACCTCGCCAACGTGATCAACGAAGCGGCCCTGCTGACCGCCCGGAAGGACCAGCGGGCCATCTCCAACGACTCGCTCGAGGAGTCGATCGACCGCGTGATCGCCGGCCCGCAGCGTCGTACCCGGGTGATGAGTGACCAGGAAAAGAAGATCACCGCGTACCACGAGGGTGGGCACGCACTGGTCGCCTGGGCGCTGCCGCACGCCGCACCGGTGCACAAGGTGACGATCCTGTCCCGGGGCCGTTCCCTGGGCCACACCCTGGTGCTGCCCACGGAGGACAAGTACACCCAGACCCGCGCCGAGATGGTCGACACCCTGGCGTACGCGCTGGGCGGCCGGGCCGCCGAGGAACTCGTCTTCCACGAGCCCACCACCGGTGCCGGCAACGACATCGAGAAGGCCACCCAGCTGGCCCGCGCGATGATCACGCAGTACGGGATGAGTTCCAAGCTCGGTGCCATCAAGTACGGCACCAGCGGCGACGAGCCGTTCCTCGGTCGCAACATGGGCCACGAGCGGGACTACTCCGACGCGGTCGCCGCCGAGATCGACGGCGAGATGCGGGCACTCATCGAACTGGCCCACGACGAGGCCTGGGAGATCCTGGTCGAGTACCGGGACGTGTTGGACAACATCGTGCTCGAGCTGATGGAGAAGGAGACCCTCTCCACCGCCGACATGGCCCGGATCTGCGCCCGGGTGGTGAAGCGACCGCCGATGGCCCCGTACAACGGCTTCGGCAAGCGGCAGCCCTCCACCGAGCCGCCCGTACTCACCCCGGCGGAGAAGGACGCGCTGAAGGTGCAGGCGGAGGCCGACGGCGCGGAGGCGACCGTCGGTGGCGGCAGCTCCAACAACTCCTCGGACGGTTCGCACTGAGCACCGACGACACGGCGGCCAGTTCCCCGCAGCGGGGACTGGCCGCCTCCGCCACCGAACCCGACACCGATCGCCTCGACTACATCGCCGCGCGGCTGATCAACGGCCGGCTCACCGGTCGTCCCGTCGAGGACACCATGGACCTCGGCCGGATCGAGAAGGCCGTCCGCGAGATCCTCATCGCGGTCGGGGAGGATCCCGACCGCGACGGTCTCCAACAGACCCCGGCCCGGGTCGCCCGGGCGTACGCAGAACTCTTCGCCGGCCTGCGCGTCGACCCGGCCACGGTGCTCACCACCACCTTCGAGGCCAACCACGAGGAACTGGTGCTGGTCCGGGACATCGACGTGATGAGCCTCTGCGAGCATCACCTGCTGCCCTTCCGGGGCAGCGCCCACATCGGCTACATCCCCGGTCCCGACGGCCGGATCACCGGGTTGTCCAAGCTGGCCCGGCTGGTCGAGGTCTTCGCCCGGCGTCCCCAGGTGCAGGAGCGGCTCACCTCGCAGATCGCGGACCTGCTGATGACGCGGCTGGCTCCGCGCGGCGTGGTCGTCGTGCTCGAGTGCGAACACATGTGCATGGCGATGCGGGGCATCCAGAAATCCGGTGCCAAGACGATCACGTCTGCGGTGCGGGGCACCCTGCAACACGACGCCAAGTCCCGGGCCGAAGCGATGGCGCTGATCATCCCCCGCTGACCGATTGTCGGTTGTTCAGGACGACAGCATCGCCAGCACGATTCCCGCATTGACCACCACGGCCGGGACCAGGCAGACCAGCGCGCCGAACCGGGGCGTGCGATCCACCCGCCCACCCGGGCCGGGCGGGAAGCAACGGCCCACCGCGAACCACCCCAGGCCGAACGCGACCGCCGGTGCCGGCAGCCCCACCAGCAACGCCAACCCGGTCACCGCACCGGTGCCGGCCAGCGCATACACCACCGCCAGAAGCACCGGAACGAGCAACCCCAGCGGCCCGTACACCAGGAGGTTGCGGGCGCGCGACGGCCAGTGCGCGACCTGGGACAGGCCGCGGGCGGCGAGCGTGTCATCCGCTCCGACAGCCCACCGTCGGGCATCCCGCAACGCCGTCAACACCGCCGCCGGGCCGCCGCTCATCGACCGGGTCGCCTCCGCGAGCTCTGGCGGTGTCGGCACCAGCGAGATCGGGGGTACGCCCAGCTCACGTAGTCGGCTCTCCTGTGGTGCCAGCCGGGTGCGTACCGCGGCGAGCTCCTCCCGCGCGGCCTGGACCGCGCGGGCCTGCTCGCCCGCGGCGGTCGCCGCGCCACGGCGTACCCCGTCGAGCTGCCGGGCGGCGGCGAGATAGTCGGACCAGGCGGCCCGCACCGAATCCCCCGGTGCGCCGGCCGAGCGCTGCCGAACCGTCCCGGGGGTGGTGACCGGCGCCTGATCGAGAGTCATCTGGATTCCCCCTGCACGCTGCCGGGCACGTCGTACGGAACCAGCACCACGCCTCGCTCCGCCGGCCCGTCCCAGAGCACCACCCGGTCGGGTCGAGGTCGCCACTCCACCGGGCGGCCGAAGATCGGAGTGAGCTGGGCCCCCGGCACGCCCGCCACCGCCACGGCGGTCAGCTTGTCCACGGTCTCGTCCGGTTCCATAAGCGTCGCGAACGACGGCACCGTACGCCACCAGCCGAGCAGGTGCTGCCCCGCCGGTGGCCCGTCGCGCAGCAGGGCCCGCAGTCTGGCCGCCGACAGTTGCTCGGGCGGTGCCACATCCAGCCCGAAGACGATCAGGTACGCCGGCTCACCGGCGTCTGCCACGGCGACCAGGCCGGTGAGGTCGACCCGGTCGACCTGGTGGCGTTCGGCCAACTCCGCGACCAGAGCATCGGCCAGGTGCCCAGCCTCGGCGTCCGGTACGGCGACCACGAACCGCGCCGTACCCGCCGGATGGTGGGCCGCCGTGCTGTGCGCGGCTGTCGCCAACAGACGACACGCAGCCGGCCGCGGACCGAGAACCGCGAGGTTGCGCCCAGCCGCCGGTCCGAACGGCACCGCCGCGGTGCTGCGCGCGACATCCACCGCCCGGCCGAGCAGGGCGGCCGGAGCCGTCGACTGCCCCGCGACGGCTGCCCGATAACGCGGATCGTTGCTCAGCACCGGCCGCGCGTACCCGGCGAAGACGACGGGTGGCGTCGCGTTCGGCGGCCGGGCCGCCCAGAGTCGGTGGCGCAACCCGGCCACCGTCTCCGGCTCGTCAGCCGGGTCGGGGAACCGCACCATCCGCTCATGACCTCGGATCGCCCCGCGGGGACCGCCGAGACCACCGGCGGTGTTGACCACCGCGCTGCCCACCGGCAGGCCGGCTGCGGCGTCGTTGGTGGGTGCCAGCACCGCCCCGCCGCCCGGCAGCGCCACCCGCACCGGGAACTGGCCCAGCAGGGAGTCCCGCTGCCCACCGTCCGATCGGGTGCCCAGACCCAGGTCGCCCTCGCCAGCCAGCACCAGATGAACCCCGTACGCCCGCCCGGTCCGGGCGAGTGCGTCCAACCGCGCGGCCACCTCGGCGGAGAGGCGATCCCGTTCGGCGAAGAGCAGCGGCAGGTTCTCCAGCACACAGACCACCCGGGGGAGCGGGCGATGCTTCCGCAACTCGGCGAAGCGCTGCCCACCCGCGCGCGCGGATGCCTCCGCGCGTCGATGCACCTCGGCGGTCAACTGGTCCACCAGATCCAGTACGTACTCCCGGTCGGCGGCCATCGCGGCCGCCCGGACCTGGGGGACCCACGATCGGTCCCGCTCCGTCTGCAGGAACTCGGCAAAGGACTCGCCGTCACCGAGGTCCACCAGGTACAGCGACAACTCGTCCGGGCCGTACCGCGCGACGAGCCCCAACAGCGCCGTGGTCAAGAAGGTGGACCGGCAGCCCCGCGACCGGCCGCTGACCAGCCAGTGCGGGGTCAGCTCGGTGAAGCCGAGGGAAACCGGTCGGCCACCCGCATCGCCAACGGTGCTGCTGAGCCCCTCCGTCCCGGCCGCCTGCCACAGCTCGTCGGCGGGCGGCAGCAGGTGGGACAGGGAGAGCCGGCTGCCGGCCTCGATCTGGGCCGCGATCCGGCGGCACACGGTATCGACCAACTCGGCCGGCGGATCCGGGTCGACGAAGACCGGCGAGTTCAGCCCTCCGTCGGTGCCGCCACCGGCGAACGCCCCGCCCGGCGGATCACCGAGCAACGCGTAGGCCGTCCGCATGGCCAGCGGCGTAGCCCTGGGCAGTGCGGCCCGGGTCGTTGACCACCCCGCCACCACCAGGTGCAGCCCGGCCTCCGGCCCCTGCTCGGCGAGCGTCTCGATCCGCGCGAGATCGCCCGGCCGGTACGGTTCGGGCAGCGCGGCCAGCACCAGCAGCAGCGCACGGTCGTGCCGGCGAGGACCGGCGGCGTCCGGCGCCACCCACCGCTCCGCCTCCGCCAGCACGGCCTGAAGACCGTCGGCGTCCGTGGCCGGCGGGGCAAGCACCCCGGCGTCACCGAGCGCCGCGAACGGCGCCAGCGTGACACCCGTGGCGTCCACCGCCCGTACCAGCAGCGCGCCGGCCGGTGTAGCCGCCAGCATCCGCAGCAGTACGGCCCGCAGCAGCCCGGCGACCCGTGCCTCGTGCGCGTCGGCGTCCACCACGAGGTGGCCGCTGCCGAACATCGGCACCAGCGCCGGGAAACGTGCGTCGTCAAGCGGGGCGGCGGTGCCCACCCGGACGAACGACGGCGGTCCCTCCCCGGCGGGATGCGCCGGCTCGACCGCGTCCAGCGTGGACCCGGCCCAACCAGGGGCGAGGACGGTGGCCGCCTGGCGCAGCCGCTCGGCCAGCGCGTACTGGCGGCGCTGGTCGGCCGGGACGGGACGGGTCTCGTCGAGAACGTTCGTCGCCGCCGTGACCGTCGCGGCGGCCCGGCGGTGCAGCGCGGCGGCGCGGAGCGTCCGTGCCTTCGGACCGCCCACCGTGTCCACCCCCTCCGCCCGAGGTCGGCACCCACTCGCCGGGCAGCAACGACGGTATCCCAGCGATGGCTCCACCTCCGGGAAGTGCGTCGGCGCTGCGTCGGTGTTGTCATGGATCTCACCCATCGGCAGCGTTCGGTCACGATCTGCCAAATCTGGGGCATTGGGTCCTGGGCCGGCAGCCGCTAGCCTCAGGGGGTGGAATCAGTGCCGCCCCCCGCCGGTTCCCAGGTCTCCCGCGTACCGGCGCAGAGGACACCGCCGGAGGAACTGGCACCGCCTGCGGTCGCGCCGGCCCCGCGCCAGCCCCGGCGGCGCCTGCGTACGGTACTGACCGTGGTCGCTGGGGTGGTCGCGGTGCTCTGCCTGACCGGGGGAGTCGTCGGCTATTTCGTCTACGACCGCGCCACCACCCTCGACCGCAGCGCCCCGGATGTGGTGGTGGACAACTACCTGCGTGCGTACCTGGTCGACCGCAATGACGCGCGCGCATCGCTCTTCACCTGCGAAAGCAGTACCGAGTTGAATGAACTTTATCGGCTCAGGGAGGACCTGGCGGCTCGGGAGGTGCGATTCAGTACGACGATGTCGGTCGTCTGGGGGATGCTCCAAGTCGATCGAAATGGAGATAGGGCCGAGGTGCGCGTCGATCTGACCATCTCGGCGCAGGTCGACGGTATTCGACAGAGTGATCGGCAATCCTGGACGTTCACCACCCGGTTGGGCGAGGACTGGCGGGTCTGCTCAGCCGTGCCCGGCTAGCTTCACTCCACCCACAGCATGTGTACCGGTACCTCCAATGTGGTGGGGGCCTGACCGCGCCAGGCCCAGCGGTACCACTCCACCTCGGGTGTCACCCGTACGCAGATGTCGCCCTCGGCACCCGAGTAGGTCTCGGTGACGGCGCGCAGATCACGGTGCTCGACCGAACCGACCATGTGCACGACCCGTCGCCCGGTCACCGCGTCCGCCTCGAAGACCGGCGTCGGCGCTGGGTGGGCCGGGGCGTCCAGCGAGACGAGGCGCAGGCCGCTCTCCGTCGTCGGCGTGGTCGCCCGGCCGACCGTCTCGACCCAGACCCGTTCGACCGGCACCAGCGGGGCGAACACCTCGACCTGGTCCGCCTCGGCGCGATACCACTCGTGCTCCGGGATGACCGGTACGTAGGTGCGGCTGTTCTGCACCACCCGATCGTCGGCCCGTAGGTCGGCACGCCATCCCAGACCGGGGAGCCCGACCAGCACCCGCCGGCCGCGCAGTTCGACGCTTCCGGCAGCGGGAAGGATCTCGATCGGGCGCGGCGGCTGGGGAGCCCAGTCGGGCTGGTCGGCGAACGGGTCGGGAATCGGTTCGGTCATGATTGCCCGTGGTTCACCCGGCGCCCTTCAACGGCGCGCCCTTCGACCGCATGAACGGCACCGGGTCGATGGCGCCCCGGCTGCTGCGATCACCTTCGACGTGCACCTCGAAGTGCAGGTGCGGCCCGGAGGAGTTGCCGCTGCTGCCCACCTCGCCGATCACCTCACCGGCCTGTACCGTGTCGCCTGCGGCGACCCGGGGACGACTCACCAGATGACAGTAGCGGGTGATGAAGCCCTGGGCGTGCAGCACGTCGACGAACCAGCCGCAGCCTCCCTTACCGGGCCAGCCATCCACGTTGCACGTTAGTCGCCCTCTCCGGTCGGGATCACAGCGAGACACCAGCACCCGTCCGGTCGCCGAGGCCCTGATCAAGGTGCCCTTCGGCGCGGCGATGTCCACACCGTTGTGTCCGGGCCGACTGGCGGTCCGGAATCCGGAGCCGACCCCGCCCGGAATCGGTGCGGTCCAACCGGAGGCGGCGATCTCGCCGCCCGCGGCGGCGTCACATACGTCCTGTCCGGCGATCAGCGCGGTCCGCGCCGCACCCCCGGCCAGCGCGTCCACGATGCGGGCAGCGAGTTCCTCGTGCTTGGCGTACGCGTCCGGAAAGGCGCTGATCTGGACCTGCTGCGCGGCCACGGTCAGCGGCAGTTTCTCCCAGTCGGCCACGTCGACCAGCTTCTCGTAGAACTTGCGGGACGCGTACTCGGGGTTCATCCGCTGGGCGACCGTGCCCCACGAGGCCCGTTGCTGAAAGAGGCCGACGGAGTCGTGGTCGGCTCCGATCCCCTCGTTCGGGATGTCCTGTGACTCGCCGACCGTGCTGTTCGCCAGGTTCAGCAGCCGCGACTCCTGCATGGCGGTCGCCACGGCGATCACCCACCCCCGTGGCGGCACCTTCATCTCCTGACCTACCTTGATGATCACTGCGGCGTTGCGCAGCTGGCGTTCTCCGTACTCGGCGAAGCGCGGCATCGTGCCGGTGGCGTCGACCTCGAAGTCGCCGGTGCAGTCCATGCTGGCCGGGGCAAACTGCTCGGCGGAGTCGCCACCCAACTCGGTGAGGAAGAAGGCACCGGCGCCACCGGTGCAGCAGAGCAGTGCCAGCGCCGCAGTGAGCGCGGCGGCGAGGGCACCGGTCCGGACCGGTCGACGGGGGCGGCTCTGCTCACTCATCCCTGCTCCAGTCCACTGCGTCCACCAACCATCGCCCGTCGGGCGCCAGCAGTTCGAGCCGGAGTTGCCCGCCGTCGAGCGGGATCGTCGCCTCCACGAAGGTCTCACCGCGTGGGTGGAGGGTCACCTCGCCGGTGACCGCGCTGGCGGGCACTTCGGCCGGGTCGGCGCCGGAGAGCTTCTCGGTGAGGCCGGCGGTCGAGAGCGGGCGTAGCGCGTCGTGCCAGTCCTCGGCGGTCTGGCCGGGGCGGCCGAGCCAGGCGGCGGCGAAGCGTTCGGCGATCAGATCCGGTGTCGGCTGGCCGGGCCGGGTGACCGGGGACGGTGTCGTGGTGGTGGAGATCGCGCCATCGTCCCCGGTGGTCGGGTGCACTGTGGTGATCGGGTCGATCGGGCGACTCCTGAGCCCGGCCGCCGGGTCGCTCGGGCCCGCCACCAACCTGGCTGCACCGACCACCCCGAGCACCAGCACGGCGATCCCGAGTGCGACACCCAGCCGGGACCGTAGCAACCGCAGGAACAGGAACTCGATCGCCCGGCGCACGACCGTCACCGCGCCTCGGAGCGGACCCGCGGTACCGGCTTCTCGGGAGCCCGTTCGGCCGAACCGGGACGGTAGATGACGTAGGAGGGATTCTCGTCCGGCAGGTCCGGTTCCGTCCATGAGGCCGGCTGTCGACGACGGGGCCTGGGCGCGGCCGCCCCCTTGGCAGGCCGCTCCCGGGGCTGATCGTCGGCGCCGCGCGCTTCGCGGTCGTCCGGCCGCTTCGCGGCTGCGGGTGGTCCGCTGGGGACCGGGTCCGGACGAGCCTCCGGACGCACCTTCGGCTGCTCCGGTGCGATCGCCCGGCGTCGTCCGACGGTCGGCTCGGCGGTGCCACCGGGCTCGGCGATGTCGAGCCGGGCCGCCGTGCGCATGTCCCGGAAGAATCTGCGGTGCCAGGAGCCCGCCGAGCTGACCGCCTCGCTGTTGTCCTTGCCGCCGAGCTGGGTGATCCGGCGGTAGGGGCGCAGCAGCAGCCAGCCGACCACCCCGCAGAGCCAGACCAGCACCACCTGCAGCCAGCCGGGGAGGGTCGCCGTGCTCATGATGAGGTCGACCGCGAAGAGGTAGATGGCGGCACCGGTGCCGAAGATCGCGATGTTGAACAGCGCCGCCACCACCGCGTTACCCAGCCGCCGCAGGCCAGCGCTGGCTGGACGGAGCAGGCCGATGGTGCCCAGGATCGGCGCCGCGATCACCGCCCACCGGAAGATCAGGAAGCCCAGCAGCACCAGCAGCGACGCGGTCAGGTCGAACATCGCGAAAAGCAGGGCGGCGAGCACCGCGATGAACCCGGCACCCACCCGGTCCATGTCCCGGACGCCTTGCAGGTACTCGTAGGCCTCCGGATCCTCCCGCTCGATCTGCGCGGCGACAGTCATCCACTGTTGCTTCTTGGCGTTGATGGTGGCCTCGCGCGTCTGTGGATTGGCCCGGATCTTCTCCGTTTCCTCCCAGGAGAGCGACTTGGCGTCGTAGAGCGCGGCGCCGTACTTCTTCGCGGTCTCGCTGTCGGCCGAGCCGAGCACGCCGCGCAGCCAGTTGCGGTAGAGCATCGCCTCGGCGGCCGTGTCGCTGGCCCGAACCGCCGGAGGGCGCTTGTCCGTGCAGGCGTCCGGGTTCGGCATCGCACACCGGTCCGGGGGCACGTCCTTGGCGGCCGGGCCGACGGCGTCGTGCACGACGCCGAGCGTGGAGACGAGGGCGCCGTCGGCGAGGTTCGCGGACTTGACCGGCCAGGCGGCCAGCGCGGTGACCGCCACCATCACCACCAGGGCCCACCCCGCCGTGGTCATCGCGCTGCTCATGTCGGACTGGCGCGAGCGCCAAAGCAGGTAGAGCCCGACCGCGCAGAGGGTGACGATGCCGAAGACGCTGAACACCTTCTGGTAGATCGCCTTGGTGGCCTGGTCCACCAGCGGGTCGGCCCAGCCCCACATGGTGCCCGGCTCCCAGGCGCGTTCGCGCAGGGCGTTCGAGGCACCGATGATCGCCGTCGCCATCATGAACTCGCCGTTGGCGATGGTGTTTGTGAACTTGTAGTCCGGGTGCAGCAGGGTGGTCGCGCAGCCGGATTCGATCTTGTAGGTGCTGTAGCTGTAACCGGCGTAGCCGTAGTCGCTGTAGTAACCCTTCGGGCCGGGGAGCTTGGATGCCTCTGGACGGGAGGCGAACCAGCCGGCGATGCCGGAGTCGGGGGCAGTTGGTGTCGGAGGGTTGAGGCAGGTCGCCTCCGATTCCGCCACCTGCTGAAGTTTGGCGACGCAGGCGCGGAAATCGACCTGCCATTCCTCGGTCGAGCAGAGTTCGGCCGCGGCGGCCTGGTACGCCACCGGAGCCGCGTACGCCGGTGTGGCTGTGAGCCCGGGCCAGCCGATCGTGGCTGCGGCGAGGACGCCGAGTGCCAGGAGGAGCGCCGTGATCCGTGCCCGGGCCCTCGCCATGTCACGCCTCCAGGTCAGGCAGCACGGTCGGCAGCACCCCTGCGGCGGCGGCGATGGCGGCGGGGGTGGTGTCGAGGTGGTCCAGTAGGCCATCCACGTAGGAGACGTCGACCCGGACCTTCTGGACCCGGCCGTCGACGTCGCGCATCACGAACTCCCGGAAACCGAGCCGGCTGGCGGAGGTCGCGTCGGCGGTGGAGAGAGAGGCGAGGGTGGCCTCGTAGCCGTCGTCGACCGGTACGCGCAGCAGCCGCAGCGCCTCGGAGGCGATCTCGGCGTCCTCGGCGATCCGGCCGACGAAAACGGTGGAGACGAGGTTCTGTACGTCTAGACCGAGGATGTCACGTGGGTTCTGCGAGGCGACCAGTGCGGCGAGGTTCCACTTGCGGGAGTCGCGGGCGAGTCGGACGAGGAAGGACCGGCCGGAACGCCATCCCTCCATGAAGTGCGCCTCGTCCAGGCCGACCAGCTTCCGCGATGCCATCGAGCCGCCGTAGCACCGACGGACCGCCAGCCGATGCGCGGTGTGCAGCATCGGCAGCGCGAGCGCCTCCTCGGCCGACCAGTACTCGCGTTCGATCTTGAGGTCGGGCAGTCGCAGGCCAGCCATGGTGATCACGGTGAGTGCGGCGTCCGGCCCGAGCAGACCCTCCGGCGGGCGGCCGAAGAAGAGCATCGCCAGCGGCATCTCGGCGGTGTCCAGCAGCAGGTTGGCCAGCTCCCGGCCGGCGTCGTCGTCGAGTTGGCCGAGACAGGTGACCACATCGTCCAGCGTGGAGCTTTCCTCTGCCGGGACCTGGCGTACGGCGTGCCGGAACAGGGTGGCGGTGGAGGCCTCCCGGGCCACCTGCGGTGGCACCAGCATCATGCAGATGTCCTGGACCAGCATCCGGCGTTCGGCCCGCGCGTTGGAAACCGCGATCTCGAACTCCCGGTCGCCGGCGGCTCCGGTGGCGAACTCGCTGCGCAGGGGCGTCGGGATCAGCGCGTACGGTGCCAGCGTGCCGTGTTCGGAGCCGGTCAGGTTCAGCACCCGCGAGTACGGCCGAAGCTCCGGCATCGCACAGAGCCGGGCCAGCGGGCCGGAGGGGTCGAGCAGCGTCACCTGCACGCCACGGCGGGCGGCCAGGTAACCCAATGCGCCGAGCAGCGTGGACTTGCCACCGCCCGGTTCGGCTACGAAGACCGCCAGACCGGATCGCTCCCGCACCTCCATGGGAAAGTGCAGGTCGAGGAAGACCGGCCGACGGCAGGTGCCGGCGGTACGCCCGATCAGGTCGCCACGTCGGTCACCCACCGTGGAGGCGGCCTGCGGCAGCGCCGCCGCGAGCAGGTTGACGGGCATCCTGCGTACGTAGCCGGTGTTGGCGATCGGCTCGCCGGGGATGAACTCGCGGGCCAGCCAGTCCTGGTTCTTCGGGTGTTGCAGGGAGATGCGCAGCTCGCGGGAGTAGAGCTGAATGAGCCGTCGGGCCCGTTCCAGGCACTCCTCCCGGGTACGGCCGCCGACCGCGATCCGGTGCCAGCCGTGGGCGCGGGCGGAGTCGACCGGCAGCCCGGTGGTCATCTCGTCGCCGATGACCAGGGCCCGCTTGGCGAGTCGCTCCAGCTCGGGCGGGGCGTCGATGCCGTGTTCGGCGTAGTCCAACTGCTGTGACCGGATCATCCGGAGCCGGTGTTCCAGGTTGCGGAAGGAGTCGCCGGAACCGAGGATGTCGACCCGGGTGGAGAGCTCCATCGGCCAGGGAAGTCGCTCGTGGAAGTGCAGCCAGGGCTCGTGTCGCTCGGGGATCTCGAGCGGCTCCATCCGACCCACGGCGAGCACCGCCACGTGTCGTTCCTCGCCGGTCATCCGGTGGACCAGCTTGACAGTGGAGCCGTACGGCGTGCGGTAGCGCTCGACCTGCTCGGTGAGGGCGAGCAGGTCGCCGCGTTCCCAACGTCCGTCGGTGATGGGCGAGAGCGTGCCGGGGGGTGTCATGCAGAGCGCCACCGACCGGTAGAGCAGCCATTCCAGTTCGTGCGCGGTGACCCGTCGTCCGCGCATCCCGAAGGCGCCGAGCACCTCGTCGAACTGCTCAACGGTGCGGCCGAGCTTGCGTCGCTCGCCATCGGCGACGCCGCGGCCGAAGGTGCGCAGCAGTCGCTCGGTGAGCGAGTCACCGAGGGAACGGCGGGCGAAGGTGACGCCGAGGTAGGTCTGGCCCTCGGCGTGATTGACCGAGAGCAGGTGCCGTTGCGCGGCGACCAGGTGCTCGGCCCAGCCGGGTGTGCCGGCCACGTCGGGCAACGGCGCGGCGGTGTTGGCGTCGATGGTGCGGGCCCACTCGTCGGCCGGGAAGGGCCGGGTGGTCCGGCGCAGGTGCAGCCGGAAGCCGGCCAGGCCGGCGTACTGCTCGGAGATGGCCGCGAGCAACGCCTCGCGTTCGGCGTCGGGGCGGAAGGCCCAGCGCACCTCGGGCAGCCAGTACCAGGCGGTGACCGTGTTGGGGGTGAAGGTCAGGTGACCGGCGATCTCGGTGATGGCCAGCTCGACCGCCGGATCCCGATCGCCGAACTTGATCTTCGGTGGCCGGACGCGGACCGGCTTGACCGACCGGTCCCGATGGTCGACGGACCGCTGCCGGGGAGCCGGGCGGTTGGCCGGGGGTGCCACCCGGCGTGGTGTCCGGGTTTCGGCGTCGGCGGATGCCAGGTCGTTGTTGTCGCGGGCGCGGCGGTCCTCCCGGACCGGTCGGTCGTCTCCGGCGGGACGATCGTCGGCGGGTGGCCGGGCACTCGGCAACCGGTCTGCGGGGGCGGGCGCCACCCGGGAGGGGGCCGGCGGCAGGCTCGGGGCTGCCACCGCGTCGTCGAATGGGTGGACAGGTGGCGCGGCCGGCGTGGGGCCGGGCGGTCGCGGGGGTGCCGGTGGCGGAGCCGCCCGATGAGCGGCCGGTGCGGGCCCGACGGCGGGTGGTGGCGTGGGGTGCGGCTGCTGCGGCAGGGCCTGCGCGGGGAGCCCGTTGCCCCGCTGGGCGGAACCGCCGCGAGGGTATGCGCCACCGAAGAGATCGAGGAACGGAGAGTCGATGTCTGCGCCGTCCCGGCTGGCCGGGGCCGGGTCGGCCGGAACCGCCCGGCGCTGCGGCGGGCGAGGTGCCTGGAACACGCCGACGCTGCCGTGACCCGGGGTGGTGGCGAGCGCCGGGTCCAACGTGGCCTCGTCCCGCTCGTCGGATTCAGGGTAGTCGAATGAACGCGCACGGTTACCGTGTGGTGCGGCCGGACGTCCGGCCGGGGATCCCGGCGTGGCGGAGCGGCTCATGCGATCGCCCTGCCCGTGTCCTCGTTCGGCCCGTACGGCGTGCAGCCGGTCATGCCAGTTCCTCCCGGATCCTGATCCTGCTGCCGACCAGGCGCGGATCGCGCTGCTCGGCGGCCGGCTCCCGGGTGCGTCGCCAGTCGGTCAGCGCGGTACGGATCACCATGCGCGCCGGACGGTCCGGGTCGACATACCGGAAGACGAACGAGGTGGTCACGATGGCGAGGGCGATCTCCCAGGCGGGAAAGAGCTCGACCTGCAGCGTGAACAGCCAGTGGATGAACATGTAGAGGGGGACGAGCAGCATGAACAGCCCGTACTGGGCGTACGGCAGGTGGACCGGAAGGGTGTAGCCGGGCGGGCCGAGATAGACCAGGCGGGCCCGGTAGATGTCGTCGTCGGTGCGCAGCCGCATCTCGTGCCCGCGCCTATTCGAAGATCAGGTTGATCAGGAAGTCGCCGATGAAGAAGAGGGTGGCGGCTCCGGCGATGAAGGCCAACCCGACGATCGCGATGGCCGAACTGGTCAGCACCTTGGAGATCTCGCCCCGGCTGGCGCGGCCGATGAAGATGACGCCCAGCACGGCCAGCAGGATCGGAGCAATCTTGCTGGCGAAGAAGGTGACGACGCCTTCGGTGTCGATCCCCTTCGGTTCCTCGGCGGCGAACGGAATCGACGACGCCAGGGTGGAGAGCAGGTGGGCGGCGCTTGTGGACGCCGTTTCCATCAGCTCGATGGCGATCACTGAAACCTCCCCAAGTCGCGGCCGGCGGCGCCGCGGTGGTGCAGTAGGCAAGCCTGGCGGGATCGGTGCTCAATGTGCGCAGCGCACGAGACCCTGCGTACGACAACCGCCACGTAGGGTGGCGATTTTTGGGCGGGTTGTCCCGTTTCGGCCCTCCCTCCTACCGTCGCCATCTCGATGCTGGGCAATTCCACAGCGTACGGGCCGCCCCCCTTTGCGACAAGCCGCGAAGATGCTGCCCGAAGCGACCCGGACGACCGATCGTACACCTGTTCCAATTGCCATGTCAGGGGTGTCGACGGGGCGGTCTGCGACGTGCAACGGGACCGGTACCGTCCTACTCGTGACCGATCTGGTGCGGGCCCCGGCCCCGGTGGTGATGGGCGTCCTGAACGTCACGCCCGACTCTTTCTCCGACGGCGGACGCTACGCCGACGTCGAGGCCGCTGTCGCACACGGCGTCCGGCTACGAGCCGAAGGGGCGGGGTTGGTGGATGTCGGTGGTGAGTCGACCCGCCCCGGTGCCGACCGGGTCGACGCGGAGACCGAGACCGCCCGCGTGGTACCGGTGATCCGGGAACTCGCCTCGGCAGGTGTCCCGGTCAGCATCGACACCACCCGCGCCCGGGTGGCCGTGGCGGCGCTGCACGCCGGCGCGGTCGTGGTGAACGACGTCTCGGGAGGGCTCGCCGACGCCGACATGGCCCGGGTGGTCGGCGACGCCGGCTGCCCCTGGGTGCTGATGCACTGGCGTGGCCACTCCCGCCGGATGAGCGAGTTGGCCAGCTACGGCGACGTGGTCGCCGACGTCCGTGCCGAACTCGGTGAGCGGGTGGACGCGGCGCTCGCCGCCGGAGTCGACCCGGGTCGCATCATCATCGATCCGGGCCTCGGCTTCGCCAAGAACGCCGCCCACAACTGGCAGCTCAGCGCCCGGCTGCCCGAACTTGTCCAACTCGGCTACCCGCTGCTGTTCGGCGCGAGCCGCAAGTCGTACCTGGGACAACTGCTGGCCGACTCCGACGGCGTGCCCCGGCCCACCGACGGGCGGACGGCGGCCACCGTCGCCACCAGCCTGCTCGCGGTCGCTGCCGGCGCCTGGGGGGTACGCGTGCACGACGTACGCGCCACCGTCGACGCCCTCGCCGTCTGGCAGGCCACCGGCCGTCCCCGGCTGGCCGCCGATATCATCCCCGGTGGCGGGTCGACAGTTGGTGAGGTCGCCTGGTCGGCTGCCGCCGACGGGAGCGCGGTCGACGGGAGCGCGGTCGACGGGCGGGGGCGACGATGACCGGTCGGATCGAGCTGACCGGCCTGCGGGCGCACGGCCGGCACGGGGTGTACGACTTCGAACGCGCCAACGGTCAGGAGTTCGTCGTCGACGCGGTGCTCGAACTCGACCTGGGTCCGGCCGCGCGGTCCGACGACGTGCGGGACACCGTGCACTATGGCGAGCTGGCCGAGCGGCTGGTCGAGGTGATCACCGGCGAGCCGGTCAATCTGATCGAGACTCTCGCCGATCGGCTGATCGAGGTCTGCCTGGCGGATCCGCGGGTGTCCGGCGTGACGGTCACGGTGCACAAGCCCGAGGCGCCGGTTCCGCACGCCTTCACCGACGTGGCCGTGACGATGCGTCGGACGCGTAGCCGATGACCCGCGCCGTGCTCTCCCTCGGCAGCAACCTCGGTGACCGGCTCGGTCACCTGCGCACCGCCCTGACCGTCCTCGGCGAGAGTGTGCTGGTGGTCTCCGGGGTCTACGAGACCCCGCCGTGGGGTGACGTCGAACAGCCGGCGTACCTGAATGCCGTGCTGCTGGCTGCGGACCCGAACGCCGGCCCATACGACTGGTTGGCGCGGGCGCGGGCGGCGGAGGCCGCCGCCGGGCGGGTCAGGGACCCGGAGCGGCGCTTCGGTCCCCGCACGCTGGACGTCGACATCGTCGCGGTGTGGACCGACGACGACCACCCGGTGTTCAGTGACGACCCCGAGCTGACCCTGCCGCATCCCCGGGCCCATCTGCGGGCCTTCGTGCTGCGACCGTGGATCGACATTCAGCCCTACGGTCACCTGCCGGGGCATGGTTCGTTGACCGACCTGCTCACCACCGGCCCGCTCGCCGTCGAGGTGCCGGAACTGAGCCCCCGACCCGATCTGACGTTAGAGTCGACGGCATGAGCGAGCGCACCGAGCGGACCATCAGGCTCAGCGCGACGGTGTCTCCTGGCGGTGCGACGTGCAGCGGGGCGCCGGCATGAGCGTTTCACCGCCGCCCGACGGGTCGCGGATGGGACCCACCCGCATCTCGACGCTGGTGGTGGCCGCCCTCGCCGCCGCCGCGGTGGCCTGGCTGTTGATCAGCGGCATCTACTACGAGCGGCTGCCACCATTGCCCTGGCTGCCGGTGGTGACGCTGGCCGGGTTGGCTGTGCTGGAGGCGTACGCCGCAATCAACACCCGGGGTCGGATCGACCGCCGACCGGGCCGCGACCCGGTCAATCCGTTGATGGTGGCTCGGTTCGTCGTACTGGCCAAGGCGTCCGCGCTGGTCGGTGCCATCTTCGCCGGAGGGTACGCGGGGCTGACGGGCTGGTTGTTCGTACAACCGACGCGGGCGGCCGCCGACGACCGCCCGGCTGCCATTGCCGGTCTGCTGGCCTCGACCGCTCTGGTGGCCGCCGCGCTCTGGCTGGAGCGGGCGTGCCGCGTCCCGGAGCGGCCCGACGACGAGCACGAGCCGGACGACTGGGAGAACCACCCGGGCCACCGTTAGGTCCTGTCGTACGCGGCTCGCCGGGCCTGCGCAACCCGGTCCGGGCCGTCAGCCACCCGCCCAGGCAGGGGGTTACGTCCGCTCTCGCGCGCGGGTACGGTGCCTGCGACCGAAGGGCAACGCCCCGCCGCTGGTCCGCCCCTGCGTCGGTGGAGTCCGGGCGACCGCTGGGAGGCAGAAATCATGGGGTACGACGAACCGGGCCGTGATGGACCGCCGGAGCCCACCTCGGCCGGTCCCGCGACCGGGGCGGAGGCCGTGCTCGACGATTCCGACGCCGAGCCGGGCCGGGACCGTTTCGGCGTCTACATCGTCTGGGAGACGCTCCTGCTGCTCGGCTTCGGCGCACTTGTCTACCTGGTGTGGCGGGAGGATCCGGCCCTGCTGCGCGGCAACGGGCTGCGGGACCTCATCGTCGACGTGGTCGGTTTGGGTCTGCTCGCCCTGGCCGTCGGGCTGACGCTGCGTACCGCCGCGGTCAACCTCGCTGTCGGGCCGGTCGCCGTCGCGGCCGGGCTGCACTTCGCCGAACAGAGCGACCGCGGGTTGCTCGGCACAGTCGGCATGGCCACGGCCGTGGCCGCGATCGGTGGACTGGTGCTCGGGCTGGTGGTCGCGCTGCTGCACGTGCCCGGTTGGGCGGCGAGCCTCGGCGGCGCGGCCGGCGTCATCGTCTACATCGAGCAGCGCTCCGCGCCCGTACTGGTGCAGGGGGATTACGACCCGCGGGGGACCGCCGGACAGCTCTTCGTGGGCTTCGCCGCGATCGCGGTGTTCGGTGGTCTCTTCGGAGCGGTGAGCCCGATCCGTCGGCTGGTCGGCCGGTTCCGTCCGGTCGCCGACCCGGCCCGGCGGCGGGGAGCGGCGGCCGCCCTCGTCGCCACCGCTGGATACGTCTGTTCCACCGTGCTCGCGGCCCTCGCCGGAATGCTGATCGCCGCGGCGGACGGCACCGTGGCACCGACGGCGGGGTTGGACTGGACGGTGCTGGCGGTGGGCGCGACGCTGCTCGCCGGCACCAGCGCGTTCGGGCTGCGTGGCGGCGTCTTCGGCACGCTGCTGACGGCCGGCGCGATCGGGCTGTTCCTGGCGTACGCGGAGTCGCGCAGCTGGACGGTCAGCTACTGGGCGGTCGGTGGTGCTGCGCTGGCCGTCGGGCTCATCGTCACACGCCTGGTCGAGAGGTACGGACGTCCGCTGCCGGTTTTCGGGGCTCCGCCCCCGCCGCCCACCGAACCGAACACCGGGGCTGGATGGAGTGTGACGCAGCCGCAACCGGTCGGCGACTGGCCGCCCGTGCTGCCGGCCCAACCGTCCGTCAGCGGTACGGACCCGTGGGGAGCCCGGCGTTGGGAGGCCGGCCCACCAGCCTGGGAGACCGACGACCGCTGACGGGTCGGCAGCTTGTCGGCGCGCCGAGCGTGATCTCGACGGTTAGGCTCGGCACATGACCGACACATCATCGATCTCCGGCGGCCGGTCGTTCGAGGAGTTGGACGTCCTCTCCACCGAGGAGTTGCGTGAACGGGCGTTCACCCTTGCTCGGGAGCGCCGCGACGTACGGTTCTTCTGGTCGGTGCTGCGGCACCTGCCGAATGCGGACGAGGCCGCCGCGCTGGACGGCGCGCCCAACTCGGTGGGGCCGACGGTCGATGAGGCGGTGGCCCTCTGGCGCGAGATGACCGGGCACGGTTACGAGGAGTCGGCACCGCTGCTGCGCGCCGCGTTCATCGACTACCTGATGAAGCATTAGCCGTCAAACGCTCGTACCACCATAAATGACGCCTCGCGTTTGCCTGCGTCGATCCGTTGGGAAATAGCGGGGCCATGGCTCTCACCAATCGTTACAAGTCCGCACCGGGCGCTGGCACGCTCGCCGCGCTCATCCTGGTTCTGGTCTTCGGTAGTCCCTGGTACGTCGACTGGGCCCGGGACAACACCGATCCGGAAAGCGCCGGCGGGTGGTTCCTCAGACTGCTCGCCTGGCCGGCCTGGCGATTCGACTCCTCCGACTCGATCCAGGAGATCTTCGCCGACGACCTGAGGGCGATCCTCGTGGTCGTCCTCACCTTCCTGTTCCTCTACCTGCTGCCGGGCTCCCAGCTCGCCCGTGCCCGGGGCACCATCAGCCAGTTCTTCGCCGGCTGGGCGGCGTTCGTCTTCGCCGGGGCCTTCGCGGCCCTGTTCACCACGCTGATCCGGACCAACCCGTCGCTGCTGGGCGCCTTCCAGGCTGCGGGGGACGGCGCGGAGTACGGCCTCTTCGTCGGTTGGATCATCGGCATCGCCACCCTGGGCGGCTACCGGGGCCGGCGCTGACCGTACGGCCGGGTCCGTCGTGCCGACGGACCCGGCCGACCTCCGGTGCCGGACGCCGGGCTGAACATCGCTGAGCCCGGCGACGCATCGCGGCACTCAGCCGGCCGACTCCGTCAGCGTCAGGATGCGTTCCCGGCTGAGCGTCCCGACCGGCCGCCCGTCCTCGGTGACCACGGCCTGGCCACCGGCGGAGGTGAGCAGCACGGCCAGCGCGTCGTACGCCGACCCGCCCAGCGGCACCGATGGCAGGTCCGCCACGCCGTCGACCGGCAGCGGATCAAGCACCTCCCGGGTCAACGGGGTGACGGCCAGCCGGCGGATCCCTCGGTCGGCTCCGACGAACTCGCGGACGAAGCCGGTGGCGGGAGCGCCGAGCAGCGCCGCCGGGGTGTCGTACTGCTCCAACCGGCCGCCCTCGGAGAGCACCGCGATCCGGTCGCCGAGTCGGACGGCCTCGTCCAGGTCATGGGTGACCAGCACGATGGTCTTGCGTACCTCCGCCTGCAACCGCAGAAACTCCTCCTGTAGCCGGGTGCGCACGATCGGGTCGACGGCGGAGAAGGGCTCGTCCATCAGCAGCACCACCGGATCGGCGGCGAGCGCCCGGGCCACCCCGACCCGCTGCCGCTGGCCGCCGGAGAGTTCGTGGGGGTAGCGCCGGCCGAACTGCGCCGGATCGAGACCGACAAGCTCCAGCAGCTCCTCGACCCGGCGTTTGACGGAACCGGCGGCCCAGCCGAGCAGCCGGGGCACGGTGGCGACGTTGGCGGCCACCGTCTGGTGCGGGAAGAGCCCGACGTTCTGGATGACGTAGCCGATCTGGCGGCGCAGTTTCACCGGGTCGACCCGGGTGACGTCGGAGTCGCCGAGCAGTATCCGGCCCTCGGTGGGCTCGATCAGCCGGTTGATCATCCGCAGCACGGTCGACTTGCCGCAACCTGAGGGGCCGATCAGCACGACCAGTTCGCCCTCGTCGACATGCAGGCTGAGCTCGCGGACAGCCTCGGTGCCGTCCGGGTAGCGCTTGCCGATGCCGTCGAGGGTGATCGACGCGGCGCGTCGATGACCGTCGGCACCCGGGGTAACGTCCACGTATGTCCTTCCGCCTGAGCTACCGGGCTGATCCGGGTAACCCGTGGTTCTCCTGGCAGTACGTGCGGGACAACTCGGAAACCGTGCTCAACGCCCTGCGTGAGCACACCACGCTGACCCTCCGGGCGGTGCTCATCGCCGCGTTGATCGCCGTCCCGCTGGCAGTGGTGGCGTACTGGTTCCGGCCGCTCACCGGGCCGATTCTCGCACTGACCGGGGTGCTCTACACGGTTCCCTCCCTGGCCCTGTTCGCATTCGTCGCACCCTATCTGGGCATCGGTGTCGCGACCGTGCTGAGCGTGGTGGTGCTGTACGCGCTGCTGGTGATCGTCCGCAACACCGTCGCCGGGCTCAACCAGGTGCCGGCGGAGGTCCGCGAGGCGGCCGAAGGCATGGGGTACGGCCGTTGGGGGCGACTGTTGCGGATCGAGTTGCCGCTCGCCCTACCCGGCATCCTGACCGGGCTGCGGTTGGCCACGGTGTCCACGGTCGCCCTGGTCACCGTCGGCGTGGTGATCGGGCGGGGCGGGCTCGGGCAGATCATCTTCGCCGGTTTCCAGAACAACCTCTACAAGGCCCAGATCATGACCGGCACGCTGCTCTGCGTCCTGCTGGCGCTGGTGCTCGACCTGCTCCTGGTGGGGGCCGGTCGGCTGCTCACCCCATGGCTGCGTGGGCGGACCGGATGAGCGCCGCGACGAACCCGGTGTCTCAGGCGGTGGTCTGGCTCAACGACCCGCTGAACTGGACGAACCCGGGCGGCATCCTGGACCGGCTCGGCGAGCACGTAAGCATCTCGGCCGCCGCGGTGCTGGTCGGCTGCCTGGTGGCCTGGCCGCTGGGTCTGTGGCTGGGACACACCGGCCGGGGCGGCGGGCTGGTGGTGCTCGTCTCCAACCTGACCCTGGCGGTGCCCACGTTGGCCCTGCTCACCATCCTCCCGTTGACCTTCCTCGGTTTCGGCCGACCGGCGGTGGTGGTGGCGCTGGCCGTCTTCGCCGTGCCGCCGCTGTTGGCGAACGCGTACACGGGGGTGCGGCAGGTCGATCCGCAGACCCGGGAGGCGGCCCGTGGCATGGGCATGACCGGGGCGCAGGTGTTACGTCGGGTGGAACTGCCGCTCGCGGTGCCCTATCTCGCGGCCGGTTTCCGCACCGCCGCCGTCCAGGTGGTCGCCACCGCGGCGCTGGCGACCTTCGTCAACGGGGGTGGCCTGGGTGAGATCATCCGGTTCGGGTTCGGTCTGAGCATCGCGGTCGGTGGTGGCCAGATCCTGGCCGGCGGGCTACTGGTCGCCGGGCTCGCGGTCAGCGTCGAACTGCTCTTCGCGTTTGTCGAACGGCTGGTCACCCCCCGCCCGCTGCGCCGCGTCCGGCGTCGCGCCGGGCGACGCGCGGCGGACGCCGTCGCCGGCTCCTGACCAGGAGACCCTTCACTCGAAGACCACGGGACCGAACACCCCGGGCCCAGCGGGCCGGGCGTGCGATCGACGTCACCTGCGGAGGACTGGCCGGGCCGCGATGACCCCAATGGGTGACGTTCCGGTGACGAACGCCTCCTCGGCTTGTCGGGGGGCCGCGTCAGGATGTTGGGTGGAAACGCGGGCGGCCGGAGGGCGGATCGCCCGTCGGACACGCGGCCGGCCCACCGGGGCCGCGCCGGGACACGGAAGGCGGGCTCATGCGCGCAGGTAGAAGACTGTCCATCGCGGTCGTAGGGGCTGTCGCGGCGGCGGCGGTCCTGGCGGGTTGCGGCGACGCCGGTTCGTCCGGCACGGAGGCGCCCGAGCAGGGCGCCTCCGGCGAGGGTTGTGCGCCGGTGGCCGGTGAGCAGTTGATCGCACTCGAAGACGACAAGTCACTGCAGAACGCTGACAACATCATTCCGGCGGTCAACAGCGAGGTGGCGACCCCGCAGCTGATCGCCGCGCTCGACAAGGTCTCCGCGGTGCTCGACACGCCGAAGCTGGTGCAGCTCAACAAGGCGGTCGACGTCGACCGCAAGAGCGCCCAGGCCGCGGCACAGGAGTTCGCCGACGCCAACTCACTTACCGACGGTGTGGAGCAGGGACCGGGCGGGCAGATCACGGTCGGGGCGGGCAACTTCACCGAGAGCGAGATCATCGCCGAGCTCTACAAGATCCAGCTGGCCGCCGCGGGTTACCAGGCCACCGTGCAGCAGATCGGAAACCGGGAGTTGTACGAGCCGGCGCTGGAGAAGGGCGAGATCCAGGTCGTCCCGGAGTACGCGGCCACCCTCGCCGAGTTCCTCAACGGCAAGGTGAACAGCGGTGGCCAACCGGTCTCCTCGCCGGACGTCGACAAGACCGTCACCGCGTTGCGTGACCTGGGCGAGCAGGTGGGCCTGACCTTCGGCGCGCCGGCGGCGGCCCAGAACCAGAACGCCTTCGCGGTGACCCAGGAGTTCGCCGAGAAGTACGGCGTGCGGACCCTCTCCGAACTGGCCGAGAAGTGCTCGGGTACGGCGACGGTGCTGGGTGGCCCGCCGGAGTGCCAGGAGCGTCCGTTCTGCAAGCCCGGCCTGGAGCAGACCTACGGGCTGACGGTCGGCTCGTTCTCCTCACTCGACCAGGGCGGCCCGCTGACCAAGACGGGCCTGCGCAACGGCACGATCAGCGTCGGCCTGGTCTTCTCGACCGACGCGGCGTACGCGCAGAGCTGAGCAGCCGCGCCAACCGCGATGGCGCCCCGGCCGAGTCGGCCGGGGCGCCATGCCGTCTGCCGGCCATAACCGCGCAGCGGTAACCCGGGCGGCATTCCCGACGGACCTGCCGTCAAGCCGTTCCCACGTGACGCAACTCTCGGTAGGCTGCGGACCCATGCCCGCCCCGGTGCCCGCCGATACGCGCAAGCTGCTCACCGTGCTCTTCTGGGGCGGGGTGGCCCTGGCTCCCGTCGCGGTGCTGATTCTGCTGGTCGCTGACGGCAACGGGCCGCTGCGGTTCGCCGCGGTGCTGGCCATCCTGGCTGTGGTGCTGATCGGGCTCTCCATCACGCTGCGTACCGACGGCGGCGGACAGCACGCCGAGGAACTCCGCGCGGAGGTCGACGAGCTGCGGCGGGAGTTGCGCGGTGAGATCGTGGCTGCCGCCCAGCGCGGGAACCAGGCTCTCGACGAGGTTCAGCGGGTACAGGAGGCGCTGGCCGGGGTGCGTCGGCGGATCGACGCGGGCGGCGTCGATGCGGCCACGAACGACGAGCCACCCGGCCCCGGCCGGGCCCGGGTGCCGACCCCGGAGGCTCCGCCGCGGCAGCCCGAACGACCGGCCGCGCAGGCCGGGGTCTACGGCACAGCTCAGCCTGGTCACGGCCCGGTCGCAGGGTACGGCGGGGAACGTTCCCGGCCCGGCAACGATCGCCCGGCCAGCGGCTCAGCCGGTGTCTACGGATCGCCGGTCCGTCCGGAGCAGGACAGTCGTCCGGGCGAGCCGGCGTCGAGGCCGCTCGGGGTGGTCCGGCACACCGAGACAGTGCACGTCACCACGCGGCACACCATCGTGGGCGAGTCCGGCGGCCGGTACGGCGGATACGCGTCGGCGTGGTCGGGAGCGCAGGCCGGGGAGCACGGGCAGGGGCGCGGCATCGACCGGGACGACCGCTCGTGGTCCGACGGCGAGGACCGTTCCCGCCGGGACGACGGCCACCGCTGGTCCGGTGCGGAGCGGTACGACGAACGTTCCTGGTCCGGGGCGGCGCAGGAGGAGGAGCGCGCCTGGTCCGGATCGTCCCGGGACGACGAGCGTTCCTGGTCCGGTTCACTCCGCGAAGAGGAACGCTCCTGGTCTCCACCACGGGAGCAGGGCCGCTGGTCCGCCGCGCACGACGACTGGTCTGCGGCCCGCGACGGCGGCTCCGGCTATCCGGACGGGCCCTCCGCGGATCGGGACGGTGACTGGGGCCCGCGCGACGACCGGGGCTGGGACGCGGGTGACCAGCGCTGGGAGGCCCCCGCCGACCCGGTGCCGGCGGCCCGGGGGCACCGGGCGGACGACACCGGTGAGTACTGGGCGCAGCTGCGGGCCGGGGACCGGTGGGCGGCGGTGCGCGACGACGACCGGGGCCGCGAGCTGCGCGTCGGCGAACGCCGGGCCGAGCTGCACGCCGATCCGGCCGGCACCGAATACCGGATGGAGGATCGCTGGGCGAGCGTACGTCGCGACGAGCCACGCCGGGCGGCGAGCGACGACGCGTGGCGGGACGGCTGGGGTGAGCCGGAGAACCGTCCGGCGCTACCCGCTGGCGGGGTGCCGGTGCCGCAGGAGTGGCGTCCGCCCCGTCAGCGCGGTCACCAGCCCGACCAAGCGAGCGGCTACCAGCCCGAACCGGCGCGCGGCTACGCGCCGGAGCCGGCATACGGGTACCAGCCCGAACCGGCGCGAGCACAGCGTGCGGGCGGGGAGCAGTACGGCCGCCGGCATCGCGTGGACGAGCCCGACCACGGCCCGGCCGCGTACGAGAGTGGCACTGGCCGCTGGCGCTGACCCCTTCGGACGTCGTCGCCTGTCAGCGGCGCCGGAAGGGGCAGTCACTTGTCGATGTCGCCGACCACGAAGAACATCGAGCCGAGAATGGCGATCAGGTCCGGCACCAGACAGCCGGGCAGCAGGGTGGCCA
This sequence comes from Verrucosispora sp. WMMD703, assembly GCF_049178935.1. Lineage (NCBI taxonomy): Bacteria > Bacillati > Actinomycetota > Actinomycetes > Micromonosporales > Micromonosporaceae > Micromonospora > Verrucosispora sp. WMMD703. The sequence goes on along the minus strand of NZ_JBMHMM010000004.1, from coordinate 6,292,433 downwards.
GGGCCTGCACGTTGGCGTACGAGGCGGTGCGCAACTTGAGCCGCCACGGCGTCTTCTCGCCCCGCGAGACCAGGTAGTACCCGTTGATGCCGAGCGGATTCTCCGTCCAGGCGTACGTGTGCCCCTCGGGTGCCTTGAGCACCTTCGGCAGCCTGGTGTTGATCGGTCCGGTGAGCTGGTCGACCCGGTCCAGGCACTGCTCCGCCAGGTCGAGCGAGGCGTACACCTGGTCGAGCAGCACCTCGAAGCGGGCGTGACAGTCGCCGGCTGTCTTCGTCACCACCGGCACGTCGAGCTGGTCGTAGGCCAGGTACGGCTCGTCCCGGCGCAGGTCCAGGTCGAGCCCGGAGGCTCGGGCGACCGGACCGGACGCACCGAACGCCGCCGCGTCGGCCGCCGACAGCACCCCCACCCCGACGGTACGGGCCAGGAAGATCTCGTTGCGCCGGATCAGATTGTCCAGGTCCGGCATCCGCCGCCGTACCTCGCCGATGGCGGCCCGGGCCCGACCGGTCCAACCGGCCGGCACCTCCTCCTTCAGGCCGCCGACCCGGTTGAACATGTAGTGGATCCGCCCGCCGGAGACCTCCTCCAGCACCGCCTGGAGCGTCTCCCGTTCCCGGAAGGCGTAGAACATCGGAGTGATCGCCCCGATCTCCAGCGGGTACGAACCGAGGAACATCAGGTGGTTGAGCACCCGGTTCAGCTCGGCGAGCGCCATCCGCAGCCAGGTGGCCCGCTCGGGCACCTCCATGCCCATCAGCCGTTCCACCGCGAGCACCACGCCCAGCTCGTTGGCGAACGCCGAGAGCCAGTCGTGCCGGTTGGCCAACACGATGATCTGCCGGTAGTCGCGTACCTCGAACAGCTTCTCGGCACCCCGGTGCATGTAGCCGACGACCGGTTCGGCGGCGAGCACCCGCTCGCCGTCGAGGACGAGCTTGAGCCGCAGCACGCCGTGCGTGGAGGGGTGCTGCGGTCCGATGTTCAGCACCATGTCCGCGCCGAGCTGCTCCCCGCCGGTGCCGGCCACCAGCCCGGCGCCGGTGCCGACGGTCAGCTCGCGCAGCTCGCCCGTGGTCATGCCCGCCATCGTGCCATGAATCACCGGGCCGGGCGGTGGTCGCCCATCAGCGGCTCAGCTCGTGGGCACCACCGCTCAGGGCCGCGGGAGGCGGTAGCCGGTCGGCGGGCAGGCCCACCGGCTGCCACAGCCACCAGTGGCCGCCGAGGCCGGCCGGGTCGGTCAGCTCGGCCGCCGCCGACGCGGTGGCCAGCGCCCGCAGGTAGCCGGCCGGGTCGCTGGAGGCCAGGCTCAGCGGCGGTCGTCCGCCGTCGGCCCCGAGCGCTCGCAACGCCTTCCGCTGCGAGGTCAGGACGTACGCGCACCGGGCGACCCGTTCACCGGCGGAGGCGACCGAGTCCATGGCGACGTGTGCGGTGACGTCGCAGGAGCCGTCCGGCACCGGCGGCACCTGCCGTCCAGCCCGGTACCCGGTCAGCGTCCCGTCGATCGGCCGCTCCGCACGCAGGTGTCCGTAGTCCACGGCCAACGCCAGCCCGCGGTCGACGCGCCTCACGGCATCAGCCCACGCCTCGTCCCTGGCCCGCCCGATCTCCGCCCGCCCCATCGGCGGTATGCGGTCCGTGGAGGTGCGGTCCGTGGGGGTTTCCGGGCAGCCCGGCCGGCTCCGGGCGGTCAGGCTTGATCCCTGCGCCGGCCGGGCTGCCCGGAAACCCGACCTGGTCGAGCCCGACCCGTCCGCTGCGGTCCGTGGTGGGAGATCTGGGCCGTCCGCGACTGTCCGCCCCCTGGGAGCCGGGTCGGTCGGGGTGGGCCACCAGGTGGTCAGCCAGTCGAGGTCGGCGGGGTTGATCTGTTCGCCTGTCGTCTCGGCGCCGGTGGTGGGGTCGACGAGGAGGTAGTGCCAGTTGTGGTCGGTGTGAACGGCGAGGTCGAGGGGGACGTTGTCGAGCCATTCGGTGGCCAGCAGCAGGCCGGTGATGGCGGTGGGGATCTCGTTGGTCCAGGTGATCTGGTCGGGGAGATCGGCGGGGCGCGGGGCGAGTTCGACGGCGGTGAACCGTACCCGCCGAGCCAGCGGAACCGGCGCGGACGGCGACGAATCGACGGATCCGAACGAGACACCACCCGGGCCGGGGTGGACGGCGGCCGTGGTGGTCAGGGTTTCCGGGGAGCCCGCCCGCGCAGGGATCAAGCCTGACCGCCCGGAGCGGGCGGGCTCCCCGGAAACCCTGACAGCGAGAGCGTTGAGCAGTTCGCCACCCCCAGCCCCCACATCCACCACGTCGAACGGGTCGGGGAAGCCCAAGGCGGCGTCGAGCTGGTGGATCAGGCGGAGCAGCGCCGAGGTGAAGATCGGGGAAGCGTGCACGCTGGTCCGGAAGTGGGCTGCCGGCCCGGCACCGGAGACGAAGAAGCCATCGGGTCCGTAGAGCGCTTGCCGCATCGCCTCCCGCCAGCGCATCGACATGGGGCCCTCCTCACACCGGTGAACGATTTCACACATCCTTGTTTCAGATCCGCGTCAGCGACGCATACTTGCCCCGACCGGTACCCGTCTCGAGGACTGGATCGTGACATGAGCGCACCGCTGCGCACCGACTCGGCCGCCCGTCGGCGGCCCGCGACCGTGGCATCGGCCCAGGTCGCCACCGCTTCCGTGCTCACCGTCGGCGTCATCGGCGCCGGACGGGTGGGTGCCACCCTGGGCGCCGCGCTGGCCGCTGCGGGCCATCGCGTGGTCGCCGCCAGCGGGGCGTCCGGTGCCTCCCGGGCCCGCCTGGCACTGCTGCTGCCGACCGTTCTTCGCCGGTCCGCCACCGAGGTCGCCCGGGCTGCCACCGATCTGCTGCTGGTCGCCGTGCCGGACGACGCGTTGACCGAGGTGGTGGCCGGTCTGGCTGCCGACGGCGCGCTGCGCCCCGGTCAGGTGATCGCGCACACGTCGGGGGCGCACGGCCTGGCGGTCCTGGCGCCGGCCAGCGCGGCCGGTGCCCGTCCGCTGGCGTTGCACCCCGCGATGACCTTCGCCGGCACGCCCGACGACCTTGGCCGGCTGCCCGGCATCTCGTACGGGGTGACCGCGCCGGCCGACCTGCGCCCGCTTGCCGCCCGTCTGGTGGTCGACCTCGGTGGGGTGCCCGAGTGGATCGCCGAGGCCGACCGACCGCTGTACCACGCGGCGCTGGCACACGGTGCCAACCACCTGGTGACCCTGGTCAACGAGGCGGCCGACCGGCTGCGTGACGCCGGGGTGGGTCAGCCCGAGAAGGTGCTCGCCCCGTTGCTGCGGGCCGCGCTGGAGAACGCGCTGCGTCTCGGTGACGACGCGTTGACCGGCCCGGTCTCCCGTGGCGACGCGGGTACGGTGCGGCGGCACCTGGCGCAGCTCGCCGCCACCGCACCGGAGTCGGTCGAGCCCTACCTCGTGCTGGCGCGGCGTACCGCCGATCGGGCCGTCGCGGCCGGCCGGCTGCGTCCGGGCGACGTGGCGCCACTGCTCGGCGTCCTGGACGACTACCGGAGCGGGGTGGCGGCGTGACCGTCGGCGGAGGACAGCTGTCGAGCGAGGTGGATCACGTGACGGAGCTGGTGCACACCCGTGCCGACCTGGCCCGGGCGCGAGCCGCCCGCACCGGGACGGTGGGGGTGGTGATGACCATGGGCGCGCTGCACGAGGGGCACGAGACGCTCCTGCGGGAGGCCCGAGCGCGCGCCGACCACGTGATCGTGACGATCTTCGTGAATCCGCTGCAGTTCGGGCCGAACGAGGACTTCGACCGCTACCCGCGTACTCTCGAATCTGATCTTGAAGTGTGCCGGCGGGCCGGTGCCGACCTGGTCTTCGCTCCCCCGGTCGGGGAGATGTACCCCGGCGGCGAGCCGGCGGTTCGGGTCAATCCGGGGCCGCTCGGTGAGGATCTGGAAGGGCTGAGCCGGCCCGGATTCTTCCACGGGGTGCTCACCGTGGTGCTGAAGCTGCTCCAGCTCACCCGCGCGGACCTGACCTTCTTCGGTGAGAAGGACTACCAGCAGTTGACCCTGGTCCGACGGATGTGCCGGGACCTGGACGTGCCGGTCGAGGTGATCGGGGTGCCCACGGTCCGGGAACCGGACGGCCTCGCCCTGTCCAGCCGCAACCGCTACCTCTCGCCGGACGAGCGCTCGGTGGCGCTGAGCCTGTCCCGGGCGTTGCGGGCCGGTGCCGAGGCAGCCGCGGCTGGTCGTGACGCCGCAGCGGTCCTGACCGCCGCGCACGTGGCCTTCGGTACCGGCGACTCCGGAGCACGGCTCGACTACCTGGTGCTCACCGATCCGGATCTGGAGCCCGGGCCGGTACGCGGCCCGGCCCGACTGCTCGTGGCGGCCTGGGTAGGTGCCACCCGACTGATCGACAACGCTCCGATCCGACTCGACCCGGCTTCCTGACCACACATACCCGTGAAAGGCGTCCCGATGTTCCGCACGATGCTCAAGTCCAAGATCCACAGGGCCACGGTGACCCAGGCGGACCTGCACTACGTCGGCTCGGTGACCGTCGACGAGGATCTGCTCGACGCCGCCGACCTCCTTCCCGGTGAGCAGGTGGCGATCGTCGACATCACCAACGGCGCCCGGCTGGAGACGTACGTGATCCCGGGCCGGCGGGGCAGCGGGGTGATCGGCATCAACGGTGCCGCCGCCCGCCTGGTGCAGCCCGGCGACCTGATCATCCTCATCTCGTACGGGCAGATGGACGATGCCGAGGCTCGTGCGTACCGCCCCCGGGTGGTGCACGTGGACGCGGACAACAAGGTCGTCGACCTCGGTGCCGACCCGTCGACCGCCGCGCCCGGCACCGCCGGCGCCCCGGTGCCGAACCCGCTGTCGGTGTAGCGGGTCCGCTCGGCGGCCGGGTTCCGTCGGCACCTGTTCGGGCAGCCTTTCTGACCGGCGGCGACGATCGCGCCGCGATTCCGGTCTGTCACCAGAAGGTCATTTCTGGTTACCCTGAAGGCGCCGTCGGGGGACGGCCGCTGACTGGGGGAGGCGGCGCCATGCAGCATGCGACGAGGACCCTGGTCACCGCCTTCGCCGTGGCGGCACTGCTGGCCGGCTGCGGATCGACCGCAGGGCTGGACGGCAACCTGGTGGACGACTGGGCCGCGCTGCCGCCGCCCGGGGCCTTCACCCCCACCGCGGGGGTTTGTCACGAGGCCGACTTCGCCGAGGTGGTGCCGCTCGGTGCGTACGCGCCGGTGGACTGCGCCGCGCCGCACCGGGTGGAGACGGTGCACGTCGGCACCTTCCCCGCCGACCGGAATCAACCGCCGTCCACCAGTTCGGCGGAGCTGCGTGCCGCCTTCGTCGAGTGTGACAACCGGGCCACCGGCTACGTCGGTGACAACTGGCGGGCCGGGCGGCTCCGGTTGGCGGTCGCGGTGCCGTCGGAGCCGGGCTGGGCGGCCGGCTCACGCTGGTACCGCTGCGACCTGATGGAGGTCGACACGGTGGAGGCGGGCGCCAAGGTCGTGCTGCGGACCGGCTCGCTGCGCGACGTGCTGCGGACGGCGTCGGCGCTGCGACTGGGCTGTCAGCAGACGCGCACCGGCGGGGGCGGGGTGGTGCAGACCCTGGTTCCGGTGCCGTGTACCGAGCGCCACGACGCCGAGTTCGCCGGGGTCTGGCCGGCCCCGGACCGTCCGTATCCGACGCGCAGCGCGCAGTGGGCACCCTTCTACGCCGGTTGCCGGTCGGTTCTGGCCCGCTTCGCCGGTCTGCCGGACGACGACGACCTGGTCTTCCGTACCGACGTGGTGGTGCGTCCGCCCAGCGCCGGTCGGTGGCGGGTGGGCGATCGGGGGATCCGCTGCTACCTGTGGCTCAGCGACCGTCGGGTGACCGGGACGCTCAAGGGAGTGGGCCCGGCTGAACTTCCGGTCCGGACGAAGTAGCCGGAACCACTCGTCCCGCCCCCGCCGCCCGAGACGAAAGCCATTCGGGTTGACTGTGGGCATGGACCTACCGACCGTCGGCCTGCCGGCGCTGCCGAACCGGCTGGCCGCCCCGGCACCCGGCTGGGTGGAGACCACCGACGTGATCGTGGTCGGCTCCGGCGTGGCCGGGCTGACCGCCGCGCTGCATCTGCGTGAGGCGGGCCTGCACGTCACCGTGGTCACCAAGGTCGACATCGACGAGGGATCGACCCGGTGGGCACAGGGCGGCATCGCCGCGGTACTCGACCCGACCGACACCCCGGCCATGCACGCCTCCGACACCGAGATCGCCGGCGTGGGCCTGTGCGACCCGGCGGCGGTCCGCGTACTGGTGGAGGAGGGGCCGACCCGGCTGCGGGAACTGATGCGCCTCGGTGCCGAGTTCGACCGCAACGCCGACGGCTCGTTGATGCTCACCCGGGAGGGTGGGCACCGGGCGGACCGCATCGTGCATGCCGGCGGCGACGCGACGGGTGCGGAGGTGCAGCGGGCGCTGCACGAGGCGGTACGCCGCGACCCGTGGATCAGGCTCGTCGAGCACGCGCTGGTGCTGGATCTGCTCCGGGCCCCCGGCGACGGCCCGGGCGGGCTCGGCGCGGCGTGCGGGATCACGTTGCACGTGCTCGGCGAGGGCAGCGAGGACGGTGTCGGTGCGCTGCTGGCCCGCGCGGTCGTGCTGGCCACCGGCGGCATGGGGCAGATCTTCGCGGCCACCACCAACCCGGCGGTCTCCACCGGAGACGGGGTCGCCCTGGCCATGCGGGCCGGTGCGGCGGTCACCGATGTGGAGTTCGTGCAGTTCCATCCGACCGCGCTGATCGTGCCGGAACACTCCCGAGTGCCGGGGGCCGGCCACGCCCAGCAGCCGCTGGTCTCCGAGGCGTTGCGGGGCGAGGGCGCGCACCTGGTGGACGCCGACGGCAAACGCTTCATGCTCGGCCAGCACGAGCTGGCCGAGCTGGCGCCACGGGACGTGGTCGCCAAGGGCATCCACCGGGTGCTGCTGGCCACCGGTGACGATCACGTCCACCTCGACGCCCGCCATCTCGGCGGCGACTTCCTGGCCCGCCGCTTTCCCACGATCGTCGCGTCGTGCCTGGCCATCGGCGTCGACCCGGGAACCGACCTGATCCCGGTGGCCCCGGCCGCGCACTACGCCTCCGGTGGGGTCCGCACCGACCTGCACGGTCGGACCTCGATCCCCGGTCTGTACGCCTGCGGCGAGGTCGCCTGCACCGGCGTGCACGGCGCGAACCGGCTGGCCAGCAACTCGCTGCTGGAAGGGCTGGTCTTCTCCCGACGGATCGCCGACGACATCGCGTCCGGCCTGCCCGAGCAGGCCCGTCCGGCGGACACCGGAGCGTGGCGTGGGGAGGGTGGCTGGGTGCTGCCCGCCGCGGCGACGCCGGCGTTGCAGCGGGCGATGACCCGGGGCGCCGGGGTGCTCCGCTCGGCCGCGACGCTCACCGCGACCGCCGCCGAACTTGTCGAGTTGGGCGTTGCTCGTGGCACACCGCGTACTGCGGACTGGGAGGCGACGAACCTGCTCACGGTGGCCGCCACGCTGGTGGCCGCCGCGTACGCACGTCGGGAGACCCGGGGTTGCCACTGGCGGGAGGACTTCCCGGTGGCCGACGAGCGGTGGCACGGCCACCTGGTCGGTGCCGTCGGCGAGCAGGGACGGTTGACCACCCGGTGGGAGGAGACGCGATGACCAGTGAGACGGTGCGGCTGCTGCGCGCGGCCGGGCTGGACCCGGACCAGGTGCGCCGGATCATCGAGAACGCGCTCGTCGAGGATCTCGGTCCGGACGGGCTCGACGTGACAAGCGTCGCCACCATCCCGGCGACCCAGACGGACACCGCCGATGTGGTGGCCCGCGCCGACGGCGTGGTGGCCGGGCTGGCGGTCGCCGCCGCCGTGTTCGAACTGGCCGCCGAGAGTACCGGGATCGGACGTACAGTCGAGGTCTCGCTGGTGGCCCGCGACGGCGAGCGGGTGGCCCGGGGGGACGTGCTGGCCACGGTGACCGGCCCCACCCGGGTGCTGCTCACCGCCGAGCGCACCGCCCTCAACCTGCTCAGCCGGATGTCCGGGGTGGCCACCCACACCCGGGCCTGGGCGGACGCGCTGGCCGGCAGCAAGGCGGTGGTCCTGGACACCCGCAAGACCACCCCGGGACTGCGGGCCCTGGAGAAGTACGCGGTCCGGGTCGGCGGGGGCACGAACAAGCGGATGGGCCTGCACGACGTCGCCATGGTCAAGGACAACCACAAGTTCGCGGCGGGCGGTGTCGCCGCCGCCTACCGGCGCGTTCGGGAAGCGTTCCCGGACGTGCCGGTGCAGGTGGAGGTGGACACCCTCGCCGAGGCGGTGGAGGCGGTCGAGGCCGGCGTCGACTTTCTTCTGCTGGACAACATGTCCCCGGCCGTGCTCGCCGAGGTGGTCGCCGCCGTCGGCGACCGAGCCGAGTTGGAGGCGACCGGCGGGCTGACGCTCGCCGACGCGGCGGCGGTGGGCGCCACCGGCGTCGACTTCCTCTCCGTCGGCGCGCTCACCCACTCCTCGCCGATCCTGGACATCGCCCTGGACCTGCGTACGGAGTGAACCCGTCTAGGCTGCGTGCGTGCTGCTCTGCATCGACATCGGGAACACCAACACCGTGCTGGCGACCTTCGACGGCGACAAGCTGGTGCACTCCTGGCGGATCAAGACCGACGCCCGCTCGACCGCCGACGAGCTGGGGCTGATGTTCCGGGGGCTGCTCGCCGGTGACGCCGTCGAGATCACCGGCGTGGCCGCCTGCTCGACGGTCCCGGCGGCCCTGCGCTCGCTGCGGACCATGCTCACCCGTTACTACGGGGAACTGCCGAGCGTCATCGTCGAGCCCGGCGTACGAACCGGAGTGCAGCTGGCCATCGACAACCCGAAGGAGGTCGGCGCGGACCGGGTGGTCAACACGCTGGCCGCGTACACCCTCTACGGCGGGCCGTCCATCGTCGTCGACTTCGGCACCACCACCAACTTCGACGTCATCAGCGGCCGGGGCGAGTTCCTCGGCGGTGCGTTCGCCCCGGGCATCGAGATCTCCTTCGACGCGCTCGCCGCCCGTGCCGCCCAGCTGCGCAAGGTCGAGGCGACCCGGCCCCGCTCGGTGATCGGCAAGAACACCGTCGAGTGCCTCCAGGCGGGCCTCTACTTCGGCTTCGCCGGCCAGGTGGACCGGATCGTGGAGCGGATGGCCGCCGAGATGGGCGAGCTGAAGGCGGTGATCGCGACCGGCGGGCTGGCCTCGTTGGTGCTCAACGAATGCCGGACGATCACGCATCACGAGCCGATGATCACGCTGATCGGGTTGCGCATGGTGTACGAGCGGAACGTCTGACGCTTCTCTTGCGGTGGGGTTTCCGGGCAGCCCGACCGGCTCCGGGCGGTCAGGCTTGATCCCTGCGCCGGTCGGGCTGCCCGGAACCCTTCGGTGGGTACGCGTCATCCGTCCGCTGGCGGGTGGGGGCTGTGGTGGTGGGGGTTCGTCCGTCTGTCGCGGTCTGGTGCGGTGCTGGTGCGTGGGTTGGTTCAGATCTTCCGGGCGCGGGCTACGAGGGTGGTGTACGGGAGGGTGACGGTTTCCTGGCCGGCCAGGTCGGGGTGGGTGTGTAGGAGGGTGCGGACCTCACGGTCGACCTCGGCGCGTCGGTCAGGGGCGGCGGTGAGGTAGTGGGAGCGGGTGCGGACCAGGCCGAGCAGTTCGTCGGGGGTCAGCGTGGTGGTGTGGGTGAACTCGGCCCACTCCGGGCTGGTGAAGGAGTCGCCGAAGTCGGTCACGCTCTGCCGTAGATACTCGACGGTGTCGCCGATCTCGGCGATTCGGCTCAGCTCGGTCACCCAGGCGCACGCGTCGTCCCGCAGGTTCCACACCGGCGCGAAGACCCCGCCGGGCCGCAGCACCCGGGCGATCTCCGCGTGCGCCCGTGGCCGGTCGAACCAGTGGTACGCCTGACCGGTGAGCACGGCGTCGGCGTACCCGTCGGGCAGCGACATCGCCTCGGCGCTGCCGGCCAGGGCGAGCGGGTCGCCGTCGAGCGACGTCAACTGGGCCCGCATCGCGGGGTCGGGCTCGACGGCGGTCACCCGGTGCCCCAGGGCGAGCAGCCCACGCGCCAGGATGCCGGTCCCGGCACCCAGATCGACAAGTTGCGCGGGAGCGTCGATGCCGGCGAGCGCCCAGCGCAGCGCCGCCGGTGGATAGCGGGGACGGTAGCGGTCGTAGTCGGCGGCGGCGGTGCCGAAGGAGAGGGCCTGGGTGGGGTCGGTCATGACCGGCAGGCTATCCAGTAACGGTCCCCGGGGCGTTTGAGTACGCTCGGGGCTTGACCCCGCCCGAATTCTCCCGCTGAGGAAGCGTGCCGTGACCCAACAGAGCCCCGTGCCAGTCGACCCCGCCGACGACCTTCCCGAGCAGATGAAGGTCCGCCGGGAGAAGCGGGACCGGATGCTCGCCGACGGTGTGCAGCCCTATCCGATCGGCTACCCGCGTACCAGCACGCTGAGCCAGCTGCGCGAGCGATACGCGGACCTGCCGACGGACACCGCCACCGGCGACCGGGTCTCGGTCACCGGCCGGGTGATCTTCGTACGGAACACCGGCAAGCTCTGCTTCGCTACCTTGCGCGACGGTGACGGTACCGAACTGCAGGCCATGCTGTCGCTGGACCGGGTCGGCGCGGATCGGCTGGAAGCCTGGAAGCGCCTGGTGGATCTCGGTGACCACGTCGGGGTCACCGGAGAGGTGATCACCAGCCGTCGGGGTGAGCTGTCGGTGCTGGCCGAGCAGTGGGCGGTCACCGCCAAGGCGCTGCGCCCCCTGCCGGTGGCGCACAAGCCGCTCAGCGAGGAGGCCCGGGTCCGGCAGCGCTACGTCGATCTGGTCGTCCGTCCGCAGGCGCGGCAGATGGTGCGTACTCGGGCGGCCACGTTGCGCAGTCTGCGCGATTCGTTGCACGCCGAGGGTTACCTTGAGGTGGAGACCCCGATGTTGCAGTTGCTGCATGGTGGTGCGGCGGCCCGGCCTTTCGTGACCCACAGCAATGCGCTCAACACCGATCTGTATCTCCGAATCGCGCCGGAACTGTTTTTGAAGCGTGCCGTGGTCGGCGGGGTCGAGCGGGTCTTCGAGATCAACCGCAACTTCCGTAATGAGGGCATCGACTCTTCGCACTCGCCCGAGTTCGCCATGCTGGAGGCGTACGAGGCGTACGGCGACTACGACACGATGGCCGAGTTGACCCGCAATCTCGTCCAGCGGGCGGCGATCGCGGTCTCCGGATCGACGGTGGTCACCCACGCCGACGGTCGGGAGTTCGACCTCGGTGGCGAGTGGCGTTCGGTCACTCTCTTCGGTGTGCTTTCCGAGGCGCTGGGTGAGGAGGTCACGGTCCACACCGAGCGGGCGCGCCTGGTTGAGTACGCCGACAAGGTGGGCCTGGCCGTCGACCCGAAGTGGGGCCCGGGCAAGCTCGCCGAGGAACTGTTCGAGGAACTGGTCGTACCCGGCCTGGAAGCACCCACCTTCGTGCGCGACTACCCGGAGGAGACCAGTCCGCTGACCCGCTCCCATCGCAGCGAGCCGGGCCTGGCGGAGAAGTGGGACCTGTACGTGCTCGGTTTCGAACTGGGCACCGCGTACTCCGAGCTGGTCGACCCCGTGGTGCAGCGGGAACGACTGATGGCCCAGGCGCGGTTGGCCGCTCGGGGCGACGACGAGGCGATGCGACTGGACGAGGACTTTCTCCGGGCGATGGAGTATGGAATGCCGCCGGCCGGTGGCATGGGAATGGGAATCGACCGTCTCCTGATGGCGCTGACCGGCCTGGGAATTCGGGAAACCATCCTCTTCCCCTTGGTTCGCCCCGAGTAGTCGTACGAAAACTTACCGCCTCGTTACCGCATCCTATTGACGCGGCAAGCATCTGACGGGTTATTGTGCTTGTGCAGTTGGCAGGATCAGCCCTGCTCGAAAGGAATGTGGCATGGCCAAGCAGATCATTCACAAGCTGGTCGATGACCTGGACGGCGGGGACGCGGACGAGACCGTCAAGTTCGCGCTCGACGGTGTTCAGTATGAGATCGACCTGTCAGGTTCGAACGCTGAGAAATTGCGCGAGGTATTCGCCCCGTACATCGCTCACGGCACCAAGGTCGGTCGCGGCGGTGTCGTCGTCGGTGGTCGGGCCGCCCGTGGTCGCGGTGGCGCGACCGCCGACCGCGAGCAGAACAAGGCCATCCGGGCCTGGGCGCGCAAGGCGGGCAAGGACATCTCGGACCGAGGCCGGATCCCTCAGGAGATCGTCGACGAGTACCACTCGAAGGCCGGTCACTGAGACCAGGCACCAGGAGTGAGCACGACGCCGGCCCGGAGAGCGTCTCCGGGCCGGCGTCGTCGTCGCGGGACTATTCGGGGCGTACCGCGCGTTGTCCACAGCCGGTGGATGTCTTGTCCACAACCTGTGGATGGTGCCGTGGCGGTGCCGTCCCCGGGCCGGGGCGCCCCCGTGCGGCGTTCCCGGAGGTCCCGGCCAGCGGGCCGAATTTCGCTCTGCGCGTACACAGACCATGCCCGGAACACCCGTTGAGCGTGGATGGTTGTGCAAAACGACGCGTACCGGGCCTACGACGCAGACACACGAGGTCAGCCGAGTCGGCTCGCGGCGATAGAGTAATGAGGCGCGGACGCCCGTCCCGGGCGCTCGCGTATCCGGCCCCGCCGAGAGTCTTGACCACCAAGATCGAGTGCGCACGGCACGTGAGGAGCACGAGGGCATGTTCGAGCGGTTCACCGACCGAGCGCGACGGGTTGTCGTCCTGGCCCAGGAAGAGGCCCGGATGCTCAATCACAACTACATCGGTACGGAACACATCCTGTTGGGCCTGATCCATGAGGGTGAGGGTGTCGCGGCGAAGGCTTTGGAGAGTCTGGGGATCTCTCTGGAGGGCGTGCGTCAGCAGGTGGAGGAGATCATTGGTCAGGGTCAGCAGGCGCCGAGCGGGCATATTCCGTTCACGCCGCGGGCCAAGAAGGTGTTGGAGCTGTCGTTGCGGGAGGCGTTGCAGCTCGGGCATAACTACATCGGCACGGAGCACATCCTGCTGGGTTTGATCCGTGAGGGTGAGGGTGTCGCCGCGCAGGTGCTGGTGAAGTTGGGCGCGGATCTGAACCGGGTGCGTCAGCAGGTGATCCAGCTGCTGTCGGGCTATCAGGGTAAGGAGCCGGCTGCCGCTGGTGCCGCCCCGGGTGAGGCCGCGCCGTCGACGAGTCTGGTGTTGGACCAGTTCGGTCGGAACCTGACTCAGGCGGCTCGGGAGGGCAAGCTCGACCCGGTGATCGGGCGCGAGAAGGAGATCGAGCGGGTCATGCAGGTGCTGTCCCGCCGCACCAAGAACAACCCGGTGCTGATCGGTGAGCCGGGTGTGGGTAAGACCGCCGTGGTGGAGGGCCTGTCCCAGAAGATCATCAAGGGTGAGGTGCCGGAGACGCTGAAGGACAAGCAGCTCTACACGCTCGACCTGGGTGCGTTGGTGGCGGGTTCCCGGTATCGGGGTGATTTCGAGGAGCGTCTGAAGAAGGTGCTGAAGGAGATCCGCACCCGGGGCGACATCATCCTGTTCATCGACGAGATTCACACCCTCGTGGGTGCGGGCGCGGCGGAGGGTGCGATCGACGCGGCGAGCATTTTGAAGCCGATGCTGGCGCGGGGTGAGTTGCAGACCATCGGCGCGACCACCCTCGACGAGTACCGCAAGCACCTGGAGAAGGACGCCGCGTTGGAGCGGCGGTTCCAGCCGATCCAGGTGGGTGAGCCGTCGCTGGCGCACACCATCGAGATTTTGAAGGGTCTGCGGGACCGGTACGAGGCGCACCACCGCGTCTCCATCACCGACGCGGCTTTGGTGGCGGCGGCGACGCTTGCCGATCGGTACATCTCTGATCGGTTCCTGCCGGACAAGGCGATCGACCTGATCGATGAGGCGGGTGCGCGGATGCGGATCCGTCGGATGACGGCGCCGCCGGACCTGCGGGACTTTGATGAGCGGATCGCGCAGGTGCGTCGGGACAAGGAGTCCGCGATCGACGCGCAGGACTTCGAGCGGGCCGCGCAGCTGCGGGACACCGAGAAGCAGCTGCTGGGTCAGAAGGCGCAGCGGGAGAAGGAGTGGAAGGCCGGTGACCTGGACGTCGTCTCGGAGGTCGATGACGAGCAGATCGCTGAGGTGCTGGGCAACTGGACCGGTATTCCGGTCTACAAGTTGACCGAGGAGGAGACCTCGCGTCTGCTGCGCATGGAGGACGAGCTGCACAAGCGCGTCATCGGGCAGGAAGACGCGGTCAAGGCGGTGTCGAAGGCGATCCGCCGCACGAGGGCGGGGTTGAAGGACCCGAAGCGTCCGTCGGGGTCGTTCATCTTCGCCGGCCCGTCGGGTGTGGGTAAGACCGAGCTGTCCAAGGCGCTCGCGGAGTTCCTGTTCGGGTCCGAGGACGCGCTGATCCAGTTGGACATGTCGGAGTTCCACGACCGGTACACGGTGTCCCGGCTCGTCGGTGCCCCTCCCGGCTACGTCGGCTACGACGAGGGTGGGCAGCTGACCGAGAAGGTGCGGCGCCGGCCGTTCAGCGTGGTGCTGTTCGACGAGATCGAGAAGGCCCACCCGGACGTGTTCAACACGCTGTTGCAGATCCTGGAGGACGGCAGGCTCACCGACGGTCAGGGCCGGATCGTGGACTTCAAGAACACGGTCATCATCCTGACCACCAACCTCGGCACCCGTGACGTCGCCAAGGCGGTGTCGCTGGGCTTCCAGGCCTCGGAGGACTCCGAGTCGAACTACGACCGGATGAAGCAGAAGGTCAACGACGAACTCAAGCAGCACTTCCGGCCCGAGTTCCTCAACCGCATCGACGACACCATCGTCTTCCACCAGCTGCGGCAGAACGAGATCCTCTCGATCGTCGACATCATGATCTCCCGCATCGAGACGCAGCTGCGCAACAAGGACATGGGTCTGGAACTGACCGACAACGCCAAGAAGTACCTCGCGGCGAAGGGCTTCGACCCGGTACTCGGCGCCCGCCCGCTACGCCGCACCATCCAACGCGACATCGAGGACAACCTCTCCGAACGGATCCTGTTCAACGAACTGACCCCGGGACAGATCGTCGTGGTCGACTGCGAAGGCGACCCCAACGACATCGACAAATCCAAGCTCGTCTTCAAGGGGTCCGACCGCCCGGTGGAGGTGCCGGACGCCGTGCCGGCCGACCTCGGCGGCAGGACGGCTGCGGCGGGCGCGGACGAGTAAGGTCGTCAGCCGAAGCAAACGGCGGCCCGGTGGCGAAATGCCACCGGGCCGCC
Source organism: Verrucosispora sp. WMMD703 (assembly GCF_049178935.1). NCBI lineage: Bacteria > Bacillati > Actinomycetota > Actinomycetes > Micromonosporales > Micromonosporaceae > Micromonospora > Verrucosispora sp. WMMD703. Next base: position 6,277,026 of record NZ_JBMHMM010000004.1, on the reverse strand, counting down.
GTCGTTTGTGCTGGTCAAGGCGTAAGCCGCCCCCATAGCCGGATGTCCGCTTTGTGGGTCTTTGTCGTGACGGCGGTCACGGTTTGCCGGGGCATGGACCGCTCCTGGGAGTCGTTGTACCGGGAGTAACCGCGACGGCCACCCCGGCCGGCCCGACCCGGAAATGCCGGGCCCGACGAGGTCGTTGCAGACCCGGAGCAGGCGCACCGCGCCGCCTCCATCCGACGCGGTACTCGCAACCTCCCATCTCCTGGTGTCGTGTCGATCCCCCGAGACGGAAGGCAAACGATCATGACTAGTTCGATCCGCAAGGCTGCCCTGACCGCCGCCGGTGCCGTCTGCGCCGGTGGGATGATCGCCGGCCCGGTGAGCGCGACCGCTGCCCCGCCGAGTTCCGACCCGCTGGCCGCCGTGACCGAGCGGGGGCACGGCAAGGGTGAGCGGCAGTTGAAGGTGCGCTACGAGGCCCAGCCGAACTTCTACTACTGCGGTCCGGCAGCGGTCCGTAACACCCTGAGCATCCTCAACAAGGACGTCTCCCAGGATGACCTGGCCCGCGAGATGGGCACCACCGAGCGGGGCACCGACTCGGCCTTCCTGATCACCGAGGCCCTCAACCGGAAGGCCGGTGAGGATGTCTACCGCACGGTGGAGATCCCGGGCCAGGCCGCCGACCGAGCGGAGACCGACCGGCTACGGGAAGACGTCGTCCGTGCCGTCGACAGCGGCCGGGGCGTGGTGGCCAACGTCGTGGGCACCGCGACCGACCTCGACGGGGGCAGCCACACCTTCGATGGTGGGCACTACATCGCGGTGACCGGTTACCGCGACGGCGGCGACCAGATGAAGATCGCCGACTCGGCAGACGCCGCCCGGGCCGAGTACTGGATCAGCACCGACGCGCTGGCCGACTGGATCGCCAGCCGGGGCTATTCCGCCTGATCCAACCGACAGATGCCGAGGGCCGGCCCCGATCGGGGCCGGCCCTCGAACACGTTCTCAACCGGCCACCGGTGCCGGAGGGCCGTCGCCGATCAACCGGAACGACGTCTCACCGACCGGCTCGACCAGACCGTCGTCGACCAGGCCGGCGAGTGCCCGAGCGCGCTGCACGTCGTCCACCCACACCTGGTCCAGGCGTTGATGCGGCACTGGGCCGGTAGCCTCCCGGAGCACTCCGAGCAGCAGTCCGCGTACCTGGCGGTCGGTGCCCGCGTACCGTTGCGGGCGGCGGGTCGGACCGGCTGGAGCGGGGCGTCCCGAGGCCCGCCAGGCGCAGGTCGACTCGACGGGGCACGCCTCGCAGCGAGGCGACCGGGCGGTGCAGACGACCGCCCCCAACTCCATGATGGCGGCGCTGGCCAGGGCCGCCGCAGCCGGTTCGGCGGGCAGCAGCTCCTCGGTGGCGACCAGATCGGCGGGGCGGGTGGTCGGGCCGGCATCCGGTTCGCCGGCCACCGCCCGGCACACCACCCGACGTACGTTCGTGTCGACCACCGGGTGACGCTGGCCGTACGCGAAGGCAGCGACCGCCCGGGCGGTGTACGTGCCGACGCCGGGCAGGGCGAGCAGTTGCTCCAACCGGTCCGGCACCACACCGCCGTGCCGCTCCACGATGGCCACCGCGCACTCGTGCAGCCGGACCGCTCGACGGGGATAGCCGAGCCGTCCCCACATGCGGATCGCCTCGGCCGGGCTGGACCCGGCCAGGGCGGCCGGCGTCGGCCAGCGCTCCAGCCACGCCTGCCAGGGCGGTACCACCCGGACGACCGGGGTCTGCTGAAGCATGACCTCGCTGACCAGGATCGCCCAGGGGCTCGTCTCGGGCCGGCGCCACGGCAGGTCCCGCGCGTGCTGCTCGTACCACCGGCTCACCCGGCCGGCGAATGTGGGTTCTGTCATCGCGTCGCCGATGATGTCACGCACGCCGATCCCGCCGTTCGGACGGTCGGCGGGCCGACGCCGGCGGCGGGTGCCGGTCGGGCAGAATGCCCGGATGAACGAGCTTGCGATCACCGTCATCGGCCGGGACCGGCCCGGCATCGTGGCTGACGTCGCCGAGGTGCTCGCCCGGCTCGGCGCCAACCTCACCGACAGCACCATGACCCGCCTGCGGGGACACTTCGCGATGACCCTGATCTGTGTCGGCCCGGCCGCCGCCGAGGTCGAGACCGCGTTGGCGCCGCTGGCCGCCGACGGCCAACTGCTGGCGACAGTACGCGCGGTGACGCCTGACGGCGAGACGGCACCGGCCGGCGAACCCTACGTGATGGCGGTGCACGGGGCCGACCGGATGGGCATCGTGGCCGCGATGACCCGGGTGCTGGCCGAGGCCGGCGGCAACGTCACCGACCTGAGCACCCGTTTGGCGGGGACGCTCTACGTGGTGGTGGCCGAGGTGGAACTGCCCCCCGGTACCGCCGACGCGCTCGGCGGCCGGCTCGCGGAGGCAGCCGCCGGTCTCGGCGTCGAGGTGACCCTCCGGCCCGCCGAACCGGATCTGCTGTGAGCGGCGCGCCGGACGTGTCGAACCCGGACCCGCAGGCCGACGCGTACGTGGGTCTCGGCGACTGGGCACCCGAGACACTTGGCGCTGGGCGGGTCATCCCGGTGGTCTCCGCCCCGGACCCGGTGCTCAGCCGGCCGGGAGGGGAGGTCGACCCGACCGCCGACGAGACGGTGCAGCTGGCCGCCGACCTGATCGCCACCATGCGGGTCTCGCCCGGCTGCGTGGGCCTGGCCGCCCCGCAGGTCGGGGTGAGCGCCCAACTCTTCGCGGTGGACGTCACCGGGCATCCGAAGACGGTCACCGGGCACGGCGTCTTCGTGCTCTGCAACGCCCGGGTCGTCGAAGCCACCAGGTGGAAGGCAGGTCGGGAAGGGTGTATGTCGGTGCCGGACCTGACCGGCGACGTGAAGCGCGCGAGCCGGCTGGTGGTGGAAGGGGCGCTGCCCGGCAGCGGCGAAACCGTACGCCTGGTGACTGACGGTTTCGAGGCGCGCGCCCTGCAGCACGAGATCGACCACTGCGCTGGCCTGCTCTTTCTGGACCGGGTGGCCGGCGCGCACGCGATCTACCAGCGGAAGGTCTACCTCTGAGTCGAGCCGGACGGTCGCGCTGAGTGACTGCCGTCGGTGCGTACCGTCGTGAATGGAGGGTCGGATCCGATGGGACGGGGGAGTCACGGCGCGTCGCTGACGTCCGCCGCACGCGCCGCCGCTACGGTGGGGGCATCATGCGTCTGACGGTCGGCCCCCTGCCTCCCACCGTGTACTGGCGGCGTCGCGCCGTCGTGCTCGGTGCGGTGCTGCTCTTCCTGATTGTCCTGTTCTATTCGTGTAACGGGCCCACCGGAGGCAACGACCCGACCGGCGAGGGACAACCCGACTCGGGCGTGGCGACCGGCACGCCGGACCCGACCGGGTCGGTGCTGACGCCGCAGACCGGTGCGCCGCCGTCCGGTGACGCCGGTGCCGACCCCGCCGATCCCGGGGACGGTGCCGAGCCGTCCGCCCCGGAGAACGAGCCGAGCCTCAGCAACGACCCGCCAGCGGTAGATCCGGTCGCAGACGAAGGCAACTGTGCGGACACCGAACTCTCGGTCACCGCCGTGGCGCTGCCGGCGCAGGCCGCCTCAGGGGCCCACGTCGACCTGAACCTGAAGATCCGTAACCGGTCCGACCGGACGTGCAGCCGAGACGTCGGCGCGACCGCCCAGGAGTTGTACATCAAGGCCGGGGCCGAGGTGGTCTGGTCCTCGGACACCTGTGGCACAGCCGCCGGGTCGGACGTGCAGTCCTTCACCCCCGGCTTCGAACGCTCCTACCAGGTGAACTGGAACGGCAGGGACAGCAGCCGGTGCGCCGACGGCGTGGCCAACGGGCCGGCCGTGCCGGCCGGGACGTACCAGGTCTTCGCCCGGGTGGGCACCAAGCTGAGCCAACCCGCGAAGCTGGTCCTCAAGTAGTCGGCGCTCGGGTCGCTCGGCCGGATCGCCGGCCGAGCCGCGGGGACGACCGAGGACTTCGACGCAGGCCTAGACGTAGCGTTCCAGGATGGACGCCTCGGCCAGCCGCGACAGCCCCTCGCGTACGCCCCGGGCCCGGGCGTCACCGACGCCGTCGACCGCTTGCAGGTCTTCCACCGTGGCACCGAGCAGCCGTTGCAGGCTGCCGAAGTGCAACACCAGCCGGTCGACCACGGCCACCGGAAGGCGGGGCACCTTCGCCAGCAGCCGGAAGCCGCGCGGGCTGACCGCCGCGTCCAAAGCGTCCGAGGCGGCCGGGTAGCCGATCGCCTTGGCGACCGAGACCAGGTCGATCAGCTCGGTGGCGCTGAGCAGATCCAGCTCGACAAGCGCCTCGTCAAGGGTCCGGGACTTGCGACCGGTGGGCAGGTAGTCCCGAATGACCAGGGTGCGGTCAGCGTCGACGCCGGCCATCAACTCGTCCAGCTGAAGGGCGAGCAACCGCCCGTCGGTGCCCAACTCGACCACGTAGCCGGCGATCTCGTCGGCGATCCGCCGGACCATCTCCAGGCGCTGCACCACGGCCACCGCGTCGCGTACGGTGACCAGATCCTCGATCTCCAGGGCGGACAGGGTGCCGGAGACCTCGTCGAGGCGGAGTTTGTACCGCTCCAAGGTGGCCAGCGCCTGGTTCGCACGGGAGAGAATCGCCGCCGAGTCGTCCAGCACGTGCCGCTGACCGTTGACGTAGAGGCTGATGATGCGCATGGACTGGCTGACCGAGATGACCGGGTAGCCGGTCTGCCGGGCCACCCGCTCCGCGGTGCGGTGCCGGGTGCCGGACTCCTCGGTCGGGATCGTCGGATCGGGCATCAGGTGAACCGCCGCCCGGACGATCCGGGTGCCGTCGCTGGAGAGCACCACCGCGCCGTCCATCTTGCACAGCTCCCGGACTCGGGTCGCCGAAAACTCGACGTCCAGCGGAAAGCCACCCGTGCAGAGCCCTTCGACCACCTTGTCGTAGCCCAGGACGATCAGCGCACCCGTCCGACCCCGCAGGATCCGCTCCAACCCGTCACGTAGTGCGGTGCCCGGCGCCATCAGGGCAAGGTTGGCGCGCAGCGGGTCGCCGACGACGCCGCCCCCGGTCACGCTCACGCTGATGGGTCGGGCGGGCGAGCCCACGGCAGCGGTGCGGGCGTGGGGCGTCGCGCCGGCTGGCTTGGTGGTATCGCGGTCGATCGGCACGGGCACAGTCTACGGACTGCCGTGCGGTGGGTGCTCTCGCGGTTACTGTGATGTGTCACGATTCCGCCCGCCCTGCCCGACCCGACCGGTGGACGGCTCACTCCGCCGACGCCCGCGCGGCGGCCTGCAACGCCGAGCGGACGTCGGTGACCTCGATCACGCGCATCTGCTCCGGACCGGCACCGGCGCTGGTGGGCCCGCAACCGGGCGGCACGAGGGCCAGCCGGAAGCCGAGCCGGGCGGCCTCGGCCAACCGGCGCGGCACCGCGCCCACCCGGCGCACCTCGCCGGTGAGACCGACCTCGCCGATCGCCACCAGGTGCGGGGCGATCGCCAGGTTGAGCCCTCCCGAGGCGACGGCGAGGGCGACCGCGAGGTCGGCTGCGGGCTCCACCACCCGGATGCCGCCCACGGTGGCCGCGAAGACCTCCCGGTCGTGCAGAGTGAGCCGTTCGGTCCGGCGTTGGAGCACCGCCAGCACCATCGCCAGCCGGGCGGAGTCCAGCCCGGAGACGGTACGCCGGGGCGACCCGGCCACGGTGGCACCGATCAGGGCCTGCACCTCGGTGAGCAACGCCCGGCGGCCCTCCATCGCTACCGTCACACAGGTGCCCGGGACCGGCTCGGAGTAACGGGTCAGGAACAGCCCGGAGGGGTCGGCGAGGCTGCTGATGCCGCCCTCGTGCATCTCGAAGCAGCCGACCTCGTCGGCGGCGCCGAACCGGTTCTTGACCCCGCGCACCATCCGCAGCGACGAGTGCTTGTCACCCTCGAAGTGCAGCACCACGTCGACCAGATGCTCAAGCACCCGAGGACCAGCGACCTGTCCGTCCTTGGTGACGTGGCCGACCAGCACGGTGGCGACCCCGCGTTCCTTGGCGACCGCGACCAGGGCGGCGGTGACTGCCCGGACCTGGGTCACCCCGCCGGGCACGCCTTCGGTGCCGGTGGTCGAGATGGTCTGTACCGAGTCGAGCACGAGCAGGCCGGGCTTGACCGCGTCCAGATGGCCGAGCACCGCCGCGAGGTCACTCTCGGCGGCCAGGAAGAGCTGGTCGTGCAGGGTGCCCATGCGCTCCGCCCGCAGCCGCACCTGGCTGACCGACTCCTCACCGCTCACCACAAGCGACGGGCTGCCCGCTCCGGCGGCCCACTGCTGGGCGACGTCGAGCAGCAGAGTCGACTTGCCCACCCCCGGCTCACCGGCGAGCAGCACCACGGCACCGGGGACCAGGCCGCCACCGAGGACGCGGTCCAGCTCGCCGACTCCGGTGGGCCGGGCCCGGGCCGGTGCCGCGCTGATGGTGGCGATGGGCCGGGCGGGCTCGGCGGGCATCCGGGAACTCACCACCCGACCCGAGACGGTCGGGCCGGTGATCGTGCATTCGACCACGGAGCCCCACTCGCCGCACTCGGGACAGCGGCCCACCCACTTCGGTGGCTGGTGTCCGCAGGCGTCGCACTCGTACGCGGGCCGCGGCTCGCGAGCGGCGGCGCGACCGCGCGAGCCGGTGCTCGCCCGGGACGGGGTCGATCGGGAGATGCTCACCCGACCGACGCTAACCCCCGGGTACGACGAGGGCGCCGTCGGCATGGCTACACCACGCCGACGGCGCCCTCGGAAATCACCTGGACCGGTTCGGTCGCGGTACGCGACGCCGGTCGGTCGGGCTCAGTGGCCGCCTTCGCCCTCGTACCCGGTGTGCCGCTCGATGATCGGCGACGGCTCGGGCGCGGGGGTGAGCGGAACGGCGATCGGTGCGGGGCTGGTGACCGTCTCGCCGCCGAAGTCGAAGGTCAGCGTGACGTTCTGGCCGGCGAGCAGGGCCTCGTTCAGCCCGACGAGCTGAAGCACCTGCTCACCCTCGGTGTTGAGCTGCACGTAGCTCAGCGGGGGGATCTCGATCCGGGCCGGACCGGCCGAGGGCGATTCGGTCGGGCTGGGCGACGGAGATTCGTCCGGCGAGGGCGAGTTGTCCGGCGAAGCGGAGTTGTCCGGTGAGGGGGAGCCCTCCGGGGACTGCTCCGCTGACGGGGACGCGGTCGGCGACGGGGACGCGGTGGGTGATGGGCTGGTCGCGGCGGCGACCGAGGTGAGCACCACCTCGCGGGCGTCCGACGAGGTGACCGTCACCGTCACCGGGTCCGCCGAGTCGTTGTAGAGGACGACGTTGAGCAGGGCGTTGTCGCCGGCCTGGTAGCCCTCGACACCGGGATAGGCGACCAGGGCACCGCGTACGGCGTACTTCCCGTCGCCGGCCGCGAGGTTGGCGCCCTGGACCGACGGCACCTTGTTGGCCGTCTCGGAGATCTGGCCGGCGCCGCATCCGGACAGCAGCAGCCCGGCTGCCGCCGCGATCCCGGGCAGCAGCACGGCAGCCCGCCGGGAACCCCTGATCGAGCGCCTCACGTCGGTCCTCCTCGTCACGATCACACCCGGCCTACCCGCCGGAACCGCTGGCCATGCCCGCGCAGACCGGGCTCCAGGGTAGTTGGAGCTGATCGTGGCCCGCACGCCGACCCGGTGCGACCACCTGCCGGGGGGAGACTCAGCCGAGCCGACCGTTCGTGACCAGCAGGGCGACGTCGATCAGGGCGACCAGGAGCACCGCCCGGAAGGCGGCCACCGGCCGGGCTCCGGCGGTGTTCCCGGCCCGGCCCGCGTACCAGGCCACGATGAAGATCACGATGGTGGCGCCGACCGCCGCGAGACCCACGCCCGTCGGCGGCCCGGGCGGCCCGAGCACCAGCGTGACGGTCGCCGCGATCAGCAGCCCGACGGCCGCCGCCCGGCTGCCCGTCGCACCGAGCCGGTGCGGCAGCCCACGGACCCCGGTCCGGGCGTCGTCGACGAAGTCGGGCAGCACGTTTGCGAAATGGGCCCCCGCGCCGAGCAACGCCGCCGCGACCACCAGCCAGACCGGGGGCGGCGGAGCGTCGGGCAGTGCCAGCACCACGAAGGCGGGCAGCGCGCCGAAGGAGATCGCGTACGGCAGCACCGAGATCGGGGTGGACTTCAGCGGCCAGTCGTAGAGCAACGCCGAGACCAGAGCGACGGTGGCGCAGATCGCCGCCGTCGGGTTGGTGGTCAGCGCCAGCGCCACGGTCGCGGTGGCTGCCACGGCGGCGGCCACCGCGACGGTACGCCGGCTCAGCGCGCCGGCGGCCAACGGCTTGTCGGTACGTCCGACCGCGGCGTCCCGGTCCGCGTCGAGCAGGTCGTTGGTCCACCCGACGGTGAACTGGCTGGCAGCCACGGTGAGCACCACCGCGACCACGCCGCCGGGTGGATGCCCGACACCGACGGCGAGCAGACCGGCCACTGTGGTGACCGCCGCGGTCGGTTCCGGATGGCTCGCTCTGACCAGCCCTAACACCGTCGACGACATAACGGAAGTCTGGTCGTTACCGGGGAGTCGTGCCACGCTCGTTGCCATGCGTGACGTCGGCCGCGTGCTGCCCCGCAACGATCCGCGCCAGTACGACGACCTGGCGGACGAGTGGTGGCGGCCAGACGGCGTGTTCGCCATGCTGCACTGGCTGGCCCGGGCGCGGGCCGCGCTGGTGCCCCCGGCGACGCGACCGGGCGCGCTCCTGGTCGACCTGGGCTGCGGGGCGGGGCTGCTCGCCCCCCACCTGGCCGGGAAGGGCTACCGACACGTGGGGGTGGACCTCACCCGCTCGGCACTGGCGCAGGCGGCGGCGCACGGCGTGACGGCGGTCAACGGCGACGCCACGGCGGTACCGCTCGTGGACGGCTGCGCCGACGTGGTCGCCGCCGGCGAGTTGCTGGAGCACGTCCCGGACTGGCGGGCGGCGGTGGCCGAGGCGTGTCGCCTGCTGCGGCCGGGCGGCCTGCTGGTGCTGGACACCCTCAACGACACCGCGCTGGCCCGGCTGGTCGCGGTCCGAGTCGCCGAACGTCTGCCCACCGTGCCGCGTGGCATCCACGATCCTCGGTTGTTCGTGGACGATCGCGAGCTGGTCGCCGAAAGCGCCCGACACGGCGTCGACCTGCGGGTCCGTGGTGTCCGGCCAGGGGTGCCGGGGCTGCTGCGGTGGCTGCTCCGGCAGGCCACGGGTGCCCCGACGCCGCCCGCTCAGGCACCGCGCATCGTGCCGACCGGGTCGAGGGCCGTGCTCTACCAGGGCCGTGGGGTGCGCGCGACGGATAGCTGATCCAGGTGAGGGTATGGCAATGGCCGAAGAGGGGGTTCCATCCATGACCGAGCGCAGTGGAGCGGCGTCGGCGGCCCGGCGGCTGGCGCCCCGGCTGGCGGCGCGGGCCGCCGCCCACGACCGGGACGGCTCGTTTCCGGTCGACGACTTCACCGACCTGCGAGAGGCGGGACTGTTCGGGCTGATGGTTCCCGCCGAGCTGGGTGGCACCGGGGCCACCTTCGCGGCGTACGCGGCTGTCGCCACCGAACTGGCCCGGGGCAACGGCGCCACCGCGCTGGTGTTCAACATGCACGCCTCGGTCACCGGGGCGCTCGGCGCGGTCACCGAGGAACTGGCCGAGGCGCTCGGCGTACCGGCGGAGGCACTGGCTGCCCGCGACCGCCTGTTGCGGGCGGCGGCCGACGGGGCGTGGTACGCGGTCGCGATGAGCGAGCGGGGCGCGGGTGCCCGGCTGTCCCAGCTCGCCACGGTCTACGAACCTGTCGACGGCGGCTGGCGGATCAAGGGCAGCAAGACCTTCTGCTCCGGTGCCGGTCACGCCGACGGTTACCTGGTGGCGGCCCGCAGCGCCGCCGACCCGTCGGTGGTCTCGCAGTTCCTGGTTCCGGCCGGCGAGGGCCTGACCGTCGAGCCGACCTGGGACGCCCTCGGCATGCGCGCCACCGCCTCGCACGACCTGCACCTCGACGTGACCGTCGGGACCGACCGGCTGCTCGGCGGGGTCGAAGGGCTGGCCCTGGTGGTGGCCCAGCTCATGCCGCACTGGCTGGTGGCCAGCTACGCGGCCGTCTACGTGGGGGTGGCCAGGGCGGCGATCGACGCGGCCGCGGAACACCTGAACGCCCGGAACCTCGCCGGGCTGCCGGCGGTACGCGCCCGGCTGGGTCGCGCCGACGCCGCGGTGGCGGCGGCGGAGCTGGTGGTCGCCGAGGCGGCCCGACGGGTGGACGAGGCGCCGGGCGACGAGGAGACCAACAGGTGGGTGTGGCGGGCGAAGCTGCTGGCCGGTACGACCGCGGCGGAGGTGGCAGCCTCCATGCTGGAGGCGGCCGGCACCTCCGCCACCCGACGGGGCCATCCGCTGGAACGCCTGTACCGCGATGCTCGTTGCGGGTCGCTGCACCCGGCCACCTCCGACGTCTGTGCCGACTGGCTCGGCATCGCCACACTCGGCGGTGACCCGGACCGTGACGGAACGAGTCCTCGTTGGTGAGCGTGAGGGAATGAGCCTGTCGGCCCTGCGGTCGTGACCGGGGGCGGGACTGGCGAGCGTCAGATGTGAGCTTGCGAGAGGAAGGTGGGACCGTGTCCGTACCGGTGATCGCGGGCCTGGGCACGGCCCATCCGCCCTCGGCTGACCAGCAGGAGTTGTGGGAGAAGTTCTTCTCCCAGCACTTCTCCGGCTCCACCCGCGCGTTGGCCGAGCGGATATTCGCGCACTCCGGCGTGACCCGGCGGCAGGCAGCGGTCAACCCGTTGCTTGAGGACGTCTCCGACTGGCCGACCGAGCGACGGATGCTCCGTTACCAGGTCGAGGCGTTGCCGCTGGGTAAGGAGGCGGTCGGCCGGGCGTTGACCGCCGCCGGGCTGGACGCCCGTGACGTCGGACTCTTCGTGGTGTGCTCGTGCACCGGGTACGCGACCCCGGGGCTGGACATCCTGCTCGCCCGGGATCTGGGCATGGCCGCGACGACCCAGCGGATGTTCGTCGGTCACATGGGCTGCTATGCGGCGCTGCCGGGGCTGGGCGCGGTGGGTGACTTCGTCACAGCGCGGGGGCGTCCCGCGCTGCTGCTCTGTGCCGAGCTGACCAGCCTGCACCTGCAACCCTCCTCGGCCCGGATGGACACCCAGCAGATCGTCTCCCACGCGCTCTTCTCCGATGCCGCCGTCGCCGCGGCGGTCGTTCCCGGCGGGCGGGGGTACGCCGTACGCGAGGTCGCCTCGGTGACCGACACCTCCACCGCCGACCACATGACCTGGGAGGTGACCGACACCGGTTTCCGGATGGGACTGTCGCCGAAGGTGCCTCAGGTGCTGTCGGCGCACGTCCGAGGGCTGGTGGACGAGGTGCTGGCCCGGCACGGCACCCGCCGGTCGGAGGTGGACGGCTGGGCCGTGCACCCGGGTGGTCCACGCATCCTCAACGTGGTGGAGCGTGAGTTGGGGCTGGCGCCGGAGGCGTTGGCGGCGTCCCGGGAGACGCTCAACGACCACGGCAACTGTTCCTCGCCGACGGTGTTGTTGATCCTCGACCGCCTGTTCCGGTCGGCACCGGCACCACGCCGGGTGGTGATGCTGGCCTTCGGGCCAGGGCTGACCCTCTACGCCGCCCTGCTGGAACGAAGCGCCTGACCATCCAACAGAGCTACGCTTCAGGTATGGACGTCGATGCCATCCATCGGCTACGCGGGGCCCTGTTGGCCGCCGTCGCGGTGGCGGCGCTGACCCTCGGCGGCTGGTGGTGGCGGGTAGCGGCACCGGAGGCGCAGACCGGTGTGGGCCTCCCGTCAGCCGTCACGTACTGGCGGGGGAACCCGGTCACCGGTGGCACGGTTTCCGAGCTTCCGAATGCCACCTCCTCCGTCCTGGTCGACGCGCGCACCGGCGCAGTGGTCGGGGCGGACGACGGGCCGGCGGAGCGCCCGGCCACGGGTTCCGCCGCGCCGAGCGGCTGGTACGTGGGCGGGACCGAGCTGGTCTGGACCGAGTCGGCGAGGCTCGGTTCCGGTGCGGCGGTCGTCCGGCAGACCCGGATGGAGCGGGGCGAGCGGCACCTGTTGCGCCTGCGCTGCACCGGCCCGGGCGAGTTGCTGGTAGCCGTCGCCGGTGCCCGGTCAGCGGCCCCGATGACTGTGGGCTGCGACGGCGGGCAGGTCATGATGGAGCTCACCGGCATTGGTGCCGCGGCCCGGTTGTCGTTCTCGCCAGCCGGGTCGGAGCCGGTCCAGATCGAGGCCCGGTTGATCGCCTTGAGCTGAGCGATCCGGGTGGTCTGCTTATCCGGCGGGTCAATCAGCCCAGCCGGGACAGTTCGGCGTGGTGGTCGGCGATCGAGGTGACCTCGGGTACCACAAGCGTGATCCGGCCGGTGCGGTCGGCGAGCAGGGCGGTCACGCCGTCCTGACTGGCCGGCAGGTGCAGGAAGGCACGCAGGCCGCCGGCCGGGTCGGCGAGTGCGCGAACTCCCGGCGGCGCTGCCCGTGGCCGGGCGGCGGCCACGCTGACCACGGTCACCCCGGCCGGTGCCGCCGTCGCCGCCGCGGCCACCTGCTCCGGGCAGGCACATCCGTCCACCAGCAGCACCACCACCGGCAGCAGCCCGCGCAGCGGCACCGGCGACTGCCCGCCGTCGACCAGGTCGAGCGCGGGCAGGGGGCGACCGGTCAGCTGCGCCGGTGTCGGGTCGGGCGTAGTCGCGCCCGGCCCGGTCCGGCTGGCCCTGGGCCAGGTGACGGCGGCCAGGCCGGCGAGGGTGGTCAGGACCGCGACGATCAGCACGATCACCGGTGCGGCGGGTGGACGCCAGCGGCGCTGGTCCGCCGCCGTCCGTCGCAGCTCCCGGCGGATCTGTTCAGCCTCGTCGGCCAGGGCAGCGATGTCGTCCGGGACGACCACGCGGCCCCATTCCGGCGGCAGGTCGGGCAGCCCGGGACCATCGGCGTCAGCCTTGCCCATTACAACCCCCTGGAACCTCACGGGTGTGCGGACGCGGCACCCCTCAAGCGTCCCGCACCAGGCCGGGTACCGCTACCGCTGCCCGCGTCGGACTGCGGCGGGATATCATGGAACGGGTGCGTAGCCCTTGATCTCCAGTGGGTGTGTTGCAGGGCCTCGGCGCTTGTTCTCCCGGATCTCCACGTCCATGGCAGTGGTGTCCGGGGGTCATCCCAAGGTTACTCAACGTGTTCGAATCATCGTCTGGATGGTCTGTCAAGCCGAAGAAATACCTCTCACAGGGCCCCTGAGCTGCGCCAACGGTCAGGACAGCGGTGAGACATCGGTGCCTGAGCGTGTTACCCTAGACACAGCGAAAGGGGTTTCGAACCTATGGTTTTCAGTGTCGGCGAGACCGTTGTTTACCCCCACCACGGGGCCGCACTCATCGAGGCAATCGAGACTCGGGTCATCAAGGGCGAGCCCAAGCAGTACCTCGTCCTGAGGGTCGCGCAGGGTGACCTGACGGTCCGGGTACCGGCCGAGAACGCCGAGATCGTGGGTGTGCGCGAGGTGGTTGGCGAAGAGGGCCTCGGCAAGGTCTTCGACGTTCTCCGGGCTCCGCACACCGAGGAGCCGACCAACTGGTCGCGGCGTTACAAGGCGAATTTGGAGAAGCTGGCTTCCGGTAACCCGCTGAAGGTGGCCGAGGTCGTCCGTGACCTGTGGCGTCGCGAGCGGGAGCGGGGGCTGTCCGCGGGCGAGAAGCGCATGCTCGCCAAGGCTCGCGACATTCTGGTCGGCGAGGTCGCGCTGGCCGAGAAGAGCACCAAGGACGAGGCGGAGACGCTGCTCGACAAGGTGCTGACGGAGGCCTAGTCCGCACCGCATCGTCGTACCCGATTCGTAGCGAACAAACCGTCGAGGACCGCGACGTGACCGCGCAGCTCAATCCGTGCGGTGACGTCGCGGTCCTCGTGCCTGCGGCCGGTGCCGGCGTACGCCTCGGGCCCGGTCGACCGAAGGCACTTCGGCTGCTGGCCGGTGAGCCGCTGCTGGTGCACGCGGTTCGTCGGTTGGCCGAAGCCCCCTCGGTGCACAGCATCGTGGTGGCCGCACCGGTCGCGGAGGTGGCGGCCGTGGGCGAGCTGCTCGCACCGATCGCCCCGGTGACCGTGGTTCCCGGTGGTGCGGAACGGCAGGCCTCGGTGGCCGCCGCGCTCGCCGCGGTACCCGCCGGTCCCGGGATCGTCCTGGTGCACGACGCGGCTCGCGCACTCACCCCGCCCGCGCTCGTGGAATCGGTGGCGGCGGCGGTCCGGGCGGGCCATGACGCGGTGATCCCGGTGCTGCCGGTCGTCGACACGATCAAGGAGGTCGACGCGGACGAGAAGGTGCTCGGCACCGTCGACCGGGCTGCGTTGCGCGCCGTGCAGACCCCCCAGGGATTCCGCCGGGCGGTGCTGGCCGCCGCCCACGCCGCTGCCGCCGACGCCCTCACTGACGATGCCGGGCTGGTGGAGAAGCAGGGCGTGCCGGTGCACTGCGTGCCCGGTTCGGAGCACGCTCTGAAGATCACCAGGCCGTTCGACCTGGCGCTGGCCGAGCATCTGCTGGCGACCGGACGATAGCGCGTACCCTCGGATCATGATCGTTCCTCGGGTGGCCATCGGGACCGACGTGCACGCCTTCGAGGCCGGTCGGCCCTGCTGGGTGGCCGGTCTGTACTGGCCGGAGCAGGACGGCCTGGCCGGGCACTCGGATGCGGACGTGGCCGCCCACGCCGCCTGCAACGCGCTGCTCTCCGCCGCCGGCCTCGGTGATCTCGGGGCCAACTTCGGGGTGGGACAGCCCGAATGGGCCGGAGCGAGTGGGGTGGCCCTGCTCACCGAGACGGCCCGCCGGGTACGCTCCGCCGGCTTCGCCATCGGCAACGTGTCCGTGCAGGTGGTCGGGGTGCGGCCGAAGATCGGCCCACGTCGGGACGAGGCCCAGCGGGTGCTGTCGGAGGCCGTCGGGGCGGCGGTCACGGTTTCCGCCGCCACCACCGACGGCCTGGGCTTCACCGGGCGCGGGGAGGGGCTCGCCGGGATCGCGGTCGCCCTGGTGTACGAGCAGCCGAGCGCCTAGGCTCGCCGCGATGTCCGCCGACGTCCCCACCGATCCGCCCGCCGCCGACGGCTACCTCGAACGCGCCACGCTCCTGGCCGAGCTGGGCCGATACGACGAGGCCGTGGCCGAACTCGGCTTCGCCCTGGCCCTCGACCCGGCCGCCGCCAGCGTGTCGACAATGCTGGCCCGGGTGCACCTGGCCGCCGGCCGGCCGGCCGAGGCGCTCGCCGCCGCCCAGGCCGCAGTGGCCGCCGCGCCGGGACAGGTGCCCCCGCTCGTCGCCCGTGGACTGGCCCTCGGTGACCTCGAACGGTACGCCGAGGCCGCCCGTACCGCCGACGAGATCCTGGCCCTGGGCCCGGAGGACGCGTACGCCCAGCGCAGCGCCGCGGCGATCCTGGCTGGCTCCCGCAACGGCCAGCCGGCGTTGAACGCGGCCTGGCGCGGGGTGGAACTGGCCCCCGATGAGCCGCAGGGCCACCTGGTGCTGGGTCTGGTCGCGGCCAACATGCGGATGTACGACCTGGCGGAGCGGGCCTACCGGGAGGCGTTGCGACTGGACCCACGCCTGGCGGAGACCGGCGACGACGTCGGGGTACTGCGGCTGGAGCAGCGCCGGTGGAGCGCTGCGCTGGCGCGACTGGCCGAAGCGGCGGTGGCGAACCTGCCGCCGACCGATCCGCGCCGTGCCGACGAGATGCCGGACGAGTCGACCCGCCCGGAAGCGGCCGGCGACGATCCGGACCGGCCCGGACGTGACCCGGACGAGGCCGGACGTTCGGCTGCTGGGGACGTCGACGCCAGGCCCGCCGCCGGGCCGGAGGAACGCCCGAGCCTGCCGGCGCAAGGCGGTGACGTACCCACCGGCGGGCCGGTGACCGGCCGTGCCGCAGACCCGGAGTGGGGGCGTGGCGAAGCCGGGCCGGGCGGGCCGGGCCACCTCGGTACCGGGCCGGTCGTCGCACGCCAGCCGGTGCCGGCGGCACTGCGGCAGTTCGTGCTCTGGGGCGCCGGTTGGTCGGTGATTGCCGCCACCGTGATCGCCTGTTCGACAGCGACCGGCTCCGGCTTCTCCCGGCTACTGGCGGTGGTGGCGGCTGCGGGCGGAGGCGTCGTGCTCTGGCAGCACGCGGCCCGGCTGCCCGGGCTGACCCGAACCATCCTGCCCGTGCTGCGGCGTACCGACCGTCCACTCGCCCTGGCCGTGTACGCCGCCGCCGCGGCACCCGTGCTGATCCTGCTCTACGCCCTGTTCGGCACCCCGTGGCCGCTGGTCCTGGCCATCGCGATCGCCACCGCGGCCCGGTTGGCGATCGTCGGCCGGCCGGTGGCCTGACCGTCCCTAGGGGCGGCGGGCCCAGGTCCAGGCGTACCCGTCGTCCTCGCACTCGGCCGCCGCGTCGCAGAGGTCGAGTGGGCGGAAGGTGTCGACCATGACCGCCAGCTCGTCGAAGAAGTCCACTCCGATGGCGCGTTCCGCCGCGCCGGGCTGCGGTCCGTGGGTGA
Source organism: Verrucosispora sp. WMMD703 (assembly GCF_049178935.1). NCBI lineage: Bacteria > Bacillati > Actinomycetota > Actinomycetes > Micromonosporales > Micromonosporaceae > Micromonospora > Verrucosispora sp. WMMD703. The sequence goes on along the minus strand of NZ_JBMHMM010000004.1, from coordinate 6,260,353 downwards.
AGCCGGACGGGTGCAGCGAGATGGAACCCTGCTCGATGCCGGAGCCACGCCGCGCCTCGTAGTTGCCCCCGGTGTAGAAGAGCATCTCGTCGGAGTCGACATTGTGGTGGTGGTACGGCACCGGAATGGCGTCCGGGTGGTAGTCGACCTTGCGGGGCACGAAGGAGCAGATCACGAAGTTCGGGCCGGCGAAGGTCTGGTGCACAGGTGGCGGCTGGTGGATCCGGCCCGTGATCGGCTCGAAGTCGTGGATGGAGAACGCCCACGGATAGAGGTGCCCGTCCCACCCGACCACGTCGAACGGGTGGTTGGCGTAGACGTGGCGGGTCCATCCGCGCCGGTGGCGGACCAGCACCTCGACGTCGGTGCCGTCGACGAGCAACGGGGTGTCCGGCCCCCGGACGTCGCGCTCGCAGTACGGCGAGTGTTCCAGGAACTGTCCGCGTACGGAGAGGTAGCGCTTGGGCGGGCCGATGTGCCCGGACGCCTCCACGGCGAGCAGCCGGATCGGGGTGTCTCCGGTGGGCACCAGGCGGTGCACCGTCGAGGTCGGGATGATCACGTAGTCGCCGGGTACCGCGTCGAGCACACCGAACGTCGACTCGACCCGCAGGGTGCCCGCCTCCACGTAGAGGCAGTGGTCGCCGGTGGCGTCGCGGAACAGCGGGGAGGGGCGGTCGGCCAGCACGTAGGCGATCCGCACGTCGTCGTTGGCGAGCAGGTACCGCCGGCCGAGGATCGGGTCCGCGCCGGTCCCGTCGAGCTTGTGGGTACGCAGGTGCCGGGGCTTGAGCGGCAGGTTCGGCACCCGGGTGACGGCCAGCGGGGTGAACTCCTCGGCGGCGACGATCGCGGTCGGGGCGTACCTGTGGTAGAGCAGGGACGAGTCGGAGGAGAAGCCCTCCTGGCCCATCAGTTCCTCGGTGTAGAGGCTGCCGTCCGGCTGCCGGAACTGGGTGTGGCGCTTGCGTGGCAGCTCGCCGATGCTGCGGTAGTACGGCATCTCGCCCTCCCGGTCCGCCTGCGTCCGATATTCGGACGCTGTTGTCCGCTCAATGAAGCGTCCCGTACATTCTTGTCTCGTGTCAACGCAGCTGCCCACTCTTGTCGCCGGCCTGGTCGATGACGCCGCAGTCTTCCCGCCGGGCAGCGCGTCGCTGCCCGACGCCGTGCAGGCCCACCGGCGGCACCGCGTCGCGTGGTACGCCGACCTGGTCGGCCCGCTGCTGCTGCCCGCCTCGGCGATCACGGCGGGCGAGCTGAGCGGTCTGGTCGATCCCGAGGAAGGCTTCGCCATCGGGCTGATCGGTGACACCGGTCTCGACCGGCTCCCGTTCGCGCTGTCGTTCCTACCCCCGCTCGGAGTGACCGCACGACAGGTCGAGGTGCCCGTCGCGCGGCGGGGCGAGGACCCGCAACCAGGACTGACCGAGCTGGTGAAACTCGCCGAGCGGTTGGACGGCGTCCCCGTCTACGCGGAGATCCCGCTCACCTTCGGGCTGATGGGTGCCCTGGACGCGCTCGCCGACTCGCGGGCCCGGGGGGTGCCGGTCGCCGCCAAGTTCCGTACCGGCGGGCTGGCCGCCGAACTGTTCCCGACCCCGGCCGAGTTGGCCGCGGTGGTCTGCGCCTGCCGGGACCGGGGCCTGCCGTTCAAATTGACCGCCGGGCTGCACCACGCGGTCCGGCACGTGGACCCCGAGACCGGCTTCACCCACCACGGGTTCGGCAACGTGCTCGCCGCGACCCTGGCCGCCGCTGACGGCGCGACCGTCGGTGCCGTCGCCGAGTTGCTCACCGTGCGCGACGAGCGCCCGCTGGTGCAGGCTGTCGACGGCCGGCCCGATGCGGCGCGCCCGCTGTGGGTGGGGTTCGGCTCGTGCAGCATCGTGGAACCCCTCACCGATTTGATCCGGCTCGGGCTGGTGGACGGAGGCTTTGAGGCATGAGCGAGAGTCAGCCAGCGAGCTGGGTGCCGGGTGCGGCGGGTTCCGGGTACGGGGTGCACCACCTGCCGTACGGCGTGTTCCGGGTGAGCGACGACGAGCCGCGCATCGGCGTACGCATCGGAGATTTCGTCCTGGACCTGGCCGGCGCGGAGGCCGCGGACCTGGTGCTGGCCGGCGGCGCGCTGTGCCGGCCTACGCTCAACGCGTTCCTGGCACTGGGACGCCCGCAGTGGACCGCGGTGCGGGACCGGATCACCGAGCTGCTCACCGACCCGACGCACCGGGCGGCGGTGGAGCCGCTGCTGGTGCCCGTCGACGAGGTACGCATGGAGTTGCCCTTCGAGGTGGCCGACTACGTCGACTTCTACTCCTCGGAACACCACGCCTCGAACGTCGGCCTGATCTTCCGCCCGGGGCAGCCGCCGCTGCTGCCGAACTGGAAACACCTGCCGATCGGCTATCACGGCCGTGCCGGCACGGTGGTGGTCTCCGGCACCCCGGTGGTGCGTCCGCAGGGGCAGCGGCCCAGCTCCGACGGTCCGACGTTCGGCCCGTCGGCGCGCCTGGACATCGAGGCTGAGGTCGGCTTCGTGGTCGGCGTACCGAGCCCGCTCGGCCGCCCGGTGGCTGCCGCTGACTTCGCCGACCACGTCTTCGGTGTGGTGCTGGTCAACGACTGGTCGGCGCGGGACATCCAGGCATGGGAGTACCAACCGCTCGGGCCGTTCCTCGGCAAGTCGTTCGCCACGTCGGTGGCCGCCTGGGTCACTCCGCTCGACGCGCTGCGCGACGCGTTCGTCGCCGGTCCGGAGCAGGATCCGCCGGTGGCCGACTACCTGCGCGACGAGCCGCACCTGGGGCTGGACCTGCGGTTGCGGGTGCTCTGGAACGGAGAGCCGGTAAGCGAGCCGCCCTTCGCCGGCATGTACTGGACGCCGGCCCAGCAGTTGGCACACCTCACCGTCAACGGCGCCTCGCTGCGTACCGGCGACCTGTACGCCTCCGGCACCGTCTCGGGCCCTCGGCGCGACCAGGTCGGCTCGTTCCTGGAACTCAGCTGGGGCGGCACCGAACCGGTCACCGTGGGCGGGACGGAACGCACCTTCCTGGCCGACGGTGACACGGTGACGATCACCGCCACCGCACCCGGGCCGGACGGCACCACCCTCATGTTGGGCGAGGTCACGGGCACCGTCCTGCCGTCGAACTGACCTGAACCCGACAGCTGACCTTGATCGCACAGCGGGTGCGATCAAGGACCGTCACCGTCTTCGTTGATCGCCTCGGAATTCCGTCGCCATGCCGCGCCGGGCCGGCCGGTGCCCCCTTTCCGGTCGGCCCGGTCTCGGCTGGCGGAACGTCGAAACCGAGGGAGATGACGACGATGCACGTTCTCGTGGACGCGGTCTGGCGTACCAGCAGCCGTTCCAACGACCAGGGCCTCTGTGTGGAGGTGGCCGACAATCTGGCCGCAGTCCACGGTGTGGTGGGCATCCGCGACTCGAAGGACCAGGCCGGACCGGTGCTCGTGGTGAGCCCGCCGGGCTGGACCGCATTCGTCGACGCGATCCGGGACGGTCGATTCGTCGGCTGATGCCCGCCGGGGGTCTCCGGCGGGGATTCTCCGCTCGGGGACCCCGCACCACGATCACGCCGCGTACCGTCGGTGCCACGGGAGGTGGCATGTCGACAGTTGCGGTGAACGGGTTGGTCGCAGCATCCGCAGTCGATCTGTGGCGGGTGCTCACCGACCTGTCCCGGCCGAGGGGCGGTGATCGGCCTGTGCAACTGCTGACGCCCGGAACGTTCGGCCCGGGTACGAGTTGGCGGGAGATCCGGACGCGACCGGGCGGCGGCACGGTGGCCGAAGAGTTCGTCGTGTTGGCCGCCGAGCCGCCCCGACGGCTGGTCCTCGGCTCGCCCGGTGACGGCGTCGACTACCGGATCACCTGGACGCTACGGGACGTGCACCGTCGTGGGCGTCGCCACGCCTCGGTGACGGTGACGGTGTGGGCTCAGCCGGCCGCGACGACTGGCCGGGCGCTCGCACTGCTGCTCGGCGGGTTGGCGGTCCGAGCAGCGGAAAAGGTGCTGCGGCAGGACATCGCCGCCCTGGCCGCCGCAGCCGCCGCCCGCCACGCCGAAGTCGCCTGACCCCGCCCTCGCACGCCTCCGTCACGCCCGGACCCGGGCGGGTGTTCTCGCGCGCCGACTGGGCCGCCGCCCACGCCCGCCCGTTGCGGCAAACAGCGGCATCACGCCCATCGCGAGACCGCGGCATGCCGCATGTCGGGACCGGCGCAACGGCGAGTTCGGCTCGGCGGGCGGGCTTGGCGGGGCGAGTCGGGGCGGGTGGGTTGACGGGGCGGCTCGGGGGCGGGCCCGGAGGCGGCTGGGTAGGGTGCCGTGCGGAGGTGCGGCATGGGGTGGGCGGCGGGTCGGCGGCGGTTCGTGGCGGCGGTGGCGGCGGTGGGCGTCGCCGCGACGGTCGGGGTCATCGCGTACCGGGTCCTGGCGCCGGCCGAGGTGAGCACCCCCGCCCGGGACGACTACCCGGCGCGGAGCACGCCGGCCCCCGGGGTGACCGGCCGCCTGCCGGTTGCCCCGCTGATCGTCGACGGCCGGCTGCGGGTGTACGCCGCGCCCCGGCAGGTCTACGCCGACCAACCTGTCGACAGTCGTAGCCGGCGCACCCCGTACTGGTCCTTCCGGCGTTGGCCGGCGAGTCTGGACGCGGTGGTGGCGAGCGGGACGACGGTGGTGAGCCGCTGGTCGGACGGGCAGCTCGTGGCGATCGACGCGCGTACCGGTCGGGTTGCTTGGCGGGCGGACGGGCCGGAGCCGGCATCGGAGCGGGTGTCGCGGCGCACCGGCACGGCCGTCCTCTGGCGGCCGAGCGGGCTTGCGGTGAGCCGGACCGTCGATGGCCGCCACGTGGTCGTCAGCTCCGGCGAGGGCGAAATCCGGGCGGTCGACCTGGCCGATGGTGGGCAGTTGTGGCGGGCGGCGGTGGGTTCCGGTTGCCGCGAACCGGTGGGCACCGGCTCCGGTGGCCGGCTGCTGACCGTGGACGACTGTGAGGGACCGGCGGCCATCGAGTTTCGGGACACCGCAACCGGCATGGTGACGACCAGGTGGCGTCCGCCGGATGCCGGTGACGAGCTGACGGCCACGCTGCTCGGCTGTGGGCCGGACGGCGTCGGCTGTGCCGCGTTGCGGACCGCTGGGCCCGGGGACGCGCCGGCCCGGGGGTGGTTGCTCGGCTCGGAAGCGCCGGTGCAGGCACCGGTGCTGGATGGTCCGGGTACCGAACTGGTCGACGGGACGGCAGTGGGCATGGCCGAGGGAGTGCTCGTCGGCCGGACCGTCCCCGGCGGTGAGGAACGCTGGCGGGTCGAGGTAGGCCCGGGTCGGGTGATCGCCGTACAGCCCGGCCGGGTGCACGTGTTGACCGAGGCGAACGAGCTCGTCACGCTGGACCCGGCCACCGGTGCGCGATCGTCCAGCTTCGTGCTCGACATCGGCTCCGACGGCACCGGGTGGGCACCGGGCGACGCGTACGCGGCCGACGGGTACGTGGTGGTGGAGCGACTGCGCCGGCCGGTCGATCCCGACGCGGACGACCAGCGGTACTACCTCACCGCCGAATCGTTGATCATCGCCGCGACCTGACGACCGACGACCCGTGGCTAGCTCGACAAAACGGACATAAGTTACTTATAGTCCCACTGTGCGTCTCTTGGCAGCCCTGCTGGGCGTGATCATGATTCTCGTCGGCGCCGCTCCGGCGGAGGCCGCCGCGCCGGTCGGGCGCAGCTTCCAGCTGGCCAAGACTGAAGGGGTGGACATCACCGTGCCGGCGACGGTCAACCTTGGTACCGGCTTCACCGGCGGGGTGCTGACCGGGCCGATGGGCCGCGTCGAGGTGACGGATGTCCGTGGCCCGGTCAACCCGAACACCTGGGTGGCCACCGTCTCCGCCACCGTCTTCATCACCGGCGGGGGTGGGGCGCAGCGGACCATCTCCAACGCCTCGGTCTTCTACTGGTCGGGGCCGGCGGTGCAGAGCACCGGCGGCGGCACGCTGGTGCCGGGTCAGCTCACCCAGGCGCAGGCGGTGGCCCTCAACGTGACCCGTGAGGCGTTCCGGAAGACCTCCGGCAATGGCAACAACCGCGTCGCCTGGAATCCGAGCCTGCGCATCGTCGTGCCGAACGGCATCATCGCCGGCACCTACACGGGCACGATTACCCACTCTGTCGCCTGATGGGTTATTTGTCCAAAAGATCCTGCTGTGTGCCGACCGTGCGCTTTAGCGTCATCGGCATGAGGAAGCCACTTCTTACCCTGACCGCCGCCGCGGCCACCGTGGTGGCCCTGGCGGCGCCCGCCGCCGCCGCCCCGTCCGGCGACACCATCGTGACCTTCACGGTTTCCACCGCCAACCTGGACATCGCCGTGCCCCCGGCGGTGAACCTCGGCGCCGCCTTCGCCGGCTCCAGCATCACCGGTGAACTCGGCAACGTCACGGTCACCGACAGCCGGTCGGCGCTGAACGCCACCTGGACGGCCACGGTGAGTAGCAGCGCCTTCACCACCGGCGGCGGTACGCCCGAGGAGACGATCCTGCCGAACCTGGTCGAGTACTGGTCCGGCGGCGCCATCGCGACGACAGGTACCGGCACCTTCGTGCCCGGCCAGCCCACCCAGGCCGACGCGGTCGTGCTGAACGTGCCACGGGTCGCCTTCTCGAAGACCTCCGGTTCCGGCAACAACTCCGCGACCTGGGCACCGGACATCCGGATCACCATTCCGGGCGGTGCGGTCGGCGGCACCTACACGGGGGTGATCACCCATTCGGTGGCATGACCGCGTCAGCGCCCTCGCCCTGGCCGTGACCGTCCTGGTCACTGCCGGGGCACCGGCGTCGACCGCAACCGGGGCGGTGCCGGCGCCCCGAGCGGTGGCCCGCGTCGAACCGGCTCCGCCCGAGGTCGTCGACCTGCCGGCCGCCGATCGCCGGGACGGTCGATCAAAGCCGCCGAAGCCGAGCGGCAGTGCGTCACCGAGCCCCAGCGGCCCGGCCGTCTCGGTCGGGGTGCGCCTGCTCGACGCGCCGGTGAACCGCCGCGACGACTCCCGAGCGCACAAGTACATCGTGGACCACGTCAAGCCCGGCACCACGATCAAGCGGCGCATCGTGGTCAAGAACTCCTCGGAGGTCCAGCGCAAGGTCGCGCTCTACGCCGCTGCGGCAGCGGTGACGAAGAAGGGTTTCGTCATCGCGCCGGACCGGACCGAGAACGAACTGAGCAGCTGGATCCGGGTGGAGCCCGACGAGGAGGCACTGGCCGCCGGTGAGGAGGTGGAGGCGCTGGTCACCATCCGGGTGCCGCGCGCCGCCGAAGCCGGCGAGCGGTACGCGGTGGTCTGGGCCGAGATCTCGGGCACGGACGGCCAGCAGATCCGCAACGTGGGTCGCGCCGGCATCCGGGTCTACCTGTCGGTGGGGCCGGGCGGGGAGCCGCCGTCCGGCTTCGAGATCGGGCCGCTGACCGGCCTGCGGGAGCCCGACGGCACGCCGATCGTCACCGCCGACGTGCGCAACACCGGGAAGCGGGCGCTCGACCTGGCCGGCGAACTCCGGCTCGCCGACGGACCGGGCGGTCTGTCCACCGATCCGGTCCGGGTCGAGGCCGCGACGCTGCCCCTGGGCGGCAGCACCACCGTCCGCGTCGCGCTGGACTCCCGCCTGCCCGACGGACCCTGGTCGGCAAAGCTCGACCTGGCCAGCGGCTGGACCAAGCGCAGCGCCAGCGGCACGGTCAGCTTCGGCGGCACGACCGTCCGGGCGGCAGCCAGCGCCGACCGGTCGAGCGCGGTGCTGGCCGGCGGGCTTGTCGCCTCGGGGTTGGTGTTGGCGCTGCTGTTCGGCTTCGCCTACCGGCGGCGGGCGCAGCAGCGGGAGCCGGTGCCGCAGGAGTAGCAGACTCGGGCCGGTCCGCTGGGGGATGGCGGACCGGCCCGGTACGGCCTGGTCTAGCCCAGGGCGGCCTCGGCCGCCGCCAGGAAGGCGTCGTTCTCGGTCGGCGTGCCGATGGTGACCCGTACCCCGTCACCAGGGAACGGCCGCACGATCACGCCCCGCGACTCGCAGGCCTTGCCGAACTCCACCGACCGGTCACCCAGCGGCAGCCAGACGAAGTTCGCCTGGCTGGCCGGCACGCCGGGAACGAGCTTGGTCAACGCCTCGCCGACGCGCTCGCGTTCGGCCACCACCAGCGCGCACCGCCGGTGCACCTCGTCGGCCTGGGCCAGCGCGGCCAACGCGCCCGCCTGTGCGGCCATGCTTGTGGAGAACGGCGTGACGACCTTGCGGACCGCCGCCGCCACCTGCGGCTGGGCGACCAGGAAGCCGATCCGCAGACCGGCCAGCCCCCACGCCTTGGAGAGGGTGCGCAGCACCGCCACGTTCGGCCGGTCGGCGTAGCTCAGCCCGTCCGGCACCTCTGGGTCGGTGACGAACTCCCGGTACGCCTCGTCGATCACCACAAGCACGTCGTCGGGTACGGCGTCGAGGAAGCGGTCCAGCTCGGCCCGGCGTACGGCCGTGCCGGTCGGGTTGTTGGGGTTGCAGACCAGGATCATCCGGGTGCGATCGGTCACCGCCGCGGCCATCGTCGCCAGGTCGTGCCCGTGCCCGCCGTCGTTGGGCACCTGCACGCTCGTCGCGCCACTGGTCGCCGCAATGATCGGGTACGCCTCGAACGAGCGCCACGAGTAGACGAGTTCGTCGCCCGGCAGGCAGGTCGCCCGTACCAGGTGCTCGGCCAGCGCCACCGAGCCGCAGCCGGTCGCCACCCGGTCGGCGTCCACCCCGTACCGTTCGGCGAGCGCCTGGCGGAGCGCGACCACGCCCATGTCCGGGTAGCGGTGCACGCCGGCGACGGCCTCGGCGACCGCCTCCACCACACCAGGCAGCGGGCCGTACGGCACCTCGTTGCTGGCCAGCTTGATGGCCTCGGGCAGGCCCAGCTCACGAGCCAGGTCGGCCGGGCTGCGTCCGGGCACGTAGTTGGGTAGCGCGTCCAGGTCGGCGCGGGTCAGCCGCACCGCCGCCTGGTGTCGTCGGTCGGTCATGGGGTCTCTCCCGGGGGGTTGGCGCGGTCGTCGGGGGTACGCGGAAGCTGAACCACCACGGTCTGCGCCCGCTTGTCGTGCAGCGCCTGCCGTAGCGGGTGGTCGAAGAGCGGTGAGAGCGCGTCGATCAGCTGGAGCAGCAGGCCGAGGCCGCAGCAGTACCAGAGCAGCGTGGGCAGGCCGAGAGTGTTCCAGCGGCGCAGGGCCCGGCCGAAGCCCAGTGGTGCGTCCGCCTCGACCGGCACCGCCCTGACCCGCAGCAGCCGCTTGCCGAAGGTCTGCCCACTGGCGGCCATCGACGGCACCTCGTACGCCAGCCAGAGCGAGGTGGCGATGAGCAGGATCGTCACGACCAGCGCACCGGCCTGATCACCGGCGGCGGGCAACGGCTCGGTGGTGCGGTCCTGGTCCTGCACCCGACGCCAGAACTCGTCGAGTGGCGCCGAGAGTTCCTGGAGGTAGCGCCAGACGAACCAGCCGTTGACCAGGGCGTTGAGCACGAAAACGATGCCGAAGTCGATAAGCCGGGCGCCCAGCCGGGCACCGAACGAGGCCAACGGCATCCCGTGCGGACGGGGGGCCGGCGGGCGTCCGGGCCAGGTCGGGTACGGCCAGCCGGGCGGCGGCCCCTGCGGCGTGTCACCTGTCGGCCAGGCCGGCGGCGCGCCCGGAGATCCCTGACCGCCGGGCCAACCCGGTGGCGTTCCGCCGCCCGGCTGCCCTGTCGGCGGGCCTTGCGGCCAGGTGGCCGGTCGGGTGCCGCCGGACGGCAGGTCGGCTGCGGGTGGTGCCGAGGCGGACGCCGGGGAGGTGGGCTCCGGCGCCGGCTCGGGCTCGGGCTCGGGTGGGCCCTCGGGCGGCGTGACGTCCACCGGGATGGGCGCGCCGATCCAGCCCTCACCGTCCCAGTACCTGCGGGTTTCCGGGTCGGCGGGGTCGACGTACCAACCGGGTGCCACGCTCACGGCGAGGCCTCGCTGCGCTCAGTCACCTCGACACCTTAACGACGACGGTCCCGGCGAACTTGTCGTGGAGGCACTGCTGCCAGGGCTTGTCCCACAACTGCCAGAGGCCGTCGACGTAACTGCCACCGGGCACCAGCGACCCGCCGACGAACTCCACGAGGTATCGCTTCCCCGCCATCCGTCGATCGAGGGTGCCGGTCGGGTCGAGCGGAACCACCAGGAGGCCCATCACCTTCTTGCCCAGAGTCTGGCCCGTCCGCTTGAGGTACTCGACGTGGTACAGCCAGTAGATGCCGAACATGATCACGAGAGACGCGGCCTGGAGCAGCAGCATCGGCAGCAGGATCTCCACGACGAACAACCCGGGTTCCGCCACGGTGCCGTCCGGGTTGGTCTCCGGATCCACGGCCAGCATCTGGGCCATGAAGATCACGAAAAGCGGCCCGAACACCACCAACAGGGCAGCGACGACGACGGCGGTGTCGATCAGGTAGGCCAGCAGCCGGTCACCGAAGCTCGCCAGCGGCTGCCCACCCGGCCCCAGCACCGGCGGTGGCGGCCCGGCAGCCCAGCCGGCCGGTGGCGGTCCCACCGGCCAGGGCGGCTGGGACGCGTACCCCGGCGGACCTGGCTGTGCCGGCGGCGGCTGGCCGGGCGGGGCCCACTGTGCCGGAACCTGGGGTGGACCGGCGGGTGGCGCGGCACCGCCGGCCGAGGGCTCGCCGGCCGGCGGTGTCGGATGTGCGGGTGGCTGGGTCACGCTCGACAGTGTTACAGGTTGCCGCGCTTTTCCTGCTCCCGCTCGATGGCCTCGAAGAGCGCCTTGAAGTTGCCCTTGCCGAAGCCGAGCGAGCCGTGCCGCTCGATCAGCTCGAAGAAGACCGTCGGACGGTCCTGCACCGGCTTGGTGAAGATCTGCAGCAGGTAGCCGTCCTCGTCCCGGTCGACCAGGATCTTGCGGGACTTGAGCTCCTCGATCGGTACGCGTACCTCACCGATGCGGGCGCGCAGTTCCGGGTCGTCGTAGTACGAGTCCGGGGTCTCCAGGAAGTCGACGCCGGCCGCCCGCATCGCGTCCACGCTGGCCAGGATGTCGTTGGTGGCCACGGCGATGTGCTGGGCACCGGGGCCCTGGTAGAACTCCAGGTACTCGTCGATCTGCGACTTCTTCTTGGCGATGGCCGGCTCGTTGAGCGGGAACTTCACCTTGCGGGTGCCGTTCGCGACGACCTTGCTCATCAGCGCCGAGTAGTCGGTGGCGATGTCGTCACCGATGAACTCGGCCATGTTGGTGAAGCCCATGACGCGGCGGTAGAACTCGACCCACTCGTCCATCCGGCCCAGCTCGACGTTGCCGACCACGTGGTCGACCGCTTGGAAGAAGCGCTTCGGCTGGATCCCCGCGTCGATCATCGGCTGTCGGTCCACGATCGGGCCGCGGGCGACGAAGCCGGGCAGGAACGGACCGGTATAGCGGGACCGGTCGACGAGCGTGTGCCGGGTGTCGCCGTACGCGTCGATGACCGCGAAGCGGACCGTGCCGTGCTCGTCGGTCATGTCGGTCGGCTCGGTCCGGCCGTTGGCACCCTGCTGGACGGCGTGCGAGTAGGCCGCGTCGACGTCCGGCACCTCCAGCGCGATGTCGATCACGCCGTCGCTGTGCTTCGTCACGTGTTCGGCGCCGGGCGCGTCGGGGCGTACCGCCCCGGTCAAGACGAAACGGGCGGAACCGCTGGTCAGCACGTACTCGGCGTAGTCCCGGTGGCCCTGCTCCGGTCCCCGGTACGCCACGCAGGTCATGCCGAACGCCGTGGAGTAGTAGTGCGCCGCCTGCTTGGCGTTGCCCACCATGAAGTGGACGTAGTCGAGGCCCTTGACCGGGAACGGGTCCTTGCTGGTGTCGTGGTCGACGGCGCCGACGAGAGCGTCGACGTCCACCTCCTCGGTCGGCTGGGGTCGGTCGATCGCCTGGGTCATGGTGGCCTCCCTCGCGTACCGGCCGGCCTGGTGGGCCGACGGGATCGTGTGCTGTGTGCCGAGCATCGCGGTGTCCGGCCGCACTGGGCAACCCTCACGGCGTACGCTGGTCAGGTTGCACAAACGGTATGGTGTCCACGCATGAACACTGGTCAGATTGCTCAGCTGGACGAGCTGGACGTGCGACTCATCGAACTGCTCGCCGAGGAACCCCGGATCGGCGTGCTGGAGTGCTCGCGTCGGCTGCACGTCGCCCGGGGGACCGTCCAGGCGCGGCTCGACAAGCTGGTCGGGCGGGGCGTCATCGCCGGGTTCGGGCCTGATTTCGGCCCGGCCGCGCTCGGCTTCACGGTGACCAGCTTCGTCACCCTGGAGATCAGTCAGCGGCACGGGCACGACCCGGTGACCCGTCATCTGGCGGCGATCCCCGAGGTGTTGGAGGCACACACCATTACCGGCTCGGGCGACCTGCTCTGCCGGATCGTGGCCCGTTCGAACACCGACCTTCAGCGGGTGATCGACCAGATCGTGGCGTACGAGGGCATCACCCGCGCCTCGACGATCATCGCGCTCGCCGAGCAGATCCCCTACCGCGTCCTTCCGCTGCTGCGCTCGGCGGTGCAGTGAAGGAGAGGCGGCGGGATCAGTCGGCGGTGAGGGCGTCGCCGAGCGGGGTGCGGCGGTACCGGACGGATCGGCCGGAGCGGACCCGGGTGATCAGGCCCGCGTCGCGCAGCACGGACAGGTGGTCGCCGACGCCGCCCAGACTCATCCCGAGTTGCACGACGAGTTGACTGGTCGTGGCGGGCAGGGCGAGTGCCCGCAGCACAGCCGCGCGGGACCGCCCGACCAGCCGGTCCAGCGCCTCCTCGGGGCGGCCGGGGTCGGGCGGGCCGAGCAGCTCGGCCACGCCGGAGGCCCGGTAGACGATCGCGAACGGCCATGGCGGCTCGACGTAGTTGATCATCATGCCGAAGACCGTGGGAATGAAGAGCAGGCCCCGCCCGTCCAGCGAGTAGCTGCGGGGGTCGCGGTCGGCCACCTCGATCGCGCCGAGGCCGCCGCCGGAGACCCAGCGCAGCCTCGGGTCGAGGTCCGCCACGGCGGCCCCCCAGCCGTACGCGAGCAGACGACCCGCGCGATGCACCAGGTCCCGTTCCAGCACCGCCCGCAGTCGCGGCCAGTCCGGCTGCACCAGGGCCATCCAGGACGCCTCGATCGCGTCGGCCAGCCGGTCGACGACGTCCGGCGAGTCGTAGATCCGGCGGGCGTACGCCGGTGGGGTGCGCAGTCCGACAAGGTTGCGGGACAGTTCGTCGCGGGCCTGCCCGAGCGGCGTGGCCCGGACCACGGCCAACTCGTCGGCGAAGGTGCGGCCGATGCCGTCGGGTGGCGGCTGGATGAAGTCGGCGTTGTAGCCGCCCCGGCGTAGCAGCGCCATCAGCGCGCCCACCGCCGGGTAGTCCCGGCGCAGTTGCTCGAAGACCGATCGGGTGCGGGCCACCCAGGGGGCCAGCCCCGGCACGGCGTGCTGGCCGGCGTGGACGCGCAGCGCCCAGACCGCCTCGCCCAGCGGTGAGATGGCGTACCGACTGGCCGCGACGTCCGCCGGAGTGACCTCGATCCGCATCGCCCGACCTTTCGTTCTTCAGCGAAAGGATAGAGCGGTCCGGTGTGCGCCACCAGGCTGATCGGCGTGGACAACACCAGCATGAATGCGCCGAAGGTGGCCGACCGGCAGGCCACCTTCCGGGACGTCTTCGCCGTCGCCGAGTTCCGGGTGATCTTCGCGAGCTACGGGATCTTCATGATCGGCGAGACGGTGAAGATGCTCGCCCTCTCGGTGCTCGTCTACGAGCGCACCGGGTCCGGTCTGCTGGCCGCGCTCGCGTACGTGACCGGATTCCTGCCGCACGCGCTGGGTGGGCTGTTCCTGCTGGCCCTGGCCGACCGGTGGCCGGCCCGCGCCCTGATCGTCGGCTACGACCTGGTGCGACTGGCCGTGGTGGCGGTGCTCGCCACGGGTCTGCTCCCCCCGGCGGCGATGCTCGGCCTGGTCGCCGTCGTGGCCCTCTTCGGCCCGGTGAGCAGCGCGTCGCGTACCGCGCTGCTGCCCGAGATGCTGCACGGTGACCGGTACGTGCTGGGTCGTTCGCTGCTCACCGTGGCCGCCGGGGGTACGCAGGTGGCCGGGTTCGCCGTCGGTGGCCTGCTGTTGGGGCTGGTCGGCCCGTACGGCGCGCTCTGGCTGACGGCGGCGACCTGTGGCCTCTCCGCATTGCTGGTGCGGTTCGGGTTGGCTCCTCGTCCCGCCCGCACCGGCCGGGCGGTTGCCGGTCCGCGGCCCGGTGCGTTCCGGGAGACCGTGCGGGTGAACCGGCAGCTGCTGGCCGACCGCCGGATCCGTGGCCTGCTGCTCGCCCAGTGGCTGCCGGGGTCACTGCTTGTCGGTGCCGAGGGGGTGGCGGTGCCGTACGCGGCCGGGCTCGGGCCGGGGGCCAACGCCGGCATCCTGCTGATGGCGGGCGCGGGCGGCATGCTTGTCGGCGACCTGCTGGTGGGGCGGTTCGTCGCGCCCGCCCGGCGGGAACGCTGGACGCCGTGGCTGGCCCTGCTGCTGGGCGTACCCATGCTGGTGTTCCTGGCCCGGCCGGTGCTGCTGCCGGCGGCGGCCCTGTTCGCGGTGGCGACCGCGGGCTTCGCCTACCAGCTCGGGCTGGCCCGACGGTTTCTCGACGCGGTCCCAGAGGTACGCCGAGGGCAGGCTTTCGGCCTGGTCAGCACCGGCATGATGGCGGCGCAGGGGTTGGCCGCCGCCGGGGCCGGCGCGCTCAGCGAGGTGCTCGCGCCGGGCGTGGTGATGGCCGGTGCCGGGGCTGCTTCGATCATCGCGACGCTGCTGCTCTGGCCGGTCCTCGCCCCCGGTGGCCGACGCTCACCTGCGCCTCCGGCGCAGTCCACGCCGGCTCCTGTGGTGTCCGCTGACCGCTGAGTCGACCAACGTGCTCGCGGTGCCGCCCACGCGATCTTTCCGGTGCGACACGCGGGGCGGTGCGGGCGGTGCTCGGCGCGGATGGCTACCGTGTCCCGGTGGCGAAGGGGAGCGGCCTCGGCGTACGTAGCTGGCTGCTGCTCGGCCTGATCACGGTGGTGGTGCTCGCCGCTACCGGAGTCTGGAACCCGTTCCCCACCATGTGGGACTGGATGAACCGGCCCCAGCCGATCTCCCAGCCGGACGTGGTCTGGCAGCAACGTATCGGTGGCACCCCGCGCAGCGTCACCATCGCCGGTGAGAGCGTCGTGATCGAGCAACGCACCCGGGTGGAGGCCCGCAGCCTGGCCGCCGGCACGCAGCTCTGGGAGCGCAAGGCCGACTGGAGCGCGGTCACCGGCGCGGGGCGGGAAGCCGTCGTCGTCGTGGGCAAGCTGCTGGTCAAGGGGTACGAGGTGCTCGACCCCACCACCGGGGTGACCCGCCGTCGCGACGATGATGCGGTGGCGGTCTGGACCTACCGCAACCTGCTGCTGGACGCCCGCTGCGTGGAGGCCACCGACTGCACGTTGAGCGCCTGGGACCCGCGCGGCACCGTTCCGCTGTGGACCGCCTTCCTGCCCGGGGTCAGCACCGGCCTGCTCGCCGACAACCCGAATCTGCTCGACAGCCGGCGGCTCACCAGCAACCGGATCGACGGTGAGGTGGCCGGCCCGGAGGCGGTGCCGCCGCTGCTCGGCTTCCCGGTCGACGGGCGGGTGCACGTGGTGGACACCGCCACCGGCCGGGTGCTGCAGAACGTCGAACCCGGCCGGGAGGAGCGGCTCGCCGTGATCGGTGGGCGTCTGTTGCGCATCACCGCCCGGTCTCAGGACGGCAGTTGCTACTACGCCATCTCCGGTCGGGACTCGGCCACCGGACAGGAGGCATGGCAGCAGTCGGGGCTCAACCTCCGTACCGCCGACAGCGCCGGTTGCGTGCAGCGGGAGGACCCGTACGGTGCCCGGAACGTGGTGCTCGGCGTTTCGCCGGACGGCCGGGAAGTGGTCCTCGACGGGTACGACGGGCGGCTGTTGCTGGTCACCGCCGACGCCGAACGGGTGCTCGCCGTCGACGACCGGTACGCGTTGGTGCGTGCCGCCGACGGCGGTGCCGTCTCCGCCCGCGAACTCGGTGCCGGGCGGACCCGGTGGAACCGGCCGGCGGGGAAGAAGGCGGATGCGGCCCTCACCCCGTACGCGGCGATCGTCGCCGACGAGAAGCCCAACCGGCTGGTCGCGCTCGATCCGCGGACCGGGCGGGAACTGGCCGTGCTGCGTACCTCGGCGAACGCCCTCGCCGTGGGGCCCGCCGGCATGGTGATCGGGGAGGGCCGGGAGATCGGGTACGTCCGGTTCGGCGCGGCGGCCGGTGGCACGCCGGGCGAGGTCGACGGGGCGGACCCGGGCCCCGCCGGCAGCGGCGCGGTGCCGCAGCCCCAGGACAGTTGTGGTCCGAAGAACGAGCTGTGCGCCGCCCCTGACCCCGGTAAATGATCGCGCCCCCCGGCGGGTGGGACGGACCCAACCTTCTGCCCTAGGCTTTGCCGTCATGAGCGAGCGGCAGCGAGCGAATCTTCAGCCCAGTGCGGTGGTGCCTCACGGCGGCACGGAGCGAAGCGGAGTGTCGTCGTGAGCGAGCGGCAGCGAGCGAATCTTCAGCCCAGTGCGGTGGTGCCTCACGGCGGCACGGAGCGAAGCGGAGTGTCGTCGTGAGCGCCGCCGACTTCGCGTACGCCCCGCTGCTGCCGACCGGTCCGGATCAGACGGACTACCGCCTGGTCACCGACGAGGGCGTCGATGTGGTCAACGGCCCCGGTGGTCGCCGGTTCCTGACGGTCGAGCCGGCCGCGCTGACCGCGCTGACCGCCGAGGCGATGCACGACATTGCGCACTTCCTGCGCCCCGCGCACCTCGCCCAGCTGCGGTCGATCATCGATGACCCGGCGGCCTCCCCGAACGACCGGTTCGTCGCGCTTGATCTGCTGCGTAACGCCAACATCGCTGCCGGCGGGGTGCTGCCGATGTGCCAGGACACCGGCACCGCGATCGTGATGGGCAAGCGCGGGCGGCACGTGCTCACCGACGGAACCGACGCCGAGGCGATCTCGCGGGGCGTGTGGCAGGCGTACACCCGGTTGAACCTGCGCTACTCGCAACTGGCCCCGCTCACCATGTGGGAGGAGCGCAACACCGGCAGCAACCTGCCCGCGCAGGTCGAGCTGTACGCCGAGGACCCGGACGGGCACCCCGACGCGTACAAGTTCCTCTTCATGGCCAAGGGGGGCGGCTCGGCCAACAAGTCGTACCTCTACCAGGAGACGAAGGCACTGCTGAACCCGACGCGGATGATGCAGTTCCTGGAGGAGAAGCTGCGGCTGATCGGCACCTCCGCCTGCCCGCCGTACCACCTGGCCGTGGTGATCGGCGGCACCAGCGCCGAGTACGCCCTGAAGACCGCCAAGTACGCCTCCGCCAAGTACCTCGACACCCTGCCCACCTCCGGCTCGATGACTGCGCACGGCTTCCGGGATCTGGAGCTGGAGGCCGAGGTGCTGGAGTTGACCCGCAACTTCGGCATCGGCGCGCAGTTCGGCGGGCGCTACTTCTGCCACGACGTACGGGTGGTGCGGTTGCCCCGGCACGGCGCTTCCTGCCCGGTGGCGATCGCGGTGTCCTGCTCGGCCGACCGGCAGGCAGTGGCCAAGATCACCCCGTCGGGCGTGTGGCTGGAACGACTCGAAACCGACCCGGCCCGCTTCCTGCCCGACGTCACCGAGGCGCAGCTGGACGCGACCGAGGTGGTACGCGTCGACCTCAACCGGCCGATGGACGAGATCCGCGCCGAGCTTTCCAAGTACCCGGTGAAGACCCGGCTGTCGTTGAGCGGCCCGTTGGTGGTGGCCCGGGACATCGCTCACGCGAAGATCGCCGAGCGGCTGGACGCGGGCGAGCCGATGCCGCAGTACCTGCGCGATCACGCGGTCTACTACGCCGGCCCGGCGAAGACCCCGGAGGGCTACGCCTCCGGCTCGTTCGGCCCGACCACGGCTGGCCGGATGGACGCGTACGTGGCCAAGTTCCAGGCCGCCGGCGGTTCGATGGTGATGCTCGCCAAGGGAAACCGGTCGGGCCAGGTCACCCGCTCCTGCGAGCAGCACGGCGGCTTCTACCTCGGTTCGATCGGCGGGCCCGCGGCTCGACTCGCGCAGGACTGCATCAAGCACGTCGAGGTCCTGGAGTACGCCGAGCTGGGCATGGAGGCGGTCTGGAAGATCGAGGTGGAGGACTTCCCGGCCTTCATCGTGGTCGACGACAAGGGCAACGACTTCTTCGCCGAGGTCACCAAGCCGGTCCTCACCATCGGTAGCCGCTGAAATCAGCTGGACAATCACCCACCCGTTCTCTAGAGTTTCTGGAGATCGGGTGGGTGGCTCGCGGCCGCCCTCGTCGGACATAGCTGTGCCCCGGGCCGCGTGCTGAGCAGAGGCGAACACCGGGGCTTACGCCTACAACGATACCCCATTGGTGGTGAAACCCCAGTGGTCGTTCACTATGAAGCGATCAGGGTTGGCATCTCGGAACTCCGGCTCGCGCCCTACGTAGCGGCTGAAGGGGGCGATCTCGGCAGGGCTCTTCGTCTCTACGCGTGGAACGTTGAGGTTTCCGGGGCCTTTCTCGGCATCCTGCACCTCTTGGAGATCCGCCTACGCAACGCGCTGGACGAGCAGTTGTGCCGGATGTATCAGCGGCAGGACTGGTGGGACGCGCCGGACCTGCGGATCCATCACATTGGCCGGCGCGCGGTCGTCAGGGCGGCCCAAGTCGTCAGCGCCCGTTCAGGTGTGATCACCCATGGCCACATGGTGGCTGAACTGTCCTTTGGGTTTTGGGTTGGCCTGTTGGGGAGGGGCGGATCGTGCGACTACGAAACTCGTCTCTGGCGCCCGGCACTCCGTCACGCGTTCCCGCACTACCGAGGCAGACGACAGCCCCTCTATACGGACCTCGACCACATCCGGACATTCCGGAACCACGTCGCGCATCACGAGCCGATTCATGATAGGCACCTTGCCGCCGACCGGTTAACGATCTTTCGACTGCTCGGTTGGATCTGCCCGGACTTCGCAGACTGGGTGACTCCCCTCGACCGAGTGCCGGAGGTGCTCAGTCGACGGCAGGATGTTGTAGAGGGTCGACTCGCACCACGCTTCTGACAGTTCGGGATCGTGGATTTTGGAGGGGCGATGCCAGTTATAGATATCGATCACGATACCGACCGCTACCTGGAGTTTGCGGCGAAGATCGCTGGTCTTTCGAAAGGGGCGGTGGTTGCGCGGCTGGTCGAGATCCACCGGTGTGGCCAGGAAGACGGACCCTCACCCGAGGACTTGCCTGAGATCCGGGTCCACGCTGACTACGCGGGTCAACGTGTCTGGGCTACCTTCGTTCCCGGCCCAGGTAGGACGACGATCACCAGCTCGCCGGTGGAGGGAAAGACGTTCCGCACCCCGAGCGAGGCCGCCCGCGCGGTGGTGAGCGCTCTACGTCCGGGCGTCAGCCCCCAACGTAACGGTTGGACCTTCTGGACCATCACCGAGACCGGTCAGCCGCTACAGACCGTCCGGCACACCTATCGATAGCAGACCCTGTCGGTAGGGAGATTGCTCGCCCGATCATCTGCACGTCGTCGCGGTGCGCGGCAGGATGGTACGCGTGACGACTCCAGAGAGCACCGGCTACCGGATCGAACGCGACTCGATGGGCGAGGTGGAGGTGCCCGCCGAGGCGCTGTGGCGGGCCCAGACGCAGCGGGCGGTGCAGAACTTCCCGATCTCCGGCCGAGGCATCGAGCCGGCCCAGATCCGGGCGCTGGCTCAGATCAAGGGGGCGGCGGCAGAGGTCAACGGCGACCTGGGGGTGATCGACGCGAACGTGGCCGCCGCGATCGCCGCCGCCGCGGCGCACGTGGCCGACGGCGGGTACGACGACCAGTTCCCGGTGGACGTGTTCCAGACCGGCTCCGGTACCTCGTCGAACATGAACACCAACGAGGTGATCGCCACCCTGGCCGGGCGGGAACTGGGGAGCAGCGTTCATCCCAACGACGACGTCAACGCCTCGCAGTCCAGCAACGACGTCTTCCCCTCGTCGATTCACCTGGCGGCCACCGAGGCCGTCGTACGGGATCTGCTGCCGGCGCTGAACCACCTGGCCGCCGCGCTGGAGGCGAAGGCGTCGGAGTTCGAGACCGTCGTGAAGGCCGGGCGTACGCACCTGATGGACGCCACCCCGGTGACGCTCGGGCAGGAGTTCGGCGGGTACGCCGCCCAGGTTCGCTACGGCATCGAACGCCTGGAGTCCGCGTTGCCCCGGCTGGCCGAGCTGCCGCTGGGCGGTACCGCGGTCGGCACCGGCATCAACACCCCGCTCGGCTTCGCCGCCCGGGTGATCGAGAAGCTGCGCGCCTCGACCGGGCTGCCGTTGACCGAGGCGCGCAACCATTTCGAGGCGCAGGGCGCCCGGGACGCCCTGGTCGAGACGTCGGGGCAGCTGCGTACCGTCGCGGTCGGGCTCTACAAGATCGCCAACGACATCCGCTGGATGGGCTCCGGCCCGCGTGCCGGCCTACGTGAACTGCGTATCCCGGACCTCCAACCGGGGTCGTCGATCATGCCGGGCAAGGTCAACCCGGTGGTCTGCGAGGCCGTTCGGCAGGTCTGCGCGCAGGTGGTAGGCAACGACGCGACAGTGGCCTTCGCCGGCTCGCAGGGCGACTTCGAGCTGAACGTCATGCTGCCGGTGATGGGTCGCAACATCCTGGAGTCGATCCGGCTGATCGCCGCGTCGAGCCGCCTGCTCGCCGACCGGTGCGTGGTCGGCCTGGTCGCGGACGCCGAGGTCTGCCTGTCGTACGCCGAGGGCTCGCCGTCGATCGTCACACCGCTCAACCGTCACCTCGGCTACGACGAGGCCGCCTCGATCGCCAAGGAGGCGCTGGCGAAGCAGATCTCCATCAAGGAGGTGGTGATCTCGCGGGGCCATCTCGACTCCGGCAAACTCTCGGAGACCCAGTTGGAGGAGGCGCTCGACCTGCTCCGCATGACCCACCCCTGACCTGGCCCCGCCGACCCGCGCCCGCGCCTGCCGGTCGGGCTGGCTTGATCGACTCCAGTTGCGGCATCTCGGCGTATCCGGGCGGCTGATGGCCGCAAGATGCCGCGACCGGAGTCGATCAGCCCTCGGCCATTCGATGCCTGGGCACCCAGGCGAGAAAGCGGGCGAAGAGAGCCGCTGGGTCCGGACCGTCCTGTGGGTTCAGGCGGTACAGGTCGGCGGCAGCCTCGTGCAGCACCGCGCAGAGGTAGATGCTGAGCGCGACCCGGTCGTGGGCGTACTCGGTGACAAGATCGAGCCGTGCGGCGGCGCAGGGCCACGGTGCGGCGCAGACCCGGCAGAGCCAGAGCGGACGCAACGGCAGATGTGTCCGGGGCGACGCGCCCATGCCCCTCACCCTCGGCCGCCGTCGCCCGGCCGGTCGGTCTGGGGTGCGCTTCGGGAGGTGGTTCGGCGGGCATTCCGGGGCGCGGTTCGGGACATGGGACAGCCTCCTGTCGAGCTGAGTCGTTTGCGTGAATCGCCCCGGCGGTGGGACCGCCCGGCCGGGGGAGCGGACGGTCCCACCTCGACGCCGCACTCGGGGGATGAGCGGTGAGCGTCGCGCTTCACAGTCTGCTGAGGACGCCCCTACGCTCGGAAGTGTTTGTGCCTGCTGTCCGAGAGCCACTGCCGGTGGCCGGGTTGCCGATGGCGTGGCGCTGGAGTCGATCGACCGGTTGTTGGAGGGCGGTTGGAGATGGCGGGTGGGCAGCTGACGGCGGCGGCGTTCCTGGTTGCGGAGCTGCGCCGGGCGCGGGTCCGACGGGGATGGAGTCAGGAAGAGTTGGCCAAGGCCGTCAACTACTCGCCGTCGATGGTCAGCGCGGTCGAACTGGGCCAGCAGCCACCCACCCCGAAGTATCTGGACCTGGTGGACAAGGCCCTCGACACCGGCGGCATCTTCGGTCGCATGCTCACCGACCTGGTAGCCCTCGACAAAGCCCAGGTCTGGCAACGTGGCTGGCGAACAATCGTCGAACAGGCGACGAAATTGCGTTGGTTTGAACCGGTATACGTCCCTGGACTGCTGCAAACGGAGGCTTATGCGCGGGCGGTCTTCGAGTCCGGGGATCTACTACCGGCCGAGGAGGTGACGAGTCGGCTGACGGATCGGATGGAATCTCAGAGGGTCTTGTATGGCGATAGGCCGCCCCGGCTGATCGCGATTCTTGACGAGGGCGTGCTGCGGCGTCAGGTCGGGAGTCCCAAAGTGATGGCTGAGCAGGCAGCGCACCTTGCGCGCATCGCAACCGAGCATCCCAGGGTGACTGTGCACGTCGTCTCGCGCACCCGCGAGGAATACCCCGCGCTTGGTGGTGGCTTTGTGGTTGCGACACTCCCCGACGGCGCTGAACTCGGCTGCCTCGGCGGCCAGGTCAAGACGCACGAGTTGCACGAGGCGGCAGCCCTCGATCGACTGCATGTCGTCTGGGAAGCTACGTTGGGCTTGGCGCTGCCTCCGCAGGAATCCGTCAACTTGACGAGAGAGGTGGCCGAATCATGGGCCTGAACAGCGAGCCTTGGCGCAAAAGCAGCCGCAGCTCCCAGGCCAACGAGTGTGTCGAGGTGGCGACCAGTCTTTCCCGGGGGGTGGGGGTGCGGGACAGTAAGGATCCGGCTGGGCCGGTGCTGAGCTTTGACGCGTACGCCTGGCGGGTCTTTGTCGCGGCGCCGCCGCGCCGGACGTGACCACCTCGCCCGGCGCGGAGGTGTTGGAGCGGCTGGCGCGGGAGCGGGTCGTGTGGATCTGCACGCTGCGGCCGGACGGCTCGCCGCATCTGACGCCGGTCTGGTTTCACTATGTCGAGGGTGAGTGGTGGATCGGCTCCGGTGAGCGCAACCGGAAGGTCCGCAACATCGCTGCGGACCCCCGGGTGTCGCTGGCGCTGCCCGACGGAGATGCGCCGGTCGTCGCGGAGGGCGAGGCGAGCATCGTCCGCCGGCCCTTTCCGCCCGACGTGGTCGAGGCGCTTCGCCGCCGGTACGACGGTTGGGACGTCACGGTGGACGGCCCGGACGGCCGCTACGTGCTGCTCCGGGTCAGCGTGACCCGCTGGCTGATGGCCGGCCGTGCCCGCTGACCTGCGTCGGTCGCCTCGGATTGGCCGTACACCGCCGCTCAGGAGCGGGCGGCGGCCCGGCGCGCCCGGTAGGCGCTGACGGCGGCCCGGTTGCCGCAGCCGGCCTCACAGAATCGGCGGGAGCGGTTCTTGGAGAGGTCGACCAGCACGTTGTCGCAGTCGGGGTGCTCGCAGATGCGTAGCCGGCGCAGTTCGCCGCCGCGTACCACGTCTGCAACGGCCATCGCCGCCTCGACCGCGATTCGGGTGGCGAGCGGGGCGTCCCGGGGTACGGCGTGCAGATGGTAGGGCTCAGTGTCGTGCGTGATGAGCTGGGGCAGCGCACGGTGCTCGCGGAGCAGGGCGTTGACGATCGACACGATCTCGTCCACCTCGGCGTACCAGATCCGGCGGAGGCGGGGGCGCAGGGCGCGTACCGCCCGTAGCTCGGTCTCGGTGTGCTCGTGCCGGCCGCTGTAGGAGTGAGTGGTGAAGAAGGCATCCAGGGCGGCGATATCCGGGAGGCCCTCTCCGCTGGATCCGGCGGTGTTGACAAGCGCTGCGGCGGCGACCAGAGAGCACTCAGTGTCATGGGCGAAAAGCAACTTGACTCCTGTCGTGGCTCCACCTAGCGTCATCGGCGTAACCTATTTTGCCCATGGCGGGCAGTCGTGCCAAGGAGAGCCCATGCGTCAACCGCCCGCCGCAGGTACCGGTCTCGCGCTGGCGCTGCTCTCCGCGATCACCTTCGCCACCTCAGGCACCTTCGCCCGATCCCTGATCGACGCCGGCTGGTCGGCCGAGGCGGTCGTCATCGCCCGGGTCGGCATCGCCGCCCTGATCCTGATGGTGCCCGCCGTGCTCGTCCTGCGGGGGCGGTGGCCGGTGTTGCGCCGCAACCTCGCCTCGATTGGCGTCTTCGGATTGCTCGGGGTGGCGGTCGCGCAGGCGTGCTTCTTCAACGCCGTACGGTACCTGCCGGTCGGCGTCGCGTTGCTGCTGGAATACCTCGGCATCATTCTCGTCGTCGGTTGGACCTGGCTGGTGCAGGGCCAACGTCCCCGGCGGCTGACCGTCGCCGGCTCGGTGGCGGCCATGGTCGGGCTGGTCTTCGTGCTCGACGTGACCGGGACGGGCCGGCTCGACGTGGTCGGTGTCCTCTGGGGACTCGGTGCGGCGGTCGGGCTGGCCGGATACTTCGTGCTCGCCGGCCGGGTCGACCCGGCCCTGCCATCGACGGTCATGGCCAGCGGCGGGATGGCCGCCGGTGCCGGCGTGCTGCTGCTGCTCGGCCTGAGTGGCGCGTTGCCGTTGCGGGCCACCTTCGACACCGTGCAGTTCGCCGGCACACAGACCAGTTGGCTGGTGCCAATCGTCGGTCTGACGCTGGTGGCCGCAGTGGTCGCCTACCTGGTGGGGATCGCCGCGGTGCGGGCGCTTGGCTCCCGGATGGCCTCGTTCGTCGGGCTGACCGAGGTGATGTTCGCGGTCCTGATCGCCTGGCTGGTCCTGGGAGAGCTGCCGACGGTGGTGCAACTGTTCGGCGGACTGCTGATCGTCGCAGGTGTGGCGCTGGTCCGCCTCGACGAGCTGCGGATCCCCGTCCAGCCGACTCCGCTGAAGGCGACGGAGCCCGCCCTGCGGTGACATGCTGAACGGCATGCTGAGCACAGTGGTGTTCGATGCCGACGAAACCCTGATCGATCTGCGTCCGGCCGTCACCGCAGGGCTGGAAGCCGTGCTGGCACAGATGCGGAGGTTGACCCCGGTCGCGGCCGGCGTCACGCTCGCCGACCTGGAATCGGACTGGGGCGCGGTCTTTGGCGACCTGGCCGCCGCGCCGGTGGCCGAGATCCGGCGTGCCGCCCTGGCCCGGTCCCTGGACCGGGCGGGTCTCCGTGCCCACCTGGACGAGATCAGCGCCATCTTCTTCGCCCGCCGCTTCGCGCTGACCCGGCCGTTCGCCGACACGCTGCCGGCGCTGGCGGCTCTGCGTCAACGATGGACGCTGGGCTTCGCCACCAACGGCAACAGCCGCGTCGAACGCTGCGGCCTCGTCGGCGAGTTCGCCTTCGAGGTGTACGCGCACTGCGACGGAGTGCCGAAGAAACCGGCCCCGGATTTCTACGCGGCCGTGTGCGCTGCCGCCGGAGTCGATCCGGCTCAGGTGGTACATGTAGGCGACAACCCGGCCCATGACGTGGTCGGAGCACAGCAGGCGGGCCTGCGGGCCGTGTGGCTGAACCGCCGAGGCGAGCGGTTGCCGGCCGATGTGGTGCCGGATGCCGTGGTCACGACCCTGACCGAGCTGCCCAGCGTGCTGGCCGATCTTTCCGGCGAAGCGGATCTTCCGCCGTTAATCCGGCGCTGCTCTGGCGAAACCTCACGCGTTGATGTCTGATGACGCCACGTCCCTCAACGAGAGGATCCGATGTGGTGAGCAAGCGCTTCACCGTCGGTGCCGTCGCAACCGCGACGGCGCTGACACTCACGGTCACAGGTCTGGGAGTGCCCGCCAGCGCCGAGCCGGCGGACCTGCGGACCTTCACCGTGGTCGCCGAGGACGGCGTCTCCACCGACGCGGCGCTGGCCGCGATCCGGTCGGCGGGCGGGACCGTGGTGTCCCGCAGCGACGAGGTCGGTGTCTACCAGGTGACGACCGACCGGGCCGACTTCGCGACGAAGGCGACCTCCGCCGCCGCCCTGATCGGCGCGGCCGAGGAGAAGGCCATCGGGCGCAAACCGCGCCTTGACCGGGTCGAGCAGGAACACCTGCTGGCCGCCGCGGCCGCCAAGGGCACCGGTAAGCAGCGGGGCAAGAAGATGGACCCGCTGGACGACAAGCTCTGGGGTCTGGAGATGATCCGGGCCGACAAGGCGCGCAAGGTGGAGCCCGGCGACCGCCGGGTGACGGTCGGCGTCCTTGACACCGGCGTGGACGCCGGTCACCCCGACATCGCCCCCAACTTCGACTGGGCGCTGTCGCGCAACTTCGCCCCCGACATCCCCGAGATCGACGGTGAGTGCGAGGTGGCGAGCTGCCTCGACCCGGTCGGCACCGACGACGGCGGCCACGGTACGCACGTCGCCGGCACCATCGGCGCTGCCGCCAACGGCTTCGGTCTCTCCGGTGTCGCGCCGAAGGTGTCTCTGGTCAACCTCAAGGGTGGCCAGGACTCCGGCTACTTCTTCCTCAACCCCGTGGTCAACGCCCTGCTGCACGCGGGCAGGTCGGGGCTCGACGTGGTCAACATGTCCTTCTACGTCGACCCGTGGCTCTACAACTGCACCGCGAACCCGGCCGACTCGCCGGAGGCGCAGGCGGCGCAGCGGGCCACCATCCGGGCGATGAAGCGGGCGCTGACCTTCGCCCACAACCGGGGCGTCACCCTGGTCGGCGCGCTCGGCAACAACCACGAGGATCTGGGCGACCCCCGTACCGACGTCTCCAGCCCCAACTACGGTGACGTCGCGCCCTATCCGCGCGAGATCGACAACGACAGCTGCTGGGACCTGCCCACCGAAGGGCCGCACGTCATCAGCGTCTCCTCGGTCGGCCCGTCCGGTAAGAAGGCCGACTACTCCAACTACGGCACCGAGCAGACCGCTGTCGCCGCTCCCGGTGGCTGGTACCGCGACGGCTTCGGCACGGACACGTTCCGTACCGACGCCAACATGATCCTTTCCACCTACCCGAAGAAGGTCCTCCAGGAGGAGGGGGCGGTCGACGAGGACGGCAACATCGTGCCCGGCGCCGAGACCTTCGTGTTCAAGGACTGCAAGCGCAACGGGGAGTGCGGGTACTACACCTACCTCCAGGGCACCTCGATGGCGGCACCGCACGCCTCCGGGGTGGCCGCGCTCATCGTGAGCCGCTACGGCAAGAAGCAGGGCCGCAGTGGCTACGGCATGGCACCCGACCGGGTCGAGCAGCAGCTCCTGCGGACCGCCGCCGAGCGGGCCTGCCCGGAGCCGCGGCTGTTCAGCTACGCCAACGAAGGCCGGCCGGCCGAGTTCGACGCCTACTGCGACGGCTCGCGAAGCTTCAACGGCTTCTACGGGCACGGCATCATCGACGCGTACGCGGCGGTGACGGTCAAGCCGCGCCGATAGCACGCCGCTGATCGAAGGCACGATGGCCGGGCTGGAACCCTCAGCCCGGCCATCTGCTGTCATCGGTGCCACCCCCGGTCAAGTAGCGCAGCGCGGACTTCCCGGACGATCCCCGGGAAGTCCTGGTGGAGACGGCGACTGGTCACGTGCAGTACCAGCCAGCCGGCACCGACGAGACGGTTGAGTCGCTGGCGGTCCCGATGCAGCTGCTCGCGGTCCGAATGCCAGTGCCCGTCGTACTCCACCGCCACGCGGACGGCGGGCCAGGCGAGGTCCGGATGCAGGATCAGACCGCCGGACACCTGCACCGGATGCTGCACCACCGGTCGAGGCAGACCGGCCAGCACCAGGCGGATGCGCAGCTGCGACTCGGCTGGCGACTGGGCCGCCGGCTCAGCCAGATCGAACAGCCAGCTCGCCCGGCGTATCCCGGGACGGCCATCGTGCAGGGCCGCGAACTGGGCGAGAGCCGCTCGTGTGGTGAGTCCCCGGCCGAGCAGGGTGTCGATGATGGCGATCGCGCGGGTCGGCTCCAGCCAGACGGCGCTCTCCCATGCTGCCCGGGCCGGGTCGGTGCGGCGGAGCGTGCCCGTGCCGATGCCCGGGAGCCAAGGCTCCTCCGACATCGTGTGCACTTGCAGGCCAGGTTGACTGCGCAGCCCGGCTGGCGCCGGCACGAGCACGTGCACCTTGTCGGCGAAGCTTGCGGCGTGCTCGACCCCGTGCAGGTACGCCGCCGACGGGCCGGCGAAGGCTGCCGCGACCGGCAGCTGCAACGCCACGGCGCGGCAGGCCAATTCGTGATCGCGATCGAGCCGGGCATCGACGTAAATGTCCCGTCGTAATCGAGCCCAGGCGGAATTGCGAAGCTGATGCGTGGTGAGTAGGCCCTGGCGGACGGCCTCCGAGCCGCGGAAGACCTGCCACGCCAGGGCGCTCGGTCGGTGTGCTTGAGCTGGCATGAAAGAAGCCTGCGGGTCGTACGGCCGCCTCGGCAGCCCCTGTGGACAGCCGCCGGCAGGGTCTCGGCCGTCCCCTGTGGATAACTCCCCCAGCCATCGCCGATTGTGCTATAGGCGTCCCCGCGTCCCCGCCCGTGCTGGCCCCGCCCGTGCTGGCCTGGCCGTGCTGGCCTGGCCATGCTGGTCCGCCCCGTCGTGACGGCCCGAGCGCGTGCCGCGCGACTTGCGGCAAGTTGGGCTTTCGAGCTGTGGTTTGGGCGCAACTTGCCGCAAGTCGGGCCGGGCGGTGCCGGGCCGGGCGGTGCCGGGCCGGGCAGTGCCGGGCCGGGCGGTGCCGGGCCGTGCCGGGCCGGGCCGGGCGGTGCCGGCCTTGCCGGGCAGGGCAGTGTCGGGCGGTAGGGCCAGGGGGAAGGGCGGGCGGTCAGGTCAGGGCGGTGGTGATGGCGGTGGCGGCGGCCAGCACCTGTGCGCCGACCGTCTCGGCGTCCAGCGGGGCCAGCGCCACCACCCCGACGCTCGCCTCCAGGCCGGGTACCCCGAGCACCGGCGCGGCCACCCCGTACGCGCCTGATTGAAGCTCACCGGCGGTGCTCACCGGGCCGCCGTCACCCGACCGGCCCGCCAGGATGGCCCGCCCGGCGGCCCCGCGCTCCAGCGGGTGTCGGGCCCCGGTCCGGTACGCGACGTGAAACGACGTCCAACTCGGCTCGACGACCGCCAGCGCGACACCCTCCCCACCTTCCACCACCGTGAGGTGGGCGGTGGCTCCGGCCTGTTCGGCGAGTCGCCGCAGCGCAGGCAGTGCCCCCTCGGCGAGCAGCGGTTGGGCCCGCCGGGCCAGGTTCAGCACCCCGGCGCCGAGGCGCAGCCGGCCGTCGGTGTCACGGCGCAGCATGCCGTGCCCGGCCAGCGGCCCGACCAGCCGGTAGACGGCGGCCCGACCGATGCCCAACCGGTTCGCGGCCTCGGTGACGGTCAACCCACCCGGGACGTCCGCCACCAGGTGCAGCAGCCGCAGCCCCCGGTCCAGGGTCTGCGACGCCTCGCCACCCCGCGCCGGCCCGCCTGACGCCGATCCGCTCGACGCCGACTCACCCGACGCCGGCCCGCTCGACGCCGACTCACCCGACGCTGGCCCGCTTGACGCCGATCCGCTCGACGCCGGCCCGCTTGACGCCGGCCCGCCGCCAAGTGTCGAGCCCACCGGGCCGTTCGGCACCGGGCCGTTCGGCACCGGGCCGTTCGGCACCGGGCCGTTCGGCACCGGGCCGTTCGGCACCGGGCCGTTCGGCACCGGGCCGTTCGGCACCGGGCCGTTCGGCACCGGGCCCACCGGGCCGTCCGGCGTCGGGCTGTCCGGGGGTGGTACGGCAGCGCCGGGCGTCGCTGGAGTGCTCACGACCAGCAGCGTACGGCCAGCGGGTGGTCATCGACAGGCGCGGAGCGGTCGGGTGCTACCAGGCTCCGACCGGGCAGGCAACAGCGGACGGCTACCCTTGTACGGTGACGCTACGCCTGTATGACACCGCCACCCGATCGGTGCGGGACTTCGTCCCGCGGGAAGCCGGCAAGGTGGGGGTCTACCTGTGTGGTCTCACCCTCCAGGCGCCGCCGCACATCGGCCATCTTCGCTCCGGCGTCAACTACGACGTGTTGCGTCGCTGGCTGACGGTTGCCGGTTTCGAGGTCACCTTCATCCGCAACGTGACCGACATCGACGACAAGATCCTGGTCAAGGCGCAGGAGCAGGAGCGCCCCTTCTGGTCGATCGCGTACGCCAACGAGTTGAAGCTCGCCGAGGCGTACCGGGCGTTGAACGTGCTGCCACCCACCTACGAACCGCGCGCCACCGGTCACATCCCCGAGATGCACGAACTGATCGCACAGCTGATCGAGCGAGGGCACGCCTACCCGGCCACCGACGGTTCGGGTGACGTGTACTTCGACGTGTGCTCGTGGCCGTCGTACGGGGCGTTGTCCAACCAGTCGCCCGACGACATGCAGTCCGCCGGGGACGCGCCGGACCGGGGCAAGCGTGACCCGCGCGACTTCGCACTCTGGAAGGGCGCCAAGCCGGATGAGCCGGCGGACGCCTACTGGCCGTCGCCCTGGGGGCGGGGCCGACCCGGCTGGCACATCGAGTGCTCGGCGATGTGCTGGCGCTATCTGGGCGCGGAGTTCGACATCCACGGCGGCGGGCTCGACCTGACCTTCCCGCACCACGAGAACGAGTTGGCCCAGTCCCAGGCCGCCGGCCTGCCCTTCGCCCGGTACTGGGTGCATCACGGCCTGCTCGGCATCGGCGGGACGAAGATGGGCAAGTCGCTGGGCAACGCCCTCGACCTGGCCTACGTCGCCTCCCTCGGGGTGCGCCCGGTCGAGCTGCGCTACTACTACGTGGCCGCCCACTACCGTTCCCGGATCGACTACTCCGAGGAGGCGTTGCGCGAGGCGGCCGTCGCGTACCGGCGGATCGAGGGCTTCGTGACCCGGGCCGTGGAACGGGTAGGCGCGGGTGGGCTCGGCGAGCTGCCGGCCGCGTTCGTCGCCGCGATGGACGACGACCTGAACACCTCGGCCGCGCTGGCGGCGCTGCACGAGGTGCTGCGGGACGGCAACAACGCGCTGGCCGGTGGGGAGGATGTGACCGTCCGCACCACGCTCGCCAGCGTCCGCGCGATGCTGGATATCCTCGGAGTCGACCCTCTCGACCCGGCCTGGACCGGCGGAGCCCGGGCGAGCGACCTCCGTGGTGTGGTGGACTCCCTGATCGCCCTGGCACTGGAACAGCGTGCGCAGGCCCGGGTCCGCAAGGACTGGGCCGCCGCCGACGCGCTGCGGGATCAACTCAAGCGGGCCGGAGTGGTGGTCGAGGACACCCCACAAGGGCCGCGTTGGACTATTGGAGAGCAGGACTGATGGCCGGCAATTCGCAGCGCCGTGGTCGACGGGTGGCGTCCAAGGCCAGTGCCCCGAAGGGGTCCGGCGGAAAGAACCGGGACTCCCTCGCCGGGCGCGGCCGGACGTTGCCGGCCGACGAACGGCCCTGGCACAAGGCGTACTCCGGCACCGAGAAGTTGCCGCAGCGCACCGCCTGGAAGCAGGAGAAGGAACGCCGGGCGGCGGCCGAGGAGGGGCGGGCCCCGAAGATCGGCAAGCCCGGCAGCAAGGACACCACCTGGGGCAAGGGTGGCGGCCGGGGCGCGGCCCCCGCCAATCCGGGGCGCGGTAGGCAGCCCGCCGGGCGGGGCGGTCCCCGGGTCGCGCCGGGACGCAAGTCCAACCCGGCGAAGGACGCGGCGGAGCTGCTTGTCGGTCGAAACCCGGTGCTGGAGGCGCTGCGTACCCAGGTGCCGGCGACCGCGCTCTACACGGCGCAGGGCATCGACGTCGACGACCGGGTCAAGGAGATCATTCGTACCGGCGCCGACCGGGGCATCGCGATCCTTGAGGTCAGCCGTGCGGAGCTGGACCGGATGACCGGGGGGGTGCTGCATCAGGGCGTCGGTCTCCAGGTGCCGCCGTTCGCGTACGAGCCGTTCGAGGACCTGGTCGCCGCCGCACTGGAACAGCCGGCGCCGCTGCTGGTGGCGCTGGACGGGGTCACCGATCCGCGTAACCTCGGCGCGGTGATCCGCTCCGCTGCGGCGTTCGGCGCGCAGGGTGTCTTCGTACCGGAACGGCGCGCGGCCGGGATCACCGCGACCGCCTGGCGGACCAGCGCCGGTGCGGCGGCCCGGGTGCCGGTGGCCCAGGTGACCAACCTGACCCGGTCGCTGAAAGCCTGCCAGGACGCCGGGTTCATGGTGGTCGGCCTGGACGCCGACGGGGAGACGGACCTGTACGACCTGGAGGCCGCCGTCGGCCCGCTCGTGGTGGTGGTCGGCTCGGAGGGTCGGGGGCTGTCCCGCCTGGTCGGGCAGACCTGCGACCTCACCGTCAGCATCCCGATGATCTCCGAGGTGGAGTCACTGAACGCCAGCGTCGCCGCCGCGGTCACGCTGGCCGAGGTGGCGCGCCGCCGGGCCGTCGAGGGCTGAGAAACCGCAGAGCGTACGCGAGAAGGGGCGGCCCGCCATCGGCGGACCGCCCCTTCTCGGTTGCTAACTCAGATGCGCTGCCCGGTGGCGGAGTGGAAGACGTGGCTCTGGCCGGTACGCGGCTTCACGAAGATCGTGTCGCCGAGCTTCGGCATGTGCCGACGGTCGGTGCGGACCACGAACCGCTCGGAGGCGCCGTCGAGCGCGGCGTGACCGTAGACGTTGGCGTCGGAGCCCAGGTCCTCGACCAGCTCGACCACGACCGGCATGCCACCCTCGGTCGGGCTGACGATGTCGCAGTCCTCCGGACGGAAGCCCACGGTCACCTTGCCGTTGCCACCCTCGGCGTTGGCCGCCTCGACCTGCTCGCGGGTCAGCGGCACGGACATCTCGGCGAACGACGCGCCCTGCTCGCTGAACGGTACGGTCTTGATGTTCATGGCGGGCGAGCCGATGAAGCCGGCGACGAAGACGTTGGCCGGGGTGTCGTAGAGCGTCCGCGGGGTGTCGACCTGCTGGAGCACGCCGTCGAGCATGACCGCGACCCGGTGGCCCATGGTCATGGCCTCGACCTGGTCGTGGGTGACGTAGACGGTGGTGATGCCGAGCTTGGCCTGCAGCGACGCGATCTGCGTACGGGTCTGCACCCGCAGCTTGGCGTCGAGGTTCGACAGCGGCTCGTCCATCAGGAAGACCTGCGGCTCCCGGACGATGGCCCGGCCCATCGCGACCCGCTGGCGCTGACCACCGGAGAGCGCCTTGGGCTTGCGGCTGAGGTACTCCTCCAGCTGGAGCAGCGCCGCCGCCTCCTTGACCCGCCTGTCGATCTCGGACTTGGAGGTCTTGCGCAGCTTGAGCGCGAACGCCATGTTCTCGTACACCGTCATGTGCGGGTAGAGGGCGTAGTTCTGGAAGACCATCGCGATGTCGCGGGCCTTCGGCGGCAGGTGGGTGACGTCCCGGTCGTCGATGTAGATCGCGCCGTCGTCGACGTCCTCCAGGCCCGCGAGCATGCGCAGGCTGGTGGACTTACCACAACCGGAGGGGCCGACGAGGACGAGGAACTCGCCGTCGCCGATCTGGAGGTCGAGCTGGTTGACCGCGGGGCGTTCGGTGCCCGGGTAGATCCGGGACGCCTTCGCGTAGGTGACCGTAGCCATGAGGGGGGACGCTTCCTTTCACCGGCAGGAACGTGCCGGACGATCCGAGTGAAGGAGCGACCGGCACGGATGCCCGTACCGGCGCCACGGCCGCCGCGGGGCGAGCCCGTGTCGGCCGTGTCACTGCACGGTAAACGGCTTTCGCCGCAATGCCAAGGTCCACCGTCGAGCGGTACTTCCGAAGCATTCGCATTCCGGTCACTCGGGCACGGGCGGACACGAATCGACGTCCACGCGTCGGGATAATGACGTTTCCCATGCTCGGGACCCCTGCCGAGCAGGAAAACCGGACGTCGGTCGCTATGCTGGCCACGACACAACGCCCCTGTAGCTCAGCTGGCCAGAGCACCCGCCTTGTAAGCGGGATGTCGCCGGTTCGATCCCGGCCGGGGGCTCCATCTATATCGCGCATGGCACACCGGGCGGACATCTCGGCGTGGCCGGGTGTTCAGACGGGCCGGTTAGGCTCCGCCTCCACCCGTCACGCCGTGACCCGTCACCACGACCAGGGGCGCCCGCCACCGTGCACCATGCCAACCACTACTACGGGCACTCCCACGTGCTGGCCCGGTACTGCGGGCTGGACGACCGGGATCCGCCCCGCATCCACGGCTACCTCCAGCACGGCTGGAACATCGGCGACGGCATGGCGTACGACCACGAGTTCGTGCCGGGCGTACCGCTGTTCCTGTGGTCGGAGCGGACCCGGCGGCGGGCCTGGTCCCTCGGCCGCCGGCAGACGTACGTGGTCGGTTCCCCGTGGGCGTACCTGTTGGCGATGGAAGCGGACGACCCGCAACGGCGGGAGGGCACCATCTGGTACCCCTTCCACGGTTGGGAGGGGCAGCAGGTCGTCGGCGACCACGACCGGCTGATCGACGAGATCCGGGCCGTCGAACCGGGCCCGGTGACGGTCTGTCTCTACTGGCAGGAGTACCGATCCACCCGGGTACGCCAGCACTACGAGCGGGCCGGCTTCCGGGTGGTCTGCCACGGCTACCGGGGCGGCCGGTGGCGTGACCTCGACCCGGGTTTCCTGCACCGGCAACTGGCCGAGCTGCGCCGGCACCGCCGGGTCGCCTCGAACCGGCTGTGCAGCGCGGTCTTCTACGGCATCCTGGCCGGCTGTGAACCGGCGGTCTACGGCGATCCGATGCAGCTGGCCGGCGAGGCGCCGATCTGGGGTGGCCAGCCGCGGATTCGTCGCCAGTGGGCGAGCCTGCACGGCCCGCAGATCGACCCGGACGGCGCCCGTGGGCTGGCCGTCGCCGAGCTGGGTGCCGACCGGCTGCTGCCACCGGCCGAGCTGCGCCGGCTGTTCCACTGGCCCGAGCCCGCCGACCGGCACCGTACGGAGGTTGGTCGATGAGCGAGGTGCACCTGCTCGGTGGCGAGATGCTCGGCTGGTCGGATCTCGACGGCGCGCACGGCCCGGGACCGGTACGCGGGCCGGGGCTGGCGGCCCTGTTGTCCGTCGCGTCCGGCCGCACGCTTGTGGTGGGGCCACACGATCCCCACCTGCTCGACGCGCTGCCCTCGGCCGACCTGACCGTGCTGGTGCGGGGACTGCCCGACGCCAAGGCGTTGGCCGACCGTTACGCCGACCGCCCCGGGGTGCGGGTGTGCTGCGGTGGCTCGGAGAAGCTCGCCGGCACGCCCCCGTACGAGACCGTGGTCGCCCTGGACGGGCTGGACCGCCTCGGCTCGGTGGAGGGGGCGCAGCTGTCCTGGGGCGAGACCTTCGACCTGCTGGTGTCGGTGCTGCGGCCCGGCGGCCGGCTGCTGCTCGGAGCCGAGAACCCACTCGGGCTGCACCGGTTGCTGACCTCGCCGCCAAGCGCCGACTCCGACTGGGCGGCACTCGGCGAGTACGACGACACCCGCCCGGCCGGCCCCGCACGGCTGCGGGCCCGGCTGACGGCGTCGGGGCTGCGGATCGGCGACGCTTGGGCGGTCTTTCCGTCCCCCGTCGCGCCGGCCGCTCTGGTCAACACGGAACTGCTGGCCGACCCGGACCTGACCGGTTTCCTCCAGGCCGTCCTCGGCGACCGGGCCGTCTTCGGCAATCAGGCCGTCTCCGGCGACCGGGCCGTCCTCGGCGACGGCGAGGGTGGGACGCGTGGCCCCGACACCGGACGTGATGGCTCGGTGCCGGCCACACCGCTGCTGGCAGACCCGGCTCGGCTGGCCGGATCCGCCGTCCGGAACGGGATCGCCGTCGAGCTCGCGCCGGCCTGGGTGCTGCTCGGCGAGCGCCTGCCGGATCCGCTGATCCTGGCGGACCAGCCCGCCGCGGGCACCCACCCCGGGGCCGAGTGGACCGGGGCGGTGCCGCCTGCGGCACTGCTGGTGCGGGACGGTCGGCTCCGCGAGGTGGGCCGGGATCCGGTGGGCGGGTGGCGGTTCGCCGACGGCGAGGCCGTTCCGTCGGGACGTACCGTCGAGGATCTGGTGGTGGCCGCGACGTTGCGGCGGGACCTGCCGGCGGTGCGGGCGCTGCTCACCACCTGGCAGTCCGGTGCGGAGGCGGGGATGCCGGCGGACGCAGTCGTCGTCACCCCGGCCGGCACCTGGCACGGTCTGGCCGAGTCCACCGAGCCGATGCTGGCGCTGCGGCGGCTGGCGTCCCGGCTGATCGACGCCGGGCTCGCCGACCTCTGGCCGGCCGGTGAGCTGGCCGCCATGCTGACCACGATGTCCGGTCGGGAGCCGGGAACATCGGTCGACCACGTGGCGGGTGCGGCTGCCGGCGGGTGGCGGGAACTGCTGTCGGACCGGGACCGGCTGGCCCGCGAGCTGTCCGAGGCGCGCGCGCTCCAGGACTGGTACGAACGGACGTTGACCGAGCGTGACGACGAGTTGAAACGGCTGCGCCGGATCGTCTCACTGCTGCACGGCACCCCCACCGCACGGGCCGGCCGCCTCCTGCTGGCCGGTGCCCGTACCGCCCGTTCCGCCGTCCGCCGCCTCCGCCCCACCGACTGACGGTCCCACCGAGGGGTGCGGGGGTCAGGGTGGGGGGAGGAGGGAGTCGTAGAGGGATTCGAGGCGGCGGGTCTGCTGGTGCAGGTCGAAGTCGGTCTCGGCGCGGTGGCGGGCGGCCTTGCCGAGGTGGTCGCGCAGCGGTGCGTCGGTGAGCAAACGGCGGAGGTTGGCGGCGAGGGCCGGACGGTCGCCTTCCGCACAGAGCAGGCCGTTCGACTCGTGGGTGACCGCCTCGGGAATGCCACTGTGGTAGGTCGCGACGACCGGCACGCCGAGACTGAACGCCTCCAGGATCGTGGTGGGCAGTCCCTCGGTGTCGCCGTCCGACGCGGTACGCGACGGTGCGGCGAGCAGCCGGGCCTCGGCGATGTGCCGCATCACCTCGGGCGGCGGCAGCGCGCCGGGAAACGTGGCGTCCACGCCCAACTGGGCGGCGCGGACGCGTACCCGCTCATGCAGCGGCCCGGTGCCGACGAGCAGCACGCGGGGGCGCAGTTCGGACAGCATGCCCAGCGCCTCGACGAGATCCTCGACCCCCTTCTTCTCGACGAACCGCCCGACGAACACGACGTCCCACCGCTTCGGCCCGGCCGCCGGCTCGGGTGGCACCGGCACCCCGGTGTGGTGGACGCGGATCTTCGCCGGATCCGCTCCGAGCGCCACCGCCCGGTCCCGGATCGCCCCGGAGACGGCCAGGATCAGCGCGGCCCGGCCGAACATGGACCGCAGGTTCCGCCGGTGCCGAGCGCCGCGCGGCCCGGGTGCCGCCGCCTGCCGGGTGACGTCGAGACCGTGCAGGGTGACGACCAACGGAATGCCCAGCTGTTCGACGGTACGGCTGACCAACCAGCCGTCCCCACCGAAGTGCGCGTGCACCAACCCGGGGCGTAGCCGCGCCAGCAGCCGACGCAGCCGGGGTGAGCCGCCGGTCAGCCGTAGCCGCAGCCACTCGCGGCGGCCACGCGGCGTGGCCGGGCACAGCACCACGTCGCTGTCCCGGGACAGCGGTGAGGCCACCCGGACGGCGCCCAGGTAGACCGGACGCCAGGTGGACAGCGCGTCGCCCTGGTTGCGGATGAACGTCTCCGAGCCGGGTAGCAGGCAGCTGCGCCAGATCACGGCGACCCTATCGCCGGACATCGGCCCCGATCCCCGCCGCCCCGGCGGTGCCGGCCGTGCCCGTCGACGTGCCGGCGATCCCCGCCGCGTCGGCCGTCGCGCCACCCGGCGCTCGTACGCCGGCATCGACGCCGGGCCCCGCGCTCGCGGGTTCCCCGGTCGAGGCCGGGCCGCTGCGCTGGCGACGGCCGAGGATCCGGTCACGTACCCGGTGCCGCAGCTGCGGTGGGAGCAGCCAGATCTGCAGGAACGTCAGGTAGTCGACGAGCCCCGGCCGCCCGTGCCGGCGTGCCTCGGCGAGCAGTAGCCGGAACACCCGGAAGCTGCGCGTGGGTGCGGCCATCGAGCTGATGATGCTCATCGTGATGGCCGCGTACGCCCGCGGCGTGATCAGTGGCCGGATCCCGCGCAGCCACTCCAGCTGGGCCTCCCACGGCGAGCTTAGGCTGATCCGTGGCCGGTCCTCGTCCTGGTGCCAGAGCACCAGCGGCTCGGCGGCGATGAGCAGCTTGACGTCCGGATGACTGGTCGCGCGTACGGTCCAGTCCAGTTCCTGCTGCCGGCGCAGCCCGACGGTGAACGGCACCCGGCGCAGCAGTCCGGTAGGCGCCATGATGGTCGAGGTCTGGATGAATCCGTCGCCGTGGAACAGCCCGCGCCGAAGGGTGAGGTACTCGCAGATCGGCTCGCCCGGCTCCGGGAGCCGCCGGGGCATCACGAACTGCGCCCGGGGCGTCTTGTTGATCAGCCGGCTGGCGATGATCGGGCTGCGTACCGTGGCGCTACGGGCCAGCTCCAGTTGCGTGGCGAGCTTGGTGGGAAGCCACTCGTCGTCGTCATCGAGCAGGGCGGTCCAGGGGGCACGCGCCTCCCGCACGCCGGTGTTGCGGGCGTTGGGCGCGCCACCCTTGCCCGGCAGCTCGACCACGCGCAGCCGGGGGTCGCCGATCTCGGCGAGGGCCTTGCCGGTCTCCTCGTCCGGACCGTCGACCACGACGATCACCTCGATGTCGGTGACGGTCTGCGCGAGGGCGCTGCGGACCGCGCGGCTCACCAGCTCCGGGCGGGCGAAGGTGGGGATGACCACGCTGACCTTGGGTGTGGATGGCATGACCACCTGCTCACTCGTGTCGGCTACGACGTGTGCGATCGGTGACGTTAGGGGCCGTGGACGGCCCCGAGGTGAATGCCGGGCGGCGTTCAGGCGTACAGCGGCGGTCGTCGACCGGATCGGCCCACCCGGCCCGGCGCGGAGCGGACGTCGCTAAGGTCGCCGCAGGTGGCGTACGGCGTGGTGCGGCGGAGGGACGGTGGGCGGTGGTGGACGCGGACCTGGTGGTCGAGGTCACGGGTGCGGTGGCCACGGTGGTGATCCGCAACCCGGGGCGGCGCAACGCGATGACCCCGGCCATGTGGCGGCGGCTGCCGGTGCTGCTCGACGGTCTGGAGTCCGACCCGGCGGTACGCGTCGTGGTGCTCACCGGCGCCGACGGCACCTTCTGCGCCGGCGCTGATCTGGGTGATCTGGACGAGCTGCTGGCCGCCGGTGACGGCAGCATCGCCGTCGCGGCGGAGGAACGGCTGGCCACCTTCGCCAAGCCGACCGTGGCCGCCGTCCGCGGCGCCTGCGTCGGTGGCGGCTGCCAGCTGGCGGTCGCCTGCGACCTGCGGATAGCTGCGGCCGACGCACGTTTCGGCGTACCGCCGGCCCGGCTGGGGCTGGTCTACCCGGCACCCACCACCCACCGGCTGGCCCGACTGATCGGCCCGGCGGCGGCGAAGCACCTGCTCTTCACGGGCGAGTTGGTGGCCGCCGAGCGGGCGCTGCGGATCGGCCTGGTCGACGAGGTGCTGCCCGATGCCGACCTGGCCGCCCGGGTCGACGGCCTCACCGGCGTGATCGCCGAGCGTTCGCAGCTCAGCGTCGCCGCCGCCAAGGAGATCGTGGACGGACGGGCGGACGAGGATCGGATGGCCTGGTGGCACGGGCAGGTGCGGGTCAGCGGCGAAGCCCGGGAGGGTGTGGCGGCCTTCCATGAGCGCCGCGCGCCGCGATTCGGTTGGACGCCGCCCGCCGCACCCTGAGCCGGCCCGGCCGGACCTGGAGGTCAGCCTCGGGCGAGCAGACCACGCGGCCGGATCGAGTGGATCGGCTCGGCGGCACCGCCCTCGGCGCGCAGGATGTGGTTCGCCGCGAGGATGCCGGTGGCCGCCGCCCGTTCCATCAGGGCGCTGGGGAAGTCGGTGCCGATGCCGTCGCCGGCCAGGTAGAGACCGGCGGCGTCGGTGCGAACCCCCGGGCGTCCCGCGTGGCTGCCCGGGGTGAAGGCCGGCGCCTTCGCCTCGACCCGGGCACGCAGTTCCCGTACCCGTAGCCGCGTCGTCTCCGGCCAGAGCACGGCCAGTTCGGCCCGCATCCGTTCGGCCAGGTCGGTGGCGGGCACGTCCGGTTCGCAGGCGTACGCATGCAGCTCGATCACCGAGCCGCCGGCGCGTTCGGCCCACTCGCGGGATTCTCGTTCCAGCCGGTGGTAGAGCGTCACCGAGTCCAGGGTGGCCTGTCGGGACACCCCGCTGAAGATCGCCCGCTCGGGGGCGACGTCGCCGTCGCACCAGTAGCGGGCGACCGCGTACGGCGGGCCGGGCCGACCGTACGCGGGCATCGCCGCCGCCAGCGCCGGGGCCTGCTCGGCCAGCGACGGAGAGCCCGCGACCAGGGCGGCGAGTGCGGGCGGGTCGACGGCGAGCACGACGTGTCCGGCCCGGTAGGTGCCGTGCGTGCTGTGCACCTGCCAACCGTCGGGAGCGCGGTGCAGACCGGTGACCGGCTCCCCGGTGCGGATCCGGCCGCCGTGCCGCGCGACGTGCCGGGCCAGCGGCTCCCAGATCGACGTGGCGTAGTCCTCGTCGGGGCAGTCGAAGGCCAGCCCTTCCGGGTTGCCGAGCAGGTAGAAGTGGAACTGCGCGATCATCTCGGCGGCCGACATCTCCGCCTCGTGATTGAAGAACGAGTGGGAGAAGACCTCGAAGAGCATCGCTCTGGCCCGGTCGGGCAGGCGCAACGAGTCGAGCAGCTCGTCGGCGGTGGTGTGGTCGAACTCGGCGTAGGTGCGTACCGGGTCGTACGTCAGCAGCGGCAGGGCCGCGTCCCGGTCCATCCCGCGCAGGTCCCGCAGCCGGAGGCTGGGGCTGCGGACGAGCAGGGTGAGCAGGTTCGCCGGTGGCGCGGGTGGCAGCCGCCCGAACTCCTCGGTCGGCCATTCGGCGCTGAGCACCGGATAGCCGGGCACGGCCCGCAGGAAACGCAGCGTCGGATCGACCCGGCGCAGGATGTTCCGCCAGTTGTAGTACTGCCGGAAGAAGGCGTGGAAGCCGTGCTCGTTGACCTGCCCGGTGCCGTCGGAGAGGGTCTCCGGCCAGGCACCGAGCCGGCCGCCCAGGGTGGGCGCGGCCTCCAGCACGGTCACGTCGACGCCGCGTTCGGCGA
This sequence comes from Verrucosispora sp. WMMD703, assembly GCF_049178935.1. Classification (NCBI taxonomy): domain Bacteria; kingdom Bacillati; phylum Actinomycetota; class Actinomycetes; order Micromonosporales; family Micromonosporaceae; genus Micromonospora; species Verrucosispora sp. WMMD703. The sequence goes on along the minus strand of NZ_JBMHMM010000004.1, from coordinate 6,219,207 downwards.
GCACCACCGCGGCGGACATGCCGGCGATGCCGCCGCCGACGACCACGGCGGTGACCGGATGCGGTACCCGGGGGGTGCCACCTCCGCCGGGGTCGACCCGGTGCCGACGTACGCCGATGAACCGTCCGGCCAACTGCGACAGCGTCATGCGAACCTCCCGGTCGACCCTGCCCAGTGTGCGCTGCCGCTCACCCCAGACAGCGGCGGGGGCGGTCGGAGCTCGGCCAGACGTAGTCCAGGTCGTCGGGGACGTCGTCGCCGAAGACGGGACGGTAGTGCGCCGGATCCTTGCGGAGCAGCGACGAACGGTGGCTCAGATGCACGTCGGTCCGGCCGAGCCACGGCGGCAGCTCTCCGGCGACGGCGAGTTCCTGCTGGGAGCGGACCTGCTCGACGCCGCAGGCCGCGGCCAGGTCGACGGTCAACGTGGTGGCGCAGGTGTCGGCCCGGCCGGCCGCGCACCAGACCGAGCAGATGTCCAGCCCGTACCGGGTCAGCGCCTCCTCGTACCCGGCCCACATCTTCACCGCCGGGTGGTTGCGCCAGCCGTACGTGGGCCAGGTCAGCCCGCGTAGCACCTGGATCGCCTCCACCCGCTGCTTGCCGAGCCGTCGCTGGTCCAGCGCCCGGGCGCTGGCCAGAAAGTCCGGGTACGGCAGGAAGGTCTGCATGCCGCTGCCCTACCCGCCGTCGGCCGGGACATGCCGCGTCACGGCCGCCACGATCATGACGGGCTGCGCGGGCTGCGACCGGCTGACTACCATGCGGGGCATGGCGGAGCCGCTGCTCGATCGGGCCCTGCGGGCCAGCCGCCGGTTGCGGGTCAACGGGGAGTCCCGGGCACACTACGTGATCTGCGGGCAGGATCCGCTCGCGTACTGGGTGGTGCGGACGATGCTGGCCGGCGAGACACAGGCCGGCCGGGTGCGGATCACCCTGATCGTGCCGGAGCGTCGGCGCTCTCCCGGGCCGGACGGCCGTGACCTGCCGGGCATCGAGGTGATCCGGGCCGACCGGCTGGACGAGGTCACCTTCCGCCGGGCGGGGCTGGCCGAGGCCGCCGGCCTGGCCCTGCTGCACCAGGACGACGTGGGCAACATGCACGCCGCGCTCTGCGCGCAGGAGGTGGAGCCCCGGCTGCGCCTGGTGGTGCGGATGTTCAACACCGGCCTGGCCAACGGCGTACGGCAGATCTTTCCCGACTCGGCGGTGCTCTCCGACGCCTCGATGGCCGCGCCGGCCTTCGTGGCCGCCGCGCTCGGCGAGATCGCGCCGACGCATTTCCGGCACGGCGGGCGCACGCTCTACGTGGCCCGCCGCGACGACGTACGCCCGAGCGAGATCGTCTGCGGGGTGGCCGACACCCGCGACGCGCAGCAGGATCTGGTGCTGCCGGCCGACGACCGGGAAGCCGACGTGGTACTCGCCGAGGCGGTCGGCCGGCCGGCCGGCACCGAACTTGCCGCGCGGCGGCTGGCCCGGGCCCGGCGGCGGCGTCGGCCGGTCGCGATGGTGCTCCGGGCGATCCGCAGCTTCGCCACCCGGAAGATCGGGATCGCGGTGCTCGTGCTGCTCGCCATGGTGGCCGCCCTGGGCGGGCTGTACGCCAACGCGGCCCACGTCGGCTGGGGCGACGCGCTCTACCTGACCCTGGTCACCACCCTGACCGGGCAGGATCCGGACACCGCCAAGTCGGCCGCCGAGCAGGTCATGCAGGTGGTGCTCAATCTCGCCGGGCTGGCGCTGATCCCGCTGATCACGGCGGTGGTGGTCGACGGGGTGGTGAACGCCCGGCTGGCCCTGCACACCGGGCGGATCCTGCCCGAGCGCTCCGGGCACGTGGTGGTGGTCGGGCTCGGCAACATCGGCACCCGGGTGATGGCCCAGCTCAACGACTTCGGCGTCGAGGTGGTGGCGATCGACAAGAGCGCGGACGCGCGCGGTGCCGGGCTGGCCCGGCGGCTCGGCGTACCGCTGGTGGTGGGCGACGCGGCGCAGGAGGAGACGTTGCGGGCCGCCTCGGTGGCGACCTGCCAGGCGCTGGTGGTGGTCTCCACCGACGACGGCGCCAACCTCCGGGCCGCGCTGAATGCCCGTGCCCTCGACGACCAGCTCCGCGTGGTGCTGCGGCTCTTCGACGGCGACTTCGCCGAACGCGTCCAACGGGCCTTCGGCATCGGCACCTCGCGCAGCGTCTCCTACCTGGCGGCACCGTCGTTCGCCGCCGCCCTGCTGGACCGCGCGGTGATCGCCACCATCCCGGTTGGCCGGCACGCGTTGCTGGTCACCGAGGTCCCGGTGGCCGCCGGCTCGGACCTGGACGGTCGTACGCTCGCCACCGTCGGGCGGGCCGGCAGCGTACGCCTGCTCGCACACGCCCGGGCCGGGCAGCGCCTCGACTGGTCACCCGACCCGCGCATGGTGATCGTGGCGGGCGACCGGCTGACCGTGGTGGCCCGCCGGGCCGGTCTGAACGCGTTGCTCCGCGAGGTCGCCCCTCCGGAGCCGGCAGCGCCTTCCGGCACACCGGTACCGCGCGAAGCGACGGAGTGACGCCCAGCCGACTTCCACGGTAGTGTGGAAGTCGTGTCCGCAGTCTACGAAGAGCTTCCGTTCAGCGAGTTCCTGCACCGTCCCGCCGCCGCCGCAGAGCGACTTGGTGAGGTGCGGGCGCTGCGGCTGCGGCGGCGCGGCGCCGATGATCTGGCCCTGACGTCCGCCGACCAGATGGAACGGGACGCCGTGGTCATCGACTTCACCGCGCGGTTGCTGGCCGGTCTTGTCCGGTCGGAGTCGACCGAGGTCGTCCGCCGGGTGCTCGGCGAGGCATTGCCGTGGGTTGCCTTCCTGCCGCCGGAGGACGTCACGGAACTGCTGAGGGAACTGGTCACGGTCGCCCAGGGCGCGGCATCGTTGGAAAATCTGTCGCCGGTCGCCGTCCTGTTGACGCAGTGGCGGCACACCGCCGAGATCTACGCGGACCCCGTCCTGCTGGAGCGGGTGACCCGGGAACCGACGGGTGACCTCGGGCCGGTGCCTGCTCCAGGTTCGGACCGGTGAGCCCGAAGCGAGGCGACCGCGCCGCACCGCCTGCTCTGGCGGGTGAGTTCGATCTGCGCTTCGCTGATTCGGCAGCCGCCGACGGCTGGGAACACCTCGCTCGACAGGCACCCGGAAATCTGCGGCGTGCCTTCGAAACCCTCCGGGGCACCCCACGTTCGCGTACCTCACCGGAGCGTCAGCACCGCCTCAAGGGGACGCTCGCTTCGGCCAGTTGGAAGGGTCAGGAGCTGGAGCGCTGGCAGTACGAGGTGACCGGCGGGGGCCGCATCTGGTACCTCGTCGACGATGAGCGCCGCACCGTGTGGTTGACCCACGTCGGCACCGGTCATCCCCGGGAGACGGAGTGACCTGGTCAGCGGCGGGCTGACCGGAGTGCGTACCAGGCGGCGCCGAGGGCGAGCACGCCGAAACCGGCGAGCACGCTGGACAGTGGCAGGTTGACCGCGAGCAGTACGCAGCCGACCAGCCCCGCCACCGCGAGTGCCTGCACCGGCAGCTTCCGCTCCGGTTCCCGCCCCAGGGTCAACGCGGCGGCGTTGGTGATGGCGTAGTAGACCAGCACGGTGCAGGCGGAGAAGCCGATAGCCCCCCGCACGTCACCGAGTACGACGACCAGGATCACCACCGCGGCCACCGCCAGCTCGGCCCGGTGCGGCACCTGGTGCCGGGGGTGCACCGCGGCCAGCCCGGCGGGCAGGTCCTGCTGGCGGGCCATCGCCAGCGTGGTGCGACCCACCCCGGCCAGCAGGGAGAGCAGCACCCCGGTCACTGCGATCGTCGCGCCGGCCCGGACCACCCACTCCAGGCCGGGCAGCCCGACCGCGCCCACCACGTCGGCGAGGGGCGCGGCGGAGGCGGCCAGCCGGTCCGCGCCGAGGACGCCGACGGCCACCACCCCCAGGATCAGGTAGATCACCAGCACCAACCCGAGCGCCAACGGCACCGCCCGGGGAATGGTGCGCTGCGGGTCGCGTACCTCCTCGCCGAGGGTGGCGATCCGGGCGTACCCGGCGAAGGCGAAGAAGAGCAGCCCGGCGGCGGTCAGCACCCCCCGGGCGGTGCCGCCGGGCTGGTCGATCCGGTCGATCGAGACGCTTGTCGCGCCGGCGACGGCGACGAGCGTGAGCACGGCGAGTACCAGGAGCACCAGGATCCGGGTGGCGGCGGCGGTCTTGCCGATGCCGCGCAGGTTCACCGCGGTCACCGCGACAACCGCCAGCACCGCGACGAGCCGGGCCTGCCCCGGCCAGAGGTACGCGCCGATGGTCAGCGCCATCGCCGCGCAACTGGCCGTCTTGCCGATCACGAAACCCCAGCCGGCGAGGAACCCGGCGAACGGGTTCAGCCGCTCCCGACCGTAGACGTAGGTGCCACCGGACTCCGGATAACGGGCGGCCAGCCGGGCGGAACTTGTCGCGTTGCAGAACGCGATGAACCCGGCCAGGGCCAGAGCGAGAAGCAGTCCGGTGCCGCCGGCCGCCGCAGCGGCCGGGGCGAAGACCACGAAGATGCCTGCGCCGAGCATCGATCCGAGGCCGATGACGACGGCGTCCGGTACACCCAGCCGGCGCGCGAGTCGGTCCACGCCGGCACCCTACCGGTGCCGGGCGAACGGCCCGTCCCACTGCCGAAGGTGCCCGGGCAGCGGCAGGTCGTCCCAGGGCACCCGGTGCAGCAGCCGGTCCAGCAGCAACCCCAGCAGCAGGGCGGCCAGCCCGTCGGTGAGCCAGTGGAAGTTGAGGTAGGTGGTGGTGACCAGCAGGATTCCCGGCGGCGCGTACCGCACCAGCCGGTACAGGCCGGCCGGCAGCCGACCGACGGTCAGCGACACCAGCAGCAGGGCGATGACGCCGTACCAGACGATCGCGTTGGCCACGTGCCCCGACGGGTACGACATCGAGTAGGCACCGGCCGGCAGGTGGTTGAAGACCTGCACAGCCTCCTGCGGCGCCAGGAACGGCTCCTTGACCGAGGCGGTGGGCGCCGCCCGGTCGGTCCAGAGCTTGAGCGGACCGATGGTCACCATGGTGATCAGGAGGGCACCCGCGACCAGCAGGAACGGCCGGATCGTCCGGCGACGCCAGGCCACCGCCACCGCCAGTGCGCCGGAGAGCGGCAGCAGCAGACCGCCGCCCTGTCCGAGCAGGTTGAACGCCCGGGCGGTCCAGTACAGCGGGGCCGGGTCGTGGGTGAAGGCCCACTCGCTGACGGCGAGGTCGAGATCGAGCAGATGACCGCTGGCGAGCACGGCGGTCAGCGCCACGAACCCGGCCAGCAGCACGGCGTCGAACCACCAGCCGGCCGGGCGTACCGGTGCCGGGCGGATTCTCCGGCGTACCGATGTCGTCTCCCGCACCCCGATCACGCTACCGGCCCGCGCGGTGCCTCCGGCGGACGGCGACTGTGGGCCGAGCCACGTAGGGAGGCGTTCCGGCGGAGGAAACGTCAAACTTGACGCCGTGCGGATCACCTCGGCCCTCGTCGACCCGGCGCTGCTCGACCTTCCCTGGTCGACACCGCTGGAGCAGTGGCCGGCCGAACACCTGGTCGCGCTGCCGCAGGGCATCTCCCGGCACGTGGTGCGGTTCGTGCAGTTGGGCGGGCACGTCTACGCGGTGAAGGAGACCGGCGAGCGGGTGGCCGAGCGGGAGTACGACCTGCTGCGTGCCCTGGAACGGATCGACTTCCCGTCGGTGAAGGCGGTGGCGATCGTCGCCGACCGGGAGTCCGACGCCGGTGAGCCGCTGGACCCGGTACTGATCACCCGTCATCTCCAGTTCTCCCTGCCGTACCGGGCGCTCTTCTCCCACACGCTGCGGCCACCGACGATGGGGCGGCTGCTCGACGCGCTCGCCGCGCTGCTGGTCCGGATGCATCTGACCGGCTTCTTCTGGGGTGACTGCTCGCTGTCGAACACGCTGTTCCGGCGGGACGCCGGTGCCTTCGCCGCCTATCTGGTCGACGCCGAGACCGGGGCGCTGCGCAGCGTGCTCTCCAACGGCCAGCGTGGCGAGGACCTGGAGATCGCCCGGGTCAACATCTTCGGCGAGGCGCTCGACCTCCAAGCGGCCGGGCTGCTGCACGACTCAATCGACCCCGAGGTGGTCTGCGAGGAGGTGGTGCAGCGCTACGAGCGACTCTGGCACGAGATCACCTACGAGCAGCAGGTCGAGCGCGCGGCCCGGCACGACATCGAGGGGCGCATCCGCCGGCTCAACGAGCTGGGCTTCGATGTGGCGGAGGTGGCCATGTCGAGCATCGACAACGGCCGGTACCTGATTCGGCCGAAGGTGGTCGACGCCGGGTACCACCATCGCCGGCTGCTCCGCCTCACCGGGCTGGACGCGGAGGAGAACCAGGCCCGCAAGCTGCTCAACGACCTGGACGCGTACCGGGCGGAGAGCGACCTGACCGACGAGCAGCAGGCCGCGCACCGTTGGCTGACCGAGGTGTTCGAGCCGGTGGTCCGGGCGGTACCGGCGCACCTGCGGCGCAAGCTGGAGCCGCAGGAGCTGTTCGCCCAGATCATCGAGCACAAGTGGCTGCTCTCCGAGCAGGCCGGTCGGGACGTCGGGATGCGCCACGCGGTGCAGTCGTTCCTGTCGGACGTGCTGGTGCACCGCCCGGACGAGCAGGCCGTTCTCGGCGTGGAGATCTCCGCGGGCTGACCTGGCGGCTGCCGGGTTCACTCCACCCAGGCACCGGCCCGCATCACCCGGACGATCTCCAGGTCGTCGTCGAGCACCACCAGGTCGGCGCGGAGCCCGGTCTGGAGGGTGCCCACCTCGTCGCCGAGGCCGACGGCCAGCGCCGGCGTGGTGGACGCCATGCGTACCGCGTCGGGGACCGAGACCCCGGCGGCGACTGCACGGCGCAGCGCCGCGTCCATGGTCAGCGTGCTCCCCGCGATCGCCCCGTCGCGGGAGAGCCGGGCCACCCCGTCGCTCACCGTCACCGCCTGGCCGCCCAGCTCGTACTCGCCGTCCGGCATGCCGGCGGCGGCCATCGCGTCGGTGACCAGCGCGCACCGTTCCGGTCCGGCGGTCGACGTGGCGAAGGTGAGCGTCCCTTCGTGCAGGTGCACCCCGTCGGCGACCAGCTCGCAGATCACGTTCGGCGCGCCGAGCAGCGCCACCACGGGGCCGGGGTCGCGGTGGTGCACCGGGCGCATCCCGTTGAACAGGTGGGTGCCGACGGTCGCGCCCGCCGCCACGGCAGCGCGGGTCTGGTCGTACGTGCCGTCGGTGTGGCCGACAGCGGCGACCACCCCGTGTCGGGTGAGCAGTTCCACGGCCTCCAGCGCGCCCGCACGCTCGGGAGCGAGGGTGACCATCCGGACCGCGCCGTCACCGATCTTGATGAGCTCGGTCAGCTCGTCGGCGGAGGGATCCCGCAGGAACTCCGGATTCTGCGCACCGCACCGGGCGGCGGAGAGGTAGGGCCCCTCGAAGTGGATGCCGCCCAGCACCCCGTCGCGGACCAGCGGCGCGAAGGCGGCGGTGGCCGAGCGCATCAGCTCGAACGGGGAGCTGACCAGGCTGGCCAGCAGGCTGGTGGTGCCGTGCCGCAGGTGGAACGCGGCGGCGGCCCGGGCCTGGTCGGCGTCGCCGGTGGTGAAGGTGTGCCCGCCGCCGCCATGGCTGTGGATGTCCACGAACCCGGGCACGATCCAGTGCCCGTCGCGCACCGACGGGTACTCGGCGACCGCACTGATCCGGTCGCCTCTGACCTCGACGCAGCCCTGCCAGATCACCCCGCCGGGGGTCACTACCTTGCCGTTCACCCGTACGGTCATGGCGTCTCCAACTGGTCGAGGGCGAGTAGGGCGGCGCCGAGGCAGCCCGCCTCGTCGCCGAGGACGGCCGGGACCAGTTGCGGCTCCCGGTGGAAGGTCAGCCGGTCCCGCAGCGCGGCACGCAGCGGGTCGAACAGCCCGGCGCCGGCCTGGGCCAGGCCGCCACCGAGGACGATGGTCGCCACGTCGAACAGGGCCTGGGCGGTGGCGAGGCCGTCGGCAAGTGCCTCGACCGCCTCCCGCCAGACCCGGGTGGCCACTTCCTCGCCGGCCGCCGCCCGGGCAGCCACCTGGGCGGCGGTCACCATGGTCCGCCCCGGGCCCGGTCCGGCGGCGGACCCACCGTCCGGTGCGGTGGTCAGTTCGGCGTAGCGGCGGGCGACGGCCGAGGCGGAGGCGAGCGCCTCCAGGCAGCCCGACCGTCCGCAACCGCAGACCGGCCCGTCCGGGCGGACCAGGATGTGACCGAGTTCCCCCGCGGCACCGTGCGCCCCGGTGGCGGCCGAGCCGGCCACCACGTGCGCGGCGGCGATGCCGGTGCCGATCGCAACGAAAAGCACATGCCCGGTGGTTCGGCCGGCACCCAGCCGCGCCTCGGCGAGGCCACCGGCGCGTACGTCGTGGCCGAGCGCCGTGGGCAGGCCGAGTCGCGCGGACGCCAGGTCGCGCAGGGGTACGTCCCGGAAGCCGACGTTCGCCGACCAGACCGCGACGCCGCGCGCCTCGTCCACGACGCCGGGCACCACGATGCCGAGCGCGATCGGGGTGAGCCCGTCCGCGCGGGCCTTGCCGGCGAGTCCCTCGGCCACCGTCAAAATCGTCTCGACCACGGCGTCGGGGCCGCGCCCGGCGTCGGTGGGGTGTCGTTCGGCGTGCCGCACCACACCGTCCGTGTCGACAAGCGCGCATTTCATTCCGGTGCCACCCACGTCCAGCGCGACGGCAACCTCTCCGATCACGTGAGAACCACGGACCGGCTCAGGTGCCGGGGTGCGTCGGGGTCGAGGCCGCGACTGGTGGCCAGCGCGACGGCGAAGCGCTGGGCCAGGATCAGGTCGGCCATCGGGTCGACCGGGGTACGCCCGGCGGCCCACCGACCGAGCACCGTGCGGTAGCCGTGGGTGCGGCTGTGTGCGAAGGATGCGCCGGTGGCCGCGACGTCCTCGGGCAGCCCGTCGGGCAACTCGCCGAAGGCCCAGACCAGCCGGCCGGGAGCGGCCACCGAGATGGGGCCGTGCCGGTAGTCCATCGCGGGGTACGCCTCGGCCCAGAAGGTGGCCGCCTCGCGGCACTTCAGCGCGGCCTCCTGGGCCAGGCCGATCGTCCAGCCCCGACCGAGGAAGGTGACCTGCTCGATCAGGCTCGGGTCGATCGGCAGTGGGGCCCGGACGGCGACCTCCGCGTCGGCGACCAGTGCGGTCATGTTGTCGCCGAGGTTGGCGCGGAGCAGCGCCAGCGCGGTGGTGGCGAAGCGGGTCTGCACCACGGAGCGTTCGTCGGCGAACGGCAGGGTGACGGCGGCGTCTGCGATCTCCACCACCGGAGACCCGGGATCGCCGACCAGCACCGTGGTCGGTGTCCGGCCGCGCAGCGCGGCGAGCAGGTCCAGCACCTCCGTGGTGGTGCCGGAGCGGGTGATCGCCAACAGCCGGTCGTAGTGGCGGCCGGCGGGAAACTCGCTGGCCTGGAAGGCGTCGGTCTCGCCCTGGCCGGCTGCCTCGCGGCGGGCCGCGTACGCCATGGCCATGAACCACGACGTGCCGCAGCCGACGACGGCGACCCGCTCACCGGGGCGGGGGAGGCGGTCGAGCATCGCCGGGGCCAGCTCGCTCGCCTGACGCCAGCAGTCCGGCTGGCTCGCGATCTCCGCGTGGACGTACGCCATGAGAACTCCTCGCAGGGGCGGAGCCTTGCGCATTACGGCTCGTTAATCCCGTCTTTCGCGCGCCATTCTGCGTGAAACTTACCGGAAATGGCAACCACGGGAGCGATCGCGCAGAGATGGTTTTTGCCTCTTCGTAGTTTCGAGCACTACTGTGCACGCAACCAATCACCGATCGTGCAGACACGGGAGGCCCGGGGTGGACCGCTACGCGAGATGGAACGCCCTGCTCGAAATGCTTACCGACTCGGGCCGGGTCACCGTGGAAGAGGCCGCCGAACGGCTCGACGTCTCCCAGGCGACCATCCGCCGGGATTTCGACCAACTCGCGCAGCAGCAGATGATCACGCGTACCCGGGGTGGAGCGGTCGCCAACGGGGTCTCGTACGACCTGCCGCTGCGCTACAAGACGGCCAAGCACTCGGCGGAGAAGCAGCGCATCGGCGCGGCGGCGGCCGCGCTCGTCTCGCCGGGCACGGTGGTCGGCCTCAACGGTGGCACCACCAGCACGGAGGTGGCTCGGGCGCTGGCGGTGCGCCCGGATCTCAACACCAACGCCGAGGGCGCCCAGCTGACCGTGGTCACCAACGCCCTGAACATCGCCAACGAGTTGCTGGTCCGGTCCCGGATGAAGGTGGTGGTGGCCGGCGGCGTGGTGCGGCCCAAGTCCTTCGAGTTGGTCGGGCCGCTGGGCGGGGCGCTGCTACGCGAGGTCACGCTGGACGTGGCGCTGCTCGGGGTGGACGCCATCGATCCGCTGCTCGGTGCGGCGGCTCATCACGAGGGTGAGGCGGCGATGAACAACCTCATGGTGGCGCGGGCCAAGCGGGTCGTGATCATCGCGGACTCGTCCAAGCTGGGCGGTCACGCCTTCGCTCGGATCTGCCCGGTCGACCGGGTCGAGACGCTGGTCACCGATTCCGGCGCCGCGCCCGAGGTGGTCGACGCCTTCCGCGCCGCCGGGGTCCACGTCATCTGCGCCTGAGCGCTCCGGCCCCGAGCCTGACCTGGCGTCGCTTCGTCGACGCTCACGGTATTGAAATCTTCCGTTCGGCGTGGCGCTGCATACCGGGTATTGCCTGCGGCTGCATACCGCGTATGGTGTCGTCGTCGCCCACACACCAACGGGGGAGGTGCAGCTTGCCAGCTGTCCTGGAAATCGAAGGTCTACGAAAGACGTACCGAAGCCGACGCCGTGGCACCCGCAACGCCCTGGACGGCTTCGACATGCGGGTCGAGGCGGGCCAGGTGCACGGCTTCCTCGGTCCCAACGGGTCCGGCAAGACCACCACGCTGCGTACGCTGCTCGGCCTGATCCGGCCGGACGGCGGCCGGATGGCGATTCTCGGGCACGAGGTGCCCGGGACGCTGGACCAGGTCGCCCCGCAGGTCGGCGCGATCGTGGAGAGCCCGCAGTTCTTCCCGCACTTCACCGCGCGCTACACGCTGTCGCTGCTGGCCGGTGCCGGTGACCTGCCCGAGCAGCGGGTCGACGAGGTGCTGGAGCTGGTCGGTCTACGCGATCGGGCCGGTGAGCGGGTCAAGACGTACTCGCTCGGCATGAAGCAGCGGCTCGCGGTCGCCTCGGCGTTGCTCAAGAACCCGCGGCTGCTGATCCTGGACGAGCCGGCCAACGGCCTCGACCCGGGCGGCATCCGGGAGATGCGCACGCTGATGCGCAACCTCTCCGAGGCCGGCATGACGGTGGTGTTGTCCAGCCACATCCTCGGCGAGATCCAGCTGATCTGCGACTCGGTCACCATCATCTCGCTGGGCCGGCGGGTCGCCTTCGGCCCGGTCGACGAGGTGCTGGCACAGCACTCCTCAGGCGCGGTCCGGGTGCGGCTGGAGGCGGTCACCGACCTTCCGGTCGCCGCCACGGCACTGACCCGGGCCGGCGTACGCGTCACCACGAACGACGACCACCTGATGCTCGCCGGGGTGGACAAGCCGGCCACGGTCACCCGGATCCTGGCCGAGCAGGGCCTCTACGTCAGCGAACTCGCGCCGATCGCTGTCGACCTGGAGAGCGTCTTCCTCGAACTGACCGCCACCGCGCCGGTACCCGGCCAGCACCGGCAGGTCGACCAGTCCGTACGAATCGACGGGACGGCGCCGTCCGCACCCGCCGGAGGAGGTTGGGGCGCGTGAGTCTCTTCCGTACCGAGCTACGCCGGCTGGCCAAGCGGCGCTTCGCCCGTTGGATGACCGCCGGTGGCCTGCTGGTGCTCGTGCTGGTGGCGGCGGGCATGTTCCTGAGCAACCAGAAGATCGGCCCGGACCAGCTTGCGGAAGCGCGGCAGGCCGCCGACCGGCAGCATCAGGAGCAGGTCCGCTGGGCGGAGCAGGAGCGCGCAAACTGCGAGCGGGCCAAGGCAGCAGGCGAGAACGTCGACTACTACCCGGCCGACTGCGCCGAGATCAATCCGCCACCACGGGAGTCGATCGAGGAGCAGTGGTTCCTGCCCTCGACCTTCGACTTCCGCAAGAGCTTCGGCGAGATGCTGATTCCGCTCGCCGCGATTCTGGCCCTGGTCGGGTTCGTGGTCGGTGCCTCGTTCGTGGGTGCCGAGTGGAACACCGGCGGGATGATGAATCTGTTGCTCTGGCGGCCGAAACGGCTGACCGTCCTGCTGACCAAGCTGGGCGCGCTGCTCACCGGTCTGCTGGCGCTGGCACTGCCCGCCACGGCGGCCTGGTTCGGCAGCATGTGGCTGGTCGCCAACCTCCGCGGCACCACCGAGGGGATGACCTCGGGTACCTGGCAGTCGTTCCTCATCACCGGGCTGCGCGGCATCGTGCTGGCACTGGTCGCGGCGACGGTGGGCTTCGCTCTGGCCTCGCTCGGCCGGCACACCGCGATGGCGCTCGGCGGGGCGATCGCGGTCATGGTGGTCGGCCAGGTCGGGCTCGGCATCCTGCTGTCCATGGCGCAGGTGCGCTTCGCCGAGGCGTGGCTGCTGCCCACCTACGCCATCGCCTGGATGACCAAGACGGTCACGCTCCAGGACTGGCAGGCGTGCAACGCGACCTACACCGGTGAGTGCGAGCCGGCCACCCTGGACATCACCTGGCAGCACTCCTCGGTGCTGTTCAGCGTCGGGATCGTGCTCTTCCTCGGCGCGGCGCTGTGGACGATGCGGCGGCGCGACATCACCTGAGCCGGCCGGTGGCGGACCGTCCTCGCCGGAGCGGTCCGCCACCGCCCCTCTTTGTCGCGGTGGCCCGCCGGCTGGTGGGATGCGGCAGGTGGTGGCCCTCGTTAGGCTGATGGGCCAGGTTGGCCTTGCCGTGCCGGCCGCCCCCGGATGAGGAGCACGATGCAGCCCGCCGACGCCACCCCGGCAGCGCAGACCGGTCCGGACGCCGTCACGGTGCCACCGCCGAGATCCGCCCCCGAGGTCGAGTCGACGTCACCGGACCCTGCGGAGTCACCTGCCGACGCCGGTGGGGAAGCGGCCACGGCCAGCGGGCTGGACGAGCGGGAACGGCAGATGCTTGCCTTCGAGCGGCAGTGGTGGCGGCACGCCGGTGCCAAGGAACAGGCTATCCGCGACCGGTTCGGGCTCTCGGCCACCCGCTACTACCAGCTGCTGAACGCGCTGCTGGACAATCCGGCGGCCCTGGCCGCCGACCCGGTGCTGGTGGGCCGGCTGGTGCGGCTGCGCGCCTCCCGAACCCGCAACCGCCGCCGCTAGGCTTGCGACCTCGACGTGTCGTCCGGTGCTGAGTGGGTAGCCGGGGGCGCGGGGAGGTGGCGATGAGCGGCGGGGGGCCCAGACAGCCGGGACGAATCGCGCAACCGGAGACCAGCGTGCCCGAGGCGGCCCCGGACGAGCGCCGGCGAGGTGCGGTGGTCGGGACCGCACCCACCATGCGGGTACGATCCGCGTCCGCCCCGCCACCCGGCCGGGCAGTCAACGAGGACCTGGTGTTCCGCTTCGGGCCGCTGGTCGGGGTGCTCGACGGTGCCACCGTGCCGGAGGGCTTCGACACCGGCTGCGTACACGGGCCGCAGTGGTACGTCCGGCACCTGGCCGCCCGGCTCGGCCTGGCGGAGGCCGCCCGCCCGGCCGCCACGCTGGTGAGCAACCTGGCCGCGGCGATCCTCGCGGTCCGTTCCGACCATGGCGAGCAGTGCGACCTCGACCACCCCGGCACCCCGTCGAGCACGGTGTGCCTGCTCCGCGACGGCGGTGACCAGGTCGACTACCTCGTGCTCTGTGACAGTCCGCTGGTGCTCGACACCGGTGAGCGCGTCGACGTGGTGGCCGACGACCGGCTCGCGGCCTCGGCGGACAACCTGCGCGAGACCGCCGACCTGCTGCCCGAGCCGACCGACTGGGCCACCCGGTTCCGACGCGCCGTCACGGCGCAGCGGGAGCGGATGAACCGTACCCACGGTTACTGGGTCGCCGCCGCCGACCCGGACGCCGCCTACCACGCGGTGGTCGGCACCGTGCCACGGCACGGGCCGGCGGCGTTGCGCCGCGCCGTGCTGCTCTCCGACGGTGCCTCCGCCCTGGTCGAGGAGTTCGGACTGCTCGACTGGTCCGGCCTGTTGAACGTGGTGGCCACGGAGGGTCCGGACGGGCTGATCGACCGGGTCCGCACCGCCGAACGGGACCACCCCGACCGGCGACGCCGGCACAAGGCGGCCGACGACGCCTCCGCCGTCTACTGCGAGTTCGCCCGGCCGGACGATCGCGGAGCGTGACCCGGGAGGTGATTCGACCCGACCGGTCGGACCGGTCCGCCGGAGGGGCCGGTCGTCGCCAACCGGGTGGACGTGCGCCGCCGGGCGCGGGAGACTGCGGCACGTGACTGGTGCGGTCCGGTTGGAGCCGGTGGACGAGCGGAACCTCGAACCGTTGCTCTCCGTGGCGGTGGCCGAGGCGGAGCCGGCCGACGTGATGCCGCCGGTGGAGGCGCCGGCCGGCTGGTCGAACGCGCGGCGGGAGGCGTTCCGTGAGTTCCACCGGGCCAGCTTCGGTGGGCTCGACGCGACCGCCCGCAGCGCGATGTACGCGATCGTGGCGGGCGGCGAGGTGGTCGGAATGATCCGGATGAGCCGACGGGACGAGCCCGGCGTCGCCGAGGTCGGCATGTGGCTCGGCCGGTCGGCCCGGGGCCAGGGGATCGGCGCGGCAGCGCTACGCGAACTGCTGCACCTGGCGGCGGCGGCTGGCATGCGGACCGTGGTCGCGGACACCACACCGGAGAACCGCGGCGCGCTGTCTGTGCTGGGGAAGTGCGGCGCGAAGCTGCGCGAGGCCGATGACCGGGTGTACGCCGAGATCTCGCTGGACGACGCAGCTCCCTGTTGACCGGGATGCTCAGCCCCGTTGTTCGGCGTACGCGGCGAGCCAGGCGACCTGGGCCGGGTCCAGGGACGGGCGGACCCGGGACCGGGCCGCCGCCACGTGCTCGGCGGTGACCGTGGAGGCGGTGAGCGACTCGCGCATCGCGGCCAGCGCTGCCTCCCGGACCAGCGCCGCGCAGTCGGCGGCCGAGAACCCGTCCAACTCCGCGCCGAGGGCGGGAAGGTCGACGCCCTCGGCGAGGGGCACGTTGCGTGCTGCGGCGCGCAGGATCTCCGTCCGGGCCTCGGCGTCCGGTGGTGGCACGTAGACCAGCCGTTCCAGCCGCCCCGGGCGCAGCAGCGCGGGGTCGACCAGGTCGGGACGGTTCGTCGCGGCGACCACCACCACGTTGCGCAACGCCTCCACCCCGTCCAGCTCGGTCAGCAGCGCGGCCACCACCCGGTCGGCGGTGCCGCCGTCGGTGGCCTGGCCGCGTACCGGGGCGAGGGCGTCCACTTCGTCGAGGAAGACAAGCGTGGGGGCGGCCTCCCGGGCCCGACGGAACAGCTCCCGTACCGCGCGTTCGCTCTCGCCGACCCACTTGGACAGCAGCTCCGCGCCCTTGACCGACAGCACGTTCGCCCGGCCGGTCCCGGCCAGCGCGGTCACCAGGTAGGTCTTGCCGCAGCCCGGCGGGCCGTAGAGCAGCACCCCGCGCGGCGGTTGCACGCCGAGCCGGGCGAAGGTGTCCGGGTAGGTGAGCGGCCACAGCACCGACTCGGTGAGCGTCTGCTTGACCTCCACCAGGTCACCGACGTCGTCCAGGGTGACCCGGGCCAGTTCGAGGGTGGCGGCGGCCATGGTGGTCGGCCGCACCACCTCCAGAGCGGCGGTGAAGTCGGCCATCAGCACCGTGGGGGTCTGCGCCGACTTCTGCCGCAGCGCCGCGCGCACCCCGGCCTCGCGGACCAGCGCGGCCAGGTCGGCGGCGACGAAACCGGGGGTACGCGTGGCGACCTCGTCAAGCCGTACGTCGTCGGCGAGCGGCACCGGACGGGTCAGCACGGTCAGCTGCTCCCGGCGCAGCGCGGCGTCGGGCAGCGGCACGTCGATCCGCAACGAGAGCAGGTCCGGGGCGCGTAGCGCCGGGTCGACCGCTTCAGGTCGACTGCTGGTGCCGACCACCGCAGCTCCGGCCCGTACGAGTTGTGCCACGCACTGCCGGAACACGGTCGCCACCGGTCCGGGAGCCTCCGCCGGGGCCAGCGCCTCCACGTCGGTGACCAGCAGCACGGCCGGCCCGGCGGCCAGCGCCTCGGCCGTCACCGCCCGGAGCCGGGCTGCGGCCGAGTCGTTCGTCAACGCCGCGATCTCCGGCGCCCAGAGCGGATGCACCCGGGCGCCGACCTGGGCGGCCACCGCCCGCACCAGGGCCGCCTTGCCGGAGCCGGCCGGCCCGCTCACCAGCACCCCCAGCGCCACTGCGGTGCCCAACCGGCTGAGCACCTCCCGATGATGGAAACCGAGGTCGAGCAGCTCGGTCAGCTCCTCCGCCTGGGCGCGCAGGCCCGGCAGCTCGTCCACCGACGGCACGGCGCCGACGTTGGCGTCGGCGTCCGACTCGATGTCGGAACCACCAGCCGTCCCGGGCTCCGTCGAACGGCCGTCGACGCTACCGTCGCCAGTGGTGCCGCCCGTCGGCCAGCTGCCCTGCCCGACGCCCGTCGCCTGGCCGCGCGTTCCGTCGCCCGCCGCCCGGCTGGCCGCAGCGGTCGTCCGGGGGACGCCGGTGCCATTGTGGGTCGCGGGACCGTGTTCCCAGGCGACGAGGGTGTCCATGGTGACAAGCGCGCCCGGATCCGGTTCGGCGGCCAACACCCGCAGCAGGGTGCTGGTCCAGGCGTAGCCGACCCGGGTGGAGAGGCTGCGCCGGGCCGCCTCGACCAGGGCGCGGGTCGAGGCGTCCGGCAACACATCCTGCGGCAGCAGGGAAACGTCGTCCCCGGTGGTGACCACCTTGCCGAGCAGTGCCAGCCGCAGCATCTCGGGGGAGACCACCGCGACGACCTCGGCCGGCCCGGCGAGCAGCACCCGGCGGGCCGGGGTGACCGGAGTCGGGCTCAGTCTCACCTGCCCGCCGTCGCGTACGCCGAGGTTGCCCAGCATCAGGTCGTCGGCGTGCAGCAGGGCCGCGCTGGCGGTGCCCTCGGCCGCCGCGACGAGGCCGGCGGTCACCCGCCGTCCCGCGAGCCGGACCGGATCACCTGGGCGCAGCGCGAGGGCGGTGAGCGCCTCCGGGTGCAGCCGGACGATGCCCCGCCGGGCGTCCAGTGCGGCCGGCCGCAGGCTCGCGATCAGGGTCAGCTCGGGTTCGCCCACCGCCCGACCCTAGCGTGCGTGTGGAAGCCCCTGGTCAGCCTGCGGGTTCCTCCCCGGTGAGCAGGGACGGGTCGCGGCGGATCAGCTCGGCCAGCCGGGCTGCCGGATCCTCGCTCAGCCCGTCCTGGGCGGCGGACCAGCCGGGCACCGTCTTGACCGACAGTGGCCAGGAAGGTGGCGGCGCGGCCGGCTGTCCGCTGACCGTGACCTCCTGATCGACCCAGGCCACCCGCAGGTCGTACGCCTGCCCGTCGTGCTCGACCCGAGCGGCGATGGACGCCCCCGGGTGCGCGGCGACGGCCGCGCGCAGCGCCTCGGCCACGTCCTCCACCGGGTGCCGTGGCGGGGCCTCGTGGGCCGGTTCGTGGACCCCGGCCCAGCCGGGTCCCGCGTTGCGGCTGTCGGTCCGACCCCAACCGGCGCCGGACCCGTGGCCCGGCTCCGGACCGGGCTGGTCGTCGGCCGCCACGGTCGGGTCCGTGGCCCGTCGACGCAGCGCCTCCTCACGCCGACGCATCCGGGCCAGAGTCTCGTCCAGTCCGCCTCTCATCCGCCTCACCCCTTCCCACGAGGGGCCTGCGAGCCGGTCGGCTCAGGCCCGTTTCTCCCGGGTGGCCCGGTCCAGCGCCCGGTCCAGGACGACCAGCAGGGCGTCCCGGACCGAAAGCCGGTCCCGTGCGTCGAACTGCACCAGGGGTACATGTTCGCCGATCGCCAGAGCCCACCGGATCGCACCCAGGTCGTGCGCCAACCGCCCGTCGAAGGCGTTGACCCCGACCACGAACGGCAGTCCTGACCGTTCGAAGAAGTCGATCGCCGGGTAGCAGTCGTCGAGCCGGGCGCTGTCGACCACCACCAGTGCGCCGAGCGCACCCCGGGCCAGGTCGTCCCACATGAAGCCGAAACGGGTCTGGCCCGGCGTACCGAACAGGTAGAGCTTCAGGCTTCGATCGATGGTGACACAACCGAAGTCCATCGCCACCGTGGTGGTGGTCTTTCCGGAGCGCTGACCAGGGTCGTCGACCCCGATCCCGGCGGTGGTCATCTCCGCCTCGGTGGTCAGCGGAGCGATCTCCGAGATCGAGCCCACGGTGGTGGTCTTGCCGACCCCGAAGCCGCCGGCCACCAGGATCTTCACCGGTATCGGCGGGGTCACCCGGTGCGTACCCGTGGTGGCGGGCGTCGCGGCCGGCGGCCGGTACGGCGCCGGTGCGGCGTGGGCCGGTGGCGGGGGCGCGGTGGCCCGGCCGATGGACGGTGGGGTAGGTGTCGGACCGCCGTAGCGGGCCGCGGCGCTGTTGGCGGCGAGCGCGCCCGGTGGCGCGGCGGGCCAGTCAGGAGATTGCACGGAGTCCATCAATCACTCGCAGGATGACGTCGGGGTCGAGGGCGTCGTCGGCGTCGGTCACGTGTACGTCCAGGTGGCCGGCGGCGCGCAGATCGCCCACCAGCACTCGGGTCACGCCGAAGTGCAACCGGGTCTTGGCGGAGATCTCGGCCACCGAGATCGGCTCACCGCAGAGCGCCACGATCGCCTGGAGTTCCGGGCTCAACCGGGTGGCCGTGACGTTCCACGCTTCGGTGGTCGGTCGGGCGGTCACCTGGGTCTCCAGGCCGATCGTGGGGTCGGCGCCGGCCACCCGGCCGGCGGTCAGCACGAAGGGGCGAGGTCCGGTCGGCCCGGCCTCCTCGGGCTCCGGTCCGATCGCCGCCGGTGCGCCCGCCGGGCCGGCGGAGCCGGCCGGGGAGGACTCGCGCAGGTAGGGCCGGATGCGGATCACCGGCTCCTGTTCGGCACCGGCGGCGTCGGGATTCATTGCTGTACGGAGTTCTTGAGCTCGGCGATCAGGCGCGGGGTGAGCGCACCGCCGGCCCGACCGGCGAAGAGGGTCATCTCGTAGGCGACGGTGCCCAGGTTCGCCGACCGGTCGGCGACCACGCCGAGCACCGAACCGCTGCTGATCGCACTGATCAGGAGATAACCCTCGGCCATGTCCACCACGACCCGGTTGAGACCGCCCAACGCGTACCAACTGGCGGCCCCGCCGGCCAGGCTGGTCATCCCGGAGACGACCGCGGCGAGCCGCTCCGCGTTGGACCTGTCCTTGATCGCGGACATGGCCATCAGCAGGCCGTCCGACGACACGGCGATCGCCTCCAGCACCCCCGCGGTCCCGGAGGTGAAGGAATCCAGCAGCCAGTTGAAGGTGCGGGCCTCGGGGCTGAGGTCGCCGGCGGGGTGGCTCTGGTGGTCGAGGTTCTCGTGCACGTGCGGGCTGGTCAACGTGGCGTTCCTTCGTCGTCGCTGCGGTCGTTACGGACATCGCGCAGAGCCCGGGCGACGCCCGTCTCGAACGCGTTGATGCGATCGCGGACCTCGGCCGGATCGCCCGGGTCCTGGGTGAGCGGTTGTTGCGGTAGCTGCGCGATCAAGTTGGCGCCGGGCACCCTGCGGGACAGCTGAGTCAGCCCCGGCGGAGCGGGCGGCTCGACCGGCTGCGGCAGCGCGTCGGCCTGGCTCAACTCGGCCCGGCGTACCCCCGACTCGAACGCCTCGACGGCGGCGCGAGCGGCGCTCGGGTCCACGCTGCTGGAGGCGGCCCGGCCCACCTTCGGTGCCGTCCTCGGCAGGCTGGCGCCGGGCACCCGCTGCCGGATGCCGGGCATCGGGGCCGGCGGGGTGGCCGACGCCGGTGCGACCTGCGGAACCGTCACGGTCGCCGCGTCGATTGCGGCCGATTGCTCGTCGGTCTTCCCGACGGGCTCCGGGCCGGTGCCGAACGCGTCCCAGGACTCGGACAGTTCCATGCTCTCGGTTGCCCGGGTCAGCAACGTGGGATTGAACCCGACCGGTTCCGGCACGGGGGTGGCCAGGTCCACTGACGCCTGGGTGTCCCGGGTCGGTGGCGCCGGTTCGAGCTGGTGCCGGGCCGGCAGGGCGGCCACCGGCGCGGCCCGGCCGACCGGTGGAACGGGGAGGCCGGCCGGCTCGGGCGTCCCGACGACCAGCGACGTACGGGGAATCTGGAGGGTCGCGGTGACGCCGCCGCCCGGGGTGGCGGAGAGACCGACCGCCCACCGGTGCCGGCGGGCCAACCGACCCACCACGAACAGCCCCAGCACCTCGGTCGGAGCAAGGTCCAGCCGCTCCCGTCGGGTGATGCGGGCGTTCTCGTCGGCCAACCGCGCCTCGGTCATGCCGATGCCGTGGTCCACCACGGTGAGCTGTACGCCGTTCTCGGTGAGTTCGCCGCTGACCAGCACCCTCGTCTGCGGCGGCGAGAAGACGGTGGCGTTCTCCATCAGTTCGGCGAGCGCCAGCACCAGGTCGCCGACGATCGCGGGTGCGGCGGCGGCCTCGGTCGGCACCTGGACGTCCACCCGGGTGTAGTCCTCGATCTCACCGAGGGCGAGGCGGACCACGTTGGCCAGCGGAACCGGCGCGACGTGCGCGACGTCACCCACCGCGCCGGAGAGCACCACCAGGTTGCCCGCGTTGCGCCGCAGCCGGCTGGAGATGTGGTCGAGCCGGTACAGGTTCTCCAGCCGCCCCGGATCGGTCTCCTGCTGCTCCAACCGGTCGATCAGGGCGATCTGCCGACCGACCAGGTTCTGGGTACGCCGGCCGACGTGGCCGAACATCTGGGCGACGTTGCGTCGGCTCGCCGCCTGCCGCTCCACCAGCCGCGCGGCCGTGTTCTGTACCCGTTCGAAGGCACGGGCCAGGTCGCCGACCTCGTCCCTGGCGCGGACATCGACGGGATCGAGGCGAACGGGTTGGGCGTTGTCGACCTCGTCGTCGGCCACCCGGACCAGCTCGGACTCGGCGACCCGGGCGACCCGGTCCGCGGAGCGGGTGAGCCGGGTCAGCGGCCCGGTCACCGTGCGGCCGATGGCCAGGGCGAGCAGCACCACGCCGACCAGGATCACCGCGACCAGCACGGTCACCCAGTACGCCCCGGAGAGCGCCGTCTGCCGTTGTGCGCGTACCTCGGCGGTCACGTCGGCGACCAGTTTCTTCTCGACGAACTGACCCAGCGTGATCAGCGAGGAAACGGTGGGGAAGAGAGCCTGGATGGGGATGTCCGCCACCGCGGCCACCGGGTCCAGGGCGCTCTGTTGGAGGAACTCCGGGCTGGTTCGGGCGTCGACAGCGGTCTGCTCGATGTTCACAAGCGCCTGCTGCTCCGGGGTGAGCAGGCCGAGCATCTTGCTGCTCTCCGACTGGAGGGTGGCCATGTTGGCCACGAAGGCGGTGGCGAACTGCGGGTTCGGCGAGGCGGCGACCAACACGATCAGGGCACCGCCGCTGCTGAGGCCCTCGCTCTTGCGCAGGATGCTGTCCAGGGCCAGCGTCTGGCGTCCGGCCGGGGTCCGGGTGTCCACGTCGTGCGGCAGCCGCAACGAGTCGATCAGGGCGATGTGGACCGGCCCGTACGCGCCGATGACCTGCGGCGGCGCGGCCTGTCCGGCCAGTACCGCCGTGCGTACCTCGGCGAGTTGCGCAACGCCGTCGAGTGCCGTGTCCACCTCGGCCGGAAGGTCACCGTCGAAATCGGCCCGCAGATCGACGATCCGGTCGTCCACCTCCGCGATCTCCTGCACCAGCGTGGTGCGCTCGACCTGCCCGAGCAGGAGCCCGACGGCGAGCATCCGTTCCCGCTGCAGGTGTTGAAGCAGGGTGCCGACCCGGCTGGCGAGCTGGACGGTCTGGTCGATGTCGGCGGCCCGCTGGGCCACACCGGCTCGTTCCCAGACCACCGGCAGGGTCAGCCCAAGCATGCCGAGCAGGGGAATGGTCACCAGCAGGCTGAGTTTGCCGCGGATGCGGAGCCTACCGAGCAGCATCGAAGGGCCTCCACCGATCCGGCTCGTGGACCTGTCCCACCGGCTGAAGCGCCGGTGGTGGTTCGACGGGACGTGACCCGACGGCACCCCACTGGACGCCGGACGGCGGAGTCGGCACGCCGCCGCCTGCCGACGCGGCGGAGGTGTCTCTCGGACGGGACATCCAGCCGCTCACCGCGAGACCGGCCAGCAGCAGTGCGGCGAGGCCGCCCGCGCCGAGAATCAGCAGGCGATCCTGGTCCAGCCCGTCGAGTCGCTCCACCAGCAGCCGGTCGATCTCGTCGAGAAGGACCGGGTGGAGTTGCTTCGCGGCCTGCTGCGCCTCGTTGCGGGCGGCGAGGAGCCGCGTCGTGTCGACCGTGCCGGCCCGATCGACCGGCTGGGAGTGCAGGGCCATCGTCTCGACCGCGCGCTGGTAGGCGTCGAAGGGGGTGAGCACGTTCGCACCCAGGTCGGCGCTTTCCGTGTTCTCCACCACCGCCCGTAGGTTGCTGGCCAGGTCGTTGGCGGGTTGCAGGGCGGCAGCCCGGAGGGTGGCCAGCTGGCTGAGCGACTGGATCCGTTCGGCCGTGGGCCGGCGGTTCATCAGGACGGCCAGGTCGGTGAGGCGGCCGGCGGCCACCATCGCCTCCGGCATCTCCTCCGCGACGCCGTCCTGCATGAAGTACGCGTCGACACCGGGGTCCCGGATCAGGCCGGAGGTCTCCCGGACCTTGCCGTGCAGGGCCAACAGCAGGTCGGTGACCTCGCCGTACACGGTGAAGGCGGTCTCCGGGTCGGCCAGTGAGCGTTCGGGGAGCGCCTCCAACTTCGCGCGGAGCCCGGCCCACCGCTCGCTGGTGCTCAACTCACCACCGATGCGCGCGTCGACCGCGGCGGCCCGCTCGACTGCCTGGTCGAGGGTGTCCCGGCGCAGCGACCGGCCGGTGACGGCGGCGCTCTGCGCGTCGACAAGCGCTTCGGTCACCGGACCGAGAGCGCGGAGGTACTCGACGCCGAGACGTTCCCGCGCGACGACGTCGCGGTCGTTGTCGACGAACTGGTGTGCCTGTACGACGAGGAACGCCACCGGCAGCAGCAGCGCGGTGGCGAGTAGCAGCGGCAACAGCCGGCCCGGTGTCCGGGGCCGGCGACGGACCCGCGGAGCGGGAACGGTCATGGTTGTCTCCTCCGGCATGGCGCAGGTTGTCCGACGGCGTCGACGAGCCGGTCCCGTGCGCCGGACCGGAAAACTAATCGAAGGCTGGTGCTATCGGTCGGCCGGCAACCGTCAGCTTTGCGTCACTTCGAGCGATGTGACTCACGGCGAACAATTCGCTCACGGTAAGTGCCGTTCATGTGGGAGATAGGCGTACTTGAGTATAGATTCGAGCGAAAGGCAGGAATTTCCGCGATGCGAAGTCATCCCAAAGGTTCGCCGACTGGACGCTGTGCGGATGACCTTCGCCGGATGACGATCGGGCTACCAGAACGGACGTACGGCGGATCTCAGCTAATACCCAGGTTTCGGGCCGTACCGTGTGCCCAATGAGATCGCCGTTCTCGGCCGCGCGGATCCGACGTGCCCTGCCCACCGGTCGCCGGGCCGTCGCCGCCACCGCGGCTGTCGTCCTGCTGGCGGCGGCCGTGGTCTGGGCGGTGTGGCCGGACCGGCCGGCCTTCCGCACGGAGTCCGCGATGCTCACCGTCCGGTCCGGACCGGACGGTGACGAGCCGGTCGACCTGGACACCACGCTGTACCTTCCGCTCGACGCCGCCGCCGGCCGCGAGGTGCCGGCGGTCCTGCTCGCCCACGGCTTCGGTGGCACCAAGGAGTCGGTCCGCACCGACGCCGAGGATCTGGCGGACCGGGGGTACGCCGTACTGACCTGGACCGCGCGCGGCTTCGGTCGCAGCGGCGGCCAGATCCACCTGGACAGTCCCGACCACGAGGTACGCGACGCGCAGCGGCTGCTGGACTGGCTCGCCGCGCGTCCGGAAATCCGCACCGACGCCACCGGCGACCCCCGGGTGGGTGTGGTCGGCGGCTCCTACGGCGGTGCCCTGGCACTGCTGCTCGCCGCCCAGGACCAGCGGGTCGACGCGATCGTTCCCATGATCACCTGGAACGACCTGTCCCGCGCCTTCCTGCCGGAGAGCACCGGCGGCGAGCCGACCGAGGGCGTGTTCAAGTCCGGCTGGGCCGGCATCTTCTTCGGCGGCGGCGGAAACGTCGGCTCCGGCCCGGCCGGGATCTCCGGCACCGGCGCCGAGACGCCGGAGGGCGCGCCCGGCGCCGGGCCGCCCAGCCCCGCCCCGGGCCAGGGACCCGGCACCGCACCCGGCGCACCGGCCGTCGGCGGTCTGCCCGATCCCTCCTGCGGACGGTTCGCCGCCGACGTCTGCGCCGCGTACCTGCGCATCGCCGCCACCGGCCGGGCCGACCAGGGCGCCGTCGACCTGCTGCGCCGGTCCAGCCCGGCCGGGGTGCTGGACCGGATCACCGCGCCCACCCTGCTGGTGCAGGGCGCCGCGGACACCCTCTTCCCGCTCGCCGAGGCCGACGCCAACGCCCGGGGCATCGCCGCGAACGGCACCCCGGTCCGGGTCGCCTGGTTCACCGGCGGCCACGACGGCGGCTCCGGACCGCAGACCGACTCCGACCGGGTGAAGTTCCTGACCGCGCAGTGGCTCGACCACTACGTGTCCGGCGACGGTGACTCGCCCGGCGACACCTTCACCTTCTCGCGGATCGCCGGCTTCGACGCCATGGACCGTGGTTTGGTCGCCACCGGTTACCGCACCGAGGACTATCCCGGTATCAGCGGCGACTCCCGGGTGGAGGTGGCCGTGGCCGGCCCGGCTCAGCCGGTGGCCAACCCGCCCGGCGGCAACCCGGCCGCGATCTCCTCGGTGCCGTTCGCCGGCTCGCTGAGCTCGCTGCTCGGCGGGGTGGCCGGCGACATACCCGGGCAGCACGCCCGGTTCGAGTCCGAGCCGTTGACCGAGGCGGTCGACATCGTCGGTGCGCCGACCGTGTCGCTGCGCGCCGCGTCGAGCAGCGGCGAGGCCGTCCTCTTCGCCAAGCTCTACGTGGTCGACCCGGAGGGGGCGGCAACCCTGCCCAGCGGCCTGATCGCGCCGATCCGGCTCACCGGCCTGCCGGCAAGCGTCGACGCCGCCGCGCCGGTCACCGTCACCCTGCCGGCGATCGTGCACCGGGTGGAGGCCGGGCACCGGCTCCGGCTGGTGGTGGCCACCTCGGACCAGGCGTACACGACCCCGATCGAGCCGGCAGTCCACACCGTCGCGGTCGGCGACACGCCGATCAGCCTGCCGACTGTCGACAGCGACCCGATCCCCACCGAGGCGGCGCTCTGGCGCTGGATCCTGGTCGGGCTGCTCGCCGCGATCGTGGTCGGGCTCGTCGTGCTCGTGGCCGTGCTGCGCCGCCGGCACCGTCGCCAGGACACCTCCGTGCATCCGGAGTACGCGGACACCCCGCTGGCCGTGCGCCGGCTGCGCAAGGAGTACGCCGACGGCTTCGTCGCGGTCTCCGAGGTGGACTTCGAGGTGCACCCCGGTCAGGTGGTCGGCCTGCTCGGGCCCAACGGCGCCGGGAAGACCACCACGCTGCGGGTGCTGATGGGGCTGACCCAGCCGACCGCGGGGGAGATCTACGTCTTCGGGCACCGTCTGGTGCCCGGCTCGCCGGTGCTGTCGCGGATCGGTGCACTGGTGGAGGGGCCGGGGTTCCTGCCGCATCTGTCCGGCCTGGAGAACCTTGAGGCGTACTGGCGGGCGACTGGCCGGCCGAAGGCCGACGCCCACTTCGAGCAGGCACTGGAGATCGCTGGGCTGGGTTCCTCGGTACACCGGCGGGTGCGTAAGTACAGCCACGGCATGCGGCAGCGCCTCGCCATCGCCCAGGCCATGCTCGGTCTGCCGGAACTGCTGGTGCTCGACGAACCGACCGACGGGCTGGACCCACCGCAGATCGCCGAGATGCGCCGGGTACTCCAGCGGTACGCGACCGACGGTCGGGCGGTGCTGGTCTCCAGCCACCTGCTCGCCGAGGTGGAGCAGACCTGTACCCACGCCGTGGTGGTGAACAAGGGCCGCATCGTCGCCTCCGGACCGGTCGAGGAGATCGTCGGTGACTCGCCCAGCGTGCTGTTCGAGGTGAGCGACCCGACCGCGGCCCGGACCGTGCTCGACGGCCTCGGCGGCGTACGGGTGCTGGACGACGCCGACGGGCAGTTGGTGGTGGACACCAACGGCACCGCCCGCAGCGAAGTGGTCGCCGAGCTGGTCCGGGCCGGCATCGCGGTGGACCGGGTGGTGCCCCGGCGCCGCCTGGAGGACGCCTTCCTCGCCCTGGTGGGCGAGAACTCTCGGGGAAGCGGGGACCGGTGATGGCGGGATCGACTGTCGAGCCGACGCGGGACACGACAAGCGTCGCCGCCTCGGGAGCGGCGGCGGGTTACCGGCCCGCCCGGACGCTGCCGTTCGGTGCCGAGTTCCGCCGGCAGGCGTCGCGTCGGCGTACCCAGTTGGCGCTCGGCTTCATGGTGCTGCTGCCGCTGATCATCCTGATCGCGTTCCAGTTCGACACCAACGACGACGACAACGGCGGGGGCGAGTTCGGCAGCCTGATCGATCTCGCCACCTCTGGTGGGTTGAACTTCACCCTCTTCACCATCTTCGTGTCCGCCTCGTTCCTGCTTGTCGTCGTGGTCGCGCTGTTCTGCGGCGACACGGTGGCGAGCGAGGCGAGTTGGGGAAGCCTGCGCTACCTGTTGGCGATTCCGGTGCCCCGCGCCCGACTGCTCACGGTGAAGCTGCTTGTCGCGCTCGCGTACTCGGCGCTGGCACTGATCCTGCTCGCCGGTACGGCACTGGCCATCGGCACCCTGCGCTACGGCTGGTCGCCGCTGCGCAGCACGGTCGCCGCGCAGTTGGAGCCGGGCGAGGGGCTGCTGCGGTTGCTCGCGGTGCTCGGGTACCTGGCGATCGTCCTGCTGGTGGTCGCGGGCCTGGCCTTCCTGCTGTCGGTGACCACCGACGCGGCGCTGGGCGCGGTGGGTGGCGCGGTGCTGCTGTGGATTCTCTCCAGCATCCTGGACCAGATCACCGCGCTCGGCGCGATCCGGTCCTTTTTGCCGACCCACTACAGCACCGCGTGGTTGGGGCTGCTCTCCACGCCCGTACAGACCGACGACATCGTGCGGGGCACGGTCTCGGCGATCTGCTACGCGACCGTGTTCTGGGGTCTGGCGTTCTGGCGTTTCACCCGCAAGGACATCACCAGCTGAGCCCGCTGTCCGCGCCCGCTCCGCCCGTGTGCTCCGTCCGGTCAGAGTAGCGGGACCGGTGTGGTGGGCGGCGGGTTGGGCACCGCCCGCGTCGGCTCCGGCGTGCTCGGCTCGCGTTTCTGCCAGGCGCTGACCCCGAGCCGGTCGGTGTTGCCCAGGTCGATGTGGCCCTCTATGACGACCCGTTGCGCGGGCCGGCCGCGCAGCGGGGCGACGTCGAGGTGCTCGGCGTTGGTCGCCACCACTGTCGGGTTGTCGACCAGGTTGCGCCAGAGCAGGGCGGTGCCGGCCGCCTCGCCGGGGGCCAGGACCAGGGGGCGGGGTGGGTCGTCGAAGCCGGACGTGATCCCCTTCGCGCCGCGGATCACCCGAACCGGGATGACGTCGCCGTCCGCGTCGCGCAGGCGCGGCTCAGGGTAGCCGTGCAGCCGGTAGGGGCGGTCGCCGCAATTGACAAGTTCCAGGCCCATCGCCCGCAGCCCCATCGCGGCGCTGACGCCGCGGTAGGTGATCCGTACACCGGAGTCGGGGCAGCCGGACGTAGGGCCGTTGCTTCCCCCGGGATCGCCGTCCCGGGAGGGCGTGCCGCCGAGCTCGGCGGCGTCGGACGGTGCGCTGCCGGGCCCACGGGAAGCCGGGGTCGGGCCGGGCGGCGCACTCGCGAGGCCGCCGGCCGGGGCGCAGCCGGCGAGCAGGCCGAGCGTTGCGGTGATCGAGACCGACACGGCGACGAGCCGACGCCCACCGGGGGCCGGGCTGCGGACCGTTGTGGGTGGCATCGGAGCATCGTCGCACCCGGCCACGGCGGCTTGTGCTCCCGCCACCCACGTAAGCAGACCATAAGGTTTCCGTGGTAGGGGTGCCCCCGAAAGTTTCGGCCGCTAGACTGAGTGTGGGAGCGTTCCCAACAAGAGAGATTGCATCGACAACTATCTATAGATTCCGCATTCTGGTACCACCACCCCACTCGTAGGAGGTACCAATGCGTACTGACCGGTTCGGCGGGCCGGCTCTGTCCCTGTTCCGCATTGTCATCGGGCTGTTATTTCTCATTCACGGCATGTCGTCCGTCTTCGGCGTCTTCGGCGGCAACCGTGGCACCGGCGAGGCGGTGCCGCTCGGCCAGTGGCCGGGCTGGTACGCCGCGATGATCCAGTTGATCTGCGGTGCCCTCGTTCTCCTCGGCCTGTTCACCCGACCCGCGGCTCTGGTGGCGTCGGGCTCCATGGCCTACGCGTACTTCGTCGTCCATCAGCCCGAGGCGCTACTGCCGCTGCGCAACAACGGCGAACTGTCCGTCCTCTTCTGCTGGGCGTTCTTCCTGGTGGCGGTGCTCGGCCCGGGCACCTGGGCGGTGGACACGCTCTGGCGACGCGGGGCCGCCACGGTCGCCCTGGCCGAGGACGAACGGCGGTCCGTGCCAGCCTGACGGCGATGCTCAGCGGCGCCGGGGGGCACGAACGGCGCCGCTGAGGTTTCGCTCACAGGCTGAGATTGACAGGCGACGGCTGCGTCCGGATTGCCTAGACTCGGCGACACAACTGCATACCTCATCCAGAGGGGCTGAGGGATACGGCCCGACGACGCCCCGGCAACCACCTCGCGCGCTCACCGTTGAGCGTCCGGCGGGGCAGGTGCCAATTCCGTCCCCGCCGCAGGGTGCGATGCGGGGAAAGATGAGAGGACTTCGACATGACGTCGACGCTCGCCCCGTCCGGCATCGACACCGCCGCCAGCCCCGCCCGTGCCCTGGTCTGCCGGGCCTGTTCGGCCCGCTACCCGCTCGCCGCCCAGCACGCCTGTTACGAGTGTTTCGGCCCGCTGGAGGTCGACTACGACCCGGCCGCACTCGCCACCGTCACCCGCGAGCAGATCGAGGCCGGCCCGCGTAACCTCTGGCGCTACGCCGCCCTGCTGCCCGCCGGCCAGGACCCGGCCGCCCGGGTCACCCTGGACCCGGGTTTCACCCCGTTGGTGGCCGCCGACCAGCTCGCCGCCGAGTTGGGCATCACCGCTCCGCTCTGGGTCAAGGACGACAGCGCCAATCCCACCCACTCCTTCAAGGACCGGGTGGTGTCGGTGGCGCTGACCGCCGCTCGCGCGCTTGGCTTCTCCCGGTTCGCCTGCGCCTCCACCGGCAACCTGGCCAACTCGGTGGCCGCGCACGCCGCCCGGGTGGGTACGCCCTCCGTGGTCTTCATCCCCAGCGACCTGGAGCAGGGCAAGGTCGTCACGACCGCCGTCTACGGCGGTGACCTGGTCGCCATCGACGGGTCGTACGACGACGTGAACCGGCTCTGCGGCGAACTGGTCGAGACCGACGAGTTCGAGGACACCGCCTTCGTCAACGTCAACGTGCGGCCGTACTACGCGGAGGGGTCCAAGACGCTCGGCTACGAGGTGGCCGAGCAACTCGGTTGGCGGATCCCCGCCCAGGTGGTCATCCCGATGGCCTCGGGTGAGCTGCTCACCAAGATTGACAAGGCGTTCAGCGAGCTGGTCGAGATCGGCCTGGTCGAGGCCCCGGCCGGTGGCTGGAAGGTCTTCGGGGCGCAGTCGGCCGGCTGCAACCCGATCGCCACCGCACTGCACGGCGGCACCGACGTCATCACCCCGGTCAAGCCGACCGGGATCGCCAAGTCGCTGAACATCGGCGACCCGGCCGCCGGGCTGTACGCCCTGGAGGCGGTGCGCCGCACCGGTGGCTGGATGGACTACGCCGACGACGACGAGATCCGATCGGCGGTACGCCTGTTGGCGCGTACCACCGGGGTCTTCGCGGAGACGGCCGGCGGGGTGACCGTGGCGGTGCTGCGCAAGCTTGTCGAGTCGGGCCGACTGGACCCGACCGCCGAGACGGTGGTGTTCAACACCGGCGAAGGGCTGAAGACCCTCGACGCGGTCGCCGGCGAGGTCGGCCCCACCCACCGGATCAAGCCTTCGTTGCGGGCCGCTCGCGACGCGGGCCTGCTGAGCTGACGACGAACGGATTAGTAAGCGGCATTTCGCAGGGAGTGAGCGAAACACGCCGCCAGGGACTTGACGACCGCAAACGGACGGCGCAAGATGCTCCGTGCGGGAGGGCGCTTCGCCGTAGACTTTCAGTCTTTACGACCCAGCGCCGGAGGCGTTGTGCGATCGTCCCTCCCGACCAACGTCCGAGCGGGCCAGCGAAAATTCGCTGGCCCGCTCGTCTGTCGCTGGCGCAGGCTGCCGGCATGACCATCACCATCACCCCGGTCTGGGCCGCCGACGAGGCGGCCGTCGAGCAGGCGTATCAGATCGGTGCCGCACAGGTGGCCGCCGACGAGCCGGACTTCCCGCCGCTCTGCCGGCGACGATTCACCGCCCTGCTCCGCCATCCGATGCCGGGCTACGAAACCAGCATGCTGCTGGCGCGGATCGACGGTGTGCCGGCCGGTTTTCTCCGACTGGACCTGCCGCAGCTGGACAACACCGAAAACGCCTCCGCTGAGCTGATCGTGCATCCGGCACGACGCCGCCGAGGCGTCGGCCGAGCGTTGGCCGAACATGGCCTCGGCCTGCTACGCGATCGCGGGCGTAAACGGGTGAGTGCGATGAGCCGGGCGGAGCTTGCCGGCGAGCCCGGCCGTCGGTCGCCGGGTAACGCGTTCGCTGCGGCCATGGGCGCGGTCGACGCCCTGACCGATGTGCGGCGACGCCTCGACACCGCCGCCCTCGATCAGGCGAAGCTGGACGCGCTGCTGGCCGACGCCCGGGATCGCTCGACCGGCTACCAGGTGCTGTGCTGGCGCGGGTACACCCCCGACGACCTGGCCGCCGACGTGGCGTACCTCGACGGACGGCTGCTGGCCGACGCGCCGATGGGCGATCTGGCGTGGGAGCCGGAGCAGGTCGACGCCGACCGCCTGCGCGGCACCGAGTCGGCGCTGGACGCGCGGGGCCGGCGGCGTTACCACGTCGGCGTCCGCCACGAGGCATCCGGTCGGCTGGTCGCGTGGACGCTGTTGGACGTCGGTGCCTCCACGGACTGGCACTCGTTCCAGCAGATCACAATCGTCGACCCCGAGCACCGGGGACACCGGCTGGGCCTGCTCGCCAAGATCGAAAACTTGCGGCACCTGCTCGCCCACGAGCCGGGCGTACGAGTGATCGACACCTTCAACGCGGCAAGCAACGACCACATGATCGCCATCAACGAGCAGCTCGGTTTCCGGGTGCAGGACCGGTGGAGCAACTGGCAGCTCAACGTGTGACAGGCGAAAACCGGTGGCGGTGGCCGGGCGGTGCCGGCACGCTCACCGCCATGGACATCGCCGTCATGCCGTACGAGTCCACCGACGAGGCAGCGCTCGACGAGGCGTACCGCGTTGTCGCGGCGGCGCAGGCGGTCGACCTGCCCGATCTGCCGGTGGGAGACCGTGCCGAGTTCGGGCTCCTGGTCGCTCATCCGCCGCACGGCAACGTGATCCATCAGGCGTTGGCCCGGCGGGACGGCGAGGTGGCCGGTCACCTGCGGATGCGGCTGCCGCAACTGGAGAACACCGGCATCGCCACCGTCGAGCTGACCGTCGATCCGGCGCAGCGGCGGCGGGGATTGGGCCGAGCACTGCTGGCGTACGCCCGGAAGGTGGCCGCCGAGCACGGCCGCGAGCGGTTGATCGGTGAGACCCCCGGGCCGCTACCCGGCGGACCGGGGCGGGAGGCGCCCGGGGCGGCCTTCGCGGCGGCGGCCGGCGCGCAGGCCGCGTTGGCAGAGGTGCGGCGTCGACTGGACACCACGCGGCTCGACCCGGCGGCCCTGACCGCCCTGCACGATGCCGCCCGCGTCCGCGCCGCCGGTTACCGGACGGTGGCCTGGCGGGGGCCGGTGGCCGAGGAGTACGTGGTCGACATCGCCAGGCTGGAGAGTCGGCTGCTCGTCGACGCGCCGATGGGGGATCTCGCGATCGAGGCGGAGCAGGTGGACGCCGCGCGGCTGCGGGAGATCGAGCGGATCCAGCGATTGCGGGGCCGACGGCGTTACCACGTCGGCGCGGTGCACGAGGCGACCGGCCGGATGGTCGCCTGGACGATGATCGACAGGGGCCCGTCGACGCCGTGGCACGCCTGGCAGGAGATCACCATCGTCGACCCCGCACACCGGGGCCATCGCCTCGGCCTGCTCGTCAAGGTCGAGAACCTTCGGCACGCACTTGCCCACGAGCCGGCCCTGACCGCGATCGACACCTGGAACGCGGCGGTCAACGATCACATGATCAGCATCAACGAGCAGCTCGGGTTCCGCCCGGTCGACGCCTGGACCGATTGGCAGCTGACCATCTGAAGTTGTGACACGCCCCTACTGATCTGAGGGCTTCGTGTTGCATGATGGCGAGCATGACGGAGACCCCGCACCCCCGCTACGACAGGCACGCCGAGACCCTCAACCGCGCGCTGACCGCGATCACGGAGCGGGGATACTGGTCCGCCTACCCGGAATCACCAA
Source organism: Verrucosispora sp. WMMD703 (assembly GCF_049178935.1). Taxonomy (NCBI): domain Bacteria; kingdom Bacillati; phylum Actinomycetota; class Actinomycetes; order Micromonosporales; family Micromonosporaceae; genus Micromonospora; species Verrucosispora sp. WMMD703. Next base: position 6,186,173 of record NZ_JBMHMM010000004.1, on the reverse strand, counting down.
GCCCACGGGTGTACGGCGAGACCGCCGCCGCCGACGGCAAGGCCGCCTTCGAGGCGTACCTGGGCGGGGACTTCCCGCTCGACCAGCCGGGTGACGGCGACCGGGTCGCCACCGAGCACAGCCCGTTCGGCGTCGCCCTGAACGTCCGCTACCCGCACGCCGACGCCGAACAACTGGTCACCGCCGCGTCAGCGGCGCTGCCCGCCTGGCGGGACGCCGGCCCGCAGACCCGGGTGGGTGTCTGTCTGGAGATCCTCGACCGGCTGCACAAGAACATCTTCGAGCTGGCCAACGCGGTGCAGTTCACAAGTGGTCAGGCGTTCGTGATGGCCTTCCAGGCCGGTGGCGCGCACGCCCTGGACCGCGCGCTGGAGGCGCTGGCCTACGCGTACGCGGAGATGACCCGGCACCCGGGCACCGCCGGCTGGGAGAAGGCCGCCGGCAAGGGCGACCCGCTGCGGATGTCCAAGACCTTCCACGTGGTGCCCCGGGGCGTGGCCCTCGTCATCGGCTGCAACACCTTCCCGACCTGGAACTCGTACCCGGGACTGTTCGCCTCGCTGGTCACCGGCAACCCGGTCGTGGTCAAGCCGCACCCGCGCGCCGTGCTGCCGCTGGCCATCACCGTGCGGTACGCCCGGGAGGTGCTCGCCGAGGCCGGCTTCGACCCGAACCTGGTGCTGCTGGCCGCCGAGGCCCCCGGCGAGAAGCTCGCCTCGACGCTGGCCCTGCACCCGGCGGTGAAGATCGTCGACTTCACCGGTTCCACCGAGTACGGCGACTGGCTGGAGGCGAACGCCCGCCAGGCGGCGGTGTACACCGAGAAGGCGGGGCTCAACACGGTGGTGATCGACTCCACCGACGACTTCGCCGGGATGTGCCGCAACCTGGGCTTCACGCTGACGCTCTACAGCGGGCAGATGTGCACCACCTCGCAGAACATCTTCATCCCCCGCGACGGCATCGACACCGACCAGGGGCACAAGAGCTTCGACGAGGTGGCCGGCGGCATCGCCGCGGCGGTCGGCAAGCTCACCGGTGACCCGGCCCGCGGGGTGGAACTGACCGGCGCGATCGTCAACGACGGGGTGCTGGAGCGGCTGAATGAGGTGACCAAGGTCGGTTCGCCGGTGCTGGAGTCGCGTACCGTCGAGCACCCCTCGTTCCCGGACGCCGTGGTGCGTACGCCGGCCATCGTGAAGTTGGACGCGGGTGACACCGAGACCTACTCGCGGGAGTGGTTCGGGCCGATCTCCTTCGCCATCGCCACCGACTCCACGGCACACAGCCTGGAGATCCTGCGCTCGACCGTGGGCGAGAAGGGCGCCCTCACCGCGGCGGTCTACTCCACCGACGACGCGGTGCTGGACGCCACCGAGGCGGCGGCGATCGAGGTCGGGGTGCATCTGTCAGCCAACCTCACCGGCGGCGTCTTCGTGAACCAGTCGGCGGCCTTCTCCGACTTCCACGGCAGCGGAGCGAACGCGGCGGCGAACTCGGCGTTGACCGACGGGGCGTACGTGGCGAACCGGTTCCGGGTCGTGCAGAGCCGCCGGCACGTCTGAGAGCTGATGCGGCTCCGGGGTCTTCCCCGGAGCCGCCCGGGTCGGCGATCGTCCGTCGGGGTCTACGCGGCCCTGCGCATCTGGAGTTCGCGCAGGGTGGGGATGTTGGGGTGCGGGACGCGGACACCTGTGTCGACGAAACCCAGCCGCTGGTAGGCCCGGTAGGCGAGGTCGTTGCCGACCACAACCTCGAGCATCAGCTCGTTCCGTCCGCAGGCCCGGGACCAGTCCGCCACCCCACCGACCAGCTCCGCGAGCAGGCCGGTGCCCCGCCAGCTCGGAGTGATGTAGACGGCGTAGAGCACGGTCACTCCCGGCTCGGCCGGGTGTGCCATGCCACCGACGTGCCCGACGAGCCGGCCGCCCGGATCCGCCACGAACTGCGCCGTGTCAGGGCCGGCGGAGACCCGGGCGACCCGGGCGGCGTACTCGGCGTGCGGTCGGGCCGCGGCCTCGGCGATCGTCTCCAGGAAGGCCAGCGGCGCGTCCGCGAGCATCTCCAGGCGCAGCGCCCGCATGCGAGCTGTGTCGGCTGGCTCGACTCGGCGGATGACGGCCCGGCGCAGGGCCGTCCCGTCGGTGACGCTTGTCATGCCGGAATGCTTATCACAATGACGTACGACGATACGGACGACTGTAATACGCCCGATTTGTGGTCGTGCGCCGTCGTCACTCCTCGTGTAGCGTGCGATTTCGGTCACCCGTTTCAGTGGTCGTCGCCGACCGCCGAAACCGGTGGTTTCCGGGTGTCGGTTCGCTGGCGACCCGAGGTAGTGGAACGCCGTGCAGAGTGAGGAAAACACCGTGGCACAAGGCACCGTGAAGTGGTTCAACGCCGAGAAGGGCTACGGCTTCATCGCCGTCGACGGCGGGCAGGACGTCTTCGTTCACTTCTCCGCGATCGAGATGGACGGCTACAAGGCGCTGGACGACGGTCAGCGGGTGGAGTTCGAGATCGCCCAGGGCCAGAAGGGGCCACAGGCCGAGCGGGTGCGCGTCATCGCCTGAGCGCCGACCACCCACCCCCCACCGACCGATCGTCGTCGGGGTGGCGTGACCATCGCCGGAGGGGGCAGCGGTGCCGGCGCCCCACAAGGGAAGATCATGGGCCGAGCCAGCCGTCGCTGAGGAGGTCCCATGTCCGACCAGCCGCCCCCGACAGGTCCGTCCTCTCCGCCTCCGGGTGAGCCGCAGCCGCCCGCCGGATGGGTTGGTCAACCACCCCTCCCGGGCCAGCCCGCGTACGGTGCGCAGCCGGCTCATCCCATGCAGCCGTCCCACCCCGGCATGACGCCGTATCCCGGCCAGCCGTTCTACGGCTGGTACCCCCCGGGCGGCTACGGCCTCGACCCCTCCGACGCCCTGGTGACCCCGCCCGGGGCCGGGCTGGGCGGCTGGTTCGCCCGGTGTGTGGGTGCCGCCCGCCGGGGGTGGCGACCCCTGCTGCCGATCCTCGTACTCACCCAGGCGCTGCCGGCCGCGGTGCTGTCGGTGCTCGTGTTGGCCGTGGACCCCTCGGCCCGCTGGGACGCCCAGCTCGCCAGCGACTCCGCCGCGCTGCCGGCGAACTTCTGGTCCGATCTCGCGACGCTCCTGGTCGTGGTGCTCGGTGGCAGCCTGCTGCTCGGTGTGGTGCAGGCCGTCGGCTGGGCCGCCGGCACCTGGGTGATCGCCCGGCAGGCGGTCGGCGAGTCGGCCGGCCTCGGTGCCGCCCTGCGCTACGGAGCGCGTCGGGCGCTCGGTCTGTGGGGCTGGACACTGCTCATCACCCTGATCATCACCTTCGGATTCTGTCTGTGCTTCCTGCCCGGCGTGTACGCGGCGTTCGCGCTGGCCCTGGCCGGCCCGGTCTACCTCTTCGAGCGGCACGATCCGCTCAGCAGGTCGCATCGAATGCTGCGTGACCGGCTGGGGCTGCTGCTCGGCCGGGTGGCGCTTGTGGGTGCCGCCGTGATCGGTTTCTCACTGGCCGCGAGCGTGCTGGAGTCGCTGGCGATCCTGCCGTTCGGCACCACTCCGTTGGACTCGCCGGGCACGGCGGTGGGCGCGGTGCTGACGATTGCGGTGGTCGCGGTGCTGACGCTGCCGGCGTACCTCGCGCAGCTGGTCGGGCTGGTCGTCACCTACGCCGAGCAGCGGGCACACGAGGGTCCGGTGAACGCCGCCCAACTGGCAGCCGAACTCGGCTGACCCGGGCCATCGTGCTTGCACTCGGCAGGGCAGAGTGCTAAACAAGTCATTGGCACTCGCATGGCGTGAGTGCCAGCTGGTCGGGACGGTGGGGCTGCGGTCGCGCTCGTGACATAACCACGGGTGGGGCACGTGGCCGGTCGTCGCGGGCTATCCGGCCCGGCCGAGGAGACGTCGCCGTCGCCAGGTGGCGACGTCCCAAGGTGCGTACACCAGACGGCCCATCCGGGGCACACACTCGGGTGGCCCGTGAGTGTCCAGGAGGACAACGCCGTATGGCCAAGATGATCGCGTTCGACGAAGAGGCGCGCCGCGGCCTCGAGCGGGGCATGAACCAGCTCGCCGACGCCGTGAAGGTGACCCTCGGCCCCAAGGGCCGCAACGTCGTGCTCGAGAAGAAGTGGGGTGCCCCCACCATCACCAACGATGGTGTGAGCATCGCCAAGGAGATCGAGCTCGAGGACCCCTACGAGAAGATCGGCGCCGAGCTGGTCAAGGAGGTCGCCAAGAAGACCGACGACGTAGCCGGTGACGGCACGACGACGGCGACCGTCCTGGCCCAGGCACTCGTTCGCGAGGGCCTGCGCAACGTGGCCGCCGGTGCCAACCCGATGGCCCTGAAGCGGGGCATCGAGGCTGCGGTCGCCAACGTCTCGGAGGAGCTGCTGAAGCTCGCCAAGGACGTCGAGACCAAGGAGCAGATCGCCTCCACCGCCTCCATCTCCGCTGGTGACGCCAGCGTCGGCGAGATCATCGCCGAGGCGATGGACAAGGTCGGCAAGGAAGGCGTCATCACCGTCGAGGAGAGCAACACCTTCGGGCTGGAGCTGGAGCTCACCGAGGGTATGCGCTTCGACAAGGGCTACATCTCGGCCTACTTCATGACCGACCCGGAGCGTATGGAGGCCGTCTTCGACGACCCGTACATCCTGATCGCGAACAGCAAGATCTCGTCGGTCAAGGACCTGCTCCCGATCCTGGAGAAGGTCATGCAGGGCGGCAAGCCGCTGCTGATCATCGCCGAGGACCTGGAGGGCGAGGCCCTGGCCACGCTGGTGGTCAACAAGGTCCGTGGCACCTTCAAGTCGGTCGCCGTCAAGGCGCCGGGCTTCGGTGACCGCCGCAAGGCCATGCTGACCGACATCGCCATCCTCACCGGTGGCCAGGTCATCAGCGAGGAGGTCGGCCTCAAGCTGGACGCCGCCAGCCTCGACATGCTGGGCCGGGCCCGCAAGGTCGTGGTGACCAAGGACGAGACCACCATCGTCGACGGTGCCGGCGACGCCGAGCAGATCCAGGGTCGGGTCAACCAGATCCGGGCCGAGATCGACAAGAGCGACTCCGACTACGACCGGGAGAAGCTGCAGGAGCGGCTGGCCAAGCTGGCCGGCGGCGTTGCGGTGATCAAGGTCGGCGCGGCCACCGAGGTCGAGCTCAAGGAGCGCAAGCACCGCATCGAGGACGCGGTCCGCAACGCCAAGGCCGCCGTCGAGGAGGGCATCGTCCCGGGTGGTGGTGTCGCGCTGGTCCAGGCCGGCAAGACCGCCTTCGACAAGCTCGACCTGGCCGGCGACGAGGCGACCGGCGCGCAGATCGTGAAGATCGCGCTGGACGCCCCGCTGCGGCAGATCGCCGTGAACGCCGGCCTTGAGGGCGGCGTCGTGGTGGAGCGGGTCCGCAACCTCGACTCGGGTCACGGCCTCAACGCCGCGACCGGCGAGTACGTCGACCTGCTGGCCGCGGGCATCATCGACCCGGCCAAGGTGACCCGTTCCGCGCTGCAGAACGCCTCGTCGATCGCCGCGCTGTTCCTCACCACCGAGGCCGTCGTGGCGGACAAGCCGGAGAAGACCCCGGCCGCACCGGCTGGCCCGGGCGGCGGGGACATGGACTTCTGAGTCCAGCTCCAACGCCGGAAGGGGCGGGCCGCGTCAGCGGTCCGCCCCTTCCGCTTTGTCGGCGGTGGCCGGCCGACCCTGCGTCGGCGGTGGCGGCTGGTCGCTACGTCGGCAGTGGCCGCTGGTTCCGTCGCTTCCGCGCCCGGTCGTACGGTGGTCGGTGCTGAACCGGCTCGTCCACCAGGATGAGCGGCTCCTCGGGTGGCTCGTCCACACCGGTCATCTCGGCCAACTGCTCGGCGTCGCCGTAGTCGAGCCGGTCGATCGGCAGTTGGCCGGGGACTCCGTGGACCGCAGCCCCGGTGGCTGGTGGGGCTTGCCGGGCCTGATCGTCGTCCGTGCTCATCGCTGCCTCCTCTACCGAAACGGTAGGGGCGTGCCGAGCACCGGGATGGGCGATTGGCATTATCGGGATCTATTTGCTATTTGCGCTTTTGCGGTGGCCAAGGGCGCTACGCCCGGAAGAAGACACGTCCGGTCCGAACGCCGCTACCGCCCGAATGACGATCAGTCACGGGCCGCCGACACGGCCGCGTACGCGTCGACCAGACCGGCACCCACGATGTTCGCCGGGCCGCCACATTCGTCGGTCCGCGCCCGGGCCGGGTCGTTGGTCTCGATCGGGTCGGCCGTGTCGCGGAGGATCCGCCGCGTCCGGTCAAGGTCGCCGACGAGTTCCGGGTTGGCTGACCACATCAACGCGACCACACCAGCCACCTGTGGTGTGGCCATCGAGGTGCCGTCGAGCACGGCGTACCCGCCGCCGGGCATCGCGGAGAGGACCTCCGCCCCCGGTGCCATCAGATCCGGTTTCGTCACTCCGGCGATCGTCGGGCCACGTGAGGAGAAGGCGGTGACCCGCCGCCGGTCGTCCACCGCACCAACGGTCAGCACGTCCGCGTACGGTGCGGGCGGGTCCTGCACGGAGCCGCAGAACGGGCCGGTGTTGCCGGCCGCCGCGACGACGAGAATCCCGGCGGCCTCCAGCGCTGCGGTGGCCGGCCGCAGCGCCGAGAGATCGCAGCCTTCGATCGGTGGGCAGCCCCACGAGTTGGTCAGGATCTCCGGCGCCCGGGCGGGCCGCCCCTGTCGGAACGGGTCGCCGCCGAGCGGGAAAGGCGCCAGCATGAACTGGAGGCAGTCGAGGTAGGCGGCCGGGTTCCCCAGATTGCGGTCGAGGTTGACGCAGCCGACCCACCGCGCGCCGGGGGCCACACCGATGCCGTCCCGCCCGACGGCGCTGCCCATCGTGTGGGTGCCGTGTCCGCTGCGGTCGGTCGGTGCCCCACTGCCGTTCCACGGGTCGAACCACGAGTCGTCGCCGCCCCGGAAACCCTGGGCCAGGGTCGGATGCCGCCCGTCCACTCCCGAGTCGGAACTGCCCACGGTCACGCCGTCGCCGGTCACGCCGAGTTCGGACCAGACCCGATCCGCGCCGATCATGGTGATGTTCCACGGCGGGCCGGACGGGGGCGGGGCGCTGCCGGTGGCGCTGTCGGCGGGCGCCGGCAACGGACGCAGTTGCTGGCTGACCAGTACCCGGGCCACCTCGGATCGGCTGGACAGCCAGGCCCGTACCGCCGGCCCACCAGCCACCTCGATCGCGTTGACGAGATAGTAGGGGGTGTGTGGCAGTCGAGCCCGCCGCAGATCGCGCCGCAGGTCGGCCTGGGTCCGGTCGGCGGTGTCGACCAACCGCCGGTAGACCTCCTCGGCGCGTGCGTCCCGGCCCGCCCGCCCTGGCTCGCCGCGCACACCGCTCAGGTCCGCCTGTTCGCGGAGCAGTACGAAGAGTCGCTCCCCGTGCAGCCCGGGCTGTCCGGCGGTCGCGCCGACCAGACCGACCGTGACCAGTAGCGTCAGGGCGCTCGCTGCGGCCAGCACCCGGCTCGGCGTGCGGGCCGAGCGGCGGGCCAGCAGCAGGCCGTACCCGACCGCCAGCACCAGTCCGACGGCGAGGCCGACACCGGTCGCGGCCGCGACCCAGAACGGCACGTCGCGGTTGCCGACCAGCAGCAGGCTGACCTCCTCCGGGTCGGTGAAGGCAAGCGGGCCGAACACGCCGAGCCCGACCAGCCAGGCGGTCGGCGTCCGACCGCCATCCCCGGCCGAATGGTGGGCCACGACGCCCCCGGCGATCGGTTGATCCGGCAGAACGCGGCGGGTGCCCGGGTGGGCGACACCACGTCCGGTGGCCGGCTGGCGGCTCATGGCCCGCAACGCGGCCAACGCGAAACCGGCCGGCGGCAGCGTCACCAGCAGGGGCAACTGCGCGCCGGAATGGCCGGTGCCGGCACCGATCAGCAGCAGCAAAACCCCGGCGACGAGCCCGCCCAGCAGCACCAGCCGGGCCGGTCGAGGTGGTTCGTCGGCCCCGAAGTGGCCCCAGAACCGAACGTCGAGCAGCGTCGCCGCCAGCACGCCGACGGCCACCGCAGCCAGCCCGGCGAGCATGGTCTCCAACAGCCCGCCGAGTGCGCCCCACCAGACCCAGGGCAGTAGCAGGGCGAGCCCGGCGGCCACCGCCAGCAGGGCCGCCACCGACGGCCGTCCGTCCAGTCGCGCCTGACGCCCGGTCGGGGCACCCACACGGACGTCCGATGCGGGCGGATGCGCCTGCCGCCCGGTCTCGGCTTGCCGGCCGGGGCCGAGGACGTGGGAGGGCAGCCGGGTCGTCACCACCGCCAGCAGCGCGGCCACGAGGGCCAGCGCGCCGAGGTACGCCTCGTGGTGCACCGGGGGGATCGTCCGCAGCAGCCCGAGCAGACCGAGTACGAGCGCACCGGCGAACCAGAGCCGGCCGGTGACGCGGACCGCCGCCGAGCGGGGAACGAGGGCCAACGGCAGCGTCGCGGCGGCGATCAGCAGCACGGTGAGCAGGCAGGCCACCGGCCAGAGCGGCACCAGCCGGTCCAACCCGCCGATCAGCACCACCTGGTCCACGGCCCAGCCGCCGGTCTGCGCCAGGACCGTGACCGCGACCGTCCAGCAGCCGGCGAGTACCGCCGCGACGATCGCCCAGGGGCTGGCGGTCGAGCCGGGTGTGGTGGGTTCCGCCCGCATCCGCACACAGTACGACGCAGCCGCCGCGCCGTCGGACGGATCTGGCGGGCAACGGATCCGAGGCCCCCGGGGCCGGCACGTGTCGGGGGAGGACCGGGCCGGTTAACGTGGACGGGTGCGTGATCCGAACGTTCTGCGGTCCGTTGCCGGGCAGCTGTCGCCCGCCCGCCGCGCCGCCGACCTGCGTCGGCTGCGGGCCGAGCGGTTCGACGTGCTGGTGATCGGGGGTGGGGTGACCGGTGCCGGCGCGGCCGTCGACGCCGCGTCCCGGGGCCTCAAGGTGGCCCTGGTGGAGGCCCGCGACTTCGCCGCCGGCACCTCCAGCCGGTCCAGCAAGTTGATCCACGGTGGCCTGCGCTACCTGGAGCAGTTGGAGTTCGGCCTAGTGCACGAGGCGCTGACCGAGCGCGGGCTGCTGGCCACCCGGCTGGCGCCGCACCTGGTGCGGCCGGTGCCGTTCCTGGTGCCGCTCCCGGCTGGGCAGGGCGTCCGCGACCTGCCCGCCCGACTGCTGCGGCGGGCCTACTACGGTGCCGGGGTGGCCGCGTACGACGCCTTCGCCGGCCTCTTCGGCGGCGGTCGGGGCATGCCGCTGCATCGGCACCTGAGCCGGGAGGGTGCCCGCCGGGTCTTCCCGAGCCTGCGCTCGGAGGGCCTGGCCGGGGCGATCCGCTACCACGACGGGCAGGTCGACGACGCCCGCCTGGTGGTCACCCTGGCGCGCACCGCCGCCAGCCTGGGCGTGACCGTGGTGAGCAGTGCCCGGGCGGTCGGGCTGATCCGGCAGGCCCGGGAGGTCACCGGGGTCCGGGTCCGTGACCTGGAGGCGCCCGCCGGTGCACCCGAAGCCGAGTTCGAGGTACGCGCCCGTACGGTCATCGCCGCCACCGGTGTCTGGACCGACGACATGTCCCGCATGCTCAACGACGTCGGGCTGCGGCCCGGGGTCCGGGTCCGGGCGTCCAAGGGGGTGCACCTGGTGGTGCCCCGCTCGGCGATCACGGGCGAGACCGGGCTGATCCTGCGTACGGCCACCAGTGTGCTTTTCGTCATCCCGTGGGGTGGGCACTGGATCATCGGCACCACGGACACCGACTGGCGGCTGGACCGTTCGCACCCGGCGGCCTCCGCCAGCGACATCGACTATCTGCTCCGGCAGGTCAACACGGTGTTGGACCGCCCGCTGACCACCGCCGACATCGAAGGGGTCTACGCCGGGCTACGTCCGCTGCTGGCCGGTGAGGCGGACTCCACCTCGAAGCTTTCCCGGGAGCACGCCGTCATCGAGCCGATGCTCGGGCTGCTCCTGGTGGCCGGCGGCAAGTACACGACGTACCGGGTGATGGCCGCCGACGTGGTCGACCGGGCGATGCGTCGGCTCGGTGGCCAACGGGTGTCGCGTACGGCTGATCTGCCGCTGCTCGGCGCGGACGGGTACGCGGCCATGTGGCGGGACCGGGCGGACCTGGCCCGCCGCCACGGCTTGCCGGTGGGCGTGGTGGAGCATCTGCTGGAGCGCTACGGAAGCCTGACCCTCGACCTGCTCGCCCTGATCGACGCCGACCCGTTGCTGGCCTCCCCGCTGGCGGGCGCGCCGGAGTATCTCGCCGCCGAGGTGACGTACGCGGCCCGCGCCGAAGGGGCATTGCACCTGGAGGACGTGCTGACCCGGCGTACCCGGATCTCGATCGAGACCGCCCACCGGGGCCTGGAGTCGGCCGAGCACGCGGCCGAGCTGATGGGCGCGGTGCTGGGCTGGGACGCGGCTCGGCGGGCACGGGAGGTCACCCACTACCGGGGCCGGGTGGAGGCCGAGCGACAGTCCCAGCTGATGCCGGACGACGCGACCGCCGACGCCGCACGACTCGGCGCGCCGGACGTGCGCGGCTACGCTGCGGATCGGGGCGCCGACGACGGCGCGGCGGGTGTGGCCCGCTGAGATCCACTCTGGAGATCGTCGAGCATGGATATCTCTTCGACGGGTTACGCTTCCTACCTACGGTGGGGTAAGTTCCGCGAGTGATGGCGCTTTCCCGATCACGACTGGCATTCCTGCCCGGCATCGTCCTGCTGGCGGTCGCTCTCGGCGGCTGTGCGCCCTTCGGCGACAACTCCGAACCGCCCGTGGAGGCGAGTCCGCCGGCCGCCGGGCAACCCGGCGGCGCAGGGGCCACCACAACCGGAAAGGGCCGGGTCAGTCTGCTCCAGAACGACGGGGCCGACGGTCCGCTGCGCACCCTGAACGTGGAGCCGGACGGGCGTTGGGAGTGCATAGACTGTGCCGGCGACGGAGTCACCTCGACCGGCGCGTTGACCGAGGAGCAGCGGGAGCGGCTGCAGCAGCTGCTGGCCGAGCCGGACTTGGCGCGGGAGACCGACGAGGCCCGCGGCTACCGGGTCAGCTGCGTCGGCGCGCTCACCTCCAGCCTGCTGACCGCAGCCGGTCTGATCACCTCGCAGGACTGTCCGGGGGAGGAGCGACCGCCGGTGGCCGAGGAGATCCTGCTGCTGCTCACGCAGAACACGCCCGCCGAGATGGTCGGCTGAACCGCCCCGACGGTCAGAGGACCTTTCCGGGGTTGAGCAGGCCGGTCGGGTCGAGCGCCGCCTTGATCGCCTGATGCACCCGTACGCCCACCGGACCGATCTCCCGGGCCAGCCAGTCCCGCTTCAGCAGCCCGACGCCGTGCTCACCGGTGCAGGTGCCGCCCAGGTCCAGCCCCAACCGCATGATCTCGTCGAAGGCCCGTCGGCCACGCTCCAGGCTCGCCGGATCGGCTCGGTCGACCACGATGTTGGGGTGCATGTTGCCGTCACCTGCGTGACCGACCACCCCGATCGGCACCTGGCACTCGGCCGAGATCCGGGCCACCCCGTCGAGCAGCGCGGCGAGCGCTCCCCGGGGCACCGCCAGGTCGTCGATGATCAGGCCGCCGCTGCCGCCCGGGTACGCCTCCGCGGCGTACTTCTCCATGGCCGGGTGAGCCGACCGACGGGCCTGCAACAGCGCGGCGGCCTCCACGGCGTCGCTGGCCGCGTACACCTCCTCGGCGCCGGCCGCCTCGCAGACCGCAGCCAACTCGGCCAGGTCCGCCGCCGCTCGGGGACCGGTGTCGGCGGCGGCCAGCAGCAGCGCCTCCGCGTCGGTGCGCAACCCCATCGGCCGGTACGCCTCGATCGCCCCCAGATGGGTGCGGTCGAGCAGTTCCAGCAGGCTGGGGGAGAGTCCCTGGGCCGCGATCCGGGCCACCGCCTCGCCGGCGCCCGCGGTCGAGCCGAACACGGCCACCAGGGTCAGCGACTCCGCGGGCGCGGGTCGCAGCGCCACGGTGACCTCGGTGATCACTCCGAGGGTGCCCTCCGAGCCGACGAAGAGCCGGGTCAGGTCGTAGCCGGCCACGCCCTTGGCGGTGCGCCGTCCAGTACGCAGCACCTCGCCGGAGGCGAGCACCACCTCCAGGCCGAGCACGTACTCGGTGGTCACGCCGTACTTGACGCAGCACATGCCGCCCGCGTTGGTGGCGACGTTGCCGCCGATCGTGGACGACTCCCAGGAGCCCGGGTCGGGCGGGTACCACAGACCCTGCTCACCCACGGCGGCGGTGAGCGCGGCATTGACCACCCCCGGCTGGACGACCGCGATCCGGCTCACCGGATCGATCTCCAGGATCGCGTTCATCGAGGTGGTGCTGATCACCACCGCGCCGGCGACGGAGTTCGCCGCGCCGGCCAGCCCGGTACGGGCACCCTGCGGCACCACCGGCACGCCGTGCCGCCCGGCCGCCCGGACCACCGCGACGACCTCCTCGGTGCTGCTCGGCCGGGTCACCACCAGCGGCGTGGCCGAGGCACACAGGTCGGCCTCGTCCCGCTCGTGCCCGCGCAGCAGGTCAGAATCGGTGAGCACCGCGTCCGGCCCGAGGGCGGCACGCAGGTCGTCGAGGAGCGGGGAGGTGGCCATGCGGCCGAGGTTACGACCGGCCACTTGTGATCATCAACCTGAGTCGGCGGCGGGTACGGTGGCGGGGTGATCTACGTGGACCGGCCGGCCTGGCCGGGGCGCGGCCGGCTCTGGTCGCACCTGATCAGCGATGTCGCCCTGGCTGAACTGCACGTCTTCGCCGAGATGCTGGGCGCCCCCGGGCGAGGCTTCGACCGGGATCACTACGACATTCCCGCCGAGCGCTTCCCGATGGCTGTCTGGCTCGGTGCTCAGGTCGTACCCAGCCGCGACATCGTCCGCCTCCTGCGCGCTGCCAACCTGCGCCGCCCGAAACACCTCTCCCGCCCCACTCGCCCCTCCCACCCGCCGCTTCCCCCGGCCGCCCCCGCCGCCGATCACGCAGGCGTGGTACGCATCAAAGCGGACGAAGCATCCATAACGCCTGCCGTAACTGCATGATCGGGGCGGGGCGGGGGTGGTGGGGCTTGTCAGGGGGTGAGGTGGGTCAGTTCGCGGGTGAGGTTGGTGTGGGCCGGGTGGGTCCAGCGGGCGGCCAATGCGGGAATGCGGTACAGGGAGGGCAGGGCGAGCAGGCCGGAGAGCACCCGGGCCCGGCCGGCCCGGTAGTCCGGCTCGGGCACGTGGGCGTACTCCCGGCGGATCGCGGCGGCGTACCTGTCGTACTCCGGTGGTGACGCGGCCAGCACGGCCAGGTCGGCGTCGCAGAGCAGCGCGCCGTCGGCGTCCGCCGGAGCCACCACGTGACCAGCGGTGAGCAGGACCAGTCGCTTCACCTCGGCCACCTCGGCGGGAGGCAGCCCCAACCGGGTGAGCAGGGCGTCGGCGAGCGCCGCGCTGTCCTGCTCGTTCCGGTCACCCGCCGCGCGGGGGTCGTACACCGCGTCGTGGCACCACGCGGCGAGTCGCACCAGGTCGGGTCGCGACGCGGTCGAGGCGTACCGGTCGATCACGTCGAGCACGGCGGCCAGGTGCGCGATCGTGTGGTAGTGCCGATGCGGCTCCCGCCACCGTTCGAGCAACTCCGCCCCGGCGGCGTCGACCGACGCGGGGTCACCCGCTCCGGCAGCCCGGGCGGCGGTACGCCATCGCGCGATCAACCCTGTCACCGGCCCGAGTCTGCCCGATCCCGGCGACGAGCCGTGATCCGGTGCCGCCGTCCGGAGTGATGTGCCGCTTCGGCGGGAATGTCCGGGCGTCAGGTGGGTAGTCCCGGCCATGACGGTGGCCCGGCGCGGACTTTCTCGGCTGCTGCGCCGAGACGGCGCGCGCGACGGACGGTCCGACGTCGACACGGCTCGGATCGCCGGGACCATGGCGCAGCTGCATCACCGGAGCAAGGCGACCCTGCGCGACCGCCTGCACCGGGTGCGCCTGTCACTCGGCCTGGCCGCGCAGGCGGGTCTGGCCGCCGGGCTGTCCTGGGTGGCCGCGCATGAGCTGCTGGGCAATCCGCAACCGGTCTTCGCCCCGATCTCCGCCGTCGGCACCCTGGCCGTCTCGGTGGGTCAGCGGTTCCGCCGGACCATCGAGTTGATCCTCGGGGTGGGCGTCGGGGTGTTCGTCGGCGACCTGCTGATCTATTTCCTCGGCACCGGGCCGTGGCAGCTCGGGCTGGTGGTCACCTCCGCCATCGTGCTCACCGTTTTCGCCGGGGGCAGCGTCGCCATCGTCATCCAGGCCGCGGCGACCGCGGTGCTGATCGTGACGCTCAGCCCGTCGGTGGAGGATCTGGAGATACCCCGGTTCATCGACGCGATCGTCGGCGGCAGCATCGCGCTGCTGGTCACCGCGATCCTGCTGCCGCTCAACCCGCTGCGGGTGCTCAACCGGGCGGCCCGGCCGGCGCTGGACCTGCTCGCCGCCCAGCTCGATCTCGCCGCCGACGGGCTGCGGGAGCGCGACGCGGGCAAGATCCAGAGCGCGCTGGACCGGCTGCGCGACAACAAGGAGGAGCTGGCCACCTTCTCCGAGGCGATCGAAGGTGCCAAGGAGACTGCGCTGCTCTCCCCGGCACGGTGGCATCGGCGCAGCGAACTCACCCATTACGCGGAGGCGGCCGACCCGATCGACCGGGCGATGCGCAACAGCGGCACGCTGATCCGGCGTGCGGTGACCCTGGTGGAGGACGACGAGCCGATTCCGGAACCGATGCCGGACGCCGTCGATCACCTGGCCGAGGCGGTGCGCCAGCTACAGAAGGAGTTCGCTCAGGGCGAGGAGCCTGAACAGGCCCGGGAACGGTCGCTGCGCGCCGTCAGCGAGGCCGGCCGGGCGTACGGCGACGGGGTGGGGTTCTCCGGCAGTGTGGTGGTGGCCCAGGTGCGTACCACCGCCAGTGATCTCCTGGTGGCCTCCGGCATCAGTCAGGAGGAGGCGAACCGGCTGGTGCGGCGCTCCTTCGGTGAACTGGACCGACCGGGGGCACCGGCCGGGCCGGAACCGGCCGTACAGCGGCCCACCGCACCCCCGGTCGGCTAGGCCGTGTGTCGAAGTCCCTGGCGGGGCTGCGGCGCGCCCTGGCACGTCGGCTGGCGGCGTTGCCGTCGCTCTGTCCTCGGGGTGGCCATGCGCCCGGCCCGACGGGCCGGGCATGACTACGCTGACCGCATGGCCGTCACCCCGTCCGGCGGATCACTGCCGCCGTCGCCGTCCGTGCCCGTCGCCCCAGGCGTGGAGGGTGGCGTACCCGGAATGCCGCGACGCCGCCTCAGCTGGCGACGGGCACTGGTGCTGATCGGGGTGATCATCCTGATCGCGGCCTGCGCGATCTTCATGATCTTCACGCTCGGCACCAGCCTTGGCGCAGAGGCGTTGCTGGTCGGCACCGCCGCCGCGATCCTGCCGGTCCCGGTGCTGGTGGCCTGCTTCCTCTGGCTCGACCGGTACGAACCCGAGCCGCTGAAATACCTGGTCTTCTGCTTCGCGTGGGGCGCCTTCGTCTCCACCGCCGCGTCACTGATGGTCAACGAGACGGCCGCCAACTGGTTCGACGACCAGGGGCTGCCCGTCGGGCTCACCGCCGTTCTGGTCGCGCCCTTCATCGAGGAACTGACCAAGACGCTCGGCCCGATCCTGCTGCTGGTGTTTCGGCGGCGGGAGTGGTCCGGCATCACCGACGGGCTGGTCTACTGCGGGCTCTCCGCGATCGGCTTCGCGATGGTGGAGAACATCCTCTACCTCGGCGGGCTCGGGTACGCCTCGGGCGTCGAGCAGTACGGGCCGGCGACCGGGGCGCAACAGGTCATCGCCATCTTCATCGTCCGGATCCTGCTCTTCGGGTTCGCCCATCCGCTGTTCACCTCGATGGCCGGTATCGGGCTCGGTATCGCCGCACGGTCGGCGGACCGTCGGGTGCGGTTCTTCGCCCCGGTCGCCGGGCTGCTGCTGGCGATGATGCTGCACGGGACGTGGAACCTGCTGCCGACGCTGACCCAGGCCACCGGTCAGGTGCTGATCTCGCTCTTCGGCTTCGTCGGCGTGATGGTTCCGATCTTCTTCGGCATGGTCGGCCTGGCGGTGTGGCTGCGGGCCTGGGAGGGACGGCTCACCGAGCGGGTGCTGCCGGACTACGTCCGGGCCGGTTGGCTCACGCCACCCGAGGTGGCCGCGTTGAGCAGCCTCGGTCGACGACACGCGGCCCGGGTGTGGGCCCGGCGGGTGGCCGGCGACGCCGGTCTACGGGCGATGCGTGGCTACCAGTTCGCGGCGACCCGGTTGGCGTTGCTTCGGGACGGCGCCACCCGAGGTCTGGACCGCCGCCCCGTCGACCGGGACCGGACGGCCCGGGAGGAACAGGAACTGCTCCACTCCATCGCCGCGTACCGGTCGTACTTCGTGGGCCGGGACCCGCAGTCGCCGGTCGGTGTCTGGGACGGGCACCGCTACCACCTGCGGTTCCCGGACGGTTCGCAGCGGGCGGTGGAGGCCCCCGAGGAGCCGGTGGTCCCGATCCCGGTGGTGCTCACCGCGCCGCCCCCGCCGCCCGCGTTCCCCGCCGGATACGGCCACCCCGGCTGGTACGGCCCCCGTCCCGCCGCCCCCTGGCCACCCGGCCACCGCTGACCGCCCCCGTCCGCCCGGTTCCGGCCCGGCCGGTGACCGGGGCGACCGCTCGGTGGGCTCACGTCATCAGGCTGGTGAGGAAGTCTCCGAGCCCCTGGGCCATCATCATCAGGGCCGCACCGATGGCCTTGAACATCTGTGCGGCGCCCTCCGGCCGGAACGCCATGAAGTAGATCAGAAACGCGAGGCTTCCCCAGGCCAGCACCTTTTTCACGAATACCGGCATCGTCCCTCCCCAGGCCGGTGGTGCGGCTGGCTTCCCGCCGGGGAGCGCGGCAAACGACGCGTGGGCCGTTCGAGGGGACCGAAGCCGGTCAGAGATAGAGACCTGTCGCGTTTTCCTCGATCCGCTCGGCGGCCACCGCGTGCACGTCGCGTTCGCGCAACAGCACGTAACCACGGCCGTGCAGCTCGACCTCGGATCGGTCATCGGGGTCGAAGAGCACCCGGTCGCCGGAGACGATGGAGCGTACGTTGGGCCCGACCCCGACGGCGGTGGCCCACGCCAGGCGTTTGCCCACCGCCGCGGTGGCAGGAATCACGATGCCGGCGCTGGAACGCCGCTCGCCTTCGCTGCCCTCCATCCGCACCAGCACGCGGTCGTGCAGCAGTCGGATGGGCAGGCCGGAGTCGAGGTTCGGATCGGCGGTCACGCCGCAGACGCTACCGTGTCGTCCCCCGTGGGCCGTCGGTGGTCACCTGGTTAGCGGACCGGTCGGGCGGGGCACTGTGGGTGGCGAATTCGTCCTACCGTTGCCTGGTCGGGCGTATCCTGTCCGACCTGACGCAGTGCGCAGGCCGATCTGCCGGGAGGTGCGCTTGAGCCGCTTCGAGCGGATACGCGGACGGCTGCGTCGCGCGTACGAGTCGGGCCGGGAATCGGTCAGAGCGGGTCGCCAGAGTCCCGCCGACGTCTCGGAGCCGCCCGGCCTGGCGTCGCCGTCGAACCCTGGGCCGGTGGCACCGGCGGCGGCGACGGTGGTCGGTGCCGAGACGCCCACCGCGCTGCACAACTCCACCTCCAGTCGGGACGACGCCGACGTGCCGCACGCACTGCGGATCGCCGCCGCGTGGTGCTGGCGGCTGATCGTCATCGGCATCGTCTTCTGGGCGCTGCTGAAGCTCGTCGGCACGATCAGCATCGTGATCATCCCGTTGGCGGTGGCGCTGCTGCTGTCGGCGCTGCTGGCACCCGCGGTCGGCTGGCTGCTGCGGGCCCGCCTGCCGCGATCCCTGGCGACCGCGGTGGTGCTGGTGACCGGGCTGGCCGCGGTGATCGGCACGCTCACCCTGGTGGTCAACGAGTTCATCAAGGGCGTTCCGGAACTGACCGCGAAGTCCACCCAGGGGTTGCAGCAGATCCAGGAGTGGCTCAAGACCGGGCCGCTGCACCTGTCGGACAACGACCTCGACCGGTACATCGAGGAGACCCAGCGGTGGGTCGACAACAACACCGAGCGGTTCACCAGCGGTGCCCTCTCCACCGCGGCCACCCTGGCCGAGGTGCTGACCGGCACGGTGCTGGTCCTCTTCGCCACCTTCTTCTTCCTGCGCGACGGCAACATCATCTGGCGGTTCCTGGTCCGGCTGCTGCCCGTTGCCGCGCGTTGGAAGGTCGACGACGCCGGTCGGGCCGCCTGGGCGACGCTTGTCGCCTACGTCCGGGCGACGGTGCTGGTCGCCTTCATCGACGCCGTCGGCATCGGCATCTTCCTGGTCATCTTCGACATCCCGTTCGCCTTTCCGCTGGCCGCCCTGGTCTTCCTCGGCGCGTTCATCCCGATCGTCGGTGCGACCCTCTCCGGGGGCGTGGCGGTGCTTGTGGCGTTGGTCGACAGCGGCCCGGTGACCGCGTTGATCATTCTGGGCGTGGTGATCGGTGTGCAGCAGGTGGAGGGACACATCCTCCAGCCGCTGATCATGGGTAGGGCGGTCGCCATCCACCCGCTCGCAGTGATCATCGGTCTGGCGGCCGGCGTCGTACTCGCCGGGATCACCGGCGCGCTGGTGGCGGTGCCCATCATCGCGGTGCTCAACACGGCGGTACGCCGCCTCGCCGCCCGGCGCGTTCCGGACACCCCGCCCGACGCCGTCGTCGTCGCCGCCCGGGCACCCTGACCCGGTCCGCGCGGTCGCCGGGCTGCGCCGTCGGCCGGATCAGCTCGCGGCGAGGCGGGTCAGCGCGCCCCGGGCCACTTCCGGGCGGGTCGTGTACCAGAACGGGGGCAACGAGCGGCGGAGGAACGAGCCGTAGCTGCGGGCCGTCTCCAGTCGGGAGTCGAGCACCGCCACCACGCCCCGGTCACCGCTGGCCCGGATCAACCGGCCCACGCCCTGTGCGAGCCGAACCGCCGCGATCGGGACGCTCACCGCGGCAAAGCCGGAGCCGCCCTGCGCGTCGACCGCCGCCGCCCGGGCCGCAGCGAGCGGTTCGTCGGGGCGAGGAAACGGAAGCCGGTCGATCACCACGAGCTGGCACGCGTCGCCCGGCACGTCGACGCCCTGCCACAACGACATCACCCCGAACAGGCAGCTCGACCGTTCCTCGCGGAAACGTCGGACCAGCAGCGGCAGCGTCTCCTCACCCTGAAGCAGCACCGGCAGGTCGGTCCGCGCGCGCAGCAGCTCCGCCGCCTGCTGCGCGGCCCGGCGCGAGGAGAAGAGCCCGAGCGTACGCCCACCGAGCGCGGTGACCAGCGCGAGCAGTTCCTCCCCGGCGGCCTCGGGCAGCCCGGAGGCCCCCGGGCGGGGCAGGTGGGCGGCCACGTAGAGGATGCCCTGCCGGGGATAATCGAACGGCGAGCCAACGTCAAGTGAACGCCACCCGAGCCCGGAGTCCGTCAACCCGTCGGCGGGGTCCGGCGGGCTCGGTGTCGTAGCACCCGCCGAATCGTCCGGCGTGGACGGTCGCCGGGTGGCCTGGGCGAGGGCGGCGGCGGCCGGCGACGGTGGGCCGGGCGGAGGCGAGTCGAGGCCCAGCGCCCGGGCGACCGTGTCGAACCGCCCGCCGAGCGCGAGCGTGGCCGAGGTGGCCACCACGGTCCGCTCGTCGTAGAGGTGGGTGGCCAGGGTGCCGGCAACCGAGAGCGGCGCCACCACAAGTGCCCGCCGTCCGGTCACGTCGTTGCGCTCCACCCAGGCCACGTCGTGCTCGGCCTCCTCCAGCAACCGCTGAGCGGTGGTGGACAACTCGTCGAGGACGGCCTTGGCCTGCTGCTTGCGTACCGGGTCGGGGTCGTCGGCCTTGACGTCGCCGATGCTGTCCAGAGCGGTACGGGTGGCGGCGTCCAACAGCGTGCAGGCCTCCCGTAGCGGGCCGGGCAACCCGCTCGTGATCCGCCCGACCGGTGCCTCGGCCAACCCGACCGCGAGGGCGTCACCCGATGCGGTCAGCGCTTCGGCCGTCTCCGGGCGCAGCAGCGGCCGCGCCCGCCGGGCGGACCTGTCGATCAGTTCCGGGGTCAGCTCCGCCTGGGCCGCCGAGGAGACCCGGTCCGCCAGTTCGTGGGCCTCATCGACGACCAACAGCCGGTGCGGCGGGACGATGTGTCGGCCGGCGAGCATGTCGACCGCGAGCAGGCTGTGATTGGTCACCACGATGTCCGCTTCCCGGGCCCGGGCCCGGGAAGCCTCGGCGAAGCACTCCGCACCGTACGGGCAGCGGGACGCGCCGACGCACTCGCGGGCGGGCATGGAGACCAGCCGCCACGTCTGGTCGTCGACGCCCGGGTCCAACTCGTCGCGGTCACCGGTGTCGGTCTCCAGGGCCCAGTCCCGCAGGCGCTGAATCTGCTTGCCCAGCCGGCCGGCCTCACCGAGCCAGCGGGTGCCGCCGGGGCGCTCGGCCGGAGCGTCGAAGAGAGTGTCCTCCGGCTCGTCCGCCGTGGAGTTCTCCAGCCGGGCGAGGCAGAGGTAGTGGTGGCGGCCCTTCAGCACGGCGAACGTGGGGCGGCGTCGGAGCAACGGTTCGACGGCGTCGGCCAACCGGGGCAGGTCGTGCTCCACCAGCTGGGACTGCAACGCCAGGGTGGCGGTGGAGACCACCACAGGGCCGTCCACAGTCAACGCGGGGGCGAGGTACGCCAGGGACTTGCCGGTGCCCGTGCCGGCCTGCACCAGCAGGTGGTCACCGGTGCTGACGCATTCCTCGATCGCCGCGGTCATCCGCTGCTGGCCCGGACGGGCCGTACCGCCGGGGACGGCGCCGACCGCAGCGGACAACAGCTCGGCGCCGCCCGGCCGGTCGCTCCGCCGACGTGCCTTGTCGCGGGCGTTGCCGGTGGCGGTGGCGGTGCGGGGCGGAGTCACCGTGGCACGGTACCCGCCGGGGCGGACGCGGTCGGTACCGAGCAGGCCGTGTCGCGGTCGCGCGGCACGGAATATCGCCATGTCGTCCGGTAACTTCCCGACGGCGAGGCGTGGGCGGAATCGGCTAGGGTGCGACTCATGTCGAGCGACGTGATCCGTGTGATCTACCGCAAGTTCGACGGCAGCGCCCACCGCGACTACCCGGCCCGTCGGTTGGCCGAGGACGATCTCGGCATCTGGCTCGGCGTGCCGGCCGGCACCAGCTCGGTCTACCACGGCCGGCCGTCGGTCGAGCAGATTCCCTTCGTGCTGTTGGTGCCGCACCACGCCTGGTGGACAGGCATGTTCAACCCGCCGCCCCGCACCAGCGAGGTCTACTGCGACATCGCCAGCCCGGCCCGGTGGGAGGGCGAGGACACGGTTCATCTGATTGACCTCGACCTGGACGTGGTCCGGCGTCGCGAGACCGGCCTGGTCGAGCTGCGCGACGAGGACGAGTTCGCCGAGCACCGGGCCCGCTTCGGGTATCCCGACGACCTGGTGGTGGAGGCTGAGGCGGCGGCACGCTGGCTGTTGGGCGCGCTCGGGGATGGCACGGAGCCGTTTGCCACCTCGTACCGCAAGTGGTTGGCCCTGGTGGTCTGACCGCTGCCGGCGGGCGGACCGTCCCCGACATCCCCGGCCCCGCACCCCGGCACGATGCGACTCCGTCGCGCGGACCGGCGGCGGGCGGGTGATGATGCTCCGATGGTGGACGACAGTGGCTTTGACGTGGTGGCGCCGAACGGCGGAGCGGTACGCGACCTGCTCCGGGTACGGCCCGGTGGCCCGGTGGACCTCGCGGAGATCGATCCCCGCTCGACTCCGGGGTTGCCCGGCCCGGAGGTGACCGGGCCGGACCGCAAGACCTGGGCCCGCCGGCAGCTCACCCGGCTGGGTGCGGGACTGGCCCGGCAGCAGGAGATGCTGTTCGCTGGCGCGAAGGCCGACCCGGGTGCCGGTCGGCGGGTGCTGCTGGTGCTCCAGGCGATGGACTGCGGTGGCAAGGACGGCACGGTCAAGCGGGTGGTCGGGGCGATGAATCCGCTCGGCGTGCACATCCGGGCGTTCGGCCCGCCGACCGCCGAGGAACTGCGGCACCACTTCCTGTGGCGGATCCGCCGGGCCCTGCCGCCGCCGGGCAGCCTGGGGGTCTTCAACCGCTCGCACTACGAGGACGTGCTGGTGCCCCGGGTCCAGGAGCGGGCGCCGGAGGAGGTCTGGCGACCCCGGTACGCGGAGATCGGCGAGTTCGAGCGGGAGTTGACCGACACCGGGGTGACCGTGGTCAAGGTCTTCCTGCACATCTCGAACGCCGAGCAGGCGGAGCGGCTGCTGGCCCGCCTCGACGATCCGACCAAACACTGGAAGTACCACCCGTCCGACGTCGACGCCCGGGCCAGGTGGGACGACTACCAGGCCGCGTACGCCGAGGTGCTCGCCAGGTGCGGTACGGACCTGGCGCCGTGGTACGTGGTGCCGGCGGACCGCAAGTGGTACCGGGACTGGGCGGTGGCGCACCTGCTGCGTGAGACGTTCGACACTCTTGATCTGGGGTATCCGCCAGCCGACTTCGACATCGAGCGGGAACGCGAGCGACTGATGGGAACCACGGGGCCGGTGAAGGTGAACGGAAGTTGAACGAGCGGTGAATGCTATCTGGCCAGGGGTGGGCCGGATAATCGCCGATCTGACGGTTCCCTAGCATTCCCCTCAGCAGGGCGCCGGAGCGACGGCCGCCACCCCTTCCACCCGACACGACGAGGTCCGTGCTGTGAGGTTTTCCTTCCGCCCCAACGAGGGCGCTTTCTACGAGCTCTTCACCAGGGCCGCGCAGAATCTGGTCCGGGGTACCGAGCTGCTCAACGAGCTGGCCCTGCCCGATGTCGAGGTGCAGTCGGTGAGCGAGCGGCTCACCGAGGTGGAGCACGACAGCGACCAGATCACCCACGATCTGTACAAGAAGATCAACTCCACCTTCGTCACCCCCTTCGACCGCGAGGACATCTACCGGCTCGGTTCGCTCCTGGACGACGTCATGGACCACCTGGAGGCGGTGGGCAACCTGCTCTACCTCTACGGGCTGACCAAGCTGCCGTCGCTGCCCCGGGAGATGCACGAGCTGGTGCACGTGCTCGACCAGCAGGCGAAGCTGACCGCCGACGCGATGCCCCGACTCAAGTCGATGAAGGATCTTGAGGATTACTGGATCGAGATCAACCGACTGGAGAACGACGGCGACCAGGCCTACCGGATGCTGCTGGTGCGGCTCTTCTCCGGTGAGTACGACGCGCTGACCGTGCTGAAGATGAAGGAGGTCGCCGACGAGCTGGAGGCCGCCTGCGACGCCTTCGAGCACGTCGCCAACACGGTCGAGACCATCGCGGTCAAGGAGTCCTGATCCTGTGAGTCCCGAGCTCATCGCCGTGCTGGCGGTGATCGGGGTGGCCCTGGTGTTCGACTACACCAACGGCTTCCACGACGCCGCCAACGCGATCGCGACAAGCATTTCCACCCGAGCGCTGACACCCCGGGTCGCCCTGGCCATGGCGGCGGTCGGCAACTTCATCGGCGCCCACTTCGGCGCCGAGGTCGCCAAGACCGTCGGCAGCGGCCTGGTCGAGCTGCCTACCGGCGTCTCCAGCCTCGGCATCGTCTTCGCCGGTGTGATCGGCGCGATCACCTGGAACCTCATCACCTGGTACTTCGGCCTGCCCTCGTCGTCCTCGCACGCCCTGATCGGTGGCCTGGTCGGCTCGACCGTGGCCGCCTCCGGCACCGTGCTCTGGACCGGCATCGGCGAGAGCGTGATCATCCCGATGATCCTGTCGCCGATGGTCGGCTTCATCCTCGGCTACATCGTGATGATCGCTGTGCAGTGGGTCTTCCGGAACGGGCACCCGGGCAAGCTCAACCGCGGTTTCCGCTGGGCACAGACCGCTTCGGCGGCGGCCATGTCGGTCGGCCACGGCATGCAGGACGCCGCCAAGACCATCGGCATCGTGGTGCTCGCCCTCTTCGTCGGTGGCTACCAGGACGATGCCACCTACATCCCGGAGTGGGCGTTCTGGACCTCGGCGGCCGTGCTGGCGGCCGGCACCTACGCCGGCGGCTGGCGGATCATCCGGACCCTGGGCCGGAAGATCATCGACCTGCGTCCGCCGGAGGGTTTCGCGGCCGAGACCGTGGCCAGCGGCGTGCTCTACTTCAACGCCCTGGTGCTTGGTGCGCCGATCTCGACCACGCACACGATCACCTCGGCGATCATGGGTGTCGGCGCCACCAAGCGGCTCTCCGCCGTGCGTTGGGGCGTGGCCGGCAACATCATCGGCGCCTGGATCCTGACCTTCCCGGCGGCCGGCTCGATCGGTGCCCTGATGTACTTCCTGGTCCGTCCCATCTTCAGCTGAGCACGGTCGAAGGGCCCCTGGGACACCCCAGGGGCCCTTCGACAGGCCGTCAGATGTAGGAGACGCCGATCTGGGCGCGGATGTCGTCCAGCAGGCCCATGATCTCCAGGGTGGCCGAGTGCGGTACCAACGGGCTCTCGGTGAGCCCCTCGGCCAGGCACCGCTGCACCTCGATGGCCTCGTGCTGGTAGCCCGAGCCGACCAACTCCTCGGTGATCGTCTCCGGCTCCGCGTCGCCCCGGTGGAGGGTGAACCTGTCGGGTCGGAAGAACGGCTCGGGCAGATCGATCCGACCGGTGCTGCCGGTGATCGAGGCGGTGAGCCCGGTGGCCCCCACCATGCCGCAGCTCAACGTGGCCACCGCACCGGAGTCGTAGCCGAAGACCAGGCCGGTGTTCTCGTCCGTACCCTCCGGACCCAGCTTCGCCCAGGACCGTACGTGCTGCGGCGTGCCCAGCAGCAGGTGGGCCAGGCTGATCGGGTAGACGCCGAGATCCAGCAGAGCGCCACCGCCCAGCGCCCGGGCGCGCATCCGGTGCTCGGGCGGGAAGGGGCCGGCGACGCCGAAGTCGGCCCGGACCCCGGTCAGGGTGCCGATCGCGCCGTCGGCGATCAGTTGACAGACCCGCCGGATGAGCGGGTTGCACCGCATCCACATCGCCTCCATGAGGAAGACCCCGGCGGCGCGGGCGGTGTCGATGAGTTCGGTGCTGGTGGCCAGGTCGAGGGTGAACGGCTTCTCCACCAGCACCGGCCGGCCGGCGGTGAGGCAGGTCAGGGCCGCCTCGTGGTGGGCGGCGTGCGGGGTGGCGACGTAGATCACGTCGACGTCGGCGTCCGCAGCCAGTTCCGCCCAGGAGCCGTACGCCCGTGGTACGGCATGCCGGTCCGCGAAGCGTTCCGCGGTCTCGGCGGTGCGGGAACCGACCGCGACGAGTTCGGCCCCCGGCACCAGCCGGAGGTCCTCGGCGAAGCGGGCGGCGATGTGGCCGGTGGCCAGGATGCCCCAACGAGTCATGGCGCGACGCTACCGAAGATCAGCAGAGGGCTGTACTGGGCATCCACGGGTCGGGACCAGGGGCCTAGTCTCGGCGCATGACGACCGACAGTGGCTTCCCGGCTCCGCCCGCGCTGGTGGAGCACGCCCGCAGGTTCCGGGCCTCTGGCGCGGTGCCTGCGGTACCCAGGGTGGCCGCCACCGTGCTGCTGCTCCGCCCGGCCGACGAGGGCTTCGAGGTCTACCTGATCCGCCGGGTCGTGGCGATGGCGTTCGGCGGCATGTATGCCTTCCCAGGTGGTGGAGTGGACCCCTCGGACTCCACCACCCACCTGGACTGGGCGGGCCCGGCACCGAGGGACTGGGGCGTACGCCTCGGGCTGGCTCCGGCGGCGGCGCAGGCGGTGGTCTGCGCAGCGGCCCGCGAGGTCTTCGAGGAGGCGGGGGTGCTGCTCGCCGGGCCGGACGCGACGCGGGTCGTCGGCGATGTCAGCGACGACGGCTGGGAGGCTGCCCGGGCCGACCTGGAACAGCGGCGAACCGGGTTCGCCGACCTGCTCGCCGGGCGCGGGCTCACCCTCCGGTCGGACCTGCTGCTGCCGTGGAGCCGCTGGGTGACCCCGGAATTCGAGGCACGTCGGTTCGACACGTACTTCTTCGTGGCGCTGCTGCCCGAGGGACAGCGGACCCGCGACGTCTCCGGTGAGGCCGACCACACGCTGTGGATCCGGCCCGACGAGGCGGGCCGGCAGGCGGCGGCCGGCGACCTGACAATGCTCCCGCCGACCCTGGTCACCCTCGGCGAGGTGGCCGCCTGCACCGATCTCGCCGCGGTGGCAGCGGCGGCGGCGGACCGCGACGCGGTCACCGCTATCACGCCCCGGCTGGATCTGTCCGACCCCGACCGGCCCCGGTTCCACCTGCCCTGACCGGACGGATCAGCCGAGTTGGTAGTTGACGTGGGCGGACCAGCGGGCGAAGCCGAGCCGCTCGTAGAGCGCCACCGCGCCGGTGTTCGACTCGTCGACGTACAGCATCACCCGGTCCAGTCCACGTCGGTCGCGCAGGTACGCCAGCCCGGCCATGGTCAGGGCCCGGCCGAGCCCGCCGCCGTGCACGGCGGGCTCCACCCCGAGCACGTACACCTCGCCGATGCGGGCGGAGCCGGGTCGCTCGTGCACCTTGGTCCAGTGGAAGCCGAGCAGCCGGCCGGTCGCCGACTCGACGGCGAGCAGGAAGCCGGCCGGGTCGAACCACGGTTCGGTGAGGCGTACCCGCAGGTCATCGGCGGTCCACCGGCCCTGCTCCGGATGGTCGGCGAAGGCCCGCGCGTTAAGCGTCAACCAGGCTTCCTCATCGCTGCCGGGGCGGAACGCGCGCAGCGTCACCCCGTCGGGCAGGCGCGGTTCGGGTAGCGGCGCGGCGAGCGGTCGACGTAGCTGCCAGAGGACCCGGGCGCGGTGAAATCCGAGGTCGACCGCGAGGGCAGCGGCCGAGGGGTGGTCGCCGTGCGCCCACGCCCGCAGTGGCCCGGCGGCGGTGGCCAGCACCCCCCGGGCCAGCGCCCGTCCGGTACCGCGCCGCCGGTACGCCGGGTGCACCATCAGCTCCACGCCGACGCCGCTGTCGGGGTCGGTCGTGTCGAGGTGCGCGTACCCGGTGAGCGTGCCGTCGGTGGAGCGGGCAACCAGGTGGCTCGCGGCAGCGTGCTCGTCGCGCAGGCGGAGCAGCACGTGCTCGTCCATCGGGTCCGCCCCGTCGGCGTCGCCGGCCGTCCGGGCGAGCGCCAGCACGTCGGTGATCTCCGCCGGGCCGAGTCGGTCGACGCGGCTGACCTGGTCGATGCCCGACTGGGTGCTGCTCATCGCATCACCGTAACCGCACCGGAGGTGCGCCGCCCGGAGGGACGGTTGGTACACCCGTCACAGTCCGCGCGGTGGCAGCGCCTGAACGTCGAACCGGCCGGCCAGTTCCGGCAGGATCCGGTACAACGAGTTGACGGTGCCCTGACGGTCGCCACCCGCGTCGTGCAGCAGGACGATCGAGCCGGGTCGTACCCCGTTGAGCACGGAGGCGGCGATCCGGGTGGCGCCCGGCGCCCGCCAGTCGGACGGGTCCAGCGTCCAGTGCAGCGGTGCCATGCCGAGGTCACGGGAGACGGAGATGACCGAGTAGGTCCAGGCGCCGCCCGGCTGCCGGTACCAGGCGATCGGCGCGTCGGGCACGGCGGCGCGGATCGCCTCGCTGGTCCGCATCAGGTCGGCGCGGATCCACTCGATCGACCGGGCGCCCAGGGCGACGTCATGGTCCCAGCTGTGATTGCAGAGGGTGTGCCCCTCGGCGACGATCTGCTCGACGAGCCAGGGGTACGCCTGGGCGTTCTTGCCGACCACGCAGAAGGTGGCCGTGACGTGGTAGTCCCGCAGGATCGCGAGAACCTGAGGGGTGTAGTCGGGGTGCGGTCCGTCGTCGAAGGTGAGCGCGACACCGGCGTCGCCGGTGCTCACACGGGTGCCCATCGGGCCGAAGTTCGGGTCCTGCCCCTGCTCGTCGGTGCGCTGCGACCCGTCCGACCCGGTGTCGGGTGCGCGGGTGGCGTCGGGCTCGGCGTCGATCGGGGCCGACTGGTCCGCGTACTCGGGGTGATCGGCGCCGGTCGCGGTGACGGCGGTGTCGGTCCGCGTCGCCTCCGGCACCAGGCTTCGTCCGAGCAGGTACGCCGTGCCGAGGACCGCCGTCACCACGAGCGTGATGATCCCGACGGCCCGTGCCGCCCCCACCTGGTTACCGCCCACCAATGCCCCCCGCTGGTCAACTGGCAGTCACCATAAGGCGCACTAGTCGACCAAAAAGGGCATATAGGAAATTTAGCCCTCGACGGTGAGGGCCCGCATCGGTAGCGGCGAGTGCTCGGCAGCCTCCGACAAGGTCCGCGACGACGGCACCACGAACTTGTAACCCACCTGCCGGACTGTGCCGATCATCGACTCGTACTCGGAGCCGAGCTTGGCGCGCAGGCGACGCACGTGCACGTCGACCGTCCGAGTGCCGCCGAAGTAGTCGTAACCCCACACCTCGCGCAGCAACTGGTCGCGGGTGAACACCCGCCCCGGGTGCTGGGCGAGGAACTTCAGCAGCTCGAACTCCTTGTAGGTCAGGTCGAGCGGGCGGCCCTTGAGCTTCGCCGCGTAGGTGTCCGGATCGATCATCAGCTCGCCGGCCCGGATGGATCCGCCGGCGCCGGCGGTCGCGTTGCTCAGCCTGCCGACCGCGAGGCGCAGCCGGGCCTCCACCTCGGCGGGGCCGGCGGAGGCGAGGATGACGTCGTCGACGCCCCAGTCGGCGTTGAGTGCGATCAAGCCAGCCTCGGTGACCACCGCGACCAGCGGCACGCCGAGCCCGGTGGCGTGCAGCATCCGGCAGGTGGCCCGGGCCTCGCTCAGCTCGGAGCGGGCGTCGACCAGCACGGCGTCCGGGCTCGGGCCGGCGACCAGGGTGCGGACGTCGCGGGGTGCGGTGCGGACCGAGTGCGGCAGCAGGTCCAGTGCCGGTAGCACTGCGGATGGTTCGCCTGCCCGTGCGGTCACCAACAGCAGGATCTCCACGATCACCTCCGTCCCGGCGGCCCGTTGCGGCCGCGCGCGACCAGCGGCACTCCTGCGGGGTGTGGCGCTGGGAACTTCCGTGGGTCCCGGCGTCGCTGACGGGCGGGTTTCGCCGTTGAGCGTAACCGATTGCTCGCGTACGACCCTGGCGCGGTTTCCTCTTTGCCCTATCTGCCCCTGATCGCGGCCCAGGTTTTAACGTCGCGGAAACGCTGGCACCCGCGATGTGAGGTTGGTCTGGCACGATCGGTGGGTGTTTCCCTCCAACTCGTCCGAGACCGGCCGTGACCCGTGGGCCGAGGATCCGTCCGTCCCGGGAGGCTCGGCGCCCCGTACCGGTCCGGCCGTGGAGACCGACGAGCGGCCCTCGCGTGGCCCCCGCCGCCTGCGCCGCGGCGGTTCGGCCCGCCGCGCCGACGACGCGGCGGATGCCGACGACGAGGAGGAGGAACCACCGGTCGAGGTACGCCGGCAGCTCTCCCTCGCCATCGGCGGCTTTGCCGCGCTGCTCGGTCTCGGCCTGGTCGTCGCCGCGCAGACGTCCATCCCCGGGCACCGGCTGCCCTTCACCCTCGTGGTGTTCGCCGTGCAGGCGCTGTTCGTGCTCGTCTGGACCATGGTCACCAGGCCACCGGCACTGGCGGTCGTCCTCGGGGTCGGCGCGGTGACCGCGGTGGCGGCCGACGTGGTGGCCGTACGGTCGGCTGAGGCCCGGTTGGCACCGCTGCTCTACCTCGCGGTCGGCGGGGTGCTCGCCGCGGTGCTCGGTCAACTGGTCCGACGGGTGGACCGGGTCCGGGTGACCGACTCGCTGCGGACCACCGCGACCATCGTGTTCGGAGTGGTCGCGTTGGCCACGCTCATCATGCTCAGCCGGATCCCGGCGGGCACCCAGACGATCGCCGTCTGCCTGACCGCGGCCGGCGTGGCGCTCACCGTCGCCCGGGTGACCGACGCCGTCGCGGCCTGGCCGAGGCTGGCCCCCCAGGTGCCCAGGGGGGCGGCGGGGGTGGTTGGCGGCGCGATGGTCGGCACGCTGATCAGCGCGCTTCTCGGTGGCTACCTGGTCACCCCGTTCACACCCACCCGGGCCGCGATCATCGGCCTGGTGGCGGCCGTCGTGGCCGTGCTGGCCGACCTCGCCGTGAGCTACGCCGAGGCGGGCCGGCTGATGGCCGGTGAAGTCCCGTCGGTCTGGGCCGTACGGCACGTGCAGGGGCCCCTCGGTGGCTTCGCGATGGCGGCGCCGGCCGCGTACCTGATGTGTCGGCTGGTGCTCTGACCGTCAGCGCGGCGACCGTCCGGCCGCGCGATTGAGAAATCCGGACCACGGGTACCACCGGTCCACCGCTGGCGGCATCGAGGTACGACGAGACAGGAGACGGCGTGGAGCAGGAGCAGACGTACGAACGGCGGCCGCGGCGACGTGGACGCAAGGTGCTGATCGGGTTCGTCGTCCTGCTGCTCGTGCTCGCCGGACTGATCGCCATCGCCGACCGGGTGGCGGCGAGCGTGGCCGAGCGCACCATCGCCGACGAGGTGCGCCAGCAGGTCGCCGAGCAGGGCGCGCAATCCTCGCCACCCGAGGTCGAGGTGGGTGGCTTCCCGTTCCTCACCCAGGTGCTCGACGGCCGGTACGAGCGCATCTCGATCAAGCTGCGGGACGTGCGGGCCTCGGTGCAGGGCGACGCGGTCGCACTGCCCAGTCTGGACGTCGACGCCCGAAACGTGCGGGCCTCGCTGGACACCCTGCGCACCGGCCAGGGTGAGGTCGTGGCCGAGACGGTCAACGGCACCGGCACCATCAGCTACCAGAGCCTGTCGGCCCTGCTCGATCGGGAGGGGCTGACCCTCGGTGAACGGGACGGGCAGCTCGCCGTCACCGCCCCGGTGGACATCCTCGGCCAGCGGTTGACCGTCACCGGCACCGCCGACATCGTCGTCGGTGAGCAGGGGCAGGTGGCCCTGCAGTTCGACGACCTGGACGCCGAGGGGCTGCCGGACGTGCCGTTGGCCCGCACCCTGGTGAGCAATTTCGCCCGCAGCATCTCGGTCGACGTGCCCCTGCCGGAGTTGCCGTTCCAGCTCACCGTCCGCGAGGTCCGGCCGCAGCCGCAGGGGCTGACGGTGACCGCCGACGCACGGGACGTGCCGATCAACTCGGTCGGCTGACCACCGGCTCGGCGTCCCGGATGCTGGTCGGCCCGATAGAGATATCTGGGATCGCTGGTAGGCTCCCTGCTCATGGGGACGCTCCTCACCAAACGGCGCGCGGTCGACCTGTGCCGCGTGGCCACCTGCCTGTGTCGCCCCGTCATCTGACGGCGGGGCTGACTCGGGCCGCCTAGCGGCCAAGGCACCAGGGGCACGCGTACCTCGTTCCCGGTGCACCCCACCGGACGCCCGGCAGCGGCGCCGTCGCACGAACCCGTGATCCGTTCCGAGCTATGGGTCCCGCGCGTGGTGCGACACCTTGACATCCCGATCTCCGCGCGCTGGCTCACCATCCATCCTCACCAGGGAGTGATCTGATGAGTCGCGACACCGCACTCGTCTCGGCCGAGTGGGCCGAGAAGAACCTCGACGCCCCGGGCGTCGTCTTCGTCGAGGTCGACGAGGACACCTCGGCCTACGACTCCGGCCACATCGCCGGTGCCATCAAGCTGGACTGGAAGAACGACCTCCAGGACCCGGTCCGCCGGGACTTCGTCAACAAGACCCAGTTCGAGGCGCTGCTGTCCGAGCGGGGCATCAGCAACGACGACATCGTCGTCCTCTACGGCGGCAACAACAACTGGTTCGCCGCGTACGCGTACTGGTACTTCAAGCTCTACGGCCACCGCGACGTCAAGCTGCTCGACGGTGGTCGTAAGAAGTGGGAGCTGGACGCCCGGCCGCTGGTCACCGACGCCGTGACCCGCCCGGCGACGCAGTACGTCGCCAGCGAGCCGGACACCAGCATCCGAGCCTTCCGGGACGAGGTCGTCGACGCGATCGGCACCAAGAACCTGGTCGACGTGCGTAGCCCCGACGAGTACGCCGGCCGCCTGCTCGCCCCCGCCCACCTGCCGCAGGAGCAGGCACAGCGCGGCGGCCACATCCCGACCGCGATCAGCGTGCCGTGGTCGAAGGCGGCCAACGAGGACGGCACCTTCAAGTCCGACGACGAGCTGCGCAAGATCTACGGCGAGGCCGGGCTGGACGACGGCAAGGAGACCATCGCCTACTGCCGCATCGGCGAGCGTTCCTCGCACACCTGGTTCGTGCTCCAGGAGCTGCTCGGCCACCGCAACGTGAAGAACTACGACGGATCGTGGACCGAGTACGGCTCGCTTGTCGGTGTGCCGGTGGCGCTCGGCGATGAGCCGGGGGAGGCCTGAGATGACCGCACCCACCGCAGCAAGCACCGCCGCCGCCGGTTGCGCGGCTCCCGATCAGGCCGCCCCGCTGCCGGCCGGCCTCGACCTGGAGCGGGAGACCGTCATCACCGGGGTCGTCCGCTCCGCGGAGGGCGAGGCGGTGCCGGGCGCGTACGTCCGTCTCCTCGACTCGACAGGTGAGTTCACCGCCGAGGTGGTGACCTCACCGGCCGGCCAGTTCCGCTTCTTCGCCGCGCCCGGCGCCTGGACGTTGCGGGCACTCTCCCGTCAGGGCAACGGAGACACCACCGTGACCGCCGGTCGCGGCATCAACGAGGTGGCCGTCACCGTCACCGACTGACAGCTCTGGCTGACCCGCTCTGATCGGCCTCGTGGCCCGCATCCCTCCCAACAGGATGCGGGCCACCCGCCGTCTGCACCCCACCCCGCCCTGAGCTGCGCACTCCCTGCGCCGCACGCCCCCCGCCGCACGCTGCCCGCCGCGCCCTGCGCGCTCCCCGCCCCCGCCCCCGCCTCCGCCCCCGCGAGGCTGTGGCAGCAACTTCGCTGATGTTGCTGCCTCGACGACGCCGGATACAGCAGTATCCCTGAAACTGCCGGGGGTTCCGGGCCGCTGGCCCCGGGGCGCCGCCCGGGGGCCGGGGGGCGAGTGTTGGCGGGGGTCCCGGGTGGGTGTTGGCGGGGGTCGGGGGCGGGGCGCCGGCCCGTGCGGGCCGGCGCCCCGCCGTGTGGGTCGGGTCAGATGCCGGTGGCTCTGGTGCAGGTGGAGGCGGGATCAAGGGCGAAGTCGAGCGTGCCGACGATGCCCGCCTCGATGCGGTGGCGCTGTACCTGCGGTACCCAGCCGTCCTTGGCCACGATGACCTCGTAGCGGCCCTTCGGCAGCCACCAGGCGTAGCGGCCGTTGCCGTCGGCCGTCAGGGTGGTTCCGGTGCCGGCCGAGATCAGGTTCACCCGTACCGTCGCCGGGATACCGACCGTGACACCGCCGCAGGTGGTGCCGGTGACGGTGCCCCGGATCTTGCCCCAGCTGGCCGGCGGCGACACGTTCATCTCCACCGAGACCGGGGTGACCGGGTAGGGGCTGTCGGAGGCGATGGCGAGTTCGCCCGCGTACCGGCCCGGTTGGGCGACGCCCGCCGCCTCGGTGGCCGTCAGGGTGACGGTCACCGTCCGCGACTCGCCCGGCGCGAGGGTGAAGGTGGCCGGGGAACTGTCCAGCCAGGGCAGGTCGGCCTCGGCTGCGCAGAGCTCCAGACCATCGAGCCGTTCGCTGTCCGCGCTGCCCACGAAGGAGCTGGGTGACCCGCCGATCTTGTACGCGCCGCAGGTGGCGGCCCCCCGGTACCGGCTGAACCGGGCGTTGGGCAGGTCACGCCAGGCGCCGGTGACCGGGTCGAAGCCGACCGTCCGGTTGGTGACCGCCGTCGAGCCGTCGGTCACCCCACCGGCCAGCACCAGCAGCCCGCCGGCCGCCGCGTACTGCGAGCCCCACAGCTCCACCGGCAGGTCCGGCAGCGGACTCCAGTTGTCGGCGGCGGGGTCGTACCGGTAGGCGTCGGTGTACTCCGTGCTGCCCGTGCCACCGGCACAGTAGACCGAGGCACCGATCCCGCCGCAGGCCAGCCACGACACCGGGTGTGGATAGGCGGCACCGGTGCTGAACGAGCCGGTGGCCGGGTCGAACACCACCAGGCCGTCGCTGTCGGTGCAGGTGGCGTCGGCGCAGCCACCCACCAGGTACACCTTGCCGCCGACCACGGCCGAGCCGGCCGCCGCGACCGGGGCCGGATTGGTCACTCCCGGCAGGGTGCTCCACGTGCCGCTGGCCGGGTCGAAGACGTCGACCGTGGCGACGGTGGCGTCATCGGCGCCCCAACCTCCGATCACGTAGAGCTTGCCGTCGACCGCTGCCGCAGCGGGCTTGGACCGTACCGTCGGCAGGTCGGGCAGGGCGGTCCAGGCACCCGGCGCAGGGTCGTACACCCATGCCTTGCGCTCGGTGCCGGTGCCACCGCCACCACCGACCGAGTAGATCTTCCCGTCCAGCCACGCGGCGGCGTTGTCGTAGATCGACGCCGGCAGCTTGGCGATCTCGGTCCACGCCTCGTCCTCGGCGGTAGCGGCCTGGGATGCCGCCCCGCCGTACGGGGTGCCGGTGCGGGCCTTGCTGATCCCCTTCATCTTCTGCTCCCGCAGCGGCGCGCTGTCGCGCCTGAGCAGTTCGAACTGACCGGCCCGTTCCAGCAGGTCGACGCTGGCCGGCGCGGTACCGCTGTTCCGAACCGTCACCCGGGTGGTGCGGCTGCTGCCGTACGGCTGATGTGACTCGATCGATGTCGGGCTGACCGTCAGCCGGCCTGCGGCGAGGGCGAAGTTGGCCCGCTTGACCCGGTCGGCGGTGACCGTCACCTCCTTGGTGACCGGCGCGTACGGGGTGCGGTCCGCGGTGAACGGGTGGGTGCCGGTGAGTCCGGAGAAGAGCCAGTAGAAGCCGTCCGGCTCGGCCGGGTCCTCGGGCGTGGCCGCCGAGACCGCCCGGTCCTCGGGACGGTGGTCGCTGGCCACCGTCACGCCGTTGAGCGGGTCACCGGTGTTGCGGTCCGTGGTGGTGCCTACCACCAGCCCGCCGGGCACCGGCGAGCATTCGCGGTTGACGACCTCCACGTCGTCCACCTGCCACCACCAGGCGAAGGTGCCGTTGAACCGGAAGCGGAACAGCGCGGAAGCGGCGTTCGCGGCCGGGTCGAGCGGTACCTCCTCGGTCCGGGGGCCACGCCGGCTGGCGGTCTGGTGCCAGACGTTGGTCCAGTTGGCCCCGCCGTCGGTGGAAACGTCGATGTCGGCGGTGTCGCTGATGCCGACGGCCCGCCAGTCGCTGCGGAACCGAAGCACCGGTGCGGCCGTCGTGGACAGGTCGACCGGCGGGGCGATCAGGTCGGTGTCCTGCGTGTTGCCGGAACCGAGGGCGTCGCTGTCGATGATGGCGAAGCCGCCGGTGCCGCCGGTGAGGTTGCCTCGGGAGTCGGGATCGTCGAAGACCCAGCCGCCGGAGGCGGTGCGGTTCTCCACTCTCCAGCCGGGCGGCGCGCTCGTGCCGTCGAAGCTCTCGGTGAGCAGCGGCGTACCGAACTGTGCCGTGTAGCCGGCGGCGTTGCAGGCGGCATCGACCGGTACCGCCACATTGATCTTGGTGGCGTCACCGCCGACCGCCACCTCACGGGTGACGGTGCGGTAGCCCGGGTACTGCGCGGTCACGGTCAGCCGGTACGAGGTGTTGCCGGGCAGGGTGACGGAGTACCGGCCGGTCACCGGATCGGTGAAGACCGGATCACCGGGCCGGCCCGCCACCTCGATCTTGGCGTACAGCGGCCAGTCGTGGCCGGAACCGTCGGTGACCTTCCCGCTCACCGTGACCGCCGGCGTGGCCAGCAGGGCGAAGTCCAAACTGACGGTGTCACCGTCGGGCACCGTGACGGTAGCCGACTCGTCGGCGTAGCCGTAGGCGCTGACCGTGAGCGTGGTCTCGCCGGCCGGCAGGGTGAGCGCGTAGCGCCCGTCGTCGTCGGTGGTCGTGCTGCGGGTGCCGTCGGTCACCGTCGCACCGGAGAGCGGGTCGTCGTCACCGGAGTCGGTGACCACCCCGGTGACCCGGCCGACCGGTCCACGGGGTGCGTCCCGCACCGCCGCGTACGCGTCGAGCCGCCCCTCACCGAAGACGTTGTTGTCGGCCGGCGTGCCACCGCAGGTGGTGGCGTCAACATCGCGGGCCGTACGGTCCAGCAGCTCCTCGGTCGCGGCGAGGTCCCCGCGCAGCCCGGGTGCCGCCGCCCAGAGCAGCGCCACCGTGCCGGCGACGTGCGGCGCGGCCATCGACGTGCCGCTGAACGAGGCGTATCCGCCGCTGGGAACGCTGGACCGGACGCTGCTGCCGGGGGCGGCGATGTTCGGCTTCAGCGGGTCGGTTCCGGAGCCGCGCCCGGAGAAACCGGCGATCACGTTGTTCACGTCGTACGCGCCGACGGCGTACGCGTCGGTGTAGTCACCAGGTGAGCCGGCGCTGCCACAGGCCGGACCGTCGTTGCCGGAGGAGAAGACGGGGAACAT
This sequence comes from Verrucosispora sp. WMMD703, assembly GCF_049178935.1. Taxonomy (NCBI): domain Bacteria; kingdom Bacillati; phylum Actinomycetota; class Actinomycetes; order Micromonosporales; family Micromonosporaceae; genus Micromonospora; species Verrucosispora sp. WMMD703. Next base: position 6,149,585 of record NZ_JBMHMM010000004.1, on the reverse strand, counting down.
GCCGGCGGCCCGCCAGGCGGCCACGGTCTGCTGGTACCAGGGGTCACCACCGTCACCGCCCCAGGAGTTGTTCACGATGTCGGGCCGCAGGTCCGGCCGGGGATTCTGGCCGTTGGCGTCCGTGGGCGCGAGCACCCACTGGCCGGCGGCGAGCAGCGAGGCGTCGGAGCAGTCGTTCGACTCGCAGCCCTTTGCGGCGATCCACTTCGCGCCGGGGGCGACGCCGATCTGGTTGCCCGCGCCGTCGTCACCGACCATGGTGCCCATGGTGTGGGTGCCGTGGTCGTTGTTGTCACAGGGTGCGGTACCGGCGCACACACCGGCCGGATCGAACCAGTTGTACGCGTGGTCGAAGCTGCCGCCGCCGAGGTTGCCCCGGTAGGAGCCGACGAGGGCGGCGTGGTCGTAGCGCACGCCACTGTCGATGTTCGCCACCACGACGCCCTCGCCACGGGTGCCGAACTCGTCCCACACCCGCGGTGCGCCGATGTTTGTCAGTCCCCACTCGACGGCGGCGGTGCGCGCCCGAGCGGTCTCGGTCGCGGTGGGCCGGACCAGCGGGTAGCTGCGGCTCGGTTCGATCCGGGCCACCTCGGGCCGGCGGGCGATCTCGTCCAGCAGTGCCTTGTCGCCCTCGACCCGCACCGCGTTGGCGATCCAGTACGCAGTGTGCGGCACCTTGCGATCGTCGAGCAGCGTACGCAGGTCGCGTTGGGTGCGGGTGGCCGTGGTGGTGAGCAGTCGGTGTACCTCGCCGGCCCGGGCGTCGGGGTCACGCAGCCGGCTGGCCTGCGCCAACGGCGCGGTGTCGGCCAGGTAGACCAGGAAGGGCGCGGTCGACGTGGTGCCGAGCTGGTCGAGCAGCGCCGGGTCGACGGCGGCCCGGTGGGCCACCGGCGGTTGAGCCGGCGCGGCGAGCGCGGGCTGGCCGGTGACGCCCAGCACGGCAGCGGTCAACACCGCCACCGCCCGCCATCGTGGCGACCGGGTGGATGGTCGTGTGAACAATGTTCCTCCCCACGTCGTCGGTCCCGATCCGTTCGGGCCCGCACACCCGCGCGCCGCGACGCGGCTGCGCGCAGCGGCCGGGGCGATGTGGGTGGCCGGTGGTGGTGCCTCCGCCCGCTGAAAGTCATGCTCTTGCTCCGACCGTCGGTGATCAATGGACGGCGTCGGTCAGTACTCGGTCAGTGACGAGGCGCGATCCTGACAGTTAGGCTGCAACCGGGCGTCATCGGTGACCGTCACTGGCGATCGGTGGGAGTCGCAGGTCAGGGGCGCCCTGGGGGAGGCTTCGTGTCCGGTCCAGAGTTTCCGATCGTGGTCTGCGTCAGCTCCGACGCCACCGTCCGGCAGCGCGTGGTGCAGCGGCTGGAGGGTGTCGGGCCGGTGGTGATCTGCGCAGACCTCGCCCAACTGCGGGCGGTGTTCCCCGCCCCGTCGGCGGAGCCGGGAGGGCCGCTCGACGAGCCCGCCGAGCGTCCTCCGGAACGGCCGGCCACCTGGGGAGATCTGACGGTCGACCGGGCAGGGCACCTGGTCACCTGGCGCGGCGCACCGCTGGGGCTGACCCGTACCGAGCGGGAGTTGTTGGCCCGCCTGGTCAGTCCGCCCATCACGTTGTGGAGCTACGAGCGGCTGTTCGCCTCCGTCTGGGGTGGTGCCTACCTCGGCGACACCGCGATCCTGCACTCGGCGGTGAAGCGGCTGCGTCGCAAGCTACGGACGCTGCCCGACGGGCCGCAGGTGCAGACCGTACGCGGCGTTGGTTACCGGCTGAGCGTGCCGCCGGAGGCTGGCGACGGGCGTCCGGACGGACGGTCGCGCCAGGCGTGACACGATGGCCGGGTGAGCAACGCCGTCCACACCACCGCCCCACCGACCGGTCCCCGACCGCCGGCCGCCGGCTCCCGATGGCCGCGCTGGCTGATCACGGTGACGGCGGTCTGGGTGGTGCTGCTGGCCGGCCTCACCTGGATGTCGTCGGCCGAGGACCCACCGACCGTCCGGGAACAGCGCACCCTCACGCAGGCCGGGCCGGTGGTCGACGGTGCGATAGGTGAAATCGTCGCGGCGGCTGACGCGGGTGTGCCGGCGCTGGTCCCAGCCGAGGTCGACCGGGGCTGTCGGATCAGCCCGTTCGCAGACGGTGCGACGCTGACCCGCGCGGTCGACCTGGCCGCGCCGGTGGGCGAGGAGCAGGCCCTGCTGCGGCAGGTCGCCGACCGGCTGCCCGCGCGGTGGCGGGCCGGTGTCCGGCTCACCCCGGACGGCCCTCGCCTGCGCGCCGACGCGGGTGAGTTCGTCACCGTGACGGGGCGGCCGGCGACCGACGGTCGGATCCGGTTCACCGTCGACACCGGCTGCCGCCCGGTGGGCGACGACTACGACAGCGCCGGGGCCGCCCCGGCCGGCCCCGAGGCCGGGGTGCTGGCTGAGGTGGTGCGTGCGCTGAACGGCCGCGTCGACGACCCGGAGTCGGTGGTGAGCGCGCCCTGCCCCGGTGGCGGCGTGGCCCGCACCATCCGCGCCGTCGTCGACCCGGTGGCCACGGCGCCGCAGGCCGCACTCGCGCCGTTGGCCGGCGGCACGCCGGTGGTGGAAACCCCCGAGGTGTACGCCTACCGGCAGGACGGCGTCGCGGTGCTGGCCGATTTCCAGCCGGAGCAGGTCGTGGTCGCCGCGACGACGGGGTGCGCCGGCTGAGCCTCGCCGCTCTGCCGCCGAAGCTGAGGTCATTCAATCCGGTCGGCGCGGCCCCTCGTCGCGGCTGCGACCCAGCGCGTCCACCCGGCCCCACCGGCCGGGAATGTCCAACAGTTCCACCCGGCCCATCCCGGCTGGCACGTACGGGTCGATGATCAGGTGCTCGCCCTGCGGTTCGAGTCCGAGCATCACCCGCAGCAGCAGCAGCGGGGTGCCCGCCGACCAGGCCTGTGGGCTGCACGCGGTCGGATACTCCACCGGGTAGTCGGTCAGATCACGTTCGTAGCCGGCGAAGGCTTCCGGAAGCCGGCCGAAGAAGTAGCGGGAGGCCGCGAACATCGACTCGCAGATCCGACCCGCCTCCTCGCGGAGACCGTACTTCCACAGACCCCACGCGATGATCGAGTTGTCGAACGGCCAGACGGTGCCGACGTGGTATCCGATGGGGTTGTAACGTCCCTGGTCGTCGGCGAGGGTACGGACGCCCCAGCCGGAGAAGAGCCGGGGACCGAGCAGGTGCTCGGCGACCCGCTGAGCCCGGGAATCGTCGACGATGCCGCTCCAGAGCAGGTGCCCGATGTTGGACGTGAGCGCGTCGACCGGGCTGCCGTCGGAGTCCAGGGCCAGCGCGTAGTACTCCTTGTCGGGCAGCCAGAAGTCCCGGTTGAAGCGTTCCTTCAACTCGGCGGCCTCACGTTCCAACCGGTCGGCGTAGACCGGGTCGTTCCAGCACAGTCGAGCCAACCGGGCACCGCGCAGCTTGGCGTCGTAGGCGTAGCCCTGCAACTCGCAGGTCGCCCGGGGGAAGCTCGGCAACCGACCGTCGGAATAGCAGATCGCGTCCCAGGAGTCCTTCCAGCACTGGTTCTCCAGGCCGATCTTGGGGTTGCGGGTCTGGTACCAGACGTACCCGGTGCCGAGCAGGTCGCCGTACGTGTCGATCCAGGTCAGCGCGGCCCGTACCGAGAACTCCAACCGTTTGACCAACTCGACGTCGCCGGTCCACCGCTCGTACTCGTCGAGCAGGATCACGAACAGGGCGGTCGAGTCGGCCGCGCCGTAGTAGGGCGAGTGTGGTTGTTCCTCGAAGCCGGCGGATTCGCCGTAGCGCAACTCGTGCAGGATCTTGCCCGGCTCCTCGTCGCGGAAGTCGTCCACGCGGTGGCCCTGGAGACCCGCCAGCATGGTCAACGTCGGTGGGATCAGCTCCGGCACGAACGGCAGCACCTGAAGCGAGGTGAAGATGCTGTCCCGGCCGAACAGCGTCATGAACCACGGCAGGCCGGCGGCCATCAGCCGGACGCCGAGCGCGATCGACTCGTACCGCAGCGCGGCCAGGTCGGTCAGGCTGCGCCGGTACGCCCCGGCCATCGGCTCGCAGTCGCAGCCCAGCTTGGGTGCCCGGGCGACGAACTCGGCGTGTTCCGCCTCGATCGCCGGCGTGGTCCGGCTGCCCGCGAAGGGCAGCAGCGAGCGGACGTCCTGACCGCGGGCGCCGTAGATGACGACGTTCACCGTCAACCGGGTGGTCCACTCGCCGTGCGGCCCGATCATGATCGGAAAGGTCATGCCCCGGCGGTCGACCTGGGCGGCGGCGCTGCTCGTGATCGTCGTCTCGCGGTGGAAGGCGTCCCGCCGGTAGGTCAGCCGCAGCGAGTTCTCGCCGGGCGCGGCGGTGTTGTGCCCCTTCTTGCGCTGGGTGTCCTTGATCTCGAAGATGTCCGCGAAGTCGGAGGCCATCTCCATCCGGACGGTGAAGCTCATCTCCTGCCCGGAGTGGTTGAGCACGGTCAGTTCCTCGGACAGGTCGCCGCTGATCGCCCGACTCCTGATCACCGAGACCTTCGCGTCCAGGAAGTGGGTCGGCTCGCCCGGCACCAGGAAGTAGCGGGTCCGGTGGGACTCGGCGTCGTCGATGGAGAGGGCGTGCAGCCGCTCGCCGTCGATCAGCAGCAGCCAGGTGGACAGGAACCGGGTGTCGAAGGCGAACAGCCCGGTGGGAAAGTCCAGCGAGGGCTCGACGTCCCCACGGCGGTCGCTGACCAGGAACGTGTTGCCGTCGAGGATGCTGACCAGTTCCTTCACCGGGTCCACCTGGCGTGCTCGCGGGCGACCTCGCGCGGGTCGCGGGTGCCGGGTGCGGACGGGAAGAACAGCCGGAAGGCGAGAAACAGCACCACGTCGCCGCGAAAGGTGCTCTCGTTGCGAAGTACTGCGGAGATCGCCTGCGCGCGTCCGGTGACCAGCCGTTCGAAGAGATCGGCCGCGCAGTACCAGGTCGCGTCGCCCGGCTCCACCCCCTGGTCGACCTCCACGGCGCCGGGCCGCATCCGGACCAGCCAGTGCTCGGTGCGGTGCCCCTCGGACAGGTCGATCCGCAGCGTTCCCGCGACCGGAGTGCGGAGGACTTCCGGGGCGCGGGCCGGCAGGGTCGCGAAGAACTGCTGGGTGGCCTCGGTCACACCCGAATCGTAGGCATTCGCCCGCCTTGTCGGGCGGGTTCCGCCGCCTTCCCAGGCAGCGCCCGGCGAGCCTGGCCGGGCACTGACCGGCGAGTCAGTAGACGAGCGCCTGCGCGCCCTCGGCCATCGTCTCCTCGACGAAGACAGCCGCCCCGGCGATCCGTACTCCGGGGAGCACGTCACCGGAGTCGATGTCCCGGCGAGCGGCGCACTGGGTACAGGCCGTCACGGTGCCGGTGGCGAGGATCACGTGCAGCAGCTCGGCCAGCGGGGCGGAGTGCGGCAGTTCGAAGTTCTGCGCCCGGCCGGGCAGCGCGAACCAGGTCGACTCCCCGGTCAGCCAGAGGGAGACGGGCACCCCGGCGGCGGCTGCGGTGGCTGCCACGGTGAACGCCTGGGCGCACCGTTCCGGTGCGTCGGCGCCGGCGGTGGCCTTGACGACGAGAGTGCGGGCCATGACCGCCAGCATAGGATGACCCGGATGGTCACCGAGATCGGGTTCGTCAGCCTGCTGGTCGCCGGCCTGGGCGCGCTCGCCGGTGGCCTGGTCTATCTGGCGGTACGCATATCGAGAGGCAAGTGGTGATCCGGTGAGTGCGAGGAGTGAGCCGGTTTTGCGAGCCCCGCAGTCGCGAACGAAGGTGATCCGGTGAGCGCGAGGAGTGACGACAATCCGTTGGCGCCGCCGCCCTGGCTGAACGCGCCGCCGGTGGACGCGTACCCCTTCGAGGAGAGTCACGACCTGCGGGTCGGCCCGAAGCTGCACCCCACGCTCGACGGCCTGCTGCCGTACATCGGGGTGTGGCGGGGGCGGGGGCGGGGCGGTTTCCCCACCATCGAGGACTTCGACTTCGCCCAGGAGATCCGGATCAGCCACGACGGGCGTCCGTTCCTGCACTACGAGTCGCGGGCGTGGATCCTCGACGAGCAGAGCCGGCCGGTGCGGCCGGCCGGCCGGGAGGTCGGCTGGTGGCGTCCGGTGCTGAACGGCGACCGGGCCACCGACGAGCTGGAGGCCCTGCTGACCACCCCGACGGGGGTGATGGAGCTGCACGTCGGCCGGCGCAAGGGCACCCAGGTGGAGTTCGTCACCGACGCGGTGGTGCGCACCTCCACCGCCAAGGAGGTCACCGCCGGCCACCGTCTCTTCGGCATCGTCGAGGGCGCCCTGCTCTACGCGCAGGACATGGCCGCCGTCGGTCAGCCGTTGTCCCCGCACCTGTCGGCCCGCCTCATCCGGGTCGCCGGCTGATCCGCTTCCGCCTCCGGCCCGCCCCGCCGGAACGCCCGGCCCGGGTCAGCCGCCGCCGGTCCCGGTTCAGGGCAGCGGGAAGTCGAGCAGCTGCTGCAACGCGCGGGTGAGCGGGCTGGGCGGCAGCGGCTCACCGTCGAGGGTGTGTACCGCGACCAGGCCGCGTACCGACGAGGTGAGCCAGACCCCCTCGGCCTTGCGCAGCTCCGTCGGGGTGACCATGCGTTCGGCGGCCCCGCAGCCGACGTCGGCGGCGTGGGCGAGCAGCCAGGCGACGGTGGTGCCGGGCAGGATGCCGGTGCGTCCGGCGGGCACTGTGCACAGCGTCTCCCCGGCCAGCCAGACGAGGTTGGCGGTTGGTCCTTCCAGGGCGTACCCGTCGGAGGAGATCCAGAGCACGTCGTCCACGCCGGCCCGGGCGGCCCAGCGCCGGGCGGCGCTGCTGGCCCCGTACGACGTGGACTTGATGCCCGCCGGCAGCCAGTCCAGTTCCGGCCGGGCCTCGGCGGGCACCCCGAGGGAGAGGGTGGCGACGCTCACCCCGTCGTGCCGGGCTCGCCGGGCCGCGGGGGCGACCTCCGACAGGGTGGCGTAAACAGTCGGCGGGCCGCCGCGCTCCGGCCCCCGGGTGCAGACCAGCCGCAGTGCGCCCTCCACCTCGGCCGGCCAGTCGGCGGCCACCTCGTCCAGCAGTTCGACCAGGGCGTCGTCCGCCGGCAGGGCCAGTTCCACGGCGGCCGCGCCGCTCCGCAGCCGGGCCAGGTGCTCCTGGCGCAGCCAGGCTCGCCCGTCACGTAGGTGCATGGTCTCGAAGAGCCCGTCACCTCGCAGCACGCCGAGATCGTCGGCGCGCAGCACCGGCTCGTCGGCCGGTAGCCGCCCGCGACCCAGCACGCCGATCCGCGAGGTCACCACGGGGGCCGAGCATAGTGCGGTGCCGGTCGCGCCGGGAGGTACGCGCGCGGCCGAACTATGATCGGGGGGTGTCCGAATCCTCCCTCGCGGAACTGCTCCGCGCCCGTGGGCTCCGGCTGACGGCGCAACGACAGCTGATCCTCCAGGCGGTGCTGGACCTGGGGCACGCCACCCCCGAGCAGGTGCACACCGCCGTACGCGAGGTCGCCGCCGGGGTCAACATCACCACCATCTACCGCACGCTGGAGCTGCTGGAGCGGCTCGGCCTGGTCACCCACACCCACCTCTCGCACGGGTCGCCGACCTACCACGCTGCCGGTGAGGACCAGCACGTGCACCTGGTCTGCCGCGAGTGCGGCGCGATCGACGAGATGGATCCGGAACTGATGCGTCCGCTCTCCGACCAACTGGCCGGGGAACGGGGCTTCCGGGTGGACATCGGGCACGTCTCCTTCTTCGGCTTGTGCGCGCGGTGCGGAGACGGGGAAAAGACATGATCGACATCGCGGGCGCGGTGGCCGTGGAGAGCATCGACGAGGCCAGCCGGGATCAGCCGGAGCCGGCGCACGCCGCAGCCGGGGTGCGGGGGGTGGCCGCGCACTACGGCGACCCGATGCGCGAGCAGCGCCAGTTGGACACCGAGGTCGGCCTGGTGGACCGCTCCCACCGGGGCGTCGTCGCGGTGCCGGGTGCGGAGCGCATCTCCTGGCTGCACACCCTCACCACCCAGCACCTGGCCGAGTTGGGCCCGTGGCAGGGCACCGAACTCCTCGTGCTCTCGCCGCACGGCCATCTGGAACAGCACGCCATGGTGGCCGAGGACGGCGACACCACCTGGCTCGACACCGAGCCGGGGGCGACCGCGGGACTGCTGACCTACCTGGAGAAGATGCGGTTCTTCAGCCAGGTCGACCCCCGCGATGCCACCGCCGAGCACGCGCTGCTGTCGTTGGTCGGGCCGAAGGCCGCCGAGGTGGTGGCCCTGCTCGACGTACCGCCGCTCGCGGAGCCGGACGTGGTGGGGTTGCCCGGCCCGAAGTTCCGCTCCGGCGAGCTGCCGCCCCGCCCGACCGCCCGCTACGACGTACAGCCGCTGCCGCAGGGTGGCTGGGCCCGGCGCGGTCCGCTCGGGGTGGACCTGCTGGTTCCCCGACCCGCGATGGACCAGGTTGTCACGCGGCTGCGCGACAACGGGGTGCCCCCGGTCGGGCTGTGGGCGTACGAGGCGGTGCGGGTGGCCGCTCGGCGGCCCCGGGTCGGCGTCGACACCGACCACCGGACGATCCCCGCCGAGGTGAACCTGATCGCCCCGGCCGTGCACCTGGACAAGGGCTGCTACCGGGGGCAGGAGACGGTGGCCCGGGTGCACAACATGGGCCGTCCGCCACGCCGGTTGGTGCTGCTGCACCTCGACGGGGTGGCCTCGGACCAGTTGCCGGTCGCCGGTTCCCCGGTGACGCTGGACGGCCGTACGGTCGGTTTCGTCGGTACCGCGGTGCTTCATCACGAGCTGGGGCAGGTCGCGCTCGCGGTCGTCAAGCGTTCGGTGCCCGACGATGCCGCGCTCCGGGTGGGCGACAGCGTCGCCGCCATCGACCCCTCGTAGACACCGACACAGCTGGTGGCCGGGGGCGCTCTAGGATCGCCGGCATGACGACAGGGACGTTGATCACGGTTGCCCCCACCGGCGCGGAGTCGGCGAAGACCGAGGTGCCGGCGCTGCCGGTGACCCTCGACGAGCTGCTGCTCACCGCCAAGGAGTGCGAGGCGCTGGGCGCCTCCGTGATCCACGTGCACATTCGCGACGACGACGCCCGGCCGACCCTGGACCCGGGTCGGCTCCGGGCGACCGTGGCGGCGCTGCGGGAGAGCACCGACCTGATCGTGCAACTGTCCACCGGCGGTGCGGTCACCGACCCGGAGGCCGACCGGCTCGCCGTGCTGGACGCGGCCCCGGACATGGCCTCCTGCACCATGGGCACGGTCAACTTCGGTGACGAGGTGTTCCTCAACCGCTGGGAGTTCGTCGTCGACCTGCACACCAGGATGCAGGAGCGGGGCATCGTGCCGGAGTACGAGATCTTCGACCTCGGCCACCTCAGCGCCCTCCAGCGCCTGTTGGGGAAGTACGGCCTGCCGCACGGCGGTCACGTTCACGTCGACTTCGTCATGGGTGTGCCGGGAGGCATGCCGGGAACCACGGCGACGCTGGTGGCGGCCCAGCAGATGCTCCGGGATCTGCCGGAGGGCACCACGTTCTCGGCGACCGGGATCGGCCGCACCAGCCTTCCGGTGCTGCTCGCCGCGCTTTCCACCGGCGGTCACCTGCGGGTCGGGATGGAAGACACGGTCACGTACGCCAAGGGCCGCCCGGTGGAGTCGAACATGCAACTGGTCGCGCGTGCGGTCGGCTTCGCTCAGCTCGCGCAGCGTCCACCGCTGAACACCGCCGAGGCCCGCGAGCTGCTCGGCCTGTAAGGCACGAGTCGCCCGGCATCCTTTACGCCTGCAGGTGGAGTCCCAGCTCACCCCGGCGTGAGGTCGGCCGGACACCTCGGTACCGTCCACGTTGTGGGAAAGACGTACGAGGGCGGCGTACCGCTCGCCGAGGTGGTCCGGTCCGGCTTCGTGGAGGGCGTGCACCGCGGCTCGGTGGTGGTGCTCGACAGCGCCGGTGCGTCGCTGGCCGCGGCGGGCGACGTAACCTCGCCGATCTTCCCGCGCTCGTCGAGCAAGCCGATGCAGGCGGTCGGCATGCTCCGCGCCGGGCTGTCCCTCACCGAGCCTGCCGACCTGGCCATCGTCGCGGCCAGCCACGCGGGGGAGGAGTTCCACCTGGCCAGGGTCGCCGGGCTGCTCGCGGGTGCCGGGCTGAGCGAGGACGACCTGCACTGCCCGCCGGACCTGCCGGCGGGCGATCTCGCACGGATGGCGGTGCTGCGGGCCGGCGGCGGCCCTGCCCGGGTCCAGATGAACTGCTCCGGCAAGCACGCCGGGATGCTGTTGACCTGCCGTGCCGCCGGCTGGCCGCTGGAGGGTTACTGGCGGATCGAACATCCGCTCCAGCGACGGCTGCGCGCGACGGTGGAGGAGTTCACCGGCGAGGAGGCGGTGGCCGTCGGCGTCGACGGTTGCGGCGCTCCGGTGCTGTCCGCGTCGTTGACCGGACTGGCCACGGCATACCTACGGTTGGTGACGGCCGAAGGCGACACCGGGGCGGGCCTGGTGGCCGACGCGATGCGGGCGCATCCGGAGGTGGTCGGCGGTACGCAGGCGGACGACACCCGACTGATGCGTGGCGTACCCGGGCTGCTGGCGAAGATCGGCGCGGAGGGTGTCATCGCCGCGGCCCTGCCCGGCGTCGGCGCCGTGGCGCTCAAGATTGACGACGGCGCCGGCCGGGCCCGGATGCCGGTCCTGGTCTCGGCCCTGCGCCGGCTCGGCGTGGATGCGCCGGTCCTGTCGGAGTTCGCCGAGCTGCCGCTCTTCGGCGGCACCCTCCCCGTAGGCGCCACCCGCCCCTGCGACTCGTTGATCAAGAAGTTTGGTCGGGAGTAGCGTGAAATCCGACCAAAACTTCTTGATCAACGCGGAAAGGGGGGAGTGCGGGGTTAGGGGAGGAAGGTGAGGAGTTGCTGGTTTACCTGGGTGGGGTGTTCCAGGGGGAGTAGGTGGGCGGCGTTTGGGATGTCGGGTGGGCGTATCGCGTGGGGTGCCTCGGCCGCGATGCGATCGGCCAGGTGGCGGATGTCGGGCACGTCCGCCGCGCCGGCCGCGACCAGCACGGGCATGGTCAGCTCGGCGAGTCGCCCGATGGCCGGTGGGTCGAGCTCGGCCACGTCCACGGCGCTGAGCGCCAACTCGGCGGCGAGTGCGCGCTCGTCCATCGCGGTCGCGAAGGCGACCAGCTCAGGGTCGACGTCGGCGGGCTCGCGGTCCGGACCGACCACCCAGAACCGCACCTCACCTGCGGCAGTCGCGGCAAAGTCCTCCGGATCGACGTCGCCGACCAGGTGCTCCCACAGCTCGTTCGTCTGCTCTGACCATTCGTGGCCGGAGACCGCGGTGCCGAGCAGGGCCAGCGCGCTCACCCGGTGGGGGTGGGCGAGTGCGGTGTCGATCGCCACCGCCCCACCGAAGGAGCAGCCGACCAGTGCCGCGCTGGCCAGTCCGAGAGCGTCGAGCAGGCCGACCACGTCATCGTGGTGGGCGAAGGCGCTCGGTGGCAGCTCGGACTCCCCGTACCCGCGCAGGTCGAGGGCGATCACCCGGTGTCGGGTCGCGAGTGGGGTGATCTGGTCCCGCCACATCCGGCGGTCGGCGATACCGGCGTGCAGCAGGACGACCGGCGATCCGCTGCCGGCCTCGTCGTACGCCAGCAGAGCGCCATTTACCTGGATCTTGGTCACCGCAGGACGGTACGACCGGGCGGGAGCGGTGCGCAAGCCGGCGATGAGACATCGCTAACTTTGGCTAGCACTTTGCTTGCAGCTGCTAGCAGTGCGGGCTAGCGTTGAGTCATGGCCACTCCCAAGGACCTTCCCGACGTCGGCGGGTTCATTCGTGACCTGCGGCGGAACGCGAAGATTTCGCTCCGGCAACTGGCCGAGCAGGCGGGGGTCAGTAACCCCTACCTCAGCCAGATCGAGCGCGGCCTGCGCCGGCCGAGCGCGGAGGTGCTCCAGCAACTCGCCAGCGCGCTGCGGGTCTCCACTCCGGCGATGTACCTCCGGGCCGGACTGCTCGACGACAAGGAGGGGCAGGGTGTGCTGGCCGCCATCGCAGTCGATCCGGACCTGACGATGGCCCAGAAACAGTCCCTTACCCAGATCTACGAGACATTTCGCCGGGAGAATGCGCGGCTGACCGAGGCGACCGCGACGACGCCTGGCGCGAATGGTGAGACCGGCACCTCCGACGCGGATAACGTCACCGCCCCCGACGTGGCCAACCTGGCCGCGACCGGGCCCACCACCGCGGCGGGTACCCCGACCGAGGCGGTGCTCGAATCGGTCGCCGTGACCGAGGCAGGTTCCGCTCCCGCCCCGAACAGCACCCCGCCCAGGAAGGCCGCCCGCAAGGTGGTCCGCAAGACCGCGACAGCGGTCCAGGAGGAGAAGTAACGATGAGCCAGCCGAAGACCAATCGCATCCCTGCCCCGATCTACGCTGCGGCCGGCGCTGGTGAACTGGCCTTGCAGCAGCTGCGCAAACTGCCCACCGTGGTCGGTGAGCTGCGTGACCGCGTCGTCGCCGACGGTGGGCGGGTCGTCAACGAACTCGGCGGCAAGGCCGTCGTCACCGGCTTCGAACTGCGCCAGAAGGCCAACGACACGCTGCGCAACGCCAACCGGACGGCCGAGTCGCTGCGGCAGAAGGCCGCCCCGACGACCGACCTGAACCGGCTGCGTGAGCACGCCGACCTGGCCAAGCTCCGCGAAGCTGCGGACCTCAACAAACTGCGCGAGACGGCCGACCTGAACAAGCTGCGGGAAGCAGCCGACCTGGACCGTCTCCGCGAGATGGCGAGCCGCAACGCGGCGGTCGTCGTCGCCGGCGCCCAGGCCGCCCAGGTGCGGGCGCTGGCCGCGTACGGTGCGCTGGTGGCGCGGGGCGAGCGTGTCGTGGGCGCCGGCGTGCTGGAGGCCGCCGACACGGTGAACGCCGACATCGAGGCGACCGGGACGACCACCCCGACGGCGACCGTCGAGCAGACCGCGACCGTCGGGAAGTCCGCGCCGACCGAGACGACCGCGACCGTCGGGAAGGCCACGCCGGCCGAGGTGCCGAGCCCGGCGGAGGTGGCCGAGATCGTGGAGGCCAAGCCGGCCGCCGCGAAGAAGACCACCCGGGCGAAGTCGACCACCCGGCAGGCCGCTGCCAAGCGGACCGACAGCCCGTCGGCGAAGCTGCCCCGGGGTACCAAGCGGAGCCAGTGAGTCAGCAGCCGGCGGCCCCGGGACCGTCCCATCGCCACGGATCCGGGGTCGCCGGCATAAGCTTGCCGTCATGGCCAACGCCGCGCCGATCTTCGTTTTCGACGTCCGCTACGTGATCGAGCTGATCCTCTTCGTCTTCGCACTGATCGTGCAGGGGGTGGCTCTCGTGCACGCCGTCACGCAACGCTCCGATGCCTTCCCGGCGATCGGGACCCTGCCGAAGGGCGGCTGGATCGCGATCCTGGCGGTCACTCTCCTGCTCACCCTGCTCACCCGCTCCACCCTCAGCATCTTCGGGCTGATCGGTGTGGCGGCGGCTCTGATCTATCTGCTCGACGTCCGGGTCGGACTACGTGACCTAGGCGACAACAGAGGGTCCTGGTGAGATCTTTCCGCTGGCCACCACCGCCGGACGGCGGGCCACGCAGCTGGGGTCCCGGCCCGGGTGCCCCGCGGACCGGCCGACCGCCGTTACCCGACCCGGAAACGGAACTGGTCGCCACCCCGCACGGCGTACGTCTGGAGCGGCTGGTCACCGGTGTTGGTGACCCGGTCACCGTCTTCGCGCACGGGCTGGCCAACGGCATCGCCACCACCCGACCCTTCGGCAGCGGGGTCACCGGTCGCCGGGTCTTCTTCCAGTTCCGTGGCCACGGCCGTTCCGACGCGCCCGACGGGCCGTGGAGCTACCTGGACCTGGCCCGCGATCTGCGGGCGATAGCCGACCTCAGCGGCGCGACGCGCGCCTTCGGGGCCAGCCTGGGCGCCGGTGCGCTGTGCCGCCTGCTCGCCGAGAGCCCGGAGCGGTTCGAGCGGCTCGTCTTCTTCCTCCCCGCCGCGCTCGACCGGCCGCGCGGACCAGTCGCCCGGGCGCGGCTGACCGAACTGCTGGCGGCTGTGGAGAGCGGGGACGCCTCGGCGGTGGCGGAAGCCGTCTCCACCGAGCTGCCGCCGGCTGTACGCAACACGCCGGCCGGCTGGGCGTATCTGCGGCAACGGCTGGACCACCTGCTGCGCGACGGCCTCGCCGCCGGGCTGATCGACCTGCCGGAGCAGGCGCCACTGCCCGACGCCGGCGTGCTCGCCCGGGTGACCGCGCCGGCACTGGTCATCGCCGCCGAGGGCGACGACCTGCATCCGGTGGAGGTGGCCGAACAACTCGCCGCCACGTTGCCCCGGGCCACCCTGCACCGCTACGACCGCCCCGGTGTCCTCTGGACGGAGCGCGCCGACCTCCGCAGCCGGATCTCCGACTTCCTCAACGGCTAGCCCGTCGCGTGCCACCTAGCGCCCCCGCCCGCCACCCGTGGGATGCGGCATGCCGCGGCATCCGGCGTGCGGGAGGGCGCGACATGCGGTATGTCGGGGCATCCGGCGGGCGGTAGGACCCGGGATGCCGAAACTCGCGAGCCGGATTGTGGCCCTCCCGGGTCGATCAGCCGGCCCCTGTCGCGACGAGTCGCGAATACCTGCCACCAGATGGCAGGTATTGCTGGCAGCGTGGAGCGCATGACTAAACCGCTGATCGGAAAGGTGGCGCTGGTCGCCGGGGCCACTCGGGGGGCCGGCCGGCAGATCGCCGTGCAACTAGGCGCCGCAGGTGCCACCGTTTACGCGACCGGCCGCAGCAGCCGCGCCGGCCGTTCCGAACTGGACCGCCCGGAGACCATAGAGGAGACCGCCGAACTGGTCACCGCGGCCGGCGGCACCGGCATCCCGGTCCGGGTCGACCACCTGGTACCCGACGAGGTGCAGGCCCTGGTCGCGCGAATCGACGCCGAGCAGGGCAAGCTTGACGTGCTGGTGAACGACGTGTGGGGTGCCGACCCCTTGATCACCTGGGAGAAGCCGGTGTGGGAGCAGTCGCTCGACGCCGGCTTCCGGATGCTGCGGCTGGCGGTGCACACCCACGTGATCACCAGCCACTTCGCGTTGCCCCTGCTGATCCGCCGGCCCGGCGGACTGGTGGTGGAGATCGGTGACGGTACGAAGGCGTACAACGAGGAGAACTACCGGCTGTCGGTCTTCTACGACCTGGCCAAGACCTCGGTCAACCGGCTCGCCTTCAGTTGGGCCCACGAGGTCAGGCCGCACGGCGGTACGGCGGTCGCGCTCACCCCGGGCTGGATGCGCTCCGAGGCGATGTTGGAGCACTTCGGCGTCACCGAGGACAACTGGCGCGATGGCGCGGCCAAGGACCCGCACTTCCTCATCTCGGAGACTCCGACGTTCGTGGGTCGAGCCGTCGCCGCGCTCGCCGCCGACCCGGACCGGGCACGCTGGAACGGTCGGTCCGTCTCCGCCGGAGAACTGGCCAAGGTGTACGGCTTCACCGACGTCGACGGCTCCCAACCGGACGCCTTCCGCTACCTCAGCGAGGTGGTCGACGCCGGCAAACCCGCCGACACCACGGGTTACCGCTGATCCTCCCGCCCCGGCGTCCGCCCGTCTGAGCGGCCCGACCGGCGTGCACCCGACCGGCCGTACTACGCCGGCCGGTCGGGGAACCGGTCGTCGGCGGTGGAGTACAGGGCGGCGGCGCTCATCGCCGCCTCGGCCAGCCGCGACCGTAGCTCCGGCGGCTCGATCACCTCCACCT
The DNA here is from genome assembly GCF_049178935.1 of Verrucosispora sp. WMMD703. Lineage (NCBI taxonomy): Bacteria > Bacillati > Actinomycetota > Actinomycetes > Micromonosporales > Micromonosporaceae > Micromonospora > Verrucosispora sp. WMMD703. The sequence goes on along the minus strand of NZ_JBMHMM010000004.1, from coordinate 6,133,713 downwards.
CCGGCCCCAGCGCGAGCAGTTGGGTGTACGCCACCTCGACGGACTCGACGGGCAGGCGGGTCACCACCCAACCCTGCCCGTCGGGTTCGCCCGCGGCGGCGACCGCCGCCTCGTACACGAAGGGGGCGTCGGCGAGGAAGCGGAGCCGGCGCAGGCCGGCGGGGCTCAACCGGATCGTCACCTCGACCCGGAGCATGCTTCGCAGGAACGCCTCGGCCTGCTCCCGCCAGTACCCCGCCAGGTCGAAGCCGGCGTCCCGGTCGAAGGTCTCCGTCCCCACCTCGACGTGGGTGACCCGGTCCACCCGGTACGTGCGGTACGCGTCGTCGACCCGGGCCACGAGATACCAGACCCCGCTCTTGAGGACCAGCCCGTACGGGTGCGGCTCCCGCTCGACCTCGCGGTCGCCGCGGCGGTAGCGCAGCCGCACCATCCGGTCCCGCCAGACCGCGCCGGCCAGGTCGCTCAGCCACGGCGGCGGCCCGGTCTCCCGGAACCAGCCGGGCACGTCCAGGTGGAACCGCTGGCCGGTGCGCGCGGGGGCGTCGCGCAGGCTCGGCGGTAGCGCCGCGAGGAGCTTCAGTTCCGCCGCCGCAACGGCGTCGGCGAGACCCATGTCACCGGCCGGGCCGGGCAACCCGGCCAGGAAGAGCGCCTCCGCCTCGTCCCGGGTCATCCCGGTCAGCCGGGTCCGGTAGCCGCCGAGCAGCCGGTAGCCGCCGGCCCGGCCCCGGTCGGCGTAGATCGGCACCCCGGCGGCGGAGAGCGCCAGCACGTCCCGGTAGACCGTCCGCTCGGAGACCTCCAACTCGCGGGCCAGTTCCGCCGCCGTCAGCGCCTCACGGGTCTGCAACAGCAGCAGCAGGGAGAGCAATCGCGACGCCCGCATCGACGCTCACCGGCCACCGGGGGTCAGCAACCCCCGGTCGTACGCGACGGCCACCGCGGCGGCCCGGTCGTTGACCCCGAGCTTGGCGTAGACGTGCAGCAGGTGGGTCTTCACCGTGGCCTCGCTGATGAACAGGCGCGCCGCGGCCTCGCGGTTCGACGATCCCCGGGCGACCAGGGTGAGCACCTCCAACTCACGCTGGCTCAGCGGTTCCTCGGCCGGTTGGCGTGGCGTCCGGAGGCGACCCATCAACCGGCCGGCCACGCTTGGCGCGAGCACCGACTCGCCTCGGGCGGCGGCCCGTACCGCCCGGACCAGTTCGTCGCGGGGCGCGTCCTTGAGCAGGTATCCGGTGGCGCCGGCCTCGATCGCCGGGAGCACGTCCGCGTCCGTGTCGTACGTGGTCAGTACCAGCACCTTCGCCGGGCTGTCCGTCGCGACGAGGCCACCGATCGCGGTCACCCCGTCCATCCCCGGCATCCGCAGGTCCATCAGCACCACGTCGGGGTGGTGCCGGGCGGCCATCGTCAGCGCCTCGGCGCCGTCCGCCGCCTCGCCGACCACCTCGAATCCAGGGTCGCCGGCGAACATGCCGCGCAGTCCGTCCCGCACCACTGGATGATCATCCACGATGAGCAGGCGTACCGGATCGGTCATGCGGCGGCTCCGGGCAGGGCCGGCACGGAGGCCGAGACGGCGGTCCCGCCACCCGGTTCGGACTCGACGGCGACCTGGCCACCGACCCGGTTGACCCGCTGCCGCATTGCGGTCAGGCCGTAGCTTCCGTCCTGATCCGGGGTGGTCGACTGGTTGGCCACGTCGAATCCCGATCCGTCGTCGCGGACGTCGAGGGTGACCACGTCCGACATGTACGACAGGGTGAGCCCGACCCGGGACGCGCCGGCGTGCCGGGCCACGTTGCTCAACGCCTCCTGCGCCGCCCGCAGCAGCGTCACCTCGATCTCCGGGTGCAGTGGGCGGGGCGTCCCGGTGGTGCTGACGCTGGCCGTCACCCCGTGCACTGCCGACCAGCGTTCACCCAGCTCGGAGAGCGCGTCGGGAAGGCGGGCCGTCTCCAGCGGCTCGGGGCGCAGCGCCCGGACCGACCGGCGGGCTTCGGTGAGGCTCTCCCGGGCCAGCGCCAGGGCGTTGTCCATGTGGCGTCGCCAGTCGGCGGAGCGGTCGCGGGTCTGCTCGGCCGCCTCCAGCTGGGTGATGATGCCGGTCAGGCCCTGGGCCAAGGTGTCGTGGATCTCCTGAGCCATCCGCTGCCGCTCGTCCAGTACGCCGGCCTCGCGGGCCTGGGTGAGGAGCTGGGCGTGCAGTCCTTCGTTCTCCCGCACCGTCTCGGCGAGCTGGCGGTTGGCGGCGGCGAGTTCGGCAACCAACCGCTTACGCCTGGCGTCCTCCCGCTCACCGACCAGGTTGAACCAGCTCACCGCACCGGCCAGGACCAGGTTGACAAGCACCAACACCAGCCACAGCGGCCAGTTCGACCACGAGGACGGCAGACCGCCGCCCTGCGCGGTGGCCACCAGCACGGCTGTCGCGGCCATACCGGCGAACCGCCATCGTCCGTTGAGCACGAGGAAGGCGTGCAGAAATCCGACCCAGGCGAAGAAGCCGTACCACGGGCTCGCGGCCACCAAAACGGCGGCGAAGGCGAGCAGCCCGACGTAGTAGACCGCCATCGACCGCTGCTGTCCCTGCCACTGAGGAGACAGCACGACATACCAGGTGACCCAGCAGGCGGTCAGCCCGGCGATCACCAAGGTGAGCGGCATCGGCAGCCCACGCGGTGCCGGCGCGAAGGCGGCCAGCAGCGAGCCCACGAGCAGGCCGCCGTAGGGCAGCACCCGGTGCAGCCGCGCCTCCCGCGCCCGCCAGTGGGTTAGCCAGTCGTCGGCGGGCAGGGTGTCGTCGCGGCTGGCCGTCGAGCCGTCCCCGCCGTAGGTCATCCCGTCCCCGCTCACCATGCGCTCACTCCCAGCGGAACAGCCTCGCCGCAGCGGCGCCGGCCGCCACGGCGATCACGGCCATTATCCCCAGGTGCAGCGGGTGCGGTGCGGTGCCGGTCCAGGCGTCGAGCAGCGCCTGGACCCCGGGCGGGGTGTAGGCGCCGATGTCGGCGAGGAAGTCGGGCAGCAGGAACCGGGGCAGGTACACCCCGCCGAAGAACATCGTCACCATGAACAGTGGTACCGCCAGCGCCTGGGCCGCCTTGGCGGTGGGCGCGACCGCCGCCACCAGCAGCCCCACCGCGAGCAGAGCGGCCGTACCCAGGACGAGCGCCACCGCGAACCCGAGCGGGTGCTGCGGCAACGGGGTGCCGAACGCCAGTCGGGCGATCACCGCGAGGAGCACCGCGCTGGCCAGGATGCCCACCAGGGCCAGCACGAGTTGAGCGGTCAGCAGCGCCAGCGGACTTGCCGGGGTGGTGGCCAGCCGGCGCAGGATGCCGCGCTCCCGGTAGGTGGCCAGCACGGTGGGCAGGGCGTTGATGCCAACCATGGCCAGCGTGACGACCAGCAGCGAGGGGGTGAAGTACGTGACGAAGGACTGGTTGCCGAATTCGGGGCTGGGTTCCCGAAGCGACGGAATCAGCCCGAGCACCACCAGGATCAGGGTGGGCAGGGCGACGGTGAGCATCAGCGTCGGAATGTCCCGTAGGTAGAGCTTTGCTTCAGTCCTGAGGATCTGGCCGAAGGCGTGCATCGTGTCCCCTTCAGTCGACGAACCGGCGCCCGGTCAGCTCGACGAACGCGTCGTCAAGCGTGGCCTGCTCCAGCCGTAGTTCGGCGGCGGTGATCTGGTGGCGGGCGAGCACCGAGGTGACCGCGTGCAGCACGTCACCGGTGCCGGTCACCACGATCTGGCTGCCGCTGCGCGTCACGGCCGTGACCTGCGGCAGGCCGGTCAGCAGCCGGTCGTCCAGTGGAGTGGACGGGCGGAACCGGATGCGCTGCTCGGGTGCTACGGCCGAAACCAGCCCGGCCGGGGTGTCCAGGGCCACAACCCGCCCCTTGTCGATCACCGCGAGGCGGTCACAGAGCCGCTCGGCCTCCTCCATGAAATGGGTGACCAGCAGGATGGTCACCCCGCGATCCCGGACCCGCTCGATCAGACCCCAGGTGTCCCGGCGTGCCTGCGGATCCAACCCGGTGGTCAACTCGTCCAGAATGGCGATCCGCGGGTTGCCGACCAGCGCCAACGCGATTGAGAGCCGCTGCTTCTGACCGCCGGATAGCTTCTCGTACGGGGTGTTCCGCTTCTCGTCGAGGCCCAACTCGCCGATGAGCTGCGTCGGGTCGGCCGGCTCGCGGTAGAACGACGCGTAGAGCTCCAACGCCTCGGCCACCCGGAGCCGGTCGGGCAACTGGCTCTCCTGAAGTTGCACCCCCACCAGCTGGCGCAGCCGGGTGGCGTCCCGGCGAGGGTCGAGCCCGAGGACCGACACCCCGCCCCCGTCTGGGACGCGCAGCCCGGCGACACACTCCACAGTGGTGGTCTTGCCGGCGCCGTTCGGGCCGAGTACGCCGAAGATCTCGCCGGCCTCGACGTCGAAGGACACGTCCGCCACCGCCACCGCCTCGCCGTACCGCTTGTGCAGGCTGGTCACCTCGATGACCGGCATGGCAGCCGCCTCTCGTCGTCAGTTCCGGGTACCGCTCAAGCGTCGCGGGAGGCGGCCGGCGACGAATCGACCGGCTGTAGGTGACCTTGGTCAGCTCCGGTTGATTCCGGCGATCCGTCAACCGGTGGATGCGCCGACGAGTGACTACGCTCCTGGACGTGCACGCATCCGAGCTTCCCTCCACCGCCGTGGGCGCGGGCCGCCGCTTCGTCGGCGGGGCCACGCTGCTCCTGCGGGGCATCGGCCTGTACGTACGCAGCCCAGGTCTGATGCTGCTCGGCGTCGTCCCGGCGCTGATCTCCGGGGCGATCTTCGCGACCGCGTACGCTCTCCTGGTCTTCTTCGTCGGCGACCTGGCCGCTGCGGCCACTCCGTTCGCCGACGACTGGGCGGCGACACCGCGCAGCGTGGTCCGGGTGATCGCCGCGCTGGCCTTCCTCGGTCTCGGTGGCCTGCTCACCGTTCTCACCTTCACGGCAGTCACCCTGGTCATCGGCGATCCCTTCTACGAGAAGATCTCCGAGCGGGTCGAGCGGCGCTACGGCGGTACGCCGGACGAGGTCGAGGTCCCGTTCTGGCCGTCGCTGCGTCGCAGCGCCGCCGACTCGCTCCGGCTGGTCGCCCTGGCGGCGTTGTTCGGCGTGCCGTTGTTCGCCGCCGGTTTCATTCCGGTGGTCGGGCAGACCGTGGTGCCGGTCATCGGCGCGTTGGTGGGCGGCTGGCTGCTCGCCGTGGAGCTGACCGGCGCGCCCTTCTCCCGGCGCGGCAAGCGACTGCCGCACCGGCGCGCGGCACTGAAGGTGGACCGACCCACCTCACTCGGCTTCGGAGTCGCGGTCTTCGTCTGCTTCCTGATCCCACTCGGCGCGGTACTGCTGATGCCGGCCGCGGTGGCCGGCGCCACCCTGCTGGCCCGCCGCTCCCTCGGCCAACCCATCACGGAGGGCTGACATGCACATCGCCCTGGTAGCGGGAGACATCACCACCGAACAGGTGGACGTGGTGGTGAACGCGGCGAACTCGTCGCTGCTGGGCGGCGGGGGAGTCGACGGCGCCATCCACCGCCGGGGCGGACCGGCGATCCTCGCTGAGTGCCGCGCGCTGCGCGCCTCGCGCTACGGGCGGGGCCTGCCGACCGGACAGGCGGTGGCCACCACGGCAGGTGACCTGCCGGCGCGTTGGGTGGTGCACACCGTCGGCCCGGTCTGGTCGGACACCGAGGACCGTGCCGCGCTGCTGCGCGCCTGCTACACCAACAGCCTCGCTGTCGCGGACGAACTGGGCGCGGCAAGCATCGCCTTCCCGCTGATCTCCGCCGGGGTCTACGGCTGGCCGGTCGAGGACGCCGTCCGTCAGGCCCTGTCGGTGCTGCGCGCGGCAACCCCGACGAACATCACCGTGGCTCGGCTGGTGCTCTTCGGCGCCGACACCCACGCGATCGCCGACCGGGTGTACGCGGAGGGTTAGCGCATCTCGCGTACGCAGGACCACTGCCTGGCCACCCGCCGGTAGCCGAGCCGGTCGTTGACCGCCAGCATCGCCGCGTTCGCCGCGTCGTTTCCGGTGTACGCGACGGTGACGCCGCGCGCCGCCGCCCGATGTAGTGCGGCCAGCTTCGCCAACCGGGCCAGCCCTCGGCCGCGGAAGTCCGGCACGGTGCCGGTGTAGTCCGACCACATTCGTGCGCCGTCCCGCTTCACCAGGCTGATCGCCACCAACTCGCCGTCGACCTCGGCGCCCATGCTGGCCTCCCGGTCCAGCCCGACGTTGTCCCAGGTGTCGGCGCACCAGGTGGCATATCCGATGGCGTCGGAAGTCACGTCACCCGGCTCGTCGGCGCTGGCCAGCACGTCCACCCGGTGGACCCGGCGGGGGTCGACCTCGGCCAGCGGGACCACCCGGACATCGTCAGGGACCGGTGGCAGCGGTGGCAGCGCGTGCAGCTCCAGAGCCGAGAAGTGCTCCTGACGACTCGGGATGAAGCCGTGCCGGCGGGCGAACGGCAGCGCCTCCGGCAGCGTACGGCCCCGTAGCCGGTTCAGGCCGAGCGGCGCGAGGTGCTCCAGCGCCCGGCCCAGCAGTGCCCCGCCGATCCCGCGTCGCCGCTGGTCCGGGTGCACGTGCAGCAGGGACACCTCGCCAACGGCTGCGCTGGTGTTGGTGTTGCGGGACGCCGACACCCAACCGATGACCTCCCCGTCGACCTCGGCGACGAAACCGCCCCAGTGCTGCTCCGCCGGTGGCGTCGAGATCAGCTGCCGGGTGGACGCGACACCCCGGATCAGGAAGGGAAACACGAGGGTACGCAGCGCCACCACGGCTGGGGCGTCGTCGGGATGTGCGGGACGGATCAGCGCGGACGGTTCAGGCATGCGCGGCAGGCTAACCAAACCCGACGGACCTCCGCGCCCGCTTTCCCACCCCTACCTCCGCTACGCCCGACGCAGCACCCAGGCGGTGGGTACGTTTCTTGTCGCCCGGGCGACAAGAAACGTACCCGGGTTCAGGCGGATTCGCGGATGATCAGCTCGGTGGGCAGGATGAGCGCCGGCTCGACGTCCTCCCCAGCGGCGAGGCGGAGCAGCAGCCGGGTGCCCTGCCGACCCAGCTCCACTATCGGTTGCCGGACGGTGGTCAACGGCGGATCGGTGTACGCGGCGGTCTCGATGTCGTCGAAGCCGATCACCGCCACGTCCTCGGGTACCCGACGTCCCGCCTCGCGGAGCGTACGCAGGGCGGCGTGGGCCATCAGGTCCGACGCGGCGAAGACGGCGTCCAGGTCGGGGTGGGCGGCGAGCAACTCCCGCATCGCCGCCGCTCCGGACTCGCGGGTGAAATCGCCGACCGCCACCATCTCGGGCAGCCCGGCGGCGGCGACGGTGTCCCGGTAGCCGGCCAGCCGCTCGATGCCGGCGACCATGTCCTGCGGTCCGGCGATGGTGGCGATCCGACGCCGGCCGCTGTCGATCAGGTGCCGTACCGCCCGGGTGACCCCGCCGACCTGGTCGACGTCGATGTACGGCACGTCCGCCCCGTCGAGCGGTCGGCCGCTGCACACCACCGGGATGCCCAGCGCGGCCAGTCGGGCGGGCAGCGGATCTGCCCCGTGCAGCGAGGCGAACAGCACCCCGTCGACGTGCCGACCGGTGGTGTACCGGGCGACCCGTTCATGCCCGGCCGGCGACCCGGCCAGCATCAGCACCAGCTGCTTGTCGGCGGCCTCCAACTCCTGTGCCGCGCCCCGGATGATCCCCGGGAACACCTGGTCGTCGGAGAAGACCCGGGTGGCCTCCTCCGGCATCACCAGGGCGATCGAGTCGGTCCGCTGGGTGACCAGGGTGCGTGCGGCCAGGTTCGGCACGTACCCAAGCTCGGCGACCGCCTGACGGACCGCCTCCTGGATCGGCTCGGCGACCGTGGTCGAGCCGTTGACCACCCGGGAGACGGTGGCCCGGGACACACCGGCCCGTCGTGCCACCGCTTCCAGAGTGGGCCGTTGCGCCCCCGTCATCGGAGAAACCACCACCTCGTCACAGCCCGTTCCGGGAGATCACCTCCTGGTACCACCGGGCGCTGGACTTCGGTGTACGCCGCTGAGTGAGGTAGTCGACGTGCACGATGCCGAATCGCTTACGGTACCCCTCGGCCCACTCGAAGTTGTCAAGCAATGACCATACGAGATAGCCGCGCAGGTCGACGCCCCGGGCGATGGCCTCGTGCGCGGCGCGCAGGTGGCCGTCGAGGTAGGCGATCCGGTCCGAGTCCTGGAGCGGGGTCGTCGGGTCGGCGGTCTTGTCCGGGAAAGCCGCGCCGTTCTCGGTGATCAGCAGCGGTACCGCCGGGTAGTCGGTGGCGATGCGCTCCAGCAGCCGGGTCAGTCCGGCCGGCTCGATCATCCAGCCCATGTCGGTGAGCGGCCCGACCGGTGCCAGGAACTGCACCTGTCCCTCGGTGCCGGGGTACGCCCCGCCACCACCGGCACCGTCCGTCCGGCCGGCGACGTAGGTGGGCGCGTAGTAGTTGATCCCGAGCAGGTCGATCGGCGCCGCGATGATCTTCTCGTCGTTGTCCTGCACAAAGGTGGGTTCGACGAACCGCGCCACATGCTCCCGGATGTCGTCCGGGTACCCGCCGACCAGCAGCGGATCGAGGAAGATCCGGTTGTGCAGGCCGTCGACCAGGCGTGCGGCGGCGGCGTCGGCCGCGCTGTTGGGATCGGCCGGGCATACGTCGGCGGGATTGAGCGTGACGCCGACCCGGCCGGCGCCGGCCGCGCGCAACGCCTGGGTCGCCAGGCCGTGCGCCAGCAGCAGATGGTGTACGGCGCTGAAGGCCGCGCCCGGATCCTGCACCCCGGGGGCGTGCACACCGTTGCCGTAGCCGAGGTACGCCGAGCACCACGGCTCGTTGAGCGTGGTCCAGGTGCCGACCCGGTCACCGAGGCGGGCGTACAACGCGGAGGCGTAGGTGGCGAAGTGCTCGGCGGTGTCCCGGCTGGTCCAACCGCCGCGATCCTGAAGGGTCTGCGGCAGATCCCAGTGGTAGAGCGTGATGATCGGATCGATGCCCCGGCCCAGCAGCGCGTCCGTCAGCCGGTCGTAGAAGTCAAGGCCGCGCGGGTTGACCGGGCCGCTGCCGTCGGGCTGGATGCGGGGCCAGGAAACCGAGAAGCGGTACGCCTGCAAACCCAGCTCCGCCATCAGCGCGACGTCGTCGGCGTACCTGTGGTAGTGGTCGCAGGCGACGTCGCCGGTGTGGCCGGCGTGCACCTTGCCCGGCGTACGGCTGAAGGTGTCCCAGATCGACTCACCGCGCCCGTCGTCGCGGGCCGCCCCCTCGATCTGGTACGCCGCAGTGGCCGCACCCCAGAGAAAGTTGTCCGGAAATCTCAACTCAGTCACGCCTTGACCGCACCTTCCATGATCCCGCCGATGATCTGGCGGCCGAACAGGACGAATACCAGCAGCAGGGGCAGCGTGGCGATGGCCGTGCCGGTGAAGACCTGGGACATGTCCTGGTAGTAGCCGTCAGACAGGGCCCGCAACGATAGCTGCACGGTGGGATTCTCCGGGTCGTTGAGCACCGCGTACGGCCAGAGGAAGTCGTTCCAGGTGGTCATGAAGGTGAGCAGGCCGAGGACGGCGGCGGCCGGCCGCAGCGCCGGCACCACCACGTTCCAGTAGATGCGGGCGGTGCCGCAACCGTCCACCCGGGCTGCCTCGATCAGCTCGCTGCTGACCGCCTGCCCGGCGTACTGCCGCATCATGAACACCCCGAAACCGGTGACCAGTGCGGGCATGATCACCGCCGGCAGCCGGTCGTTCAGGTTGAACTTCGTCATCAGGATGTACAACGGAATCACGCCCAGTTGGGTGGGCACCATCATCGTGGCAATGATGATCATCAAAAGTGCGTTGCTGCCCCGGAACCGCAGCTTGGCGAAGGCGAACCCGGCGAGGGTGGAGAAGAACACCACGGAGGCGGTGACCGTGATCGCGACGATCGCCGAGTTGATCAGACCGGTCAGGAAGTAGGCGTCGGTGTTGGCGAACAGCCGGGAGATGTTGGCCCCCAGGTTGCCGCCGGGCGTCACCGGCGGTGGCAGCTGGCCCATCGCATCGCTGGACCGGCTGGCCACCACGAACATCCAGTAGATCGGAAAGACCGACAGGACCCCGGCGGCGACGAGTGCGAAGTAGGTGAGCGGGCTCGCCCGCCACAACTGGCTCATCGCGCCACCTCGCTTCGCTCGGCGTCCCGATGAGCTTTACCAGCACTGAGCCGAATTGTTCGCTCGCTGCGCTCGCTCACCCGCGCCACCTCGCTGCGCTCGCTCATCGGGAGCCTCCCTTCCGCTTGCCGGTGTCCGGCCGGGCGCCGGCGCCGAGCCGGCGGATGATCAGTACGTTGATCGCCGCGACGATGGCGATCAGGGCGAAGAGCAGCCAGGCGACCGCCGACCCGTAGCCGAAGTTGTAGTACGGCGCGAAGGCGTTCTCGAACATGTACATGGTCATCGTCTGCGACTCGCGAAGCGGCCCGCCCCGGATCGCGTTGGTGCCGGAATGGAACAGCCGGGGCTCGGTGAACAGTTGCAGGCCGCCGATGGTGGAGATGATGACGCAGAAGATGATCGTCGGCTTGAGCAGCGGCACAGTGATGGTCCAGAACTGCCGGGCCCGGTTCGCGCCGTCGATCGCCGCCGCCTCGTAGAGGTCGCGGGGGATGGCCTGCATGGCGGCCAGGAAGATCAGCGCGTTGTAGCCGGTCCAGCGCCAGTCGACCATCGTTGAGATGGCCACCCAGGAGGCGAACCGGTTGGATTTCCACTCGATGCCGTCGACGCCGACCAGGTCGAGCAGCCAGTTGACCATGCCGAACTCACGGCCGAACAGCACGCCGAACACGATCGCCACGGCTGCCGTGGAGGTGACGTTGGGCACCAGCACCGCCATCCGCCAACCGGTACGCATCCGCAGCTGCCGGTTGAGCAGGTTCGCCAGCCAGAGCGCGGCGAGCAGCTGGGGGAGCGTGCTGATGACGAAGATGCCGAGGGTGTTGACCACCGAGTGCCAGAAGTCGCTGTCCGCCAGCAGCCGGGTGTAGTTGTCCGCGCCGACGAATGTGGGATTGCTGCCGAGCAGGTCCCAGTCGTGCAGGGAGACCCAGAAGGTGTACGCCAGCGGCCAGGCCCCGAAGATCGCGAAGATCACGAAGAACGGGGCGATGTAGAGGTAGGGCGAGTACTTCGCGTCGATCCGGCTCAGCCGGCCGGCCCGGGACGGGCGGCTGTCCCGCGGCGCCGGTCTGGCCGGCGGTCGCGCGTCGAGTTGCAACGCCATGACCCGTTGACTCCTTTCCACGCCCCCGCCCCGCGCCGGCCCAGGGCGAGCCGCCGTACGCGTACGACGCGGCGGACCTGGACCGGCGGCGGGGATGGGGCCGTCGGGCCGGTTACTTGGCGGCGGCCTTCTTGGCGTTGTTGATCGCGTCCTGCCAGCCCTGGTCGGGGCTACGCTGGCCCAGCTCGACGGTGCGGACCGCGTTCTCCACCTCGGTGCGGACGGCCTGGTTCTTCGGGCCCATGTAGACCGGCTTCAGGGTCTTCGCGCCCTCGCCGAAGATCTTGCCGACCGGTGCGTCGGAGAAGTACGCGTTGGTGGCCTCGGTGATGGCGGGGTCGTCCAGCGCCTGCGGCGAGGACGGCAGTGGACCCTTGGCCTTGAAGGCGCCGATGTGACCCTCGGCGCTGGTCAGGAACTTGACCAGCTTGACCGCCTCGTCCTGGTGCTTGCTCTGCTGCGGCACCGCCAGGTGCGAGCCGCCCCAGTTGCCACCGTTGCCCGGCACCCGGGCGATGTCCCACTTGCCCTTGGCCTCCGGCCCGGCGTTGCCCTCGATCACGCCGGTCATCCAGGCGGGGCAGGCGATGGTGGCGAACTTGGCCTGCTTGAAGGCGGAGACCCATTCCTCGGACCAGGAACCGTACTTGCCGGACAGGCCGGCGTTGACGATGTTCATGGTGATGTCCCAGGCCTGCTTGACCGCCGGGTTGGTGTCGACCACCAGGTTGTCGCTGGTGTCGTAGTAGTGGTAGCCCTGCGCGTTGCCGGCCGTCTGGAGCACGATGGTGTTGAAGGTGTTGGTGGCCGCGTCCAGGAACGACGCGCCGGTGTTGGCGGCCTTGAACTTCTCGCCGGTGGCGATGTAGTCCTCCCAGGTCGGCCAGAGTGCGGAGACCTGCTCACGGTCGGTCGGCAGGCCCGCCTTCTCGAACAGGTCGGTGCGGTAGCACATGGCCATGCCGCCCACGTCGGTGCCGAGCCCGATCAGCTTCTGGCCGTCGGCGGTGAGCCCCTGGTTCCACTTCCACTCCAGGAAGTTGCCCTTGAGGTCGGCGGCGCCGTGGTCGAGCAGGTTCACGAAGTTGTCCGGGTTGGCCTTGTACTCGACCATCAGGCCCTCTTCGATGGCCACGACGTCACCGGCGCCCTTGCCCGCGGCTAGCCACTGGGTCAGCTTCGGTGAGTACTCGTCGAGGTTGCCGCCGGTGCCCCGCTCGACGATCTTGATGTTGGGGTTGGCGTCCATGTACTGCTGGTAGAGCTGCTCGTAGCCGAACTGCCCGAAGACGTCGACGGTGAGCGTTATCTTGCCGTCCCCGGCGGCCTCGTCGCCGCCGCCGCAGCCGCTGCTGACGAGCAGGACGCCGGTGGCGGCCAGAGCGACCGCCGCGAGGCGGTGACGCGGGAATGTGCCCATTGTCTGATGACCCCTCTCAGGTCGGGGTGGTGGTAGAAGGTTCTGAGAGCGCTCTCTCGTAGCCTGCGGTCCGCCCCGGGACCGTGTCAAGAGAGCGCTCTCTCAGCCTCCATCACAGAATGGCCACAACCGGACCGCCGCCCACCCGCACTGATTGATCATGAGGTTGGCGGCAACCGGAGAGATCAACTGCCGCCCAACCTCATGATCGACGAGGGTGGGCGGGGGTCAGCCGGTGCGTACGCCGTCGAGCAGGGTGCGGTCGCCGGAGACGGTCAGGGTGTCGAAGCTGACCCGGCCCCAGAGCGCCAGCAGCAGGTCGCTGGCGGTGCCGGTGACCTGCACCCGGGCATGGTGGTCGTCGTGGTCGAGGATGGTGCCGGTGTCGAGCAGGGCCACCCCCTCGCCGCGCAGCCGCAGATACCACTCCTGGTCGGCGTCGGTGGCGGTCAACCGGACCACGCCCGCCCACGGGCCGCCCGACCTGCGGCGGCCCGCCGGCAGCCAGGTGTCCAGCACCTCGCTCACCCCGTCGGCCGCGAGCTTGGCCTCGACCGGCTCACCTGCGGCAATGGCGAGCTGGGCGTCCCAGCGGTGCACCGCCGTCTCATGGGCCATCCGACGTGGCCAGAAGCCCGCCTTCTTCGGCTGCGGAGCCCAGTTCCAAGCCGGCGCCTCCGGGTCGAGGGAGTCGAAGAGCGCCATCAGTTCGTCGTACGCCTGCTGCCACTGCTGCACGGCGGTGACGTCCGCCGCCGGCTCGACCGGCTGTGACCGGCTCTGCTGTGGTGCCGACGGGTCGCCTGAGCCGGCCACGGCATGCACCCACCGGTAGACGCCGGCGAGATGGCGGGTCAGGTCGGTCACGGTCCAACCGGGGCAGGACAGCACAGGTGTCTCGGGCGGTGCCTCGGCCACCGCGGCGGCGAACGCCGGGCCCTCCGCCCGGAGCGCGCCGATCCAGAAATCCTTGGTGCCGTGCAATCTGCTCATCGCCATCCTCCCGGGGGTGACCGGGCCACCAGTGGGTGCCACGGCTACCCCTCAGCCTAGGGTGAGAGGCGTGTCTGACGTCTACGCCCAGCCGACAGCCGCCGCGCAACCCGCCAGCACGGACGATCTGGCGCAATACACCACATTGTGCCTGGGTGGGCCCGCCGGCCGGGTGGTCAGCGCCACAAACGCCGACGAGATCGTCAGCCGGGTACGCGAGGCGGGCGCCGAGATCCTCCTGATCGCCGGCGGTAGCAACGTGGTGATCGGTGACGGTGGCTTCCCCGGCACGGTGGTGCTCGTCCGCTCCCGGGGGCTGCGGGTGCTCACCGAGGACGAGCAGACCGTGACGGTACGGGTCGAGGCCGGCGAGCCGTGGGACGACCTGGTCGCCGCGACGGTACGCAACGGCTGGTCAGGGCTGGAGTGCCTGTCCGGCATCCCCGGCTCGACCGGTGCCACGCCGATCCAGAACGTCGGGGCGTACGGGCAGGAGGTCGCCGAGACCATCACCGCCGTGCAGGTCTACGACCGGACGGCCGGCGCGGTCGGGCAGGTCGAGGCCGCCGACTGCGGCTTCGCCTACCGGTCCAGCATCTTCAAGTACAACGAGCGCTGGGTGGTGCTCTCGGTGGACTTCCGGCTGGCCCGTTCGCCGCTGTCCGGCCCGGTGCGCTACGCGGAGCTGGCCCGGGCGCTCGGCGTCGAGGTCGGTGACCGGGTGCCACTGGACCAGGCCCGGACCACGGTGCTGGGACTGCGCGCGGGCAAGGGCATGGTGCTCGACGCGGGCGACCCCGACACCCGCTCCGTCGGCTCGTTCTTCACCAATCCGGTCCTCGACGCCGCCGCGTACGAACAGTTGCGGCAGCGGGCCAACGGGCTGGGTGAGCCGCCGGCGTGGCCCGGTGCCGGCGGCGTGGTCAAGGTCAGCGCCGCCTGGCTGATCGACAAGGCCGGTTTCGGCAAGGGGTATCCCGGCCCCGAGGGCACGGCCATCTCCACCAAGCACACCCTCGCCCTGACCAACCCCACCGGCAACGCCAGCACCAAGGCCCTGCTCACCCTGGCCCGCGAGATCCGCGACGGCGTCCAGTCCCGCTTCGGCGTAACCCTCCACCCCGAACCCGTCCTCATCAACTGCACCCTCTGACCGGGTTGATCAAGACGTTTGCGTCAGCTTCCGCGCGGAAGCTGACGCAAACGTCTTGATCAACTCCGTGTCCGCCGGGCTCGTTCAGGTGGGGGAGACTGCGGGCCAGGGGACGGTGAGGTGGCCGTGGCGCCAGTGGCGGGGGCGGCCGAGGACGGGCCAGCCCTGGGCGCGGACAGCCGACACGGTGTGCAACCAACGTTGGCGCGGGCCAAAGGGGGCGTAGCCGGCAGCGGCCCGCCAGGCGTCGTCCAGGGCCCGGATCAGGTCGTGGATCCGCTCGCCCGGTACGTTGCGGTGGATCAGCGCCTTCGGTAGCCGTTCGGCCAGCTCGGCCGGACTTTCCAGCGTCGTCAGCCGAGCGGACAGGGTCAGCGAGCGCGGTCCGTCGGCATCGAGCAGCACCCACCCGCCGAGGCGTCCCAGCTCGTCGCAGGTACCCTCCACCAGCAGCCCACGCGGCGCCAGCCCGGCGCACATCGTGGCCCACGCGCCGGCCACCTCGCTCTCGTCGTACTGGCGCAGCACGTTGAACGCGCGGACCAGGGTGGGACGCAGACCGGCCAGTTCGAAGCCGCCCCGGGCGAAGGTGAGCCCGGGTGGGTCGGCGGCGGGCTGCGCGTCGGCGACGCGTACCGGATCGATCTCCAGCCCGACCACCCGCACGTCCGGGCGGACCCGGGCGGCGAGCCGGTCCCGCAGCTCCACCGCGGTCACCGGGGTCGCGCCGTAGCCGAGGTCCACCACAAGCGGGTCTGGCGCGGCGCGCAGCGGATCAGCGCAGGTCTCCACGACCCAGTTGTCGACCCGG
Source organism: Verrucosispora sp. WMMD703 (assembly GCF_049178935.1). Lineage (NCBI taxonomy): Bacteria > Bacillati > Actinomycetota > Actinomycetes > Micromonosporales > Micromonosporaceae > Micromonospora > Verrucosispora sp. WMMD703. The sequence goes on along the minus strand of NZ_JBMHMM010000004.1, from coordinate 6,117,971 downwards.
CGGAGCCGGTTGGGATTCGTGGTTCCCCGGGTCGCCGCGCCGAGCGGCCGGGACGCCGGCGTCACCGTCAGCCCGTCCGGTGCACCTTGTGCTGGGCGGCCTGGGCCAGCGGCCGGACCACGAGACGGTCCACGTTGACGTGCTGCGGTCTGGTGGCGCACCAGGCGATGCAGTCGGCGACGTCCTCGGCGAGCAGCGGCTCCGCGACCCCGGCGTAGACCGCCTCCGCCCGCTCGACGTCCCCGTTGAAGCGGGTCAACGAGAACTCGTCGGTCTTCACCATGCCCGGGTCGATTTCGATCACCCGCACCGGGCGCCCGCACAACTCCAGCCGCAACGTGCCCGCGATCGCGGTCTGTGCGTGCTTGGCTGCGGTGTAGCCGCCCCCACCCTCGTAGACGGTGAAGCCGGCGGTCGACGAGACGACGACGACGGTGCCGGACCCGGAACTCTCCAGCGCTGGCAACAGCGCCTGGGTGACCCGCAGCGTGCCGAGCACATTGACGTCGTACATCCACTGCCAGTCACCGACCGCGCCGGACTCCACCGGATCCAGCCCACGTGCCCCGCCCGCGTTGTTCACCAGGAGGGTCACCGGCCCGCCGGCCTGCTGCGCGGCCCGGGCGAGGTCGGCCACCGACCCGTCGGAGGTGACGTCACAGCGCACCGCGGTGGCGGAGCCGCCGGCTGCGGTGATCTCCGCGACCAGTTCGGCCAGGCGGTCGGTACGCCGCGCCGCGGCGAGCACGTGGAACCCCTCGTCCGCGAGCCGCCGGGCGGTGGCGGCGCCGATCCCGCTGGATGCTCCGGTGACGATCGCGACACGACTCATCCGGCCATTCTCGCCCCCCGCCATCGGATGGCGGGCGGCACGGTCGCCATGAGGTCGGTCACGCCCGAAGGCCTGCCCGACGTATTACCCGTCGCCGATCGGGAAGATGACATCCGGCGCGGAGTGTTGACGCAGAAGCGCCGGTCGTGCGGGGACGGCATCAACCGTGGCAAAGGGAGCGGAAGTGGCGGAAGAGCACACCGGTGTCGGTCGTCAGCGAGGTTCCCTGCCGTGGCCGCGTCCCCGGCGGATCGCGACACTGTCGGTACACACCTCACCGTTGCACCAGCCGGGCACCGGGGACGCGGGCGGCATGAACGTCTACATCCTGGAGGTGTCCCGGCGACTGGCCGAGGCGAACGTCGAGGTCGAGATCTTCACCCGGGCCACCTCGGGCGACCTGCCGCCGGTGGTGGAGGTGGCCCCCGGAGTGCACGTCCGGCACGTGATGGCCGGCCCGCTGGAGGGCCTGACCAAGGAGGAACTGCCCGGCCAGCTCTGCGCGTTCACCGCGGGCGTGCTGCGCGCCGAGGCGGCCCGCCCGCCGGGCCACTACGACCTCATCCACTCCCACTACTGGCTCTCCGGGCAGGTCGGCTGGCTGGCCAAGGACCGCTGGGGGGTGCCGCTGGTGCACACCGCGCACACCCTCGCCAAGGTGAAGAACGCGCAGCTCGCTGCCGGTGACCGGCCGGAGCCGAAGGCGCGCGTGATCGGTGAGGAGCAGGTGGTCGCGGAGGCGGACCGGCTGGTGGCGAACACCCGGGTCGAGGCGCGGGACCTGATCGGCCGGTACGACGCGGACCCCACTCGGGTGACGGTGGTCGAGCCCGGGGTGGATCTGGAGCGGTTCCGTCCCGCTGTCGGCGACCGGGACGCGGCGACCACCGCCGCCCGGGTTCGGCTGGGCCTGCCGACCCGTGGTCATCTGGTCGCCTTCGTCGGGCGGATCCAGCCGCTGAAGGCGCCCGACGTTCTCATCCGCTCGATCGCCGCCCTCCGGGCGCGGGATCCCGAGCTGGCCCGTGAGGTGGCGGTGGTGATCTGCGGCGGGCCCAGCGGCACCGGGCTGGACCGGCCAACCGCGCTTATCGAACTGGCCGCCTCGCTCGGCGTCACCGACCGAGTGCACTTCCTGCCGCCGCGCACCGGAGTGGAACTGCCCCTGCTGTACCAGGCGGCCGACCTGGTCGCGGTGCCGTCGTACAACGAATCCTTCGGCCTGGTCGCACTGGAGGCCCAGGCCTGCGGTACGCCCGTCGTGGCCGCCGCCGTCGGCGGACTGGTCACCGCGGTGCGTGACCAGGTCAGCGGGGTGCTGGTGCGCGGACACGACCCGGCGGACTGGGCGGGTACGCTGGCCCGCCTGTTGCCCGACCGGGCCCGACGGGCGGAGTTGTCCGTCGGAGCCGCCCGGCATGCCCGAGCCTTCTCCTGGCATCGCACGGCCGCCGGCCTGCTCAGCGTCTACGGTGAGGCGATCGCCGATAACCGGGCCGGCCTCACCGCAGAACTCACCGCCTCCTGCTGTTGAGCGCAGGACTGGCTCGGCCCACCGGTCCGGTCCCTCCCGGCGACGCGGTGGTGATCGTCGTAGAGTTGGCCGGATGAGCGACCTCGGTGCACTGATCGAGTCCGTCTGCGCGGAGCGGGACCTCGCCTGCGAGTCCACCGGCCCGGGGTCGTACGCGGTGACCCTGCCCGGTACGCACAAGCTCAAGACGATCTGCAACCTGATCGTCGGTGAGCACGCGCTGCGGATCGAGGCGTTCGTGATGCGTCAGCCGGACGAACGGCGCGAGGAGCTGTGGGCCTGGTTGTTGCAGCGCAACGCCAAGATGTACGCGGTGTCGTTCTCCATCGACGCGGTCGGTGACGTCTACCTCACCGGCCGGGTCAACCCGGACAGTGTCGACGCCGACGAGTTGGATCGGCTGCTCGGCGCGGTACTGACCTACGCCGACGAGTCCTTCGACACGATGCTGGAGATCGGCTTCGGCAGCTCGATCCGGCGCGAGTGGGAGTGGCGGGTGAAGCGCGGTGAGTCGACCGCCAACCTGGCCGCCTTCGCGCACCTGTTCGAGCCCTCGGAGGCCGCCCGGTCGGCTCCGCCGGCAGCCGGGAACTCGGACGCCTCTTGACGGCAGCCGGAGGTTCGGACCGCTCCTGACGGGTAAGCCGCTGCGCGCGGTGCGGCGTTGGGACCCGCCGCGCCGAGACGGCGAGTGGCGAGGAGCGTGAGCATCCATGGCTCAGCGAAGCAGCTCGGGTCGCGGCGGGACCGCGACCAGGACCAGGCGGCAGGGCGGCAACCAGACCCCGAACACGCCACGGATCTCCGAGTCGGAGATCTCCCGCATGCGGGTGGACGACATTCGGGGACAGCTGCGGCGACACGGGGTCTCCGGCATCTCGGCCCTGCGTAAGCCGGAACTTGTGAAGACACTGGCGAAGACGCTGCGATCCAGCGGCGCCGGGCGCCGCAGCAGCGGCCCGGCCGGCCGGGCCGGCGCCACGAAGGCGTCCGGCACGAAACAGGCGGCTTCCGGCCGGACGGCGCCGGGACGGGCCAAGGCAGCGCCCGGGCGGGCCAAGGCGGCACCGGGGCGGGCCAAGGCGGCACCGGCGAAACGGGCTGCTCCGGCGCGCAAGGCGACCGGCGCGGCGGCCAGGTCGACCGCCGGCACCGCCCGCAAGGCGACAAGTGCGGCGCGCAGGTCCGAGACGGGTACGGCGCGGAAGAGCACGGCCGGAGCGCGGAAATCGGCCCCGCGCAAATCGGCCCCGAGCGGCACGACCACCACCCGCGCCCGTAAGGCGGTACCCACCCGCCGTCCGGCCGAGGCTCGGCCGGCCCGTGGTGGCGCGGCCCGGACCGGTCGGTCGACGTCACGGTCGGTCCGGTCGTCGCAGCTGATCTCCTCGCTCCAGGACCGGCCGGAGCGCCCCGGCCGCAGCCTGGTGACCACCAACCATGACGTCATTCGGCGGTGGGCCCGGGAGCGGGGCGCCAAGCCGGCGACGATCAGCGGTACCGAGCGCGCGGGTCGGGCCGGGGTGCTGACGTTCAACATTCCGGGTTACCGGGAGAGCAGCCGGATCCGCGAGATCACCTGGGACGAGTGGTTTCACACCTTCGACCTGCGCCGGCTGAACCTGATCTACCAGGAGCAGATGCGGGACGGCCGGCAGAGCAATTTCTTCCGGACCGAATCACCCGATCGTGAGGATGGGTGAGAGGTTTGCGGGAATAGCACTCGGGTACCCGCAGTTGGCCTTGACCGAGGGCCTAAGCGCCGTCTCCAAGGGGATCGCGCTGTGACGGGCGAGACAGCCGCTCAGGTTGAATCGCGAGGTCGGGCCGCACTAGCTTTATTGCACCGCGTCACGCTCGGTACCGTTCGGGGGAGCGGCGGATCGATCAGATCTGTGCAGCCGGGCGAGACGCGGGGGACGGGTGGACCGACACCGTTGGGGGACGGTGGCCCACCTGTTTGGACCGGCGGCGCGAGCGGGCGTCGCTTACGGGGGTGAGTGCCGCCCGCCGCCGCCGGTCGTACGACGTGAAATGCCCGGCACGACTTCGTGCCGGGCATTACGCGTGGGCTCAGGAATGCCCGGCCAGCGACGGCTCGGCCCGTTCGCCCTGACCACGCAGGGTGGCCACGCGTCGCTCCCGCGCCGGCCCGGCGAGCAGGTGCGCACCGGCGGCCAACAGACCCAGTGCGCCGACCAGCAGCCAGTGCCCGTCGCCCCAGCGTTGCAGGCTGAAGCCGCCGAGCGTCGGCGCGATGAAGGACGCTGCCGGGAAGGCCAGGTAGAACACCGACTGGTAGCGGGCCCGCAGCGCCGGTGGCGCCAGGTCCGCGTTGATCTGTGCGTTGGGTGGCGCGGCCAGCATCGAGCCGACCGTCCAGACCAGGCAGGCGCCCAGGTAGAACACGAGGTCGTCGGCGACGGCGAGCGCGCCGAAGCCGACGGCGAGCAGCGCCGTCGACAGGGCCAGCACGTGGGCCTTCCGGTGCCGGTCGATGAGCCGGGGTACGAACAACTGCCCGAGCACGATCAGGACGCCACCGAGGGCCACCACCGCGCCGTACGACGACGGCCCCAACCCGTCGGCCCGCATGGCCAAGGGCATGATCGTCGACGCCTGCATGGTCAGTACGGCGAGGACGAAGGTCAGCCCGACGAAGACCAGGAAGTGCCGATCGGTCAGCGCGGTGTGCAGCCCCGGGCGACGCGGGCGGCGGGGGCCGGCGGCCGGACTCGCCCGCATTTGCCGACGGGCCAGCGTCTCCGGGACCTTCCAGGCGATCAGCGCGGCGGTCGCCACCGTGGCGACCGCGTCGACCAGGAAGAGGGCCACGTAGCTTGCCTCGGCCAGCAGACCGGCCAGCAGCGACGCGACGGCCATGCCGAGGTTGAACGCCCAGAACTGCAGGTTGAAGGCGCGGGACCGGCGATGTTCCGGTACCACGTCGACGATCGCGGCCACGAAGGCCGGGCTCGGCATGGAGTGCGTGACCCCGACCAGCAGGGCGAGTGCCGCGATCACGCCCAGGTGCTGGCTGAGCGCCAGCGCGACCATCAGGGCGGCGGTGACCAGGTGAGCTGCCACCAGGGTCGAGCGTCGACCCCACCGGTCGGCGAGAACCCCACCGAGCAGCACCCCGACCGCGCCACCCGCGCCGTACGCGCCCACCACCACGCCGGCCAGCGACTCGCTGGCCCCCCGGGCCGCGGTCAGGTAGAGCGACAAAAAGAGCATCGCGAACGCGCCGGCCCGGTTGATCAGCAGGCCGGCCCAGAGGTACCAGAAGGTTGCGGGCAGGCCACCTGCGGTGTCGGTCAGCCAGCGACGAAGCGCCCCGGCCGGCACCCCGACCTTGCCAATCTGTTCGGACACCTAACAGATCTTGCCCGGGCTGATCGGCGGGTGGGACGCGGGGTGGCGGGGTTCACCCCCGGGAGGTGGCCACCGGCTCGGCCGCCTGCGGTGCGGCGGGCTGCGGTGCGGTCGACTGCACCGTCACCACCGGGGCGGTGCCAGCGGTACGCAACGCGACGGCACGCCGTTCCCGCGCGGGCCCGGAGAGCAGGTGGCCCACCGCCATCACCAGCCCGATCGCCGCACAGGCCGCCCAGAGGGTCGCGTTGCCGGCCTGCTCCCGCACCAGTCCGCCGAGGATCGGCGCCGCCGCTCCGGCGAGCTGCCAGGAGAGCGAGAAGACGCCCTGGTAGCGACCACGCAGCTGGGTGGGGGAGAGTTCGGCGATGAGGGTGGCGTTGGACGGCGAGTTGAGCATCTCGCCGAGGGTCCAGATCAGCACCGTCAGCCCGTAGAACCAGGCGACGTCGGCGAACGCGGTCAGCCCGAAGCCCACGCCCATCACCACCGCGGCCAGGGCGAGCACGTGTGAGCGGTTGCGCCCCTTGATCAGCCGGGGCACGAAGAGTTGACCGGCCACGATCAGCACGCCGTTGAGCGCGATCACCGATCCGTACGTGGCGGGGCTCAGGCCGGAGTCGGCCATCGCGATCGGCAGCATCGAGATGTGCTGGAGGAACACCAGCGCCCCGAGGAGGTTCAGCGCGACGAAGCCGAGGAACACCCGGTCGGTCAGGATGGTCCGCAGGGCTCTGGCCGGCACGCCGCCGCGTGGCATGCCGACGGTGACCGTCCGGGTCTCCTTGACCTTCACGAAGATGATCAGTGCGGTGACCACCGTGGTGGCCGCGTTGACCACGAAGAGCAGCAGGTAACCGGCCTGCGCGGCGAACCCGGCGAGCACCGCGGCGCAGGCGAACCCGAGGTTGATCGCCCAGTAGTTGAGCGAGAAGGCGCGCAGCCGGTCCCGCTCCGGCACCACGTCGATCATCATGGCGCCGAACGCGGGGCGGGCCGCCTCGGCGAAGAGGCCGAGCAGCAACGCCCCCGCCGCGACCGTCCACAGGTCACGGGCGAAGCCCATGGCGAGCATCATGGTCGCGGCGCCGAGATGGGCGGTGAGCAGGGTCGGCCGGCGACCCCACCGGTCGGTCAGGGTGCCGCCGGCGGTGGTGCCGACCGCGCCGCCGACGCCCCAGGCACCGAGCACCAGCCCGGCCTGCGAGGCGGAGAAGCCGCGTTCCTGGGTCAGGTAGATGGCGAGGAAGACCAGGACGAACGAGCCGAGTCGATTGATCAGCGTGCCCGTCCAGAGGTACCAGAAGGTCCTCGGTAGCCCACCTGTGGTGTCCCGGAACCAACCCCGCATCGCGCGCACGCCCGCGCCCCCGTTTCCGTAATGCCTGTTGCTCTTTTGGATCCTTACCAACCTAGTGGCGCGCCGGAATCAAGGTCACCTGTATTTCCACGTGGTGGTCGTCACCACCCTTCCCGCGCGGGCCATTGCGGGTTGCGGCAGGATGATCGGCATGACAGCTAGCGAGGGGCCCACCGTCGGGACGCTGGTCCTGCTGCGGCACGGCGAGAGCGACTGGAACGCCAAGAACCTCTTCACCGGCTGGGTCGATGTGGACCTGACCGCGAAGGGGGAGAACGAGGCGCGCCGCGGCGGCGAGCTGCTGCGCGAGCACGGCCTGCTGCCGGACGTGGTGCACACGAGCGTGATGCGCCGCGCCATCCGGACCGCCGAGTTGGCGCTGAACGCCGCCGACCGGCACTGGATCGCGGTGCGCCGGTCGTGGCGGCTGAACGAGCGTCACTACGGGGCGTTGCAGGGCAAGAACAAGAAGCAGACCCTGGATGAGTACGGCGAGGAGCAGTTCATGCTCTGGCGCCGGTCGTACGACACCCCGCCGCCGCCGATCGAGGACGACGACGAGTGGTCGCAGGTGGGTGATCCGCGTTATGCGCTGCTGCCGACCGAACTGATGCCGCGTACCGAGTGCCTCAAGGACGTCGTCGAGCGGATGCTGCCGTACTGGTACGACTCGATCGTGCCGGACATCCTGGCCGGCCGTACGGTGCTGGTGGCCGCGCACGGCAACTCGTTGCGGGCGCTGGTCAAGCACCTGGACCAGATCAGTGACGAGGCCATCGCGAAGCTCAACATCCCCACCGGAATCCCGCTGCGCTACGACCTGGACCCGCTGCTGCGTCCCCAGACGCTGGGCGGCACCTACCTCGACCCGGAGGCCGCCAAGGCGGCCGCCGCCGCCGTCGCCAACCAGGGCCGCTGAGCCGCCCGAGGACTTCGAGACGGACCCGAGGGGCCCCGGCGCTGGCCAGGGCCCCTCGCCGTGCTCAGGGGGAGGTTACGGGTTCGCCGGTGATCAGGTAGACCACGTGTTCGGCGCTGTTGACCGCGTGGTCGGCGAAGCGCTCGTAGAAGCGACCGAGCAGGGTGGCGTCGATCGCGGTCTCCACCCCGTACGGCCAGTCCGCGCCGAGCAGCACCCCGAACAACCCCTTGTGCAGCTCGTCCATCGCGTCGTCGTCGCCGTCCAGTTCCGCGGCGAGGTCGGCGTCAGGGTGGGCCAGCACCGAGGCGATCTTCTCGGCCATCCGGTCGGCGATGCCCGCCATGTCGGTGAAGACCGGGCGCAGCTCCGCCGGAACGGCCGGCGACGGGTGCCGGCGCAGCGCGGTCTTGGCCACGTGGTCGGCCAGGTCTCCCATCCGCTCCAGATCGGCGGCCACGTGCAGTGCAGTGATCATGGCGCGAAGGTCGGAGGCGACCGGTGCCTGGCGGGCCAGCAGGTCGCAGACGCGCTCCTCCACCTGGCGGTACAGCCCGTCGATCTCCGCGTCCCGCTCGATCACGGACTCGGCCGCCCGACGGTCGGCGGTGAGCAGGGCCCGGGTCGCCTGCCGCAGTGCCGCCCGAACTCCCTCGGCCATCTCGACCAGCAGTTGGCTGACGGCCTCAAGTTCGGCCCGGAACTCGTCGCGCATTGTCACGTCCTGTCCGTCGGTGCCGGCGAGCCCGCCGGCGGGATTTCCGCAGGTGCGCCGTCAAGCTATGACGCCCGGGCGGATCGGAGGTGAACGCCGATGAACTACGCCGGACGCGCGAGTGAACTTTCCCGGAAGTGAGAGTGCTTCGTCCTGTTCTGGGCGATAGCCAGGTTAACAATGACCATACGATCGCCGAGTGACGTGGGCGGTGACGGTGGGCGTGGCTGCGGCCCTGGTGGTCGGGGTGGCCGTCGGCCTGTGGTTGTCCCGGTTCGGTAAGGGGAGGCTCGCGATCGTCGACGAAGTGCAGGTCGGGCTCGGCCGCCGCGCGATCGATTCGCTGCGCGCGGGGGTCGTGGTGCTCGACGCGGACGATGTGCCCGTACTGGTCAATCCGGCGGCGCGGGCGATGGGACTGCTGCGGACCGGTGGGCGGCCGGGTTCGATCATGGCGCATCCGCTGATTCGTACCCTGGCGGGGCAGGTACGGCGCACCGGCGTGCGGCGCGAGATCGAGCTCGACCTGCCCCGAGGCCGCGACAACGCCGGGGAGAACCCGCTCGGCGTGCACCTGCGAGCGATGGGGCTGGGCAACGGCTACATCGCGGTGGAGGCGGCCGACGTGACCGAGTCGCACCGGTTGGCGAGGGTGCGCCGAGACTTCGTGGCCAACGTCAGTCACGAACTGAAGACCCCGATCGGCGCGTTGCAACTGCTCGCCGAGGCACTGCTGGACGCCACCGAGCCGGCCGACGAGGGGCGTCCGGATCTCTCCGAGGACCTGATCGCCGCCCGGCGGTTCGCCGAACGTATCCAGCACGAGTCGACCCGGTTGGGGCGGTTGGTGCAGGAGTTGCTGGAGCTGACCCGACTCCAGGGTGCCGAACCGCAGCCGGCCCCCGAGCCGGTCGGGGTGGACTGGGTGATCTCCGAGGTGATCGATCGCACCCGGACCGCCGCCGCCGCCCGCCGGATCGAGGTCACCGTCGAAGCGGAGCGGGGCCTGACCGTGTACGGCAGCGACAACCAACTCGCCACCGCGGTGGCGAACCTGGTGGAGAACGCCCTCAACTACTCCGGCGAGGACACGACGGTACGCATCGCCGCCCGGGCCGCCGGAGAGCAGGTGGAGATCGCGGTCACCGACCAGGGCATCGGCATCGCCCCCACCGACGTCGACCGCATCTTCGAGCGGTTCTACCGCGCCGATCAGGCGCGCTCGCGGGCAACCGGCGGCACCGGCCTCGGGCTGGCGATCGTCAAGCACATCGCGAGCAACCATGGCGGTCGGGTGGAGGTGGCGAGCACTCTTGGTGGTGGGTCGACGTTCACTCTCCGGCTGCCCGCTCGCCCGCCGGACGACCTGCTGGCGACACTGCCGCCTGCTGGGATCGAGCCCGGTCCGACCGATGAAAGGAAACGCCGTTGAGTCGCGTTCTGGTGGTCGAGGACGAGGAGTCGTTCTCGGACGCACTGTCGTACATGCTCCGCAAGGAGGGGTTCGAGGTTTCCGTGGCCGCCACGGGGACGTCGGCTCTCACCGAGTTCGACCGGACCGGTGCCGACATCGTCCTGCTCGACCTGATGCTGCCGGAGATGTCCGGTACCGAGGTCTGCCGGCAGCTGCGCCAGCGCTCGCACGTGCCGATCATCATGGTCACCGCTCGGGACAGTGAGATCGACAAGGTGGTCGGCCTGGAGATCGGGGCGGACGACTACGTGACCAAGCCGTACTCTCCCCGGGAACTGGTCGCCCGGATCCGCGCGGTGCTGCGCCGGCAGAGCCCGGAGGCACCCGAGTCGGGCGCGCCGACGCTCGCCGCCGGGCCGGTCCGGATGGACATCGAGCGGCACGTGGTGACCGTGGACGGCGGCGCGGTGCAGCTGCCGCTCAAGGAGTTCGAGCTGCTCGAACTGCTGCTGCGCAACGCGGGCCGGGTGCTCACCCGGGGCCAGTTGATCGACCGCGTCTGGGGTGCCGACTACGTAGGCGACACGAAGACGCTCGACGTGCACGTGAAGCGGCTGCGCTCGAAGATCGAGCCGGAGCCCTCCACCCCGCGCCACATCGTCACGGTGCGCGGTCTCGGCTACAAGTTCGAGCCCTGATCGGGCCGATCCGCACCCGCTCCTGACCGCCGTCGTTGGTGACGGCCTGTCACGACCTGGCGTAAGTGCGTTGCGTAACGGCGCAGCCGCCTGTCCGGTGCACTGTTCCGCTCCTTTGCTCTGCTTACACATACGCACAGCTCGGTGACCAGGATTTATGCGGTCGCCCTCGCGGCTGATTGTCGTGACGCCGACCACGCAGAGCTACCTGTGCGTATAGGTAAGCAGAGCAAAGGCGGCGAGGGAGTTGGTCGGGCCGGGTGCCGATAGTTACCCGGTGTGAGGATTGCTTCGGCGCGCGGCCAGGCCCGCGCGGCAAGCGACTTCGCGGCCGCCCGCGTCAGGCGCCGTCGGCAGGGTGCGGGGCGACGAGGCCCTGCCGGGTCCGCGCCGCGCACAGCTCGGCCAGCCTGGCGTACGCCGGCTCGCCGATGAGCGCGGTCAACTCCGGGGCGTACGACAGGTACATCGGGTCGGCCCCGACGTGCGCGTCGGTGGAGGAGGTGCACCACCAGTCGAGGTCGTGCCCACCGGCACCCCAGCCACGCCGATCGAACTCGGCCAGCGTGGACACCAGCACCTTCGTGTTGTCCGGCCGCTTCACCCACTCCTGATCACGGCGGATCGGCAGCTGCCAGCACACGTCCGGCTTGTACTCCAGCGGATGCGCCCCGTCGCGCAGCGCCTGGGCGTGCAGCGCGCAGCCGCTCCCGCCCGGGAAGTCCGCGTCGTTGAGGAAGACGCAGGGCCCGTCCGCTCCCTGGGTGGCGGTCCGCCGGGCCGGGTTCTTGCCGTCGACGGTGTCGTTCTCGGTCCAGTTCTTGAACCCACGCCGATAGTGCTGCCAGGTCTGCGGGGTCAGCCGCTTCACCGCGGCCCGTACCCGCGACTCGTCGTCGGAGTCGGTGAAGAACGCGCCGTGCGAGCAACAACCGTCGGCCGACCGGCCGGCGATGATGCCGTGGCAGCCCCGGCCGAAGATGCACGTCCACCGGGACAGCAACCAGGTGAGGTCGGCCCGGATCAGATGCCGCTCGTCCGCCGGGTCGACGAACTCGATCCACTCCCGGGGGAAGTCCAGCGGCACCTCCCGGCTGCGCGGGTCGGTCGGGTCGTCCACCAGCACGCGGAGTTCGATCTGCCCTGTCACCCGGCCAGCGTACGCGCGGTGCGGCGGGCAGGTCGCCGAGTGACGCGAACCGGGTGGGCCTAGGGTTCTTCCATGCGACTGGGTGTCCTCGACGTCGGTTCCAACACGGTGCACCTGCTGGTGGTCGACGCCCACCGCGGCGCGCACCCGTGGCCGGCGCATTCGGAGAAGGCCGTGCTGCGTCTCGCCGAGCAGATCGGCCCGGACGGCGCGCTCCGCGAGGCCGGCGCGGACGCCCTGGTCAAGGCGGTCGAGGCGGCGCGTACGTCGGCTGCCGGCCTGGAGGTGGACGACCTGATCGCCTTCGCCACCTCCGCGGTGCGTGACGCCACCAACGCGGCCGACGTCCTGACCCGGGTGCGGGACTCCACCGGCGTACGGCTGGAGGTGCTCTCGGGCGCCGACGAGGCGCGGATGACCTTCCTCGCGGTCCGGCGGTGGTTCGGTTGGTCCGCCGGGCGGCTGCTGGTGCTGGACATCGGTGGCGGCTCGCTGGAGATCGCGGCCGGCATCGACGAGGACCCGGACGTCGCGGTGTCGCTGCCCCTGGGCGCCGGTCGGCTGACCCGCGACCGGCTCGGGGTGGATCCGGAAAGCACCGTCCCGCCCGCACCGGAGACGGTGGAGGAACTGCGGCAGTACGTCGACGCCCACCTCGATCCGGTGGTCGAGCGGATGACCGAGGTGGGTTGGGAACGGCCGGTGGCCACCTCCAAGACCTTCCGTACGCTCGCCCGGCTCGCCGGTGCGGCACCCAGCGGTGCCGGGCTCTGGGCCCGACGCCGACTCACCCGGTCCGGGCTGCGACAGGTGCTCGGCTTCATCCGGCACATCCCACCGGCGCAGCTCGTCGAGTTGGAGGGGGTCAGCGCCGGGCGTGCCCACCAGCTGCTGGCCGGTGCCGTGGTCGCCGAGTCGGTGATGCGTCGACTCGGCGTGGACTCCCTGGACGTGTGTCCGTGGGCACTGCGGGAGGGCGTGATTCTCAGCCGGATGGATCGACTGGCTCCGGTGTGATCCCCGTCGTCCTCGCTGTCCGGTTTACGTACTCTCGTCAGGGTGTCTGAACGCGAGGCGGCTACCCTCGGTGGTGTGACTTCCCGCGTCCCGGTGCTCCTGTCCAGTTCCTCGGTCTTCCCTGAGCGGACCGCGGCGGCGTTTCAGCTGGCCGCGACCCACGGCTATGACGGCCTTGAGGTGATGGTGTGGACCGACGCGGTCAGCCAGGACGCGGGCGCGCTGCGCGGACTCTCCGATCACTACGGGGTGCCGGTGCTCTCCGTGCACGCTCCGTGTCTGCTGGTCACGCAGCGGGTGTGGAGCCCTGATCCGTGGGAGCGGCTCCGCCGGGCGGCGGTGCTCGCTGAGACGCTTGAAGCGCCGACCGTCGTGGTGCACCCGCCGTTCACCTGGCAGCGGGATTACGCGCGAGGCTTCGCCGAGGGGCTGGACCGGGTGGCCGGCGAGTTCGGTGGTCTGCGGTTCGCGGTGGAGAACATGTACCCGGTACGGATGGCCGGCCGCCAGTTCGTCCCGTACGTGCCCGGTTGGGATCCCACCGAAGCCGGTTACGCCTCGTACACCCTCGACCTGTCGCACTGCGCGGCCTCGCACACCGACGCATTGGCGATGGCCGACCGGATGGGCGACGGTCTGGCGCACGTGCACCTCGGTGACGGCACCGGCGAGGGACGCGACGAGCACCTGGTGCCGGGACGCGGCAACCAGCCCTGCGCCGAGCTGCTGCGCTCGTTGGCCGGGCGGGGCTTCACCGGCTCGGTGGCGGTGGAGGTGACCACCCGGGGCGCGAAGAGCCGACAGGTCCGCGAGGCGGATCTGCGTGAGGCGCTGGCGTTCGCCCGTCAGCACCTCAGCACGCCGTCCCCGGTCGACGCCTGAGCATCGGTTCCGACCGTCCCGGCACGCCAGGTCAGGAAACCGGTGTCAGCGGGTCCGGCTGGCTGGGCACGGCGGCCCGCTTGCGGGCCCGGTGGGCGGCCACGTGCGAGCGGGTGGCGCAGCGCTCCGAGCAGAACCGCCGGCAGCAGTTCGATGAGGTGTCCAGGTAGACGTTGCCGCAGCGGTCGTCGGCGCAGACGCCGAATCGGGCGCTGCCGTACTCGCACAGCCACACCGACAGGCCCCACACCGCGCCGGCCAGATACTCCGAACTGACCGATGCACCCCGGCTGGTCACGTGCATGTGCCAGTCGCTGGAGTCGTGCCCCGAGATGCGCGGCTGCACCGGGAATGCCTCCAGCAGGGAGTTCAACTCGCCCACCGCCTCGACGTCCCGCCCCGAGGTGCCGTACTCGAAGACGTCGCGCAGTCGCTTCTGCGCGCGCCGGAAGGTCGGCAGGTCCCGTTCCGCGACCTCGTGGCGCATCCACTCCTGGTCGTCGCAGAAGATGGCGCGCAGATCGTCGAGGTCGTCCAGGCGCGCGTTGACGAGGTCAACCCCGGTCCGGGCGTACGCGTCGAAGTTCACGCCCCAACGGTAGACGACTCAACCCGGGCGTGGCGCATCGATGTAGTGCGGCAGGAACCGCGCGTAGCCGTCGGTGATCAGGCTCGCGCTCTCCCGCAGCCCAACCCCCGCCGACTCCCCGTCGACGATCCAACTGCCCAGCACGAGGTGGCTCCCGGCGAATTCGGGCAACGCCCGGAACTCCTGGTAGCAGAAGCCCTCGTCGCCGTAGTCACCTGGATTGCTGATCTCCTCGCCGGGGGTGACGATCCGCACCGCGGCCCCCTCCCGACCGAGCAGCGGCTTGGCCACGTACTCGGGCATCCCGCGCGGCGAGTCCAGGTACGCCGGCAACAGCAGCTCGTGCCCCGGGTACAGCTCCCAGAGCACGGCCAGCAGCGCCTTGTTGGACAACAGCAGCTTCCAGGCCGGCTCGATCCAGGTGGTCGGGGTGCCCGGCTCCAGCGCCAGCGGGCCGTACGGCTCGGCGAGCATCCACTCCCACGGATAAAGCTTGAAGCAGGTGGTGACCGGGCGGTCGGCGGTGTCGACGAAACGTCGGCCGTCCCAACCGAGATCCTGAATCGGCAGCAGCTCGACGTCCAGCCCCGCCTGGCGGGCGGTCTCGGCCAGGTAGCCGGCGGTCATGTGGTCCTCGCCGGTCTCCTCCTCGTTCGACCAGACCACGTGCACCCGCCGGTCGTGCAGCCCGGCACCGATCTTCGCCCAGCTGCCGACGAGCCGTTCGTGCAGGCTGTTCCACTGGTCCAGGTCCGGTCGGGTGTGCTCCAGCCAGTACCACTGGATGATGCTCGCCTCGACCAGCGCGGTCGGGGTGTCGGCGTTGTACTCCAGCAGCTTCGGCGGCCAACTGCCGTCGTACCAGAGGTCGAAACGGCCGTAGAGGGTCGGTGGCGTCTCCCGCAGCGAGCGGGCGACCGCCTCGGCCGCCCACTCGGGGATGCCGAACTCGGCGTACCGGTTGCGCGCCACCACGTGTTCGGCGGCGGCCACCGACATCCGGTGCAGTTCCTCGGTGGCCTCCTCCAGCCGCAGCACCTCGTCCAGCTCGAAGGCGTACGCGGCGGTCTCGTCCCAGTACGACATCACTCCGCCGTCGGGCAGTTCCGTGTCGACGTAGACCAGGCCCTGCTCACGGATGGTGGTGTCCCAGTCGGGGCGCGGTGTGGTCGGCTCGCGACGCACGTTCAGCCGCCGCAGGAGGCGAGGTGGGTGCCGAAGCCGCCCCGGTCGGGCACGGCCGCGCCGACCGGCTCGGGCGCGGCCCGACCGACGCTGGTCTCGGCGGCGGGGGCAGGCACCCGCAGGGCCAGGGCCACCGTCTCGCCGCCGCCGGTCGGGCCGAGGGCGCAGTCGTCATCGTCGTCGTCGGAGGTCATGTTGCAGCCGGAGAGGGCGAGCGCCAGAGCGGTGATCGCGCCGAGCTGTACGGAGGCCGATCGGAGTCGGCGGCGAGGGCGTTGTTCCACGACATGGTTGTAACCGATGAACGCCATCCCGTCCGCCCCGGGCCCGGGGCGGACGGGGAACGTACCTGGCGGTCGGGTGGGCGTTACGCTCGGCTCATGCTCCGTTCCGTCATCCTCGCCGCCTCCCGGTCATCCCGGGTCGAGCGGCTCGTCGCGACGGCCCCGTTCTCCCGGGACGTCGTCCGCCGGTTCGTCGCCGGCGCCAAGACCGACGACGCGTTGCGCGCGACCCGCGAACTCGTCGACGACGGTCTCGCGGTCACCCTCGACAATCTCGGCGAGGACACCGTCACCGGTGAACAGGCAAACGCCACCCGGGACGAGTACCTCACACTGCTGCGAATGCTCGCCGAGGCGAAGCTGGCGCCCGCCGCGGAGGTGAGTGTGAAGCTCTCCGCGCTCGGCCAGGCGTTCGACGAGCAACTCGCCTACGACAACGCCCGGGCGATCTGCGCCGCCGCCGAGGCGGCGGGCACCACGGTCACCCTCGACATGGAGGACCACACCACCACCGACTCGACCCTGGACATCCTGACCAAGCTCCGTAAGGACCACCCGTCGACCGGGGCGGTGTTGCAGGCATACCTGCGGCGTACCGAGTCCGACTGCCGGGAGTTGGCGTCGGCCGGGTCACGGGTGCGGCTGTGCAAGGGCGCGTACCGGGAGCCGGAGTCGGTGGCTTACCAGTCGGCCCGCGAGGTCGACAAGTCGTACGTCCGGTGCCTCAACATCCTGATGTCCGGCGACGGCTATCCGATGCTGGCCACCCACGATCCGCGTCTGATCGCCATCGGCGAGGACCGGGCGCGCTGGTTCGACCGTGGCCCTGACCGCTTCGAGTTCCAGATGCTGTACGGCATCCGGCCGGAGGAGCAGGCCCGCCTGGTCGGCGAGGGCTACACGGTGCGCACCTACGTGCCCTACGGCGACGACTGGTACGGCTATCTGATGCGCCGTCTCGCCGAGCGCCCCGCCAACCTGGCCTTCTTCGCCCGCGCGCTCGCCTCCAAGAAGTAATCCTCGCCCGCACCCGTACCGCCGATCGACCCGGTCGGCGGTACGCGGCGCAGCCTTGACGTCGTCGGCTAATGCCATTAGCCTACTGGCTATGACAGCTAGCTTGGTGGAGCGTGCCGGCGGCCGGATCGCGTACGAGGTGCACGGGCAGGGGCCGCTTGTGGTGCTCTCGCACGGCATGGGAGAGAACCGGCACTCCTACCGGCATCTGATTCCGCTGCTGGTGGCGGCGGGCTACCGGGTCGCCTCGATCGACGTACGCGGGCACGGCGACTCCAGCGCCGACTGGCCGTCGTACGCCCCGGCGGAGGTGGGTGGCGACCTGCTCGCGGTGGTTCGCGACGTCGGTGGCGGTCCGGCCGTCCTGGTCGGCAACTCGTCCAGCGGCGCGGCCGTGGTCTTCGCCGCCGCCGACGCACCGGACCTGGTCAACGGCATCGTGCTGGTCGGCGCGTTCGTCAACCAGCCGAAGCTCAGCCCGTTCCTGCGGCTGGCCCAGACGGTGGTGCTGCGCAGTCCACGGTTGTTCGGCCTGTTCCACCGCACGCTCTTCCCGGTGCACCGTCCGGCCGACGACGCGGAGTACCGCCGGCAACTGGTGACGGCACTGCGTCGCCCCGGCCGGATGGTGCCCGTGCGGGGCGTCATCCACCCGGTGCAGCCGCACTGGACCGCCCGCGCCCCGCAGGTGCGTCAGCCGGTGCTGGTGCTGATGGGCACGAAGGACCCCGACTTCCCCGACCCGGGTGCCGAGGCGCGGGCCGCCCGGCGGCTCTTTCCGGTCGCCGAGGCGCGGATGCTCACCGACGCCGGGCACTACCCGCACGCCGACCGTCCAGAGGCGATGGCGAACGAACTGGTCGGCTTCCTGGCGGCGGCCAACCGTGCCTAGGGCCGGGCTCAACGCGCAGATCGTGGTGCGCGAGGCGGCCCGGCTGGTCGACGAGGTTGGGTATCACCGGCTCACCCTCGCCGCGCTGGCGAACCGGCTCGGCGTGGCGCTGCCCAGCCTCTACAAGCACATCAAGGGTGCCGAGGCGCTCGCGCAGCAACTGTCCGCGCTGGCCACCGCCGAGATAGCCGAGGAGATGACCACCGCCGCCGCCGGTCGGAGCGGTGAGGACGCACTGCGGGCCGTCGCCACCGCCTACCGTTCGTACGCCCGGCGGCACCCCGGTCGCTATCCCGCCACCCAACGGGTACCGGATCCGGCCGACCCGGCGCACCTGGCTGCCGGGGAGCGGGCGGTCGGCGTCGTCTACGCCATCCTGCGGGGTTACGGCATCGACGGTGACGCCGCGGTGGACGGGGTCCGGATGTTCCGGGCAGCCGTGCACGGTTTCGTCTCGCTGGAAGCGGCCGGCGACTTCGGGCTGCCGCGCGAACTCGACAGTTCCTTCGACCAGATGATCGCCGCGCTGGGCGTGGCGCTCCGTTCCTGGCCCGCGCCCGGCCCTGCCTGAACGTACGAACCGTGGCAACGGCCGGATGATCACTCTTCCGTCGGCACCACCACAGGCCTTACCCTGCGCCGGTGAATCACGGGGGCCCTGAGGGCGACGAACAGCCAGCGCCGACCGGTGCGACACCGGACGAGGTGACGGCGCAGCCGGCACAACTCCCGGCGGTGGGGGTGCCGCCCGTCGGCCCGACTCCCGACAGTCGGCCGCGTCGCCGATGGCCATTGTGGGCCGCGGTGGTCGCGGTGGTGCTGACGCTGAGCGTCGGCGTACCGGTGGTGCTGCTGACCGGCGGAGTGTCCGATGTCGAGGTCGGCGAGCCGGCGACCGCCGCCTCACCGACGGAGAACCCGACCACCGTCGCCGCCCGACAGGTCGCCGAACGGATCACCGCGCAACTCGACAAACAGGCCGCCGCGCTGCTCGGCGGCGACCGGTCCGGGTTCGCCGCGATCGCGTCTTCAGCCGTACGCCCAGATCTGCGCCGTCGGTTCGACGCGCTCAGGGCGCTGCGGGTCACGCACTGGCAGGGACGCCCGAGTGGCCTGCCCACCTCCGCGGGTCGGGCAGGCGAATGGCGGGTGTCGATCGAGTTCCAGTACTGCTTCGTCGTACCGAACTGTCATCCGAGCCCGGTGGCGGTCGAGACCCGGTGGCGTGACGGCGCGGAACCCCGGCTGCTGACCTTTCCGAAGTCGAAGTCCTCGGCGTATGTGAACGGCCGCTACAACGGTCAGCCCGGCGTCCTGCCCTGGGAGGTCAGCAAGCTTGCCGTCCTGGTCGGCAAGCGCGTGATGGTGGCCAGTACCCCGGCTCACCGGGATCGGTTGCCGGGACTGCTGAAGCGGGCCGAGGCGGCGGCGAAGGTGGCCGACAGCTACGTCGTGGCCGGTGCGCCACCTGACCTGTACCGCGTCTTCTATGCCGGGCCGAAAGAGTGGGACCGGTGGTACGGCGGTGACCAACCGGAATGGGGTGCCGGGTACGCGGTGAACGTCGGCGGCGGTCACCACGAGGTGGTGCTGGCGCCCGAGACGCTCGGTTACGGTCCCGGGCTGGACGAGGTGCTTCGCCACGAGTTGGCCCACGCCGCCTCGCTGCCCGACAAGAGCTACTGGGACGAGTCGGCGTGGTGGCTGATCGAAGGGTTGGCCGAGCACGCGGGTGCGGATGGCCAGCCGGTCGCCCGGTACGAGGGACTGGTACCCACCCGAGGGCTGGTGAAAGGCGACTGGGACGGCAAGCTCGACAAGCTCCTACCCGCCGACGACGCGTCCGACGAGGAGGTGGCAGGCACCTACGGGATCGCGTACCTCGCCTTCCGGCATCTGGTCGACCGCTTCGGCGAGGAACGGGCCTTCGCCTTCTTCAAAGCGGTGGTCCACGACCTGCGGCTACCGGCGCAGACCACCGAGGAGATCTTCGATGAGTCCTGGGCGAGCCTGCGCAAGGAGTGCGTCGCGTACATCCGCAAGGCCGTGCGGTGACCGGCATGACAGGTTCAGAGGTTCCTGCTGATCCGCCGGTTCCGGCACCCGGGCGACCTCAGCGGCGTTGGGGACTGTGGGCCGCGCTGCTTGTGGTCGTTTTGCTGGTGGCTTGCAGCCTGCCGGCGGTGACGGTACTGATGATCGGGTCCGGTCGCGAGGGCGCCGACGGCGCATCGAGCGAGTCGGCCGACCCGACCGAGAACCCGACCACTGCGGCAGCCCGGCAGCTCGCCGAGCGGATCGGCGCGCAGCTGAACCGTCAGGCGGCCGCCCTGCTCGACGGGGACCGGGCCGGGTTTCTGGCGATCGCCGAAACCGCAGCCGCGCGCACCGAGCTGCGCCGCCGGTACGACTCGCTCAGAGCGCTGCGGGTGGCCCGTTGGGTGGCCAGCCCGAGCGGCCTGCCCACCAGGGCGGGCGAGGCGGGCGAGTGGCGGATGCGTGTCTCGATGAACTACTGCTTCGTCACCGCCTCGTGCCAGCTCAGCCCGATGGTTGTCGACACCAGGTGGAGCGACGGGCCGGAGCCGCGGCTGCTGGAGATCGAGAGGTCAAAGCCCTTCCCGGACGTGCTCGGCCAAGCCAGCGGTCAGCCCGGCAACGTGCCCTGGGAGATCAGCGAGTTGACCGTGGTGGTGGGCAAACGAACTCTCGTGGCGACCGTACGGGAGCATCGCGAGTTGCTGCCGATCCTGCTGCTGCAGGCCGAGGCGGCAGCCAGGGTGGCAGATCGGTACGCGGTGGACGGCACGCCGCCGGACCGGTATCGGGTCTTCTATGCCGGCAAGAAGGAATGGCAGAGCTGGTACGGCGGCGAACAGCCCGAATGGGGGATCGGTACGGCGATAGGCATCGGCGGCGGCCACCACGAGGTCGTACTCGGGCCGGACAGCCTGTACTACGGCCCCTACCTCGACCAGGTGCTCCGGCACGAGTTCACCCACGCGGCGACGATGCACGACGGCTACTGGGAGGATTCGGCCTGGTGGCTGGTTGACGGGTTGGCCGAGTACGCGGCGGCGAACGGTCAACCGATTGCCCGTTACCCCGCGCTCGCCGAAACCCGGCGGCTGGTGCGTGGCGACTGGGACGGCAGGTTCGACGACCTCTACCCGACTGCCGAATTCTCGGGCGAAGAGGTGAACGGAACGTACGGCATCGCGTATCTCGCCGTGGGGTACTTCATGGAGCGGTTCGGTGCTGAGCGGTTGCTCCCCTTCTTCAAAGCTGTGGTGCACCAAGGCCGTCGACCTGCCCAGACTTCCGAGGAATTGCTGGGCGTGCCCTGGTCCGAGCTGCACAAGGAGTGCGTCGCGTACATCCGCAAGGCCGTGCGCTGACCTGGTGCCCTGGCAGGGTCGACATCGACAGGGGCTCGTAGCATGTGTCGCGTGCGCCGCCCCGACTCGCCGCGGCTGCCAGCCCCGCGGCTCCGCCTGCTCACCGTCCTGCTCGCCGTCACCGTCCTGACCCTCACCACCGCTGCCTCCTGCGGTGGCGACGAACCGTCGATCACGCTCGCCGCCGCGGCACGGGCCGCCGTGGCGGAGGAGATCGACGCCCCCGCCACTGTCGTCGCGCGGGCGGCGGCCACCCTGACCGCCCCGGCCGACGGCACGTTGGCCCGCCTCCGGGTGCAGCCGGGCCAGCGGGTCAAGCGGGGCCAGGTGCTCGCCGTGATCAGCTCACCGTCGGCCCGGGAACGGCTGCGCCAGGCGCGCAGCGCCCTGGCCGCCGCGAAGCGCGCCGGTGCCGGCGGTGGCGGCGGCAACCTCGCCGGTTCGCTGCGTGTCACCGACCGCGCCGCCGACGAGACGCACGCCGCCGCCCGTGCCGCGGCGGCGAAGATCAGCGATCCAAAACTCCGGAAGGCGTTGCTCACCCAGGTCGAGGCGGCACAGCGACGGTACGACTCGGCGGCCCGGGCCGCCGACCAGGCGGTACGGGAGGTGCAACGCGGCGTCCGGAACCTGAACTCCGCCGTCGGCGCGCTCGCCACCGCCCAACGACTTCAGGCCCAGCAGGCGTACGACCTGGCCAAGGCGACCGTCGACGCGTTGACCCTGCGCGCGCCGATCGCCGGGGTCGTGCAACCTGGCGGAGTCAGCACCGGCGGTGGCTCGGCGGGGGCGCTCGCCGGGCTGCTGGAGTCGGGCGGGGTGCCGGCGGGGCTCGACCCGGGGGCCCTCGGCGCGCCGGCCGGCCCGCCGCCCGGGGTGGACACCGCGATCCCGGTGGGTGGTCGGGTCAGCGCCGGCACCCCGGTGCTGACCGTGGTGGACACCCGCGACCTGGGCCTGCTCGCCGAGGTCGACGAGACGGACGTGCTGCTGGTCCGGCCCGGGCTCACCGGGACCGTCGAACTGGACGCCGTCACCGGTGCCACCTACGAGGCGACGGTCCGCTCGATCGACGTGCTACCCACCACGTCGGCGCGGGGCGGGGTGAGCTACCGGGTGCGACTCGCCCTCGGCGCCGGCCGCTACGGCGAGGCCGAGCCGGCGCCCGCGCCGCGGCCCGGGATGAACGCGGTGCTGCGGCTGCGGGTCCGGGAGGAGGCGGACGCGGTGACCGTGCCCGCGTCGGCACTCTTCTCGGTCGACGGCCGGGACACCGTGTGGCTGGTCCGCGACGGCCGTGCCGACCGGGCGGTGGTCACCGTCGGCGTGCAGGGCCAGGACCTGGTGCAGATCGTCGACGGGGTGCAGGCCGGCGACCGGATCGTCGTCCGGGGTACCGACCAGGTCCGCGAGGGCCAGGAGATCGGGTGAGCCGGGCACCGGCGATCGAGGCTTTCGACGTGTCCCGGACGTACGAGTTGGACGGGGTCTCCGTGCCCGCCCTGCGGGGGGTGTCGCTGACCGTCGCGGCTGGGGACTACGTGGCGCTGACCGGGCCCTCCGGATCCGGGAAGTCCACGCTGATGCACCTGCTCGGCGGCCTGGACCGGCCCAGCGGCGGCCGGCTGGTGATCGGTGGCCGGGAGGTGGGCACGCTCTCCGCCCCGGAACTGGCCCGGCTGCGCAACGAGACCATCGGCTTCGTGTTCCAGGCGTTCCACCTGCTGCCGCGTACCTCGGCGGTGGACAACGTGGCGTTGCCGCTGGTGTACCGGGGGGTGGGCGCGCGCCAGCGGCGTGAGCGCGCCGCCGCGATGCTGGGACGGGTCGGCCTGGGGCACCGGTTGCACCACCGGCCGAACCAGCTCTCCGGCGGTGAGCAGCAGCGGGTCGCCATCGCGCGGGCGCTGGTCACGGACCCGACGGTGCTGCTGGCCGACGAGCCGACCGGCAACCTGGACAGCACCACCGGCGCCGCCGTGCTGGAACTGCTGGAACGGCTCAACGTCGAGTCCGGGGTGGCGCTGGTGATGGTCACCCACGACGCGGAGGTGGCGGCCCGGGCCCGGCGACGGGTCGCGATGCGGGACGGCGTGGTCGTCACCGACAGCGCGACGGACGGCGGGGGCGGCGCGTGAGGCTGGCCGAGGCGTGGCGGGTGGCGTGGGACGCGCTGCGTGCGAACCGGATGCGCAGCGCCCTCACCATGCTCGGGGTGGTCATCGGGGTGGCCTCCGTGGTGCTGCTGGTGGCCATCGGGACCGGCACCAAGCAGCGGGTGGAACAGCAGGTGGAGGGCCTCGGCTCCAACCTGCTGCTGGTCGTGCCGGGGCGGCTGGACGTGGGCAGTGCGCCGGCGCTCTCCCCGCTCACCCTTCAGGACGTGGACGCGGTCGGCCGGGTGGTCGGTGATCCGAACCGGGTGGCCGTGACGGTCGCCTCGGGTGCGACCGTGCGGGCCGGCAACCGGGAGGACTTCACCACCGTCCAGGGGGTGTTGGAGACGACCCCCACCGTTTTCGCCCGGGAACTGGCCCGCGGGCGGTACCTGACCCGATCCGACGTGGACACCGGCCGGCGGGTCGCGGTGCTCGGCGACTCGGTGGCCCGGTCCCTCTTCCCGGATCGGGAGGCGGTCGGCCAGCAGATCAACGTGGCCGGCGTCCGCTTCCGGGTGATCGGCGTCTTCGTCCCGCTCGGGCAGAGCCTCGGCGTCGACCGGGACGACGAGGTGCACGTACCGGTGACGGCGGCGCAACGGCTCTACGGCACCCAGCGGGTCGACGCCATCGCGGTGAAGGCACCGGACCGGGAACGAATCGACGAACTGGGCGAGCGGATCGTGGCCGAGCTGAACGGTCGGCACCCCGGCACCGAGTTCAGTGCCGTCACTCAGGAGCAGATCCTCGGTGTGCTGGGCGACATCCTCGGCATCCTGACCGGCGTACTGGCCGCCATCGCGGGCATCTCGCTGCTGGTCGGCGGGGTCGGCGTTTCCAACATCATGCTGGTCTCGGTCCGGGAACGGACCCGGGAGATCGGGCTGCGCAAGGCGGTTGGCGCCCGTCCCCGGGACATCGGCGTTCAGTTCCTGCTGGAGGCGGTGCTGCTGACCTCCGTCGGTGGACTCACCGGGATGGCCCTCGGGGTGGGCGGCGCACTGCTGGTGGCCGCCGTCTCACCCATACCGGCGGCGGTGACCTGGTGGTCGCTGGCGCTGGCGTTCGGCGTCTCGGCAGCTGTCGGCATCGTCTTCGGGGTGGTACCCGCGCAGCGGGCCGGTCGGCTCGACCCGGTGGTGGCCCTGCGCACCGAGTGACATCCCCGATACCCGCGGCCGAGGTTGATCGTTGCCGAAATCCCGGGTACGGCACCCGACCAGGGGTTTTTCGTCACCAGGCCGACCCCGATCCATGATCAGTTGCAGGAAGGGATCGCGCCGGTCACAGCCGTCCCGCTACCGTACTGGTAACACGCGCGTCGCCGGCCGCGCGGGAGGACCCGTGTGGCGGCACGCGCCGGGCATGGGATGGGTCGGGTGAGCCATGGCCGGGTCGCAGTCCGACGGTCGGCTGTCGGAGGTCAAGTTCCTGACTGTCGCGGAGGTGGCGACGGTCATGCGGGTGTCGAAGATGACGGTCTACCGCCTGGTGCACAGCGGTGAGCTGACCGCCGTACGGGTGGGCAGGTCGTTCCGGGTGCCGGAGCACGCGGTGCACGAGTACCTGCGCGGCGCCTTCCAGGAGACCGCCTGACCCCTGGTGCGGCCGGGTCAGGTGGCCCGGCGGAAGGGGCATCGAGCGGGGGCGCGTTGGTCCTGCTGACGCAGTCCCGCTACGCTGGACTCCGATCGTGACCGCTGGTGCGCTCCGCCGCCCTTCCCGCCGGTCCGATCCCTGTCCGCAAGCGGTCGCTGACGCCACGGGTTCGTGGTGTCCTCCCGGTCGCGCCGCACGTTGCATCGAAAGGCTGTCGTATGGGCTCGGTGGTCAAGAAGCGCCGCAAGCGCATGGCTAAGAAGAAGCACCGCAAGCTGCTGCGCAAGACCCGCGTCCAGCGTCGCCGTCTCGGCAAGTGACCGATGCCGGGCCTGGTCCCGGCATTCGTCCCTCGCCAACTGTCGACCCTCGGAGGCTCAGGTGATCAGGCCGTGGCTGCCCCGGCTCGGTCCCACCTGCCGGGGTAGGTGCCAGACATGACCCCCGGTGGCTCCCAGAGCCCTCCGGGGGTCGTCGTCGTGACCGGGGTCAGCCGCTATCTCGGCGCGCACGTCGCCGCCCGGCTCGCCGACGACCCGCGGATCGACCGGGTCATCGGCATCGACCTGCCGGAGCCGGGGCCCGACATCGACGTGCTGCTCGACCGGGTGGAGCGGATCCGGGTCGACGCCGGCTCGGTCGGTGGCCTCCTCGCCGACCTCGACGTGGACACCGTGGTGCATCTGGCCCTGGTCAGCTCCCCGGATCCGCAGCACGGTGGCCGGGCGGCGATGAAAGAGCAGAACGTCATCGGCACCATGCAACTGCTCGCCGCATGCCAGCGCGCACCACGGTTGCGCAAGATCGTGATCCGCTCCTCCACTGCGGCCTACGGTGCCTCGTTCCGTGATCCGGCCGTCTTCACCGAGGAGACCGAGCCGCGCGAGGTGCCGCGGGGCGGCTTCGGTCGCGACATCCTCGACATCGAGGGGTACGTCCGAGGCTTCCGTCGTCGACGCGGTGACGTCACCGCCACCGTGCTGCGCTTCGCGCCGTTCATCGGCTCGACGGCGGACACCACGCTCACCCGCTACTTCGCGCAACCGGTGGTGCCCACCATCTTCGGCCGGGACGCCCGACTGCAGTTCCTGCACTTCGAGGACGCGCTGGAGGTGCTGCACCGGTCAGTGGTCGAGGATCATTCCGGCACCTTCAACGTCGCGGGGCCGGGGGTGCTCGCGTTGTCGCAGGCGATCCGCCGAGCCGGGCGGGTCGCCGTGCCGGTGCTGGAGCCGGGCCTGTCCGGCGCTGTCGCGCTCGCCCGGGTGATGGGGTTCGGCCGTTACGGTCTCGACCAGGTCGACCTCTTCGTGCACGGCCGGGTGGTGGACATCTCCCGGCTGGAACGGGAGTTCGCTTTCACACCCCGCTCGACCGCCGCCGCCTTCGACGATTTCATCCGGGCGCACCACGGGCGTGCCGTGGTGACCCGGGACCAGTTGGCCGCCGCCGAACAGTTGGTGCTGAACAACATCCGGCAGGTGCGCGCCGCCGTCCGGGAGCGGTCGTGACCGAGCCCGAGGAACGGCATGACGAGGGGGGCCTCGACGACCGGTACGTGGTGCCGGCGCCGGTGAGCCCCGATGCGGACCCGGCGCGGCGCAACGGGCACCGCCCGGGCGTACCGGACCAGGCGGGCGGCGACGTCTGGGACCGCCGGGTCGCCACCGGACTGGCCTTCCTGCGGCGACGGCTGGCCGGCGACTACGAGGTGGACGAGTTCGGCTTCGACCGTGACCTGACCTCGGCGGTCTTCCATCCGCTGCTGCGCCGGCTCTACCGTGACTGGTTCCGCACCGAGGTCACCGGCCTGGAGAACGTGCCGGCGGACGGGGCGGGACTCATCGTCGGCAACCACTCCGGCACCGTGGCCCTGGACGCGTTGATGCTCTCCACCGCGCTGCACCACGAGCATCCCGAGCACCGCTACCTGCGGCTGCTCGGTGCGGATCTGGTCTTCCGGATGCCGGTGGTCTCCGAGATCGCCCGTAAGACCGGCGGCACGATGGCGTGCAACCCGGACGCCGAGCGGCTCATGCGCCACGGCGAACTGGTGGGTGTCTTCCCGGAGGGTTTCAAGGGCATCGGCAAGTTGTACGCGGAACGGTACAAACTGCAACGCTTCGGGCGGGGTGGCTTTGTCTCGGCGGCGCTGCGCACCGGCACCCCGATCATTCCGGCGGCTATCGTCGGCGGCGAGGAGATCTACCCGATGCTCGCCGACATCAAGCCACTGGCCCGGCTGCTCAAGCTTCCGTACTTTCCCGTGACACCCACCTTCCCCTGGCTCGGGCCGCTGGGCATGGTGCCGTTGCCGAGTAAGTGGCTGATCGAGTTCTGCCCGCCGATCCCGACTGAGCACCTGATGGATTCGGCGGACGACCCGCTTGTCGTGTTCAACCTTGCCGACCAGGTACGGGAGACCATCCAGCAGACCCTGCACCAGTTGCTGAAGCGTCGACCCGACCCGTTCGGTCCCTGACCGACCGCGACAGTGACCGGCTGCCCGACGCCGTGCCGACTTCCCGGCGGGCTCGCGGTGCCCGCCCGGTCAGGAGCAGACGGCGGGCATCGGGCCGAGTGTGTCGCTGGTGACGGTGAGCTCCTGACCGCAGGCGATGGCGGCGCGCATGGCGTCGGCCCGCTCGGCGACGGACTCGAGCAGCGCCAGCGATTCGCTGGTGCGCGCCCGGTCGATCCGGGAGCCCCGGCCTTCCAACGCGTTGAGCGAACGTCGCTGGTCGGTGAGGAAGGCGTCGACCGCGGCCAGCGCCGCAGGGTCCGAACGCTGGGCGGCCGCTCCGGTGAGCAGGCGTACGCCCTGCCGGGTGTCCGCGTCCATGTCGTCCAACACGGCGCTGTAGCCGCTCGGGTTGCTCCGCAACGTGGCCGCCTCGGCCAGTCGGGTACGGGCGAAGTCGAGGAAGAGCTGTCCCCGGCTGATCTCGGAACTGGTGAGCGCGAGTTGCGCCCGTTCGGTGCCTCGCTTCATGCCGTACAGCGCGTCACCGGGCACCGCGTTCTCGCTGGCCGCCGAAATGCCGGAAACGGCCACCGCACCGGCGGCGATGCCGATCAGGATCGCACCGCGGGCGCGGGCCCGGCGGGCAGTCACCGCGGGCAGTAGCGACCCACGACTGGAAGCTGCCTTCTCGGCCGGCCGGGCCGCGGCAGGCGTCCCGATGCCCTCGCGAGCAGCGGTGGCCAGCAACATGGCCCGCAGGCCGGTGCGGAATTCCGGGTCGACCTCGGCCGCCGGCGGGTTGACGCCGAGGTGACGACCGAGCGTCACGAGCGGCGCGAGCCGATCGTCGTCCCTGGATCGCACGTGATGACGTCGGCCGCCGTTTGCTTCGTCGAGAAGCTGCGCGAAGCGCTCGGCGCGCCGACGGGAGAAGAGGGCGTTGTCCACCGTGGCACCTCCTCTCGCTGGTCACGGCCGGTCGGCCGTGTTCACCGCCAGCGACCGATGATCCCGTGACATCACGGCGGAGGGCCGTCGTCGGCTCCGTCGCAGATCATCCGAGGACCCCGTGGGTTCCCGACCTGTCACCGGTCGCACCCGGAGAAACGCGCCGCGCCGGGGGCGGGTTACGGCCCGGCCGGTGCCGAAATTACGCAAAGTGATCGCTGTCAGGTCGAGAATGCTCGGGATTCGGCCGGGCCGGACGACCCTCGTCGCGGTGCCGGGGAGGTCACGGCTGGAATCCGTCCGGGAGCAGCCGGGCCAGGGCCCGCACCGCCCGGTACTGCAACGCCTTGATCGCGCCCTCGTTCTTGCCCATCGCCCGGGCGGTCTCGGCAACCGAGAAGCCCTGGAGAAAGCGGAGCACGATGCACTCCTGTTGCTCGGGGTTGAGGCGTTTCACCGCACTCAACAGGGCGACGTTTGTGATGTGCTCCACCACCGCCGCCTCCGGGCTGCCCTCGGGACCGCGATCCTCCCGGTCGGCGTCGAGGACATCGCCGGTGGTCACCTCCAGCCGGTACCGGCCGGACTTGAAGTGGTCGGCGACCAGGTTGCGCGCGATGGTGACCAGCCAGGCGCCGAGGTCGCGGCCCTGCCAGGTGAAGCTGCCGATCCGCTTGAGTGCGCGTAGGAAGGTGTCCGAGGTGAGATCCTCGGCGAGTTGTCGATTGCCGACCCGGAAGTAGACGAAGCGGAACACGGTGTCCACGTAGCGGTCGTAGATCAGCCCGAACGCCTCGGCCTCACCGGCCTGGGCGCGTTCGACGAGGGCCCAGACCTCGGTCGCCGGATCGGAGGGATCCGGACGGCTCGGGAACCCGGTCGAGGTGCCGGTGGTCTCGGGTACCGCCGGAAGGATCGCCGTCTCGGTGGTGGACACCTCGGTGACCGGTGCATCCCCGCTGCGCCGGGCCTGGGCCGGCATCGTCGGCCGGTTCGGGGAGGCGACCCGGCCGCCAGCGGGTTTGGCGTTTCCCCCGGGCACGGGTGGTCGATGCGGCGGCTCGTTCTGATGGGGCCGGCTGCCCACCCGACGCGCGGTACCGTCGCCCCGGACTGCGAGGTTGGCCGACGCGTCCGGGGCACTGTGGGCGCCGCCGCGCTCGTTGATCGGAGTGCGGGCGGCCGGACCGGTCAGGCCGACCGGACGTTCGGCGAAGCCGAAGGTGGTCATCGCGCCGCCTCCGTTCCGCCGGTGGCCGGCGGGCTGGCGACGGCCGGTCGCCCGGTCGTCGCCCCGTCGGGCAGGTTGGCTCCGGGGTGTGCCGACGGGCGGCAGATCCCCTTGAGGTGCTGGTCCAATGCGCTCAACGGCACGGGGGCCTCCTCGGGCTGAGGGGTGTCGACTCACGGCAAATGGGGTGAGCCGACCCGAGTGATGATAGGGCCAACGTCACCCGCGCGTGGCAAGTC
This sequence comes from Verrucosispora sp. WMMD703, assembly GCF_049178935.1. NCBI lineage: Bacteria > Bacillati > Actinomycetota > Actinomycetes > Micromonosporales > Micromonosporaceae > Micromonospora > Verrucosispora sp. WMMD703. Next base: position 6,088,070 of record NZ_JBMHMM010000004.1, on the reverse strand, counting down.
CGTTACACAGGGCCGAAGTATTTCCCGACGTGTCGCCGACCTGGCGGACCGGTTGTCCGTCGGGTGTGGTTGACAACCGGCGGTCCGGCTGATCCCCATTGGAGCCGCTGTTCGTGCTGGTGAGGGGGCGGATCGACGGTCGGCGTCCCGGGCCGGTGGAGGCTGGTGCCGGAACTGGAGCGGGACACCTGCGGTGCGTTGTCGTCGCGGCCGTGCCGCACCGTCGGTGACGTGGTCCGGTTCCGTGCACGGGACTCACCGGGCCCTGCGGGACGGCTGGCGCGTTCCTCCGGGTGCGGCCGGTGGTTCGCGGGCGTGGCCGTGCGGACCCGGCTGTGCCAGACTCAGCCACCGTGCAGGATCCTGACTCGGTTTCCGGTCCCAACCTCGCCGACCGTCTCCGCCGGGCGGCGGAGCTGTACGCCGGCAAGCCCGCACTGCACTGGCAGGATCGGACGATCACCTGGTCCGAACTGGACGAGGCGGTGAGTGGTACGGCCCGGGCGCTTGCCGACGCGCTGCCGGGGGCCGATGCGACCGGGCCCGGCGCGCGAGTCGCCGTGGCGCTGCCCAACGTGCCGGATTTCGTGATCAGCCTGCTCGGTGCGTTGCGGGCCGGCATGACAGCGGTACCCGTGAACCCCGGCCTGACCGCCCGCGAGCTGCAACACGTCCTGGCGGACTCGGGAGCATCGGTGCTTATCGCTACCGAGCGGATCCGGGCTCTGGTCGGGGAGCTGGATCTGCCCGCGTTGGTGGCGGTACACACCAGCGCGCCGACCGCCGGAGGCGACCAGAGGTTTCCGGTCCGGGGCGCTGACGACCTGGCGGTGCTGCTCTACACCTCGGGCACCTCGGGGTGGCCGAAGGGCGCCATGCTCTCGCACGGGGCGTTGGCGGCCAACCACGAGCAGGTCGACCGGATCGAGCCGCCGGTCGTCGGCCCCGACGACAGGGTGCTGCTGGCCCTGCCGCTCTTTCACGCCTACGGGCTGAATGCCGGGCTGGGCGCGGTGGTCCACCACGGTGCGACCGGGGTGCTCGTCGACGATCCGGGCGCCGACGCGGCGCTCACCGAGATCGCCCGGCACCAGGTGAGCGTGCTGGTGGGCGTACCGTCGATGGTGCAGACCTGGTCCCGGGCGGACGCCGAAAGCCTCGCCGCGGCGATGACCGCGGTGCGGATCGTGGTCTGCGGCGCGGCGCCGCTGGAGCCGGCCGACGCGGCCCGCTTCACCGAGGCCGCCGGCCGTCCGGTGCACGTCGGGTACGGCCTGACCGAGACCGCGCCGGTGCTCACCTCGACCCTGGTCGGCGGCGAACCCCGGCCCGGATCGATCGGCCGTCCCTTGCCCGGCGTGCAGGTGCGGCTGGTCGGGGCGGACGGTACGGAGTTGTGGCGCGACGGGATCGCCGCGCCCGACGACGACCCGGACGAGATGGATCTCACCGATCCGGCTACGGGCACCGATCCGGGTCAACTCGTGGTCCGCGGCGCGAATCTGTTCTCGGGATACTGGCCGGACGGCGCGGGCGGACCGGATGCCGACGGTTGGTGGGCGACCGGCGACGTCGCGTACGCCGATGCCGATGGCGATCTCTACCTGGTCGACCGGGTCGGTGAGCTGATCCTGGTCAACGGCTTCAACGTGTACCCGCACGAGGTGGAACTGGTGTTGTCGGCGCATCCGGCGGTGGCGGAGTCCGCCGTAGTGGGCGTGCCGCACCCGAGGACCGGAGAGACTGTCCGGGCGTACGTGGTGCCGATGCCGCAGGCCACGGTGGCCGGTACCGAGCTGATCGCCCACTGCACGCGTAATCTGGCCAGATTCAAGTGCCCGACCGAGGTCGAGTTCGTCGATGTGCTGCCGCGCTCGGTGATCGGGAAGGTACGCAAGACCCTGCTCGGTACGACGGAGGAGACCGATGCGTGAACCCCGCCTGACGCTCATCACCCGCCCCGGCTGTCACCTCTGCGAGGACGCCAAGGCGGCGCTCGACCGGGTGGTCGCGGTCACCGGCGACCGGTGGACCGAACGGGACGTCAGCGGTGACGTGGAGATGGAACGTGAGTACGGCGACCGGCTGCCGGTGGTGCTCCTCGACGGCCGGGAGCACGGCTACTGGCGGGTCGAGGAGGAACGGCTGCTGCGCGACCTGACCACCCCGCAGCTCTGAGCCCCTCGCGCCCTCCCGCGGCCGGATAGGGTGCGGCGATGACCCCTGCGAGCCCTCATCTGGTGTGGGACTGGAACGGCACCCTGCTCAACGATCTCAGCCTCGTGGTGGCCTGCACCAATGCGGTGTTCGCCAGCGAGGGCGGGCCGAGCGTCACCCCCGACGAGCACCGGGTCCGGTTCCGTCGGCCGATCGCCGACTACTACGCGGAGGTGCTCGGTCGCGCGGTGGACGACGACGCCTTCGGCCGGCTGGACAAGATCTTCCACGACGCGTACCGGGTGGGTCTGACCACCTGTGAGCTGGCGCACGACGCCGTGGAGGCGATGGCGGCCTGGTCGGGCAGCCAGTCTTTGTTGTCGATGTGGTTCCACGACGAGTTGGTACCCACCGTCGAGACGTACGGTCTGACCGGCCGGTTCGCCCGGGTCGACGGGCTGCGGGCGCAGGTGGGCGGCGACCGCAAGGCAGAGTCACTGGCACGGCATCTGGACGCGTTGGGCGTCGACGGCCGGTCGGTGGTGCTGATCGGCGACTCGCTCGACGACGCCGACGCGGCCCGCTCCGTCGGTGGCCGCGCCGTCCTCTACACCGGCGGATTCACCGACCGCGCCCGACTGCTCGCCTCCGGCCATCCCGTCGCCGACAGCCTCACCGAGGCCGTGACCCTCGCCACCGATCCCACCGCCAAACCGCGCTGATCATGAAGTTTGTGGCCCCCCAAATCGGCGTGTCGGGGCGATAACCTCATCATCGGCCAATTGGAATGGGAGCCAGGGGCTGCGTGTGATTGGTCAGAGAAGTCGGGATTGAGCGATAATCGCGCGGGCGCCTATGGCGAGGTGGTGATCGATCTTGCGGGATGGAGGGGCCGGTGGGGGCGCGGGCCGTGCCAGCAAGATCGCGATTTGTGCACGTCTTCACAAGCGCCTACTCTGTAATTCCGACGCGCCCTGCTAGCACAGCCGGCAACATCGGTCGCCAGCGGGAGTCCCGAAACGGCCGGCCGGTGGAGTTGGTCGAGGATCGCACCGCACGGAGTCTCATGAGTCAGCACCGTCACCCTGGCGCGCCCGGTCGCGCAGGTGCCGTACCGGCGCTCCCGGATCTGCCGGAGGCGACGGTGGCCCGGCTCCCCGAATATCTTCGTGCCCTGCACAACCTCGCCGAAACCGGTCACGAGACGGTTTCCAGTGAAGGATTGGCCAACGCCGCCGGCGTCAACTCGGCCAAGCTTCGCAAGGACCTCTCCCAGCTCGGCTCGTACGGCACCCGGGGCGTCGGCTACGACGTCGGGCTGCTGATCGACCAGATCGAGTACGTGCTCGGGCTCACCCAGCGTCGGGCCGTCGCCCTGGTAGGGGTGGGTAACCTCGGTCACGCCCTGGCCGGCTACGACGGCTTCGCCAGCCGCGGGTTCCGGATCGCCGCCCTCTTCGACGCTGATCAGGAGCGGGTCGGCGAGGAGATCAACGGTCTGGTCGTGCAGCACATCGACGAACTGCCCCGGGTCGCCGCCGAGGAATCCATCGCGATCGGTGTCATCGCCACCCCGGCAACCGCCGCGCAACGGGTGGCGGATCAGTTGGTCGCGGTCGGCGTGACGAGCATCCTGAATTTCGCTCCGTGCGTACTCTCGGTCCCCGAGGGGGTCGACGTGCGCAAGGTCGACCTGGCCATCGAGTTGCAGATCCTGTCGTTCCACGAGCACCGCAAGGCATCCCTGACCGCGCTTCCCGCCGCCGGTGGGTCCGCCCTCACCGCCCTGCCGGGTGGTCTCGCGGTCACCGAGAGCCAGGAGGCGATCGGCACGTGAAACTCCTCGTCGTGGGCGCGTCGTACCGCACCGCACCGGTCGCCACCCTGGAACGACTCGCGGTGTCACCCAGCGGGCTCGACCGCACCCTGGGGCGCCTGGTCGCGCAGCCGTACGTGAGCGAGGCCGTCCTCGTCTCCACCTGCAACCGGGTGGAGGTCTACGCGGCGGTGTCCGGCTTCCACGGCGGCCTCGGCGACATCTGTGCCATCCTCGCCGAGCAGGCGGGCTGCCAGCCGGCCGCGCTGGCCAACCACCTCTACGTGCACTTCGACTCGGCCGCGGTGGATCACGTCTTCCGGGTCGCCGCCGGGCTGGACTCGATGGTGATCGGCGAGGCGCAGATTCTCGGGCAGCTCCGGGACGCGTACCACTGGGCAAGTGCGGCCGACACCGCCGGGCGGCTGCTGCACGAGCTGATGCAGCAGGCCCTGCGGGTCGGCAAGCGGGCTCACTCGGAGACCGGCATCGACCGCGCCGGCCAGAGTGTGGTCACCGCCGCGCTGGGGCTCGCCGCCGGACACCTCGACGACGACCTCACCGGCCGACCCGCGCTGATCGTCGGAGCCGGGGCGATGGGCTCGCTGGGCGTGGCGACACTGTCCCGGCTCGGTGCCGGGCCGCTGACCGTGGCGAACCGCAGCACCGACCGCGCCGTCCGGCTGGCCGAGTCGTACGGTGCCGGTGCGCGACCGATGGCCGAGCTGGCCGAGACGCTCTCCACTGTGGACATCGTGGTGGCCGCCACCGCCTCCACCGAGCCGGTCCTCACCCGCGAGGTGGTCGCCGCCGCGGCGGCCGACCGCGACCCCGGGCGCGGCCCGCTGGTCCTGCTCGACCTCGCGGTACCGCGAGACGTCGGCCCCGGCGTCGCCGAGCTGCCCGGCGTCGAGGTGATCGACATCGACCGGATGGCGGCACTGCTCGCCGACGGTCCGGTCGCCGCGGACGCCGCCGCCGTCGAGCGGATCGTGGCCGGCGAGGTCGAGTCCTTCCTCAGTTGGCTGCGCGGCGCCGACGTCGCCCCGACCGTCGCGGCCCTGCGCGGACGGGCCGACGACGTGGTCACCGCCGAACTGCGCCGGCTCGCGCAACGCCGTCCCGACCTCAGCGACGACCAGCGCGCCGAGGTGGCGCGTACCGTGCACCGAGTGGTCCAGCGGCTGCTGCACCAGCCGACTGTCCGGGTCCGTCAGCTCGCCGCCGAACCCGGCGGTGACCAGTACACCGCCCTGCTGCGGGAACTGTTCGATCTCGAGGTTCCGCAGACCTCGCCGGTGGACACCGTGCCCGACATCACCCCACCGACCGGAGGCGAGCGATGAACGAGGCCCCGCTGCGCCTCGGTACCCGGGGCAGCAAGCTGGCGATGGCCCAGTCGGGCCACGTCGCCGAGGCGCTGACGGCCCGTACCGGACGCCCCGTCGAGCTGGTCGAGGTGGTCACCGCCGGTGACCGGTCCAGCGCGCCGGTGCACCGGCTCGGGGTCGGCGTCTTCGTCTCCGCGCTGCGTGACGCACTGGTCGCCGGGACGATCGACTTCGCGGTGCACTCGTACAAGGACCTGCCCACCGCGACCGCGGCGGGGCTGCACATCGCTGCGGTGCCGCCACGACAGGATCCGCGCGACGCGCTGATCGCCCGCGACGGCAGGACTCTCGCCGAACTTCCACCCGGCGCGGTTGTCGGCACCGGTGCGCTGCGCCGGATCGCCCAGCTGCACGCGCTGGGCATGCCCCTGTCGGTCACCCCGATCCGGGGCAACATCGACACCCGGCTTGCCCGGGTGCTGGGCCCAGAGGCCGACCTCGACGCCGTCGTCCTGGCCCGAGCGGGCCTGGCCCGCATCGACCGGAGCGACGTCATCACCGAGACGCTCGACCCGATGCTGATGCTGCCGGCACCCGCGCAGGGTGCCCTGGCGGTCGAATGTCGGGTCGACAACCCGGATCTGGTCGAACTGCTCGCCCTGCTCGACCATGCGCCGTCCCGTGCCGCGGTCACCGCGGAACGGGCGATGCTGGCCACCCTGGAGGCCGGATGCTCCGCTCCGGTCGCCGCCTACGCCGAACTCGCCGAAGGCGAGAACGGCGATGAGATCTACCTGCGCGGAGCGGTGATCAGCCCGGACGGTACCCACGAGGTCCGGCTGTCCCGCACCGGTACGCCCGCCGACGCGGCGGAGATCGGTAAGGCACTCGCCGCCGAACTCCTCGACCTCGGCGCCGACTCGATCCTCGGCCCGCAAGGACACGACGGCCCGGGGACCCAGCAATTTGGGAGCACAGAATGACCCGCACCCGTAAGCCCGTAGGCCGCATCGCGTTCGTCGGGGCAGGACCCGGCGACCCGGGCCTGCTGACCCGCCGGGCGCACGACGCCCTGGTCGACGCCGACCAGGTGGTGTACGACCGGGGAGTCCCCGAGTCGCTGCTCGACGTCGTCCGGGCCGAGGCCAGCTCCGATGCCCAGTTCACCCCGGCCGAGGGCGCGCCGGGCGACGTGGCCAAGATCCTGATCTCGGCGGCCCGTTCCGGGCAGAACGCGGTGCACCTGGTGGCCGGCGACCCGTTCGGCCACGACTCGGTGGTCAAGGAGGTGCAGGCGGTGGCACGTACCGCCGCGCACTTCGAGGTGGTTCCCGGCGTCGGCCAGGCCGAGGGGGTGGCCACCTACGCGGGCGTGCCGCTGCCGGGCGTACGCACCGCCGCCGACGTCGAGGACGTCAGTGCCCTGGACTTCGACGCGCTGGCAGCGGCCGTGCAGCGCGGTTCGCTGGCGCTGGCGGTCGACGCCGGCGACCTGGCCGCGATCCGGGACGGGCTGCTCGCCGCCGGCGTGGACGGCGGCACCGACGTCGGGGTGACCGGGGACGGCACCGGGGAGACGCAGTACACCACCACGTCGACCGTGGACTCCTTCGTCGCGGCGGCACTCGGCTTCACCGGCCGGGTCGTGCTGACCGTCGGTGACGGCGTGGGCCAGCGGGACAAGCTCAGCTGGTGGGAGAACCGCCCGCTGTACGGGTGGAAGGTGCTGGTGCCCCGCACCAAGGAGCAGGCCGGCGCGATGAGCGCCCGGCTGCGTGCGTACGGGGCGATTCCCTGTGAGGTGCCGACCATCGCGGTCGAGCCGCCGCGTACCCCCGCCCAGATGGAGCGGGCGGTCAAGGGCCTGGTCGACGGCAGGTACGCCTGGGTGATCTTCACGTCGGTCAACGCGGTACGGGCGGTCTGGGAGAAGTTCGCCGAGCACGGCCTGGACGCCCGGCACTTCGGCGGCGTCAAGATCGCCTGCATCGGCGACGCCACCGCCGACGCCGTCCGCGCCTTCGGTATCCAGCCGGAGCTGATCCCCACCGGTGAGCAGTCCTCCGAGGGGCTGCTGGCCGAGTTCTCGCCGCACGACGAGGTGCTCGATCCGGTCGGCCGGGTGCTGCTACCGCGTGCCGACATCGCCACCGAGACGCTCGCCGCCGGGCTCACCGAGCGCGGCTGGGAGGTCGACGACGTGACCGCGTACCGGACGGTCCGGGCCGCTCCGCCGCCCGCCGAGATCCGGGACGCGATCAAGTCGGGTGGGTTCGACGCGGTGCTGTTCACCTCGTCCTCCACGGTGCGGAATTTGGTCGGCATCGCCGGCAAGCCGCACACGCGTACCGTTGTTGCTGTCATCGGGCCCAAGACGGCGGAGACCGCGACGGAGTTCGGCCTGCGGGTCGACGTCCAGCCCCCGCACGCCTCGGTGCCCGATCTGGTGGAGGCGCTCGCCGGCTACGCCGTCGAGCTGCGGGAAAAGCTCGCCGCGATGCCGGCGAAGCAGCGCCGTGGTTCGAAGGTCCAGGGGCCGACCGCGCTGAGGTTCCGGTAGCCGTCTCGGCTCCGGCTGGTCGTCAGGGAGGGTTCGTGCCGTACCCAGAGATCCGGCCCCGCCGGCTGCGCCGCACCGCGGCGATGCGTCGGCTGGTCTCCGAGACCCGCGTCGACCCGGCCGAGCTGGTCGTGCCGATGTTCGTCAAGGAGGGGCTGACCGAGCCGCGCGCCATCGCCTCGCTGCCGGGTGTGCTCCAGCACTCGCGCGACTCGCTGCGCAAGGCGGCGGTGGAGGCGGTGCAGGCCGGCGTCGGCGGGATCATGCTGTTCGGCGTGCCGGCGTCACGCGACGAACGCGGCTCCGGCGGCATCGACCCGGACGGCATCCTCAACGTCGCCATCCGTGACGTGGTCGCCGAAGTGGGCGACGCCACCGTGGTGATGAGCGACCTCTGCCTGGACGAGTTCACCTCGCACGGCCACTGCGGGCTGCTCAACCCGGCCGGTGAGGTGGACAACGACGCCACCCTTGCCGCGTACGCCGAGATGGCGGTGGCCCAGGCCGCCGCCGGGGTCGGGGTGGTCGGGCCGTCCGGGATGATGGACGGCCAGGTCGGGGTGGTACGCCGGGCACTCGACGCGGCCGGTCACACCGACGTGGCCGTGCTCGCGTACGCCGTGAAGTACGCCTCGGCCTTCTTCGGCCCCTTCCGTGACGCGGTGGAGTCGGCGCTGGAGGGGGACCGACGGGCCTACCAGCAGGATCCGGCCAACCTGCGCGAGTCGCTGCGCGAGGTCGCGCTGGACGTCGCCGAGGGCGCCGACATGGTGATGGTCAAGCCTGCGCTGCCGTACCTCGACGTGGTGTCGGCGGTCCGCGCCGCCGTGGACGTGCCCGTGGCGGCCTACCAGGTCTCCGGCGAGTACGCGATGGTCGAGGCGGCTGCCGCGAACGGCTGGATCGACCGGGAGCGGGTGATGCTGGAAACCCTCACCTCAGTCCGCCGCGCCGGTGCCCAGATCATCCTCACCTACTGGGCCGTCGAGGCTGCCCAACTGCTCCGCCAGCGCTACTGACCTGCTCGACGGCCCTGCTCGCCTCTCCCACGACACCCGTCAGCACTGGTCGGCCAGCGGCACCTCGGCCACAGCTGTCACTCTGAGTGTTTCTCCTCCAACCCCACCGATGCACTCGCCCATCCTTTGCTCTGCTTCAACCCACGCACAGCTTGCGGAGGAGTCGTGGGTCTGTGGATCTAAAGGTGTTTCCGGCCTGACCTGCCGGGCGTTGTGCCTGGTGAGGAGGGTGCCGTGATGACCGCGACACTGAACGACCAGACCGGACGGAAGAAGCGGCCCGAGCCGTCGGCGGAGGCGAAAGCCGCCGCTGAGCTGGTTCGGGCCGCGAAGGAGCAGGGCTTGTCGTTGACGGGTCCGGACGGGCTGTTGAAGCAGTTGACCAAGACGGTCCTGGAGACCGCGTTGAACGAGGAGATGACGGAGCATCTCGGTTATGCCAAACACGAACCCGACGGCGCCGGCTCGGGCAACATCCGCAACGGCACTCGGTCGAAGACGGTGTTGACCGACGCGTCGGGACCGGTGCAGATCGACGTGCCGCGGGACCGGGCGGGCACGTTCACCCCGCAGATCGTGCGCAAGCGGCAGCGTCGCCTGTCGGGCGTCGATGAGGTGGTGTTGTCGTTGTATGCCAAGGGTTTGACCACCGGGGAGATCTCGGCGCACTTCACCGAGATTTACGGGGCTTCGGTGTCCAAGGAGACGATCTCGCGGATCACCGACAAGGTGATCGAGGAGATGACCGACTGGTCCCACCGGCCCCTGGACGAGATCTACGCGGCGGTGTTCATCGACGCCATCGTGGTGAAGGTGCGGGATGGGCAGGTGGCGAACAGGCCGTTCTATGCCGCGATCGGGGTCACCCTCGACGGGGACAAGGACATCCTCGGGTTGTGGGCCGGCTCGGGTGGTGAGGGCGCGAAGTTCTGGATGAGCGTGCTCACCGACCTGCGCAACCGGGGCGTGAAGGACGTGTTCTTCCTGGTCTGCGACGGGTTGAAGGGCCTGCCCGATGTCGTCACGAACGTGTGGCCGCAGACGATCGTGCAGACGTGCGTGATCCACCTGATCCGCAACACCTTCCGGCTCACCTCGCGGCGCTACTGGGATGAGCTGAAGCGCGATATCAAGCCGATCTACACCGCCGTCAACGCCACCGCCGCGAGGGCCGCGTTCGACGACCTGGCCGAGAAATGGGGCGGCCGGTATCCGGCGGTGATCCGGCTGTGGGACAACGCGTGGGCGGAGTTCATCCCGTTCCTCGACTACGACCTGGAGATCCGCACCGTCATCTGCTCGACCAACGCGATCGAATCGTTGAACGCCCGCTACCGGCGGGCGGTCAAGGCCCGCGGCCACTTCCCCAACGAGCAGGCCGCGTTGAAGTGTCTGTACCTGGTGACCCGATCCCTGGACCCCACCGGGGCAGGCAGAACCCGATGGACGATGCGCTGGAAACCCGCCCTGAACGCCTTCGCCATCACCTTCAGCGACCGCTTCCCAGCCGCTGAAACCTACTAACCAAGATCGCCGGAAACACCCTTAGCGAGACAGGCCCGTAGTCGTCGGCGGATGGCGCGTTGAGGACTCGGCCTTGCTCAGCTGCTGGTCAGAGAGGGTTGCGTGGGTTGAAGCAGAGCAAAGGGCGTGGAGGTGCTAGTAGGAAGGTCGGAGGGAGGAACCCTTTCGGTCACTCAAGGTGATCGTCGCTCACGGTGGCGGTCGTCTGCCTGGTGCGGGGTCAGTGGATGCCGCGGGGCTTGATATCCACAGGTTTTTCCACAGGGGTTGCTGCCCTGGTTCGTGCAGCGGCAAGGTCGGGGCATGTCCACCGTCTTCGAGCCGCCGGACCTCGGCCCCACCGTCGGTCCCTTTCCCATCGCCGGTCTGGTGCGGCGTGCCCGTCGGATCGTCGGGCTCAGCCAGTTGCGGATGGCCCGGTTCGCCAAGGTCTCCCCGTCGACCGTCGCGCGGGTCGAGGCGGGCAGCCTGACACCGAGCCTGGCGGTGCTGGAGCGGCTGCTGGCTGCGGCCGGGCTATACCTCGTGGCCGTCGACCAGGAGGGGCGGGTCGTGCTGCCGATGGAGGTCTGGGACGACACCCGGGACGGAGCCGATCGCCGCTACCCGGCTCACCTGAACACCATTCTCGATCCGGAACCGGGTGAATGGTGGGCGGACATCTACGGGCTGGCCCGACCGCCGGAGACCTACCACCGTTCCCGGGCCGATCGGGAGGCGCGGCGACGCCGCAGTCAGTGGGAGGTGCGGGTGGCCAGATACCGGAACGTGCCGCCTCCGCCCGACCCACGGGCCTGGTACCGGGACTGACCGCCGGAGGGCCGCCTGGTCAGCGCGTGGTGTCGATCCGGTGGACCAGCTCGGCGACGTCGATGCTGTATTCGCACCAGTCCCGGTCGGTGCGGTAACCCAACTCGGCGTTGACCTTGAGCATGGCCTCGTTGGCCTGCGCGTTCCAGGTCTGCACCTCGGTCAGCTGCGGCTCGGCCGAACGCAGCTCCAACAGCATCCGAGCCTTGATCGCGCGGTCGATGCCGTAGCCCTGGTGATCCTGCACCACGATCGTGTCGTACTGGTCGGCGCGGGTCGGATGCTGAGCCGGCACGACCACCTCGGTCAGGCCGGCCACCTCACCGGTCTGCTCGTGCAGCGCGAGCACGATGTACGGCTTCATGCCCCGTCGGTGCAGGCAGTCGAGGCTGTCCCGGAGCCGCTGCGGATCGTACGAACTGGGCCGTAGCTCGCCGTCCTCGATGTCCCGGATCTCGGCCTTGGCCCGCGCGTACGCCTCGATCAGTTCGTCCGGCGGGCCGCCGGGGTGGAACTGGACCTGGTAGCCCGCACCGAGCCCGGTCGACATCTCCGCCAACTCGGCCCAGTCGACGCTGGAGAGGTCCAGGACGCTTCGGGTCTCGACGTACTCCCGGCTGAAGCCGAGCGATTCGTAGAAGGCGACGGCAGGAGTGTCGCCGACCACCTCCACCCCGATCGACTCGAAGCCCTCCTGGTAGACGCGACGGGCCGCGCGCAGGACGAGATCACGGCCCAACCCGCTGCGCCGTGCGCTCGGGTGGACCAGGACCTCAAGCACGCCGATGTTGCCGAGCAGCAGCACGTGCACCTGCCCGAGGATGGCCCCCGGGCTGCCGTCAGCAGCTGGATCCTCCTCGGCGATCCAGGAGATCCGCCGTTCGCCCGGCATCACCTCGGCGAGGTACTCCCGCAGGGAACTCTCCCGCCACGGCGGATCCTGCGGGAGATCGGCCGCCAGGACCGCGTTCAGCGTGTCCAGCAGCGACGCGATCTCGGCGGACGACGCGGTCCTGGGGTCCCACTCGCGCACCATCACCCGTCTAGCTTGCCGTTAACCGCAGCCGGGGGGAAGTGTCCAGTTCTCCAATGTATGCGGACGATCACTTCACGTGCGACTGGCCTGTCCGTACCGGTTGGCGGCGTCGAAGACATCCTGGGCGTACCTTCGGACGTCGTTGTACGACAGAATCGCGTTCCACCAGTCACCCGGAATGGTGAGGTTCCGACCGCCCTTGCACAGGTACATGCCGGCGGCGAGCGCGGCGTCGTGGATGTTGTGCGGGTCCTTGCGGCCGTCGTTGTCCGCGTCGGCGCCGATCTCCGCCCAGGTGGTCGGAATGAACTGCATCGGCCCGATCGCCCGGTCGTAGGTGGTGTCGCGGTCCAACTCGCCCCGGTCGGTGTCGGCGATGCGCATCCGGTTGCCCTGACCGTCCAGCGGCAGACCGATGATCTCCGGGACCGCCCGGCCGTCCGCGCCGAGCTGGGCGTTGTTGGCCTGGCCGTGGCGGGACTCGACCAGACCGATCGCGGCCAACGTGGTCCAGCTCAGGCCGCAGGCGCGATCGGTCTCGGCAAGCACCAGCTCGGCGTAGCCGTACGCCTGCATGGCGATCGGGTCGATGCCGACCTTGGCGCCCGTGTCGCGGGCCCAGCCGGCCAGGGCGTCGGACGGGCGTCCACCGGCCGGCGCGGCGGCGCCCGGCGGGGTCACGCCCGGCGGAAGGGTAGCGGTGGGTGGCGGGAACTGCCCCGGCGGCGGCACCGCGCCGGACGGCGGCAGGTCGCTGGGCAGCGCGTCGGGCACCTCGGCGGTGGCGTCGACCGCCACCGGACGCGGGGCGCCGAGGGTGGCCGGCACGAGCAGTGCGCCGGCCGTGGCGGTCGCAGCGATCAAGGCCAGCAGGAACACGCCGGGCAGGGTCAGCCGGCCACTCGGCCGGCGCGACCAGTCGCGGGTCGCCCGGGCCGCGACCCGCGGCCCCGGCAGACGTACGGCGTGCACGAAGCGCACCCGGCGACGCCGGGCTGCCGGTGCGCCGGAGTCCGGAGTGGACTGCTCGACAGTGGTCTTCGGCGTCGATCCGGGAGCCGCAGCGCCGGTCGAGGCGCCTGCGGCGCTGTCGATGGCCGCTGCTGGGTCCGACTCGGTGGTTGGTGAGTCCAATGCCGCGTCGTCGGCCGGCTTGCCGGAACTCAGCCAGGGTCGGCGGGGCCGGGGCAGCCTGGTCGCCGGCCCGTCCGGGCCGGCACCGGAGTCGGCGCGCGGCGTGGCCGGTCGGAGGGGTCGAAGGGTGCTGCGCTCTTCGCCGTCTGCCACCCGTCGAGTATCACCCATGTCCCCGCCGACGTCAGGTCCGGTCGTAGGCTGATGGCATGCCCCGGTACGAGTTCCGTTGCCGCGCCTGCGGCGCCACCTTCGAGGTCAACCGTCCGATGGCGCAGGCCGGTGAGCCGGCGCCCTGCCCGCAGGGGCACGCCGACACGGTGAAACTGCTCTCCACGGTCGCGGTCACCGGTCGCGGCGGTGGCGGCTCCGGTGCCGCGTCCGCTGCCGGCGGCGGCGGTTGCTGTGGTGGCGGCTGCGGCTGCTGACCGCGCCGGCAATCTTCGTGGATGGGTGGTACGGGTGATGCCGGCCTTGCCCGGATGCCGGGTCCGATGGCACCTTGGGTCGGAGTCTTGGCCGGCCGTTCTCACGATGCGTGATGATCTGGTCTCGGGAAGTATGGTGCCGAGACCAGGGGGGAGGTTCCACGCATGCCGCCACGGATCCACCTCCCGACCGGCTGGGTGACCTTCGTTTTCACCGACATCGAGGGCTCCACCCGGCTGGCGCAGCTGCTCGGGTCGGGCTATCGGCCGGTGCTGGCCGAGCATCGACGGCTGCTCCGCCGCACGATCGCGGCGACCGAGGGCGCGGAGTTGCTGACCGAGGGCGACTCGTTCTTTCTCGCCTTCGATGACGCCGGAGCGGCGTTGACCGCCTGTCTGACCGCCCAGCGGGCGCTCGGTGAACACGACTGGCCGACCCCCGAGGCGGCCCCCCGGGTCCGGATGGGACTGCACACCGGTTGGGCGGAGCCACGCGACGGCGAGTACGCCAGTCCCGAGGTGCACCGGGCGGCCCGCGTCGCCGCGGCGGCGCACGGTGGGCAGATCCTCTGCTCCGGTGCCACGGCGCGGCGGGCCCGTCCACTGCCGGCCGGCGCCTCGCTACTAGACCTCGGGCTGCACCGGCTACGCGGCTTCGATGACCGGGAACGGCTCTTCCAGCTCGTCGCACCCGGCCTGGAACGGCAGTTTCCGCGACCGCGCACCGCCGACGCGGTGGCGCACAACCTGCCGATCCAGGTCACCACGTTCGTCGGCCGGCAGACCGAACGCGCCGAGCTGAGGCGACTCGTGGCCCGACACCGGCTGGTCACCGTGCTGGGCGCGGGTGGCAGCGGGAAGACGCGGCTGGCCGTGGAGTTCGCCACCGACCTGGTGGACGAGTACCCGGACGGCGTCTGGTTCGTCGACATCGCCGCGGTCACCGATCCCGGGCTGGTCGCCTTCGCGGTCGCCGCCGTGCTCGGGCTGCGTCCGGAGCCGGGCCGCCCGATGGTCGACACGCTTGTGGAGTACGCCGCTGCCCGCCGGATGCTGATCGTGCTCGACACCTGCGACGCCCAGCCGGCGTCCTGTGCCGAGGCGGTGTCCCGGTTGCTGGCCGGTGGCGGTGGCGTGCGGGTGCTGGCGACGACCCGGGAACCGCTCGGGCTGCCGGGCGAGGTGGTGTGGCGAATCCCGCCGTTGTCCGTCGACCCGGCACCCGACGGCACCGAGAGCGACGCGGTGGCGCTGCTGCTGGACCGTACGGCGGCGGCCCGAGGCGGACGGCAGCCCGACCCGTCCGAGTCGGCCGACATCCGCCGGGTGGTGCGCCGCCTGGACGGGTTGCCGCTCGCCATCGAGCTGGCCGCGGCCCGGCTGCGGGTGCTCTCGGTCGGTCAGCTCGCCGAGCGTCTCGACGACGTGCTCGGCACGCTCGACGCCGGCCGCGAGGATCCGCTGCCGGCACCGGCCGATCGGGGCAACACCGGCAACCAGCGGGACACGGTCGACCTGGCCGCGGCGGCCACCGGCGTCAACCCCTCGGCCCCGGCGACCCGAGCGGCGGCCCGCTCGGCTGTCGAACGGCACCTGACCATGCAGGCGACGGTGACCTGGTCCTACCGGACCCTCGGGCCACGGGCTGCGCGACTGTTGCGCTGGCTGGCCGTCTTCGCCGGCCCGGTCGACCTGCCGACGGTGGAGTGGCTGCTCGACGACGACCCGCTCGACCCGTTGTCGGTGCTTGTCGACAAGTCCATGGTGCTGGCGGAGCCGCATGCGGCCGGCTGCACCTACCGGATGCTCGACCCGATCCGGGCGTACGCGGCACGCCGGCTCGCCGAAGCCGGCGAGGAACAGGCGGCCCGTGACCGGCATGTGGCCTGGTCGGCGCACGCCCTGGAGCGAGCACACCTCGGCCCGGACGGGCAGCCGGTGACGCTGTCGCTGTACGCGCTGGATCCACTCGCCGGTGAGCTGCGTGCCGCGCTGCGCTGGTGCGCCACGGGTGGCAGTGCCCGGATCGGACTGCGGCTGGCTGGCGGGCTGGACCAGTGGTGGCGTGAGCGCGGACTGGCCCGGGAAGGCCGGCTCTGGCTGTTCCGGCTCTACGGCCGCCTGGCCGAGACCGGCGAGGTGATCCCGGAGGACGAGCTGGCGGCGGCCTACCACATGCATTCGCTGCACGCCGGTGGCGACGGCGAGTTCGGCGAGGAGCTGCGCTACTCGCAGCGGGCCGAGGCGGCGGCCCGCCAGGCCGGGGACGCCGGTCTGCTGGCCCGGGTGCTCGCCGGCCGCGCCGCCCCGCTCGTCGACATGGGACAGTTCGCCGAGGCGGAGCGGGTCTGCCGGGAGGTCATCGACTGGGCGCAGGACCAGGGGGTCGAGTCGGAGGCGTTGTTCGCCGTCTTCCGCCTGGCCGAGTTGCTGTGGCGGCGGGGCGCACTGGGCGAGGCGGCGGAGCTGCTCGGTGCGGCTCGTCCGGTGGAGGCGTCCCGCCCGGTCGACCGGGGACGCCGCTCGGTGGACATGCTGCTCGGCATGGTCGCGCTGGCGCGGGGTGACCTGGTGGCCGCGCACGAGCACCTGCTGGTGGCGCTGCGGTCGCGGATGAATCACGGCTTCCACGGGCGGGCCTGCGACACATTGAACGCGGTCGCGGTGCGTTGCGCGGTCGGTGGCCAGCCGCTGACCGGGGCTCGGCTCTTCGGTGCCGCCCAGGCGACCCGGGCGGGTCTGCGGTCGACGCCGGGCATCTTCGAGGCGTACTGGACGGAGCGGCAGGCGGCGCTGCGGCGGATGTTGGGCGACACGGCCTTCGACGAGGCGTACGGCGAGGGTGCCGAACTGGGGCTGGATGAGGCGGTCGCGTTGGCGCTCGGTGTCGAGCATCCCGACCTGGCGGCCGATTCGGGGCGGTTCGCCTCGGGGGCGGGTCGCTCCGCTCCACCTCGGCCCAGCGCTGTCGACCGGCACACCGAGCACGCCTGAGACCGTCGGGAATCCGCGCGCGGTTTCCCGACGGTCCCTGAGCGGCGGGACGCCCGACCACGGTTGCTGCCGGGCCGTTCGTCACTGTTCGTCAGGCGCGAGCGCGGCGCTCGGCGTCGGCCTTCATCCGGGCGGCCCGGTCGATGTCGGACTGCTGGACGGCGGCTACCGAGCCGAAGATGGCGACGGCCTGGTAGTAGGTCCACGCCAGGCTCAGGCAGGCCGGCCGGACGACGGAGTTGTAGGTGGCGCAGGACCGCTTCAGATCCGCGTAGAAGGCGCTGTCGAGGCGCGGCTTGGTGGCACTGAACTGGCCGACCGCCTTGTAGTTGCGGTAGCCGAAGTCGTGGCGGGCGCAGGAGAGGCTGAACTTGAATCCGAGCGGGTTGTCCGGGCTGGACGAGCAGTAGTCGGTGGACCAGTCGAAGTTGTACTCGGCCCAGGGCGCGCGGTTCTGGCGGGCGGAGTACCAGGCGTTGTAGCTGCTGGCGCTGGTCTGGGTCCAGCTGGACAGGACCGACAGCTTCTGCTGTGGAGTGACGGCCGCCGTGGCGGGGGAGGCCACGGCGAAGGCGGTGAGCAGCGCGAGTACGCCGGAGGTGAGGATGGTGGCGAAACGTCTGGGCATGGTCGTACCTCCGCGGGGGTGTGCGGTGGGGCCAGTTGTTACCGGCGAGTCACCGGGGTTAGATCAGTGTCGATCGATGACGCGGCCTGCCGGTGTTACCCGCGAGAAATATTGGTGACCTGTGCCGAAACAGACGAATGTCCTGGACACCGCCGGTGTCCAGGACATTCGTCGAGCGGACCTGCCTAGTCGAAGAAGCGGGCCAGGTGGGTGGCGGTAGGGCCGTCGTCCTCCGGTCCCAGCGGAGTGAGGTCGGCGAAGATGGACGCACCATCGCTGCCGGCGTGCAGGGGGTACCAGCGCGGCGTGCCCGGGGGGCGCATGACGCAGATGCCCTTGACCGTCTGCACGTCCAGCAGCCGCACGTGGGTCGGGTCGGCAACCGCGTTCACATGACCCCACCAGGGGCTCATCACGTGCAGCACACCCCCTGGGCGGAGCACCCGGTGACACTCGTCCAGCAGCGGCAGAAAGTCGATCAGGTGCTCCAGGATGTGTACCGCGAACAGCACGTCGACCGAGTCGTCGGCCAGTGGCAGGGAGCCGGAGAGATCGGCGACCGCGTCCACTCCGGGGGCGGGGAAGATGTCCAGGCCGAGATTGCCGGGCCACTGCTTGGTGGCGCCACAGCCCAGGTCGACCACCACCGGGTCGCGTCCGCCGACCCGTACCCGGCACCAGACGCCGAAGACGCCGGCCAGCCGGCCGACCTGCTCGCGTACCAGTCGCAGCTGTGCCGGCTCGTCGACCTCGCCGGTCAGGTGGGCGACGCCCCGGTCGAAACGGACCTCGACACCGAGCGGGCGCAATCGCTCGTCGTGGCGGACCTGGTCCAGCCACGCCTCGGTGAGGAACCCGTCCATCGCCCGCAGCCGCTCGGCGGAGGACGGGGTGTGTGCCAACGCGACCATACCGGCCACCTCCGGCCGGCCCGTTACCCGGATAGTTGCCCGGTATGCGCCGGTTGTCCCGGAAATCTGCGCCAGGTCAACGCGCGATGGGCCGTCGAGGACGTCCGGTACGCATCCGCTGCCGCGGTGCGGCCGCCGTCCGGGGCCGCTTCAGGTGATAGCGGTGCAACTCGTTGTTCCCGGGCAGGGACGGGTCCTCGCTCATCGCGACCAACTCCCAGCCCTGGTCGCCGGCCCGGTTGAGATGAGCCAGCGCGGTGTCGCCGTACGGCGTGACGTCGATCATCGAACCGTCGGGGCCGTACCAGGAGAAGATGACCTCGAAGCCGAGGTCGTTGGTGGCGGCCTGGCGGCGGCGCACCAGTAGGGCGTACTCCCACCTGAGCATGGGGTCATTGTCGCCCCACCGTCCGGATTCCGCCGGATCAAAACTCGGTGATCCGCCCGGCGTCCACCCGCAACCGCCGGTCGAGGCGTACCGCCTCCAGCATCCGCCGGTCATGGGTCACCAGCAGCAGCGTGCCCGGGAAGCTGGCCAGCGCGGACTCCAGTTGCTCGATCGCCGGCAGATCGAGGTGGTTCGTCGGCTCGTCCAGCACCAGCAGATTGACGCCGCGCCCCTGCAACAGGGCCAACGCGGCCCGGGTCCGTTCGCCCGGGGAGAGCGTCGCGGCCGGTCGCAGCACGTGCTGCGCGCGCAGGCCGAACTTGGCCAGCAGCGTACGCGCGTCGGCCGGAGACACGTCCGGCACCGCGGCCCGGAACGCGTCAAGCAGCGGTACGTCACCCAGGAACAGTCCCCGGGCCTGGTCCACCTCGCCGACCACCACGCCCGGCCCCAGCGCGGCCTGGCCGGCGTCCAGCGGCAACCGGCCGAGCAGGGCGGCCAGCAGGGTCGACTTGCCGGAACCGTTCGCCCCGGTCACCGCCACCCGGTCCGCCCAGTCGATCTGGAGGTTCACCGGGCCGAGGGTGAAATCGCCCCGGCGTACCACGGCGTCGCGGAGCGTGGCCACGACGGCGCCGGCGCGCGGCGCGGCGGCGATCTCCATCCGCAGCTCCCACTCCTTGCGTGGCTCCTCCACCACCTCCAGACGTTCGATCAGCCGCTCGGTCTGCCGGGCCTTCGCCGCCTGCTTCTCGGACGCCTCGGACCGGAACTTGCGGCCGATCTTGTCGTTGTCGGTGGCCTTACGCCGGGCGTTGCGGACCCCCTTCTCCATCCAGGCCCGCTGGGTACGCGCCCGTGCCTGGAGTCCGGCCCGCGTGTCGGCGTACTCCTCGTAGTCGGCGCGCGCCTGGCGGCGGGCCACCTCCCGCTCCTCCAGGTACGCCGCGTAACCGCCGCCGAAGTGGTTCACCTGCTGCTGGTGCAGGTCCAACTCCAGCACCGAGGTCACCGTGCGGGCCAGGAACTCCCGGTCGTGACTGACCAGGACCGTGCCGGCGCGCAGCCCGGTCACGAAGGTCTCCAGCCGGTCCAGCCCGGCCAGGTCGAGATCGTTCGTGGGCTCGTCGAGCAGGAATATGTCGTACCGGCTGAGCAGCAGCGACGCCAGGCCGGCCCGGGCGGCCTGGCCGCCGGAGAGACTGGTCATCTCCTGGTCGAGATCGACGGCGAGGCCCAGCTCGGCCGCCACCTCCTCGGCCCGCTCGTCCAGGTCGGCGCCGCCGAGCCCGAGCCAGCTCTCCAGCGCGGCGGCGTACGCGTCGTCCGCGCCCGGGGTGCCGGCGGTCAGCGCCTCCGTCGCCGCGTCGAGCGCAGCTTGCGCCCCGGTCACGCCGGTGCGGCGGGCCAGGAACGCCCGGACCGTCTCCCCGGGGCGGCGCTCCGGCTCCTGGGGCAGGTGCCCGATGCTCGCGCCGGGCGGGCTCACCGCGACGCTGCCGGCCTCGACCGGCAACAGACCGGCGAGCGTACGCAGCAGCGTCGACTTGCCGGCCCCGTTGGCCCCGACCAGGCCGACCACGTCGCCGGGCGCGACCACGAGGTCCAGGCCGGCGAAGAGGGTGCGTTCCCCGTGCCCGGCGGCGAGGTCCCGGGCGATCAGCGTGGCGCTCACAAACAGCCGAGCCTACCCGTCGCCGCGCGGCGGACCCTGCGACGAGGCAGACTCACGTGCGTGTTGACCACTCTGGCGATCGACTGCGGGGGCGGCGGAATCAAGGCCTCCGTCCTCGACGGCGCGGGCACGATGCGGGCCCAGCCGATGCGGGTGCCGACGCCGTACCCCCTGCCGCCGGACCTGTTCGTCCGCACGCTCGTGGAACTCGGCGGTCGGTTGCCGGCGGCCGGGCGGGTGACGGTGGGGATGCCCGGCATGATCCGGCACGGCGTGGTGGTGGCCACCCCGCACTACGTGACCCGGTCGGGCCCGCGCAGCCGGATCGACCCGGCGCTGCTCGCCGAGTGGTCCGGGTTCGATGCCCGCAGCGCGCTCTCGGCCGCGTTCGGCCTGCCCGCGCTGGTCCTCAACGACGCCGAGGTGCACGGTGCCGGGGTGGTCGCCGGCACCGGCTGCGAACTGGTGCTGACCCTCGGCACCGGGCTGGGCAGCGCCCTCTTCGACGGCGGGGTGCTCGCCCCGCACCTCGAACTGTCACATGCCCCGGTGCGTTGGGGCACCACCTACGACACGTACGTCGGTGAGCCTGAGCGCCGCCGGCTGGGCGACGCCTTCTGGTCCCGACGGATCCGGCAGGTGGTGGAGGGGCTGCGTCCGGTGTTCCGCTGGGACCGGCTCTACCTGGGCGGCGGGAACTCGCGGCGGATCCGCCCCGAGCAGCTCACCCGGATGGGTGACGACGTGGTGGTGGTCCCGAACAGCGCCGGCATTGTCGGCGGCGTCCGCGCCTGGGACCTCGCCACCGTGTGAGGCGGGCAGGAAAAGCCACCGGGAACAGTCGCGGTACGGCCGGTGTTGTGCCAGCGTCGGAGCAGTGGTGCGACACGGAGGGGGTGGCGGCATGGATCTTCTGGCCGAGTACCGACGGGCGACCCTGTTCTTCGAGGCGGGCGACCCCAGCAGCGCGGCCCGGCTGCTCGAACCGATCATCGAGGCGGAGCCGGACAACGCCTCCGTGCGCCAGTTGCTGGCCCGGGCCTACTTCCAGTCGGCACAGCTCAACCGGGCCGAGGAGCAGCTGCGGGAACTGGTCGACCGCAACCCCAGCGACCACTACGCCCACCACGTGCTGGGCCGGACGCTGGAGCGGCTCAACCGCTACACCGACGCGCTGCGTCACCTGCGCATCGCGGCGGCCATGCACTCGTCCAACGACGACTACACGACCGCCCTGCGCCGGGTCGAGACCCGGGTCGGCGGTCGCTGATCCCGGACACGTGTCGAGAGGGCAGCCCGAGTGGGCTGCCCTCTCGACGTCCGGGGGGCCCGGCAGCCGGCGTGCCCACGATGGCCTGGCCGGCGCCCGGCGTGCCTACCATGAGCCGCATGACAGCCGACCGGACGGTGGACGTGGCATGAAGCTGAAGCTGGACCTGCACGACATCTTCAACAAGGGCCACGACATCGACCGGGCACTGCGCGGGATCATGGACGAGGCGGTGGCCAAGAAGGCCACCCTCGTCGAGATCATCCCGGGCAAGGGCTCCGGTCAGCTCAAGAAGCGGGTGCTGCGCTTCCTCGACCAGAAGGACGTCAAGCAGCTCTACCACCGGGTCGAGAAGGACTCCAAGAACTTCGGCCGCCTCTTCGTTCACTTCCGCTGGAAGTAGCTGCCCTACAGCGGGTAGGTGCGGGCGACGGCGAGCATCTCGGAGCTGTGCGAGCCGGCGACGCCGACGTCCGGTGGGCGGGGGCGGAAGCCGGGCAGCGTGTCGAGGCCGTCGCTGGCGTCCATCGCGCGCAACGCGATCCGGTCAGTCTTCGGCGTGACGGTAAGCGTGACCTCGATCCCGTCGGGCGGTGGGGCGTGGAAGACCACCCCGAATCCCCAGCGGCCGTCGCGGGTCTCCACCGGAACCGGGCGGCCGGCGACCTCGACCCGCCGCACGTCAGCGGTGTTCGTGTCGACGTGCAGGGTGGTCAGGCGTACCTGGCGCTGCGGAGTGAGCCGGAGCGTCAGTGTGCGTTCGCCTGCGGTGGTGGTGTCGGTCAGCACATCCAACCGGGGCGCGGGTAGGTCCGCCGGCTGTGCCGGGCCGCCGAGCAACTCGTCGCCGCCGATTCCGGGGAACTCGTCGGCGACCTCGACCGGGCCGTCCACGTACTCGTCGGTCCAGGGCTGCGGCTCGCTCTCGTGGCTGAGCCAGCGGGCCTGGCCGGTGCCGGCGTCCAGCGCGTACATCAGGTGGGTGGGTGCGGGGTGCGTGGCGTCGAACCGGTCGACGGCGAGGCCGATCCCGGCGAGGACCACCGCGGCCAGTGCGGCGGCCCCGGCCGGCAGGGCGCCGAGTCGGCGGGCCCGCAGCGCGATCATGCCCCGCTGACCGCCGGCCTGTGGATGCAGCAGGTCGATCACGGGCAGCGCGGCGAGACCGAGCAGCACCGCGAAGAGCGCCGCGACGCCGCCCATCGCCATGCCCAGCGCCGGGAAGAGCAGCACGACGGTGGGGAGCAGCAGGAGCACCGCGACCGCGGCCGCGACGGTCACCGCGATCACCGGTACCGGGCCGTCGAGCCGGGTGGCCAGCGCCACCAGTCCGCCGAGCGCCCCGGCCAGGGCGGGCAGGGTCGCCAGGTACGCCCCGCCGGGCGCCAGGAAGGCGAGCAGCACGCCGAGCAGCGCCAGCCAGCCGAGTCCGCCGATCGCCAGGGCGGCCGGGCCGATCCGGCGTCGGCTCAGCGCGTACCAGGCGAACACGACGGCGGCGGCGAGCGACAGTACGGCCAGCCGGTACCAGGTCGGCCGGTACGGGTCGAGTAGTTCGGCGTAGCCCGGCCGGAGCGCGACGATCGCCGCCCAGAGCAACTGGGCGCCCAGCGGGGCCACCACGATCGGCACCAGGGCCAGGCCGAAGCCGGCGGCCAGCCGACCGGTGGTGACCCGGTGCCGGCGTCGGGCCAGCCAGCCGAGCCCGACCACGCCGCCCAGCGCCAGCAGCGCCAACGGCAGCACCAGCCAGCCGGGGTAGCGGGCGAGCCCGCCGGGCACGGGGAAGTAGGTGGCGTCGTGACCGGCGCGCAGGTCGCCGAGGTCGATCCGGCCGAACTCCCGGGCGAGACCGAGGGTGTTGTCACCGTGGTGCTGGAGGCTGGCCTGGTCCATCGAGGCGGGGGTGTCCAACGGCGTGTGGTAGATCGCACCGCCATCCAGGTACGCCGAGTTCAGCCCGAGGAACCCCTCGTCGAGGAAGGCGGTGAAGTCGGTGTCGTTGGGCAACGCGCGGTACACCTCCACCGCGAACGAGGTGCCCACCGGGTGCGGTGCGGCCCGGCCGAAGACCTCGACCAGACGCGCGTTCTCCGGCGACGTCTCGAACATGATCACCGGGCCGGTTCGACCCCTCGCCTCCAGGTTGAGCACCACACCCTTGTCGGCGGCGAGCGGGTGCTCGGAGGCGAACGTCGAGGCTCCGCAGAGGCACGCCTCCTCGGCGTCGGTGAGCACGAAGACGACGTCGTTGCGGGGCGCTGGGCCGTCGGTC
This sequence comes from Verrucosispora sp. WMMD703, assembly GCF_049178935.1. NCBI lineage: Bacteria > Bacillati > Actinomycetota > Actinomycetes > Micromonosporales > Micromonosporaceae > Micromonospora > Verrucosispora sp. WMMD703. The sequence continues at coordinate 6,064,114 of NZ_JBMHMM010000004.1, read as the reverse complement.
AGCGCACGGGCCACCTCCAGGATCGTCGCCACCCCTGCGGCGTCGTCGTTGCCGCCCGGCCCGGTCTGCACCGCGTCGTAGTGCGCGACCAGGAACACCGTGCCGGTGGGGGCGGTGCCGGGCAGCCGCGCCACCACGTTGCGGACCCGGGCCAGGGTGGCGCCGCCCGCCGCGCCGCTGAGCTGCCCGGCCTCCTCGGCGACGGTGTCCTGCACCTGCGTCTCCAACCCGAGGCCACGCAGCGCGCCTTCCAGGTAGCCGCGGACCTCCTCGTTGGCTGGGCTGCCTGCAACGTGTGGCCGCCCGGCGACCTGCGTCACGTGTGGGTACGCGCGCCCGGCGCTGAACTCGTCCGTCGGCGCGTCGGTCGGCCGAGGGGCCGGAGGACGCAGGTCGAGCAGCGCGCCCGCGCCGACGGCGACGAGCGCGACGAGTGCCGCCAGCGCGGCGAGGGGACGTCGACGCGGCCGGGTGAGGGCGCGGTCGGCGGCGGGGGTGGGGGGTGCGCCCACGGGTGGCTCCTTGCGAGGGGGGTCCTGGGGTGGACATCATCCTCCATGCCACCTGAGGGTGCCCCGTCGTGTTGTGTGCGAACGTTGTCTAATACAGGATCAGCAGGGCACTCGGAAGGAGCCCGACATCACCAGCGATCAGCCGCCAATCGCGGCGGTGACCCGGCCGGCCCGGGGGACCGGGATGACCGGTCCCTCCGTCGTGTCGTGGCCGTACCCGCAGGGAGGGCTGGGTGGCAACCCGAACCTGCCACCCGGGGAGCGCCTGAGCGTGCTGCTGGTGGAGGACGACGAGGGTGACGCCTTCCTGGTCGGCGAGTTGCTGGCCGAGACGAACTCCGGAATCGACCTGCTGGTGGCGACCAGCCTGAGCGAGGCCCGCCAACGGATCGCGGGGGTCGACTGCGTACTGCTCGACCTGGGGCTGCCCGACGCGCAGGGGCTGGACGGGCTGCGGCAGGTGCTGGAGATGTCCGGCAGCGCGGCCGTCTGCGTGCTCACCGGTCGCACCGACGAGCACCTGGGCATCGTGGCGGTTGCCGAGGGGGCGCAGGACTACCTGGTCAAGGGCCAGGTCGACGGGGTGCTGCTGACCCGGGCACTGCGCTACGCGGTGGAGCGCAAACGGGCCGACGAGAACGCCCGCCGGCTGCGTGAGGTGGAGCTGCGCCAGGCCGAGTCGGCCCGGTTGGAGCGCGGCCTGCTGCCCCAGCCGCTGATGTCGACCGATCAGATCGCCGTACACACCTTCTACCGGCCCGGCCGGCACGCCGCCCTGATCGGCGGGGACTTCTACGACGTGGTGCAGACCCGTCCCGACCGGGTGGATCTGATCATCGGCGATGTCTGTGGGCACGGCGTGGACGAGGCGGCCCTCGGCGTCGAGCTGCGGGTGGCCTGGCGGGCGCTGATCCTCGCCGGGGTACCGGACGACGAGGTGCTCCCCGCGCTGGAACAGGTGCTGATGAGCGAGCGTCGGCTTCAGGAGATCTTCGCGACCGTGGCGACGGCCCGGCTGGACCTCAACGCCGGCCGGGCGACGGTGCGGCTGGCCGGCCACCCGCCACCGGTGCTGCTCGCCGGTGGGCGGGTGACTCCGGTGCCCGCCCCGGGTGGTCTGCTGCTCGGCGTACGGCCGCGTCGGCCCGTCGCCTTCGACCTGAAGTTCGACACCGAGGACTGGTCTCTGCTGATGTACACCGATGGTCTGATCGAGGGCCGGGTGGGCGCGGGCGACGAACGTCTCGACGTGCCCGGCCTGACCCGCCTGCTGACCGAGCCGGCCAGTCGGGCGGTTGCGCTGCCCGATCTGCCGGCCTGGCTGGTCGGGCGGGCCGAGCAGCTCAACGACGGCCCGTTCGCCGACGATGTGGCGATGCTGCTGGTCACGCGGGGTGGTGGCCGGTGACGGCCACGGGTGCCGGCTGGAGCCTGCGCGGCCGGCTGGCCGTGCTCGTCGCCGTCGTCGGGTTGCTGTTGCTCGGGGTGGCCGTCGCGGAGGCGGTGGTCGCCACCCGTAGCCGGGCGCACATCGACGCGGTGCTCAACGAGACAGGTCCGTTGCGGGCCCAGTCCCAGGAACTGCTCGCGGTCCTGGTCGACCAGGAGACCGCGATCCGGGGGTACGCGCTGACCGGCGAGCGGGAGGATCTCGCCCCGTTCGACACCGGCCGGCAGCGGGAGCAGGAGCTGGCCGCCTCGATGGACCGGCTGTTGGCCAGCTACCCGGAGCTGCGTGACGAGTTCGGCACGGTGCAGCAGCGGGCGGAGCAGTGGCGGCAGGCGGTTGCCCTGCCGGTCATCGCCGCCATCGAGACCGGTGGCGCCACCGCCGGCCAGCAGTTGCTCACCGACCAGTCGCGGCAGCAGTTCGACCAGATCCGGGTCGCCGTCGACGTGTTGCAGAACGGCATCCTCGAGGTTCGCGACGAGGCCGCGGCGAACGTACGCAGCACGAGCAACCTGCTGGTGCTGCTGCTGGTCATCGCGGCGCTCGTGGTGCTGGTCACCGGGGTGGTGCTGCTCACCTCGCTGGAGCGGATGGTGATCCGTCCGCTGACCAGCCTGGCCGGGCAGGTTCGGGAGGTCGCCGTCGGCGACTACGGCCACCGCATCGCCGGCACCGGTCCGCCGGAGTTCCAGCGCCTCGGCGAGGACGTGGACGCCATGCGCCAGAAGATCGCCGCGGACCTGGCCGAGGTGCGTGAGGCCCGGGAGCGCATCGAGTGGGTCAACGCTCAGTTGCAGAAGCAGGCCGAGGAGCTGACCCGGTCCAACCGTGACCTGGAGCAGTTCGCCTACGTCGCCTCGCACGACCTGCAGGAGCCGTTGCGCAAGGTGGCGAGTTTCTGCCAGCTGCTCCAGCGGCGTTATGCCGGGCGGCTCGACGAGCGGGCCGACCAGTACATCGCCTTCGCGGTGGACGGCGCGCAGCGGATGCAGCGGCTGATCAACGACCTGCTGGCCTTCTCCCGGATCGGCCGGCTCACCACGGGCTTCACCGATGTCGACCTGAACCGCCTGATGGCCGAGGTGGCGGCACAGACCGAGCCGGCCCGGCAGTACGCCGACGCCGAGCTGACCTGGGGCGAGCTGCCGGTGATCCGCGGCGAGGAGCCGCTGCTGACCAACCTGCTGGTCAACCTGGTCAGCAACTCCGTGAAGTTCCGTCGGGCGGATGTTCCGCCGAAGGTGCACGTCTCGGCCCGGCTGATCGGCGAGGATTGGGAGATCACCTGCCAGGACAACGGCATCGGGATCGAGCCGGAGTTCGCCGACAAGATCTTCGTCATCTTCCAGCGACTGCACGCCAAGGACGCGTACCCGGGTACCGGAATCGGGCTGGCGATCGTCAAGAAGATCGTGGAGTACCACGGCGGTCGGGTCTGGGTGGACACCGACGTGCCCGAGGGGACGGCGATCCGTTTCACCCTGCCCGCGCTGCCCGCCGACGCGGAGGCTGCGCAGAGCGCCACCGGCGCGGACGGGTCCGCTGCGGACGGGGAGGCTGCGGACGCCGCCGCTGCAGCGGCGGTGGGGACGGACGCGGCGGCAGGCCGGGCCGATGACGAGGTCCCGGCGGGTGACGGTACCGTCGGCGCCGAGGCCGGCGGCGACTCGCAACGCCCCTCGGCCGTCGCTGGCCTGCCACAGGCCGGCGGTGGGACAGGTGGCATGAAGGAGGCGGTGGGATGACCGCGCCGGCGGACGGTAACAGCCCGATCGAGGTGCTTCTGGTCGAGGACGACCCGGGCGACGTGTTGATGACCCAGGAAGCGTTCGAGGAGCACAAGCTGCGCAACCGGCTCAACGTCGTGTCCGACGGTGCCGAGGCGCTTGCCTACCTGCGTCGCGAGGGCCAGTACGCGGACGCGGAGCTGCCGGACCTGATCCTGCTCGACCTGAACCTGCCCCGGCGGGACGGTCGGGAGGTGCTGGAGGAGATCAAGAAGGACGAGCAGCTCCGCCGGATCCCGGTGGTGGTGCTTACCACCTCCCAGGCCGACGAGGACATCCTGCGCAGCTACCAGCTGCATGCGAACGCGTACGTGACCAAGCCGGTCGACTTCGAGCAGTTCATCGCGGTGGTCCGGCAGATCGACGAGTTCTTCGTCAGCGTGGTGAAGCTGCCGCCGCGTGGTTGACACCCTGCTCGACGACGTCGGCGAGCTGCTGCGGGAGACTGCCGACCGCGTCGTGCTGCCCTTGTTCCGCCATCTCGACGCCGCCGACGTGAGCGAGAAGGCCCCCGGTGAGCTGGTCACGGTCGCCGACCGGCGGGCCGAGGAAATGATCAGCGCCCGGTTGCTCCGGCTGCGCCCCGGCTCGGTGGTGGTCGGCGAGGAGGCGGTGGCCGACGATCCCGACCTGCTGCGTCACCTGCGTGCCTCGGGGGACGTCTGGCTGGTCGACCCGGTCGACGGCACCGCGAACTTCGCAGCGGGCCGCCGCCCGTTCGCCTTGATGGTCTCCCTGCTCACCGATGGCGAGCCGGTGGCCGCCTGGGTGTTGGACCCGTTGGCCGACGCGCTGGCGACTGGCCGTAACGGCGAGGGCACGTACCTGGACGGTCGGCCGTTGCACCTGCCCGACGGGGCACCGCCAACGGGTGAGCTGCGGGGCACCGCGATGACGAAGTTCCTGCCGGGGCCTTCACGACGCACGGTGGAGGCGGGCGGTGCGCGGCTCGGCGAGCTGCTACCGGGGCAGCATTGCGCCGGTCGCGAGTATCTCGACGTGCTCACCGGCCGGCAGCAGTTCGTGCTGTTCTGGCGGACCCTGCCCTGGGACCACGGCCCAGGCACCCTGCTGGTGCGGGCCGCAGGCGGAGTCGCCCGCCGGCTCGACGGCACGGACTACCACCCCGCCGACACCGAACACGGCCTACTGGTAGCCGCCAACCAGGAGGTCTGGACCAAAGTCCACACCACCCTCCTCCCCACCTGATCCCCTGCGCCCACCCGGTGTTGATCATGAGGTTGGCGGCGAGTTCGATCCGAAAGTGCCGCGAACCTCATGATCAACGCGGGGTAGGGGTGCGGAGAGTGAGGGGATGGTTGCGGGCGGTTGAGGGTTGGGCGGGGTTGGGGGTCGGCGGGCTGGTCGGGAGGGATGGTTCCGGTATCCTGACCGGCGGCCTTCCGCCAGCAGGCCGCCGACCGGCGCCGGCGGGGGCCGCCGCCGCGCAGTGGAAACCATCGGGGGCCGGCGGCCGACGAAAGGATGCTTTCGTGCGCAGGTCCATGCCCGTCCGGCGGTACGCCCACCGGCCGCTGATCGCCCTGCTCGCCGCCGTGGCGCTGCTGCTCGGCGTGGGTGCCGTGCCGGCGTACGCCGAGCCCAACGAGGGTGGCAGCAAGAAGCTGCGGGACGCTCTGGAAGCCACCGCCAAGGCGCACATCGACGCCAAGCGCAAGCTGGACGGCTCCAAGAAGCGGCAGAAGCAGATGGCCAAGGAGTTGTCCGCGATGGAGGGCCGGCTCAACGAACTGACCGCCATGGTCGGCGAGGTGGCCGCACAGTCCTACCGGGTCGGGCGGCTCAGCCCGGCGGCCGTACTGCTGGACAGCGCGACGCCGGAGGCGTTCGTGCAGCGCGCCGCCAACCTCGACATGATGGCCCAGCGGGACAGCCGCCGGATCCGGGAGCTGACCGAGGCGCGTGAGCAGGCCCGGCAGGCCAAGCTGGCGATCAACGCCGAGGTGCGCGAGCAGACCAAGCAGTTGGCCGTGATGGCTAAGAAGAAGAAGGAGGCCGAGGCGGCCCTGGCCGCGGTCAGCTCGGGTAGCGGCGGCGGGTTCAGCGGTGGCAGTTCCACCTCGGCGAAGCCGGCACCGCGTAACTCCGACGGTTCCTGGCCCGGCGAGTCGTGCTCGGTGAACGACCCGACCACCTCGGGCTGCATCACGCCCCGCACGCTGCACGCGCTGAAGCAGACCCAGGCCGCCGGATACAAGCGGCACGTCTCCTGCTACCGCAGCGGCGGCTCCGGCGAGCACCCCAAGGGTCGGGCCTGCGACTTCTCCGCCGCCACCAACGGCTTCGAGGACCGCACGGCGACCGGTGGCGACAAGTCGTACGGTGACAGCCTGGCCGCCTGGCACGTCCGCAACGCCGACCGGCTCGGCGTGCTCTACGTCATCTGGTACCGCCAGATCTGGCACCCGGGCACCGGCTGGCGGGCGTACAGCGGTAGCGGCAGCCCGGCCGCCGACCACACGAACCACGTTCATCTCTCGATGTACTGACCCGCCGGCCCGGGGCCGCTGCGTACCATCGCCACGATGAACTCTCCATCGCCTGACGTGGCGGCCCCAACCGCGCCGTCTTCGCCGGAGGTGCCCCGGGCCCTGCCCAACGGGCTCGCCGCGTTCCTGGTCTTCTACTCCAGTGGTGCCGTTCTGGTCCTGGAGACCGCCGCGCTGCGCCTGGTCGGGCCGTACGTCGGGGTCACCCTCCAGGTGACCAGCTCGGTCATCGGCATCGCGTTGGCGGCGATCGCGTACGGGGCCTGGGCGGGCGGCTGGCTGGCCGACCGGCGCAACCCGCGTACGCTGCTGGCCCCGGCGCTGGTGCTCTCCGGCATCGCCACCGCGATCACCCTGCCGGCGGTGCGGTACGCCGGTGAGGTGCTGCGGGGCGGTGCGGCAAGCGCCGTTCTGCTGCTGGTCGCGGTCGCCGTGTTCGCGCCCGCGATGCTGCTCTCGGCGGTCAGCCCACTGGTGATCAAACTTCAGCTCGCCGACCTGCGCCGCACCGGCCAGGTCGTCGGCCGGCTCTCCGGCATCGGCACCCTCGGCGCCGTCACGGCCACCCTGGTCACCGGCTTCGTGCTGGTGGCAGCCCTGCCGAGCACCGTCATCCTGTTCGGGTTGGCCGCCTCCCTCGGCATCACCGGCATCGCGCTCGGGGTGTACCTGCACCGGCAGGACCGGGCCGCCCTACCCGGGCCGGCCCGGGTCAAGGCCGTCCTGGCGGTGCTCGGCCTGGCCGGGGCCGGGCTGACCATGGTCGCCCCGAACCCGTGCGACGTCGAGACGGCGTACCACTGTGCCCGGGTACAGGCCGACCCGGGTCGGTCCAGCGGGCGGACGCTGCTGCTCAACTCGGCCCAGCACTCGTACGTGGACCTGAACGACCCGACCCACCTGGAGTACGCGTACACCCGGTGGATCGGCGCGGTGGCCGACGTGCTCGCCCCGTCGGGCCAGCGGCTCGACGCGCTGCACCTGGGCGGGGGCGGGTTCACCGTGCCGCGTTACCTGACCGCCACCCGGCCCGGCACCGACAACCTGGTGTTCGAGATCGACGGCGGGCTCGTCGAGCTGGGGGAGCGGCGACTCGGCGTACGCCAGGGACCGGACCTGCGGGCGGTGGTGGGTGACGCCCGGATGCTGGTGGCCGACGAGGCGACCGACAGCCGCGACTTCGTGGTGGGCGACGCCTTCGGGCACCTGGTGGTGCCCTGGCACCTGGCCACCCGGGAGATGGCCGCCGAGATCCGCCGGGTGACCCGCCCAGCTGGCGTGTACGTGCAGAATGTCATCGACTACCCGCCGCTGCGGTTCATCCGCAGTGAGGTGGCCACCGTCGCCGCCGAGTTCGGGCATGTCGCGCTGATCGCCCCGCCCGAGGCGCTGGCCGGCGAGCGGGGTGCGAACTTCCTCATCATGGCCTCCGACGCGCCACTGCCACTGGCCGCGGTACGGGCCCGGCTCGACGACGCCAACGAGCCGGCCAGTCTGCTCAGCGGCGGTGACCTGACGGACTTCGTCGGCGACGCGCTGGTGCTCACCGACGACTACGCTCCGGTGGACCAACTGCTCGCCACCGCCTGATCGGGTGACATCCGTGACCGAATCAGACCAGAAAGGTGTAGGCGGCCTCACGTCGGGCAACAACGCCGACCATGGGTGGTGCGGTGAGCAGAGGCGCGCAACTGCTCGGTGAGCGGTACCGGCTCATCGAACAGCTCGGCGCGGGCGGCATGTCGGTGGTCTGGCGCGGCTACGACGAGGTGCTCGGCCGGCAGGTGGCGGTCAAGGTGCTCGCGTCCCGGCTGGCCAGCGACCGCGCGTTTCGGCACCGGATCCGGATCGAGGCCCAGGCCGCCGCCCGGCTCTGCCACCCCAACATCACAAACGTGTACGACTACGGCGAGTCCGTGCAGGTCGGGTTGACCGTGCCGTACGTGGTGATGGAACTGATCGACGGCGGTCCGCTGACCGCGAGGTTGGCCCGCGACGGACGCCTGCCGTGGCGGGAGGCGGTGACGGTGGCGGCCGAGGTCGCCTCCGCGCTGGCCACCGCGCACGCCCGGGGTGTGGTGCACCGCGACGTCACCCCCGGCAACGTGATGCTCACCGCGACCGGGGTGAAGGTGGTCGACTTCGGCATCTCCGCGCTGGTCGGTGAGAGCGAGAAGGGGCCCGACGGCAACCTGCTCGGCACCCCGGCGTATCTCGCTCCGGAACGGCTCGACAACGGCCAGGTCAGCCCGGCCACCGACGTGTACGCGGTCGGGCTGCTGCTGTACCGGATGCTCACCGGTCGGCTGCCCTGGCAGGCCGACACCACCACCCAGATGCTGCGTGCCCACATGTACCGCGAGCCGGAGCCGATGCCCGACGTGCCGGGCCTGCCCGGTGCCGTCGCCGACCTCGTGCGGCGCTGCCTGGCGAAGCGGCCGGCGGATCGTCCGGCCACCGCCGAACTGGCCCGGGTGCTCGCGGAGGCGGCCGGCAAGGTGCCGACGGTGCCGGTGGGCAGCGGTGTGGGTGAGATCGGCCCGTCGTCGCTGGCCGACGCCGGTACCACGATCCTGCCCTGGTCCGCGGCGACCGACGCGCTGCCCCTGGCCGGCCTGCGCACCCGGCGCCGGCTGAACCGTCGGCGCCGGATCGAGGCGGTGACGGCCGCCGCCGGGTTGATGGCGGTCACGGCGGCGGTCTGGGGGGTCACGTCGCACAGCCCCGCCAGCGGCGGAATCGATCAGCCGACCCAGGCGCGTATCGGCGGCGAACAGGAGATTCCCTGCCAGGTGACGTACGCGCTGCGCAAGGATTCCGGCAAGGACTTCACCGCGGAACTGAGCCTGACCAACACCGGCGATCGTGAACTGCGCGACTGGACCATGAGCTTCGCGTTCCCCGGCGAGCAGCAGGTGACCGACGCGACTCCGGTGCCGGTGCGTCAACAGGGCCGGTCGGTGGCGGTGCAACCGGTCCCACAGCGGCCGGCGCTGGCACCGGGTGCCACCGAGAAGGTGAACCTGACCGGGCGGTACTCCGGGACGAACCCGCTGCCGGTGGAGTTCCGGATCGGCACGGCGGTGTGCGGGGTTCAGGTCTCAGGGGTGGCTGGCACCGCGCCCACCACCAAACCGGCACCCACCAAGTCGGCCACCGCCAAGACGGTGAAGGCAACGGCCGGCAAGGCCGGGTCCGGTGACACCAAACCGAAGGCGAAGAAGCCCAAGGCCGAGAAGGCCAAGCCGGACGACGACAAGGCGAAGGGCAAGGGTGGAGGCAAGCCGCAGCCGGATAAGCCCGGCAAGGGCTCCAGCCGGTGAGTTGAGCGGTCAGGACAGCGCGGCGAAACGCTGGATCTGTTCGATGGTTCCCTCCACGATGAGAATCGTGTCCTCGGTGAGGTCCAGGACGTGCGAGGCGTACCGGTACCGGTTCTCGCCCGGCCGCTTCACCCCGATCACCCGTACGCCGTAGCGGTCCAGCAGTTGAATTTCGCTGGTCGGGCGACCGGCGAGCGACCGCGGAACGCGGACCCGTGCCACTGCGAAGGCCTCATCGAACTCCACGAAGTCGAGCGTCCGGCTGATGATCAAATGGGCGAGCCGCTCGCCGGTCTCCGCCTCGGGAAAGATCACGCGGTGCGCGCCGACCGAGGAGAGGATCTTCGCGTGCTGGCCCGAGGTCGCCCGGGCCCAGATCTGCGGTACGCCCAGCTCGACCAGGGCGAGCACGGTGAGGACGCTGGCCTCGACGGAGGCGCCGATGGCCACCATCACCCGGGGCAGGTCGGACAGGCCGAGCTGGCGCAGCGCGCCCTCGTCGGTGGCGTCGGCCTGCGCCACCTGGTCGAGCATCGACGACCACTTCTGCACCTGCTGAGCGTCCCGGTCGATGGCCAGCACCTCGCGGCCGAGGGCGGAGAGCGATTCGGCCAGATGGCTGCCGAACCGGCCGAGGCCGATCACGGCGATGCCGCCCGGGTCCGATTTTCTATCCGACAATGGGTTGCTCCTCTGGGTATCGGTACAGCCGACGTCGGGTGTTCAGCGCGATCGCCGAGCCGAAGGTGAGCGGCCCGACCCGGCCGACGTACATGAGCGCGGTCAGCAGGAACTGGCCACCGTCGGACAGGGAGGACAGGACGCCCACCGAGAGCCCGGTGGTGCTGAAAGCCGACGTGACCTCGAACAACGCGGCGTAGAACGGAAGCTTGTCGGTCATCGCGATCAGCGTGGCGGTCCCGCCGGCCACGATCGCGACGCTGAGCAGCGCGACGGTGAGGGCCTGCCGCTGGCTGGCGGTGGCGATCCGACGGTGACCGACCGTGACGTCCGGCTCGCCGCGGACCTCCGCCCAGATGACGAAGGCGAGCAGGAAGAAGGTGGAGACCTTGATCCCACCGGCGGTGCTGGCGCTGCCGCCACCGATGAACATCAGCCCGATCAGCAGGATGTGACTCTCCTCCCGGAGCAGGTCGGTCGGCACCACCTCGAAGCCGCCGGTGCGGGCCAACGCGATCTGCGTGAACGCGGCCACCACCTTGCCGGGTACGTCGTACTGGCCGACGGTCCACGGGTTGGCCCACTCGGCGGACAGGAACGCGACCGCACCGAACACGACAAGCGCCGCGCTGCCCCAGATGGTCAGCTTGGTGGCGACCGCCCAGCGCGCCGGCTGCCGCCACTCGCGGACCGCTTCGAACAGGGCCGGGAAGCCGAGACCGCCGACGATCGCGCCGAGGGCCAACGGCAGGCTGACCCACGGGTCACGGGAGAAGGCCAACAGCCCGTCGGGGTAGAGCGAGAATCCGCAGTTGTTGAAGGCCTGGATGGAGTGGAACGCGGCGGACCAGAGGGACTGCCGGAACGGTTGGTCGTAGCCCAGCCAGAGCCGGCCGGTGACGACGACGGTCATCGCCAGCTCGCAGGCGAAGACCGTGGTGGCGATGCGCAGCAGCAGTCGGCGTACGTCGCCGATCCCGTACTCCGCGGTCTCGGCCCGCAACAGCAGCCGGTTGTGCAGCCCGAGCCGCCGGGACACGGTGAGGATCACCAGCGCGGCACCGGTCAGGATGCCGAGCCCACCCAACTGGGTGAGCACGGTGATGAGCGCCAGCCCGGAGCCGGACCAGTAGTTCGGGGTGTCGGTGACGGTAAGGCCGGTCACCGAGATGGCCGACGTGGCGGTGAACAGCGCGGTCATGAACGAGGTGTGCTGGTACTCGATGGTCATCGGCCGCAGCATCAACAGGCCGGTGCCGATCAGGATCGCCACCAGGAAGACCAGCGGCACGAGCCGCACCGGGTGACGAAGAAACCGACGCACCAGACAATCTTCCGATTCTGCGCGCGGTTCCGGGCCTGAACCGACATCCCGACGCCCCGCACCCCGACCCGCCCTTGCTCTGCCCCGTCCCGTCCCGGTCTAGCCGGCAACTTCGGGGATACTGCCGCCTCGGGCGCTGGCGACCCTGCAACTTTGGGGATGTTGCTGTCTCCCGCGACCACCGCCGTTCTCGAAGGGTTGCGGGGTATTGGATTGTGGGTCGTGGACGTAGCGTCGGCGAGGTAGGTGGGTGGGCTGCGGAGGGACGTCGGGTTGGGCGGCGGATGATCATGGATGCGACGTTGGTGCGCATCGGCCACGGGGTCGAGTTGCATCATCAACAAGGCCAGCGCGAGGCCGCTCGCGACCTGTTCGCGCAGATCTGGGACGAGATCGGCGGGGAGCGGGGCGACCCCTTGCACGTCTGCGTCCTCGCCCACTCGATGGCCGATGTGCAGGACGACCTTCACCGGGAGCTGCTCTGGGATCAGCGGGCGCTGGCAGCGGCCGACCAGCTCACCGACGCCCGGGTCGCGGAGGCCGGCGTGCCGATGACCGTGGCCGGCCTGTATCCGTCACTGCACCTCAACCTCGGTGACTGCTACCGCAGACTGGGTGATCTCGACCTGGCCCGCGACCACCTCCACCGCGCGGAGGCGGGGATGGTCGAGCTCGCTGACGACGACTACGGCCGGTTGATCAAGAGCGGCCTGGACCGACTGGCCGAGCAGCTGTCCGCCGGGTAGGAAACGGGCCGCCGTCCCGCGAGACACCGCGACCTGTGCCTTCGGCTGGCCCGGACGCCCCGACATGCCGCAACTCGTCGTCGCCGGAGAGCGTTCGCGAGTGGGCGGCGGACCGTGGCGGGGGGCGACACATGACGGCCGCGAACCGTGGCAGCGGGCGACCGCCGTTGTGCTGGGCCGGTGCGCCCGGGCTCCGGGCTTGTAAGTGCCGGCCACCTCGGCCCGGTTACTTGTGTGTTTCGACCACATGGCCCGTGGGTGACGTCACTTCTAGCGTGAGCCGACACATAAGGTTCCTCCCTCTGAGTCCTCACGTGGAGTCGCAATGACGGTCCGGACGACACGGCGGGTGTTCATCTCCGCCGCCACGATGATGGCCGCGGCGATCGCCGCCACGGCCTGTGGCAGCCCTCAGGACACCGCCAACGGCGGCGGCGACAGCGCCGCCCCGGTGAAGGTTGGTCTGGTCTACTCCCAGTCGGGAGCGCTGGCCAGTTACGGAAAGCAGTACATCGAGGGGTTCAGGGCCGGCCTGGACTTCGCCACCGACGGCACCAACAAGGTCGGCGACCGCACGATCGAGATCACCGAGGTTGACGACGCCGGTGACCCGGCTAAGGCGGTCTCCGCAGCCAAGGATCTGATCGGCAAGGGCAACAAGATCATCGCTGGTTCGACGGCCTCGGGCGTGGCGCTCCAGGTCGCCCCGATCGCCGCGCAGAACAAGGTGCTGTTCATCTCCGGCCCGGCCGCCACCGACGCGGTGACCGGCGCGAACAAGTACACGTTCCGCTCCGGCCGGCAGTCGTACCAGGACGTGGTGACCGCGAAGTCGTTCATCGGCGACCCGGCCGGCAAGAAGGTGGTGGTCTTCGCCCAGGACGGCGCCTTCGGCGACGCCAACGAGGCCGCGGTCAAGGCCGTCATCGGTGGAGCCGGCGCGAGCGTCAGCGCCGTCCGGGCGCCGGCCAGCGCGACCGAGTTCACCCCGTTCGCCAGCCAGATCAAGTCCGCCAAGCCGGACCTGCTCTTCGTGGCCTGGGCCGGTACCACCGCCCCGGCCATGTGGCAGACCCTGGACCAGCAGGGCGTGCTCACCTCCACCACGGTCGTCACGGGCCTGGACATCCGCGCCTCCTGGCCGACCTTCGGTGCCGCCGGCAGCAAGATCTCCTTCCTGTCGCACTACTTCGACGGGGCCAGCGACACCGAGGCGGCCAAGGCCGCCAAGGCGAAGGTCCCCGGCGGCACGCTCGACCTGTTCCACCCGGACGGGTTCGCCGCCGCCCAGATGGTGGTCCGCGCCGTGACCGAGGGTGGCGACGACGTCGAGAAGATGGTCACCGCGCTGGAGGGCTGGAGCTTCGAGAGCGTCAAGGGCAGCATGACCATCCGTGCCGAGGACCACGCGCTGCTCCAGCCGATGTACCAGGCGAGCCTGACCGGCAGCGGCGACACGTTCACCGCGACCGCTCAGAAGGCGCTCACCGGTGACGAGACCGCGCCGCCGGTCCAGGCAATGAAGGGCTGACGCGAGATGCTCGCCACCCGCGGTCTGACCTGGCGGATCGGTGAGGTCTCCATCGTCGACTCCGTCTATCTGGACCTGGCACCCGGGGAGTTTCTCGGCGTGATCGGTCCCAACGGCGCCGGCAAGACCTCACTGTTCAACCTGATCACCGGCCTGCGCCGGGCCACCGAAGGCCGGGTGACCCTGGACGGACAGGACATCTCTGCCCTGCCGCCGTACCGGCGGGCCCGGCTGGGCCTGGGCCGTACGTTCCAGGCGTCCTCGGTGTTCGGTTCGTTGAGCGTGCGGGAGAACGTCCGGCTCGCCGTGCAGGCACACCGCGGGGGTTCGCTGAAGCTGTGGCGGCGGGCGGCGGCCGACCGGGAGGTCGCCGCCGCCGCCGACGCGGCGCTCGACCGGGTCGGCCTGGCCCACCGGGGTACGGCGTTGGCCGGCACCCTCGCCCACGGCGAGAAGCGGAAGCTGGAGATCGCCCTGCTGCTGGCCGGCGAGCCACGGGTGATGCTGCTCGACGAGCCGATGGCCGGGGTCAGCGCCGAGGACGTGCCGGAACTGGTCCAGGTGATCCGTGCGTTGACCGGGGACAGCGGTCGAGCGGTGCTGATGGTGGAGCACCACATGGACGTGATCCTCGAACTGGCCGACCGGATCGCCGTCATGCACCACGGCGCGTTGCTGGCGTGCGACACGCCGGAGACGGTGATGGCCAACCCGACCGTACAAGAGGCCTACCTCGGGGAGTCGCTGTGAGCGAACCCGTATTGACCGTGGAGGATCTGTCGGTCCGGATCGCCGGGCTGCACATCCTCCAGGGAGTGTCGTTCACGGTCGCGCCGACCGGGGTCACCGTGCTGCTCGGCCGTAACGGGGTCGGCAAGACCACCACGCTGCGCGCCGTCGTCGGGCTGACTCCGCGCAGCGGCGAGGTACGCGGCACGGTCCGGATGGGCGCCCGGAGCCTGCTTTCCCAGCGGACCCACCGCCTGGTCCGCGATGGGCTCGGCTACGTGCCCGAGGACCGCTGCGTCTTCGCCGGACTCACCGTCGCGGAGAACCTGCGGCTCGCCGAGCGGCGCGGCACCACCCCGGCGTACGACCGGGTGTTCGCACTCTTTCCCGAGCTGGACCGGCGTTCCCGGCAGCGGGCCGGATCGCTCTCCGGTGGGCAGCAGCAGATGCTCGCCATCGGCCGGGTGCTGCTCAACGACAACCGGCTGCTGCTGGTCGACGAGCCGACCAAGGGGTTGGCGCCGAAGGTGGTGACCGAGGTGGCCGAGGTGCTGGAACGGGTCGCGGAGTCCGTGCCGGTGCTGCTGGTCGAGCAGAACCTGGCGGTGGTCCGGCGGCTGGCCCGCGACGCGGTGGTGCTCGCCGCCGGACGGGTCGCCTGGGCCGGCGACGCCCAGGAGTTGCTGTTGGAAACCGCGCTGACCCGGTCCCTGCTCGGCGTCGGCTCGGCAGAGGGCCACCAGCCCGCCAGCCAGCCGTCCGCCGCCGCGTCGGCCTCGGAGGACGGCAACTGATGGACGCGATCATTCTGCTGACGCTTACCGGGCTCGGCCTGGCCGCCCTCTACTTCCTGGTCGCCTCCGGGCTGTCGTTGGTCTTCGGCCTGGCCGACGTGCTCAACTTCGCGCACGGGCTGTTCCTCGGCGTCGGCGCGTACGCCACCTGGTGGGCGGCGGGGAACCTGCCCGGCGCCGGCCCCGACGGCCTCGGTTTCGTGGTCGCGGTCGCCTTCGGGGTGGCCGCCGGCACGCTGATGGCGGTGCTTGTGGAGCTGGTGCTGATCCGGCCGCTCTACTCGCGCACCATCGAGCAGGTGCTGGTCACCGTCGGCCTCTCGCTGGCCGGCGTGGCGTTGTTGCAGGCCACCTGGGGCGCCGACGCCCGACCTTTCCCCCGTCCGGCATGGACCCGCGAGGTGACCTCGATCTTCGGCGCGCAGGTGCCCAACGGAGGTCTCCTGCTGATCGTCGCTGCGGCGCTGGTGCTCGGCGCGATCCTCGCCTTCCTCCGCTGGACCCGCTACGGCCTGATCATCCGGGCCGGCGTGGAGAACCGGGAGATGGTGACCGCGCTGGGCATCGACGTACGCAAGGCGTTCACCCTGGTCTTCGCCATCGGCGGGGCGGCGGCAGCGTTGGCCGGGGCGCTGGGCAGCGTCTACTTCGGCACCGTCTCGCCGCAGCAGGGCGGCTCGCTGCTGATCTTCGCGTTCATCGTGGTGGTCATCGGCGGCATGGGCTCGGTGGTCGGGTCCGCGTACGCGGCGGTCGCGGTCGGGCTGCTGCAACAGTTCGTCAACTACTACGGCACCTCCGGACTGGGTGACATCTGCGTGGTGGCGTTGCTGGCCGTGGTGCTGCTGCTGCGTCCGCAGGGCATCGCCGGGAAGGCGGTTACGGCATGACCGAGGTCAAGAGCCCCGAGGTTTCGGCACCACCGGCGGCGGTGCCCGACGAGTTGACCGAGCAACCAGGCCGCTGGGGCCGGCTCCGCCCGTTCCTGCCGCTGGTCGCGCTGGTGGTGGCGCTGATCCTGCCGTACTCGACGCTGCACCTGCCGGGCATCTTCGAGGGCGCGCTGAACTCGCCGGGCACCCTGCAACTGCTCGCCGTGTGTCTGGTCTTCGGCGGTCTGGCGGCCGGTTACGACCTGCTTTTCGGGCGCACCGGAATGCTCTCCTTCGGCCACGCCCTCTACTTCGCCGCCGGCGTCTACGGCACCGACATCCTGATCACCCGGGCCGGGCTGCCGCTGTGGCAGGCCGCACCGCTGGCCATCGTGGGCGGAACCATCCTCGCCGGGCTGCTCGGTGCCGTGGCGCTGCGTACGGTCGGCATCGCCTTCGCCATGGTGACGCTGGCGTTCGCGCAGGTCGGGGCGATCCTGGTGGCCCGGGACTTCGGTGGCCTCACCGGTGGTGAGGAGGGGTTGCCGCTTGACGTCGCCGGGCTGCCGGACGGGCTGGTCGGGGTCACCAACACGGTAAACCTGTACTGGTTGGCGCTGGCGTATCTCGTGGTGGTGGTCTTCGTGGTGCACCGGGTCAGTGGCTCGCCGACCGGGCGGGTGCTGGCCGGGTTGCGCGACGACGAGCGCCGCATCGGCGTGCTCGGGCTGGATCCGTACCGCTTCAAGCTTGTCGCCTTCACGCTGGCTGGCGGCTTGGCGGCGGCCGGCGGGGCGGTCTACTGCCTGATCGTCGGCGGTGCCTCGCCGCACATCACCAGCAGCGAGCTGACCCTGTCGCTGCTGGTGATGGTGGTCCTCGGCGGGCCGGGTACCCGGTGGGGTCCGGTGCTGGGCGGCATCCTCTACATGTACCTGGACCACCGACTGGTGTCGTTCGGCACCTCCGACGCGGTGAACGCGCTGCCGGCGTTCCTCAGCCGGCCGCTGTCCCAGCCGCTGTTCGTGCTCGGCACGGTCTTCATCCTGGCCGTCTACTTCTTCCCCGGTGGCCTGGCCAGCCTCGCTCCTCGCCTGGCCCTGCTCCGTGACTCCCTGCGTCCCGGCTCCCGCCAGCGAGGTTGATCAGGCGGTCGGCGGGACGGCACGGACGGCGTGCCGTCCCGCCGCGCTAGCCTCATGATCGGTGGCCGGACCGACGCGTCGGTCCGGCCAGCCGGGCATCCGGCTGGTCACCGTCGCGCTGCGGCACGGCGGTGGCGGGTCCGGCCGGGCGCGTGCGGGAAAAGCAGCGACGGGGAGGACGGCATGAGCGAGCGGTTGGCCGTGGTCAGTGGCGGCGGTACGGGGATCGGGGCGGCGGTGGCACGGTCGCTCGTCCTGGACGGGTGCTCGGTGCTGGTTCTGGGCCGGCGCGCGGAGGTGCTCAGTGCGACGGTCGAGCGGATCGGCGCCGAATGTGGCCGTCCCGAGGCGATCCGTGCCGTGACGGCGGACCTCACCGACCCGGACCAGGCGGCGAAGGTGGTCGAGGCGGTGGGTGGTCGGCCGGTCGACGTGCTTGTCAACAACGCCGGCGGCTACCACAGCGCGGAAAGTGACACGCTTGCCGGGATCGCCGCGAACTGGCGGGCGACCCTGGACACCAACGTGCTCACCGCGGTGCTGCTCACCGAGGCGCTGCGGCCGGCACTGCGCCGGCCCGGCGGTCGGGTGATCCTGATCAGCTCCATCGCCGCACAGCGCGGTGGCGGTGACGCGTACTCGGCGGCGAAGGCGGCGCTGCACGGCTGGGCGTACAGCCTCGCGGCCCAACTCGGGCCGGATCAGATCACGGTCAACGTGGTCAGCCCGGGCTACGTCGCGGAGACCGAGTTCTTCGACGGCCGGATGACCCCCGAGGGCCACGCGCAGCGGGTGGCCGCGACCCTGGTCGGCCGGGCCGGGGTGCCGGACGACGTCGCCGAGTCGGTGCGCTACCTGGCCAGCCCCGCCGCCGGCTACGTCACCGGGCAGGTGCTCGGCGTCAACGGGGGGTCGGTGTTCGGCCGCTGACCCGTCAGCCGTTCAGCAGGTCGTACGCGGCGTTCGGGGCCTGCTGGGCCTGCTCCTCGGTGAACGCGACGACGGCGGGGGCGGCACCGAAGTCGAAGTACTCGACCACGTACTCGGACGCCTTCTTCTTGCCGGCCGGCGGGATCTCCAGCGTCAGCGAGGACAGGTTGCCGTCCGCGCCGACCACCGCGCTGAGCGGAAGCTGCCCGTCGGTGTCGTCGAGCGCGGCCACGCCCTCCAGGGCGTCAGCCAGCTCCGGCACCACGGACAGGTCCACCACACCGGTGTACGTCCCGGGCTCACCGGCCTGGACATCGGAGGCCGCGCGGATGATCGCGTCGGCGTTGCCCGGGTCGGTGCCCTCGTAGGTGGGCAGCGAGTCCGGTCCCTCGATCTTCGCCGGATCCAGCTCCATCCACTTGGTTGGCAGCTTCATCAGCTTCTGGATGTCCTTGGCACCCTTGAAGTTGACCTTCATCCAGGTGCGTGACTCGACCATCCGGAAGGACATCTCAAGCGTGAAGTCCTTGTCCTTGGTGACCGTGTCGATGTCCATGCCCCGGTTCACCGGGTCGACCACCCCGGAGACGTCCCCGGACGAGTCGCTGGTGGTGAAGCGGAAGGCCGGGTCCTGCTCACCCGGCACGGCCGCCAGCAGCTCCTGCTTCGGGTCCGGCGGTGGTGGCGCCGCCGCCGGAGTGGCCTCGTCGTCGCAGCCGGCCACCACTGTCGCGGCCAGCAGGGCGGCGGCCACGGCCGCGAGACGGCGGGTCGTGGCGGTGGTGCCGGTTCGCTGAGTCATCTCGTCTCTCTCTCCGGTATCGAACGGGAATGGTAGAACACACTCCCGGACGCGGCCCGGCTCTGCCGCCGCGACGCTGGTAGAAACGTCGGATGGGCCAGGAACGGACGGTGGTACGGCAGCGGGCCGAGGCGGTGCTGCGGCGGCTGGCCGGCGCGCAGGCCCGGCTCCGCGAGGACCAGTGGCGGGCGATCGAGGCGCTGGTGGTGGACCGGCGTCGGGTGCTCTGCGTGCAGCGCACCGGGTGGGGCAAGTCGGCTGTGTACTTCGTGGCGACGGCGCTGTTGCGCGACCGCGACGGCCAGGGCGCCGGGGCCGGACCCACCGGCCCGACCGTGATCGTGTCGCCGTTGCTGGCCCTGATGCGGAACCAGGTCGACGCGGCGGCCCGGGCCGGCATCCGGGCCCGCACCATCAACTCGGCGAACCTGGACGAGTGGGACGCCATCACCGCCGAGATCCACGCCGGCACGGTGGACGTGCTGCTGATCAGCCCGGAACGGCTCAACAACCCGGACTTCCGGGACGCCGTACTGCCGAAGCTGGCCGCCACCACCGGTCTGCTGGTGGTCGACGAGGCGCACTGCGTGTCGGACTGGGGGCACGACTTCCGGCCGGACTACCGCCGGCTGCGCACCTTCCTCGGTAACCTGCCCGAGCGCACCCCGGTGCTCGCGACCACCGCCACCGCCAACGCCCGGGTGACCCGGGACGTGGCCGAGCAACTGGGCACCGAACCGACAGCGGCGGCCGGGCCGCGACCGGACGTCCTGGTGCTGCGCGGCAGCCTGGACCGGGAGTCGCTGCGGTTGGGCGTGCTCGACCTGCCCAGCCCGGCGCACCGGCTCGGTTGGCTCGCCGACCACCTGGACCGGCTCCCCGGTTCGGGCATCGTCTACACGTTGACGGTGGCCTCGGCGACCGAGACCGCCGAGTTCCTCCGCTCGCGCGGTTGGGCGGTGGCCGCGTACACCGGGCAGGCCGAGGACGCCGACCGCCGCGCCGCCGAGCAGGACCTGCTGGACAACAAGATCAAAGCCCTGGTGGCCACCAGCGCGCTCGGCATGGGTTTCGACAAGCCGGATCTCGGCTTCGTCGTGCATCTCGGCGCGCCGCCGTCGCCGATCGCGTACTACCAGCAGGTCGGCCGGGCCGGGCGGGCCGTCGAACATGCCGAGGTGCTGCTGTTGCCCGGTGCCGAGGACGCGGCCATCTGGCGGTACTTCGCCTCACTGGCCTTCCCGCCCGAGGAGCAGGTCCGCGCGGTGCTGGCCGCGCTGCACACCGACCGGCCGCTGTCCACGCAGGCCCTGGAGCCGCTGGTGGATCTGCGCCGGGCCCGGTTGGAACTGATGCTCAAGGTGCTCGACGTGGACGGCGCGGTCCGCCGGGTACGGGGCGGCTGGCTCGCCACCGGGGAGCCCTGGACCTACGACGAGGCCCGGTTGCGTCGCGTCGCCGCCGCCCGCACCGCCGAACAACAAGCCATGGTCGAGTACGCGGCGACGACCGGCTGCCGGATGCGCTACCTGCGCGAATGTCTGGACGATGCGGAGGCGGTCGACTGCGGCCGGTGTGACCGCTGCGCCGAGCCGCTGTTCCCGCCCGAGGTGTCGGCGGCCGCGCTGACCGCCGCGCAGACCTTCCTCGGCCGCCCCGGGGTGCAGGTCGCGCCGAAGAAGCTCTGGCCGACCGGGCTGGAGTCGGTCGGCGTACCCCTGAAGGGGCGCATCGCCCCGACGGACCAGGCATTGCCGGGCCGCGCCGTCGGCCGGCTGTCGGATCTCGGCTGGGGCGGTCGGCTGCGCGGGCTGGTCGGCCCGGACGCGCCGGACGGCCCGGTGCCCGACGACGTGGCCGCCGCCGTCGTCGAGGTGCTCAAGGCGTGGGCGCACGGTGACGACCCCTGGCCGGACCGCCCGGCCGGGGTGGTCGCGGTCGGCTCCCGGACCCGTCCGGCGCTTGTCGGTTCGCTGGCCGAGCGGATCGCCGCCGTCGGCCGGCTGCCGCTGCTCGGCCAGGTGATCCCCACCGGGTCGGTGGCCGCCGACGGTCCGCGCGGCAACAGCGCGCAGCGGGTACGCGCCCTGCACGGCACCCTCACCGTCCCCGACCGTCTCGCCGAGGCCGTCGCCGACCTGGACGGCCCGGTGCTGCTGGTGGACGACCTGGTCGACTCCGGCTGGACCATGACGATGGCGGCCCGGGAACTGCGCCGCGCCGGCGCCACCGGCGTGCTGCCGCTCGCACTCGCCGTCGCCGCCTGAGGATGCGACCGGAACCACGATCCGGTCGGCCCGCCGGGTGTCCGATTCGCCCGGCGGTACGGTGGGCGCATGGCTGACCAGGCACCCGACGCGCCCGCGCTCGGGTCGGTACGCACCACCGAGCGACCAGTCGCCGGTCAGGACTCCGGCGTGACGCCGGCCCGCCGGGCGCCTGCCGCGGCCTCGGCCGTACCGGATCGCGCCACGCTGCGGCTGGCGCTGGTGGTGGGCGGGCTCGTGCTGGCGGTGCTGCTCGGATTCGGGCTCGGGCGGATCAACGGGGGCGGTGGCCCCACGGCGGCCGGCGGCACCGACAGCGCGCTGGCCGATCACCCCCACGCCCCCGGCGCCGGCGCGCACTCGCACGGCGCCGACCAGGACGCGGCGGCCGAGGCCGGCGGTCTGGCCGTCAGCCGCGACGGCTACACCCTGGCCCCGATGACCGCCGAGTTCACCGTCGGTCAGGCAGGTGAGCTGCGATTCCAGATCCGGGACGGGCAGCGGCGGACGGTCACCCGGTTCGCGGTGGTGCACGACAAGCCGATGCACGTGATCGTGGTGCGTCGGGACCTGTCCGGCTATCAGCACCTGCATCCGACCATGGCGGTGGACGGCACCTGGTCGGTGCCGCTCACGCTGCCGTCGCCCGGCGTCTGGCGCGCGTACGCCGATTTCACCGCCGTCGCCGACGACGGCCGACAGACGGCGACGACGCTCGGGGTGGATCTGGTCGCGCCCGGCAGCTACACGCCTCGTGACCTGCCCACACCGGCGACCACGGCCAGGGCCGACGACTTCACCGTCACGTACCAGGGGGTTCCCCAGCCCGGGCTCACCGTGCCGGTCGACTTCCGGATCACGGGGGCGGACGGCGCCGGCCCGGCGCTGGAGCGCTACCTCGGCGCGTACGGTCACCTCGTCGCGTTGCGCGAGGGCGACCTCGGCTATCTGCACGTGCACCCGGAGGCGGAGCTGGCCGACGGGGCGATCCGGTTCTGGCTGACCACGCCGGGGCCCGGGCGGTACCGCCTCTACCTGGACTTCGCCACGGGGGGAGAGGTACGCACGGCAGAGTTCACGGTGTCGGTGCCTTAGGCCCTGTGTCAGCCCGCCGTCCGGCGCATCGGTGCGGCGGTGGGGTCCGCCGGCCGGCGGACCGGCCGGCGGGCGAGGTAGCGCAGCAGGTCGCGGATGTGGTGTTTCTCTTCGGCCGGCACCGCCGGATCCGCCAACCGTTGCAGGATCACCCGCACATCGGCCTCCACCGGGCCGTCGTCGCCACGTCGCCAGGACCCGGGGCCCGCGTCGGGCAGACCGAGAGCGCGGAAGGCAGCCGCCACCGGCAGATCGAGCGCGGCGCAGAAGCCTCGGACCTTTGCCAGTTCGGGATAGTCCTGCCAGTCACCGGCGAGCCAGCGGAAGACGGTCGAGCGACCGACGCCGGTATGGGCGGCCAGGTCGGTGACGGTCCAGCCGCGCTCCTCGCGGGCATCGTCGATGGCGCGGCGTACGAAACGCGCGAAGGCCATCTGCGGCGAAACCTCTGCCGAACCCATCCGGTGGGTCTTCCCTCCCGACCGGCACCCGACGGTGCGCTCTTCGAGAGTAGTACGGGAAGGGCGCTCGACAACTGACTGATCGACCAGACGATTCCGGTGGCGAGCCGCTAATCCGTCACACCGTGGGCGAAGCCTGCGTGAGCAGCGTCTCCAGCCGGGGTGTGACCTGCCACTGGGAGACCAGGTCCCGGTACTCCGTGCGCTGGGCGGCGGTCGGGTCGGCACCGGTTCGCCGGGCCCGGATGAGCAGGTTCCGGGGGGTGTGTGCGGAGTCGACGAACTCGACCACCTCGGCCCGGTAGCCGTGCAACCGGAGCAGCCCGGCACGCAGCGCGTCGGTGAGGACGTCCGCGAAGCGCTCCCGCAGGATGCCCTGCCGGGTGAGCAGGTCGTACGGCCCCGGTGCCGGCCGGTTACGCAGCTGCCTCGCGACGTCGTGGTGGCAGCACGGCGCGGCGAGCACCCAGCGGGCGTGCCAGCCCACCGCCCGGGCCAGCGCCTCATCGGTGGCGGTGTCGCAGGCGTGCAGTGCGAGCACCAGGTCGGGCGGTGGTTCGACAGCCGCGTCGGCGATCGTGCCGGCGACGAACCGCACCCGTCCGGCCCAGCCCAGCCGCTCGGCCAGCTCGGTGTTGCGGCGGCGCTGGTCGTCGCGCACGTCCACGCCGACCAGCTCGACGTCCAGGCCCGACCGGGACAGGTAGCGGTACGCGGCGAAGGTCAGGTACGCGTTGCCGCAACCCAGGTCCACCACCCGCAGCGGTCGGTCCAACTGCCCGGCCAGCCCGTCCGGAAGGGTGGCGGTCAGCGCCCGCAGGAACGCGTCCACCTGTCGTCGCTTGGCCGCCGAGCCGCCGATCTCGGCGAAGAGCGGATCGCCCGGATCGAGCAGGTACTCCTTGGTCCGGTCGTGCCCGGTCGCTGCCGCTGGAGCGGCCGACCGGCTCGCCGTGCTGCGGTGCACCTGGGCCTCGCCCGACTTGGTGACCCGCAGTTGCAGGGTGGCGTCGGCGGTCTCCACATGCCAGTTGCCGAACGGCTCGGCCAGCAGCGCCTCCACCGCGGCGTCCGCCTCCGGCCCCGGGCTCAGGTTTCGGGAGTGTGGCCGGGCTCCGTCGGAGGTGGAGATCTGCAACCGCTGACCGGCCTTGAGGGCGACGGGCCGCAGTTCGGCCCGGATCACCGAGGGACGCTGGCCGCGCCGCCGTCCGGCCGCCACGGCCCGGGTCAGGCTCGGTCCGAGCAGCATCGAGCGGACCTCGGCCAGGGCGGAGTCCAGTGGTTCGGGCATCGCTCCATCTTTCGGGGAGGGATTCGGCGGCATTCGTCAGCTGGCAGGCGGTCCACGACCCCTGCGCTGCCCATCCGCCAGCTCTGCTTCAACCGACGCACAGGTTCCGGCGCTTGGCCGGTGCGTGGAGTGAAGCAGAGCAAAGGGGCCGGACAGCAAGCACCGCCCGGGCGGCGACGGGTCGGCCAGTGGCACTGGCCGCTCTCCGCCGCCTCGGGCGGTACGTGGTCAGTCGGTGGTCGCCTCGGCCGGCGTACCGCTGTCGGCTGCGGCACCACGGCGGCGTCGGCGGCGGCGCGGGCGCGGAGTGGCCTCACCGGCGCCGTCCTCGCTGCGGTCGGTGGTCGCCTCGGCGGGGGTGCCGTCGACGGCCGTCGACACGGTCTCGGCGCCCGCCACCGCCTCGCCGGCCCGGCGACGCCGACGACGCCGGGGAGTACGAGTGCCTTCCTCGGCGTCACTCGCGGTGGCGTCGGTCGGCGTGGTGTCGGCACCGTCCTGCCGGCGACCGCTGCCGCCGCGTCCGCGCCCGCCCTCACCACGACCGCCCTCACCACGACCGCCGTCGCCGCGACTGCGGCGGCGAGTGCCACGCGGCTCGCCCCGCCGGGAGCGGCCACCACCCAGGTCCTCCTCGACCTCGGCGGCCAGTCCCGCACGGGTGCGTTCCGCGGTCGGCAGGGTGCCGGTGATCTCGGTGGAGATGTGCAGGTCCGTGTAGAGATGCGGCGAGGTGTGGTACGTCTCCGGCGGCTCGGGCATGTCCAGGCCGAGCGTCTTGTCGATGATCCGCCAGCGGGGCATGTCGTCCCAGTCGACGAAGGTCACCGCGACACCGGTCGCGCCGGCCCGACCGGTCCGGCCGATCCGGTGGGTGTAGGTGTCCTGGTCTTCCGGACAGTCGTAGTTGATCACGTGGGTGACGCCGCTGACGTCGATGCCCCGGGCTGCCACGTCGGTGGCGACCAGAGTGTCGATCTTTCCGGCCCGGAACGCCCGCAGGGCCCGCTCGCGGGCGCCCTGACCGAGGTCGCCGTGCACCGCCGCGACCGCGAAGCCACGGAAGTCCAGGTCCTCGGCGACGCGGTCGGCGGCCCGCTTGGTCCGGGTGAAGATGATGGTCAGGCCGCGGCTCTCCGCCTGGAGGATCCGGGCCACGATCTCGATCTTGTTCATCGAGTGGGTGCGGTAGACAAGCTGTTCCGTCTGCGGCGACGGGCCGGTCTCGGCGGTGTGCCCGGCGTGGATGGTGATCGGGTGGCGCAGGAAGCGTCGGGACAGCGTCACGATCGGATCCGGCATGGTCGCGGAGAAGAGCATGGTCTGCCGGTCCTCCGGCAGCATCGCCAGGATCCGCTCGACGTCGTCGAGGAAGCCGAGGTCGAGCATCCGGTCAGCCTCGTCCAGCACCAGTGCGCGTACCCCGTGCAGGCGCAGATGCTTCTGCTTGGCGAGATCCAGCAGGCGTCCCGGAGTGCCGACGAGGATCTCCACGCCCTTGCGCAACGCCTCGATCTGCGGCTCGTACGCGACGCCGCCGTAGATCGGCAGCACCCGTACGCCCCGGGTGCGGCTGGCAGCGGCGATGTCCTTGGCAACCTGGATGCCCAGCTCGCGGGTTGGTACGACGACCAGGGCCTGCGGCAGCCCGTCGCCGCCCTCGTCGGGTGCGAAGACCCGCTCCAGCAGCGGTACGCCGAAGCCCAGGGTCTTGCCGGTGCCGGTCGGCGCCTGCCCGATCAGGTCAGCTCCGCGCAGCGCGATCGGCAGTGCGTACTCCTGGATGGCGAAGGCGCGGGTGATGCCGGCCGCGGCCAGCGCGTCGACGGTCTCGGCGCGTGCGCCGAGCTCGGCGAAGGTCGGTGCCTCCGGTCGGACCGGGGCGGTCGGGGCCAGTTCCTGGCCGTCGATAATGTCTTGAATCGGCTCACTCATGTGGATTTGGGGGTGCCCTCTCGTGGGTGCGCCCCGTCATGTCCTCAGGGCGCGTTCGGTATGGCGCGGGCCACACGGTCGGCGGCAGAGAGCCGGGCGGACCGGGCCGCACGCGCGCCGTGGGTCGGACTTCGACCGGATCGGAGTTGACTCCAGCCGGATCGGCACCTACGGCAACTCCTCCATGCTACCTGAACGGGCCAAACAGCGTCCCGATTCCGCGGGGGCCGGTGGCGGCGCAAAGGTTTGTAAGTGACCTGTATCACACATTGTCGGGGTGGCGGGTTTCGCTCGGGCCTGCCGGTACCCCGGCCGGACGGTAGCCTGCGCACGTGTCCGCCCCCACCCCGCCCGGCCACGCCGTCGCCGACCTGCTCGGTCTGGTGGCCCTCGGTGAACTGCTCGCTTTCGACCGGATGGCGGCCGACGCCCGGCTCGCTCCCGACCTGCGCCGCCGGGCAGCTTTGAGTGAGATGGCAGCTGCCGAGATCGCCAACTACCGGCGGGTGGCCGACCGGCTCACCGCGCTCGGCGTGCCGCCCGACGACGCGATGGCGGCGTACGTCATGCCGTTGCAGGCGTACCACGACTCGACCGAGCCTCGCGACTGGGCGGAGGCGGTCACCAAGGCGTACGTCGGTGACGCGATCACCGATGACTTCCTTCGGGGGATCGCGGTCGCGCTGGGAGAGCCCGACCGTCAGCTGGTCCTCGACGTGCTGCACGAGTCGCGGTACGCGGAGTTCGCCGCCGCCGAGATCCGGCTGGCCGTGGAGGCCGATCCGACCGTGGCGGGCCGGCTGTCGATGTGGGCGCGACGTCTGGTCGGCGAGGCGCTGTCCCAGGCGGGGCGGGTCGCCACCGCCGACCATGGGGCCCTCACCATGCTGATCGCCGCGGGTGGTGACGTCGACGTGGCGGAATTGTTCCGGCGGCTGACCGCTGCGCACACCGCGCGGATGGCCGCCGTCGGGCTCAACAACTGAGTTGGGCGCAACGACTGAGCAGAGACCGGCAACAGGGCGGTGCGGCGGGACAGCCCGCCCCGCCGGTCCTGTCGCCGGTCGGTCAGAACGTCAGCGGACGGTGAAACCGACCGCCCGAGGGGATGCCTCGGCGATCTCGACGTAGGCGACCTTGCCGACCGGCACGATCACCCGCCGCCCCTTCTCGTCGGTCAGGGAGAGAGTGCCCTCGCCCCTGGCGACGGCGTCGGTCACGATCCGCTCGATCTCGGCCGGCGACTGTGCGCTCTCCAGGACCAGCTCGCGCGGCGCGTACTGCACGCCGATCTTGACCTCCACTGTGCCTCCTCCATCGGGCGAAATGGCCGCCCTGCGAAGGCTATCCGATCACAAGGTCGAAGGTCAGGCTGACTCACCTTGCAGCGGGAAGCTGGCGATGCCCCGCCAGGACAGCGCCGCGACCAACGCCTCGGCCTCGGCCTTGGGTACCTGGCGGCCGCCGGCCAGCCAGAACTGCGCGGCGGTCTCGGCCGCGCCCACCAGGCCCGAGGCGAGCAGTTCGGCGTGCGCCCGGCTGACCCCGGTGTCGGAGATGATCGTGTCGGTGATCGCCGCGATGCAGCCCTGCTCGACCCGCTCCACGCGTTGCCGCACGGCCGGATCGTTGCGCAGATCCGACTCGAAGACCAGGCGGAAGGCTTCGCTCTCGTGATCGACGAAGTCGAAGTACGCCCGCACCGACGCGCTGACCCGCTCCTTGTTGTCGGTGGTGCTCGCCATGGCGTCGTGCACCTTGGCGACGATCGCGTCACAATGCGTGTCGAGCAACGCGAGATAGAGCTCCATCTTGCCGGGGAAGTGTTGGTACAGCACCGGCTTGGAGACCCCGGCCCGCTCGGCGATGTCGTCCATGGCCGCAGCGTGGTAACCCTGCGCGACGAACACCTCCTGAGCAGCGGCAAGTAGCTGCTTGCGGCGCGCCGAACGGGGCAGGCGCGTGGGTCGGCCGGCGGTCTGGGCGCCGTTCCCCACAGCGGTCATGGGAACCTCCGAGGTTGTCGTACGGGCCGGCATATCACCCGAACCCGGTCGGGGCCCCTCGGCCCCTCGCGGAATTGGCCCGCCGCTGTAACTTATCGCCACTGTCGCCACACGGTAGCCTCAGCGGGGGCGACCAAGGAGCGCGCGGTGAGTGAAACAGGGCAACCCGGTGCCGCCACCCCGGGAGAGCACGGCGACGGGACGGGTCAGCGCGATGACCTGGCCCGTTCCGGCAACGGGTGGGGTCCGCCACCGGTCGACTGGTCGTGGGGGCCCGAGGTCGTGCCCGGTTCCGAAGCGACCAGGCCGCGGCCGGAGTCCCCGTCCGGTTGGGCCACCGCCTCGTCACGCCATGCCGACCTGCCCGCTCCTGTCGGTGAGCAGGCGGAGCCGGAGCGGCCCGTGCGGGTCAACGGCAACCACGTCAACGGCCACCGAACGAACGGCACGCCCGTCGCGGACCAGACGCCGGCCAACCGGCATGCCCCGGTCAGCGCCCCGCCCGGCCTGCACGGGCCGGGTCAGGACCCCGGCAAGGACCGGCTTGTCGTACCGGCCCCACGCCCGGCGCCGTCCGGCGAGTTGCCGGTGACCACCGGCACCGGTCTGCCGACCTCGTCGCCCCCGGCCGTGCAGGTGCCGCCCGTCGGCACCGCTCCCTCCGGCTTCGAGATGCCACCCGGCCTGCACGCGCCCACCGCCGAACGGTCCGGTCAGGGCCCGACGGGTGGCCGGCAGCAGAGTTGGGACGAGGGCTTCCCGCCGGAGTCGGTCGGCGAGCCCTGGCCGACCGCGCCGGTCACCGATCAGGCCGGCGGGCCGGCCGACCACCCTTCGGGCGGCGCCGACCAGCCTGCCCGCTGGTCGCCCGCCGACCAGCCCGCCGGTGATGCGGACCGACCCAGCTGGGCCCAGCCCGGCCCGGCTCGCGACTGGGCGCCGCCGTGGGCGCGCGACGACGGTGAGTCCGCCGACCGTCGGTCCCGTGAGGCGCCGGCCCGGAACTGGGCCAGCGAGCCCAACCGCCCGTACGAGCCGGTCCGCGCCGAGCCGACCCGCCCGTACGAGCCGGTCCGTGCGGAGCGGCCCCGGCCGTACGAGACCCGCCGGGATGCCGAGCCTGCGGAGGGCGAGTCGCCCACCGCGCCCGAGCCCGGGGACACGCCGGCCGCCGTCGACCCGACCAGCGCACCCCCGTTCCCGCAACCGCCCTCGTGGGCGCGTGCGCCCGAGGTGCCGCCGGCCGAGGAGCGTCCGTCCTGGGCGCTGCCCCCGGCCAGCGGCGATCCGACAAGCGCCCCGCCGGCCCCCCAGCGGCCGTCGTGGGCGCGTGCGCCGGAGTCGCCGCCGGCGGAGCAACGTCCGTCCTGGGCGCTGCCGCCGGTCAGCGGCGCACCGGCGAACGAGGGCCTGCCCTGGGGTACGCGGAACGAGGAGGCCCCGTCCTGGGGCAACCGGTCCGGCGGCCAGCCGACCGACGAGCGTCTGCCGTGGGCGCTGCATCCGGCCAGTTCCCCGCCGGCCGGCACGCCATCCGGTGCGGTCGATCCGACCAGCGCTCCACCGGCCGGAACCCGGTCGACCGCCCCCATCGGCAGCGCGGCGCAGCCTGACCCGCCGAGTCGGCGGGAAACCCTCGATCCCGGCTCGACGCCACCGGTCGCCGAGGCCCGGTCGGCCGCCGATCCGCCCGGGTATCGTCCGTTCCGGCTGCGGCCGGTTCCGGACGAGCCGACAGCCACGCCCGTCTCTGCTCCCGCCCCGCCGGATCCGATCACCGGGCCGGCCGCGACCGACCAGGTTCCGGGTGAGCCCGGCCGCCGCGAGCGCACCCCCTCTGCGCCCGTCCCGACGAGTGCAGCCCCCTATGCGGCACGCCGGTCCGCGCCCGATCCGGTGCCGTCGACCGAGTCGGCCGGTGACCGATCGCAGGACAGCACCACGGCCGTGTTGCCGCAGCGCGTCCCTGCCGAACCGGACGTGCCCGTCGTGCCGGAGCCGCCAGCCGTGGAGCCACCCGCCGAAACCCCGGAACTCGCCCGGACCGCCACTCATCTCCGCCGTGACGACGAGCCGGCCACGCTGCGGGACCGGCCGGAGGGCTTCGACGTCAACGCGATCCTCGCCGCTGTCCGAGGAGTCGAGGGCGTCCGCGACGCCGCCCTGCGGCGTACCCCCGCCGGGGCGCACAGCCTGCGCCTCGACCTCGCCGACGGGGCCGACCCGGCCGAAGTGAGCCGACACGTCGCTCGCCTGTTGCAGGAGCGGATGGGGCTGGCCGCGGCACCGCGTGGCCTGCCCGGAGTGCCCGCTGCGCCGGTGCGTCGACGCGCTGCGGAGAGCCGGAGCGAGGCGGGTGAGACGCGTCCGGTCGCCGAGCCGCGGCGTCCGTCCGCCCGACCCGGTGGCACTCGGACGGAGGCTCCGCCGAGCCGGCCGGAGACCGTGCCGGAGACGACCCGGCGGCGCCGGCAGTCCCCGACTCCGCACCGGGGCCGGGCGGTAGTGGACGAGTCGGGTGTGCCGGGCAGTCCGGCGACCCTCGGTGCCTCCTACTCCGGCGGGCAACTCACCACGACCGAGTCCGCGCCGTCCCGGCCGCTGGACACCGGCGGGGTGCCGGGCCCCCGGGTGGTACTCGACCACGTCCAGGTGAGTACGTTCGGGCTGGACGCCAACGTCGAGGTCCGGCTGGTCGCGGGCGATCACAACGCCTCGGGGTACGCCACCGGACCCGCCGTGGACGGCTTCGTGCTGCGGTTGTGCGGCGTCGCGGCGGCGGCGGCGATCGACGAGCTGCTCTGTGCCGCCGTTCCCACCGCGGAACGTGGACGGTGCTTCGTGGAGCACGCCGCGGTGGTGCCGTTCGGCAACTGCGAGGTGGCCACCGTGGTGGTGCTGCTGGTCTGCGACGGCTGGGTCGAGCAGTTGGCCGGTTCCGCGCTGGTGGCCGGCGATCCCCGGCAGGCGGTGGTACGCGCCACCCTGGCCGCCGTCAACCGTCGGCTGGAGGCGCTGCTGGCGTGAGCCGTTCCAGGCAGACTGGAACGGTGAAGCCTGCCACCCTCTGGCCCGAAGGGCTGCTGCCCGCCCACTCGGTTCCGCCGCCCTGGCCGGGGCGCGAGGTGCGACTCGACGGAGCGGTCACCTACGTCCGGGAGACGCCGGCCACCGGCCCCGACGCCGAACCAGCGTTGTACGTGCACGGCCTGGGCGGCTCGTCGCAGAACTGGACCGACCTGGCCGGCCTGCTCGCCGAGCGGCTGGACGGTCAGGCGATCGACCTGCCCGGCTTCGGCCGCAGCGAGCCGGGCCGGCGCTACACGGTGCCGGTCTTCGCGGACCGGGTGATCCGTTGGATCGAGCACTCCGACCGTGGGCCGGTGCACCTGCTCGGCAACTCGCTGGGCGGTGCGATCTCGGTACGGGTGGCCGCCCTCCGGCCGGATCTGGTCCGGACACTGACCCTGGTGTCGCCGGCCCTGCCGTTCCTCGACTTCCGCCGGTCGTTGCAGGGACGGATGCTGCCGCTGCTGGCGATCCCCCGGGGCGAACGGGTGGCCGCCTGGCGGCTGGCCCAGCTCGCGCCCGAGGTGATGGCCCAGCAGGTCATGGAGGCGTGCGTGGCCGATCTCAGCCGGATCAGCGACCAGCGTAGGCGCGAGGCGCTGGAAGAGATCCGGGTCCGCTACGAGGCGGAGCACTACGCGGCGGCGTACGTGCGGACCTTTCGTGGCCTGGTGTCCAGCTTCGTGCGGTCGTACCTGCCCGGGTCGGGCTCGCTGTGGCGGATGGCCGGTACGGTGCGGGCACCGTCGCTGGTCATCGGGGGACGGCAGGACCGGCTGGTCGACGTGCGGGTGGCGCCGCAGGCCGCCCGGGTGATCCCGGACAGCCGCCTCCTGATGATCAACGGTGTCGGTCACGTGGCTCAACTTGAGGTGCCGCGCCTGGTGGCCCGGGCCGTGCTCGGGCTGCTCGCCGAGACTGGGGAACCCGCCCGCCGGGCCGACCTGGCAGGATGACCGGGTGCACAGCCCTGGTAGCCGTCTTCGATCGGCGCATTCCGCTGGCCGTCATGCCGTCCGGCGGGGCCGCGATGGTCAGACGGCGGACCGGACCGTGTCCGACGGGGGCGGGCGGCGTCGTCGGCGGCCCGGGACGGGTGCGCTGATCCGGCTGGCGGTGCTGGTGGCCGCCGTCGGTGCCGTGGTGACGATGGTGGCCGGCGGCACCGGTGTGGGCTCGGGGGCGGCCGACGAGGTCGACCCGGTGGGGTCCGGGCCGCCCGTGGCCCCGTCGTCCGTGGCACCTGTTGAGACGCCGTCGCCGGTGGCGGTGTCCCCGTCGCCCGCGCCACCGGTTCTGCAGGAGCCCGGTTCGATCCCGTCGACCGGCCCGGGTCGGTTCGGCTATGACGACCGGACCGGCCCGGTGCTGGGTACGGCCGGTGACCTCCGGCGTTACCGGGTGGCGGTGGAGTCCGGCGCCGGCGTGGACGCGGGCGAGTTCGCCCTGGCGGTGCGGACGGCGCTGGCCGGCCCGGGCAGCTGGGTGGACGGCGACCGGCTGCGGCTGCGGCAGGTCGAGCGCAGCGCTCGTCACGACTTCACCGTCTACCTGGCCACGGCCGGGACGGCGGGCCGGATGTGCGCGGCCGGAGGTGTGGACATCCGGGTCGGTGGCCGGCCGTACACCTCCTGCCGCGCGCCGGGGAAAGTGATCATCAACCTGGATCGGTGGCGGCTGTCGGTGCCGCACTTCGTCGAGGCCGACGTGCCGCTGTCGCTGTACCGGACGTACGTGGTCAATCACGAGGTCGGGCACGAGTTGGGCAACCGGCACGAGCGCTGCCCGGGGCGTGGCAAGCCGGCGCCGGTGATGATGCAGCAGACGCTCTTCCTCAAGGGGTGCGTCGCGAACCCGTGGCCGTATCTGGACGGCCGGCGGTACGCGGGCCCGCCGCTCTGAGCGGATCCATGCGGAGCGCACCCAGTCGATCAAAATGTGGTGATGCGCCGGAATAAGGTGCGACGATGGCGTCATGCCCTCTTCACCCCTTTGGCGCGATTGTCGGCGCTCGGGCGGCCCGCCGGAGCCCGACGATCGGCACTGCGGG
Organism: Verrucosispora sp. WMMD703; assembly: GCF_049178935.1. Classification (NCBI taxonomy): domain Bacteria; kingdom Bacillati; phylum Actinomycetota; class Actinomycetes; order Micromonosporales; family Micromonosporaceae; genus Micromonospora; species Verrucosispora sp. WMMD703. Next base: position 6,030,801 of record NZ_JBMHMM010000004.1, on the reverse strand, counting down.
CCGCTGGTCCCGTACCGGGTGATCGTGACGCTGGGCATGGTGCTCGTCCTGGCCGCCACCGCGGTGGTGCTGCTGGCCCGGACCGGTCAGCGGGTGGCCGCCCCGGAGCAGCAGGGCTTCGGCAACCGGATCGCGTCCGGCGCGGGAGGCGACGAGCGAATCGGGCCGAGCCGGTATCCATGGGCGGGCGTCGGCAGCTTCACGGTGGCCGGTGACCACTCGCCGGTGCACGGCGAGGACGGTCCGGTGGCCCGCTACCGGGTCGCCGTCGAACGGGGCACGGGCCAGGACCCGGCTGCCTTCGCCGCCGCGGTCGACGGGGTGCTGGCCGACGCGCGTAGCTGGATCGGCACCGGCCAGCTGCGCGTGCAGCGGATCGCCGAGGCGGAATCGGCCGACTTCACCGTCTACCTGGCCACCCCGCGCACCTCGGAGGCGATGTGCGCCGAGGGGGGCCTGAGCACCGAGGGCTACACCTCGTGCCGGCTGCCCGGGCAGGTCATCATCAATCTGGCCCGCTGGCTGGAGGCGGTGCCGGACTACGGCGCACCGCTGGAGGTCTACCGGGCGTACGTCATCAACCATGAGGTCGGGCACGAATTCGGGGAGGGGCACGAGGCGTGTCCGGCACCGGGTGACCCGGCGCCGGTCATGCAGCAGCAGACGTACGGCCTGGACGGCTGCCTGCCGAACGCCTGGCCGATCCTTGACGGGCGCCGGTACGCCGGCGAGCTGATCGGCTGACCACGGCGGCGGCAAGCGCTGACCGCCCGGCGGTATTCCCGCTCCCGCATAGCGGGCGACGTGTCCCTGCTCATGGTCGATGGGCGCGTCGCCGAGCGACAATGGCCCGGTTGCCCACCATCGATCCCGGGGAGTCCACCGTGTCGCTGCCCCCGCTCGTCGAACCCGCCGCCGAGCTGACCGTTGACGAGATCCGCCGCTACTCGCGCCACCTGATCATCCCGGACGTCGGGGTGGAGGGGCAGAAGCGGCTGAAGAACGCCCGGGTGCTCTGTGTCGGCGCGGGTGGCCTCGGTTCGCCCGCCCTGATGTACCTGGCCGCCGCCGGTGTCGGCACGCTGGGCATCATCGACTTCGACACCGTCGACGAGTCCAACCTCCAGCGCCAGATCATCCACGGGGTCTCCGACGTCGGACGCTCGAAGGCCGAGTCGGCCGCGGCAAGCATCCGCGAGATCAACCCGCTGGTGAACGTCGAGATCCACAACACCGCGCTGGACCGGGACAACGTCCGCGACATTTTCGCCCAGTACGACCTGATCGTCGACGGCACCGACAACTTCGCCACCCGCTACATGGTCAACGACGCGGCGGTGCTGCTCGGCAAGCCGTACGTCTGGGGGTCGATCTACCGCTTCGACGGCCAGGCGTCGGTGTTCTGGGCCGAGCACGGTCCCTGCTACCGCTGCCTCTACCCGGAGCCCCCGCCGCCGGGCATGGTCCCCTCCTGCGCCGAGGGTGGTGTGCTGGGCGTGCTCTGCGCCTCGATCGGCTCGATCCAGGTCAACGAGGCGATCAAGCTGCTCGCCGGCATCGGTGAGCCGCTGGTCGGCCGGTTGATGGTCTACGACGCGCTGGAGATGAGCTACCGCAAGATCAAGGTCCGCAAGGATCCGAACTGCGTGCTCTGCGGTGAGAATCCGACGCTCACCGATCTCATGGAGGACTACGAGGACTTCTGCGGCGCGGTGTCGGTGGAGGCCCAGGAGGCGGTGGTCGACGCGACCATCACCGCATCCGAGCTGAAGGAGTGGCAGGACGCCGGCAAGGACATCTTCCTCGTCGACGTCCGGGAGCCGGCCGAGTACGAGATCGTCCGCATCCCCGGGGCCACCCTGATCCCCAAGGGGGAGATCCTCTCCGGTGAGGCGCTGTCCAAGCTTCCGCAGGACCGGCAGATCGTGCTGCACTGCAAGTCCGGCGTCCGCTCCGCCGAGGCGTTGGCCGCGTTGAAGGCGGCCGGTTTCCGCGACGCGGTGCACGTGCAGGGCGGCGTGCTCTCCTGGATCAAGCAGATCGATCCGTCGCTGCCCGTCTACTGATCCGCAGCCGAGGGGCCCCTCCGCCGTGTCCAATGGGGGAGGGGCCCCTCGCCGCTACCCTGCCGTCGGTCGGATCTCACCTATCCGTCCTCCTGAGGCGAGATCACGTTTGCGCCGGTAGCGTGGCCGCCGTGGTCGACATCGACGCCGCGATCGGGTTCGTGGTGGCTCACGGAGATGCGGTGGAGCGTGCCCGCCTGTCCTGGCTGCGTACCGGCACGCAGCCACCGCCGGAGGTGCTCGACAGCGCCGAGGTCGGGCAGACACTTGGCGGCGGCTGGCCGGCGTCCTGGGGTGACGAGGTCGCCTCGGTCGACGCGACCTGTTTCCGCCTCGCGGAGCTGGACGACCTGGGCGCGCTGGGCCGCCCGAGCGCCCGCCGGGCCCTGGACTGGCTCGCCGCCGGCCAGCAGCGCGACGGCGGCTGGGAAGAGGACCCGGCCCTCGCGGACTCCGCGCCCGAGTGGGCCCGTCCGGGTGACCCGGAGGCGCGGCTGTACCTGACCGCCAACGCCGCCTTCTGGCTGACGGTGGCGGGCCTGGACGCGCGGGCCGCCGGTCCGTTGGACCACCGGGTCGGCGGGGCGTACGCCGGGGTGGTGCAGGCCGCCAGCCAGGCGCTCGCCGCTCAACTGCGCCCCGACGGCAGTTGGCCGTCCTTCCTGGCCGCCGGGTGGCTCAGCGCGGCCGTCCTGCATCGGCAGCAGATGTTCTACGAGTCGGCGCAGATCAAGGCGGTGTTGGCGGAGCGGTTGCCGCAGGCGTCGGCGGCCGATGCCGCCTGGCTCGCCGTGACGCTGCGCCGGGTGGGCGTCGATCATCAGGAGTGGACGCTTGTCGCCGCCCGACGCCGCCTCACCGAGACCCAGCGCAGTGACGGCGGCTGGAGCAGCGACGACGGCCACCAGTTCGACGTACACGCCACCCTCGCCGTGATCCGCGCCTTCCGCTGACCCCCGCCCCCGCTCCCCGCGATCTTGCAGCTATTGCCTCTACAAAGTGGGGCAACAGGTCCGTGTCGGCGACCGAAAGTGCAAGATCGCGGAGGGTGGCGCGGGTGCGGGTCAGGGGCGGAGGTGGCCGGTGCCGGTGACCACGTACTTGGTGCTGGTCAGTTCGGGGAGGCCCATGGGGCCGCGGGCGTGCAGCTTCTGGGTGGAGATGCCGATCTCGGCACCGAAGCCGAACTCGCCGCCGTCGGTGAACCGGGTCGAGGCGTTGACCATCACGGCCGCCGAGTCGACCCGGGCCACGAACTCCCGGGCGGCCGCCTGAGAGTCGGTGACGATCGCCTCGGTGTGGCCGCTGCCGTACCGCCTGATGTGTGCGACCGCCGCGTCCAGCGAGTCCACGACGGCGGCGGAGATGTCGGCGGCGAGGTACTCGGTGCCGAAGTCCTCGTCGGTGGCCGCAACCACGGCGTCGGAGTAGGCCACTACCCGTGCGTCGCCGTGCACGGTCACCCCGGCCTCGGCGAACGCGGCCAGCATCGCCGGCAGGAAGGCGTCGGCGACGTCGGCGTGCACCAGCAGCGACTCTGCGGTGTTGCAGGTGGACAGGCGCTGCGTCTTCGCGTTGAGGGTGATCGCGACCGCCATCGACAGGTCGGCGGCGGCGTCCACGTAGACGTGACAGTTGCCCACCCCGGTCTCGATCACCGGTACGGTCGACTCCTCGACCACGGTGCGGATCAGCGACGCCCCGCCGCGCGGGATCAGCACGTCGACCAGGCCCCGGGCCCGCATCAGCTCCTTGACCGAATCGCGGGAGCTGGCGTCCACCAGTTGCACCGCGTCCGCGGGCAGTCCGGCACCGTCGATGGCGTCCCGCAGCACCGTCACCAGCGCCGCGTTGGAGTGCGCGGCCGAGGAGGAGCCGCGCAGCAGCGCCGCGTTGCCGGCCTTCAGGCAGATCCCGGCGGCGTCCACGGTCACGTTGGGTCGCCCCTCGTAGATGACGCCGACCACTCCGAACGGCACCCGGATCTGCCGCAGCTCCAGCCCGTTGGGCAGGGTCGAGCCCCGGACCACCTCGCCCACCGGGTCGGGCAGCGCGGCCATCTGGCGCAGCGCGTCGGCGATGCCGGCCACCCGCCCCTCGTCGAGGGCGAGCCGGTCCAGCACGGCCGCGCTCAGCCCGGCGTCGCGTCCGGCCGCCAGGTCCGCGGCGTTCGCGGCCAGGATCTCCGGCGTACGCGCCACCAGCGCGTCGGCCATCGCGTGCAGCGTGGCGTCCTTGGCGGTACGCGTCGTCACGGCCAGCGTCTCCGCCGCCGTTCGCGCCCGGCGGCCCTGCTCGCTCACGCTCATTGCACAACTCCTCAGGTTGGACGGTCTCTTACAGCAGCACCAGGTCGTCGCGGTGGACGACCTCCCGTTCGTACGCCGGGCCGAGCGCCGCGGCGAGGTCGGCGGTCGACCGCCCGAGCAGGCCGGGCAGCTCGATCGCGTCGTAATTGACCAGCCCTCGGGCCACCGGTGCGCCGGAGGTGTCGACGAGGTCGACCGGGTCGCCGGCGGTGAAGGCGCCGTCCACGGCGGTGATCCCGGCGGGCAGCAGCGACTTGCGTCGCCCCACCACTGCGGCGACCGCGCCCGGGTCGAGGTGTAGCCGGCCCCGGGGCGCGGTGGCGTGGGCGAGCCAGAACAGCCGGGCCGCGGGTCGCCGGAGGCTGGGGTGGAAGAAGGTGCCGACCGGCTCACCGGCCAGCGCGGCGACCGCCTGGGCGGCGGAGGTGAGCACCACCGGGATGCCGAAGCCGGTGGCGATCCGGGCCGCTTCCACCTTGGTCACCATGCCGCCGGTGCCGACTCCCGCGCGGCCGCTGCCGCCGATCTCGACACCGACCAGGTCCGCCTCGTCGCGTACCTCGGGGATGCGGCGGGAGCCGGGTCGGGTCGGGTTCCCGGTCCAGAGCGCGTCGACGTCGGAGAGGAGTACCAGCAGGTCGGCGTCGACCAGCGCGGCCACCAGCGCGGCCAGCCGGTCGTTGTCGCCGAACCGGATCTCCTCGGTGGCGACCGTGTCGTTCTCGTTGACGATCGGCACCGCCCGCAGGTCGAGCAGCTTGCGCAGGGTGCGGTACGCGTTGCGGTAGTGGGCCCGTCGGGTCACGTCGTCGACGGTGAGCAGCACCTGGCCGACGGTACGACCGTGCCGGGCGAAGGCGGCCGCGTACCGCCCGATCAGCAGGCCCTGGCCGACGCTGGCGGCGGCCTGCTGGGTGGCCAGGTCTCGCGGTCGCCGGGGCAGACCGAGCGGGGCGAGGCCGGCGGCGATCGCGCCGGACGAGACCAGCACCACCTCGCGGCCGTCAGTGGCCCGTAGGCCGAGGGCGTCGACCAACGCGTCGACCCGCCCGTCGTCCAGACCGCCGCTGGCGGTGGTCAACGAGGAGGACCCGATCTTGACAACGACCCGCCGGGCCGCCGTGACTGCGTCGCGCACCCGCCCATTCTGCGCTGTCGTCGCGGCGTGGCCTGTCGCCGTTCCCATAGTCTGGCCGCTTGTGACACCTGACGAGTACGTCGAGGCCGTGCTGGAACTGGTCGACCGGATCCCACCCGGCCGGGTGATGTCGTACGGAGCGGTGGCCGAGGCGCTGGCCGACCGCTCCGGGCGGACGTCGGCGCGGCTGGTTGGGGCGATCATGGCCCGCCATGGTGCTGGGGCCCCGTGGCACCGGGTGGTGAACGCGTCCGGCGGGCTGCCGCCCCGGCTGGCCCGGGAGGCGCGGGCGCGTTGGCTCGCCGAGGGGACGCCGCTGCGCGGTACCGGGGTGGACATGCGGACGGCCGCGTGGTGGCCCGGGTAGGGGATGTGACCCTCGCCATAACGTGAGTAATATTCGGCTCCATGACCGCGCCGCCGGGTGGCTCCGGCCCACCGCCCACCCCCGGACAGCCCGCGCAGAGCCCAGCCCCACCGGGCACGCTGCCCAGGGGCGTGCACGCCGGCTATGCGCTCGGCTCGCTGGCGACCGGGGCCTTCGGCACCGTGCCGGGTCTGCTGCTGCTGCCCTATCTGACCGACACCCTCGGGGTGGCCGCCGGCGTGGCGGCCCTGCTGGTGCTGCTGCCGAAGGCATGGGACGTACTGGTCAACCCGGTCGCCGGGCGGATCTCCGATCGCACCAGGTCGAGGTGGGGCGCCCGTCGTCCGTATCTGCTCTTCGGCGGGCTGGCCCTGGCCGTGCTCTTCGGGGCCATCTTCGCCGCGCCGTTCGGCGCCGGTCCCGCCGCCGGGGCGTACGTCGCCGTCGCCTTCCTCGCCACCGCGACCGCGTTCGCCTTCTTCCAGGTGCCGTACGTGGCGATGCCGGCCGAGCTGACCAGCGACTACGCCGAACGTACCCGGATGATGACCTGGCGGATCGCGGTGCTGGCGCTGGCCATTCTGGTTGCCGGCGCGGTGGCCCCACTGGTGCGTGATGCGGCCGGCGGAGGTGTACCCGGACACCGATGGATGGGTGTCTTCGTGGCCGCCCTGATCACGCTCGGTGCCGTCGGCGCCTTCCTCGGCACCCGGTCCGCTCCGCAGGGCGCGGTCGGCGAGAGTGAGCCGAGCCTGCGCGCCCAACTGGCCGTCGCGGCCCGCAGCCGGCCCTTCCGGGCGCTGCTGCTCTGCTTCGTGGTGCAGTCCGCCGGGGTGGCCACGATCCTCGCCGGGGTCCAGTACTTCGCCGACCACGTGCTGCGGGACTCGACGACCGGCCCGACCGTGCTCTTCGTCTGCTTCGTCGGACCGGCGCTGGTGGTCATGCCGCTCTGGTCGCGGGTGGGCGCCCGGGTGGGCAAGCTCGCCGCCCTGGTCGCCGCGTCGTTGATCCTGTCGGCCGGCGGACTGGCGCTTGTCGCCGCGCCGGTGCTGCCCACCGCCGTGGTCTACCTGCTGGTCGCGGTGCTCGGCGTCGGGTACGCCGGTCAGCAGGTCTTCGCGCTGGCCATGCTCCCGGACTGCATCGCCTACGACACCGTGCGCACCGGGCGTCGGCAGGCCGGCGTCTTCACCGGGGTGTGGACGGCCGGCGAGACCTTCGGACTGGCCCTGGGCCCCGGCATCTACGGACTGGTCCTCGCCACCACCGGCTACGTCTCCTCCACCACCGGTACCGCCGCCACCCAGTCCGACACCGCCCGCCTCGGCGTCCTGCTCGGCTTCACCATCCTCCCCGCCCTCCTCATCGGCCTGGCCACCCTCCTGCTCCGCCCCTACGACCTGACCCCCGCCCGCCTCTCCGCCCCCACCCCACCCCCAGCCACCGCCGATCATGCAGTTGTGGCAGGAACAAAAGCCGCTGAAAGCCACGGAAAGGGCGCCACAACTCCATGATCGACGAGAAATGGCCGGACGGGACGCCGGCGGAGCAGGTGCTGGCGGAGATCCGGCAGCTGCGCGCGATGGATCGGCCGACGCACGGGGGGCGGTTGTTCGCGTACGTGTACGACCCGGCGGTGCCCGGGCTGGACGCGCTCGCCGCTGCCGCGTACGCCGAGAGCGCCCACGTCAACGGGCTCGACCCGACCGCCTTCCCCTCCCTGCTGGCCATGGAGAACGCGCTGGTCGCGGCGGCGGCGCGACTGCTCGGCGGCGGGCCGGGCACGAGCGCTCCCGAGGTCGTCGGCAGCGTCACAAGCGGCGGCACCGAATCGCTCATCCTGGCCGTGAAGACCGCCCGGGACGCTCGGCCGGACATCACTGCGCCCCGGATCGTGGTACCGGCCAGCGCCCATGCCGCGTTCGCCAAAGCGGCCCATTACCTGCGGGTGGAACTCGACACCGTGCCGATCGACCCGACCACGCTACGACCGGCGGTCGCCGACGTGGCTGCCGCCGTCCGGCCGGAGACGGTGCTGGTGGCCTGCTCCGCCCCCTCGTACGCGCACGGCGTCGTGGACCCGGTCGAACAGATCGCCGAGGTGGCCGCCGCCGCAGGGGTGCGCTGCCACGTCGATGCCTGCTTCGGCGGCTGGACGCTGCCGTACCTGCGTCGCCTGGGTCTGCCGGTGCCCCCGTTCGACCTCGCCGTGCCCGGGGTCACCTCGATCTCGGTGGACCTGCACAAGTACGCGTACGCGCCGAAGGGGGTGTCGGTGCTGCTGCACCGCGACCCGCAACTGCGCGCCCCGCAGTACTTCGCGTACGCCGACTGGCCCGGGTACACCATGATCAACCCGGTGATCTCGTCCACCCGTTCGGGCGGTCCGATCGCCGCCGCGTACGCCACCCTGCGGCACCTCGGCGACGACGGCTACCTGGCGCTGACCCGCCGCACCTGGACGGCGGTGGGCACGCTGGCCGACGCGGTACGCGCCACCGAAGGGCTGCGGCTGGTCGCCGAGCCGGAGTCGACAGTGGTCTGTTTCACCGCCGACGATCCCACGCTCGACCTGTTCCTGCTGGTGGACGAGCTGACCGCGCGGGGTTGGCACACTCAACCACAGCTCCGGTACGCCGACCTGCCGGCCAGCGTGCACCTCACGGTGACCGCGGCGGTGGCGCCGCGGGTGGCCGAGTTCGGTCCGGCGCTGGCCGACGCGGTCGCCGCGGCCCGCGCCGCCGGGCCGGTCGAGCTGCCGTCCGACCTACTGGCGATGGCCGGCAGCCTCACCCCGGAGGCGCTCACCCCGGAACTGGTGGCGGGACTGGCCGAAGGGCTCGGCCTGGGCGGCGGCGCTGGTGCTCCGGACCGGATGGCGGTGGTCAACACGCTGCTCGACGCCGCCCCGGCGGCGGTGCGGGAGCGGCTGCTTGTGGAGTTCGTCGGGCTGCTCCAGCGCCCGGCCTGGTGACCCGACGACGCCAGCGCCTGCCCAGTGACCCGATGACGTCGACGCCCGGCGTGGTGACCGACGACGTCCGGCCGGCGCCGTGGGCACCGGCCGGACGAGGGGCGGTCAGGCCGCGTCGGCCACGCGAACCGTGAATGATGCGGTGTTGTCGGCCGGGTCGGCGTCGGTCACGCTGTCGCCGTACCACTGGGTGCTGAGCTGCAACGAGACGGTGCCGAGGTCGCCCGGCACGGTCTCCGGCTCGGCGTGCAGCAGCACGTCGAAGCTCCGCTGTTCGCCGGTCATGAAGCGGTCGCCGGGTACGACGAAGTTGGTGAAGGAGCTCGGGGCGTCCTGCGGATCGGTGCCCCAGATCACCACGCCCGCCGGCAGGCCGGTCGCCTCGACCCACAGGTACTCGTGCGCGGTGTCGCCGGCCCACCCGACGGTCACCGGCAGCCTGCCCTGGTAGCTGCCGTCCGCCTGCCGGGTCAGCGTCACGGCCCCGGCCGTGGTGATGTCGGCGCGGGCCTGGCTGTCCTGCACGTAGGGCACCGGGTTGCGCAGCGAGCCCGAGGTGGAGCGGAAGCGGGCGGCGAAGCTGGCCCGGTCGGCGACCTCGTCCCGACCGTCGCCGATGTTTACCGAGATGCGCCCGCCCTTCGCGATCATCGCGACGTCCCGGGTCGGGGTGAGCACGTCAAAGGCGATCGAGAACGACCGGCTCTCGCCCGGCTCGATGTCGCCACCCGGCACCGAGCAGGTGGCTGTCCGTCGGTTGTCCTTCGGCGCGCCGAAGCCGCACGCCTCCTCCGGGCTGAGCATGCCCAGCGAACCAGCGACCGGCTCGACGACGTAGACGCTGAAGTAGGTGGCGGCCGGGCCGTTGTTGGTCACCGTGACCGGCAGGCTGCCGTGGTAGCCGCGGTCGGTCGGTTCGAGCACCAGCCGACCCACTGAGATGTCGGCGGTGGGGCTGCCGGTGGTGGGCGCGGCGGCGGCCGGTGCGGCGAGCGGCAGCAACACCGCGCCGGTGCCGAGCAGGATGCCGGCCAGCCGACGTCCGGTACGTGTCCTCATCTGGAAGGTCCTCCCGTGGTTCCCCGTCACCGCGCGGCTCGTCCGCGCGGTGTCACAAGTGGCACGCGACGGGCGTCGATCCGGTTGCCGACTCTTCTGCCGGAAGCCCGACAGCGATGCAGCCGTACGCGTAGCGATCCTCGTCGTTGTCGTGGTTCGGGCCCCGAGATGCGGAGTGCGCGACCCCCTGCCGGCCCGGGTTTCCGGCCTCGAACATTGTGGTTGACTGTCGGGGACAGGAGGGGGAGCGGTCGTGCAGCTGCCTGCGGTGCTCGGTGAGCCGATCCGGTTCGTGCTGAACTGGGGCCGCCGCTACTCGCTCTGGGTCTTCAACTTCGGGTTGGCCTGCTGCGCCATCGAGTTCATCGCGACCAGCATGTCCCGCCACGACTTCATGCGACTCGGCGTGATCCCGTTCGCGCACGGCCCCCGGCAGGCAGATCTGATGGTGGTCTCCGGCACCGTCACCGACAAGATGGCCCCGGCGATCAAGCGGCTCTACGACCAGATGCCCGAGCCGAAGTACGTGATCTCGTTCGGTGCCTGCTCGAACTGCGGCGGCCCGTACTGGGACTCGTACTCGGTGACCAAAGGGGTCGACCAGCTGATTCCGGTCGACGTCTACGTGCCCGGCTGCCCGCCTCGGCCGGAGGCGCTGCTGCACGGCATCCTCCGTCTTCAGGAGAAGATCGCCGCCGAGCAGTCCGGCATCGGCGGGGTGCCGCGCACCGACCCGCTCGCCGCACCGGTCGACGCGCCGCCCAGCGACGGCACTGCGGTCCGCTCCGTCGCTTCCCTGACCTCGCCACCGGTACGCCCGCCGCGCGCCTGACCGGGGCGACGCTGCTGGGTCGGGTCGCGGCCGGTGCCCGGCCGGGTGCGGGGGGCGGTCCGGTCGGTCCGGCGAGACCGGTCGCTCGGCTGGCCGTCCGGGTGGTGAGGTTTCGCTAGCGTACGGATCATGACCGACCTCGCCGAGCAACGTTCCGCCTTCATCATCGAGGTGCTGACCGAGGAGTTCGGCACCCTGATGGCGCTCGACCCGGCCGCCTTCCGGCGCAAGTTCCGCAAGATGGCGGCCTCGCCGTTCGCCTTCTACCGGGGCAGTGCCAGCCTGTTCTACGCCGATCAGCGTGGCGACTTCGCCGACGACAGCTTCCTGGACGCGCGGACCAGCCGGGTGTGGATCCACGGCGACCTGCACGCGGAGAACTTCGGCACCTACATGAACGGCTCCGGCCAGCTCGTCTTCAACGTCAACGACTTCGACGAGGCGTACGTCGGGCCGTTCACCTGGGATCTGCGACGGTTCGTCGCCAGCGTGGCGTTGATCGGCTACACCAAGGCGCTCTCCGACCGGATCATCAGCGACCTGGTCACCTGCTTCGCGAACGCGTACCTGATCGAACTGCGGGCCATCGCTGCCGGCGGGGACGACGCCATCGGGTCGATCACCCTGGACAACGCCGACGGTGTGCTGCGCCGGGTGCTCCAGCAGGCGCGGTTGAACACCCGGGTCGACCTGCTGCGGGGACAGACCACCATCGACAACTACGAGCGGCGCTTCTCCGTCGGCGACGGGGTGTACGAGATCGACGGTGACGTGCGGGCGCGGGTGTGCGCGGCGTTCGAGGCGTACCTGGACACGCTGCCGCCCACCACGGCGCAGGCCCGGCCGCTGGCCGCCCAGATCAAGGACGTGGTGCTGCGCAAGGGGGTGGGCATCGGCTCGGCCGGACTGCCGTCGTACAACCTCCTGTTGGAGGGGCACACCCAGGCACTGGAGAACGACGTCGTGATCTACATGAAGCAGGCTCAGGTGCCGGCGGTGGCCCGGTACATCGACGACGAGCGGGTCCGCGGCTACTTCCGGCACCAGGGACACCGCACCGCCGAGTCGCAGCGGGCCCTCCAGGCACACGCCGACCCGTGGGTCGGCTTCACCGAACTCGACGGCGTCGGCCAACTCGTCGCCGAGGTGTCCCCGTACGCGGCCGACCTCGACTGGTCGGACGTCAACGAACCGGAGGAACTGGCCGGGGTGCTGGTCGACCTGGGACGGTCGGTCGCCCGGATGCACTCGGTGGCCGACGACGAGTCCAGCCACGACCTGGTCGACTACTCGACCGAGGAGGCCATCGTCGCCGCTGTCGACGCGGACACCGCCGGCTTCGTCGGGCACCTGGTCGACTTCGCCCACACGTACGGGGTACGCGCCCGTCACGATCACCAGCTCTTCGTCGACCTGTTCCGCAACGGTCGGCTGCCCGGGATCTGAGGTGCCCAGACGCCTGCCCCGGTCGCTGGCCTGGACGCTACTCGCGCTCGCGCTGTCGAGCTTCGCGGTGGGGGTGGTGTGGGAAGCACGTGCCCTGGACCACATGCAGCAGCATCCGTACCTGGTCAACGTCCTGTCCGGGATGACCGGCTTCGCCACCAGCGCCCTGGTGATCACGCTCGGGGTCGACCGCGTGCTGCGGCGGGAGCACCTGCGGCGCTGGGGACGGATGATGGGTCAGGCGGTGGGCCGGATCCAGGCGGACCTGATGGACATCGTCGAGTGGCACCTGAGCGATGGACGGATCCGGCGGGAGCGTCATCGGTACGGGTATGCCGAAGGGCTGCTGGACACGCACCTGCTCGTCCGGACGCTCGTCACGGTAGCTGACCGTGGCGGACTCCGGGGGCCGGTCGATCGGGATCGGCTGGAGAGCCTGTTGCGCGTCGTCGACGAGTTGCTGGCGGTCTCCGTACCGGCCTTCGAACGTGCCTTCGACGTGCTCGCCGATCCCGCCGTGGAACGGGCGGTCGCCGAGATCAGACACGGCCGGGACCTCCTGTCGGAGGGGGTGGATGGAGAGCCGGCTCAGGTCGACACCAGGGCATTGCTGCTCGGCTCGATCGAGCTGGTCCGAGCGCTGACCGCGGTGGCAACCTACCGGCCCTACCGGAAGATGGTGCTCCGCCGGCAGCGGCTCCGTGGCGCCCGTCGCGCCAAGGAGGGAGCGACCGGCTCAGGCGGCGAAGTCGAGGACGACCTTGATGTCCTGCGGTCCGGGGGAGTAGGCGGTGGCGTACTGGGCCAGCGGCACGCGGCGGGTGATCAGTGAGCCGAGCCAGGCGTGGTCGGCCTTGGACAGTGCCTCGGCGGCGCCCTCCCAGTGACGCCGGTTGGCGTTCACCGACCCGAAGACGACGTTGTTCTCCAGGACGAGGGTCCGGTTCAGTGCGCCCGCGTCGAAGTCGATCGTCCGGCCGCCGCTGGACACCCCGGCCAGGCACACGATCCCGTTGGGGCCGACCTTGCACATCGCCTCCAGCACGACCACTGGTGCGCCGGTGCACTCGATGATGACGTCCGGTTCGAGGTCAAGCTGATCGAGCGGTCCGGAGTGGTACGTCGCACCGAGCGCGCCGGCAAGCGCCGGCTTGGGGCCCTCGGTGGCCAGATCGAGCACGTGCACCGAGAGACCCCGCTGGCTGGCCAGCAGCGCGGCGAGCAGGCCGATCGGCCCGGCACCGGTGATCAACGCCGTGCGGGGCTGCCACTCCGCCCGCAGGCCGATCCGGTCCACGTGGTCCCACGCCTTGACCATCACACTTGTCGGTTCGAGCAGCATGCCCACCTCGATCAGCGACGGGTCGAGCCCCACGGCGAAGCGGGGCTGCAACCGCCACCGCTCGCGGGCGAAGCCCGGCAACGCCTTGATGCCGTGCTCGGTGAACAGGCCGTTGCGGCACATGTCCCACTCGCCCACCGCGCAGTTCGGGCAGGGCATCGGATCGGGGTGCCGGACGATTCCGGCCACCAGGTCGCCGGGTTGTCGGGTACCGGTCGGATCCTCCAGCACCCGGCCCAGCGACTCGTGACCGAGCACCAGGTGGTCGGTGTCGGGCGGGGCCTCGCCGTACTGTCCGTCGATGATTTCGATGTCGGTGCCGCAGACGCCCACCGAGAGGGCCTCCACCAGGATCGGTCCCTCCTCGGGGGCCGGTTCCGGGTAGTCGTCGAGGAGCCGCAGCGAGCCGGGTACTCCGGGAATGACGGTCACAGCGCGCACGGGTCCATCCTGGTGACCACCGACGACCGGCATCGGCGAAGTCCGCGAGAGTCACCCGCCCGCGTGCACCCGTCCGGTCGGTCGGGTGCCGTCTGGCTCCGCATCGGCTCGGCCGAGGACTCCGGCCACAGGGCCTAGGATCAGCGACATGACACCGGAAGAGGTCGGCCAGCGGCTCGTCGCGTTGCTTGCGCCCGTCGAGGCCACCGCGACGGTCTCCGGCGGTGAGGTCCATTCCCGGGCCACCATCGACGTACCCCCGAACGCCTGGCGGGCCGCGCTGCTGGCCGCCCGCGACGACGCCGAGCTGGCCTTCGACTACTTCGACTGGCTGTCGGCCGTCGACGAGTTGGCCGACGGGTTCGACGTGGTGGCCCACCTCTGGTCCATCACGCACCGGCACGGGGTGCTGCTGCGTGCCCGGGTGTCCCGCCAGACACCGATTGTCGACTCCGTGGTGGCGGTCTACCCGGGGGCCGCCTGGCACGAGCGGGAAACCCACGAGATGTTCGGCATCGACTTCGCCGGGCACGCCGAGCTGCGCCCGCTGCTGCTGCCCCCGGAGTTCGAGGGGCATCCGCTGCGCAAGGAGTTCGTACTGGCCTCCCGGGTGGCGAAGCCCTGGCCGGGTGCGAAGGAGCCGGGTGAGTCGGAGGCCGGCGGTGGACGTCGCCCGATCCGACCCCCGGGTGTGCCCGCGCCGGGCGAGTGGGGAGTCGTGCCGACCCCCGCCGGTGCCGGTGGGGTGGGGGAGGGGCCGCGCGGCGGCACCCCGGCCCGCCCCGCCCGGGAACGCCCGGCCCGTCCGGCACCGGGTGCCCGCGGGCCGCGTACCCCTCGGGATGCCGGCTCCGCCGGGGCGGGCTCCCGGCCGCGCCCTGGCGGTCCGGCGCCTGCGGATGGGACAGCATCCGAGGGTGGTCCGGCACCGGATGACGGAGGTAGCGACTGATGCCGCTCTGGCTGGAACTGGTGGTCCGGATCGGTGGCGTGCTGGCTGCCTTCCTCGTGCTGCCGCTGTTGGTCGGACAGGCGGAACACAAGGTGATGGCGCACATGCAGGGTCGGCTCGGCCCGATGTACGCGGGCGGGTTCCACGGCTGGGCGCAGTTGATCGCCGATGGGGTGAAGTTCGTCCAGAAGGAGGACGTCACTCCCCGAGCCGCCGACCGGCCGGTGTTCCGGCTGGCTCCGGCGGTGGCGCTGGTGCCGTACCTGCTGGCCCTGCTGGTGATCCCGCTCGGCCCGAACGACCTGGTCGGCCAGCCGCTCGATGTCGGGCTGTTCTTCGTACTGGCGGTGGTCGGGGTGGGCGTGCTGGCCGTGCTCATGTCGGCCTGGGCGTCGGCCAACAAGTACAGCCTGCTCGGCGGGTTGCGCGGTGCGGCACAGCTGCTCGGCTACGAGTTGCCGCTGGTGCTGGCCGCCGCGTCGGTGGCGATGGCCGCCGGGACGCTCAGCCTCTCCGGCATCGTCGAGGCGTGGCAGCCGTGGTGGCTGCTCTGGCAGGCACCGGCGATGGTCATCTTCTTCGTGGCCGGGCTGGCCGAGATCCGCCGGCCGCCCTTCGACATGCCGGTCGCCGACTCGGAGCTGGTCTTCGGCTACCTGACCGAGTACACCGGCCTGCGCTTCGCGTTCCTGCTGCTGGCCGAGTACGTCGGCATCGTGGTGATCGCGGCGCTCACCACCGTGCTGTTCCTCGGCGGCTGGCAGGGCCCGTTCGCCGACGCGCAGCTCGGCTGGCTCTGGACCCTGCTCAAGGTCGCCGCCGTCAGCTTCGTGATCATCTGGCTCCGGGTCTCCTACCCACGACTCCGCGAGGACCAGCTCCAACGCCTCTGCTGGCTCGTCCTGGTCCCCGCCGCCCTGGCCCAGCTCGTCCTCACCGCCGCCATCCGCCTAACCCTCTAACCAATCCCGTTGATCAAGAAGTTTGGGTCGGGATCCGCGCGGATCCCGACCAAAACTTCTTGATCAACCCGGACGTCGCGCGGGGTGGGCGGGGCTAGGGGGTGGGGAGGGGGGTGTGGGCGGGGTTTACGCGTTCGGCGGGGGTGGGGGGTGCGGGTGGGGTACCGGTGCCGAAGGGGTGGCCGCCGAGGGACTCGCGGTCGTGGGGCTCCAGCCAGTTCGACAGGTCGGGGCCGAGCGGTACCACGCCGGTCGGGTTGATGTCGCGGTGCACCTCGTAGTAGTGCCGCTTGATGTGGTCGAAGTCGATCGTGTCACCGAAACCGGGCGTGGTGAACAGATCCCGGGCGTACGCCCACAGCACCGGCATCTCGCTGAGCTTCTGCCGGTTGCACTTGAAGTGGCCGTGGTAAACCGGGTCGAAGCGGACAAGCGTGGTGAACAGTCGGACGTCGGCCTCGGTGATCGTGTCGCCGACCAGGTAGCGCTGCCCGGCGAGTCGTTCACTGAGCCAGTCGAGCCGGTCGAACAGCCGCCGGTACGCCCGCTCGTACGCTTTCTGGCTGCCGGCGAAGCCGCACCGGTAGACGCCGTTGTTGACGTCGGCGAAGACCACCGCGTTTACCTCGTCGATCTCGCCACGCAGGTGCTCCGGATAGAGCTTCGGCGCACCGGGACGGTGGTACGCGCTCCATTCGGTGGACAGGTCCAGGCTCATCTGGGCGTAGTCGTTGGTAACCACCTGTCCGGTGGGCACGTCCACGATGGCCGGCACGGTGATGCCCCGGGGGTAGTCCGGGTAGCGCGCGAAGTAGGCCTCCTGGATGCGCTCGATGCCGAGCACCGGGTCCCGCCCGTCGGGGTCGAGATCGAAGGTCCAGCTCCGCGCGTCGTGCGTCGGACCGGCGACGCCCATCGAGATGGCGTCCTCCAGGCCCAGCAGTCGCCGCACGATGATCAGACGGTTGGCCCACGGGCAGGCACGGCTGACCACCAGTCGGTAGCGGCCCGGCTCGACCGGGTAGCCGTCCCGCCCGTCGGCGGTGATCCGGGTGGTGATGTAGTTCTGGTCCCGCTTGAACTCACCTGGCTCGACGTACTTCCCGGCGGTCTGAGTCCGGTCTGCGCCGTTGTTCTCCGTCATCGTCCCGCTCTCTGCCGTGCCAGCTCGCGTCCGGTCCCATCATGGCTGATGCCCCGTCCGCCGGCTCGGCGAGCGCGCCTGCCCGTCCGCCGGCTCGGCGCATGCGAGCGGTGTACCGGCGGCGAATCGGGAGTCGGTGAGGCCGTGCAGTGTCGAAGGCCGAGGGCGGTTGCCGCCCGGCGGTGATCAGGCGGCCTGCGCGGCGAAGGCGAGCGCGACCAGGCTGCCGTTGCTCACCGCGTGGGCGACGATCGGTACCCACAGGTTCCGGTGCCGCCGCAGCAACCAGGCGAAGAGCAGACCGGCGGCGAACGCGCTTATGGCGTTGAAGCCTCGGGGCAGGTGCATCACCGCGAAGAGGGCGGCAGAGGTCAGGAGCGCGGCGACGGCCGGCAGTCGGGCGGCCACCCCCTGGAAGAAGACGCCCCGGTAGAGCACCTCCTCGTACATCGGTGAGGCGATGGCCGCGAAGAAGAGGGCGAAGGTGAACTGGGCCAGCAACGGGCCGGCCGGGTAGCCGCCCTCGCCGCCGCCGTCGGCGGTCAGCGCCGCCGGCAGGACGAGCAGCAGGGCGAGGGTGAACGCCGCCTTTGCCAGACCCCAGCCGCCTGCCGCGCGTAGCTGCGCGGGCCGTGGGCGGTGCAGCAGGAGTGGAGCGCGTACCGCACCGAACCGGTGGTATGTCACGGCGATTCCGACCAGCAGCTGGACGCTGTTGATCGCAAGCCAGGCGACACCCAGGGCGACCACCTCGGAGGCGCCGAGTGCGGCCGGCCCTTGGGCGAGCAGGTCGGCCACCGTGGCGTTTGCCAGGCCGAAGCCAACCGCGAGGACGATCACCAGGTCGAGCCAGGTGAACCGGGTCGCGGTCGGGCTCGGGGTGGGTGGGGCCGGGGCGGTCTGCGTACTCATCGCCTTAATGTTAGTCAGGCGACCTATTTAGGTCAAGCGACCTATAACGTATCATCGCCTCATGCCGAAGGTGGTCGATCACGAGGAGCGCAGGCGGCGACTCGGTGCCGCCGCCTGCACCGTGCTGAGTCGTACCGGGGCGGCCGGGACGACGGTCCGGGCCGTCGCGGGTGAGGCGGGGATGCCACTGGCCACCGCCCAGCACTATTTACCGACCCGGGAACTGATGGTTCGGGCCGCGATGGCGCATCTGGTCGACCGGGTCGTCGACCGGGCTCGGATGATTCGGACCGGACCGACCGCCCTGGACACACTGCGGCTCGCCGTACTGGAACTCGTGCCCCTGGACGCCGACCGGATCTTCGAGGCGCGGGTCTGGTTGGTGCTCACCGCCGAATCCCTGATCGACGAGCGGATCGCCGGCGTGCTGCGGGACAACGCCGCCGAGCTACGCGGCAATCTTGAACGCCTGATCGACGAGGCCCGCGCGGACGGCAGCATCGCTCCGGACGTCGACGTGCCGGCGGCGGCGAGCGGGCTCGCCACACTGCTGGACGGGCTGACGGTCCGCCTGCTGTCGACCGCGCTCAGCCCTGCCGAGGCTCGCGCCGAGGTCAACGCCCATTTCGCCAGTCTGAAGAGACAGTCGTGACAGGTCAGCGGGAGCGGGGAGTGATCCGGGCGAGAGGGGTGTCCATGTCCCACGGGTCGGCCAACAGGATGCCGTCGCTCGTCCGGGAGACGATCTCCACCGCCAGCAGAACCTCGTTCGGCAGGTAGGAGGAGGGGTTGCGGGCAGCCGCGTCCAGCTCGGTGACCAGCAGGTCGGGAATGAGGAACCGGGTGCGGGACGTCCGCACCGACTCCCCTGGGTGACGTCGAACTCGGCGGGGCAGGTCTCCTGCAAGGCGGCGCCGAGCAGCATTGCGATGGATTGGTGCAGTCGCGTGAGGGAGGGCGACACGATCAGTTGTCCGTCCAGGAGTTCACGGCGGCGGCCGTCGTCGGGCAGGCGGTCGAGGTCGTCCGTCGTCCACTCGCCCGGCGCCAGGTAGTCGTCGTGCAGCGCGGCGGTCATTGACGGGTCCTTTCGGCGTGTCGTTCTCCCCGTGGCGACGGTACTACCGGCTACCCCCGGGTGGTGGTCGCGCGCGCCGTGCCCACAGGGCAGGATGTTCGGCATGAGCGAGCGCGAGCGAAGCGAGGCGACCGGCCTGCCCGGCAGCGGCTTGGTCAAGGGGCTCGCCGTCACGTTGAAGACGATGACAAAACGCTCCACCACGGCGCAGTACCCGGACGTCGCCCCGGAGCTGCCACCCCGCTCGCGTGGGGTGATCGCGCTGTTGGAGGAGAACTGCACGGTCTGCATGCTCTGCGCCCGCGAGTGTCCGGACTGGTGTATCTACATCGACTCGCACAAGGAGGAGGTGGCGGTGCCGGGCGCCGCCCGGGCCCGGCAGCGCAACGTGCTCGACCGGTTCGACATCGACTTCTCGCTCTGCATGTACTGCGGCATCTGCATCGAGGTCTGCCCCTTCGACGCCCTCTACTGGTCGCCGGAGTTCGAGTACGCCGAGTACGACATCAAGGACCTGCTGCACGACAAGGACCACCTGGGCGAGTGGATGGCGACGGTCCCGCCGCCACCGGCGCACGACCCGAACGGCGAGCCGGCCAAGGAGGAGACCGCCGCCGCGCGCAAGGCCGCCGTCCCGGGCTCGTCCGCCGCCCGTCCGACCACCCCGGGGGTACGGCCCGAGCGCCGGCCCGCACCACCCCGCGCCGCCGACGACGAAGGTACGTCCGCGTGACCGGGGTGGACGCGCTGCTGCTCGCCCTCGGCGCGGTGGCGGTCGGCTCGGCGGTGCTTGTGGTGGCCACCCGGCACCTGGTCCGCGCGGGTCTCTACCTGGTGGTCTGCCTCGGCGCGGTGGCCGGCATGTACCTGGTACTCGCCGCCGAACTGGTCGCCTGGGTCCAGGTGTTGATCTACGTCGGCGCGGTGGTGGTGCTGCTGTTGTTCGCCGTGATGCTGACCCGTGCGCCGATCGGCGCCTCGGACGATCTGGACCGCCCCGGCTGGCCGGCCGCGCTGATCGGCGGTGGGGTGGGGCTCGGGTTGGCGGCGTTGCTCGTCGACGCGTACCGCTGGACGACCGTGGAGCTGCCCGAGGCGGGCACCGCCGAGCGTCTCGGTGAGCAGGTCTTCAGCAGTTGGGTGCTGCCCTTCGAGGTGCTGTCGGTGCTGCTGCTCTCGGCACTTGTGGGGGCCATCGTGCTGTCCCGCCCCGACATCGGCGCCAGCAGGGACGACGCGACGGGCGATCGGGGGCGGTCGCGGTGAGGCCGGTCATTCCGTACGTCACCGCCGCGCTCCTGTTCGGCCTCGGCGTGTACGGCGTGCTGCGGCGGCGCAACGCGGTGCTGGTGCTGATGTCCGTCGAGCTGATGCTCAACGCGGTGAACCTGATCCTGGTCACCGCCGACACCACGGCGAAGGCGGTACTGCCGCACGGCGGGCAGGTCTTCGCGTTGTTCGTGATCGTGCTGGCCGCCGCCGAGATCGGGGTGGGTCTGGCGATCGTGCTCCAGCTCTACCGGATGCGGGCCAGCGTCGCCGTCGACGAGATCCCCCTGACCGAACAGCACGCCGCGGAACCGGTCGCCGCCACGACGGTCGGCCAGGCGTCACGGGCCGTCGGAAGCGAACCGGAGGGACCGCGGTGAGCGTCACGACGTTTGGTGCGTTGCTGCCGGCCGTACCGCTGCTCGCCGGCCTGACCGGCCTGCTGCTGCCACCGTCGCCGCGGGGCGCGGCCATCGGCGAGGCGGCGGCCCGCCGGGTGGCCGCCACCGTTGGCATCGCTGGCGCGGCCGGGGCGCTCGCCCTGGCGGTGGCCCTGCTGGTCACCCTGGACGGCCCGGCCGAATCTTCGAACACCTGGATCGAGTTGGGCGGGCTCACCGTCACCCTCGGGGTACGCCTCGACGGTGCCGCCGCCCTGGTCGCCGTCGCGGTCACCACGGTCGCCCTGGCGGTGCAGATCTACTCGACCGGCTACCTGCGGCAGGGGCCACCCGAGGAACCCGACCACCGTTACCCGCCGTACGCGGCGCAGGTCAGCCTCTTCACCGCCGCGATGCTGCTGGTGGTGGTCTCCGGGGACCTGATCCTGCTGCTGGTCGGCTGGGAGGTGATGGGCCTCTGCTCGTACCTGCTCATCGCCCACGACCGGCGGCTGCCGGAGGCGCCGGCCGCCGCGATGAAGGCGTTCCTGGTCACCCGGGTCGGTGACGTCGGCTTCCTGCTCGGCATCGCGCTGCTCGGCGTCTCGGCGGGCAGCTTCCGGATCGCCGACGTGCTCACCCACGACCACGGCACCACCACGCTCACCGCCGCCTGCCTGCTGCTGCTCGCCGGGGTAGCCGGCAAGAGCGCCCAGTTCCCGCTGCACACCTGGCTGCCCGACGCGATGGCCGGACCGACCCCGATCTCCGCGCTGATCCACGCCGCGACCATGGTGGCCGCCGGCGTGTACGCGGTCACCCGGCTGTGGCCGCTCTTCGAGGCCACCCCGACCGCGCTTGTCGTGCTCGGCGTGATGGCCTCGGTGACCCTGCTGCTCGGCGCGCTGGCCGCCACCGCCCAGGACGACATCAAGCGGGTACTCGCCTGGTCGACGGTGTCGCAGATCGGCTACATGACCGGGGCGCTCGCCGTCGGATCCCCGCCGGCCGCGCTGTTCCACCTGCTCACCCACGCGGCGTTCAAGGCACTGCTGTTCCTCGCCGCCGGTGCGGTGATCCACGCCGTCGGCACCACCCTGATGTCCCGGATGGGCGGGCTGCGGCGCAGCATGCCGGTGACCTTCTGGTGCACGGTGATCGGGCTCGGCGCGCTGGCCGGCGTACCGCCGCTCTCCGGTTTCTGGAGCAAGGAGGGGGTGCTCGCCGCCGCCGAGCAGGCCGCCCTGCACGGCGACGGCCCGGCACCGGCCTGGGTGGGCTGGCTGGTCTGGCTCGCCGGGCTGGTCGGTGTCGCCGTCACCGCCTGGTATGCCACCCGGCTGTTGCTTGGCACCTACTTCGGTGCGCCCCGCACCCCGCTTGACCGGCCGCCACACGATCCGCAGGCCGTGCTGCGCTGGCCGGTGCTGGCGTTGGCCGTACCGGCGGCCCTGCTCGGCCTGGCCGGCTTTCCGGGCTGGTTCTCCCGCCAACTGCAAGCCACCCTGCCCGTCGCTCCCGACGCCGTGTCGGATCTGCTGCCGCCGGACGCGCTGATTCACCTCACCCCGACCGTGCTGCTGCCGCTGGCGCTGCTGGTGATCGGTGCCGGCCTGGCGTGGGTCGGGTGGCGGCGGGGCGGCGGTGCCGACCCGGTGGCCGCGCTCGGTCCGCTGCGGCCGGTCTTCGCCCGCGCGTTCCGGCTCGACGACGTGCAGCACACCCTGGTCGTACGCCCGACCACCGCGATTGCGCGCGCGGCGCGTACCGCCGACGAGCGGGTGGTGGACGGTGCGGTCACCGGCACCGGACGCGCCGTGGGTGCCCTCGGCGGCAGGCTGGGCGTCCTGCACCGCGCGGCGCTGCCCCGGGCCGCCGCCGCGGTGCTGGCCGGCGCGCTGCTGATCGGCCTGGCCGCGGCGGCCCTGATCGGAGCGACGGCATGAGCGAACGTCAGCGAGCACACCACCTACCCGGCGTCCCGGTGCCGCCTGCCGGCCCGCCGGTCAGCGGGGGGCCGGCATGAACGTCGGGGAGTTCCTGCTGGTCTCGGTACTCGCGGTGCCGGCGCTCGGCGCGCTGGCGGTGGCGGCGACGCCCCGCGACCGGGCGGCGCGGATCGTGGGCACCGTGGCCGCCGCACTCACCCTCGTCGCGGCGGCGTCGCTGGTCGCCGGCCGGAACGCCGCATGGTCGGCGTACGCGCCCCAGGACGCCGCCGGGGCGGTGCGTCCCTGGCACTCGATCGACCTGCCCTGGGTCCCCGGGCTGGAGCTGCGCTTCCACCTGGGCGTCGACGGCATCTCCTGGCCGCTGGTGGTGCTCACCGCCCTGCTGACCCTGCTCTGCTGCGGCTACACCCTGTGGCGGGTGCCGGGCGGAGGCGACGGCCGGGCCCTGGTGGCGCTGCTGCTGGTCGTCGAGGTCGGCATCCTCGGCACCTTCCTCGCCTTCGACCTGGTGCTGTTCTTCCTCTTCTTCGAGGTCGTGCTGCTGCCGATGTACGCGATCATCGTCGGTTGGGGCGGCGACGGCACCGACCCGGCGGCACTGGACGCGCGGCGGCGGGCGGGGCGGAAGTTCGCCCTCTACACCCTGTTCGGTTCGGTGCTGCTGCTGGTCGGCGTGTACGTGGTGGTGGCCGCCGCCGGCACCGCCGACATCGTGGCGCTGACCGGCGGCACCGAGCTGTCCCGCACCACCCAGCTCGCCGCCTTCACCCTGCTCGCGCTGGCCTTCGCGGTGAAGAGCCCGCTGTGGCCGCTGCACTCGTGGCTGCCCGACGCGCACACCCAGGCACCCACCGTCGGTAGCGTGCTGCTCGCCGGGGTGCTGCTCAAGATGGGCACGTACGGTCTGATCAGGGTCGCCGTCGGGGTGGCCCCCGAGGGCGCCAGGTGGGCGGCACCGGTGCTCGGTGTGCTCGCCGTCGCCGCCATCCTGATCGGCTCGCTGGTCTGCCTGGCGCAGAGCGAGTTGAAGCGGCTGATCGCGTACTCAAGTGTCGGGCACATGGGCTTCGTCCTGCTGGGAGTCGCCACCCTGACCGCCACCGGCATCCAGGCGGCGCTGATCGGCAACGTCGCCCACGGCATCATCACCGGTCTGCTGTTCTTCCTGGCGGGCGCGATCAAGGACCGTACCCACACCGGCGCGCTCAGCGAGCTGTCCGGGCTGCGGGAGACCGCCCCGCGCCTGTCCGGGCTGCTCGCGTTCGCGGCGGTCGCCTCGCTGGGGCTGCCCGGGCTGGCCGGCTTCTGGGGCGAGGCGTTCGCCGTGGTCGCCGCCGTCGAGTCGGGTGGTGCGCTGTGGACCACGCTGGCGGTGCTGGCCGCGATCGGCGGGGCACTGACGGCGGCGTACCTGCTGCGACTGTTGCGGCGGGTGACCCACGGCGAGCCCAGCCCGGCGGTCGCCGCGCTCGGGCCCAAGCTGGCCGGAGCCGAACTGGTCGCCTGGGCGCCACTGGTCCTCCTCGCGCTGGCCGTCGGGCTGGCCCCGACGCTGGTGCTGGGCGTCGCCGAAGCTCCGGTCGAGGCCCTGGTGGGAGTGGTGGCGCGATGAGCGAGCGTAGCGAGCGATTTATTCGGCGCAGTGCGGTCGTGGCTCGTCGTGACGCCGAGCGTAGCGAGGTGGCGCGATGAGCGAGTCGAGTCTGGTGCAGGCCGTCGACCACGTGGCGCTGCTGCCGGCGTACCTGGCCGCCGGGACGGCGGTGCTGGTGCTGCTGGTGGACCTGCTGGCGGCCCGGCCACCGGCCACCGTCGCCACGGCGGTCACCGGCGCGGTCGCCACCGCGGTCGGCGCGGCGGCGGTCGGCTCGGGGGCCGAGCGACGCACGTTCTGCGTCGGTGCCGACTGCTCGTACGTCTTCGGCGGCCGGGCCGCCCTGGTCGCGGCGCTGGTGGCGCTGCTGGTCCTCGGGGTGCTGGCGTTGTCCGGGCCGCTGCTGCGGGCCGGGAACACCCCGGTGGGGGAGTACTGCTTCCTGCTCGCCTGCTCGATGACCGGTGGCGTGGTGCTCGGCGCGGCCGGTGACCTGATCACCCTGATCGTGGCGGTGGAGGTGCTCACCCTGCCGCTGTACGTCCTGGTCGGCCTGCGTCGGGGCAGCCTGGCCAGTGCCGAGGCGGCGGTGACCTTCTTCGTGGTCAGCGTGGTCGCCACCACGCTGACCCTGCTCGGTGCCGCGCTGCTCTACGCGGTCACCGGCGGGCTGCACCTGGAACGGCTGGGCACCCTCCTCGCCGACGAGGCGCTGCTCGACCTGCCGTTGACCACTGTCGCGGTGACGCTCGTGGTGGCGGGACTGGCGTTCAAGGTGGCGGCGGTGCCGTTCCACGCCTGGGCGCCGGCCACCTACGACGGGGCACCACTGCCGGTGGCCGCGTACCTGTCGACCGCGTCCAAGCTCGGCGGGGTGGTCGCGCTGCTGGCAGTGGTGCGGCAGGCGTTGCCGCCGGAGGTGACCGGGCCGGTGCTGGCCCTGGTCGCCGCGCTGACCATGACCGTCGGCAACCTGGTGGCCCTGCGCCAGCGGCGTACGGTCCGGCTGCTCGCCTGGTCCTCGGTGGCCCAGGCCGGCTACATCCTCGCCCCGCTCGGCGCGCTGGCCCTGACCACCGATGCGGAGGCCCGCACTGCCGCGTACGCCGCCGCCCTGGCGTACGCCGTCTTCTTCGTGCTGCTGGAACTGGCCGCTTTCGCCGGCGTGGTGGCCCTGCGTCCGGCCGGTGCCGACGGGGGCGGGCTCGACGACCTGCGCGGAGCGGCACGGCGGCACCCCTGGGTCGGTGCCGGGCTGGCGTTCGCGCTTATCGGCCTCGCCGGCCTGCCACCCGGCCTGGCCGGACTGTTCGCCAAGGTGACGGTGGTCCGGTCCCTGCTCGGTGGCGACGCCGGCTGGCTCGCCCTGGTGGTGGCGGTGAACGCGGTCATCGGCCTGGCGTACTACCTGCGGGCCGCCGCGCTGCTCTACGCCCCGCCCGGAGACCTCACCGCCCGTGTCGCCCGACCCGCCCGCGCGGTGGCTGCGGCGCTGGCGGTGGCGACCGTGGTGGCCCTGGTCGTCGGCTTCGCACCGCAGGTCGTGCTCGATCTCGCCGGGAGCTGAACCCGGGCCAGCCAGCGCGCCATCCGTCACTCAGGTAACTCTCAGTCATGAGACGGATGGTTGACGGGTACCGGGGTGTTGTACCGGTCAGCGGATCCCGGCATCCGTGCACCGAAGGAGTGATCGTGCACCACAACCGTCTGAAGACCGCCGCGCTGCTCGGCCTGCTCACCTCACTGATTCTGGCGGTGGGCTACTGGTTCGGCGGCAGCGGCGGCCTGGTCATCGCCGTACTCGTGTCGCTGGTGATGAACGGCGTCACGTACTTCTACTCCGACAAGCTGGCACTTCGCTCGATGCGGGCGCAACCGGTAAGTGAGGCGCAGTTCCCCGAGCTGTACCACATGGTTCGCGAGTTGGCCGCCGAGGCCCGACAGCCCATGCCCCGGCTCTACGTGAGTCCGACCGCCCAGCCCAACGCGTTCGCCACCGGGCGTAACCCGCAGAACGCGGCCGTCTGCGTCACCCAGGGGATCGTCGAGCTGCTCGACTACCGCGAGCTGCGGGGCGTCATCGGTCACGAGCTGTCGCACGTCTACAACCGGGACATCCTCATCTCCAGCGTGGCGGCCGGCCTCGCCGGCATCATCACCATGCTGGCGAATCTCGCCCTGTTCATCCCGCTGGGCGGCAACAGCGACGAGGACGGCCCGAACCCGCTGGTCCTGCTGCTCACCATCATCCTGGGGCCGATCGCGGCCACCGTCATCCAGCTGGCGATCAGCCGGAGCCGTGAGTTCCAGGCGGACGCCTCGGGTGCCGAACTGACCGGGGACCCGCTGGCGCTGGCCAGCGCCCTGCGCAAGATCCACATGGGTGCCCAGCGGCGGCCGTTGCCGGCCGAGGGGCAGCTCACCAGCACCGCGCACCTCATGATCGCCAACCCGTTCCGGGGTGGCGGGGTGGCCGCGCTCTTCGCCACCCACCCGCCGATGGAGCAGCGGGTCGCCCGGCTTGAGCAGTTGGCGAGCCAGACGGGCCCCGTGCGTTACCAGCGCTGACCCGCCCGGACCCAGCACCGGCGCGGGCGGCACAGTCCCTCGCCGGGGTGGAAGGGCAGCACGAGTTGCGGTATGCCGGCCGCTCGGAGGCGGTTCGAGAGAGCAGATTGCGGCATCCCGGGAACCGGGTGAGCGCCGCCACAGGGCCGGACCGCGGGGTCGGCCGGACCGGGGACGTTAGGGTCTAACTGAGTCTCGCTCATTACATCTCGTGGAGGTCCGCTGTGGCTGGGCTGCGCCGGTATCTGGCTGTCTGGCAGATTCCGGGCGCACCGACCCTGCTGATCACCGGCATCATCGGGCGACTCGGGATCGGCATGACGCCACTCGCGTTGCTGCTCGTCGTCGAAGGGGTGACCGGCCGCTACTCGTTGGCCGCCGCGGCCGGCGGCTGCTACGCCCTATCCGGCGCCACGCTGAGCCCGGTGGCTGGCCGGATCGCCGACCGGATCGGTCCCACCCCGGTGCTGCTCGGCACCGCGATCGCCCACCCGTTGGCCCTGATGGGGCTGCTCTGGGCGGCCCGCGCCGATAGCGCGCCCTTCGCGCTGGTCCTGCTGGCTTCGGCGGCGGCCGGTGGAACGTACCCGCCGATGACCGCCGCGATCCGTGGTGCCTGGAACGGCCTGACCAACATCGACTCCGGTCGGTACTACCTGCGCAACACCGCACTTGCCGCCGAAACCACCCTCTTCGAGATCGTTTTCGTGCTCGGTCCACTGCTGGTGGCCGGGTTCGTGCTGGTCGCCGACGCGGGGGCGGCGCTGATCGGTGCCGCCGTGGTGACCCTGGTCGGCACCCTGTCGGTTGCGCTCGGCCAGGCCATGCGCGGCTGGCGCCCGCACGCCCGGGAACATCATGCCCGTGGCCTCGGTCCGCTTCGGGTCGCCGGCTTTCCGGCGCTGCTGCTCTGCGTGGCCAGCATCGGCATCGCCTTCGGTGCGGCCGGCGTGACCGTTCCGGCGTTTGCCACCCGCTACAGCCCCGACGACCCGAACAGCCTCGCCGGCGTGCTGTTGGCCGTCTGGGGGGTCGGCAGTGCGATCGGGGGGTTCTGGTTCGGCGTCCGCCGGCCGGCCCGCAACATGACCCGCCTGTTCGCCTGGCTGCTCGCCGTGCTCGCCGGCAGCTTCGCTGTCTTCGCCGTGATGCCGACGCCAGTCGCACTGGGCGCCGCCCTGGTGATCGGCGGAGCCGCCATCGCTCCCGCGCTGACTCTGGAAAACACCCTGGTCGGGCGGATCTCGCCGACCAGCATGCTGAACGAGGCGTACACCTGGGTGGTGACCATGTCGGTAGGTGCGAGCGCGGTCGGCGGCGCCGTCTCCGGCCTGATCGTCGACCATGCCGGCGGGGTGCCCTGGGCCTTCCTGTTCGCCGGGTTCGCACTTGCCGTCGGAGCGGCGGTCGCCGCGCTGCCGGCCGGCCCCATCGCCCGCGCGGAGGCCACCGCCGTCCGGGCCGAGCAGCCCGCCGCGGCCTGACCCGCGCAATGATGGGTACGACGGCCGGATGTTCCTCTTCTTCTCGAACCGGATCGGCTGTCTGGGTTCGATCCTGGTGAGCGCGATCCTGACGGTCGTCCTGCTGCTGATCTTCGCCCGTTGACGCGGATCCCGACGCCCGGCCGGCCCGGTCAGGTGGGCCGGGCCGGCCGGCGGAGGTTCTCCCGTTGGGCGGTAGCCTCGCGTGCCGAGGAGGCGGTTCATGGAGCTGACCGCGCTGGGCCCGACCCATCCGGCCGTCGTGGCGAGCTGGGCGACCTCTGCCGAGGAGAGTCGTCGCTGGTGCTCCCGCGACCGAGTGACAGCGGAGAACGTCAGGCGCTGGGGAACCGAGCCCGACGTGCTCGCGTACCTCGCACTCCTCGACGGAGAACCGGCCGGCTACGGCGAGCTGTGGCTCGACGACGACGAGGCCGAGGTGGAGTTGGCCCGACTCATCGTGGCCCCGGCGCTGCGCGGCCGGGGCCTGGGCCGTCTGATGGTCACCCTGCTCACCAACCTGGCGCGGGACCACCACCCGACGGTGCTGATGCGATTGCATCCCGACAACGCTCCGGCGCTGCGCTGCTACACCGCCGCCGGCTTTGAACTGGTTCCCTCGGACGAGGCGGATCAGTGGAACCGGGGCCAACCCCTGCCGTACCTCTGGCTGCGCCACCGGCGCGACGACTGAACCAGACCGTTCGGAGGAGCACGCCGGATCCGTGGCAGCGCTCCGGTCAACGCATCGAGCTGTGGAGCGCAACAATCGCTGGCGGCGACGGATCGACGCGGCCGGTTCGAGACGACTTAGCGGTAGTTGGTGAACTGGAGGGCCACGCCGAAATCCTCGGCCTTGAGCAGCGCGATGACCGCCTGAAGGTCGTCCCTCTTCTTGCCGGTGACCCGCAGCTGGTCGCCCTGGATCTGGGCCTGGACGCCCTTGGGACCCTCGTCGCGGATCTTCTTGCTGATCGCCTTCGCCTTGTCCTGGTCGATGCCCTGGATCACCTTGGCGTCGAGCTTGAAAACCTTGCCCGAGGGGCGAGGATCACCCGCGTCCAGCGACTTCAGCGAGATGTTCCGCTTGACCAACTTCTCCTTGAACACGTCCAACGCGGCCCGGACCCGCTCCTCGGTCTCCGCCTGGAGGCTGATCGCCTCCTCACCCGACCAGGAGATCTCGGCGCCCGTGCCCCGAAAGTCGAACCGCGTCCCGAGCTCCTTGTCCGCCTGCCGGAGGGCGTTGTCGACCTCCTGGCGATCGACCTTGCTCACGATGTCGAACGACGGGTTCGCTGCCATACTCATGCTCCTGCTGTCTGGCTGTTTTGTGATCCTTTGGCCCTGGTTGCCCAGGGGTACGACCCCCTGACGGTACCCGGTTGCGGCGGCAACGGGTGGAGCCGCTATCCTTGCTTCCGCCGCCGCGCCACGGTGCGGTGGTACGCCCTGGCGGGTTGCCCGAGCGGCCAATGGGAGCGGACTGTAAATCCGTCGCGAAAGCTACAGAGGTTCGAATCCTCTACCCGCCACCAGGTGCACAAAGAGCCCCCTCACCAGCGAGATCTGGTGAGGGGGCTCTTTCGTGGGCCTACGTCGCGTCCCCGTTCGGTGAGCGGTGCCCGCGCCTGATCGGGTTGACCACCGCTCGGCCGGTCCACCACATCGACGATCCTGGGCGTGGCCCGACGGGGTGGCGGGCGTACATTGACTCTGTTCGCTGTTCCTCGGTGCTGGGGAGGTGGCTGTCCGGGGACCTGGGGCCGTGCTGCCGTCTGTTGCGTCGCATGTGCGCCACTCTCGCGAGTGGACGTTGACCGCGGGGCGCGGAGCGGCGAGAGTGGTGGAGCGACGTGTACGCGAACCTGCCAGGTTCGTGGTTTTCCGGCCAATACCGGCAAAACCGGTGCCTTGTCGTTTTGGGCACCCTCAGATGCTCCGATGGGGTGCTACCGGCCCAGAAGCCGGTCGACGACGGCTGGTCGCACGTCCGGGGGACGGCTATGCCCGTTCGCTGGCTTTTCCGGCTGCCTGGGCTGTGGCACGATCGGCGTACCCGTCACTACACCCCCGAAGGCAGGAGTGCTCCCGATGTCTCGTCGAAGGAGTGGTCGAGTGCTTGCCGCAGTCGCGGCAATCGCCATGCTCGCTACGGTGAGTGCTGCCGTGGTCGGATTCGGCGATGCGCAGTTCGTCGGTATCGGGTGGGAGAACAACCCGCTCCAGGCCAACGGCCTTGAGTGGGGCGCCCCCGCACCAGACGATGTGGTCGTTTCGAGCACACGCTGACCGGGAGGCACTCGGCAATCTGGTGAGGGGGCACCTGCGTGCCGACTAGAGAGGCACCGCGCCGCCCGATCGCGACCGCTTGGCTGATCACCACGCCCCTCGCGGCGCTGGCCGTTGCCAGCATCGCCATACTGGTCTTCACCGCGGAGTTCGACGAGCGGGATCTGCTCCTGGCGGCTCTCCTGCTGGTCGTGATGGTCATTGCGGGCATCCCGACCCTGAGTTTCGTCGTCCGGCGGCAGGCTTTTGTCGTCACCCTCACCGAGATACCACTGGTTCTCGCCTTCTACAGCCTCAGCCCGCTGCTGGTCGTGGTGATTGCGACCTGCGCGGCGATCATCACGCAGGCCTACCGTCGTTATCCGCCGCCGAAGCTGTGGTTCAACGTGGCAAGAGATGCGGCCGGGGTCTCGGTCGCGGGACTTGTCGTGGCGGTGGCGCTGCCGTTCGACGGGGTCGGCCCGGGCACGTGGGCGGTCCTGTTCGCCGCGATCACCGCGAACAGCCTCATCAGCCTGGTCGCGGTGGTCGGCGTGATCACCCTGCTGCAGGGCTGGCAGGGCTCCCGGGAGACGGCAAGTACGGCGGTTCAGCTCTTCCTCACTCTCGCGCTGAACGTCGCGATCGGTCTACTCATCCTGATCGCCCTGGCCAGCACCCTGTGGTCGACCCTGCTGTTGGGGGCGATCACCATTGCGGGCGTGCTGCTCTACCGGTCATACGCGCGTTTCCTCCGGCAGCACCGCACTCTCGGTGACATGTACGAGCTGACCCGCGCGATGGCCAGTGTCGGTGCGGAGGGAAATCTCGCAGACATCCTGCTGGGACGTATCCGGGCCCTGATGCAGGCCGAGTACGCCACGCTGTGGCTGCCGGCCCAGGGCCGGCATCCGGAGGTACTGCTCACCGCCCGGCTGGACGATCGGGGTCTGCTCGATGTGGCGCAAACCCCGGTGACGGTTCGTCAGCGCACCCTGGAGTCCGGTCAGACCCTGGCGGCCGGGCGACTGCTCGGCGGTGAACCGGAACTACGTCGCGAGTTGACTCGGCAGCAGGTCAAGGACGTCATTGCCGTGCCGCTGCGCTCCGGACAGGTGGTCATCGGCACGATCGAGGTGGTGAACCGCCTCAGCGACGTGGGGAACTTCGCCCCGGCCGACGTGCCGATTCTGGAGACGGTCGCCGCCCATGCCGCGGTCGCGCTGGAGAATTCCCGCCTGGTCGACCGGCTGCGGCACGACGCCTACCACGATGCGCTCACGAAGCTGCCCAACCGGCGCCGCATCCTCGGTGCGCTGGCCGAAGCGGTCCGGATCCGGGCGCCCGGCGAGGTGGTCGCGCTGCTGCTGTTCGACGTCGATCGGCTGCGTCAGGTGAACGAGGCGCTCGGCCACGCTGCGGGCGACAAGGTTCTGGTCGAGGTCGCCGACCGGCTGCGTGGCTGTGTGCCGTCGGCCGCGCTGGTCGGGCGGGCCGGTGGCGATGAGTTCCTGGTGACCCTGCGGCTGGAGAGCGCAGACGCCGCAGTGGAGCTTGCCGGCCAGTTGCGGGAACAGATCCGCGACGAGATGGTCTTCGACTCGCTCACGCTGGACGTGGACACCGCGGTCGGGGTGGTCGTACACCCGGATCATGGCGACGCCCCGGCGACCCTGCTGCAACGGGTGGACGTGGCCGCGACGGCGGCCAAGGCGGTCCCCGGCAGCGTGCAGCTGTACACGCCGGCGTTGGAGTCGCGGTCGCTGCACCGGCTCGGTCTCGCCGGAGACCTGCGCAACGCCCTCGACAACGGCGAGCTGGAGGTCTACTACCAGCCCAAGGTGACGCTGCGGGACCGCCGCCTCATCGGGGTGGAGTGCCTGGCCCGCTGGGAGCATCCGACGCACGGTTCGGTCACCCCGGCGGATTTCGTCGCCGTGGCCGAGCACACCGGTCAGCTCGGCCGGCTCACCGAGTTCGTGCTCCGGGAGGGGCTGCGGCACAGCCGGGACTGGGCACACGGCGGTCAGTCGCTCGCCGTCGCGGTCAACCTCTCCGCGCGTACGCTCACCGACCAGCACTTCCCGGAGCAGGTGCGGGAGTTGCTTGAGGAGTACGGCGTTCCGGCGCAGCTGCTGACCCTGGAGATTCCGGAAGCCGGCGTGTTGGACGGCACCGAGCGCCCGATCCCGACCCTGCGCCGCCTGCGAGACCTGGGCGTACGGCTCTCCGTGGACGACTTCGGCACCGGCAGTTCCTCGCTGGCCCATCTGCGCCGGCTGCCGGTGCACGAGGTGAAGGTCGACCACTCCTTCGTTCAGGGCATGGCCACCGATCCGGGGGACCTGGCGATCGTCAACGCCGTCGTCACCCTCTCCCAGCAGTTCGGTCTCACCGTGGTGGCCGAGGGCGTGGAGAGCGAGCTGACCCTGGAGTTGCTCCAGGACATCGGCTGCGAGGTCGGCCAGGGGTTCCTGTTCAGCCGCCCACTGCCGTACGAGCGGTTGGAAGCGTGGTTCGGTGCCCAGGTCGATCCGGAGTCGATCT
Source organism: Verrucosispora sp. WMMD703 (assembly GCF_049178935.1). NCBI lineage: Bacteria > Bacillati > Actinomycetota > Actinomycetes > Micromonosporales > Micromonosporaceae > Micromonospora > Verrucosispora sp. WMMD703. Next base: position 5,997,711 of record NZ_JBMHMM010000004.1, on the reverse strand, counting down.
CCAGCAGCGAGCTTCCGAGGCTGCGCGTGGTGCCCTGAGCTGGGCGTACGACCTCCCTGGGGATCCGATTTCACCAGTACGATCGGGCCGTGTACTCTTACCTCTGCGCGGGCACCGAGTGATCGCGCAGGCCCCCTTAGCTCAGTCGGCAGAGCGTCTCCATGGTAAGGAGAAGGTCTACGGTTCGATTCCGTAAGGGGGCTCAGAGGGTCCGGCTGGGCCCACCGCGGCGGTGTAGCTCAGATGGCAGAGCAAGCGGCTCATAATCGCTGTGTCGCCGGTTCAAGTCCGGCCACCGCTACTCTCGTCCGCCCCGGAGGGATCTCCGGTGGTCGGTGGGACGGGCGCCACAGGCGCCCGCTTTGCGTGTCCGCCCAGGTGGCGCGTACGCTTTAGCGCCGTAGTTGTATCCGTTATCGAGGAAGGCACTCCGCCGTGGCGAAGGCGACCGATGTCCGGCCGAAGATCACTTTGGCGTGTGTGGAGTGCAAGGAGCGCAACTACATCACGCGCAAGAACCGCCGTAACGACCCGGACCGCATCGAGCTGAAGAAGTTCTGCCCCCGGGACGGACGGCACACCCTGCACCGCGAAACGCGCTGAACCTGCCCGGGCCGATCGGCCCGGCTGCGCACGTATCCTGATCGCCGGTCCCTACGGACGGCGCGGCTGAGCCGACGCCGACCGCTCGGATCGGCGATCGTGCTTTGCGTGTAGGTTCGCGGCATGCCCCTGGACCAGTCCTTCGTCGGCCGGACCTATCCGCCGACCGCCCCCTATCAGGTGGGCCGTGAGAAGATCCGCGAGTTCGCGACGGCGATCGGCGCCACCGATCCCGCCCACCACGATCCGGCGGCCGCCCGCGCGCTGGGCCACCCGGACGTGGTCGCGCCGCCGACGTTTCCGGTGGTGATCACCATGGCCGCCAGCCGCCAGCTGATCGAGGACCCGGCGCTCGGCATCGACTACAGCCGGGTGGTCCACGGCGACCAGCGGTTCGCGTACACCCGGCCGGTGGTGGCCGGCGACGAGCTGGTCTGCGTCAACTCCGTCGAGGAGATCACCAGCCGGGGCGGCCACGAGTTCCTGACCACCCGGACCGATGTCAGCACGACCGCTGGCGAGTCGGTGGTCGCGGTCTGGTCCAAGCTCGTCGTACGCGGGGAGGCCTGACGTGGAACTGCCCACCCAGACGTTCCGGGTGACCCGGGCGGACCTGGTTCGTTACGCAGGTGCCTCGGGCGACTTCAACCCGATCCACTGGAGCGACCGGTTCGCCACCAAGGTGGGTCTGCCCGGTGTGATCGCCCACGGCATGTTCACCATGGCGCTCGTCGGTCGGGCGGTCACCACCTGGGCCGGCTCGCCCGACGCGGTGGTCGACTTCGGCGTGCGGTTCACTCGTCCGGTGGCCGTCCCGGACGACGACACCGGCACCGAGATCGTGGTGACTGCCGTGGTCCGTGAGGTGACCGACGCCGGTCTGACCAGGCTGGACGTAACCGCCACCTGCCTCGGTGAGAAGGTGCTCTCGCAGGCGCGGGCCACCGTGCGCACGGCCGGTTGACCGGTACCGCGCGGCACGTCGGGTAGACCGGTTGGGAAAGTCGGGTCGGTACCCGTACACTGGTCCGCCGTGGGGCAAGTGACCCCTGCCTGGTCGTGTGACCGGGCGGGGTGAGCGTTGCCGCACAGGGGTGTAGCTCAATTGGCAGAGCAGCGGTCTCCAAAACCGCAGGCTGCAGGTTCAAGTCCTGTCACCCCTGCGCCTCAGGCCTGACCGTTCCGTGGGTCCCGCCGCCTTCCGGTGGCGTCCGGCCCGTGGTGGTGGCATCGGCGGGGAGGTTCCGAGGCATCGGGCCTTCCGGTTGATCCGCCGGCCGCGGCCCGTCCCGGGACGGTTGGTCCGGCCGGCGTGACCAAGCGCCGCGCACGCGCACTGCGTGCGACACCGACATCCCGCGACGGAGGGCGAAGTGGCCGACAACAAGCGGCGCGGCGAGGACGCCGACGACGAGCGCCTGAACGACGAGGTCGTCAACGACAGCGCCGAGGACGACGCCACCGACGCGGACGAGCCGGTTTCGCGGGGTGGCACCGCCACCCGTTCGCGGGCCAAGGCCGATTCCGCCGACGGTCGCAAGACGCGTACCGACGCCGACAGGGTGGGCCTCTTCGGCCGCATCGCGCGTTTCATCCGCGAGGTCGTGGCCGAACTGCGTAAGGTCATCTGGCCGACCCGCAAGGAACTGCTGACCTACACGGCGGTGGTGATCGCGTTCGTCACGGTGATGCTGACGATCGTGGCTGTCCTGGACTACGGCTTCGCCAAGGGCGTGTTGTGGGTCTTCGGCAACCCCAGCTGACCGGCTGAACGTGCGATAGTGACGGAAGTGAGCAAGCGTGCCTGAGTACGACGAGACCGCCGCGACCCCGGACGAGCAGTCCACGGTGGCGACGGCGGCTGGTGACGAGTCGGTCGAGGCCGCCAACGAGTCGGAGTTCGCCATGACCGAGCCCGCTCCCGAGGAGGACTTCGACCCGGTTGCGGAGCTGCGGCAGAAGCTGCGCTACGCACCGGGCGACTGGTACGTGGTGCACTCGTACGCCGGTTACGAGAACAAGGTCAAGACCAACCTCGAGACCCGGATCACGTCCCTCGACATGGAGGACTACATCTACCAGGTCGAGGTGCCGACCCGGGAAGAGGTCGAGGTCAAGAACGGCAAGCGTTCCCAGGTGCAGGCGAAGGTCTTTCCCGGCTACATCCTCGTCCGGATGGAGCTGACCGCCGAGTCCTACTCCTGCGTACGCAACACCCCCGGGGTCACCGGTTTCGTCGGTGCCACGGACCGGGCCGACCGCCCGGCGCCGCTGAGCCTCGACGAGGTGCTCAAGTGGCTGGCACCTGCCGTCGAGACCGAGCAGAAGAAGGCCAAGCCGGAGGTCAAGGTCCTCGACTTCGAGGTCGGCGACTCGGTGACGGTCACCGACGGCGCCTTCGCCTCCCTGCCGGCGACGATCAGCGAGATCAACGCCGACCAGCAGAAGCTCAAGGTGCTGGTGTCGATCTTCGGCCGGGAGACGCCGGTGGAGCTGAACTTCAACCAGGTCGCCAAGATCTGAGCTGTCGACCATCGGTGGCGGGCGACCGCCGCCGGTGGTCGTCGTTCGTCCGGTTCACCCGCCCGGCCCACCTCCGTGGCCGTCGGGAACCAGGTCTGCGCTACCCTAGAACGTCGCCGCCGTCGCATGCGCGCTGACCGTGCGCGCCCCGACGGCGGTGTCGTGTGAACCTTTCCCAGTTCCAAGCCCCAGGAAGAGACATGCCTCCGAAGAAGAAGCTCGTCAAGACGTTCACGCTTCAGCTGCCGGCGGGCCAGGCGACTCCGGCGCCGCCGGTCGGTCCCGCGCTCGGTCAGCACGGCGTGAACATCATGGAGTTCTGCAAGTCGTACAACGCGCAGACCGAGTCGCAGCGGGGCGACATCGTCCCCGCCGAGATCAGCGTGTACGAGGACCGGTCCTTCACCTTCGTGTTGAAGACCCCGCCCGCCGCCCGGCTGCTGATCAAGGCTGCCGGTGTGCAGAAGGGCTCGGGCGTCCCGCACACGCAGAAGGTCGGCTCGGTGACCCGCGCTCAGCTGCGGGAGATCGCCGAGAAGAAGATGGCTGACCTCAACGCCAACGACCTCGACCAGGCTGAGAAGATCATCGCCGGCACCGCCCGGTCGATGGGTCTGAACGTCACCGACTGACGTCGGCCACCACCGACCCGTACGGATCGTGGGAGGGCGCGCGAGCACCGCGGCCCGCCAGAGACCACAGGAGTAGACAGAACATGCAGCGCAGCAAGAGCTACCGCAAGGCCGCCGAGGCCATCGACAAGTCGAAGCTCTACACCCCCGTCGAGGCCGTCAAGCTGGCCAAGGAGAGCACCGCCACCAAGTTCGACGCCACGGTCGAGGTCGCGATGCGCCTCGGCGTCGACCCCCGCAAGGCGGACCAGATGGTCCGCGGCACGGTCAACCTGCCGCACGGCACCGGTAAGACCGCCCGCGTGATCGTCTTCGCGGCCGGCGCGAAGGCCGAGGAGGCCGTCGCCGCCGGTGCCGACGAGGTGGGCACCGACGAGCTGGTCGCCCGGATCCAGGGCGGCTGGCTGGACTTCGACGCGGCGATCGCCACGCCCGACCAGATGGCCAAGATCGGCCGGATCGCGCGGATCCTGGGCCCGCGCGGTCTGATGCCGAACCCGAAGACCGGCACGGTGACCATGGACGTCACCAAGGCCGTGTCGGACATCAAGGGCGGGAAGATCACCTTCCGGGTGGACAAGCACTCGAACCTGCACCTGATCATCGGTAAGGCCTCGTTCTCCGAGGCCCAGTTGGTCGACAACTACGCGGCCGTCCTCGACGAGGTGCTGCGGGCCAAGCCGTCGGCCGCGAAGGGCAAGTACCTCAAGAAGGTCACCCTCACCACCACGATGGGACCGGGCGTGCCGGTCGATCCGAACGCGGTGAAGAACCTGCAGGAGGGCTCGGCCGACAGCTGAGCACGACGCACCGACGCGGCCCCGCCACTCATGGCGGGGCCGCGTTCGTCTGTCCGCTGTGGCAGGCTCACGGCATGTGGCTGGAGGACGTCGGGCTGCGGTACAACCGGCGCGGTCCGTGGGTGCTGCGCCAGGTGAAGGTAGGCGTCGCGCCGGGCGAGGCGGTGGTGGTGCTCGGCCGCAACGGTGCCGGCAAGTCGACACTGCTCCAACTCGTCGCCGGAGTCCTGCGGCCGTCCCGCGGGCGGGTGCTCGACCGGCCTTCGGTGGTGGGCTGGGTGCCGGAACGCTTCCCGGCCGACCAGCCGTTCACCGTCGACGGCTACCTCGCCGCGATGGCCCGGATCGCCGGGCTGTCCCCGATCACGGCGGATCGTGCGGTGCGGCGCTGGGTCGACCGGCTGGGCATCGGCCCGTTCCGCACGGTCCGGCTGTCCCAGCTGTCGAAGGGCACGGCACAGAAGGTCGGCCTGGCCCAGGCACTGCTGCGTCCGCCCGGCCTGCTCGTCCTCGACGAGCCCTGGGAGGGCCTGGACGCGGCGGCTCGCGAGCTGGTCCCGCAGGTGGTCGACGAGGTGCTGGCCGACGGCGGGTCGGTGCTGGTCAGCGATCATCGCGGGGAGACGGTCCGGCTGCCCGGCGCGCGGGAGTGGTTGGTGGCCGACGGGGCGGTGGTCGAGCGGGCCCCGTCGGATGCGGCGGCGGTCGCGGTGGTCGAGCTTGAGGTCCCGGTCGGGCAGTTGCCGGCCACCGTCGCCCGCCTGCGCGCCGAGGGCCACCACGTCCTGCGGGTACGCGGCCAGAGCGCACCGCCCGAGGCCATGCGGCCGGGGGCGGGACCGTCCTCCGAGGTGGCCCGATGACCGCCCTGGTCCGGTTCCGGCTCGCCGGCTTCCTGCGTACCGGACGGGCGCTGGCACCGGTGCTGGCCGGCCTGCTCACCCTCGGCATCCTGTACGGCGGCGGTCGGGCCCAGCCGGCGGAGGCCTACGGCGTATCGGCCGTGGTGCTTTTTCCCGTGCTGGCCTGGCAGACCAAGATCCTGCTGGACGTGGAGCCGGACGTGCAGCGCCGCCTGGCTCTGGTCGCGGTCGGCCCGGCACGGGAGCAGGCGGCGGGGCTGGTCGCCGCGCTGGTGGCCGGCCTTGGTCTGGTGGCGACCGCCCTGGTCTTTCCCTGGTTGGTCGGCGGGGTCGCCGGTCCCAGCCTGCCCGGTGACCGGTCAGTTCCCGCAGGCGTGGCGCTCGGTCTCTGGGCGCACCTGCTCGCCCTGCCAGCGGCCGTGGCGCTGGGCGCGCTGGCCAGCCGGGTGATCACCCGAAGTGCCGGCTACGGTGTGGCGGTGCTCACCCTTGGTACGGTCGGCGCGCTGGTGCTCGGTTTCTCGGGGTCGGTCGCGCCGTGGCTGGCGCCACCGCTGCTACCCACCGCCAGGGCGCTGGTCGGCCCGTTGTCCGGCTCGACCGCGCTGCTGCTGACGGCGTGGGCGCTGGCCTGGACGGCGGTGGCGCTGACCGGCTACGCCCGAGCCCGCACCCGGCGCGCTTAGCGCGTGGTCGCGTCCTCGGTCGAGGCGGGCAGGGCGTATCGCAGCGAGCCAGCGACTTGGACCATACGTGGCGATCGAGCTGTCGGCCGGGTGGCGGCCGTTGCCGCCGGGCCGGTCCGGGGGCGATTTGGCGGTTGCCGCAGGTGTCGCGTAGCCTGATGCGCGAAGTTCCACCCAGAGACCGCTGGTCACCGTGCCCCGGCACGGTCGAAGGTCCCGCGAAGACGGGCGACCCGCGTAGGGCGGCAAGCGACATCGGCAGCATCCTGTGGTCCGCCGACCATGTGATTCCGCCGTCCTCGCCCCGTGCGCCCTGCGCCGGGGCTTTTCTGTTGCCGCGACACCTCCGCCCCGTCACAGGCGCTCGCCTGCGACGGTGACCAGCCTCGAGCAACGAGAGAGGAGGGACATGGCGGACAAGCCGATCCGGGCCGACAAGGCCACGGCCGTCGCGGAGCTGACCGAGAGCTTCCGGAGCGCGGGTGCCACCGTGCTGACCGAGTACCGCGGTCTGACGGTCTCCCAGCTCACCCAGCTGCGGCGCTCGCTCGGCAAGGAGACCAGCTACACGGTTGCCAAGAACACGCTGGCCAAGCGTGCCGCGGCGGACGCGGGCATCTCCGGCCTCGACGAGCTGTTCACCGGTCCTACCGCGCTGACTTTCGTTTCGGGCGACGTCGTCGAGGCGGCGAAGGGCCTTCGCGACTTCGCGAAGGCCAACCCGAAGCTCGTCATCAAGGGCGGCGTCTTCGAGGGCAAGGCCATTTCTGCGGCCGAGGTCACGAAGCTCGCCGACCTGGAGTCCCGCGAGGTGCTGCTGGCCAAGCTGGCTGGCGCGATGAAGGGCAACCTGAGCAAGGCCGCGGCCCTGTTCCAGGCCCCGCTGTCGAAGACCGCCCGCCTGGCGGCCGCCCTGCAGGACAAGCGCGAGAAGGAAGGTGCCGAGGCGGCCTGAGGCCGCGCCGGCACACCACGTTCTTTAGTTTGAACCATTAGGAAAGGACGCCAGACATGGCGAAGCTCAGCACCGACGAGCTGCTCGACGCGTTCAAGGAGATGACGCTGATCGAGCTCTCCGAGTTCGTGAAGCAGTTCGAGGAGACCTTCGAGGTCACCGCCGCCGCCCCGGCCGCGATGATGATGGCGGGTCCGGCCACCGGTGGCGCTGCCGCCGAGGCCGAGCCGGAGAAGGACGAGTTCGACGTCATCCTCGACGCCGACGGTGGCAAGAAGATCCAGGTCATCAAGGTCGTGCGTGAGCTGACCGGCCTGGGCCTCAAGGAGGCCAAGGACCTGGTCGAGGCCGCCCCGAAGCCGGTCCTGGAGAAGGTCAACAAGGAGACCGCGGACAAGGCCAAGGCCAAGCTCGAGGGCGAGGGCGCCAAGGTCACCCTCAAGTGACCTGAGTCCCACCTGGCCGTCCCGGCTCGCGTGAACCGGGCAGAGCACGTCGCGGCGGGCGGCGATCCGACAGTGGATCGTCGTCCGCCGTGTTCGTGTACCGGCCCGCAACCGGCGTGAGCAGGGCGTGGAACCCGGTCTGCGGCGCGTGGACCGGGCCGGTGGACTCGCTCGTGGGTGGGAAAGAGCGTCCGATGCCGACAACGGCCCTTGACGCGGCCCTGGGCTGCCAGGCACGCTGACATGAGCAAGACCTTCCGCGCTTGCGACGGCCACCGCGCGGGTAATGCAGCGGCAGCACCACTCGCCACGCAGACCCGGGCGGCCCGGCAGGGACGTTGTGTTCCGAGCGGCCCGGTGCGACCCGTTCGAGGGGTCCCGAGGCACGTTCCGCAACAACCTGCGGGGTGGGCTGGACAGCGGTTAGCCTCTCGGCTACACTGCTAGTTTGCGCTGCCTTCCGACTTGACCCCTGCTCGGAAATGTCCGTTTGTGGATATTTTCTGGTGGGGTCATTGGAGTGCACGCGTACCAGCCGTTCTGCAGCACCGGTCCTCGGAAGGACGCATCTTGGCAGCTTCCCGCCCTGCGAAGACCAGTCGTACGTCGAGCGCATTCGCTCCCCGCCGAGTTTCCTTCGGTCGGATCACCGAACACCTCGAGGTCCCCAACCTCCTCGCCATTCAGAACGAGTCCTTCGACTGGCTCGTCGGCAACGAGGCTTGGCAGGGCCGGTCGGCGGACGACCCGCACGCACGCTCGGGTCTCGCGGAGATCCTCGACGAGATCAGTCCCATTGAGGACTTTTCCGGCACTATGTCGCTTTCCTTCTCGGCGCCGCGCTTCGACGAGGTCAAGGCCTCGATCGAGGAGTGCAAGGAGAAGGACCTCACCTACTGCGCGCCACTGTTCGTGACCGCGGAGTTCACCAACAACACCACCGGCGAGATCAAGAGCCAGACGGTGTTCATGGGTGACTTCCCGATGATGACGCCGAAGGGCACCTTCATCATCAACGGCACCGAGCGGGTGGTGGTCAGCCAGCTCGTCCGCTCGCCGGGCGTCTACTTCGACAAGCAGCCGGACAAGACCTCCGACCGCGACCTCTCCAGCGTCAAGGTCATCCCGAGTCGGGGTGCCTGGCTGGAGTTCGACATCGACAAGCGCGACACGGTCGGCGTTCGCATCGACCGTAAGCGTCGGCAGGCCGTCACGGTGCTGCTCAAGGCCATCGGATGGTCGGCCGAGCAGATCCGTGAGAAGTTCGGCTGGTCCGAGCTGATGATGACCACGCTCGAAAAGGACCACATCGCCGGCCAGGACGAGGCGCTCCTCGACATCTACCGAAAGCTGCGCCCTGGCGAGCCGCCGACCCGCGAGAACGCCCAGACCCTGCTCGACAACCTCTTCTTCAACCCGAAGCGGTACGACGTAGCCAAGGTCGGGCGGTACAAGTTCAACAAGAAGCTCGAGCTGGACGTGCCGATCACCACCGGCACGCTGACCGAGGACGACATCGTCGCCACCGTGGAGTACCTCTGCCGGCTGCACGCCGGTGAGGAGGGCTACGAGGCCGACGACATCGACCACTTCGGCAACCGGCGGCTGCGTACCGTGGGCGAGCTGATCCAGAACCAGGTTCGGGTCGGCCTGTCCCGGATGGAGCGGGTCGTCCGCGAGCGGATGACCACCCAGGACGTCGAGGCGATCACGCCGCAGACCCTGATCAACATCCGTCCGGTGGTCGCCGCGATCCGGGAGTTCTTCGGCACCTCGCAGCTGTCCCAGTTCATGGACCAGACCAACCCGCTGGCGGGCCTGACCCACCGGCGGCGGCTGAGCGCGCTCGGCCCCGGCGGTCTGTCCCGGGAGCGGGCCGGCTTCGAGGTCCGCGACGTGCACCCGTCCCACTACGGCCGGATGTGCCCGATCGAGACGCCGGAAGGCCCGAACATCGGTCTGATCGGCGCGCTGTCCACCTTCGCCCGGGTCAACCCGTTCGGCTTCATCGAGACGCCGTACCGGAAGGTCATCGACGGTCGGGTCACCGACCAGATCGACTACCTGACCGCGGACGAGGAGGACCGGTTCGTCAAGGCGCAGGCCAATGCCCCGCTGCGGGCCGACGGCTCGTTCGCCGAGGACCGCGTCCTGGTCCGCCGTAAGGGTGGCGAGACCGAGGACGTCCCGCCGGCCGCCGTGGACTACATGGACGTGTCGCCGCGGCAGATGACCTCGGTCGCGACCGCGATGATCCCGTTCCTGGAGCACGACGACGCGAACCGGGCCCTGATGGGCGCGAACATGCAGCGTCAGGCGGTGCCGCTGGTCAAGGCCGAGTCCCCGCTGGTCGGCACCGGCATGGAGTACCGTGCCGCGGTCGACGCCGGTGACGTGGTCGTGGCCGAGGTCGGTGGCGTGGTCGAGGACCTCTGCGCCGACTACATCACGGTCCACCAGGACGACGGCCACCGCCGGACGTACCTGCTGCACAAGTTCCGCCGCTCCAACGCCGGTTCCTGCGTCAACCAGAAGCCGGTGGTCTTCGAGGGCGACCGGGTCGAGGCCGGCCAGGTCATCGCCGACGGTCCGTGCACCGACGAGGGCGAGATGGCGCTCGGGCGCAACCTGCTCGTGGCGTTCATGACCTGGGAGGGGCACAACTACGAGGACGCGATCATCCTGTCGCAGCGCCTCGTGCAGCAGGACGTGCTCACCTCGATCCACATCGAGGAGCACGAGGTCGACGCGCGGGACACCAAGCTCGGCCCGGAGGAGATCACCCGCGACATCCCGAACGTCAGCGAGGAGATGCTCGCCGACCTCGACGAGCGCGGGATCATCCGGATCGGTGCCGAGGTCGTCCCCGGCGACATCCTGGTCGGCAAGGTCACGCCCAAGGGCGAGACCGAGCTGACCCCGGAGGAGCGGCTGCTGCGGGCCATCTTCGGCGAGAAGGCGCGCGAGGTCCGGGACACCTCCCTGAAGGTGCCGCACGGCGAGACCGGCACGGTCATCGGCGTGCGTACCTTCTCCCGGGAGGACGGCGACGAGTTGCCGCCGGGCGTCAACGAGCTGGTCCGGGTCTACGTCGCCCAGAAGCGGAAGATCCAGGACGGTGACAAGCTCGCCGGCCGACACGGCAACAAGGGCGTCATTTCCAAGATCCTGCCGGTCGAGGACATGCCGTTCCTGGAGGACGGCACGCCCGTCGACATCGTGCTCAACCCGCTGGGTGTGCCGAGCCGGATGAACATCGGCCAGGTGCTGGAGACCCACCTGGGCTGGGTGGCCAAGACGGGCTGGCAGGTCGAGGGCGACGACGCCGAGTGGAAGCGGCAGCTCCAGGGCATCGGCGCCGACTCCTCCGAGCCGGACACCAACGTGGCCACCCCGGTCTTCGACGGTGCCCGCGAGGAGGAGATCTCCGGTCTGCTCGCGTCGACCCTGCCCAACCGGGACGGTCGGCAGCTGATCGGTTCCTCCGGAAAGGCGCAGCTGTTCGACGGCCGTTCCGGTGAGCCGCTGCCCGACCCGATCGCGGTCGGCTACATCTACATCCTGAAGCTGAACCACCTGGTCGACGACAAGATCCACGCTCGTTCGACCGGTCCGTACTCGATGATCACGCAGCAGCCGCTGGGTGGTAAGGCGCAGTTCGGTGGCCAGCGTTTCGGCGAGATGGAGTGCTGGGCGATGCAGGCATACGGTGCCGCGTACGCCCTGCAGGAGCTGCTGACGATCAAGTCCGACGATGTTCTCGGTCGGGTGAAGGTCTACGAGGCCATCGTCAAGGGCGAGAACATCCCGGAGCCGGGCATCCCGGAGTCGTTCAAGGTGCTGCTCAAGGAGCTGCAGTCGCTGTGCCTCAACGTTGAGGTGCTTTCCAGCGACGGTGTGGCCCTGGAGATGCGCGAGACCGACGACGAGGTGTTCCGGGCCGCGGAGGAACTGGGTATCGACCTGTCCCGGCGCGAGCCGAGCTCGGTCGAGGAAGTGTGACGTTGGGGTTTCGGGGCGGGGCGACCCACTCCGGGCGGTCAGGCTTGATCCCTTCGTGGGTCACCCCGCCCCGAAACCAAAACCCGGTGAGCTGCTGACGCACCAAGCGACGTGTGAGGGATTTGAACGTGCTCGACGTCAACTTTTTCGACGAGTTGCGAATTGGGCTGGCGACCGCGGACGACATTCGTCAGTGGTCGCACGGCGAGGTCAAGAAGCCCGAGACGATCAACTACCGCACCCTCAAGCCGGAGAAGGACGGGCTCTTCTGCGAGAAGATCTTCGGTCCGCAGCGGGACTGGGAGTGCTACTGCGGTAAGTACAAGCGGGTCCGGTTCAAGGGCATCATCTGTGAGCGCTGCGGCGTCGAGGTGACCCGCTCGAAGGTCCGCCGTGAGCGGATGGGCCACATCGAGCTCGCTGCCCCGGTGACCCACATCTGGTACTTCAAGGGCGTGCCGAGCCGGCTGGGCTACCTGCTGGACCTCGCCCCGAAGGACCTCGAAAAGATCATTTACTTCGCCTCGTACGTCGTGACGAGCGTTGACGCCGAAGCGCGTCACCGTGACCTCTCGACCATCGAGAACGAGATCCTGGCCGAGAAGCGGCAGTCGGAGAACAGCCGCGACTCGGAGATCGAGAAGCGGGCGGCCAAGCTGGAGGCCGACCTGGCCGAGCTGGAGGCCGAGGGCGCGAAGGCGGACGTCCGGCGCAAGGTCAAGGAGGGCGGAGAGCGCGAGATGCGCCAGATCCGCGACCGGGCCCAGCGCGAGATCGACCGTCTGGACGAGGTGCTGGACACCTTCCGCAAGCTGGAGCCGAAGCAGCTGGTCACCGACGAGCTGCTCTACCGTGAGCTGCGCGACCGGTTCGGTGAGTACTTCACCGGCGGCATGGGTGCCGAGGCGATCAAGGCCCTGGTGCAGAACATGGACCTTGAGGCCGAGGCCGAGAACCTGCGGGAGACCATCCGCACCGGTAAGGGTCAGCGGAAGATCCGGGCGCTCAAGCGGCTCAAGGTCGTCGCGGCGTTCCAGAACACCCGCAACTCGCCGCTCGGCATGGTGCTGGACTGCGTACCGGTCATCCCGCCGGACCTGCGCCCGATGGTGCAGCTCGACGGCGGCCGTTTCGCCACCAGCGACCTGAACGACCTCTACCGTCGGGTGATCAACCGGAACAACCGGCTCAAGCGGCTGATCGACCTCGGCGCGCCCGAGATCATCGTCAACAACGAGAAGCGGATGCTGCAGGAGGCCGTCGACGCGCTGTTCGACAACGGCCGCCGCGGCCGGCCGGTCACCGGCCCGGGTAACCGTCCGCTCAAGTCGCTGTCCGACATGCTCAAGGGCAAGCAGGGCCGGTTCCGCCAGAACCTGCTGGGCAAGCGCGTCGACTACTCCGGCCGCTCGGTCATCGTGGTCGGCCCGAAGCTCAAGCTGCACCAGTGCGGCCTGCCCAAGCAGATGGCGCTGGAGCTGTTCAAGCCGTTCGTGATGAAGCGGCTGGTCGACCTCAACCACGCACAGAACATCAAGTCCGCCAAGCGGATGGTCGAGCGGCAGCGGCCGGTCGTGTGGGACGTGCTGGAAGAGGTCATCGGCGAGCACCCGGTGCTGCTCAACCGGGCGCCGACCCTGCACCGACTCGGCATCCAGGCCTTCGAGCCGCAGCTGGTCGAGGGCAAGGCCATCCAGATCCACCCGCTGGTCTGCACCGCGTTCAACGCCGACTTCGACGGTGACCAGATGGCGGTGCACGTGCCGCTGTCCGCCGAGGCCCAGGCCGAGGCGCGGATCCTGATGCTGTCGTCGAACAACATCCTCAAGCCGGCCGACGGCAAGCCGGTCACCATGCCCACGCAGGACATGGTCATCGGGCTCTACCACCTGACCCACCTCACCGCCGGTGAGCGCGGGGAGGGTCGGGCGTTCAGCTCGGACGCCGAGGCGCGGATGGCGTACGACAACGGCGAGCTGCACCTGCAGGCACCGGTGAAGATCCGGCTGCGGGACGTGGTCGAGGTGGACAACGGCGCCGGTGGGCAGCCGTGGACCGCGCCCGAGGGCTGGGTCCCGGGCGAGCCGCTCACGATCGAGACCACCCTTGGTCGGGTGCTGTTCAACGAGACCCTGCCGCAGGGCTACCGGTTCGTGAACTACGAGATCCGCAAGGGTCAGCTCTCCGCGATCGTCAACGACCTCGCCGAGCGGTTCCCGAAGGTGGCCTTGGCGGCCACCCTCGACGGGCTCAAGGAGGCCGGCTTCCACTGGGCCACCTGGTCCGGCGTGACCATCGGCATGGAGGACGTCATCGCTCCGCCGCGCAAGCGGGAGATCCTGGAGCGGTACGAGAAGGAAGCCGACCGGATCGACAAGCAGTACCAGCGTGGTCTGATGACCGCCGAGGAGCGTCGCGGCGAGCTCATCGAGATCTGGACCAAGGCGACCAACGAGGTCGCCAAGGAGATGGACACCGCGCTGCCGCAGGAGAACCCGCTGTGGAAGATGATCAACTCGGGTGCTCGCGGTAACCTGCTCCAGCTCCGGCAGATCGCGGCGATCCGTGGTCTGGTGGCCAACCCGAAGGGCGAGATCATCCCGCGGCCGATCAAGGCCAGCTACCGGGAGGGTCTGTCCGTGCTGGAGTACTTCATCTCCACGCACGGTGCCCGTAAGGGTCTCGCGGACACCGCCCTGCGTACCGCCGACTCGGGTTACCTGACCCGGCGTCTGGTGGACGTCTCGCAGGACGTCATCATCCGCGAGGAGGACTGCGGCACCGATCGGGCCATCCCGATGCAGGTCGGTCAGCAGCTCGACGGCCGGCTCGTGGTGCACGAGCACGCGGAGACCAGCGTGCACGCCCGTACCCTGGCCGACGACATCAAGGGGCCGGACGGCACCGTCGTCGCCGAGCGGGGCGCGGACATCAACTCGATCCTGGTCGACCGGATCGTCGCCGCCGGAGTCGAGACCGTCCGGGTACGCAGCGTGCTGACCTGCGAGTCGAAGCTGGGCGTCTGCGGTGCGTGCTACGGCCGCTCGCTGCCGACCGGCAAGATCGTTGATGTCGGTGAGGCGGTCGGCATCATCGCCGCCCAGTCCATCGGTGAGCCGGGTACGCAGCTGACGATGCGTACCTTCCACACCGGTGGTGTCGCGGGTGAGGACATCACCCAGGGCCTGCCGCGTGTCCAGGAGATCTTCGAGGCCCGGATCCCGAAGGGCAAGGCACCCATCGCCGACACCCCCGGCCGGATCCGGATCGAGGACGGCGAGCGGTCGCGCAAGATCGTGGTGATCCCGGACGACGGCAGCGACGAGATCGTCTACGACAAGATCTCGAAGCGGGTCCGGCTGCGGGCCCACGACGGCGACCACGTCGAGGTCGGCGAGAAGCTCACCGAGGGCACCATCGACCCGCACGAGCTGCTGCGCATCCTCGGCCCTCGGGCGGTCCAGGTCCACCTGACCCAGGAGGTCCAGGAGGTCTACCGCTCTCAGGGTGTGCTCATCCACGACAAGCACATCGAGATCATCATCCGCCAGATGCTCAAGCGGGTGACGGTCATCGACTCCGGCTCGACCGAGTTCCTGCCGGGTGTGCTTGTCGACCGGGCGCTGTTCGAGTCGGAGAACCGCCGGCTCGTCGGCGAGGGTGGCGAGCCCGCCGCCGGTCGTCCGGTGCTGATGGGTATCACCAAGGCCTCGCTGGCCACCGACTCCTGGCTCTCGGCGGCCTCCTTCCAGGAGACCACCCGGGTGCTGACCGACGCGGCGATCCACGCCCGCAGTGACTCGCTGATCGGTCTCAAGGAGAACGTGATCATCGGTAAGCTCATCCCGGCCGGTACCGGCATCAGCAAGTACCGCAACGTACGGGTCGAGCCGACCGAGGAGGCGAAGGCCAAGGTGTACTCGATGACCGGCTACCCGGAGACCGACTACGGTTTCGGGCCGGCCAGTGGCCAGGCGGTCCCGCTGGACGACTTCGACTTCGGGTCGTACCGCTGATCCGTCAGCTCTGACAACGAGGCCCCCGGCATCTGCCGGGGGCCTCGTTGTCGGTACCGGTCGCTATGGTCGCCGGTATGTCTGCGAGCCCACTACGCAAGGTCGACACGGTCTTCGTCAAGGTCGACGATCCGCACGCCGTGGCCGAGTGGTACGAGCAGGTACTGGGCTGGCCGGAGCTATTCCGCACCTCGCACATCGTGGTGCTGAAGGCACCGGAGGGTCCGCCGGTCACCTTGCTCAACCCGGGCGGCGGTGAGTGGTCCGGCTTCAACTTCCACGCTCCCGACGCGGCCACCGCGCGGGCCTGGCTGATCGAGCGGGGCGCCGAGGTCGGCGAGCTGAACGAGGCGCCCGACCAGCCGGTCACCTGGTTCTGGTTCCGTGACCCGCTCGGCAACCGGCTAGAAGTCTGCTCCTACTGATCCGGATCGCCCGGGCATGATGGAGACATGACGACCGCCGCCGGACCCATGCCGGTTGCACCTCCACCGGAGCCGCCCCGGCATCCGCTCGACCCGGATCCGGTCCGGGCGACCAAGGCTCGGGCGGTCTTCGCCCTCGGCCTGATGGCCGCATTGACGGGACTGCTGATCGGTGGCGTGGTACCGGCCACGGTGGCCCTGCACCTGGCCCGGCAGGCGCGTCGGGAGGCGTACGCCTCGGCGGGTTTCCTGACCGGTGCGGCCTGGCTGCGTCGTGGCGAGCGGCTGGCCTGGACGGGCCTGGTGCTGGTCGCGGTCAGCCTGGTGGTGGCGCTGGTGATCGGGGTGGTCCGGCTCGCCGAGTCGCCCTACGGGCAGGACTTCGCGCCTGAGGTCGACTGATCGGCACGCCCGGTGCGTCCTCGCGCCCGGCACCGAGGGGCTGACCGCCGACGGTAGCCTGACCGGTGTCCGTCGCGTGGTGCGTGGACGCTGCCCGACAAGGAGGATCCCGTGACGGAACCGGCGCGCCCCGAGGGCGGCGAAGCCGCTCAGCCCACCGTCGGGCGCCCCGATGCCGACCAGACGGGATGGGCCCGGCCTGGAAGCGATCGGGTCGAACCGGAACAGGCTGTCCCGCCGACCTCCCCGCCGGCACCTACCGCGACGTCCGCCGGTCCGCCGTCCGGCCCGCCAGTCCCGGGCCCACCGCCCGCCGCTGCCCCTTTCGGCCCGCCGCCCGCGAACTCGCCCTTTGGCCCGCCGCCCGGGTCGCCGGCCGCAGGCTCTCCTTTCGGGCCGCCCGGCTCGCCGACCTGGGGGCCGCCGCCCGGCTCGCCGGCTTGGGGGCCGCCGCCCGGCTCGGCACCGCCCGCTCCGGCGGCCTTCGGGCCCTCGGCGGGCGGTCCATCCGCCTTCGGGGCGGTGCCGGGGTCGCCGCCGGCACCGGGTGGGCCCACCGGCGGCCCAGGCTGGAGACAGCCACCGCCGCCGCAGGATCCTCCCCGACCGCCGAAGCGGGTCGAGCCGGTGCCCGGTACGCCGTTCGCGGTGGTGCACCTCGACGTGCCCCCGGTCGCTTCCGGCCTGGCGGTCGGCTCGCTGGTGGCCGGTATCACCTCGATTCTGGTCTCGATTCTGGTCATCTGCGTGGGCGCCATCGGGGGAGGGGCGAACGGAGCCTGGGCGGCGGGTGCTTTCGCCGCCCTCGGTGGCCTCACCGGGGTGGGCGCCGTCGTGGCCGGTCTGCTCGGCCTGCGGCAGATCCGCCGCCCGGCACCTCCGCCGGCGGTCCGCTTCACCGGGCGGGGCCTGGCCATCGCGGGAATCAGCTGCGGTGGGACCGGCCTGCTGCTCTGCCTGGTAGGCGTGGGGCTGGCGGTGCTGCTGGCACTGGCTTAGAACCGCCTGGCCATCGCCTCCCGAGAGACTCCGCCCCGGGTCGGGGCACCGCCGTGTCCCTGGCTTGTTCGGGCGAGCCTCTGCCGACACCTCGGCCGATCGCTGGCCGGGCTGTGGTCAGCTGGGGGCTCGCGGGCCGGTTTCCGGCAGAGCCGGTACACTTGTGTCCGTAGGTGCCCATCACGGGCGGGCGGTGCGACAGAGACCAGCCGGCAAGCGGTGCGACGTCCGGCAGGTCTTCCGTTTTGACCTGCGCGGCTGTGGTAGGTACTCTTTCCCCTTGTGCCCGGGCCTGCCCGGGCAACTCGTGCGTGCGCTGGAGCCGGTTATCCGATATCCGGACGGCACCACGATTGGAGCCAGAAGATCCGGCCTGCGGCAATCCGTGTGCCGGTGACAAACCCCGGGTCTGCGCGCAAGCGCCGGACGGGAACCGTGAGTTTGGCGACACGCCCGACCGCGGGTGCCGGGACCTCCGCGAGGTGGCCCTGGCCGGAATGTAGGAGAGCCGATCACGAGATCGGCTACGGCAGACGGCGCGGTCGCGAGCAGCGGCCGAAGGGAGCGGAGAAACCCGGTGCCCACCATTCAGCAGTTGGTCCGAAAGGGCCGTCAGGCGAAGACGACCAAGACCAAGACCCCGGCGCTCAAGGGATCTCCGCAGCGGCGGGGAGTGTGCACCCGGGTGTACACCACCACCCCGAAGAAGCCGAACTCGGCGCTGCGCAAGGTCGCTCGTGTCAAGCTCAGCAGCCAGGTCGAGGTGACCGCCTACATCCCCGGTGTCGGGCACAACCTGCAGGAGCACTCGATCGTGCTCGTGCGTGGTGGCCGGGTGAAGGACCTCCCCGGTGTGCGTTACAAGATCGTTCGCGGTTCGCTGGACACCCAGGGTGTCCGTAACCGCAAGCAGGCGCGCAGCCGTTACGGCGCGAAGAAGGAGAAGAGCTGACATGCCGCGTAAGGGACCTGCTCCGCGGCGACCGCTGGTCGCTGACCCGGTGTACAACTCGCCGCTGGTCACGCAGCTGGTGAACAAGATCCTGCTGCGCGGCAAGCGTCAGCTCGCCGAGCGCGTGGTCTACGCCGCCCTGGAGGGCTGCCGGGAGAAGTCCGGGACCGACCCGGTCGTCACCCTCAAGCGCGCCATGGACAACGTCAAGCCGACCCTTGAGGTGCGCAGCCGCCGTGTCGGTGGCGCGACCTACCAGGTGCCGGTCGAGGTCCGGCCGGCCCGGGCCACCACGCTGGGCCTGCGCTGGCTGGTGACCTACGCCCGCGCTCGGCGTGAGAAGACGATGATCGAGCGGCTGATGAACGAGCTGCTGGACGCGAGCAACGGCCTCGGTGCCGCCGTCAAGCGGCGCGAGGACACGCACAAGATGGCCGAGTCCAACAAGGCCTTCGCGCACTACCGCTGGTAACACCCTGGTCCCGGCGCCCTCCGGTGCCGGGACCGCCACCAGTTGTGTCGAGACGACGATAAGTAGGGATTGAAGTGGCCGCCGCAGACGCGCTCGCCAACGTACGCAACATCGGCATCATGGCGCACATCGATGCCGGTAAGACCACTACCACCGAGCGAATCCTGTTCTACACCGGTATCACGTACAAGATCGGTGAGGTCCACGAGGGCGCTGCCGTCATGGACTGGATGGAGCAGGAGCAGGAGCGCGGTATCACCATCACTTCCGCCGCCACGAAGTGCGAGTGGAAGGGCCACACGATCCAGATCATCGACACGCCCGGCCACGTCGACTTCACGGTCGAGGTGGAGCGGTCGTTGCGGGTCCTGGACGGTGCTGTCGCGGTCTACGACGGCGTGGCCGGCGTGGAGCCGCAGACGGAGAACGTCTGGCGTCAGGCGGACAAGTACAACGTCCCGCGGATGTGCTTCGTCAACAAGCTCGACCGGACCGGTGCCGACTTCTTCCGCTGCGTGCAGATGATGATCGACCGGCTGAACGCCACTCCGCTGGTGCTCCAGATCCCGATCGGGCTTGAGGGCAACCACATCGGCGTCGTCGACCTGGTCGAGATGCGCGCCCTCACCTGGCGCGGGGAGACCCAGAAGGGTGAGGACTACGCGATCGAGGAGATCCCGGCCGACCTGGCCGACTCCGCGGCCGAGTGGCGCGAGAAGCTGATGGAGACCCTGGCCGACGTCGACGACTCGGTGATGGAGAAGTACCTGGAGGGCGAGGAGATCTCCGTCGAGGAGATCAAGGCCGCCATCCGGCGGGCCACCATCGCCAGCAAGGCCAACCCGGTGCTCTGCGGCTCCGCGTTCAAGAACAAGGGCGTGCAGCCCATGCTCGACGCCGTCATCGACTACCTGCCGTCGCCGCTGGACATCCCGGCGATCGAGGGCACGGCCACCGACGGCGAGACGCCGATGCAGCGTAAGCCCTCCACCTCGGAGCCCTTCTCCGGCCTCGCATTCAAGATCCAGACCGACAAGCACCTCGGCAAGCTGACCTACGTCCGGGTCTACTCCGGCGTGGTCGAGTCCGGGTCCCAGGTGGTCAACTCCACCAAGGACCGCAAGGAGCGGGTCGGCAAGATCTACCAGATGCACGCCAACAAGCGGGAGGAGCGCAGCTCCGCCAAGGCTGGCGACATCATCGCGGTGCAGGGTCTGAAGCAGACCACCACCGGTGACACCCTGTGTGACCCGGCGAACCCGGTCATCCTGGAGTCGATGACGTTCCCGGAGCCGGTCATCGAGGTGGCCATCGAGCCGAAGACCAAGGCGGACCAGGAGAAGCTCAGCACCGCCATCCAGCGGCTGGCCGAGGAGGACCCGACCTTCCGCGTCAAGCTGGACGACCAGACCGGCCAGACGGTCATCTCCGGCATGGGCGAGCTGCACCTGGACATCCTGGTCGACCGGATGCGCCGCGAGTTCAACGTCGAGGCGAACATCGGTAAGCCTCAGGTGGCGTACCGCGAGACCATCCGCCGCACGGTGGAGAAGATCGAGTACACCCACAAGAAGCAGACCGGTGGTTCCGGCCAGTACGCCCGGGTGATCGTCAGCCTGGAGCCGCTGCCGCTGGGCAACGACGCGCCGACCTACGAGTTCGCCAACGCCGTCACCGGTGGCCGCATCCCCCGGGAGTTCATCCCCTCGGTGGACGCGGGCGCGCAGGATGCCATGCAGTACGGCGTCCTCGCCGGATTCCCGCTGGTCGGGGTCAAGCTGACGCTGCTGGACGGCCAGTACCACGAGGTCGACTCGTCGGAAATGGCATTCAAGATCGCCGGTTCGATGGTGATGAAGGACGCGGCCCGCAAGGCCGATCCCGCGTTGCTCGAGCCGATGATGGCTGTTGAGGTCACCACTCCCGAAGAGAACATGGGTGACGTCATCGGCGACCTCAACTCCCGACGCGGCATCATCCAGGCGATGGAGGAGCGCAGCGGCGCCCGTGTCGTCCGCGCCCTGGTGCCGTTGTCGGAGATGTTCGGCTACGTCGGCGACCTGCGGTCGAAGACCCAGGGCCGGGCTAGCTACAGCATGCAGTTCGACTCCTACGCCGAGGTTCCGGCCTCGGTGGCGAAGGAGATCATCGCCAAGGCGACGGGTGAGTGACGCTCACCTGACGTGATCGGATGATCCGACGGTGGTCGCGGAAGGAATTCCCCGACCGCGACCACCTCGGTCGGATTGTGTGAATTCCGGGCCTGTAGGCTTCATCGCCGCAGAACCCACAAAGCTCTCCGGCCGTCAGGCCGGAAAGGCTGTCGACAGAGTCCTAAGCGCCGCTCCTGGCGCGCCGGGGCGAACGAACCAAGAAGTCCACAGGAGGACACCAGTGGCGAAGGCGAAGTTCGAGCGGACTAAGCCGCACGTCAACATCGGCACCATTGGTCACATCGACCACGGTAAGACGACGCTGACGGCGGCCATCACCAAGGTCCTGCACGACCAGTTCCCGGACCTGAACCCGTACACGCCGTTCGACGAGATCGACAAGGCGCCGGAGGAGAAGGCCCGCGGCATCACGATCTCGATCGCACACGTCGAGTACCAGACCGAGGCGCGGCACTACGCGCACGTCGACTGCCCCGGTCACGCCGACTACATCAAGAACATGATCACCGGTGCCGCCCAGATGGACGGCGCGATCCTGGTGGTCGCGGCGACCGACGGCCCGATGCCGCAGACCCGCGAGCACGTGCTGCTGGCCCGCCAGGTTGGCGTGCCGTACATCGTCGTGGCGCTGAACAAGAGCGACATGGTCGACGACGAGGAGCTGCTGGAGCTCGTCGAGCTTGAGGTCCGCGAGCTGCTCTCGTCGCAGGAGTACCCGGGCGACGACCTGCCGGTCGTGCGCGTCTCGGCGCTGAAGGCCCTGGAGGGCGACCCGGAGTGGACCGGGAAGCTGATGGACCTGATGAACGCCGTCGACACCGCGATCCCGCAGCCGGAGCGCGAGACCGAGAAGCCGTTCCTGATGCCGATTGAGGACGTCTTCACGATCACCGGTCGTGGCACCGTCGTCACCGGTCGCGCCGAGCGCGGCATCCTCAAGCCGAACGAGGAGGTGGAGATCGTCGGTATCCGCGAGAAGTCGCAGAAGACGGTCTGCACCGGCATCGAGATGTTCCGCAAGCTGCTCGACGAGGCCCGTGCGGGTGAGAACGTCGGTCTGCTGCTGCGCGGCATCAAGCGCGAGGACGTCGAGCGCGGCATGGTGGTCGTCAAGCCGGGCACCACGACCCCGCACACGGAGTTCGAGGCGACGGTCTACATCCTCTCCAAGGAGGAGGGCGGCCGGCACACCCCGTTCTTCCAGAACTACCGTCCGCAGTTCTACTTCCGGACCACGGACGTCACCGGTGTCGTCACCCTCCCCGAGGGCACCGAGATGGTCATGCCGGGCGACAACACCACGATGACCGTGAAGCTGATCCAGCCCATCGCGATGGAGGAAAACCTCAAGTTCGCGATCCGGGAGGGTGGCCGTACGGTCGGCGCTGGTCGCGTCACCAAGATCATCAAGTGAGCTGGGTAACCCCGATTAGACCCGCCGCCGGTCGTGCGGCATACTAGTCAGGTTGCGTAACGACAGTTCGCCGCCCGTGTTCGGCTTCCGCTGAACCTCCGGGTAGGCAGAGCAGTCGGGCGTGGGGTGGTTGGCGGCCCGTCCGTCAACCACCCTCGCGCGGCGTTCAGGTCGCCTCAGTGCGATCGGCGCTTGGACCCACCGCGGTCAGGATCGCTCCGGTATCCCGGGGCGGAGCCTGGCCCCAGGGCGCGACACGCCCGACCGCGGGGGTGGGCGAAGAGGGTCTGTGCCAGCCGGTACAGGCACCCGCAACACAGCGGCATCGAGAGAAGGAACAGAAGCCACCATGGCGGGACAGAAGATCCGCATCCGGCTCAAGGCCTATGACCACGAGGTCGTCGACTCCTCGGCTCGGAAGATCGTCGAGACGGTGACGCGTACCGGGGCGCAGGTCGCGGGCCCGGTGCCGCTGCCCACGGAGATCAACCGTTTCTGCGTCATCCGCTCGCCGCACAAGTACAAGGACTCGCGCGAGCACTTCGAGATGCGTACGCACAAGCGACTGATCGACATCATCGACCCGACCCCGAAGACGGTCGACTCGCTCATGCGCCTCGACCTGCCGGCTGGCGTCGACATCGAGATCAAGCTGTAGGGACCGGACACATGGACAGGCAAGTTAAGGGGATCCTGGGCGCGAAGCTCGGCATGACCCAGGTCTGGGACAACAACCGCGTTGTCCCGGTGACCGTGGTTCAGGCCGGCCCCTGCGTCATCACCCAGGTTCGTGACGCCGACAAGGACGGTTACTCCGCGGTCCAGCTGGCGTACGGGACGATCGACCCGCGGAAGGCGAAGAAGCCGCTGCGTGGGCACTACGCCAAGGCTGACGTGGCGCCGCGCCGGCACATCGTCGAGCTGCGCACCAGCGACGCCGCGGACTACTCGCTCGGCCAGGAAGTCACGGTCGAGGAGTTCCCGGCCGGTGTCTCGATCGACGTGACCGGCAAGACCAAGGGCAAGGGCTACGCCGGCCCGATGAAGCGGCACGGCTTCCACGGTCTGCGCGCCAGCCACGGTGTCGAGCGCAAGCACCGCTCGCCGGGCTCGATCGGCGCCTGCGCCACCCCGGGTCGCGTCTTCAAGGGCACCCGGATGGCCGGCCGCATGGGCGGCGTGCGCTACACCGTGCAGAACCTGACCGTCCAGGCGGTCGACACCGAGAACAATCTCCTGCTCGTCCGTGGCGCCATCCCCGGCCCCAAGGGCGCGCTGGTCCTGGTCCGTACTGCGGCCAAGGCCAAGGCGAAGAAGGGCGGTGTGGGCAAGTGACCACCGTTGACGTCCTCAACTCCGAGGGCACCAAGACCGGCTCGGTCGAGCTGCCCGCCGACATCTTCGACGCGCAGGCCAACATCGCGCTGATGCACCAGGTCGTCGTGGCGCAGCTGGCTGCCGCTCGGCAGGGCACCCACAAGACCAAGACCCGGGGCGAGGTTGCCGGCGGCGGCAAGAAGCCGTACAAGCAGAAGGGCACCGGTCGTGCCCGGCAGGGCTCGATCCGCGCACCGCAGTTCGCCGGCGGTGGCGTGGTCCACGGCCCGGTGCCGCGCGACTACAGCCAGCGCACCCCGAAGAAGATGAAGGCCGCCGCGCTGCGTGGTGCCCTGTCGGACCGGGCGCGTGCCGGGCAGGTGCACGTCGTCGAGGCGTTCGTCTCGGGCGAGAAGCCGTCGACCAAGGCGGCCCTGACCGCGCTCGCCAAGCTGACCACCGCCCGGCGGGTGCTGGTCGTGTTGAGCAGCACCGACGAACTGAACTGGGTGTCGCTGCGCAACGAGCCGCGGGTGCACCTGATCGAGGCCGGCCAGCTCAACACGTACGACGTGCTGGTGGCCGACGATGTGGTCTTCACCAAGGAGGCCCTGGACGAGTTCCTGGGCGTGCCGGCCGAGACCACCGAGGAGGGTGGCAAGTGAGCACGATCGCCGATCCGCGCGACATCATCGTCGCGCCGGTCGTCTCGGAGAAGAGCTACAGCGAGCTGAACCGCAACTGGTACACCTTCCTGGTGCACCCGGACGCGAACAAGACGGCGATCAAGATCGCTATCGAGCAGATCTTCAACGTCCGTGTCCTGACGGTCAACACGCTCAACCGCGAGGGCAAGCGCAAGCGGACCCGTACCGGGTTCGGTAAGCGCAAGGACACCAAGCGGGCGATGGTGAAGCTGGCTGAGGGCGACCGCATCGAGGCCTTCGGCGGCCCGGTCAGCTGAGGGGTGTAGACAATGGCTATCCGTAAGTACAAGCCGACGACGCCGGGCCGGCGTGGCTCCAGCGTCGCCGACTTCGCCGAGATCACCCGGTCGACTCCCGAGAAGTCGCTGCTGGTCCCGCTGCCCAAGAAGGGCGGCCGGAACGTGCACGGCCGGATCACCGCTCGTCACCAGGGTGGCGGCCACAAGCGGCAGTACCGGCTGATCGACTTCAAGCGGGTCGACAAGGACGGCGTGCCGGCCAAGGTCGCGCACATCGAGTACGACCCGAACCGCACGGCGCGGATCGCGCTGCTGCACTACGCCGACGGCGAGAAGCGGTACATCATCGCGCCGAAGGACCTGAAGCAGGGCGACACGGTGGAGTCGGGCCCGAGCGCCGACATCAAGCCGGGCAACAACCTGCCGCTGCGCAACATCCCGGTCGGTACCACGATCCACAACGTGGAGCTGCGTCCGGGCGGTGGCGCCAAGCTGGCTCGCTCGGCCGGCGTCGGCATCCAGCTGCTCGGCCGGGAGGGCGCGTACGCGACCCTGCGTATGCCGTCCGGCGAGATCCGGCGGGTGGACGTGCGCTGCCGCGCCAGCGTCGGTGAGATCGGCAACGCCGACCAGTCGAACATCAACTGGGGCAAGGCCGGCCGGATGCGGTGGAAGGGCAAGCGCCCGACCGTCCGTGGTGTCGCCATGAACCCGGTCGACCACCCGCACGGTGGTGGTGAGGGCAAGACCTCCGGTGGTCGCCACCCGGTCAACCCGCAGGGTAAGCCCGAGGGCCGCACCCGTCGTAAGGGCCAGCCGAGTGACCGGCTGATCGTCCGCCGTCGCTACGCCACGCGTAAGCGCGGCTGAGGGAGATAAGACATGCCTCGCAGCCTGAAGAAGGGCCCGTTCATCGACGACCACCTGCTCAAGAAGGTGGAGACGCAGAACGAGAAGGGCTCGAAGAACGTCATCAAGACCTGGTCGCGCCGCTCGACGATCATCCCGGAGATGCTCGGGCACACGATCGCCGTGCACGACGGACGTAAGCACGTCCCCGTGTTCGTGACCGAGGCGATGGTCGGGCACAAGCTCGGCGAGTTCGCGCTGACCCGCACGTTCAAGGGTCACGAAAAGGACGACCGGAAGAGCCGCCGGCGCTGACGCCGCGGGCATACGGATAGAGGATCAAGGGGTTACAGCGATGCCAGGAAAGGGCGACGCTCCGGTGCTTCCGGGCGCGCGGGCGGTTGCGCGGCACGTGCGCATCTCGCCGATGAAGGCGCGCCGGGTGGTCAACCTCGTCCGCGGCCTGCCCGCGAAGGAGGCGCTCACGGTGCTGCAGTTCGCGCCGCAGGCTGCGAGCGAGCAGGTGTACAAGGTGCTCGCGAGCGCGATCGCCAACGCGGAAAACAACGAGCGGCTGGACCCCGACGCGCTGCTCGTCAGCGAGGCGTTCGTGGACGAGGGCCCGACGATGAAGCGGTTCCAGCCACGGGCGCAGGGCCGGGCGTACCGGATCCGTAAGCGCACCTGCCACATCACCGTGGCGGTCGAGGCGGTCGCGCCGGCCGCGCCGAGGAAGTCGGCGAACAAGGCGGCTCCGGCGAAGCAGACCGCGCCGGCCGAGACGCAGAGCAACACGGAGGGCGCCGAGTAATGGGTCAGAAGGTTCACCCGCACGGGTTCCGGCTCGGCATCTCGACCGACTGGAAGTCCCGCTGGTTCGCGGACAAGCTCTACAAGGACTACATCGGCGAGGATGTCAAGATCCGCCGGATGATGTCCAAGGGGCTGGAGCGCGCCGGCATCTCCAAGGTCGACATCGAGCGCACCCGCGACCGGGTCCGCGTCGACATTCACACCGCCCGGCCGGGCATCGTCATCGGCCGTAAGGGTGCCGAGGCCGACCGGATCCGCGGCGAGTTGGAGAAGCTCACCGGCAAGCAGGTGCAGCTGAACATCATCGAGGTGAAGAACCCCGAGTCGGACGCGCAGCTGGTCGCCCAGGGCGTGGCCGAGCAGCTCTCCAGCCGGGTCAGCTTCCGTCGCGCGATGCGCAAGGCGATGCAGTCGGCGATGAAGAACCCGATGTGCAAGGGCATCCGGGTGCAGGTCTCGGGTCGCCTCGGCGGCGCCGAGATGAGCCGCACGGAGTTCTACCGCGAGGGTCGGGTTCCGCTGCACACGCTGCGGGCCAACATCGAGTACGGCTTCTTCGAGGCCCGTACCACCTTCGGCCGCATCGGCGTGAAGGTCTGGATCTACAAGGGCGACGCGGTGCCGGGTCGGGAGACTCCGGCCGAGGCACCGTCGCGCCCGCGCCGGGAGCGCGGTGACCGGCCCGAGCGGCCGCGCCGTGGTCGGTCGGGTTCGTCCGGCACGACCTCCGGTGGCACCGAGGCCGGCCGGGCTGCCGCGACGACCGTCGCGCAGCAGGCCGAGACGCCGAGTGGCGAGCCGGTCGACAGCGCTGCTGTCGCGGCTGCGGCTTCGGCTCCGGCAGAAACGCAGCAGGAGGGCTGACAGATGCTGATGCCGCGCAAGCCCCCGAAGGGCTTCCGCAAGCCGCACCACCCGGACCGCAGCGGCGCGTCCAAGGGCGGCAACCGGGTGGTGTTCGGCGAGTTCGGGATCCAGGCTCTGGAACCGGCGTACGTGACCAACCGGCAGATCGAGTCGGCGCGTATCGCGATGACCCGCCACATCAAGCGTGGCGGCAAGGTCTGGATCACCATCTTCCCGGACCAGGCCCTCACCAAGAAGCCGGCGGAAACCCGGATGGGTTCCGGTAAGGGCTCGCCCGAGTGGTGGGTCGCGAACGTCAAGCCCGGGCGGGTTCTCTTCGAGATGTCCTTCCCGAACGAGCAGATCGCGCGAGAGGCGATGCGTCGCGCGATCCACAAGCTCCCGATGAAGTGCCGCATTGTTACGCGCGAAGTGGGTGAATCCTGATGGCAGCGGGCGTTAAGGCCTCCGAGCTGCGTGAGCTCTCCGAGGAGGAGCTGGTCACGAAGCTGCGCGAGGCCAAGGCGGAGCTGTTCAACCTCCGCGTGCAGGCCGCAACCGGGCAGCTGGACAACAACCGGCGGCTGCAGGTCATCCGTCGGGAGATTGCCCGGATCTACACGATCATGCGTGAGCGTGAGCTGGGGCTCTCGGCCGCGCCGACTGAGGTGACTGCAGGATGAGCGAGAACACGACCCCCACCAAGCCGCGGGGCCGCCGTAAGGTCCGCGAGGGCCTCGTGGTCAGCGACAAGATGGAAAAGACCGTCGTGGTCGAGGTCGAGGACCGGGTCAAGCACGCGCTGTACGGCAAGATCATGCGCCGGACCAGCAAGCTCAAGGTCCACGACGAGCAGAACTCGGCCGGCATCGGCGACCGTGTCCTGATCATGGAGACCCGGCCGCTCTCCGCCACCAAGCGGTGGCGGCTCGTGGAGATCCTCGAGAAGGCCAAGTAGCGAAGGCTCGAGCTCGGCCCAGACGGTCGGGCGCAGGTTCCGCCAGGCTCCGGCCGCCCCGGCGGCCGGAGAACCGGCAGACATAGGAGATAGACGTGATTCAGCAGGAGTCGCGACTGCGCGTCGCCGACAACACGGGTGCCCGGGAGATCCTGTGCATCCGGGTTCTCGGTGGCTCCGGTCGGCGCTACGCGAGCATCGGCGACGTCATCGTGGCCACCGTCAAGGACGCGATCCCGGGTGCCGGTGTGAAGAAGGGCGACGTGGTCAAGGCCGTCGTCGTCCGCACCGCCAAGGAGAAGCGGCGGCCGGACGGTTCGTACATCCGCTTCGACGAGAACGCCGCCGTCATCATCAAGGACGGCGGGGACCCGCGCGGTACCCGTATCTTCGGCCCGGTCGGCCGTGAGCTGCGGGACAAGCGGTTCATGAAGATCATCTCTCTCGCGCCGGAGGTGTTGTGACCGTGAAGGTCAAGAAGGGCGACACGGTCGTCGTCATCGCCGGCAAGGACAAGGGTGCCAAGGGTAAGGTCATCGCGGCCTACCCGCGGCAGGACAAGGTCCTGGTCGAGGGCGTGAACCGGATCAAGAAGCACACTCGCATCAGCACCACCCAGCGTGGCGCCAAGACCGGTGGCATCGTCACCCAGGAGGCCCCGATCCACGTTTCGAACGTGATGGTCGTGGACTCCGACGGCAAGCCGACCCGCGTCGGTTACCGGATCGACGAGAACGGCCAGAAGGTTCGCATCGCGCGTAGCACCGGTAAGGACCTGTGATGACCACGGCTACCGAAACCAAGACGATGCCGCGCCTCAAGGAGCGGTACCGCAACGAGATCATCGCCCAGCTGCGCGAGCAGTACGAGTACGGCAACCCGATGCAGGTGCCGCGGCTGGTCAAGATCGTCGTGAACATGGGTGTGGGCGAGGCTGCCCGGGACGCCAAGCTCATCGACGGTGCGGTCCGCGACCTGGCCACCATCACCGGTCAGAAGCCGCAGGTCCGGCGGGCGACGAAGTCCATCGCGCAGTTCAAGCTGCGGGAAGGCATGCCGATCGGCGCGAAGGTGACCCTGCGCGGCGACCGGATGTGGGAGTTCCTGGACCGGCTGCTGTCCATCGCGCTGCCGCGTATCCGTGACTTCCGCGGCCTCGACGGGCGCAAGCTCGACGGGCACGGCAACTACACGTTCGGTCTGACCGAGCAGTCGGTGTTCCACGAGATCGACCAGGACAAGATCGATCGCCAGCGGGGCATGGACATCACGGTGGTTACGACCGCCACGACCGACGACGAGGGCCGGGCGCTGCTGAAGCTCCTGGGCTTCCCGTTCAAGGAGAACTGAGATGGCCAAGAAGGCGCTGATCCTCAAGGCGGCCGCGAAGCCGAAGTTCTCGGTTCGCGCGTACACCCGCTGCCAGCGGTGCGGGCGTCCCAAGGCGGTCTACCGCAAGTTCGGGCTCTGCCGGGTGTGTATCCGGGAGATGGCCCACCGCGGTGAGCTGCCCGGCGTGTCCAAGGCTTCCTGGTAATAGCCCGGCGCGCTCCGGCGCGTCAGCTGGACTGTCTCTTCGCCGTAGGCCTGCGACGTGTCGCGGGAACCCCGGCGAGAAAGGTTGACGAGTTTTCATGACGATGACCGACCCGATCGCAGACATGCTCACGCGTCTGCGTAACGCCAACCAGGCGTACCACGACCGGGTGACGATGCCGTACTCGAAGATCAAGGCGAACATCGCCGAGGTCCTCAAGTCCGAGGGCTACATCGCCACCTGGGCAGTCGAGGAGCCCGAGGAGGGTGCCGTCGGCAAGCGACTGGTCGTCGAGCTGAAGTACGGCCAGAACCGGGAGCGGAGCCTGGCCGGTATCAAGCGCGTCTCCAAGCCCGGTCTGCGGGTGTACGCCAAGTCGGACGGGCTCCCCCGGGTGCTCGGTGGGCTGGGCGTGGCGATCATTTCGACGTCCCAGGGACTGCTCACCGACCGGCAGGCCCGCAAGCGGAGCGTTGGCGGGGAAGTCCTCGCCTTCGTCTGGTAACGGGAGACAGGTAGAAATGTCGCGTATTGGACGTAAGTCGATCCCGGTGCCATCCGGAGTCGACGTGACGATCGACGGCCGGACCGTCAAGGTCAAGGGCCCCAAGGGCGAGCTGTCGCACACCCTGGCCGAGCCGATCACCATCGAGCGGGCCGAGGACGGGCAACTGAGCGTCAACCGCCCGAACGACGAGCGCAAGGCCAAGGAACTGCACGGCCTGAGCCGTACCCTGGTCGCCAACATGATCGTCGGGGTCACCGAGGGCTACCGTAAGAGCCTGGAGATCGCCGGCACGGGTTACCGGGTCACCGCCAAGGGCAAGGACCTGGAGTTCGCGCTCGGGTTCTCGCACCCGGTGCAGGTGCAGGCGCCCGAGGGCATCACCTTCACGGTGGAGCGCCCGACGCTGTTCCACGTGGCCGGCATCGACAAGCAACTCGTCGGTGAGGTCGCCGCCAACATCCGGAAGATTCGCCCGCCGGAGCCCTACAAGGGCAAGGGCGTGAAGTACCAGGGCGAAGTCATCCGACGCAAGGCCGGAAAGGCAGGTAAGAAGTGAGCGCCACGCTGCTCAAGCGCCGCCGCGGCGTCGCCGCCAAGCGTGCCGTCGGGCGGGCGCGGCGGCACTTCCGAGTGCGCAAGAACGTCAGCGGCACCGCCGCGCGTCCCCGCCTGGTGGTCACCCGTTCGCTGCGGCACATCGTCGCCCAGATCGTGGACGACACCAAGGGTCACACCTTGGCGTCGGCCTCGACCCTGGACGCCTCGGTGCGCGGTACGGAGGGCGACAAGAGCGCCCTGGCTGGCAAGGTCGGCACCCTGCTGGCCGAGCGGGCCAAGGCCGCTGGCATCTCGAAGGTCGTCTTCGACCGCGGCGGCAACCGGTACGCGGGGCGGGTAGCCGCGCTCGCCGACGCCGCCCGCGAAGCCGGGCTCGAGTTCTGACAATCCCCGTCACGAGAGAGAAGGAAGGCTGCTGATGCCAGGTCAACAGCGCCGTGGCGGCGGGTCCGGTGGCAACGAGGGTGGTCGCCGCGACAACCGCCGTGAGGGCGGCCGCGGAAACGCGCCCGCCGAGAAGACCCCGCACCTCGAGCGGGTCGTCGCGATCAACCGCGTCGCCAAGGTCGTGAAGGGTGGTCGTCGCTTCAGCTTCACCGCCCTGGTGATCGTGGGCGACGGCGACGGCACCGTGGGCGTGGGCTACGGAAAGGCCAAGGAGGTGCCCGCGGCGATCGCCAAGGGCGTCGAGGAGGCCAAGAAGCACTTCTTCAAGGTGCCGCGGATCGGTTCCTCGATCCCGCACCCGGTCACGGGCGAGGACGCCGCCGGGGTGGTGCTGCTCAAGCCGGCCTCCGCCGGTACGGGTGTCATCGCGGGTGGCCCGGTCCGTGCCGTGCTGGAGTGCGCGGGCATCCACGACGTGCTCTCCAAGAGCCTCGGCTCGTCGAACCCGATCAACATCGTGCACGCCACCGTGGCCGCGCTGAAGGGGCTGGAGTCCCCGGAGGCCGTTGCCGCGCGCCGGGGCCTGCCGGTGGAAGACGTCGCGCCGGCGGCCATGCTGGCCTCGCGGGCGGAGGTGGCGTCCTGATGGCACGGCTCAAGGTCACCCAGGTCCGTTCCGAGATCGGGACCAAGCGCAACCAGCGGGAGTCGCTGCGTTCGCTCGGTCTCAAGCGGATCAATGACGTGGTGGTCAAGGAGGACCGGCCCGAGATTCGCGGCATGATCTTCACGGTCAACCACCTCGTGAAGGTCGAGGAGGTCGAGTAATGACGATCAAGGTCCATCACCTGCGTCCAGCGCCGGGTGCCAAGACCGCGAAGACCCGTGTGGGTCGCGGTGAGGGCTCCAAGGGCAAGACCGCCGGTCGCGGTACCAAGGGTTCGAAAGCCCGGAAGAACATCTCGGCGGCGTTCGAGGGTGGGCAGATGCCCATCCACATGCGCCTGCCGAAGCTGAAGGGCTTCAAGAACAAGTTCAAGGTGGTCTTCCAGGTCGTGAACCTGGACCGCCTGGCCGAGCTGTTCCCCAACGGTGGCCAGGTCGGCCCGACCGAACTGGTCGAGGCCGGCGCGGTCCGCAAGGGGCAGCCGGTGAAGATCCTCGGTACCGGGGACCTCGGCGGAGTGGCGCTCCAGGTGTCGGCGCACGCGTTCAGCGCGTCGGCCAAGGAGAAGATCACGGCTGCCGGCGGTTCGACGACCGAGCTGTAGAGCGGTTTTACCCATGGCGCCCGCCAGTTGATCCCAGCTGGCGGGCGCCATGGTCTACAACGGGCCTTCGCGCCCGGTAACATCGGATTCGGTTTATGTAGCCGGGCACATCTGCCCGGACCGGGATCGGGCTGTTAGAGTCCCTTCCCAGCCATGGATATCGGGCACTTGCCCGGAACCCACCCCGATCCGCCAGGGACGACCGGCGGCCCGCCTCGCGCAGGAGGAAGAAGTTGCTGTCCGCCTTTCTCAGTGCGTTCCGTACGCCTGACCTGCGCAAGAAGCTGCTGTTCACAGTCGGCATCATCGCGATCTACCGGCTCGGCGCCACGGTGCCCAGCCCGGGCGTCTCGTACGGCAACGTGCAGAAGTGCCTGGAGACCCTTGAAGGCTCCACAGGCGTACTGAACCTGCTCGATCTCTTCTCCGGCGGCGCGCTGCTGCAGCTGTCGATCTTTGCGCTGGGCATCATGCCCTACATCACCGCGTCGATCATCCTGCAGCTGCTGACGGTGGTCATTCCCCGGCTCGAGCAGCTCCGCAAGGAGGGCCAGGCCGGCCAGGCGAAGATCACCCAGTACACCCGCTATCTGACGCTGGGGCTGGGTGTCCTGCAGGCCTCGGCGTTCGTGGCGCTGGCCCGCTCCGGGCAGCTGTTCAACAACCAGTGCAACGAGGAGATCATCCCGACCGGCACTGGCATCCCGGACTGGCTGACCCTGTCCATCCTGGTGATGACGATGACCGCCGGCACCGGCATGGTCATGTGGCTCGGTGAGCTGATCACCGACCGCGGCGTCGGCAACGGCATGTCCGTCCTGATCTTCACCTCGATCGCGGCCCGGCTCCCCAGCGAGGGCTGGCGGATCAAGGAGAGCCAGGGCTGGTGGAAGTTCATGCTCGTCATCGCCCTGGTGCTGGTGGTCATCACCGCAGTGACCTTCATCGAGCAGGCGCAGCGCCGCATCCCGGTGCAGTACGCCAAGCGCATGATCGGCCGGCGGATGTACGGCGGCACCTCGACCTACATCCCGCTCAAGGTCAACCAGGCGGGTGTGATCCCGGTCATCTTCGGCTCGTCGCTGCTCTACCTGCCGCAGCTGGCCTTGCAGTTCTTCGACCAGAACGACCCGGGCAAGACCCAGGCGTGGATCCAGAACAACCTGGTCGACCCGACCAGCCCGATCTACATCGCGGTCTACTTCCTGCTGATCATCTTCTTCACGTACTTCTACGTCTCGATCACGTTCAACCCGACCGAGGTCGCGGACAACATGAAGAAGTACGGCGGCTTCGTGCCGGGCATCCGCCCCGGTAAGCCGACCGCCGACTACCTGGACTTCATCCTCAGCCGCATCACCCTGCCGGGTGCGCTGTACCTCGCGATCATCTCGATCCTGCCGAACTTCTTCTTCATCTGGCTGGACCGGCAGCAGTACCTCAACTTCCCGTTCGGTGGTACCGCAGTGCTGATCATGGTCGGCGTTGCTCTGGAGACGAGCAAGCAGATCGAGAGCCAACTGATGCAGCGGAACTACGAAGGGTTCCTGCGGTAGATGAGACTGGTTCTGGTTGGCCCGCCGGGTGCGGGCAAGGGCACACAGGCGGAGTTCATCGCCGCGCACCTGTCCGTGCCGAAGATCTCGACCGGCGACATCTTCCGGGCCAACGTGTCCCAGGGCACCCCGCTCGGCGTCGAGGCCAAGCGATACATGGACGCCGGCAAGCTGGTCCCGGACGAGGTCACCATCAACATGGTGCGGGACCGGCTCGCTGAGCCGGACGCCGCCGAGGGCTTCCTGCTCGACGGTTTCCCGCGTACCACCCCGCAGGCCGCCGCGCTGGACAAGCTCCTCGCCGATCTCGGAACCGCGCTGGACATCGTGCTCGAACTGGTCGTCGACGACGACGAGGTGATCCGCCGGCTCTCCGGCCGGCGTACCTGCCGGGGCTGCGGCAAGATCTGGCACGTCGAGTTCGATCCGACCAGCCGGGAAAGCATCTGCGACCGGTGCGGCGCGGAGCTGTTCCAGCGGGACGACGACAAGCCGGAGACGATCGCCGCCCGACTGCGGGAGTACGCCGAGAAGACCGCGCCGCTGGTGGACTACTACGGCGCGCAGGGCAAGCTGGTCGGCATCGACGCCACCGGCCCGGTGGAGGACGTCACGGTCCGCGCCATCGACGCCCTTCGCTCGTACGGGGGCTGAGGTCGCCCGGCTGCCAGCCGGATAGAGTGCTAACAGCGGGGTACGCCGGTCGTACCTCGCTGTTTCGGCAACGAAAGGTAGCGCCTCCATGCGTCGTCCCCAGCTGGACATCCAGCTGAAGACTCCTGAGCAGATCGAGAAGATGCGGGCCGCCGGCCTCGTGGTCGCGGAGGCGCTTCGCCGGATGCGGGAGGCGGTGGCCCCGGGCGTGAGCACCGCCGACCTGGATGCGATCGCCGAGACGACGATTCGTGCCGCGGGCGCGGTCCCGTCCTTCCAGGGCTACCACGGGTTCCCGGCGTCGATCTGCTCCTCGGTCAACGAGCAGATCGTGCACGCCATCCCGTCGCCGAAGCAGGTGCTCGCCGACGGTGACCTGATCTCGATCGACTGCGGCGCGGTGCTCGACGGGTGGCACGGCGACGCGGCGATCACGGTCGGCGTGGGCGAGGTCGATCCGGCGCTGCTGCGGATGGCCGAGGTCGCCGAGGACGCGATGTGGGCGGGGATCGCTGCCGCCGCTCGCGGTGCCGCCGGGGGCAAGGGCCGGCTGACCGACATCTCGCATGCGGTGGAACGTGCGATCCGTAAGGCGGGGCGCTACGGCATCGTCGACGGCTACGGCGGCCACGGCATCGGTACGGAGATGCATCAGGACCCGCACGTGCTCAACCACGGGCGGCCGGGTAAGGGGCCCCGGTTGGTGCCGGGGCTGGCGCTGGCCATCGAGCCGATGATCACCATGGGTTCCCCGCGTACGGCGGAACTCGCCGACGGCTGGACCGTCGTCACCCGCGACGGCTCGCGTGCCGCGCATGTCGAGCACACCATGGCCCTGCTGCCCGACGGGGTGTGGGTGCTTACCGCGCAGGACGGCGGCCGGGCCCGCCTGGGCGACCTGGTCACCGCTCGCCAGCCGAGCGCCACGCCGGCCGGGTAACGCGGGCGGCCACAGCGGCCCGGCATTGCCCGGGACCACGCTGGAGCGGCCGCCAGGGGCCATGCTGGCACTGCGGTGGCATCCTTGCCGGCATGGACGAGCGGGACGCTATGCGAGCAGCGGACGCCGACCGTCAGGCGGTCGCCGAACGACTCCGGGTGGCGCTCGACGAGGGGCGACTCGACCTGTACGAGTACGACGAGCGGTTGCAGCGGGCCTACGCCGCCCGCACCTACGCCGAACTCGACGCCCTCGTCAGTGACCTGCCGGTGCCCGGCGGCGCGGTGCTGCCGACGCCTCGGCAGCCGAGCGGCCCGCTGCCGGCCGAGGCCGGACGCGGGCCCACCGCGCGCTGGCTGGTCGAGGTATGGGAACCCTGGCTGAAGGTGGTCGGGATCGTGGTGGCGGTCTGGGCCGTCAGCTCGCTGGCGGCCGGTGAGGTGCTCTACTTCTGGCCGGGCTGGGTCGCGGGTCCGTGGGGTGCGGTGGTGCTGGTGCGTACCGTCACCGGGCTGACCAGTGGTGAGCCGGCGCGTTGGGCAGCCGAGCGGGAGCGCCGCCGGCAGCGGAAGGCGGAGAAGCGGGCGCTCAAGCGTGAGCGTAAGGCCGTCGGCCAGCAGCAGCCCGGCATCGCTGGCGCCCCTGGATCCGGCGCGGCGGCCGAGCAGGCGGTGCAGCAGGCGAACGGCGTCACCGAAGCCGCACCAGCGGCCGAGAGTGGCCGCACCGAAGGTGGGCGACCGACCCGCGACGGCGGCACCCACGGCGCCGCCGGGGCACCGGTGAGTGAGCCGACGCGGGGACCTGACCGGGGTGATGTGGGCTGAACGTCCCGTTTACTGGACCTGGTTGAGCCCAGGTGGCAGGTCGGTTTGGCGACCGCGTGCAGGCGGGCGTACACTTTCTGATCGGCGCGCAGCGTCCACTCCGTCATGCCCACCAGCGCTTCGGTGGGACGCGGAGCCGCGGCTGGCGCGGGAAGCCTGATCTTGGTCAAGCACCCGTGTAAGACGTTGTGGGCCGTCCGGAGCAACCGACGTCAGGACAGCGGAGGACATGCCGAAAAAAGACGGAGCCATCGAGATCGAAGGTCGGGTCATCGAGCCCCTGCCGAACGCTATGTTCCGGGTGGAGCTCGCCAACGGCCACAAGGTGCTGGCTCACATCAGCGGCAAGATGCGGCAGCACTACATCCGCATCCTGCCGGAGGATCGGGTCGTCGTCGAACTCTCGCCGTACGACCTGACCCGCGGGCGCATCGTCTACCGCTACAAGTAAGCCTGACGGCGGCCGGGAAACGTCCCGTGTCCGTCTTCGACGTCCGGTGTCGCGCCTCGTGATGCCGGGCCAGATGGGAAGTAAGGCAACCGTGAAGGTCAAGCCGAGCGTCAAGAGGATCTGCAACAAGTGCCGGGTTATCCGCCGGCACGGCCGGGTCATGGTCATCTGCACCGACCCGCGCCACAAGCAGCGCCAGGGCTGAACGAGCCCACACATCACACATGCTCGTCCCAGCCGCGAGCGGTGCGCAGCGCGTACTCCATCGTGGTTGACCCCCGGTCGAAGGCCGGGGCCCGCTCGGGCAGCGACCGATCCCGGTCGCCGGCGCCATCGGCGTCGGAAGGACAGGGACGGCCGGTAGCGGGGTGGGACGGGTCCACACCTTCGCCAGCACACCACGAGGAGTACGCCCGCACATGGCACGTCTAGTCGGCGTCGACCTTCCCCGCGAGAAGCGGATGGAGATCGCGCTCACCTACATCTTCGGCGTGGGCCGCACCCGCGCCCTGGAGACGCTCAGCGCCACCGGCATCTCGCCGGACAAGCGCGTTCGGGACCTCACGGACGAGGAGCTGGTCCAGCTCCGGAACCACATCGAGGCCAACTACAAGGTTGAAGGCGACCTGCGCCGCGAGGTCGCCGCTGACATCCGCCGCAAGGTTGAGATCGGCTGCTACGCCGGCATCCGGCACCGCCGGGGCCTGCCCGTACGTGGCCAGCGGACCAAGACCAACGCGCGGACCCGCAAGGGCCCGAAGCGGACGGTCGCCGGCAAGAAGAAGCCTGGCAAGAAGTAATAGTTCTTAAACCGGAACGCTGGTCGTTCTCCGTCGAGGTAGGGCGGGCTCCAACTGGAACCGGTGTCTACCTGATCAACGGGGCCAACAGCCAGAACCGATCGAGAACCTTAATCAGGAGCGCACAGACTTATGCCACCGAAGGCTCGTGCCGGAGCCGCTGTCAAGAAGGTCCGGCGCAAGGAACGTAAGAACGTCGCCCACGGGCAGGCGCACATCAAGAGCACCTTCAACAACACCATCGTCTCGATCACCGATCCGACTGGTGCCGTCATCTCCTGGGCCTCGTCCGGCCAGGTGGGCTTCAAGGGCTCCCGCAAGTCGACCCCGTTCGCCGCGCAGCTGGCCGCCGAGGCCGCCGCGCGTCGGGCCATGGAGCACGGCATGCGCAAGGTCGACGTGTTCGTCAAGGGCCCCGGCTCCGGCCGGGAGACCGCCATCCGTTCGCTGCAGGCCGTGGGCCTTGAGGTCGGGCAGATCTCCGACGTCACCCCGCAGCCGCACAACGGGTGCCGTCCGCCGAAGCGTCGTCGGGTCTGAGAGGTAGAGAGAGATGGCTCGTTACACCGGTGCCGACTGCCGCCGTTGCCGGCGGGAGAAGATGAAGCTGTTCCTCAAGGGCAGCAAGTGCGATGGTCCGAAGTGCCCGTTCGAGTCCCGGCCGTTCCCGCCCGGGCAGCACGGCCGCGGCCGCACGAAGGAGACGGAGTACCTGCTCCAGCTCCGTGAGAAGCAGAAGGCCCGCCGTGTCTACGGCGTGCTGGAGAAGCAGTTCCGCGGCTACTACGAGGAAGCCGTGAGCAAGAAGGCCAAGACGGGCGAGGTGCTGCTGCAGATCCTCGAGTCGCGGCTGGACAACGTGGTCTACCGGGCCGGCTACGCCAAGTCCCGGGACATGGCCCGTCAGCTGGTCAAGCACGGTCACTTCACGGTGAACGGCAAGAAGGTCGACATCCCGTCGTACCGCGTCAAGGAGCACGACATCATCGAGGTCCGGGGCAAGAGCAAGGAGCTCACCCCGTTCATCGTGGCCCAGGCCGAGGCCGGCTCCAAGACCGTTCCGGCGTGGCTGGAGGCGATCCCCAGCCAGATGAAGGTTCTGGTGCACTCGCTCCCGGCCCGACAGGTGATCGACACCCAGGTCCAGGAGCAGCTGATCGTTGAGCTCTACTCCAAGTAGGGCTCGTTGCGGTGGCCCGCCCGGCAGGGCGGGCCACCGGAACAGTTTGTGTCGTGGGCGTCATATGGCGGGCGCCCCGGAAGAGAAGAGAAGACATGCTCATCAGCCAGCGACCGACCCTCTCCGAGGAGTCGATCAACGAGACCCGGTCCCGGTTCACCATCGAGCCGCTGGAGCCGGGCTTCGGCTACACCCTGGGCAACTCGCTGCGGCGTACGCTGCTGTCGTCCATCCCGGGTGCGGCCGTCACCTCGATCAAGATCGACGGTGTGCTGCACGAGTTCACCACGATCCCCGGGGTCAAGGAGGACGTGGTCGAGCTCGTCATGAACATCAAGGAGCTCTGCGTCAGCTCCGAGCACGACGAGCCGGTCAGCATGTACCTGCGTAAGCAGGGTCCGGGCGACGTGACCGCCGGCGACATCCAGCCTCCGGCCGGTGTCTCGGTGCACAACCCGGACCTGAAGCTGGCCACCCTCAACGGCAAGGGCCGGCTCGACATGGAGCTGACCGTCGAGCGGGGTCGTGGTTACGTCACGGCGGCGCAGAACAAGCAGGCGGGCGCGGAGATCGGCCGGATCCCGGTCGACTCGATCTACTCCCCGGTGCTCAAGGTGACCTACCGCGTCGAGGCGACCCGCGTCGAGCAGCGGACGGACTTCGACCGACTGATCATCGATGTCGAGACCAAGCCGTCGATGGGGCCCCGCACCGCACTGGCCTCGGCCGGTTCGACGCTTGTGGAGCTGTTCGGGCTGGCTCGTGAGCTGGATGAGACCGCCGAGGGCATCGACATCGGCCCGTCCCCGCAGGACGCGCAGC
Source organism: Verrucosispora sp. WMMD703 (assembly GCF_049178935.1). Classification (NCBI taxonomy): domain Bacteria; kingdom Bacillati; phylum Actinomycetota; class Actinomycetes; order Micromonosporales; family Micromonosporaceae; genus Micromonospora; species Verrucosispora sp. WMMD703. The sequence goes on along the minus strand of NZ_JBMHMM010000004.1, from coordinate 5,958,127 downwards.
TGGCGGCGGACCTGGCCCTGCCGATCGAGGAGCTGGACCTGACCGTCCGCTCCTACAACTGCCTCAAGCGCGAGGGCATCAACTCCGTTGGTGAGCTCATCGGGCGTACCGAGGCCGACCTTCTCGATATAAGGAACTTCGGTCAGAAGTCGATCGACGAGGTCAAGATGAAGCTCGCCGGGATGGGTCTCGGGCTGAAGGACTCGGCTCCGAACTTCGACCCGGCGCACGTCGTGGACGCCTTCGGCGAGGCCGACTACGACACCGACGACTACCGCGAGACCGAGCAGCTCTAGTCCGCGCTGCCGCCACACCTGAGGAGCACCAAGCATGCCCACGCCCACCAAGGGCCCCCGCCTCGGCGGCAGCCCCGCGCACGAGCGGCTGATGCTGGCCAACCTGGCCACCGCGCTGTTCCAGCACGGCAAGATCCAGACCACCGAGACCAAGGCCCGGCGGCTGCGTCCGCTCGCCGAGCAGCTGATCACCAAGGCCAAGCGGGGCGACCTCGCGTCGCGCCGGCGGGTGCTGACCGTGGTCAAGGACAAGGACGTGGTCTACGCCCTGTTCGACCAGATCGCGCCGCGGTACGCCAACCGCAGCGGCGGCTACACCCGGATCGTGAAGACCGGTCCGCGCAAGGGTGACGCCGCTCCGATGGCGATCATCGAGCTGGTCGAGGAGCTTCAGGTCGCCGAGCCGAAGGCGAACCGGAAGACCGCCGGACGCAAGGCCGCCCAGCAGGACAAGGTCGAGGCGCTGGCACCGACCGACGAGGCCCCCGCGTCGCGGCCGGCTGACCAGGACGCCGAGCCGCCGCAGTCGGCCTCCGGTGACACCGCCGCTGCCCGCGAGGACAGCGACCTGGCCACCGAGGAAGGCAAGGCCTGACCAAGGCCGGTGAGACAGGCCCTGAGGCCGTTGTCGGGCCCGGCATCCCCACCACGGGGGTGCCGGGCCTGACTCGTCGAGGAGGTACCACGTGGACGAGCGCACCCGGCTGCGGCTGGACGTCGCGTACGACGGCACGGCCTTCTCCGGCTGGGCCGCCCAGCCGCAGCGGCGCACGGTCGCCGGAGTGCTTGTCGAGACGCTGGACCTGGTGCTCGGCACCGGTGTCGCGACGGGACTGACCGTCGCCGGCCGCACCGACGCGGGGGTGCATGCCAGCGGGCAGGTCTGCCACCTGGATCTGCCTGTCGACGTCTGGCGGGCGCACGAGGGGCGGCTGCTGCGCCGGCTGGCCCGGCTGCTCCCGACCGATGTGCGGGTGCGGGCGATGCGGGCGGTGCCGGCGACCTTCGACGCCCGCTTCTCGGCGACCTTCCGCCGCTACGAGTACCGGGTGACCGACGCGCCGTGGGGATGCGACCCGCTGCGCCGGCACGAGATCCTGGCCTGGCCCCGGGCACTCGACCTCGACCGGCTCACCGCTGCGGCGGCCGGGCTGGTGGGGGAGCACGACTTCGCCGCGTACTGCCGGCGCAAGGAAAACGCCACCACACTGCGGGAGGTGACCAGGCTGGACTGGCGGCGGGACGCCGACGGGATCCTGGTCGCCACCGTGCAGGCCGACGCGTTCTGCCAGGCGATGGTCCGCAGCCTGGTCGGCGCCATGCTGGTCGCCGGGGACGGTCGCCGACCGGTGCCGTGGCCGGCGGACCTGCTGGCCCGTCGGGAGCGGGCCAGCGAGGTGACCGTGGCACCGGCGCATGGGCTGACCCTGGTGGCGGTCGGCTACCCGGACGATCCCGCCGAGTACGCGCGCCGGGCCGAGGCGACCCGACGGCTACGGGTTTCCGCCGACGGTTGAGCGGCCGGCCCTGCTGCTCGGCGTGGCCGGCCGGTCAGTCCTCGGTGGACTCGTCCTGGCTGCCGGTGTCGTCGGTGGGGCCCTCGGTCGGCTGGCTGGCCGTCCCACCCTCGGCCCGCCGCTCCAGCACCCCCTGGTTGAGGTGCTGTTCGAGCATGTCGAAGAGGATCTCGCGGACAACGGTGTCACCGGAGCGGATGGTGGCACCGTCGGTACGGGCGACCACCGCGTAGGCGATGTAGTGACCGCGTACCTGCCAGCCGACCCGCGCCGGTGCGGTGGCGATCACCTCCGTGTCATCCCCCGCCGACATGCCGCGGAAGCGGCCCTGCCGCTCGTCGAGCAGCTGGCGGATCCGATCGCGGGCCCGTTCGGCGCTGGACCGGTCAGTGAGATTGAACAGCCCTGTGGTGACCAGGTGGTCGCCGTCCGGTGCGCGGAGGGTGGCCCGGACAACCTGGTTGCAGCCGAGCCGTACCAGCAGGTCCGAGACCTCCCCGGTGGCGGCTACCGCACAACTGGCGCTGGACTGGGTACGGAGCACCTCGTAGCCGTTCTCACCGTCGCCAACGGCGAGAGTGCTGGCGGGGAACACCTCGCGGGCGGTGAGCGGCGCCTGGTCGGTGTCCCGGGAGTCGAGGTCGCTGGCCTCGGCGGGCACCGTGTCACGGGTGGTGTCCGGTGCGGCGCTGGGCCCGGCCTGCTGACCGATCAGGGTTCGACCGTCCATCAGGGTGGCGGCGGTGAGACCGCAGAGGGCGAGCAGCACCAGCGCCGCGGCACCGCCCACCAGCACCTGCCACGCGCGACCGCCACCTCGGCGGGGCGGCGGCGCGACGGTCGCCGTGCCCGGCTCCGGCGGTGCCGCCGCCACGCCGACCGACGTCGGTTCGCCGGGCGCGGGCGGCGCCGGGTCGTACCGTGGTGCCGGTTCCTGCTGCGTGGTGGGGAACGCCCTCCGTGGCGGCGTCGATGATGGCAGCATGATCTGGTTCGGGCGGGCCAGCGACGGGGTGGGGAAGCGCGACGGGGACGGCCCGGCCGCAGGCGGCGGGCCGGGCCGGGGCGAACTGCCCTCGGTCTCGTCGTCCCGGTAGGGGACGTATGCGTCCTCATCGGAGTCGTACCGATACACCATGCCGTCCAGAGTAGGGATGTTTATCCCTTTAGTAGGTATTTTGCGGAAATGCGCTGGATGAACGTGTCGGAGCCGGTGCGACCGCCGTACCGTCGGCCCGATCCGCACTCGGTGCGAGAATGGCCCGCGTGACCGGGGACCACTACTTCACCGCCGAGCCGACCGCGCCCGCCCAGGCGCGCGAGGTGCAGTTCACCGTCGCCGGCCGCGACTACACCCTGGCCTCGGCGTCCGGAGTCTTCTCGGCCAGCCGCCTCGACCCGGGCACGGCGGTGCTGCTACGCAAGGCCGAACTGCCCGGCACCGCGACCGCCGGTGCCCTGCTCGACCTCGGCTGCGGGTTCGGTCCGATCACCTGCGTGCTCGCCACCGTCGCGCCGACGGCGACGACCTGGGCGGTCGACGTGAACGAGCGGGCCCGGCATCTGACGGCTGAGAACAGCGCCCGGCTCGGCCTGTCCGAGCGGGTGCGGGTGACGGCTCCCGAGGAGGTACCCGCCGACCTGCGCTTCGCCCAGATCTGGTCCAACCCGCCGATCCGGGTCGGCAAGGAGGAACTGCACGAGCTGCTGCGGCGTTGGCTGCCCCGGCTCGCCCCGGGCGGGGTGGCCTGGCTCGTGGTGGCCCGCCACCTCGGCGGCGACTCGTTGCAGCGCTGGCTGGTCGAGCAGGGCTGGCAGGTGGATCGGCACGCCAGTCAGAAGGGGTTCCGGGTGCTGCGCGTCACCCGCTGACCGGGTAATCGGTTGGCCTGCCGGGCCGGCTCGGGCAGGATGCCCGCGTGGGATACGTGGACGTGGCGGCGGTCGGGCATGTCCTGCCCGACGGGCGGGAACTCTTCGCCGACGTGTCGTTCCGGGTCGGCGAGGGTGCCAAGGTGGCGCTGGTCGGGCCGAACGGCGCGGGCAAGACGACGTTGCTGCGGATGGTCGCCGGTGACCTGCCGGTGCGCACCGGTGCGATCGCGCGCACCGGTGGGCTGGGTGTCATGCGCCAGTTCATCGGCATGATCGGTGACGAGTCGACCCTCGCCGACCTGGCTCTGTCGCTCGCACCGCCGACGCTGCGCGAGGCCGGGCGCCGGCTGGCGGAGACCGAGGCGGCCATGCGCGACGCCGAGGTGCGCGGCAAGTACAGCACCGCCGCCGGCAAGGCCCAACTGGCGTACGCCGACGCGTTGGCCGCCTGGGGGGAGACCGGCGGGTACGACGCCGAGGTGCTCTTCGACACCGTCGCCACCATCGTCCTCGACCTGCCCTGGGAGACCGCCCGGCAGCGTCCGGTCCGGACGCTCTCCGGCGGGCAGCAGAAGCGCTTCGCGCTGGAGTTACTGCTACGCGGTCCGGACGAGGTGCTGCTCCTCGACGAGCCGGACAACTTCCTCGACGTACCCGGCAAGCGCTGGCTGGAGGCGCGGCTGCGGGAGTCGGCCAAGTCGGTGCTCTACGTCTCGCACGACCGGGAGTTGCTGGCGCACACCGCCGACCGGGTGGTCGCGGTGGAGGGCGGCAGCGCCTGGGTGCACCCGGGCGGCTTCGCGAGCTGGCACGCGGCCCGGCTGGCCCGCCACGCCCGTCTCGACGAGCAGCGCAAACGGTGGGACGAGGAGCACCAGAAGCTGCGCGAGCTGATGCTGATGTACAAGCAGAAGGCCGCGTACAACGACGGGATGGCCTCGCGCTACCAGGCGGCGCAGACCCGGTTGCGCAAGTTCGAGGAGGCCGGGCCGCCGCCCGTACCGCCGAAGGAGCAGGACATCCGGATGCGGCTGGCCGGCGGACGGACCGGGAAGCGGGCGCTGGTCTGCGAGCAGCTGGAGCTGGATGGCCTGACCTACCCCTTCGACCTGGAGTTGTGGTACGGCGACCGCCTCGCGGTGCTCGGTGCCAACGGAACCGGCAAGTCGCACTTCCTGCGTCTGCTGGCCCGGGGCGGGACGGACCCGGACCCGGCGAACAGCCCGGTCGACGGTGCGGCGGCGCTGGCCCCGGTGGCGCACGACGGGGTGGCCCGACTCGGCGCGCGGGTGCGTCCCGGTCACTTCTCGCAGACCCACGACCGGCCCGAGTTGATGGCGCGGACGCTCGTCGAGATCCTCTGGCGGGGTGACGAGCACCGGTCCGGCATGGATCGTCACGCGGCCATGGCGGCGCTGTCCCGGTACGAGCTGGCGGGGCAGGGTGACCAGCGCTTCGGCACCCTCTCCGGCGGGCAGCAGGCCCGTTTCCTGGTGCTGCTGCTGGAGCTGTCCGGCGCGACCATGCTGCTGCTCGACGAGCCCACCGACAACCTCGACCTGGCTTCGGCCGAGGCGCTGGAGGCCGGGCTCACCGCGTTCTCCGGCACGGTGGTGGCGGTCACCCACGACCGCTGGTTCACCCGGACCTTCGACCGGTTCCTGCTGTTCCGGGGCGACGGCGAGGTGGTCGAGACCGACGAGCCGGTCTGGGACGTGGCCTGAGCGGTCTGGTCCCGCGGTCGCCCCTGCGACCACCCGACGGGGCGACATATGGTGATCTCGTGAGTGAGATGACCTATCGCCGGCTGGGCGACTCCGGGCTCGTGGTGTCCGTCGTGGGGATCGGCTGCAACAACTTCGGCCGCAAACTCGATCTCGACGGCACCCGGGCGGTGGTCGACGCGGCCCTCGACGCCGGAATCAACTTCTTCGACACCGCCGACATCTACGGCGAGCCGCACGGTGCCTCGGAGGCACAGCTCGGCGCGGCCCTGAAGGGCCGCCGGGACGACGTGGTGCTGGCGACCAAGTTCGGCATGTCGATGGCCGGCAGCAACGGACGCGACTTCGGGGTACGCGGCTCGCGGCGGTACGTGATCCGGGCGGTCGAGGCGTCGTTGCGGCGGCTGGACACCGACTACATCGACCTGTACCAGTTCCACGAGCCGGATCCGGGTACCCCGATCGACGAGACGCTCTCCGCCCTGGATGACCTGGTCCGCGCCGGCAAGGTGCGGTACCTCGGCAACTCCAACTTCGCCGGCTGGCAGATCGCCGACGCCGACTGGGCGGCGAAGACCCGGGGGCTCACCCGGTTCGTCAGCGCGCAGAACCACTACAGCCTGCTCAACCGGGACGTCGAGATCGAGGTGCTGCCGGCCTGTGACCGTTTCGGGTTGGGCATGCTGCCGTTCTTCCCGCTGGCCAACGGGCTGCTCACCGGCAAGTACAAGCGGGGTGAGGCGCCACCCGCCGGCAGCCGCCTGGCCGGCGGTGGCCGGTACGCCCAGCGGCTCGCCGCCGCCGACTGGGACACCATTGAGGGCATCGAGGCGTACGCCACGGAACGGGGTGTGCCGATGCTGCACGTGGCGATCGGCGGGCTGGCCGCCCAACCGGCGGTCACCTCCGTCATCGCCGGAGCCACCACACCCGAGCAGGTACGCGCCAACGCGGAGGCCGGCGCCTGGCACCCCACCGAGGACGACCTGAAGGCCCTCCGCACGGTCCTCGACCGCTGATCCGCGCCACACTCTCGTGCGTTGATCATGAGGTTGGCGGCGAAGTTGCTCCAGAGTTGCCGCCAACCTCATGATCAACTGAGCTGTGTGAAGGGGCCCCGCCCGGACGGTGCCGGGCGGGGCCGTGGGCTTACAGCTTGCGGTTGGGGGCCAGGCGGGTGGGGTCGCCACCTAGGCGACCGGCACCCTTGACGGACTCGCCGTCGTTGGCGCGTACGCCCATCGTGCTGGCCGAGCCGCCGAGCCGGACGATCATGGCATCGGCGTCCCGGATCAGCACGTCCCGGATCTCCGCCTCGCCGACCAACTCTGCGTCACCGGCCAACGTGCGGAACGCGGTGAGCTGGTTGATCGCCCGCTTGTCGTTGCCGCTCGCCTCCGCCGTACGGGCGTTGGAGAGTCGCTTCGACAACTGGTTGTACGCCTTGTTGCTGAGTCGGCCCGTCGCCTTGAACCGGTCCAGCAGGTTCTGCATGTCCCGGAACGAGGTGGTGACGAAGAAGCGGACCGTGGTGGTGGTGTCGTTGCCCGCCTTGTCCGTCGCGGTGACGGTCAGCTCGTGCAGGCCCAGCGGCAGCTCGTACATCGCCTGGAGCGTGCCGCTGACGTAGGGCCGGTCGTTGAGCCGGCCGACCACTGTCGCGATGCCCGAGGTCGGGTCGACCGCCTGCCAGGACACCCGGACGTCCTGGCTGTCACCGTAGAGCTGGCCGTCGGCGATGCCGGAGACCAACAGGGTCGGCTTGGTGCCGTCGATGCGTACCACCGCCGCCTTCAACGTCTCGGCGTTGCCGGCGGTGTCGGTGGCCCGGTAGAGCAGCTCGTGGTCCCCGTCGCCACTGATCTCGACCGGCTCGGTGTACGGCGTCCAGTCGCCGCCGTCCAGCGACCACTCCAGCAGCGCCACCCCGGAACCGGCGTCGGTCGAGGTGAGCACCACCGGGACGGTGCCGTCGTGCCAGCCCTCGTCGTTCGCCGGGGCGAACGTCGCGGTGCTGACCGGCGCGGTGGCGTCGATGCGGACGGTGACCGCCTTCGTCTCCTCCACGTTGCCGGCCTCGTCGACGGAGCGGAACCGCAGCTCGTGCTCGCCGTCTCCGGTCACCGGCACCGGCTCGGTGTAGGCGGTCCACTCGGTGGCGTCATCGAGCTGGTACTCGGTGCGCGCCACCCCGCTGCCGCCGTCCTCGTCGGCGGCGGTCAGGGTGACCGTCGCCGGGCCGGTGAGCCAACCCTCGACCGGGGTGCCGGACACCTCGGCCGTGGTGACAGGGGCGGTGTCGTCGTCCGGTCCGGCCTCGGTGGAGAACCGGAAGTAGTCGAACGACGCCGACTTCGAGGCGGTCTGGTTGCCACTGAGGGTGAACACGCCCACCTTCGGGGTAGCCCCGACGGCCGCGTTGGTGAGTTCGGTCAGGGCCGTCCAGGTGGTGCCGTCGGCCGAGTACGACGCGGTGTAGGTGTCACCGCTGCGAACCAGCCGCAGATACCACTCGGCCGAGGTCAGGTTCTCCGCACCCGGCTGTGGATCCTGGATCGTCCCGTCGATCTCGCTGCGGAACTCGATCCGCCGGGACACCGGCTGGCCGGCCTGGTTGTCCACCACGAAGTCGAACTTCAGGTAGTTGTCGTCGTCGCCGTACACGATCAGACCGGCCTGCTGGTACTGCTCGTCCAGCAGACTGCCGTCGATCTTGGTCTCCATCGTCCAGTCGCCGCTCGGCGTGTTCTGGAGGATGAAGTTCGTCGGCCCGGTGTTGTTGGTGCCGTAGATGTCACCGTTGGGCACGTCGATGTGCAACGCGCCATCGCTGACCCGGTAGGCGCTCAGGTCCTCCCGGAGGATCGCGTTCCACCGGCACTTGTCCAGCGAGATGCCGGTGAACTCGTCGGACGGGTCGACCGGGCCGGCCGGCTCGTCCGGTATCACCTGGAACCAGTCGAACTCGGCCTCCACCACGGGTGCGTCGGTGCCCCCGTTGAGCGCGAACAGGCCGATCCGCGGGTTCTCGATGCCCTCCAACGCGGCCGAGCGACCGACCGGGGTGAAGGTCTGGCCGTCGGCCGAGAGCGCGGCGGTCAGGCTGGTGCCGTCGCTGCTCACCCGCAGGTAGACGGTGTCACCCGCCGGTGCGTCGGTGCTGTCGTCACCCTCGTTCCGTGGGGTGCCGGCGGTCTCCCGGATGAACTCCACCCGCCGGCTGCCGTTGTAGAGCAGGTCCAGCTTGGCGTAGTTCTCGTCGTCGCCGTAGACCAGCAGGCCGGCCTGCTGGTAGTTGGCCGTCACCGGCAGGGTGACCTTTGTGGTCGCCTGCCAGGCGCCCGACGGTGCCGGCTGGAGCACCAGGTTTGTGGCGTCGTTACGGCTGCCGTACAGGTCACCGGCCCCGGTGGGTAGCCGCAGCGCGCCGTCGGAGACGGACAGGAGCTGGTTCTCCCGCACCACGCTGGTCCACCGGTCGCGGTCGAGCGTGTCGCCGTCGAAGTTGTCCGAACGTGCCCCGAGGCACGACGTGTTCGGCGAGTCGACCCGGACCGGCACGGTCGCGTACGACCGGGCACCACGGCTGTCGGTCACCGTCAGGGTGGCGGTGAAGTTGCCGGGTGCGGCGTACGTGTGCTCGGCCTGGAGCGTGTCCGCCGTGCCGCCGTCACCGAAGTCCCACTCGTACGTGAGCGGGGTGTCGCCCTCGGGGTCGGTGGCGGTGCCGCCGAACGCGATGGTGAGCGGCGCGGTGCCGGTGGCCGGCGTGGCGGTGGCGGTGACCGCCGGCGGTGCGTTGTCGGTGACGCCCTTGCCGACGAAGTCCGCCCAGTTGACGTTGAACAGCGATCCCTCGCCGCCGGCCGGGTCCTGGGCCACGAAGTACAGCGAACCGCTCGCCGCACCGGTCACCGGTGCGGTGACGTCGGTGTAGGTCTGCCAGTCGCCGGTACCCGGCACGGTCGCCGAGGCGACCACCGGGCCGTCGACCGCGCCGGCCCGGACCTCGATCACGCCGCCGCTGGTCGCCGAGGCGACCCGGAAGCGGATCTCGTCGATCTCGGTCAGGTCGGCCGGTACGACCGACCACCAGTCGCCGTCCTCGATGGCGCCGATGTTCTGGCCGCCGCCGGCGGTGTCGCCGGTGGTCTCGCGCATCACCCCGGCGTCGCCGCCGCCGGTGCCGTCCTCGGTCCGGCCGGTCGCGGTGAAGTACTCGGCCTGCTTGCGCTTGGGCTGGAGAATCTCGATCGCCCGGCCGGTGAGCGGGTCGGCTCCGCCGGACCCGCCCTGGTCGGTGTAGGTCGCCTCGAAGACGGTGAAGACGTTCGCCTCCGCGCCGTGGCCGGCGGCGAGCTGGGTCTGCACCGTGCCGGTGCAGCCGGTGTGCTGCTCCAGCGGGTGGGCGTGCTCGTCGTGACCGAGCAGCACCTGGAGCTGGACGTCGGCGCAGTCGATCTCCCCGTCCTCCGGGTCGGTCACCGTGATCGTGTACTTGACCTGGTCGCCCCAGTCGAAGAAGCCACCGTCCGGCGGGAACTCGATCGTCACGGTCGGCGCGGTGTTGCCCACCGTGATCGGCACGTTCGCCACCGCCGTACGGCCCTTGGGATTGGTGACGGTGAGCTGGGCGGTGTAGTTGCCCGCCTCGGCGTACGTGTGGGTGGGGTTGGCCTCGGTGGAGGTGCCACCGTCGCCGAACGTCCAGGCGTAGGTGAGCGCTCCGCCGTCGGGGTCACGCGAGCCGGCGCTGGAGAAGGTCACCTCCAGCGGGGCCTGCCCGGAGGTGGGCTCGGCACTGGCCACCGCGATCGGCGCCCGGTCACCGGCGATGTAGTCGATCCGGTAGACGCCGGAGTTGTCGTTGTTGCCGCCGAAGCCGCTGCCCCACTCGATCAGGTACATCGCGCCGTCGGGACCGAACTCGAAGTCCATCGGGCGGATGAAGGACATCCCGGTGAGCAGCTGGTTGATGTCGACCAGCTCGGTGCCGTCCGCGGAGACCTGCATCGTGTACATCTTCGACTGGTTCCACTCGCCGAGCAGCGCCTTGCCGTCGTAGTACGCCGGCCACTTGCGGTTCGAGTCGAGGTCGGCGTCGTACCGGTAGACCGGGCCGCCCATCGGCGCGCCGCCGCCCCCGATCTCGGGGTAGCGCGGGTCACCGCCGTAGCCGTAGTCGACGGTGGCCGGGATGGCCGGCGGGAGGTTGGTCAGGCCGGTGTTGTTGGGTGAGTTGTTCACCACGGCGGCGCAGTCGAACTTCGGTCCACTCGGGCCGGAGGGGAACTGGTAGTCGTTGTACGCCTCGTTGGTGCCCGTGCAGTACGGCCAGCCGTAGTTGCCCGGTTCGGCGACGATGTTCCACTCCACCAGGCCCTCGGGACCACGGTCGGGGTTGTCCGACGAGGCGTCCGGGCCGTAGTCGGCGACGTAGAGGGTGTCGGTGGCCGGGTCGATGCCGATCCGGAACGGGTTACGGAAACCCATCGCGAAGATCTCGGGCCGGGTCTGCTCCGTACCCGGCGGGAAGAGGTTGCCCTCCGGGATGGTGTACGTCCCGTCGTCCTCCGGGTGGATCCGGATCACCTTGCCGCGCAGGTCGTTGGTGTTGCCGGAGGTGCGCTGCGCGTCGTAGTCGGCGCGTCCGGGCCGCTCGTCGATCGGCGTGTACGCGTCGGACGAGAACGGGTTGGTGTTGTCCCCGGTGGCCAGGTAGAGGTTGCCGTCGGAGTCGAACGTCATGGTGCCGCCGGCGTGGCAGCAGGTGTTGCGTTGGGTGTCGACCTGGAGCACGACCTCCTCGGTGGCCGCGTCGATCGAGTCACCGCTCACCGTGAACCGGGAGAGCACGTTGCGCGCCACCCCGTCGTTCGGCGCGTAGTAGAGGTAGACCCAGTTGTTGGTGGCGAAGTCCGGGTCGAGCCGGATGCCGATCAGACCGTCCTCGTTGCCGGTGAAGACGTCGAGGTCGATGGCGGTGACCGTGTTGCCGGTGTCCGGCTTGACGATCTGCACCCGGCCGTCGCGCTCGATGTAGAACACCCGGCCGTCGGGGGCGATGTCCAGCTCCATCGGGTTGCTGGTGTTGCTGTCCAGCGTCACCTTCTCGAAGCTGGCGGTCAGCGACGCCCCGCAGTCGGCACCCTGGATGCCGGCGGCGGTGCGGATGCCGCCGAGCAGGTGGGTGCGGAACTCCGGTTCGGCGTACGACTCGTCGGTGTGGCCGCCGCCGGTGTACCAGGCCCGGCCGCCGTCGTAGTCCTGGCACCAGGCGATCGGGTGGTCATGCCCCATCGCGCCGGAACCGGCGTTGTAGCTGGTCTCGTCGAGGGTGGCCAGCACGTGCACCGAACCGCGCGGGTTGGTGCGGTAGTTGTACCACTCGTCGTACCGGGACCAGCGCTCCGGCAGGTGCGCGGTGGAGGGGTGCGCCGGATCCTCGACCTTGACGGTGGCCGTCTGGTTGGCCGGGTGGCTGTTGAAGTACGCCCCCACCAGCTCGCCGTACCAGGACCAGCTGTACTCGGTGTCGGCGGCGGCGTGGATGCCGGCGTAGCCGCCACCGGCCTGGATGTAGCGCTCGAACGCCGCCTGCTGGTCGGCGGTCAGCACGTCTCCGGTGGTGGAGAGCCAGATGACCGCCCGGTACTGCGCGAGGTTGGCGTCGGTGAACGCACCACCGTCCTCAGTGGTGTCGACGGTGAAACCGTGCTCGACGCCGAGTTCCTGGATGGCGGCGATGCCGGTGGGGATGGAGGCGTGGCGGAAGCCGGCGGTCTTGGAGAAGACCAGCACCGAGAATGTCTCGGCGGCGGCCTCCGGAGCGGCCTGGGCGACGGGAGCCGGTGCGGCCTGGGCGGCCGGGGCCGCCAGGAGCATGGTCGCGGCGAGGCCGAGGGAGAGAAAGGCGGCGGTCAGGGGTGCGCGGGCACGAGGTGTTCGGGGCACTCCGGTCTCCTTTGTCCTTGCTGGACAGGGGTCACGGGGTCGGCCCGCCGAAGACCGTCCCAGATGGAGCTGGTCCGGACACCTTGCCGAAGGGTGCCGTGCCAGCATTTTTGTCGAGTCGCTGAACAAATTAGTTCCGTTAGAACGATTAATGGCAAGGCTTCAATTGATAACAGTTCGGTAAACGCAAGCGACATTCCCGCACAGCCCGGCCAAACCACCACGGCCGCCGGCCCGCACCTCGGGCAGAGGTACGGGCCGGCGGTGGTGGTTCGGTCAGATCGGCCGACTACCCAGGCGTGAGCCGGAAGTAGTCGAACGCGGCCGTCTTCGAGGCGGTCTGGTTGGCGCCGAGAGTGAACAGGCCCACCCTCGGGGTCGTCCCGACCGCGGTGCTCGTCAACGTCCCCACGGTCGTCCAACTCGTGCCGTCGGCCGAGTACGCGGCGGTGAAGGTGTTTCCGCTACGCGCCAGCCGCAGGTGCCAGATTCCCTGGGTCAGGCCGGTCGCCTGCGGCTGCGTACTCTGCACCGCCCCGCCGACCTCGCTGCGGAACTCGATCCGCCGCGAGACCGCCTGACCGGCCGCGTTGTCCGTCACGTAGTCGAACTTGAGGTAGTTGTCGTCGTCGGCGTAGACCAGCAGACCAGCCTGCTGGTACTGCTCGTTGAGCAGACTGCCGTCGACCCGGGTCTGCATGGTCCAGTTCCCGGCCGGGCTGTTCTGGAGGATGAAGTTCGTCGGCCCGGTGTTGCCGGTGCCGTAGATGTCACCGTTCGGCACGTCGATGCGCAACGAGCCGTCGGTCACCCGGTACCGGGTCGAGTCCTCCCGCACCACGGCGTTCCACCGGCACTTCTCCAGGCTGGTGCCGGTGAACTCGTCCGACGGTGCGACGACGCCCGTGGTGGCGTCCGGGGTGATCCGGAACCAGTCGAACTGGGCGTTCACCACCGGCGCGGTGGTGCCGCCGTTGAGGGCGAAGAGACCGATCCGGGGGTTGCTGATCCCGGCCAGCGCGGCGGACCGGCCGACCGCGGTGAAGGTCTGCCCGTCCGTCGAGTAGGCGGCGGTCAGGTTCGTCCCGTCACTTGTCAGTCGCAGATGGATGGTGTCACCGGTGGGCGCCGCGGTGGAGTCCGCGCTCTCGTTGCGCGGGGTGCCGGCGGTCTCCCGGAGGAACTCGACCTTCCGGTTTCCACCGTAGACCAGGTCCAGCTTGGCGTAGTTGTCGTCGTCGCCGTAGATCAGCAGACCGGCCTGCTGGTAGTCGGCCCGGGCCGCCACGGTGACCCGGGTGGTCGCCTGCCAGGCCCCGCTGGGCGCGGGCTGGAGCACCAGGTTCGTGGCGTCGTTGCGGGTGCCGTAGAGGTCACCCGCCGCGGTGGGCAGCCGCAGCGAACCGTCGGCGAGGGAGTACGACTCGGTTCCGCGCACCACGCCGGTCCACCGCTGACGATCAAGGGAGGTGCCGGTGAACTCGTCGGACCGCAGTTGCCCCGGCTCGGCCTGGCAGGGGTTGCCCGCCCCGTCGACCCGGATCGGCACGCTGGCCTGCCCCCGCGCGCCCCGGCTGTCGGTGACCGTCAGGGTGGCGGTGTAGCTGCCCGGCGTGGTGTACGTGTGGGTGGCGCTGAGCGTGTCCGCGCTCTCACCGTCGCCGAAGTCCCAGGCGTACGTCAGGGGGGTGTCCCCGTCCGGATCGGTCGCCGTACCGGTGAAGGCCACGGCCAGTGGCCCGGTCCCGCTGGTCGGGGTGGCCGAGGCGGTGACCGTCGGTGGGGCGTTGCCGCTCACCCCGGGGCCCACGAAGTCCATCCAGTTGACGTTGAACAGGGTGCCGGAGCCGCCGTTCGGGTCCCGGGCGACGAAGTACAACGCGCCCTCCGCGGCGGCGCCGTTGGGTATCTGCGCGGTGATGTCGGTGTACGTCTGCCATGCTCCGGTACCGGTCACGTTGGCGGTGGTGATCAGTGGTCCGTCCGCGGCTCCGGCGCGTACCTCGATCCGGCCGCCGGAGGTGGCCGAGGCGACCCGGAACTGGATCGAGGTGACGCCGGTCAGGCTGGCCGGACTCACCGACCACCAGTCGCCGTCCTCGATGAATCCGATGTTCTGCCCACCGCCGGCGGTGTCACCTGTGGTCTCCCGCTCCACCCCGGCGGTGCCGCCCCCGGTGGCGCCCGTCACCCGCCCGGTGGCGGAGTAGTACTCGGCCTCCTTGCGTTTCGGCTGAAGGACCACGAGCGCCCGGCCGGTCTGCGGCTCGGCCCCGTCGGACCCGCCCTGGTCGGTGTAGGTCGCCTCCAGCACGGTGAAGACGTTCGCCTCCGCCCCGTGGCCGTCGGCGAGCTGTGTCTGCACCGTGCCGGTGCAGCCGGTGTGCCGCTCCAGCGGGTGGGCGTGCTCGTCGTGGCCGAGCAGGACCTGGAGTTCGACCTCGTCGCAGTCGATCGTCCCGTCCTCCGGGTCGGTGACCTTGACGGTGTAGGCGACCTGGTCACCCCAGGCGAAGAAACCACCGTCCGGCGGGAACTCGATGGTCACGGTCGGTGCCGTGTTGCCGACGGTGATCGGCACGTTCGCCACCGCGCTCCGTCCCGCCGGGTTGGTCACCCGCAGCTGCGCCGTGTAACTCCCGGACTGGGCGTACGTGTGGGTCGGGTTGGCCTGGGTGGAGGTGCCGCCGTCGCCGAACGTCCAGGCGTAGGTGAGCGCTCCGCCGTCGGGGTCGCGCGAGCCGGCGCTGGAGAAGGTGACGGCGAGCGGTGGCGCTCCGGAGGTGGGGTTCGCCGAGGCGACCGCGATCGGGGCGCGGGCACCGGCCGTGTAGTCGATCCGGTAGACGCCGGAGTTGTCGTTGTTGCCGCCGAAGCCGCTGCCCCACTCGATCAGGTACAGCGCGCCGTCGGGGCCGAACTCGAAGTCCATCGGCCGGACGAAGGTCATCTGGTCGAGGATCCGGTTGATGTCGACAAGGGACTTGCCGTCCCGGCTGACCTGCATGGTGTACATCCGCGACTGGTTCCACTCGCCGAACATGGCCTTGCCGTCGAAGTACGCCGGCCACTGGCGGCGGGACGAGATGTTCGGGTCGTACCGGTAGACCGGTCCGGCCATGGGCGCTCCACCGCCGCCGATCTCCGGGTACCGGGAGTCACCGCCGTAGCCGTAGTCGACGGTGGCCGGGATGGCCGCCGGCAGGTTGGTCAGGCCGGTGTTGTTCGGGGAGTTGTTCACCGGCGCGGCGCAGTTGAACTTCGATCCGCTCGGGCCGGACGGGAACTGGTAGTCGTTGTACGCCTGATTCGACCCGTGGCAGTACGGCCAGCCGAAGTTGCCGGGCCGGTCGACGATGTTCCACTCCACCAGTCCCGCCGGGCCCCGGTTCGGGTTGCTGGTGGTGGCGTCCGGGCCGTAGTCGGCGACGTAGAGCACGTCGGTGACCGGGTCGATGCCGATCCGGAACGGGTTGCGCAGACCCATCGCGTAGATCTCCGGCCGGGTCCGCGCGGTGCCCGGGGCGAACAGGTTGCCGGCCGGAATGGTGTACGTCCCGTCGGCCTGCGGCCGGATCCGGAGCACCTTTCCACGCAGGTCGTTTGTGTTTCCGGCGGTGCGCTGCGAGTCGTAGTCAGACCGGCCGGAGCGCTCGTCCAACGGGCTGTAGCCACCGGACTCGAAGGGGTTGGTGTTGTCCCCGGTGGCCAGGTACAGGTTGCCGGCCGAGTCGAAGGTCATCGTCCCGCCCATGTGGCAGCAGGTGTTGCGCTGCGTGGGCACCTCCAGGACGACCCGCTCGCTCGACGGGTTGATCGTGTCTCCGGTGACTGTGAACCGGGACAGGTGGTTGCGGGAGCCACCCGCGCTCGGGGCGTAGTAGAGCCAGACCCACCCGTTGCTGGCGAAGTTGGGGTCGAGCCGGATGCCCAGCAGGCCGTCCTCGTTGCCGGCGAAGACGCTCAGCCGCAGCGCGGTGACCGTCTGGCCGGTGTCCGGCTTGATGATCTGCACCCGGCCGTCGCGCTCGATGTAGAAGACCCGCCCGTCGGGGGCGATGTCCAGCTCCATCGGGTTGCTGGTGTTGCTGTCCAGGGTCACCTTCTCGAAGCTGGCGGCCCGGCCGGCACCGCAGTCGGCGTGCACCACCCCGGCAGCGGTCTGGATACCACCGAGCAGGTGTTGCCGGAACTCGGCGTTGGCGAAGGAATCCTGGGTGTGCCCGCCACCTGTGTACCAGGACCGGCCACCGTCGAAGTTCTGGCACCAGGCGATCGGGTGGTCGTGCCCCATCGCTCCGCTGCCCGGGCTGTAGCTGCGCTCGTCGAGCGAGGCCAGCACCTGCACCTGACGGGCGCGGGGGTTGGTGCGGAAGTTGTACCACTCGTCGTAACGGGACCACCGCTCCGGCAGGTGCCGGGTCGACTCGTGGGTGGTGTCCTCGACCTTCACCGTCGCCGTCTGGTTGGCCGGGTGGTTGTTGAAGTAGGCACCGACCAGTTGGCCGTACCAGGCCCAGTCGTACTCGGTGTCCGACGCGGCGTGCACGCCGACGTATCCGCCACCGGCGCGGATGTAGCGCTCGAAGGCCGCCTGCTGGCTGGCGTTGAGCACGTCACCGGTTGTCGACAACCAGATGACCGCCTGGAACCTGGCGAGGTTGGTGTCGGTGAAGGCGGCGCTGTCCTCGGTGGTGGTGACGGTGAACCCGTTCGCCGTGCCGAGTTGCTGGATCGCGCTGATGCCGGCCGGGATCGAGTCGTGTCGGAATCCGGCGGTCTTGGAGAAGACCAGGACGGAGAACGGCTCCACCGCCGCCGCGGCGACCGGAACGGTGGGGCGGGCGGCCTGAGCGGCGGCGGGGCCGGTGATCGGGGCCGGTGCGGCGGCCAGGATGAGTGCAAGGGCGAGTAACGCCATGGTGACTGCGGCGAGCGGGGCTCGGCGCCGACTGAGTCGGGGCACGAAGATCTCCTCTGTCCGTGGGACGGTTCGGAGTGGACGGCGGTGGTCACTCCCGTCGGTCCGACCGCCCATACCTGACGAGCGAGGTCTGGGTGCCGACTCAGCCGATCCGATCACTCAATTTGCGTTAGTGAATCTAGTTTCGAGCAAGGTGGAGCCTTGTAACGTTTTGGTAACGGGGCCATTCCTATTGGTGTGAGTCACTGCATATCCGGCCTTTTTCCGGCCGCCGTGCTGCCGCGAGTCCGTTCAGCAGGCCGTGGCGGAGTCGGCATGACCGGGTGGCCCGCGCCGCCACCGGCGGCGCGGGACGGGCTTGGCGGAGCCGGCGAAACGACGTACGGTGACACCCAACGAACCCACGGGAGCCCGGTGTACCGGGCTGAGAGGGGGGCTGTGAGCCCCCGACCGTCGAACCTGATCCGGGTAATGCCGGCGCAGGGAGGAGTGTTGCCGTGCCGTCCCTGGGACGACTGCATCTGATCACCGACACCCGCGCCGGGCGGGATCCGCTCGCCGTGCTCCGTGCCGTGCTTCCGGTGGCCCACACCCAGCTGGTGGTGCAGGTCCGCGTGGAGGACAGCGCGACCGACCGGCAGGCGTACGAGCTGACCCGGCAGGTGTTGGCCCTCGGTGCGCCGTACGGAGTGCCCTGCCTGGTCAACGACCGACTGCACGTGGCACTGGCCACCGGCGCCGCCGGCGGCCACGTCGGTGCCGACGACCTGCCCGTGGCGGCGGCCCGGGAGGTGCTCGGACCGGCGGCGGTGCTGGGCGCCACCGCGCGGGAACCGGCAACCGCGCTCGCGGCGGTAACCGCCGGGGCGAGCTACCTGGGGGTGGGGCCGTGCCGCGCCACCGCCACCAAGGACGGGCTGCCACCGCCGATCGGTGTGGCAGGTGTCCGGGCGGTGGTCGAGGCGGTCGAGGTGCCGGTGATCGCCATCGGTGGGGTGACGGCGGCGGACGTGCCCGAGTTGCGGGCCGCCGGCGCGTACGGGGTGGCGGTGGTCGGTGCGCTCTCCGGAGCCGCCGATCCCGCCCGCGCCGCCGCCGAGCTGGTTCGGGCGCTGACATGACCGGCCGCCCCGCCACCACCAACGTGGTGTCGCAGCGCCGGCCCGATGTGGCCGTCGTGGGGGGCGGGCCGATCGGGTGGGCGGTCGCCTGGCGGTGCGCGGCGCGCGGGTTGCGCGTGGTCGTGCACGATCCGGCACCCGGGTCGGGCGCCTCGCACGTGGCTGCCGGCATGCTGGCACCGGTCGCCGAGGCGTACTTCGGCGAGCGGGAGCTGACCGCCCTGCTTACCGAGTCGGCCGGCCGCTGGCCCGGGTTCGCCGCCGAACTGACCGAGGTGACCGGCGCCGACATCGGCTACCGGACCGAGGGCACCCTGATGGTCGGGCTGACCGTCGACGACCTCGCCGAGGCACGTCGGCTCTGGGCGTACCAGCAGGAGCTGGGGTTGCCGGTGACGCCGCTGCGCCCGTCGCCGCTGCGCGATCGCGAGCCGGCGCTGGCGCCCCGGGTGCGCGGCGGCGCGCTCGCCGCCACCGACCATCAGGTCGACCCGCGCCGGCTGGTACCGGCGCTGCGGCTGGCGGCGGAGCGGGCGGGAGCGGTGCTGGTCGCCGAGCCGGTGCGCCGGCTGTCCGACGTCACGGCCGGCGCGACGGTGGTCGCCGCCGGCTGCGGCAGCGCGGCCCTGACCGGCCTGCCGGTCCGTCCGGTCAAGGGACAGGTGCTGCGGCTGCGCGCGCCGGATGGCGGGCCGCCAGGCTTTCGGCACGTGATCCGGGGGTACGCCGATGGCGAGCACGTCTACCTGGTGCCGCGCGACAGCGGTGAGGTGGTCGTCGGCGCGACCGTCGAGGAGCGCTCCGACCTGGACGTCTCCGCCGGAGCGGTGCTGCGGCTGCTGCGGGCCGCCGTCGATCTGCTGCCCGAGATCGCCGAGTACGACCTGGTGGAGACGCTGGCGGGGCTGCGCCCCGGCACACCGGACAATGCGCCGATCCTGGGCCCGTTGCCGGGGCACCCGGACGTCCTGGTCGCCACCGGCCACCACCGGCACGGGATCGTGCTGACCCCGGTCACCGCCGACCTGATCACCGATCTGGTCACCGGGGAGGGCAACTCCGACACACTGCTGGCGCCCTTCCGGCCGGACCGGTTCGCCGACCCGCCCGGCGTCGTGGGCGCACCGGTCGCTGGCGCTTTCCCGCACTCGACGGAGGAGAACTCGTGGAACTGACGGTGAACGGTGCCGGGCGCAGCCTGCCGGACGGACTGACCGTGGCCGACCTGGTCCGCGACATCACCGGCCAACAGCGCGGTGTCGCGGTGGCGGTCAACGGTGAGGTGGTGCCGCGTACCGGTTGGCCGGCGACGGTGCTGCGCGGCGGCGACCGGGTCGAGGTGCTCAGCGCCGCCCAGGGCGGGTGAGTCGGATGGACAGCGAATCGAGCGCCTTCGAGCTGGGCGGTGTCCGGTTCAACTCCCGGCTGATCCTCGGTACCGGCGGCGCGGCCAACCTGCACGTGCTTGAGCAGGCGATCCGGGCGTCCGGCACCGAGCTGGTCACCCTGGCGCTGCGCCGGGTCGAAACGGTGCCCGGCGGCTCGGGCGGTCTGCTGGACCTGCTCGACCGGTGTGGGGTGCGGCTGTTGCCCAACACCGCCGGCTGCTACACGGCGGGCGAGGCGGTGAAGGTGGCCCGGCTGGCCCGGGACGCGTTCGAGACCGACTGGGTCAAGCTGGAGGTGATCGGCGACGAGCGGACGCTGCTGCCCGACGGGGTGGAGTTGCTGCGCGCCGCCGAGGAACTGGTCGACGACGGGTTCACCGTGCTGCCGTACACCTCCGACGACCCGGTGCTGGCACGGCGGCTGGCCGACGTCGGTTGCGCGGCGGTGATGCCGGCCGGCGCGCCGATCGGCTCCGGCCTGGGGATCAACAATCCGCATCACATCCGGCTCATCCGGCAGGACGTGAGCGTGCCGGTGATCCTGGACGCGGGGATCGGCACCGCCTCCGACGCGGCGCTCGCCATGGAGCTGGGCTGTGACGCGGTGCTGCTGGCCAGCGCGGTGACCCGGGCCGCCGACCCGGTGGCGATGGCCACCGCGATGCGGTACGCGATCGCCGCCGGCCGCCTCGCCCACGCCGCCGGTCGCATCCCCCGCCGCTTCCACGCCCTGCCCTCCACCCAAGACGAAGGCCGCCCCCACCTGTGACCGCACAAGCTGATCTCGTGAATCTTGGCCTGGGAGCGCCCCTACAGGGGCCGGTTCGTACCAAGATCCAAGTGCCCTCGGGGGTCGTGCTGCTGACGGATCGGCGGGTGGCGCGGGGTGGGCTGGTTCGGGTGGTGGCGGCGGCCGTGGCCGGGGGAGTGGGCTGGGTGGTGCTGCGGGAGAGGGATCTGCCGCGCGTCGAACGCCTCGCCCTCGCCGTCGAGCTGCGGTCGATCCTGACCGAGGTCGGCGGAACTCTCCTCGTCGCCGGCCCCGACCCGCTGCTGGGCGACAAGCCGGGCCGGCCGGCCAGCGCCGAGAAAGCCGGCTCCCGCACCTGGGCCGGCGCCACCGGCACCGGCAGCTCCCTGACCGCGCTGCATCTGTCGGCGGCCGGGCCGTATCCACCGCCCCCCGCCGACCTGGTCGGCCGCTCCTGCCATGACCCGGCGGAACTGCGCCGGCTCACCACCGAGGACTACGTGACCCTCTCGCCGGTCTTCCCCACCCGCACCAAGCCTGGCTACGGCCCGCCCCTGCTCGCCGCAGGGCTGGCCGAGCTGATCCGGCTGAGCCCGGTGCCCGCGCTGGCCCTCGGCGGCATCGAAACCCCCGACCAGGTACACGCCTGCGTCCAGGCCGGAGCCACCGGAGTGGCAGTCCTCGGCGCCATCATGCGCGCCAACGACCCACAGCAGACAGCAAGCACCCTGACCGCCGCCTTCCACGCCACGACCGCTCCGGAACCCGCCAAGAATCCGCCAAGCTGGCACGTTCCGGCGGGCGATGACCACGACGGGGCTGCGGCCGACCGTGCCCACGCAGGGATCAAGCCTGACCGCCCGGAGTGGGCACGGTCGGCCGCAGCCCCCAACCGCAACCACAAGACAACCCCAGACCAAGAGGAACTGCCGTGACCCCAACCACCGTGCTGACCGT
Organism: Verrucosispora sp. WMMD703; assembly: GCF_049178935.1. Classification (NCBI taxonomy): domain Bacteria; kingdom Bacillati; phylum Actinomycetota; class Actinomycetes; order Micromonosporales; family Micromonosporaceae; genus Micromonospora; species Verrucosispora sp. WMMD703. The sequence continues at coordinate 5,936,620 of NZ_JBMHMM010000004.1, read as the reverse complement.
CGCCGGTTCCGACTCCGGTGGCGGCGCCGGCATCCAGGCCGACCTGAAGGTCTTCGCCGCGCTCGGCGCGTACGGCACGAGCGTGCTGACGGCGGTCACCGCGCAGAACACCCGGGGCGTGGACGCGGTGCTGCCGCTGCCCCCGCGACTGGTCACCGATCAGCTGGACAGCGTGCTGTCGGACTTCGCGGTACGGGCGGTCAAGACCGGGATGCTGGGCACCCCGGCCGTGGCGGCCGCGATCGCCGACGCGGCGGCGGCCGACCGGCTACCGCAACTGGTCGTCGACCCGGTGCTGGTGGCCACCAGCGGACACCAGCTCGGCGTGGTGGAGGCGGTGGAGCGGTTGCTGCCGTACGCCCGGGTGGCCACACCGAACAGCGCGGAGGCCGCCGCCCTCACCGGGGCGGCCGTGACCGACGTGGCGGAGATGACCACGGCGGCGCGGGCCCTGGCGGCCGGCGGACCGGAGTGGGTGATCGTGACCGGCGGCGACGTGGACGCCGGTGCGGAGGCGGTGGACGTGCTGCACGGCCCGGATGGGACGACGGTGCTGCGTGCCCCGCGGGTGCCGACCCGGCACACCCACGGCACCGGTTGCTCGTTCTCGGCGGCCGTGACGGTGCGGCTGGCGCTGGGCGATCCGGTGCCGGTGGCGGTCCGGGCGGCCAAGGAGTACGTGACCCGGGCGCTGACCGGCGCGCGGGACTGGGAGCTGGGCGCGGGCCGTGGACCGATGGACCACTTCGGCTGGTCCGCCTGATCAGGGAGGCTGTCATGCAGGCACGTCGCAAGGTGTACGTCGAGGGATCACGGCCGGACGTCCGGGTGCCGTTCGCGGAGGTGGAGCTGACCGGGGACAACCCGCCGGTACGGCTCTACGACACCTCCGGACCGGGCTCGGATCCAGAGGTCGGGCTGTCGCCGTTGCGGGGACCATGGATCGCCGAGCGGGCCGACGTGGCACCGGTACGCGGTGCCGGAACCCCACTGGCCGGCTCGGACGGCAAGCGGCCGACGCAGCTCGCATATGCCCGTGCCGGTGTCGTCACGCCGGAAATGGAGTTCGTGGCGATCCGCGAGGGGCTGGCGCCGGAATTCGTCCGGGACGAGATCGCGGCCGGGCGGGCCGTGCTGCCGCTCAACGTCAACCACCCGGAGTGTGAGCCGGCGATCATCGGCAAGGCGTTCCTGGTCAAGGTCAACGCGAACATCGGCACCTCGGCGGTGTCCTCGTCGGTGGCCGAGGAGGTGGAGAAGCTGACCTGGGCCACCCGATGGGGTGCGGACACGGTGATGGACCTGTCCACCGGCAAGCGGATCCACGAGACGCGCGAGGCCATCGTGCGTAACTCGCCGGTGCCGATCGGCACGGTGCCCATCTACCAGGCGCTGGAGAAGGTCGGCGGTGATCCGGTGAAGCTGAGCTGGGAGGTGTTCCGGGACACCGTGATTGAGCAGGCTGAGCAGGGTGTGGACTACATGACGGTGCACGCCGGGGTGCTGCTGCCGTACGTCCCGCTGGCGGTGGACCGGGTGACCGGCATCGTGTCGCGCGGTGGCTCGATCATGGCGGCCTGGTGCCTGGCGCACCACGAGGAGAACTTTCTCTACACCAACTTCCGGGAGCTGTGCGAGATCCTGGCCCGCTACGACGTGACGTTCTCCCTCGGTGACGGCCTGCGGCCCGGGTCGATCGCGGACGCCAACGACGAGGCACAGTTCGCTGAGCTGCGTACCCTCGGCGAGCTGACGAAGATCGCCTGGGAGTACGACGTGCAGGTGATGATCGAGGGTCCGGGGCACGTGCCGATGCACAAGATCAAGGAGAACGTCGATCTTCAGCAGGAGTGGTGCCACGAGGCACCCTTCTACACGCTCGGTCCGCTGACCACCGACATCGCGCCCGCGTACGACCACATCACCTCGGCCATCGGGGCGGCGATGATCGGCATGTTCGGCACCGCGATGCTCTGTTACGTCACGCCGAAGGAACACCTCGGACTGCCCGACCGGGATGACGTGAAGGCCGGGGTGATCGCGTACAAGATCGCGGCGCACGCGGCCGACCTGGCGAAGGGACATCCGGGAGCGCAGGCCTGGGACGACGCGTTGTCGAAGGCGCGGTTCGAGTTCCGCTGGGAGGACCAGTTCAACCTCTCGCTGGACCCGGAGACCGCGCGGTCTTACCACGACGCGACGCTGCCCGCCGAGCCGGCGAAGACCGCACACTTCTGCTCGATGTGCGGGCCGAAGTTCTGCTCCATGAAGATCACCCAGGATCTCAAGGAGTACGCGGCCCGCGGCATGCAGGACAAGTCCGACGAGTTTGTCGCCTCCGGCGGACGGGTCTACCTGCCACTGGCCTGACCGGTCGGGGCGGAGAGCGGGTAAGACTTCAGCGCCTCATGTCGGTGTGACGCGATCATGTCACTCAGACATGGGGCGCTGAAGTCTTACCGCCCCGGCAGGCACCCACGGTGAACGAGCGGTGAGCGGTGGGGTCGACGGCCGCTGGGGTGCGGGCGGGTGCTCAGTGTCGGTGATGCCGCCCGGTCGACCGCAGGGAGCGGCGTGGTCCCTTCGGCGGGTTGGACTCGTCGTCGTCATGTGGCCGGCTGAGCCCGGCGACCCAGTCGACGTACTCCTCATCCTGCGCCGGCAGCGGTTCGTCCTGCTCGGTCGCGGCATTCTCCGCGGACCGGGACCGGCCGCGTCGGAACAGCCCACGCCGGGTCTTCTCCGCTTCGCCGTCGGGCTGGACGTCCTCGGCCCGGACGGCGGGCGGCTTCGTGAAGGCGGCCGTGAGGTCACGGGCGGTGGCCGCCGTCTCGATGGAGACCTCCGGGGTCTCCGGGAGAGCCGCGGTGAGGCCGGATGATTCGGGTGCGGCGGGCTCGGCCGGCGCGCGACCGAGGTCGGGCAGCGCGAGCCGTTGCCGAGGCCGCGGTGCCACCTCGGGCGGTGCCTCCGCCGCCGAGCGGTCTCCGGCATCGTCCGCTGGGGCCTCGGTCTCCATGGTGGTCGGTGCCGCCCGGGGCAGGTCGCTGCCATCGCCCACCGGCGCCGGATCGGTCGCCGCCTCGGGCTCCGGGGTGGTGACCGCGTGCTCGGCATCGTCGCCATCCGGAGCGCTGTCCTGGGGCGCTTCGGTGTCGGTGCCTTCCGAGTCGGCTGCTGGCGCGGCCGCCGGTGGTGCGGTGACGGCGACGGCCTGCTCGGGGGTTACCGCATCGCCGGCGGTCGGCGTGGCCGCGGCGGCGGGCGGGTCGGTGTGCGCGATCGGCCAGTGCCAGTGCGGCGGTGAGCCGTCGGCAGCGGCGCGGGAACCGTCGTCGGGGCGGGTACCGCCGGTCGACCGGTCGGTCTCGGTGCCGTCGTCGATAACGACGACCTGGCCCGCCGAGGTGGCCGCCGCGTCGGCCGAGGACGTGGCCGACGCGGGTAGCGCGGGGGTCGCCGGCAACGGTTGGAGGATGGCGGTCGGCTCGATGGCGGTCCCGCTGGTGGGCGCGGCCCGGTGGGCGAGCCCGCCGGTGAGCGGCCAGGGCAGCAGGGCTGCCGCTGCCGAACCGAGCGCGCCGACCAACACCGCGATCAGCGCCGCATAGTAGGGGGTCAACTGGTACCGGTCACTCGTGTCACCCGGGCCGGCGGCCAGGTAGGCGAAGGCCACCAGTACCGGGCCGGCGATCCCACTGGGCCCACTGACAAGTGGAGGATGCCCCCGCCACCGGGCCGCCGCCGCGGTCGCCGCGCCAGCCAGCAGGGTCACCATCGGCAGGATCAGCAGCGCCAACTGCTGCGCGGTGCCGGCGGCGAGCCAGGCCGGCTCCAGCACGCCGAGGCGCACCGGGGTCAGCGTGCCGCTCGCCCCCAGCGACGGCAGCACGGACAGCAACGCCAGTAGCCAGACCGCTGCGGCCACCGCCGCCATGTTCCAGGCGAAGGGCGGCCGGACCAGCACGGCCAGCGCGGCACCGGCGCCGACCACCGCGCCGAGCCCGGCACAGATCGCCACGGCCCAGACCGGATCGACCGAGATGAGTTCGGCGCTGCGGGCCGGCTGCATGCACAGCGGTGCCACGACCGTGGCGCCGAGAGCGGCGCTGCCCGCCACGGCCAGTTGCCGCGGGGTGCCGGTGAGTTGCCCGCCGTGCCGGGCCAGCCGCTCGGTGAGCACGGCACCGATCACGGCGGCGTTCGTGGCGAACCAGCCGGCCCAGACGAGTTGGGCCGGCCACTGGTTGATGCTCGCGCCGGTGAAGCTTCCGGTGAGCCGCACGATGCCGAAGCCGAAGGCGAGACCGAGCTGACCGGCACCGGCCAGCAGGCTGAGGCCGAAGGCGGTGAACAGTAGTCGGCTCGATGTCCGATGGGCCATGACCGGCACGTTACGGTCCGTTTCCACCAATCGCCACCGGCACGCCGTGGACGGACGTATGACCTGCTCGCGGCGGGTCTACTTGAGCTCGACCAGCCGGGCCAGGTATGTCGTGTCGCCGACGTTCGTGAGCATGTGCACGGCTCCCGGATCGCGATAGACCACCCCGCCGGTCGGTTCGTCGGCGTCGATCCGCACACCGTCGACCGTCTGCACGAGGTTCTTCGCGCCCTGGACGGCCACCACGAGATAGGGGTGGTCGTGCCGGTGCAGCGGCTGGCGCTCACCGGGCTCCAGCCGGATGTGCCAGACCCGGACCCGGTCGTTCTCGAAGACGATCTCCTGTCCGACCGGGCCGAGCACAGGCTCGGAGCCGGACGTGGCAACCTCGGGTGGCGTCTCGGTCATCGGATTCCGTCCAGTCGGGGGAGCACCTCGGCGGCGATCAGTTCCAGGTGGTCCAGGTCGCTGAGGTCGATCAGGCGTAGATGCACCCGGGTGGTGCCGATCGCTGCGAACTCGCCGATCCGGTCGATGAGTTGCTGCGGTGAGCCGACCACCGGATCCTCGGGTGGTAGAGCGCTCTTGACGTGCAGCGGCGCCGCTCGCCGGCGGGCCTCGCTGTCGGTACGCCCAATCGCCACCACGATGCCGGCGGAGAGCGTCAACGGCCGACGTCCGGTGCCGGGGCGATCGACCCGTTGACTCGCCTCCTGGACCCGCTCGTACGCCTCACGGGCCTGTTCGACGCTGGTGAAGGGGACGTTGAACTCGTCGGCGTACCGGGCGGCAAGCTCCGGGGTGCGCTTGGGGCCCCGCCCACCGACGATCACCGGAGGGCCGGGGGTCTGCACCGGTTTGGGCAGAGCCGGCGATTCGGTGAGCCGGTAGTGGTCGCCGACGTAGCTGAAGGTCCCGCCGGACGGGGTGCGCCAGAGGCCGGTGATCACTTCGAGCTGTTCGGCGAGGCGGTCGAAGCGTTCACTGGTGCTGGGGAACGGGATGCCGTACGAGACATGCTCCCGGGCGTACCAGCCGGCACCGATGCCGAGCTCGACCCGCCCGCCACTCATCTGGTCGACCTGGGCCACCATCACGGCCAGCGGGCCGGGTAGCCGGAACGTCGCGGAGGTGACCAGGGTGCCCAGCCGGATCCGGCTGGTTTCCCGAGCGAGCGCCGCCAGGGTCAGCCAGGCGTCGGTCGGGCCGGGTAGCGCCGGTTCGTCGCCCATGGCCTGGTAGTGGTCGGCTCGGAGGAAGGCGTCGAAGCCGCCCTGCTCGGCGAGCCGGGCGAAGCGGAGCTGGTCGTCGTAGGTGGCACCCCGGTGCGGCTCCGTGAAGACGGCCACCCGCATGCTCATCCCGCCACCTCGCTGCGCTCGGCGGCGCGATGAGGCACCATCGCACCGAGCCGAATGATTCGCTCGCTCATCGCGTCACCTCGCTGGGCTCGCTCATCGTCTCCGTGCCAGCTCCCGCCGGCTGGTCGCGTTCCATCAGCAGCTCGTGCAGGTCGGCACTGACCTGGGCGACTTCGGTCAGGTGCGCGTTGCGGCCCAGGGTGCGAGGGCGGGGAATGGTCACCTCGACGACCTTGCGGACGCGGCCGGGGCGCGGGCTGAGCACCACCACCCGGTCGGCGAGCAGCACCGCCTCGTCGATGGAGTGGGTGACGAAGACGACCGTCGCGCCGCTGCGCATGTGCACCCGCTGGAGTTCGCCGGCGAGTTCCTCGCGGGTGAGCGCGTCGAGCGCGGAGAAGGGTTCGTCCATCAGCATGACCCGGGGGTCGCCGATCAGAGACCGGCACAGCGAGACCCGCTGCTGCATGCCACCGGACAGTTCGTGCGGCAGCCGCTTCTCGAAGCCGGAGAGCCCGGCCACGTCGAGCAGGGCACGGGCCCGGTCACGGTGCGCGGCCCGCTTCCAGCCGAAGACCTCCACCGGCAGCAGGACGTTGTCCAGCACGGTGCGCCAGGGCAGCAGGGCCGGCCGCTGGAACAGCATGGCGATGTCCCGGCGCGGTCCGGTGACCGGCCTGCCGTCCACGGTGACCTCGCCGGAGGTGACCGGGATCAGACCGGAGATCAGCCGCAGCAGGGTGGACTTGCCGCACCCGGAGCGGCCGAGCACAGCGACGAACTCACCCTCGGCGACGTCGAGGTTGATGCCCCGCAACGCCTCGACCCGACCGGCGCGGCCGTCGAAGGTGCGGGACACCTCGGAGATTCGGATCATCGCCGACGGGCCTCCCCTGAGTGGATAGTCAGGAACTGGCAAAGGCTATCGGCCCCGGTCCTGTATCGCACCGTCCGGGGTGGACATCACTTTGTATCCGTTCCGCAACCCGGTACGCCTGGCGTCGCAAAGGTGGGGTTCTCGTACGCTGTGCCCGCGAGAGTCCCCCTCGATACGCGGTGTCGGCTTCCATCCGGCTGCCGGTGCCGCCCCGACAACTCCCTTCCGGCGGCCCGACGCCCCGGTTGGAAAGGACAAGGTGCACTGATGAGAAGGCTGACCCGTACGGTCGCCGCGGCCACGATGGCCACCGCGCTCGCCCTGGTCTCCGCGTGCAGCAGCGGCTCGGATGACGCTGACGGCAACGACGTCGGCTCGTCCCTGGAGCAGGTGACCTACCTCACCTCGTTCGGCAACTTCGGGCGCGACGCCTACGCCTGGGTGGCCAAGGAGAAGGGCTACTTCAAGGACGCCGGCTTCGACGTCGAAATCAAGCCGGGGCAGGGCACCGGCGCCGTGATTCAGACGGTCGTCGGCGGTCAGGCGCACTTCGGCCCGATCGACCTGACCGGTGGGCTGCTTCAACTCGGCAACGGTGACGCGAAGGACTTCGTCGCGGTGGCCGCCATCCAGCAGCGCACCATGGCGGCCATCGCCACCGTCGACGACACGGGCATCACCACCCCGAAGGACCTGGAGGGCAAGACTCTCGCCGACACCCCCGGCTCGGTGGTCCGCAACCTCTTCCCGACGTACGCCCGCATGGCCGGCATCGACTACACCAAGGTGAAGTGGGTCAACGGCGAGGCGCAGACCCTGATGGGCACGCTGGCCTCCGGTTCCGTCGACGGCATCGGGCAGTTCGTGGTCGGCCAGCCGACCATCGAGGCGGTCACCAAGAAGAAGGCCGTCCTGCTGCCGTACAGCAACGTGATGCAGGACCTCTACGGCAACGTGCTGATCACCTCCAAGCAGTACGCCAGCGAGAAGCCGGAGCAGGTCAAGCGGTTCACCGAGGCGCTGCTCAAGGGTCTGGAGTACGCCCTGGCGAACCCGCAGGAAGCGGCCGAGATCCTGGCCAAGAACGCCGAGGCGGTCGTGCCCGCCGCCGCTGCCGCCGAGCTGCAGTTGATGGCCGGCTACGTCCGCTCCAGCAACTCCGGCACCGCGCTGGGCACGCTGGACAGCGGCCGGGTCGCCAAGAGCATCGCGATCCTGCGTGGTGCCGGCGCCCTGAAGTCGGACCTCACCCCCGACCAGATCATCGACTTCAACCTGGCGCCGAAGGCCTGAGCCAGTCGGTACCGCACAGAGCACGCCGCACCGCATCGCCGGTGCGGCGTGCTCTGCTCCCCGCTCACCAGAACGCGCTGAACCGCAGGAGGATCCGATGACCGACGTCCGTCCACGGCAGCCGGAGGCTACGCTCGCCCCCGAGCAGTCCCCGGCCGTACCGCGGGGCCGACGGTGGCGAGCGGGCGGCCTGCGCTCGGGTACGACGGCCACCCTGCTACCGGCCGCCGGGCTGCTGGTCGCGCTCGGTCTCTGGTGGCTGGTGGCCCGGCTGGAGCTGATCCATCCGGCCGCCCTGCCGCCCCCCGGTGACGTGCTCACGGCATTCTCCGACCGGCCGGCCCGGCTGCTGGAGCACACCGTCGCCACCACCGGTGAGATCCTGCTCGGCTTCGCACTCTCCGCGGTGGCCGGGGTGCTGATCGGCCTGGCGCTGGCGGCCTCCCGGACGGTCGAGCGGATGTTCACCCCGCTGCTGGTCGCGGTCAACGCCGTTCCGAAGATCACCCTGGGCCCGCTGCTGGTGGTGGCGCTCGGTTGGGGTCAGAAGCCGATCCTCACCATGGTCTTCCTGCTCTGCTTCTTCCCGATCGTGCTCTCCACCGCCACCGGGCTGACCACCACGCCGGCCGAACTGGCCGAACTGGTGCGGTCCTGGAACGCCTCCCGTTGGCAGACGTTCCGTAAGGTCCGCTTTCCGGCCGCGCTCCCGCAGATCTTCGTGGGGCTGAAGGTCGCCATGCCGCTGGCCGCGATCGGTGCGGTGATCGGTGAGTTCCAGGCCGGTGAGGGTGGCCTCGGCTACGTGATCCAGCAGTACGCCGGCATCGGCGACACCGCCACCGCGTGGGCCGCGATCATCCTCGTCGCCCTGGTCAGCATCCTGCTCTACGCCGCGCTGGTCCTCGTCGAGCGGCGCAGCCTGCCCTGGCTGCGGGAAACCACCTCCACCCGCTGAGGCGCCGTCGGGTGCCCTGCGGCGGTTCAGCTGGCCAGACGCCAGCGGCCGTTGCGGGCGATCAGGGTCGTCAGCGCCTGCGGCATCAGCCCGGAGTGGTTGTCCGGCGTCATCCGGATCGGACCGGACAGGCCGTCCATCTGGGACGTCTCCAGCACGTCGCGGAGGCGGTCCCGGTCGACCTCGCCGACGGGTCCGCCGGCCCGCAGCTCCGCGTCGGCGATCAGCTGGATCGCGTCCGCGGCGAACGAGGCGGAGCCGTGGTAGCCGCCGTACCTGGCGGTGTAGTCCTGGAACCACTGACGGCGCGCGGCCTTCGCGGGGGTGGTCGCGATGACGTCGTCGATCACCATCGTCTGGGTGAAGACCAGGGTGGCCCGTTCCGCCGACCTGGCGGCCGAGCCGAGGAAGAGGTCGCCCGCGGCGGAGGCGTCCAGGAACAGGGAGCCGGTGTAGTCGGCCCGCTTGACCGCGCTGGAGGCGAGCATCGCCTGCTCCGGAGGGGTCCAGATGATCACGGCGTCGGGGTCTGCCGCGACCAACCTGCCGGCCTGCCCGTCCAACTCCGTGTCGGTGCCGCGGGCGGACGCCTCGGTCAGCACCTGGATGCCGACCTTGCCGAACTCGCGGCGCAGGGCCGTTGCGCCCTCCTGGCCGTAGGCGTCGTCGCTGCGCAGGAGGCCGACCGTGTCGATGTTGCGGCGGCGCAGCTCGACGGTGAGCGCCGCAGCGTTGTCGGCGGCGTTGGGGGCCAGCTTGAACATGTAGCGGCGTTCCGCGACCGGGTTCACCACGGCGCCGGCCGCCGCGAGCGCGATGGTCGGGATCCGGTTCTCATTGACCGTACGCACCGCACCGACCGCGCATTCGTTGCAGCCACCCATGACGATGGCGGTGACCCGCTTGTCGTTGCTGAAGTCGACGATGTTCCGCAGTGACTCACTGGCGTCGGAACGGTTGTCCTTCAACAATAGTTCGACCTTACGGCCGTTGAGTGCCCCCGAGGCGTTCAACTGATCCCGCTTCAGTTCCAGGGCCTGCCGGTACGCCTTGCCGACCCCGGCCGCGGCACCGGAGAGCTCCAGGTCGGCGGCGATCACAATCGGGCTTGTGTCCTGCTCCTCCCCGCCGAACTGACAGCCGCCGAGGGTGGTGGCGAGCAGGGTCGACACGAGCGCCGTGGCGGTCGCGGAGCGGAAGGGGGTCAACTCGGTCCTCCTGATGCGGCACGGGCGGGGGCCCGGTCACCGGCGGCGCATCCGTCCTCTGTGGATAATGAGACGGCTCTGCCGTACCGTGTGCGCGAAGCCTGCAAAACCTTGCCAATGCCGGGCGCTGTGGTCAAGCGGGCCAGCGAAGACGTTTCGGGACGCCGATCCCACATACTGGCGTAACCAAATGTTTTCAAATGCTCACTGTGGCGAGTCGTATGGCCACTCTGGAGTTACATGCCCTGTTCAGGGGCGCTGTGGAAATGTAGGTATTAGTTGACCGCATCACGGGTTGCGTGCCGTCCGACCGTTTCCTGCCCTCCTGCGGCTTCCCAAACACGATCTCGTCTGATGAAATCGCGGCCGTGCCGCGCGTGGCGCCGGCCGTCGCTCCGCGTACGGGTCGGCGGTCCTGGCGGGAAGAAATCGACGGAGGCGATGTCGTGAGCACCGGACCGACGACCCTGCCCGCCCGTGGTGACGCCGCGCAGAAGGACGGCGGTTGGCTGCCCCGGCTGCGCGACGCGCGGATCCGGTCCAAGCTGGCGCTGATTCTGGTCGTTCCCGTGGCGGCGGTCATCGCGCTGGCCACGGTCCGCCTGGTCTCCGTCGGTGAGGGCGCCTACGACGCGAGTCAGTCCCGCGCACTCACGGCGTTGTCCATCGATGTCTCCGCGCTGACGAACGACCTGCACGCCGAACGGATGGCGGCGGCGGCCTACCTCGCCGCACCGCAACAGCGGGCCGACGCGTACAACCTGCGGGTTCGCGAGACCCAGCAGCGGATCGACGAGTACCGCGCGGAGCGGGACCGGGTCGGCGATGCGCCGGCGGCGGTCCGTGACCGGCTCGCGGCCATCGACGCGCACCTGGACACCCTCGACGGGACCCGGCAGGAGGTGCTCGCCCGGGAGCAGATGGAGGTCGCCGAGGCGGTGCTGCGCTACGGCGTGGTCCTCAACGACCTGGTCGCCTACGGCGACGGGCTGGCCCAGTTGCCCGGCGACGAGGAACTCGGTGACAGCCGCCGAGCGGTCGCCGCCTTCGCCCGGGCGAAGGCGGCCGTCGCCGAGGAGGAAGCGGTCACCTTCACGGCACTGAGTGGCGGCCGGCTGGACAACGAGCAGTTCTCCGCCTTCGTGGCCACCCTCACCGGGCAGCAGGAGGCGCTTGTCGCCTTCTCGCTCGCGGCCGACCCGGTGCAGCGTGCCTTGGTCGAGAGCACCGTTTCCGGTGACGCGGTGGTGCTGGCCGACCGGATCGCCACCGACATCAGCCGGTCGGTCAACCAGCGTGCGCCGTTCACCGCACAGGAAGCCACGGCGGCGATCGGCGCGGTGAACGAGCTGATGCGGTGGGCCGAGATCGAGCTGCAGAGCCGCCTGCTCGCCCAGGCCGAACAGGCCCGCTCCGACGTCATCCGGCAGGCCGTCGTCGAGACCACGTTGGTGCTGCTCACGCTGATCATCGCGGTGACCCTGGCCGTGGTGCTGGCCCGCTCGCTGAACCACTCCCTGCGCCGGCTGCGGGAGGGCGCGCTCTCCGTGGCGAACCACGACCTGCCGGAGGCGGTGCGTCGGCTACAGGGGATGGGCAACGTCAGCGACGGCAGCGTCGACGAGATCGTCCGCGAGGTACGCGACCCGATCCAGCTCAGCAACCGCGACGAGGTGGGGCAGGTCGCCTCGGCCTTCAACGTCGTCCACCGGGAGGCGGTCCGGGTCGCGGCCGAACAGGCGGCCCTGCGGACCAGCGTCTCGGCGATGTTCCTGAACCTGGCCCGACGCAGTCAGACCCTGGTCGACCGCATGATCGGCGAGCTGGACGCGATCGAGCGCGGCGAGGAGGATCCGAAGCGGCTCGCGCAGCTCTTCGAGCTCGACCACCTCGCCACCCGAATGCGCCGCAACGACGAGAACCTGCTCGTGCTGGCCGGTGCGGATTCGGCCGTACCGCGCCGCGACGACGCCCTGCTGGTGGACGTGCTGCGGGCCGCGCAGTCCGAGGTGGAGCTCTACAACCGGATCGAGTTCGGCACGGTCGACACCGACGTGTCCGTGGCGGCCCACGCGGTCAACGACGTGGTGCGGCTGGTGGCCGAGCTGCTCGACAACGCCACCCGTTTCTCGCCGCCCAACACCACAGTGGTGGCCGACGGGCGGCGGATCCGGGACTACGTGCTCATCCAGATCGAGGACCGGGGCCTCGGCCTCTCCGACGAGCAACTGGACTCACTCAACCGGCGGCTGGCCGCACCATCCGCCGTCGACGTGGCGGCGTTCCGCCTGATGGGTCTGGCGGTGGTCAGCCGGCTGGCGGCCCGCTACGGCATCCGGGTCGAGCTGCGGCGTAACGTCGAGGGCGGCACTGTCGCGCAGGTCACCCTGCCGGCCGCCACCGTGGTGCTGCCCAGCCTGCGCGGTCGCGACCAGGCGATCACCCGACCCCGGCAGCCGCTCGCGGTCGAGCAGACGCCGCTGGCGTCGGTCGGTCTTGGCGAGGGGGCCGGGGTCACCGGCCGCGGCAACACCGCCACCCTGGTCGACCGGTGGCACAACGGGACTTCCTCCGCCCCGCACTGGCCGGCGACGGAGGCGGCTCCCGCCGACCCGCCACCGGCCCGCACGCCGCCGCCGGCCTTCAACGGATTCAACGCGGGCACGCCGACGGTCGCGCAACCCACCCTCGATCCGCTGCCGAACCGGGGTGCCGGTGACCCGGGTCAGTCCGCGGGGCCCGGCCTGCCGGTGGGGCCGGTCGCGGGTGCGGGGGTCGCCGCGCCCACCAATTTCGCCCCGGCCGCCGGTCAGCAGCCCGGTGGCGGAGATTTCGACGGCTCCGGATTCCGTGGACTGGGCGCCAGCCTGGCTGCCACCGCACCGCCCCCGACGCGTCCGATCACCGTGCCACCCGAGCAGTCTTCCGAGGCGCCGATCTTCCGGGAGATGGAGGCGGTCTGGTTCCGGTCGCACGGCAACGACGTCACCACGATCTTCAGCCGGCCACAGTTCGACGAGCCACCCCCGCAGGCGGCCGCCAGTCCACCGGCGGCTCCGGTCGAGCCGACCAGGGGACGGAGTCCGTTGCCAACGCGTACGCCGGGCGCGGCCGCCGCCGCGACACCCGCCCCGCCACCGTCGTACACTTCCTCGTCCGCCAGCACGGCTGGTCCGGCGCCGAGCGCGCCGCCGACCCCGCCCGCGCCGCCACCGCCGTCCGCGCCACCGCCGTCCACCGGGCCCGAAACCGGTCCCTCGGAGGACGACGCCTGGCGCACGGCGGCCGACGAGGGCTGGTCACGGGCCAGCCGGGCGGCCGAGCCCACCCCCGCCGGTACGACCCGGTCGGGGTTGCCCAAGCGGGTGCCCCAGGCACAGCTCGTGCCCGGTGGCATCGAGCCTCGCGGCGGGCGTGAGCACGGCCGCCGGACCCCCGACGAAGTACGCGGTCTGCTGTCGGCGTATCACCGTGGCGTCCAACGTGGTCGGACGGCCGGCGCCAGTCAGATCAGCACCTCGACCAAGGAGACGAGCCGATGAACAGGCCAGCGGCCATACAGGACATGGGTTGGCTGCTCAGCAACTTCGCCGACAGCGTGGCAGGCATCGCCCACGTGGTGGCGGTGTCCGCGGACGGGCTGTTGCTCGCCTCCTCCCGGGATCTGCCGGCGGACCGGGCGGATCAGCTCGCCGCGATCACCTCCGGCGTGGTGAGCCTGACCGAGGGCGCCGCACGCATGTTCAGCGCAGGCGGCGTGTTGCAGACAGTGATCGAGATGGACAGCGGCTACCTGTTCCTGATGTCCATCAGCGACGGATCGTCGATGGCGGTGCTCGCGGCGCGTAGCTGCGACGTCGGCCAGGTGGGCTACGAGATGGCGTTGCTTGTGGAACGGGTCGGTGCGGCGCTGGTACCGCTGCCCCGGGACGCGGTGCGGTCGTAACGGGTGCGCCGGACCGGCGGGCGGAAGGCAGAGGAGGTGATCGCGGATGGAACGGCAGCGTGACCCACGGGGTGCGCTGGTTCGGCCGTACGCGGTCACCCGGGGCCGGACCGAGCCGTTGCAGGACATCGCGCTGGAAGCGGTGTTGGTGGCCAGTCCCACCCAGATCGCCGAATCACGTTTCGCCGGGCACGACAAGCATCGCATCGCCATGGTCTGCGAGGGCCGGCCCGAGTCGCTTGCGGAAATCGCCGCGTACACCCGGCTACCGCTGGGTGTCGCCCGGGTGCTGGTCGCCGACATGGTGGCCGAGGGCCTGCTGACGCTACAGACGGCCGCTCCCGCCACAGGTTACGAGGAGCGGATGGAAATGCTGGGAAGGGTGCTGAGTGGACTTCGCGAGCTATGACCCCGCCGGGGCCCGCCAGAGCCGGGGAATCATCTCCGCGAAGATCGTCGTCGCGGGTGGCTTCGGTGTCGGCAAGACCACGCTGGTCGGTGCGATCTCCGAGATCACACCGCTGACCACCGAGGCGGTGATGACCTCGGCCGGCGTCGGCATCGACGACCCGTCCAAGGTGCCGGGCAAGGAGACCACCACGGTCGCCATGGACTTCGGCCGAATCACCATGGCACAGGATCTGATCCTGTACCTCTTCGGTACGCCTGGGCAGACCCGGTTCTGGTTCATGTGGGACGAGATCATCCGAGGCGCGGTGGGCGCTGCGGTGCTGGTGGACACCCGCCGGATCACCGACGCGTTCGCCCCGCTGGACTACTTCGAGAACCGAAACCTGCCGTACGTGGTCGCGCTCAACCGGTTCGACGGCGCGCCGCAGTACGAACTGGACGAGGTCCGCGAGGCCCTGGCCATCTCGCCGGACGTGCCGTTGGTGATGACCGACGCCCGTCAGCGCGATTCGGTCAAACGGGTCCTGGTGACAGTTGTCGAACACGCCATGGCGCGACTTCAGGCCGAGCACGACCGGGGTTTCCCGACCCCGGTCGGTTAGGCCCTGTGTCGAAGTCCCGCCGGCCCGGTGACCGCCGGGCCGGCGGGGCTCAGTCGACGCGGAGGCGGTAGCCCCGTTTGACCACCGTCTGCACGACGCGTGGCGCCTTCAGGCCGGCCCGCAGCCGGGCCACCGCCATCTCCACCGCGTGCTCGTCGGCGCCCCGCGGCAGCGTCCGCAGCAGAGCGGTACGCGACAGCACCCGGCCCGGCGTCTGCGCCAGCGCCCGCAGCACCGCCATCGGCGCCGGGGCCAGCGGACGCAGCTCGCCGTCGACCACCGCGGCGTGGCCGCGCAGGGTGAGCAGGTGGCCGGCGACCTTGATGGTCACCGTGCGGCGGGGCAACTCGTCGACGATGGTGCGGACCAGCGCGCCGAGCCGGGCCCGGGTCGGCGCGCTCACCGGCACCCCGCGCCGGAGCAGCGGCTCGGCGGTGACCTGCCCGACGCAGCTGGCCAGCACGTCAGTGCGCAGCGCGTCCAGCACCGCGTCCGTGCGATCGCCGGAGGCCCGCAGCAGCGCCTCCACCGCCGGCGCCGAGGTGAAGGTGACCGCGTCGACCAGCCGCCCCGCCACCAGGTCGACCAGCCGGTGCAGCGGCGCAGGGTCGGTCGGTGGGGCCCAGCGGTAGACCGGGATCTCGATGACCGTGGCGCCGGCCTCCTCCAGCGCGCGGGTGCACTCGGGTTGCCGCTCGCCGTGCAGCTGCATGGCGATCACCTGACCCGACACGCCTCGCCGGCGCAGGTGATCGACCACCTCGTCGCAACTCTCCGAGGCGGGCGACCACTGGTCGAACAGGCCGGCAGCGCGGATCGCCCCACGGGCCTTGGGGCCTCGGGCCACCACGTACGCGTCGCCGAGGACCCCGCGCAGCGGCTCGGCGAGCCCCCAGCCCTCGGCTGCCTCCAGCCAACCGCGCATCCCGATGCCGGTGTTGGCCATCAGGATGTCGGGCGGCCGTTCCAGGCAGGCACGAGTGGCCTCGCGCAGCTCGGTGTCGTCCGCGAGCGGCACGATCCGCAGAGCGGGAGCGAGCACCACCCGCGCACCCCGCCGTTGGAGCAGCGCGGCGAGCTCGTCCCGCCGCCGGTCGGCGGTCACCCCGATGGTGAAGCCGGCCAGTTCCTCGCGCATCAGCCCTCCTGTCGCAGCCGCACCTCGACCATGCCGTTGTGGCAACGGATCTGGTGCCGAGCGACCGAAACGCCCGGCAGGTCGAGACAGTCCCCCGTGCGCAGGTCGTACACCTGCTTGTGCAGCGGCGACGCGACCGTCGGCACCTCGCCCCGGCTGCCCACGATGCCGCGGGAGAGGACGTACGCCCCGGAGACCGGGTCGAGGTTGTCGATCGCGTACAGCCCGTCCGCAGTCCGGAAGATCGCCACCTGCACCCCGGCGACCAGGGCGGCGACGCCCCGGTCCCGGTCCAGGCGATCCAACGGGCAGACGGTGACCCAGCTCAGTGTCGTCGCGGCGGTCATCGACGCACCTCCGGCAGGCCGAGCGCGACCGGTTGGCGGCCCTGCGCGCCGGACGGATGACCGCCGACGGGTATCGGCTGTCCGCGTTCGGTGACGAAGGTGATCGACGGGTCGGGGACCTCCGGCGCGTTGACGAACGAGGTGAACCGGCGTAGCCGGTCCGCGTCGGACAGGACGTCGCGCCACTCGTCCGAGTACGACACCACGTGCCGGGCCATCGCGGCGTCGAGTTCTTCGCAGAGGCCGAGCGAATCGTCCACGATCACCGCCCGGAGGTGGTCCAGGCCCCCGTCCATCGCCTCGATCCAGGCGGCGGTGCGTTGCAGCCGGTCGGCGGTACGGATGTAGTACATCAGGAACCTGTCGATCAGCGTGACCAGCGCCTCGGTGGACAGGTCGGTGGCGAACAGATCGGCGTGCCGGGGCCGGAAGCCGCCGTTGCCGCCGACGTAGAGGTTCCAGCCGGTCTCCGTGGCGATCACACCGAAGTCCTTGCTGCGGGCCTCGGCGCATTCCCGGGCGCAGCCGGAGACCGCCGATTTGATCTTGTGTGGGGCGCGGAGTCCCCGGTAACGCAGCTCCAGGGCGACGGCCAGGCCGACCGAGTCCTGCACGCCGTAGCGGCACCAGGTTGAGCCGACGCAGGACTTCACCGTGCGCAGCGCCTTGCCGTACGCGTGCCCGGACTCGAACCCGGCGTCCACCAGCCGACGCCAGATCTGCGGTAGCTGGTCGACCCGGGCGCCGAACAGGTCGATCCGCTGCCCACCGGTGATCTTCGTGTAGAGGTTGAAGTCGCGGGCCACCTCGCCGATGACGATCAGCTTCTCCGGGGTGATCTCCCCGCCCGGGATTCTGGGCACCACCGAGTAGCTGCCGTCACGTTGCAGGTTCGCCAGGAAGTGGTCGTTCGTGTCCTGCAACGAAGCCTGCTCGCCGTCGAGGATGTGGCCGTTGCCGAGCGAGGCGAGGATCGAGGCGACGACCGGTTTGCAGATGTCGCAGCCCTGTCCCCGACCGTGCTCGGCGATCAGCCGGGAGAACGTCCGGATGCCGCGTACCCGGATGATGTCGAACAGCTCCTGCCGGCTGACGTCGAAGTGCTCGCAGAGCGCCTTCGACTGGACGACGCCGGCCGCGTCGAGCAGTTGTTTGAGCATCGGTACGCAGGAGCCGCAGCTCGTCCCGGCCCGGGTGCACGCCTTCAGGGAGGCCACGTCGGCGCAGCCGTCCGCGATCGCCGTGTCGATGTCCGCCCGGGTGACCGCGTTGCAGGAGCAGACCTGGGCGGTCGCGGGCAGGGCGCCGGCCGTGGCGCCCACCGCTTCGTCGCCGGCCAGCAGGGCCAGCGGTGCGGCCGGCAGCGGCCCGCCGACGCTGGCGCGCAACGTGGGGTACGCGCTGGCGTCGCCGACCAGCACCCCGCCGAGCAGCGTGGACGCGTCGTCGGAGAGGACCAGTTTGGCGTACACCCGGGCGGCCGGGTCGGTCCAGGTGACGTCCAGGCAACCGGGCGTCGCACCGTGCGCGTCGCCGAACGAGGCGACGTCGACGCCGAGCAGCTTGAGCTTGGTGGCGGTGTCCGCGCCCGGGAAGGTCGCGGCGCCGCCGACCAGCCGGTCGGCCACCACCTCGGCCATCGCGTAGCCGGGGGCCACCAGGCCGTAGCAGGTGCCGTCGACCGCCGCGCACTCGCCGACCGCGTAGATCCGCTCGTCCGTGCTCCGGCAGGCGGCGTCGACCAGGACACCGCCGCGTGGCCCGATGTCGAGCCCGGCGGCCCGGGCCAACTCGTCGCGGGGCCGGATGCCGGCGGCCACCACCACCAGGTCGGCGTCGAGCACCGCGCCGTCGGCGAGTTCCAGCGCGGCCACCGCTCCGTCCGCGTCGGGCCGCAGCGCGGTGGTCGCCACGCCCAGGTGGCAGGCGACGTCCAGGTCCTCGACGTAGCGCCGGAGCATCGCGCCACCGGCGGTGTCCACCTGCACCGGCATCAGCCGCGGGGCGAACTCCACCACGCTGGTGGTCAGCCCGAGCAGGCGTAGCGCGTTCGCCGCCTCCAGGCCGAGCAGCCCGCCGCCGATCACCGCGCCGGTGCGGCGGTCCTTCGCGTACCGGCGGATGGCGGCGAGGTCGTCCAGGGTCCGGTAGACGAAGACGCCGGTCAGGTCCGCGCCCGGCACCGGTGGCACGAACGGGTACGACCCGGTCGCGAACACCAGGACGTCGTACGGGTGCTCGCCGGACGTCGTGGTCACCACCCGGCGGCTCCGGTCCACGCCGGTGGCCCGCTCGCCGAGGCGCAACTGCACCCCGTCGTGCGGGGTGTGCAGGTTCAGGTCCTCCTCGTCGGCACCGTCGAAGTACGCCGAGAGCCGCACCCGGTCGTACGCCGGCCGGCTCTCCTCGGCGAGCACCGTGACCCGCCACCGCCCCTGTGGGTCGCGGGCCCGCAGCGCGTCCACGAACCGCTGGCCGACCATGCCGTTGCCGATGACGACCACGTTGCCGCCGGTCATCGCCCCACCTCCACGGGATCCGTTCTGGACAACCAGTCGACGATGCCGGCGACCGCGTCGCGGCAGCTGCCGCAGCCGGTGCCGGCCCGGGTCCCCGCGACCACGGCGTCGACCGTGCGGGCTCCGTCCCGCCAGCAGCGCACGAGGGCGCCCTTGCTCACCGTGTTGCACTGGCAGACAGTGGCCGCGTCCGGCATCAGCGCCGGTGACGCGGCCGGTGCCGCGACCGCCCCGCCCACTGCCCGGCCGAGCAGCAGCGCCCGCCGGTCGGTGGGCACCGGGTGACCGCGGTCGAACAGTTGGATCACGGTGCCGACCGAGGGGTTGTCGCCGAGCAGGATCGCGGCGGCCAACCGATCGTCGTGAATCCGCAGCCGGGCGTACGTCCCCCGGGCCGGGTCGGCGAAGGTCAGCTCCTCGCCGGGGCCCTCCGTGGGGTCGCCCATCGCGGCGAGATCGATGCCGGCCGCCTTGAGCCGGGTGACCACCGGTCGCGCCCGGTACCGGGCCTGCGGGTCCTGCCCGGTCACCACCTGGGCCACCACCCGGGCCTGTGCCCAGGCCGGCGCCACCAGCCCGGTGAGCGTGCCGTCGTGCTGGGCACAGTCGCCGATCGCGGAGATGCGCTGGTCGCTGGTGCGCAGCCGGTCGTCGACCAGCACCCCCCGTTCCACCTTCAGGCCGGCTGCCGCGGCGAGGTCGGTGTCGGGGCGTACTCCGCAGGCGAGCACCAGCAGGTCGGCGTCGAGCGACCGACCGTCGGACAGCTCCAGCCGCACCCCGGTGGCGTCGGCGCGCAGCGCGGTCGGCTCCACCGCCAGGTGGGTGGTCACACCGAGATCGGCGAGCGTACCGGCGAGCATCGCCCCGGCGGCCGGGTCGAGCTGACGGTCCATCAGGTACGGCACCCGGTGCACCACGCCCACGTCGAGTCCGCGTAGCGCCAGCCCCCGGGCCGCCTCCAGGCCGAGCAGCCCGCCGCCGAGCACCAGGGCGCGCCGGGCGGCACCGGAGAGGGCGACAATGCGTCGACAGTCGTCCAGGGTGCGGAACGGGACCACCCGCTCCGGCAGGCGTGCCGGGTCGAGCCCGGGCAGGGCGGGCACCACCGCCCGGCTGCCGGTGGCGAGGACCAGGTGGTCGTAGGGGATCCGGTCGCCGTCGTCGGTGCGTACCAGCCCGCTGGCACGGTCGATCGCGCTGACCGTGACCCCGGTACGCAGGTCGACGCCGCGCCCGGCGACCTCCGCGAGCTCCACCTCCGACTCGCCGATCTTGCCGGTGAGCAGGGTGGACAGCATGATCCGGTTGTACGCGGGATGCGGTTCCGCACCCAGCACGGTGACCTTCAGGTCCTCGCCCCGGGCGTGCAGTTCAGCCGCCACCCGGGCGCCGGCCATGCCGTTGCCGACCACCACGATCCGCTCGCTGCGCCCGGTCATGCCTTCTCCACCCGTACCGCGCAGATCTTGAATTCCGGCATCCCGGAGACCGGGTCGACGGCGTCGTTGGTGACGGAGTTCGCCCGTGCCCGCCCACCCCAGTGGAACGGCGCGAAGACGGTGTCCGGCCGGATGCCCGGGCTCAGCCGGGCCGGTGCCTGGAACTCGCCGCGTCTGGAGAGCACCCGTACCGGCTCGCCGTCGGCGACGCCCAGCCGCTCGGCGAGATCCGGATGCAGCTCCACGAAAGCCTCAGGGGCGGCCCGCCGCAACGCGGCCACCCGGCGTGTCTGGGTGCCGGACTGGTACTGGGCGAGCACCCGGCCGGTGGTGAAGTGCAGCGGGTAGTCGGCGCAGACCTCCTCGGCCGCCGGCCGGTGCTCCACCGGGTGGAACCGGGCCAGCCCGTCGGGAGTGGCGAAGCGGTCGGCGAAGAGTCGGGGCGAGTCGGGCCCCTCGTCGTCGGGGCACGGCCAGAAGACGCCGTCCGCGGCGTCGATCCGGTCCCAGCTGATCCCGGCGTAGTCGGCGATGCCGCCGGCCGAGGCCCGGCGCAGCTCGGTGAAGACGACCTGCGGGTCCGATGCCTCCGCTTCGCTCGGGCGCGTGCCCGGGGTCGAGCCGGGGCCGTCTCCCGGCAGCGCGCGGAGTGAAGGTGTTCCTCGTAGCCGGGCGGAGAGGGCGGCCAGGATCTCCAGGTCGGTGCGGACACCCGACGGGGGCGGACGGAGCGCCCGTCGACGCAGCACCCGCCCTTCCAGGTTTGTCATCGTGCCGTCCTCCTCGGCCCACTGGGCGGTGGGCAGCACCACGTCGGCCAGCGCCGCCGTTTCGGAGAGCAGGAAGTCGGCGACGACCAGCAGGTCCAGGTCGCGCAGGCGGCCCTCGACCCGGGCGGCGCGAGGTGCGGAGACCACCGGGTTCGAGCCGAACACCAGCAGCGCCCGTGGCCCTCCGTCGGTGCCGAGCGAGTCGAGCAGTTGGTACGCCGGCACGCCCGGCCCGGGCAGCTCGTCGGCCGGCACCCCCCAGACCCGCGCGACGTGGGCCCGGGCCTCCAGGTCGTCGATCTTGCGATACCCGGGGAGCTGGTCGGCCTTCTGCCCGTGCTCCCGGCCACCCTGCCCGTTGCCCTGCCCGGTCAGACAGCCGTAGCCGGAGCCGGGGCGACCGGGCAGTCCGAGCGCGAGGGCGAGGTTGACGAAGCCGGTCACGGTGTCGACGCCCTTGGCGTGCTGTTCGGCGCCGCGGGCGGTCAGGATGATCGCCCGTTCGGCGGTGCCGAGCGCCCGCGCGGTCTCCTCCAGGTCGGCCACGGGCACGCCGGAGAGCGCTTCGGCGCGCGCGGGCCACCAGCCCGCCACGGTGCGTCGCACGGCGGTGAATCCGGTGGTACGGGTGGCGACGTAGTCACCGTCGACGTAGCCCTCGGTCAGGGCGATGTGCAGCAGCGCGCTGGCCACCGCCAGGTCGGTGCCGGGCAGCGGTTGCAGGTGGAGATCGGCCTGCCGGGTGGTGGCGGTCACCCGTGGGTCGATCACGATCAGCTTGCCGCCCCGCTCCCGTTGCTCGGTCAACCAGCGCACCAGCGGCGGCATGGTCTCCGCCGGGTTCGCGCCGACCAGCAGCAGAGTGTCCGCCCGACCCAGGTCGGACAGCGGGAACGGCAGCCCCCGGTCCACGCCGAAGGCGCGCATGCCGGCGGCCGCGGCCGAGGACATGCAGAACCGTCCGTTGTAGTCGATGTGCCGGGTGCGCAGCGCCACCCGCGCGAACCGGCCCAGCGCGTACGCCTTTTCGTTCGTGAGCCCGCCCCCGCCGAAGACAGCGACCGCGTCGCGGCCGTGCTTTTCCTGCACCTCGCGAAGCCCGGTGGTGATCCGGTCCAGCGCGGCCTCCCAGGTGGCCGGACGCAGCTCGCCGGTGGCCGGGTCGCGGAGCAGGGGAGTGGTCAACCGTTCCGGGTGGCTGAGCAGCTCCGGCGCGGTCCAGCCCTTCTGGCAGAGGCCGCCCCGGTTGGTGGGGAACTGGCGAGGTAGCACGCTTACCGCGTCGTCCTCCTCGCGCAGGACCATCCCGCACTGGAGGGCGCAGTACGGGCAGTGGGTCGCCACCTCCCGGGGCTCGCGCCCCGGTCGCGTCGCCGGCCGTGCACCGTCTGTCATGTCGGCAAAGCGTGCCGTTGGGCAGTTTCCGGTCCGCGTCCCGTTTGTTTCGGTCCTGTCAAGAGCCGCTCACACCGCACCTCGGCAGAGGGCCAGCTCGCACCATCTACAATGTGGGATAGATATCCTGAAATATGGGAGGTCGTCATGGGTGTGGCCGAGGCGTTCGACGCGGTGGCGGATGGCTACGATGCCGCCCGCCGCAGGCTCGTGCCCTGCTTCGACGCGTTCTACACCACCGCCGTCGAGGTGGCCGCGCCGCCGTTGCGCGCCGCCCTGGCGGCCGGGCGTACGGCCGAGGTGCTCGATCTGGGCGCCGGGACCGGCCTGCTGTCGTCGCTGATCTCCGCCGTCGTGCCCGGCGTGCGGCTGACCCTGGTGGACGGCGCGCCGCAGATGCTGGCCCTCGCCGCCGAGCAGTTGACCGGCCGGGGCGTCGCGCACCGGGTGGTGGTGGCCGACCTGGCTGACCCGCTGCCCGCCGGGCGGTACGACGCGGTGGTCAGCGCGTTGGCGATCCACCACCTCGACGACTCCGCCAAACGCGACCTCTACCGCCGGGCGGCTGCGGCGCTGGTGCCCGGCGGAGTCTTCGTCAACGCCGAACAGGTAGCCGGTCCGACCCCTGAGCTGGACCGGCGCTACCACGAAGTGTGGCTGGCACAGGTCGCGGCGCTCGGCGCCGACGCCGCCGAGATCGCCGCAGCCGAGCAGCGGATGGCCTACGACCGCCCCGCCCCGGTGGCGGAACAGTGCCGTTGGTTGACCGAGGCGGGCCTGGCGGACGTCGACTGCTTCTTCAAGGCGTGGCGTTTCGCCGTGATCGGTGGTCGGGGATGACTGGAAGTCATACCGGCGGGTAGTCTGCCGGTATGACAGCCAAGGTGACTCTGTCGTTCGCCGACGAGACGATCGCGGATGCCCGGCGGTTCGCCAAGCAGGAGGGGCTCTCGCTCTCAGCCTGGATGGACCAGGCGGCCCGGGAGAAGGCGCTGCGCGAGGTCTTCGCCGCGCACGCCGCCGCGGTCGGGCGGGCCGGGCTGGATCTGGAATCCGCCTCGCTGGCCGATGCCCAGGAGGTCGGTATGGTCGACGACCTGCTCTTCGGCGGTCCGCCGCGTGCTGCGTAGGGGCGAGGTCTGGCGGATCGAGGGGGCCCGGGAGCGCCTCGGCCTGGTGATCAGTTCCGATGTCTACAACTCGACGGCGGTGCCCATCGTGATCGTGGCCGAGGTGGTGGAGGCGGCGCTGCTGCGCGACTCACCACTGGCGGTGTCGATGGGGGAGCGGGTGGTGATGCCCGACCGGATCTCCTCGCCGATGAAGAAGTGGTTCACCGAGTGCGTGGACGTCGCCGACGCGGAGACGATACGGCGGGTGGACCGGGCGTTGCGTATCCTTCAGCAGCTCTGAGCCGACGCGCTCCTCACCGCCGCCGTCGAACGGTGGTGCGATCCACGTTGCCGATCTGACCCGAACGGCGAACGCCGCGGTAACGGCGGCTCCCTAACTTCTGCGGCATGACCACCACGAGCGAGCAGCCGACGGTAATCGAAGAGGAGAGCCTGGATCGCCGACCAGGTCGGTGGATCGGGCACTGGGCACCGGAGGATCCCGCCTTCTGGCAGCGGACCGGCCGCGGCGTCGCCCGACGCAACCTCATCTGGTCGATCTTCGCCGAGCACATCGGCTTCTCGGTGTGGCTGCTCTGGAGCATCGTCGTCGTCCGGCTCGGCGACTCCGGGTGGCAGCTCACCACCAGCCAGGCACTCTGGTTGACCGCCGTGCCCAGCGGAGTCGGCGCCCTGCTGCGACTGCCGTACACCTTCGCCGTGCCGGTTTTCGGCGGCCGCAACTGGACCGTCATCTCGGCGTTGCTGCTGATCGTGCCCTGCGCCGGACTGGCCTGGGCGGTCGAGCACCCGGAGATCGGCTTCGTGTCGCTGCTGCTGATCGCCGCCACGGCCGGATTCGGTGGCGGCAACTTCGCCTCCAGCATGGCCAACATCTCGTTCTTCTACCCGGAGCGGGAGAAGGGATGGGCGTTGGGGCTCAATGCCGCCGGCGGCAACATCGGGGTGGCCGTCGTGCAGTTCGTGGTGCCCCAGGTGATCGTGCTGGGCGGCGGGCTCGCGCTGGCCCGGGCCGGTCTGATGTACATCCCGCTGGCGGTGATCGCCGCCGTCTGCGCGTACCTGTTCATGGACAACCTGGTCGAGGCGAAGGCCGACGTGCGGCCGGTCTGGTCGTCGCTGCGGCACCGCGACACCTGGATCATGTCGCTGCTGTACATCGGCACCTTCGGCTCGTTCATCGGCTACTCGGCTGCCTTTCCCACCCTGCTCAACTCGGTGTTCGGTCGGCCGGACGTCGCGTTGGCCTGGGCGTTCCTCGGTGCGGGAGTGGGCTCGCTCTGCCGGCCGTTCGGTGGCCGCCTCTCCGACGTCGTCGGTGGGGCCCGGGTCACGGTGGCCAGCTTCGTGTTGATGGCGGTCGGTGCCCTGGGCGCACTCTGGTCGGTCGAGCAGCGCAACATGGGCCTGTTCTTCGTGGCCTTCCTGCTGCTCTTCGTGGCCACCGGCGTCGGCAACGGCTCGACCTACCGCATGATCAGCAGGATCTTTCAGATCAAGGGTGAGGAGCGGGGCGGCGCGCCGGAGGTGATGCTGGCGATGCGCCGGCAGGCCGCCGGTGCCCTGGGCATCATCTCCGCGGTCGGCGCCTTCGGCGGATTCCTGGTGCCGATCTGCTACGCCTGGGCCCGGTCGACCTACGGAGGCATCCAGCCGGCGTTGCGCTTCTACGTGGGATTCTTCCTGGTGCTGCTGGTGGTCACCTGGGCGGCGTACCTGCGTCCCGGCAGCCGGATGGCCCGCGCCGGGGTGTGACGACCGTCATGTAGGAACCCGCTCAGCCTCGCCGGCCGGACCCCGTTTTGACCGGCCGGCGGGGCTGCGGGTATCGTTGCCTGCTGTTGTACGACATCTGTGGGCGTGCCGCCTGAGGTACGCTTGGTCGTTCGTGCGCGCTGGTCCGGCTGGGATGTCCTGGTCACCTCGGCGCGCTACCCCAGACCGACGACGAGACAAGGTAGACCTGTGCGTACGTACAGCCCGAAGCCGGGTGAGATCGAGCGTCAGTGGCACGTCATCGACGCCTCTGATGTCGTGCTGGGCCGCCTGGCCACCCACGCCGCCACGCTGCTGCGGGGCAAGCACAAGCCGACTTTCGCGCCGCACGTCGACACGGGCGACTTCGTCGTCGTCGTGAACGCGGGCAAGGTAGCGCTGACCGGCAACAAGCGCCAGCAGAAGATCGCTTACCGGCACTCCGGTTACCCGGGTGGCCTGAAGCAGGTCGGCTACGAGGAGCTGCTGGCCAAGCGCCCCGAGCGGGCCATCGAGCTGGCGGTGAAGGGGATGCTCCCGCACAACAAGCTCGGCCGTCAGCTGATCAAGAAGCTGAAGGTCTACGCCGGTGCCGAGCACCCGCACGGCGCGCAGCAGCCGGTGCCGTTCGAGATCAAGCAGATCGCGCAGTGAGCGCGGGCGAAGGAAGCAGCATGACCGACATCACCGCCACCGAGGTCGCCCCTGAGGCCACCGAGGCGCCGGCGCCCGTCGCGCGCGCGCCTCGTGGTGACCGCCCGATCCAGACCGTGGGTCGGCGCAAGGAGGCCATCGTCCGGGTGCGCATCGTGCCGGGCACCGGCAAGATCACCTGCAACGGGCGTGACCTGGAGGCGTACTTCCCGAGCAAGGTGCACCAGCAGCTGATCAAGGATCCGCTGGTGACCGCCGAGAAGCCCGAGGCGTTCGACGTCATCGCCAACCTGCGTGGCGGTGGCACCACCGGCCAGGCCGGTGCGCTGCGGCTGGCCATCGCTCGGGCGCTGATCGTCAGCGAGCCCGACGACCGCCCGGCCCTGAAGAAGGCCGGCTTCCTGACCCGGGACGCCCGGGTCAAGGAGAGCAAGAAGTACGGCCTCAAGAAGGCCCGTAAGGCTCCCCAGTACTCGAAGCGCTGATCTCCAGCCGCACCTTGTACTTCTGACGGACGGCCGGTTCGCCTCCCCTCGACAGGGGGAGGTGGGCCGGCCGTTTCGTCGCCTCACGACAAGGCGTTTTTCCTCTATCGGCAGTTCATCGGAGGTTGGTGGGTATGGGCCGGTTGTTCGGCACGGACGGCGTACGCGGGCGGGCGAACGCCGATCTCACCCCGGAGTTGGCGCTCTCGGTGGCCGTCGCGGCCGCCCACACCCTCGCCGAGTCGGACCGTGGCCGCGCCCCCCTGGCCGTGGTGGGTCGGGACACCCGGGCCAGCGGCGAGATGCTTGAGGCTGCCGTGGTGGCCGGGCTGACCAGCGCGGGCGCGACGGTGATCCGGGTGGGTGTGCTGCCCACCCCGGCGGTGGCGTTCCTCACCGCAGAGGCCAAGGCGGATCTCGGCGTGATGCTGTCGGCCTCGCACAACCCGATGCCGGACAACGGGATCAAGCTGTTCGCGGCCGGTGGGCACAAGCTGCCCGACGAGATCGAGATGCGGATCGAGGCGGCGATCGAGGCCAACGCCACCACCGCCTGGAAGCGCCCGGTCGGCGCGGGAGTGGGCCGGGTACACGACCTGCTCGACGGCGCGAACCACTACGTGCAGCACGTCGCCGGAACCGCGGCGCACCGCCTCGACGGGATCAAGGTCGTGGTCGACTGCGCCAACGGCGCCGCCGCCGAGGTGGCCCCGGCGGTCTACCGCGAGGCCGGTGCCGAGGTCATCGCGATCAACGCCGAGCCGGACGGGCTCAACATCAACGACGAGTGCGGCTCCAACCACATCGAGGCGCTGCGCCAGGCGGTGGTGGAGCACGGGGCGCAACTCGGCATCGCGCACGACGGCGACGCCGACCGGTGCGTGGCCGTGACCGCCGACGGCGACGAGGTCGACGGCGACCAGGTGATGGCGATCCTGGCGCTGGCCATGCGAGAGGCCGGCACGCTGACCGGGGACACCCTGGTCGCCACCGTGATGAGCAACCTCGGTCTGCGCCTGGCCATGTCCGCGGCGGGCATCCGGCTGGTCGAGACCAAGGTCGGCGACCGGTACGTGCTGGAGGAGCTGCGCGCCTCCGGGCTGGCCCTCGGCGGCGAGCAGAGCGGACACATCGTGATGCCGGCGTACGCGACCACAGGTGACGGGGTCCTCACCGGGCTGCACCTGATGGCCCGGATGGCGGCCACCGGCCGCTCCCTGGCGGACCTCGCCAGCGTGGTCAACAAGCTTCCCCAGGTGCTGATCAACGTGCCGGTCGGCGACCGTACCGTCGGCGCCGCCGCACCGGCGGTACGCGCCGAGGTCGAGCGGGCCGAGGCCGAGCTGGGTGAGACCGGCCGCGTGCTGCTGCGCCCGTCGGGTACCGAGCCGCTGGTCCGGGTGATGGTCGAGGCCGCCACCGAGCAGAAGGCCCGTGAGGTCGCCGAGCGGATCGCCGACCACGTCCGTACCGCCAGTCCGGCCTGACCCACACCGCCGGCTGCGATCGGCTCGGCCGAGGCCGCACCCGCGTCCCCCTACTGTGTAGCGTGCCGTGGGACGATGACCGCCGGCCGCCGTACGGGCGGACGCCACATCTTCGGGGGTGACTGTGTCCCACCCAGGTTCTCCTGGTTCCCTCGGGCAGCCCGCCGGCCAGCCGCTGGCCGAGGCCCCGTCCAGCGCACCACAGAGCTGGATCGGGGCTCACTGGGGTCGCCTGCTCATGATCGTGGTTGCGCTGGGGCTGGCTGTCGGCTCCGTGGCGGCACCGTGGTCCGAGGTGACCCTCAGGGTGCTGGGCCGCACCAGGGGTGACTCGCTCGTCCATCAGGATTCGACCGCCGGGCTCGCGGTTACCGAGATCGACGGTTGGGGATGGGCGTACCTGCTCGTGCTGGTGCCGCTGGTGCTGCTGGCAGTTGCCTCGGCGGTGCTGCCGGGCACCGCGGGGCGGGCCGCAGCTGTCGCGGCGGGCGGCGCGCTGCTGGCCATGTCGACGGTCCTGGTCGGCGCCGCCTACCACCTCTCCTCAGGACCGGACGAGGCAGCTGCCCGCTGGGCCGAGGTCGTCCGCCGGCTGGCGCCGATGCTGGACGGGGACTACGGGTCCATCTCGTACGGCTACGACAGTCCCGGTCTGACGTTCGCGGTGCTCGCCGTCTCGGCCCTCGCCATCGTGGTGCTGACCAGTTGGTGGCCGGGCTCCGGCCGGATCGTCACCGCCGCGGCCGGCTCCTTGGCGCTGCTCGCCGGCCTGGCTCTGCCCTGGTTGACCGTGTACGGCGCGACCGCTGACGAACTGGACCGGCGCAACGTCTGGTGGCCCACCTTCGGCACCGCGTCGGTGCTCACCATGGTCGGCACGCTCGCGTTCGCCGCCCTGACCTGGTGGGCCGCGCTACGCCGGTCGACCCGGGGCCGGCTGCCCCTGCTGCTGGTGACGGTGCCGGCGGCCTTCGCGCTCGTCCTCATGCACGATTACCTCGGGCTGGACCCTGAGGAATGGCAGGACGCGGCCGAGCGTGCCCGCTTCCTCGCGGTCACCGACGACATCCGGTCCGCCGCCGAGCTGGCTCAGCTCGCGCCCGTACTCTTCCTCGTCGCGATGGTGCTGGCCTGGTCGGCGGCGCGTCGACGGGCCCGGGCCGCACGGTCACCGCACGCTGTGCCGGCGGACGCCGGGACTGCCTACGCGCCGGGTTGACCCGACTTCGATCATCGGAACTCGGGCAGCCGGCGCAGCCGGGTCACCGCCTCGGCCAGCACCTCCTGGCGTTTGCAGAAGGCGAACCGGATCAGCCGCCGGCCGGCCTCGGGATCGTCGTAGAAGACCTGGGTGGGCACCGCCACCACGCCGGAGCGCTCGGGCAGCGCGCGGCAGAAGTCGACCCCGTCGGTGCCGCCGAGGTCGGTGATGTCGGCGGTGACGAAGTACGTGCCCTCGGGGGTGAGCACGTCGAACCCGGCCGCGGTCAGCCCGTCGACCAGTTGGTCACGGCGGGCCTGTAGGTCGGCCCGGAAGGCGGTGAAGTAGTCGTCGGGCAGCGCGAGCGCCACCGCCACCGCTGGTTGCAGGGGCCCGGCGTTGACGTAGGTGAGGAACTGTTTGACCCGCAGCAGCGCCGACACCAGCGTCTCCGGCCCGCTGGCCCAACCCACCTTCCAGCCGGTGCAGGAGAAGGTCTTGCCGGCCGAGGAGATCCGCAGGGTGCGCTCGCGCATCCCGGGCAGCGTGGCCAGCGGCAGGTGCCCGCTGGCGGCGTCGGTGAAGGCCAGGTGTTCGTACACCTCGTCGGTGACCGCGTACGTGTCGTGCTCCTGGCACAGCTGCGCGATCAGGGTCAGCTCGTCCGACGTGAACACCTTGCCGGTCGGGTTGTGCGGAGAGTTCAGCAGCACCAGCCGGGTACGCGCGCCGAACGCGGCCCGTAGCTCCGCCGGATCGAAGGTGTACCGCCCGTCGGTGTCCGGGCGGAGCGTCACCGGTCGCCGGATCGCACCGGCCAGGGCGATCGAGGCGGCGTACGAGTCGTAGTAGGGCTCGAAGCAGACCACCTCGTCGCCGGGTTCGCAGAGGGCGAGGATGGCCGCGGCGATGGCTTCGGTGGCACCGGCGGTCACCACCACCTCGCCGTCCGGGTCGTACTCCAGCCCCCAGAAGCGGCGCTGGTGCGCGGCCACCGCCGCCCGTAGTTCGGGGACGCCAGGGCCGGGCGGGTACTGGTTGCGGCCGGCGGCCAGGGCCTCCGCCGCGGCGGCGAGCATCTCGGGCGGGCCGTCGGTGTCCGGGAAACCCTGCCCGAGGTTCACCGCGCCGGTACGCACCGCGAGGGCGGACATCTCGGCGAAGATCGTCGTCCCGAACGGGCGCATCCGGGCCACCAGCGGGTCGACATCGCTGCTCGTCACGCCCGTCAGGGTACGGGTGCGACGAGCCGAACCGCCCGCCACCCGAGCGCGTGCTTTGTCGCTCCGATCGCCACCATCGCCAGATCGCTCAAATTCAGTGATTGTTTACCCCGGTTTCAAGCAGACAACGTGAGCGAAACTGGTTAGGCTCCGAGCCATGTGTGGAATCGTGGGTTACGCCGGCGCCCGACCGGCGCTCGGCATCGTGCTCGACGGATTGCGGCGGCTGGAATACCGCGGCTACGACTCGGCCGGCGTCGCCGTCGTCTGCGACGGGGCGCTGCTGACCGAGAAGAAGGCCGGCAAGCTGGCCAACCTGGAGAAGGTGCTCTCCGAGCGGGCGGCCGAGGATCCGGCCGGCTGCGGCGCCAGCCCGATCGGCATCGGCGACGGCACCACCGGCATCGGACACACCCGATGGGCCACCCACGGCGGCCCCACCGACCGCAACGCCCACCCGCACCTGTCCCCCGACGGGCGGGTCGCGGTGATCCACAACGGCATCATCGAGAACTTCGCCAAGCTCCGAGCCGAGCTGGAGGACGAGGGCGTCACCTTCACCAGCGACACCGACACCGAGTGCGCCGCCCACCTGCTCTCCGCAGCCCTGACCGAGCTGCGGGCGGCGGGCCAGCCGGACGGGCCGCAACTGCTGACCGCGGCCATGCGGGTGGTCTGCCAGCGACTGGAGGGCGCCTTCACGCTGCTCGCCGTCGACTCGGCGATCCCCGGCGCGGTGGTCGGCGCACGCCGCAACTCACCCCTGGTCGTGGGCCGCGGCGACGGAGAGAACTACCTCGCCAGCGACGTCGCCGCGTTCATCGAACACACCCGGGACGCGGTCGAGCTGGGTCAGGACCAGATCGTGCTGATCACCGCCGAGAGCATCGAGATCACCGACTTCGAGGGGCAGCCGGCCAGCGGCAAGGACTTCCACATCGACTGGGACTCCTCGGCCGCCGAGAAGGGCGGCTACGACTGGTTCATGCTCAAGGAGATCGAGGAGCAGCCGCAGGCCGTCGCCGACACGCTGCTCGGACGGTTGACCGAGAGCGGCGAGATCATGCTCGACGAGGTCCGCCTCAGCGACCAG
Organism: Verrucosispora sp. WMMD703; assembly: GCF_049178935.1. Taxonomy (NCBI): domain Bacteria; kingdom Bacillati; phylum Actinomycetota; class Actinomycetes; order Micromonosporales; family Micromonosporaceae; genus Micromonospora; species Verrucosispora sp. WMMD703. The sequence goes on along the minus strand of NZ_JBMHMM010000004.1, from coordinate 5,904,938 downwards.
GATCTGCGCGACGTCGACAAGATCTTCATCGTCGCCTGCGGCACCTCCTACCACGCCGGGATGGTGGCCAAGTACGCCATCGAGCACTGGACCCGGATTCCCTGCGAGGTGGAGCTGGCCAGCGAGTTCCGCTACCGCGACCCGGTGCTGGACCGGTCCACCCTGATCGTGGTGATCTCGCAGTCCGGCGAGACAATGGACACCCTGATGGCGCTGCGGCACGCCAAGGAGCAGAAGGCCCGGGTGCTGGCCATCTGCAACACCAACGGCTCCACCATCCCCCGGGAGTCCGACGCGGTGCTCTACACCCACGGCGGCCCGGAGATCGCCGTCGCCTCCACCAAGGCGTTCCTCACCCAGGTGATCGCCTGCTACCTGATCGGGCTGCACCTGGCGCAGGTGCGCGGCGTCAAGTACGCCGACGAGGTGGCGGCTGTGGTCGAGCAGCTCCACCGGGTGCCGGACAAGCTGCGCGAGCTGCTCGGGCGGATCGAGCCGGTCCGCGAGCTGGCCCGCGAGCTGCGCGCCGAGTCGACGGTGCTGTTCATCGGCCGGCACGTCGGCTACCCGGTGGCGCTGGAGGGCGCGCTGAAGCTCAAGGAGTTGGCGTACATGCACGCCGAGGGCTTCGCCGCGGGGGAGCTGAAGCACGGCCCGATCTCGCTCATCGACAAGGGCACCCCGGTGATCTGCATCGTCCCCTCTCCGGTGGGCCGGGGCATGCTGCACGACAAGGTCGTCTCGAACATCCAGGAGGTACGCGCGCGGGGCGCCCGCACCATCGTCATCGCCGAGGAGGGCGACGAATCGGTGGTCCGCTACGCCGATCACCTGATCCACGTGCCGCGTACGCCGACGCTGCTCGCACCGCTGGTGACCACCGTGCCGTTGCAGGTGTTCGCGGCCGAGATCGCCGCTGCCCGGGGACACGACGTCGACCAGCCGCGCAACCTGGCCAAGTCCGTCACCGTGGAGTAGCCGCCGGGCGGCAACCGGCGGTCGACCCGGCCGCCGGTACCGACCTCAGCGCCCCAGCATCACCCGGGCCATGCCGTCCAGCGCCGGATTGTCCGGATGCCAGTAGCCGGTGTGGCCGTACCTGCCGCTGGGGAAGGTGCGGCCGCCGAAGCCCGGCTCGGCCGGGTCGTGCCCGAACCACAGTTCGTCGCTCGGCCCGGCCAGCCAGCCGGCGATGGTGCCGACCGGCGAGGCACCGAGCACCGCCCGCCGGGCCAGTTCGTCCGGCGGGCGGGTCAGCCGGATCACGTCGTCCGGTGCGGTGCTGGCCCACACCTGCCCGGGTGGCAACCCCAGGTCGGCCGCGTGCGTCACGCCGACGCCGGGTGAGCCGACGAAGACCAGCGCGTCGGCGGCGAGGCCGTGGTCGCGAGCAGCGGTGCCCACCACCAGCGACCCGTAGCTGTGCCCGAGCACGGTCTGCCGGGCCGGCGGGCCGTCGTGGGTGGCCCGGAGACCCTCCTGGAACCGGTGCAGCGCCTCCCCGGCCGCGCGGGCCTGCCCGTCCCAGGCCGCCTCGTGCAGGAAATCCGGGGCGTCGTAACCCAGCCAGAGCACCGCCGAGGTCTGCGCAGCCGGTGCCAGCTCGGCACCCCGGGCCAGCACCCGGGCCGCCCGGCCCAACTCGCCGGTGGCGTCGTCGAGCCCGGCGGTCATCCCGGGTACGTAGGTGAGCACATCCGTGGCCCGGTCGGGGTTGCCCAGCGCCACCACCGCCCGCCCCTCGCCACCGACGTCCAGGCCCAGCAGGTACGCCCGTGGCTGCTGGGGGGACTCCAGCCGGGCGACGAGCGCGTCCAGCCCGGACAGCGCGGCCTCGGCGCTTCGCAGCCCGGCCACTTCCAGCGGGCCGCGCGGCACCCGGGCCAGCAACTGCTCCCACCGTTCGACAAGCGCCGCTCGCCGGGCCGCGAGCAGTAGCCGGTTGGCCTGGTCACGGGCATCGGCGGGCACCCCGTCGAGCCGGCCGGTCAGCTCCGGCTCGTGCACCACCAACCAGCGACGCTCGGCCGGGGTCAGCCCGGCCCACCAGCGCCGCACCAGAGCCGGCTCGGCGTTCGGCGGTGGCCGGTACGACGGTGGCCGGGCCGTCCAGCCGCTACCGGCGGCCTCGGTCAGCCGCGCCAGCCGCGTCGTGGCCTCCCCGTCGGCCGTGGCGGCCAGGTCGAGGGCCTCCCGCAGGACCGTGGCCACCTGGGCCACCGTCGCGCCGGTGCGGTCGGACGGCAGCCGGGTGGGATCGGGGCGTACGCCACCCCGGCGGTCGATCAGCACACCGCTGGCGGCGGCCAACGTCACGGCCGCCGTCAGCCGAGCGCGGGCGGCCACCAACCGGGTGGCGAACTCGGCGAGCACCTGATCGGTCTCGATCGCGGCCGGTACCAGCGCGACCAGCTCGTCGCGCAGCCCGGTCAGCCGGGCACCGGCCGACTCGGCGGCACTGCCGGACCAGCCGGTGCGCAGGGCGGCGCTGCCGTCGACGAGCTCACCGGCCCGCCGCTCGGCCACCCCGGCCAGACTCGCCCAGGCCGATCCGGTGGCCCGCCACGCCGCCGGGTCGACCATGGAGAGCCGGGCGTAACCGACAGGCCCCGGTGCGCTCATCGGGGCAGGGCGGAGAGGCGGGCGGCGGCCCTGGCGTCCACCGACTCGTACGCCCCGGCGGCGGCGCGCACCCCGTCGCCGGTCTCCGCGACCCGGGCACCGAGCCGGCCGCACCAGGCGTGCACGGCCGCCTCCAGGCCGGCGAGCGCCCCCGCCGTCGACCATTCCCCCCGGACCGGTGCGGCCAGCCCTCGCCCGGCGGCCAACCCGTGCGCCAGCCGGTAGCCGGTGTCACCCAGCGACCGCCCGACCCGGTGCAGCAGTTCCGGCCGTACGGCCAGCTTCTCCTCGGCCATCGTTCCTCCCGCCTGACGTCAGCACGAGGCAGACGCTAGGCGGTGGTGGGGCCGGTGGCCGTGCCCTGTGGACAGCCGGCGGTGGGCGTACCTCCGGTTTGTCCACAGGTGTTGCCGGGCACGCCGCCGACGGCTATCTTGCCGCCTCCACGCCGGTAGGGTTGGCCGGGTGATCGGGAAACGGGGTGCGGCATGAGACCGGTCTGGCGGGTCGCGGACGTACGCGCGGCGGAGGCCGCGCTGATGGCCACGGTGCCGCCCGGCACGCTGATGCAACGCGCCGCCGCCGGGCTGGCCCGCCGCTGCGCGCTGCTGCTCGCCGAGCGGGGCGGGGTGTACGCCGCGCCGGTGCTGCTGCTCGTCGGCTCCGGCGACAACGGCGGTGACACCCTGTACGCGGGCGCCCGGCTGGCCCGGCGCGGTGCCGCCGTGTCGGCGTTGCTGCTCACCCCGGATCGGGCGCACGGCGAAGGGCTGGCCGCGCTCCGTGCCGCCGGGGGACGGATCGTGACGCGACCGCCGGCCGTGGTCGACGTGGTGCTCGACGGGATCGTCGGCATCGGCGGTCGCGGTGGCCTGCGGGAGACCGCCGAGCAGTTGGCGGCGAGTCTGCTGCGGCACCGGGGACGGGACGGCGAGCGGGCGACGGTCGTGGCGGTGGACGTGCCCAGCGGCGTAGCGGTGGACACCGGGGCGGTGCCGTTGACGCCGTCCGGCCGTCCGAATGCGGTGCGCGCCGACGTGACGGTGGCCTTCGGCGCGTTCAAGCCGGCCCTGGCGGTCGGTCCCGCCGCCGCGTTGGCCGGTGACGTGGAACTTGTCGACATCGGGTTGGCGCCGTGGCTGCGCGGCAGCCCCGCATTGCACGTCGTGGAGTGGTCGGACGTGGCCGACTGGTACCCGAGGCTCGGCCCCAGCTCGGAGAAGTACACCCGCGGGGTGGTCGGGGTGGCCACCGGCTCCGCGACGTACCCGGGCGCGGCGGTGCTCTCCGTCGGCGGCGCGCTGGCCGGCCCGACCGGCCTGGTCCGCTACGCCGGGGGTGCCCGCGACGAGGTGGTCCGCCAGCATCCCTCGGTGATCGCCACCGGCCGGGTCTCCGACGCCGGCCGGGTACAGGCGTGGGTGTGTGGGTCGGGGCTGGGCACCGACGAGCGGGCGGCCACCGAGCTACGGACCGTGCTCGCCGCCCCGGTGCCGGTGGTGCTGGACGCCGACGCGTTGACCCTGCTGGTCGACGGTTCCCTCGCCGACCAGCTGCGCCGACGCGACGCGCCGATCGTGGTCACCCCGCACGATCGGGAGTTCACCCGGCTCTGCGGGGAGGAGCCGGGCGCCGACCGGATCGCCGCCACGCTTCGACTGGCCGCCTGGATGAACGCGGTGGTGCTGCTCAAGGGGGACCGCACGGTGGTCGGCACGCCGGACGGGCGGGCGTACGTCAACCCGACCGGCACCCCCGCACTGGCCACCGGTGGCACCGGCGATGTGCTCGCCGGACTGCTCGGTTCGTTGCTCGCGGCCGGGCTGCCGGCGGAGCGGGCCGCCGCCGCGGCGGCGTACCTGCACGGGCTGGCCGGTCGGGAAGCGGCCCGGGGCGGCCCGGTGACCGCGCCGGACGTCGCCGTCGCGCTGCGTCCCGTGCTGGCCCGTCTGCCCTGAGTACCCGCCGGGGTGATCAGCCCGGAAAGTAGGGTGGGGGCATGTGGCAGGCCGAGGTACGTGTCGACCTAGACGCGATCCGGGAGAACGTGGACCGGCTGCGCGCCGGCACCAGCGCGGAACTGATGGCGGTGGTGAAGGGCGACGGTTACGGCCACGGCATGGTCCCGGCCGCCCGGGCCGCGCTCGACGCCGGGGCGGACTGGCTCGGCGTCTGCACCCTGGACGAGGCGCTGACGCTGCGCGCGGCCGGCATCGACGTCCCGGTGCTGGCCTGGCTGCTCGCCCCCGGGCTGCCGCTGCACACCGGCGTGACCGCCGGCGTCGACCTGGGAGTGGCCAGCCTGCCTCAGCTCGACGAGATGCTGGCGGCGAGCCGGACGGCCGGGCGACCCGCCCGACTGCACCTGAAGATCGACACCGGGCTGGCCCGGGGTGGCGCGACGGTCGCCGACTGGCCGGCTCTGCTCGACGCCGCCGCCAAGGCACAGGCCGACGGACTTGTCGAGGTGGTGGGGGTGTGGAGCCACTTCGTCTACGCGGACCTGCCCGGTCACCCGACCACGGACCGGCAGGTGGCGGTCTTCCACGAGGGGCTGGCCATGGTCGAGCGGGCCGGGCTCCGCCCGCGCTACCGGCACCTGGCCAACTCGGCGGCCACGCTGACCCGGCCGGACACCCACTTCGACCTGGTCCGTCCGGGGCTGGCCGTCTACGGCCTCTCCCCGGTGGCGGGCGAGACGTACGGGCTGCGTCCGGCGATGACCGCCCGCGCCCGGGTGATGCTGACCAAGCGGGTGCCGGCCGGTGCTGGCGTCTCCTACGGCCACACCTACACGACCGAACGCGAGGCCAACCTGGCCGTGGTACCGCTCGGCTACGCCGACGGGGTGCCCCGGCACGCCTCGAACTGCGGACCGGTGCAGCTCGGCGGGGTCCGCCGGACCATTTCGGGGCGGGTCTGCATGGACCAGTTCGTGCTCGACTGCGGCGACGACCCGGTGGCCGCCGGCGACGTGGCGACCCTGTTCGGCAGCGGGTCCGACGGTGAGCCCACGGCCGACGACTGGGCCGAGGCGGTCGGCACCATCAACTACGAGATCGTCACCCGGTTCGGCAGCACCCGGGTCCCGCGCGTCTACGACGGCGATCGGACATGACCGGTTGGCAGATCCCGCGGCCCCGGACCACCGCCGGAAAGGCCGCCGGTCTGGTCGGTGCGGCGCTGGGGGTGGCCGCCGCCGGGCTGGCCGCCGGGGTCGCCACGGAACGCGCCCTGGTCCGCCGGCTGAAGTCGGACCCCACCGACCCGTACGCCGACGAGGTCTTCGGTGACCAGCGGTACGACGAGGCGTACCGGCTGGAGATGCCAGACGGCACCGACATCCACGTCGAGGTGGTCGAGCCGACCCGCCCGGTCGACGGCAACCCGACCGTGCTGCTGGTGCACGGCTTCTGCCTGGACATGGGCACCTTCCACTTCCAGCGCAAACTGCTCGCCGAGCGGGGTGAGCACCGGATCGTCGCGTACGACCAACCGGGGCACGGCCAGTCGGGGCGGCTGGAGACCGGCGAGTACGACCTGACCGCGCTCGGCCGTACGCTGCGCCGGGTGATCGACGAGGCGGCCCCGGAAGGGCCACTGGTGCTCGTCGGTCACTCGATGGGTGGCATGACCATCATGGCCCTGGCCGAGCTGTACCCGGAGATGTTCGGCGACCGGGTGGTGGGGACCGTGCTGATGGCCACGTCGGGCGGGCTGCTGGCAGAGACGAAACTGGTCGCGCCCGCCCTGCTCGGCCGGGTGGGTGCGCCGGTGCTCTACATGGCGGGCAACGTCACCCGGTACGGCGGGGCGGTCATCGACCGGGCCCGCCGCTCGACGACGAACGTGGCCTGGTTGCTGACCCGAAGGTACGGCTTCGGCACCCGTCAGCCGAGCCCCGCCCTGGTGTCGTATGTGGAGGAGATGAACTCCCGCACCTCCGCCGACACGGTGACCCGTTACCTGCGTACCCTGGCGACCCACTCCCGGTTCCCGGCGCTGGCCGCGTTGGCCGGCACGCCGGTGCTGGTGATCGTGGGAGACAAGGACATGATCACACCGTTGACCCACTCGGAGGAGATCGTCCGTCGGCTGCCGCACGCCGAGTTCGTCAGGATCCCCGACAGCGGTCACGTGGTGATGCTGGAGCACGCCGACGAGGTCAACGCCGCGGTGCTCCGCTTCCTCGACACCTGCGGGCGGGAGGACTCGTGACCGAGGTGGTGCTGCCGACGGTCGCGGACACGTACGCCTTCGGACGCCGGCTGGCCGGGCTGCTGCGCGCCGGCGATCTGGTGCTGCTCACCGGCCCGCTGGGTGCCGGCAAGACCGCGCTGACCCGGGGGATCGGCGCCGGCCTGGGAGTGCTCGGTGACATCACCTCCCCGACGTTCGTGATCGCCCGGGTGCACCGCCCGGACCCGACGAGCGGGCGAGGTGTGTCGCTTGTGCACGCCGACGCGTACCGGTTGGGTGACGCGGGCGACCCCCGGGCCGAGATCGACGACCTCGACCTGGACGCTTCGGTCGACGACTCGGTGACCGTGGTCGAGTGGGGCGAAGGACTGGTCGAGCAACTGGCCGATGCGCATCTGCGGGTCCGTCTGCACCGGCACGACGACGACACCCGCACGGCGGAGCTGGAGCCGGTCGGCGGCGACTGGGCGGAGCGCCTGGCGGCCCTCGCCGCCCTGGGCTGAGCGCTGTCGTACCCGCTGCCTACAGTGCCCGGAGACGATCCGACCGGTGAGAGGTTGCCGATGCCCGACGACACCCCTGCTCTCGACCTGCTGGCGCTCCTCCCCGACGAGTGGCGGGCGGTGCTGACCCCTCATCTCGACCCGGCCCGGGTGTCCGCGTTGAGCGCGTTCGTCGCCGCGGAGTACGCCGCCGGCCCGGTCTTCCCGCCGGTAGAGGATCTGTTCTCGGCCTATCGGCTCTGTGCACCGTCGGCCTGTCGGGTGTTGATCCTCGGGCAGGATCCCTACCACCGCGCCGGCCAGGCCCACGGGCTCAGCTTCAGCGTGCGCGAGGGGGTGTCGGTGCCGCCGTCGCTGCGCAACGTCTTCAAGGAGCTGGGCGAGGATCTGGGCATGCCGAAGCCGCGCAGCGGCAACCTCGACGGCTGGGCGGCGCAGGGTGTGCTGCTGCTCAACTCGGTGCTGACCGTGCGCCAGGGCACCCCCGGGTCGCACGCCAACCGGGGCTGGGAGGAGTTCACCGACGCGACCATCCGGGCACTCGACGCGCTGGAGTCCCGAGTGGTCTTTCTCCTCTGGGGCGGGTACGCGCGCAAGAAGGCGGCGCTCGTCGGCAACCCACAGCACGTGGTGCTGGAGGCGGGCCATCCGAGCCCGATGAATCCGCGTGGTTTCCTCGGCAGCCGGCCGTTCAGCGCCGCCAACAAGGCCCTCGCCGACGCCGGCCTGTCCACCATCGACTGGGAGCGCTCGGCCGGCTGAGCCGCCGTACGCTCCCTCCACGTCGTCCGCACGTACCAGGCGGTGGTACCCGCCTGGCTGGTCGGTGGGGCCGGTCGGACGAGGGTTCTTGACTGACGTCGTAGTTGCGATAACGATATCAAAATATCGATGTCGGCTTACGTCTTCAGTCTGGGGGGTCAGCGACGACGCGAAGCAGCAGTGGAGCACCCACCCGACCGACAGTTCGGCAATTCGTACAACCATGGCGCGACATCGACGTGCGGTGACCGTCCCCTCGACCGCACGCACCCCGCCTCGAAGGAGAAACACACCACCATGAACGAAATCCCCACACACCGTAAGAGTCGCCGACGCGGCCGCATCAGGATGCTGGCTGCCGCGGCCTTCGCCGCAGTGTTGGCCACCACCGGCACCGTCGCGATCTCGGCCAGCCCCGCCCAGGCCGAGGCCGACCGGCAGGTCTGCTCGAACACGGAAGGTACCCACAACGGGTTCTTCTTCTCGTTCTGGAAGGACAGCGGCGACGCCTGCATGGTGTTGCGCGAGAACGGCCGCTACTCCAGCTCGTGGAGCAGGAGCACCAACAACTGGGTCGGTGGCAAGGGCTGGAACCCGGGAACCCGCCGCACGATCAGCTACTCGGGTAGCTACAACCCGGGTAACAACAACAGCTACCTCGCCCTGTACGGCTGGACCCGTAACCCGCTCGTGGAGTACTACATCGTCGAGAACTTCGGCAGCTACAACCCGAGCAGCGGGGCCACCCGGCTGGGCAGCATCACCACCGACGGTGGCACCTACGACATCCTGCGTAGCCAGCGGGTCAACGCCCCGTCGATCGACGGCACCCAGACGTTCTACCAGTACTGGAGCGTCCGGCAGCAGAAGCGCAGCAGCGGGACCATCACCACCGCCAACCACTTCGACGCCTGGGCGCGGGTTGGCCTGAACCTCGGTAACCACTACTACCAGATCATGGCCACCGAGGGTTACCAGAGCCAGGGAAGTTCGGACATCACCCTCTCGGAAGGCGGCACCCCCGGCCCCGGCCCGACCAACCCGACCACCCCGCCGCCCAGTGGCGGTTCCGGCCAGATGATCGTCGGTCAGCAGTCCGGCCGGTGCCTGGACGTGCCGAACTCCAGCACCAGCAACGGTACCCAGATCCAGTTGTACGACTGCTGGGGTGGCTCGAACCAGCGGTTCACCCACACCTCGAGCAGGCAGCTCACGGTGAACGGCAAGTGCCTGGACGCCTCGAATTCGGGCACCAGCAACGGCACAGCGGTGATCATCTACGACTGCCACGGCGGTGCGAACCAGCAGTGGAACATGAACTCCAACGGCACGATCACCGGAGTGCAGTCGGGGTTGTGCCTCGACGCCGGTGGCAGCGGTAACGGCGCGAGAATCCAGCTGTACAGCTGCTGGGGTGGAGCAAACCAGCAGTGGAGCCGCCGCAACTGATCCATCGCAACTGATCCATCGGACAGGGGCCAGGCGCTCACGGGCCTGGCCCCTGTCTCCGCTCATCGTCATGGGCGTGGTGCGCCCGAGCGCTACGACCCGCCGGCGATGGCGGGCGGGCGTTCAAGGGCCGGAGGCGATGCGGCTAGGCTGGGTCATTGTGCTCGTACTGGTGGTGGACAGCTCGACCCCGGCGGTGACCGCGGCGCTCGTCGAGGTCACCGCGAGTGGCGTCACGACCCGGGCGCACCGGTGCACCGTCGACGCGCGGGCGCACGGCGAACTGCTCGCCCCGCAGGTCGACGCGGTGCTCGCCGACGCGGACGCCCGTCCCGCCGACCTGCACGCGATCGTCGCCGGGGTCGGCCCCGGCCCGTTCACCGGGCTGCGGGTGGGCCTGGTCACCGCCGCCACCATGTCGCAGGTGCTCGGCATTCCCGCGTACGGTGTCTGCTCGCTCGACGCGATCGGGCACCCGGCGGCGGCCGGCGAGCCGGTGCTGGCGGCGAGCGACGCGCGCCGGCGGGAGACCTACTGGGCGGTCTACGACGGCGCGGGCGAGCGTCTCCTCGGGCCGGAGGTCGGCGCTCCGGCGGTGGCCGCCGATCGGGCCCGGGAACTGGGCGCGACCGCCGCCGTCGGTGACGGTGCCCATCGCTACGCCGAGGTGCTGGGCCTGCCGCTGCGGGCCGAACCCCGCTATCCGGACGCGGGCGCGCTGGCCACCCTGGCCGCCGAGCGGATCCGGGCCGGCGCGGCGGGTGACCCGCTCACCCCGCTCTACCTGCGCCGACCGGACGCGGTGGCCGCCACCGCGCGCAAGCCGGTGCTGCCGTGAGCCGGTTGCGGCCGGCCCGGTTCCGCTGGTGGCACATCGACGAGGTGCTGCCGATCGAGGCGGATCTCTTCGGTGCCGAGCAGTGGTCCGCGGCGATGTTCTGGAACGAGTTGTCCCACGGGCATTTCTACCGGGTGGTCACCGACGACGACGGCGGGGTGCTCGGCTACGCCGGGCTCGCCGTCGCACCGCCCGACGAGGCGTGGGTGCAGAACATCGCGGTCCGGCGGGAGGCGCAGCGCCGGGGCATCGGCAAACTGCTGCTGGAGGCGCTGCTCGCCGAGGCTGGTCGGCTCGGCGTACGCGCCGTGCTGCTGGAGGTCGCCGCCGACAACGCCCCGGCCCAACGGCTCTACGCGACGTACGGGTTCGAGCCGATCGGCGTACGGCGCGGCTACTACCAACCGAGCAACACCGACGCGCTGGTGATGCAGCGCACCCAGGACTGAGAAATCCATGGCTGACGAACCACTGATCCTCGGCATCGAGACCTCGTGCGACGAGACCGGCGTCGGTGTCGTACGCGGCCACACGTTGCTCGCCGACGCGCTCGCGTCCAGTGTGGACCAGCATGCCCGGTTCGGTGGGGTGGTGCCGGAGGTGGCCAGCCGGGCGCACCTGGAGGCCATCGTGCCGACCATGCAGCGGGCACTCACCGAGGCCGGGGTGACGCTCGCCGACGTGGATGCGATCGCGGTCACCGCCGGGCCGGGCCTGGCCGGGGCGCTGCTGGTCGGGGTGGCCGCCGCCAAGGGGTACGCGATCGCCGCGGAGAAACCGGTCTACGGCGTCAACCATCTCGCCGCGCACGTCGCGGTGGACACGCTGGAGCACGGTCCGCTGCCCGAACCGGCGATCGCGCTGCTGGTCTCCGGTGGTCATTCGTCGCTGCTCCTGGTCGACGACCTGGCCCGGGGCGTGACCCCGTTGGGCGCCACCATCGACGATGCGGCCGGCGAGGCGTTCGACAAGGTGGCCCGCCTGCTCGGTCTGCCGTTCCCCGGTGGGCCGTACATCGACCGGGAGGCCCGGGCCGGTGACCCGGCGGCGATCGCCTTCCCGCGTGGACTGACCGCCGCCAAGGATCTCGTCGCGCACCGCCACGACTTCTCCTTCTCCGGGTTGAAGACCGCGGTGGCGCGGTGGGTGGAGGCTCGCCAGCGGGCCGGCGAACCGGTTCCGGTCGCGGACGTCGCCGCGTCCTTTCAGGAGGCGGTCTGCGACGTGCTGGTGAACAAGGCGCTGGACGCCTGCCGTAGCCGGGGCGTGCCGACCCTGGTGATCGGTGGGGGAGTGGCGGCCAACTCACGGTTGCGGGCGATGGCCGAGCAGCGGGCGGCCCGGCACGGCATCCGGGTCCGCGTGCCCCGGCCGGGCCTCTGCACGGACAACGGCGCGATGGTGGCGGCCCTCGGCTCGCACCTGGTCGCCTCGGGTGTCGCGCCCAGCCGGCTCGATCTGCCCGCGGATTCGGCCATGCCGCTGACCACTGTCAGCGTCTGAGGAGGACGGCGACGTGATCGTACGGATGTGGGAGGCGCGGGCGGAGCCGTACGCGCTCGCCGACCTGATCACCTGGGTCTGCGACAGCGCGCTGCCCGAGTTCGAGCACGACCCGCTGCACGTGTCCAGCGAGGTCTTCTCCTCCACCGACCACCGGGTCGTGGTGATCTCCAAATGGCGCAGCAGCCCTCGACCGCTGCCCGACCCGCCGGTGATGCTGCTCGCCCGGGCACCGCACTCCTGGGACTTCACCCAGGTCGACCGCTGAGGCGTCGTCGGGCCAGGGCAGGTCAGCGGATGGTCACCGTGGTGGTGGCGGTGGAACGGTCGATCTCGCTGGTCCGGGCGCTGACCCGCAATGTCCAGTCACCGGCGACCGGGAAGTGGATCTCGGCGCTGCCGTGGTGCGGTTCCAGCGCGAAGACCTCGACGGTGATCGGCTCGATGCCGGCCTCCGGCAGGGCGGCGGTGACCGTCCACTCCGCCACCGGCAACTCCTTCGCCTGCGGCGTGTAGACGTACGCGTGCAGGCTGTTCGCGGTGCCGGCGACCGCCGGGTAGATGTCGAACTGCAGGGTGAACAGGTCGGTGGTGAGCGACTGCGCGACACCCTCCCGGTTCACCCCGTCGGCCGCCGTACCGACGGAACGGCCCGGCGGTGTCTGCACCAGCACCGCCGTCAGCGCCAGCACCACCGCGGTCACGGCGAGTTCCACGCCGGCCGCCCGAGCGATCCAGCGGGGACGGGCCGCCGCGCCCCGCCGCCTGATCAACCGGCGTTGCCCGGCCGCCACCGCCAGCACCCCGGCCAGCAGCGCCGCCTTGGCCAGCAGCAGGCGGCCGTAGGTGCTGCCCCACAGGGCCGAGAGGCGGCCGAGTTCGATCACGGCCTGCCCGAGCCCGGCGGCGACCAGCCAGGCCACCGCGAGGGTGGCCAGCCGGGACCAGGCCGGCAGGATCCGGGCGAGCACCCGCTCGTGCGTGCCTCGCAGCAGGAACACGGTAAGCGCGAACAGTCCACCCAACCAGGCGGTCACCCCGGCGACGTGCAGGGTGCCCAGCGCGATGCTCACCGGCGGCAACGGCGAGGCGACCGGATGCCCGGCCAGTGGCCAGGTGACGAACCCCGCCACTCCGATCACCGCCAGTGCCGCACCGCGTACCCGGCTGGCGAGGCCCCGACCTGTCGACGAGCGCTCACCAGCGCCCCGCAGCACCGCCGGCAGCAGGGCCGCCGCCAAGCCGACCAGCGCCAGCCGGGTGGCCAGCACCACTCCGACGTCGCTGTCCGCCACGGTCCGCAGGTCGGCCGGGGAGAGCTGGCCGACCGGCGCACCGACCACCTGGGCCGCCTGCCCGACCCAGGTGCCGAGCGTGCCGGCGGCGACGAGGCCGAGCCCGCACAGCGCGGTGGCCGTGGCAGCCCGACGGGAGCGACGGCGGGGCCACATGGTGGCCACGAGCAGCGGCGGGCCGACCGCCAGGAGCAGCCCGAGATACCCGAGGTACTTGGCGGCCGGCACCAGCACCCCGGCCGGTGACTCGGACTCCGCCAGGGCCGGCTCGGGCGGGGTCGCCGACGGTGCCCCGGCGGCGAAGGTGAAGCTGCCCGCGACCGGGTGACTGTCCGCCGAGATGACGCGGTAACTGACCAGGTAGGTGCCGAGTGGACGGTCCGAGGGCCGCAGGGCGATCCGGATGGTCCGGTCCCGGACCTCGGGTTCGCCGACGTTTATCCGCTTGCCGTCCGGGGCGAGGACCTGCACCCGGCCGGGGACCACGGCGATGGTCTCGCTGAAGGTCACCAGCACTTCGCGCGGCGCGTACCCGAGCACCTCGTCGCGCTGCGGGGTGGTGGCTACCACCACGGCGTGCGCCGCCGCTGGGCCGGCGGGACCCAGGGCGGCGCACAGTGCGGTGAGGACCAGCCCGAGCAGGGCGCCGGCTCGGGTACGAACGGTCATCGAAGCGGGTGGCGGCGGTCAGCTGCGACGGAACATGCGGTACGTGAGGAAGCCGCCGGTACCGAGGGCACCGAGGAAGATCGCCCAGATGAGCGTGTTGCTGACCCCGATCTGCGGGCCGGTGTTGGCCTGCGCGGCGGCGAGCAGTCCGTCGTTGCCGGGGGCCGGCAGCGCGGCGGGCGGCAGCTCGGCGTACCGGACCAGGCCGGTGCTCTCCAACATCCGCATGTGGTCACCGACGAAGGTGTTGGCCGAGTTGGCCAGGTCCCGGATCACCTCGTTGCGGGTGCTGGCCCGGACCGCGCCGATCACCGGGAAGATCTTGCCGTGAGCGACCCGGAGTCGGGTGACGAAGATCTGGTCGAAGCGGGCGCCACGGGCGTCCTTCATCTCGGTGAGCCAGCCCTGCTGTTCGGCGGTCGGCGCGTTGGGGATGACGGCGCTCAGCTTGTTGGCCGCCTCCACGGTGATCCGGTCGAGCTCCTCGTGCTGCCGGGCGATTTCGGCGCCCACCTCGCGGACCACCTGCGAGCTGCCCTTTTCGGCGGCCATCTGCCCGGCTGGCATCTCCCAGAGCCCGGCCAGCCGCACCCCGTCGAGCAGGGCCTGGTCGGCGGCGGCGAGTTGCTGAGCGGCGGGCGCGGCCAGGGCCACACCGGGCAGGACGACGAGGGCTGCGACGATCGTGGTGAGCAGCACCGCCAAGCGACGGGACCGGTTGCCCTGCCGGCGACGAGCGGAATCCAGCGGTGCCATGTCTGCGACGCCTCCTCGGACGAGAACGATCGTTGAGCGATGGACGTCCGCACCCCGTCGGCCGTCCGCAACCTGGTACGGATTGTTCGGCCGATCAGTTCATCGGTTGGCGAAACCGGCTCGCGAAATACGGAACTGGAGATCAGTTGACGTCGAGCGGGTCGGCCAGCAGCCGGTCGAAGGCGAGTTCGGCCGCGCCGACCAGGGGAGCGTCCTCACCGAGCTTCGGCGTACGCAACCGGACGTGTTCAAGGCAGGCCGGCAGCCCGTTGGAGTTGAGCCGGCTGCGCACCTGGGCGGCGGCGGCCAGATAGAGGTCGCGCATGGTGCCGCCGAAGATGACCATTTCCGGGTTGAAGATGTTGACCAGGTTGGCGACACCGAAGCCGAGCCAGTCGCCGGCCTGGCGTACCGCGATCTGGGCCTGGGCGTCGCCGCGGTCGGCGGCGTCGAAGACCGCCAGCATCGCCTCCCGGCCCCGGGCGTCGGAGCGGCCGGCGGCCCGGAGCAGCCCGTGCTCGCCGATCTCGGTCTCCCAGCAGCCCCGGTTGCCGCACTCGCAGCGGGCCCCGTCGCGGACCACCACCATGTGCCCCACCTCGCCGCTGTAACCGCCGTGCCCGGTCAGCCGCCGGCCTGCGGCGATGATCCCGGCACCGACGCCGACGTCGCCGTAGAGGTAGATGACGTTGTCGCAGCCCGCCGCCGCGCCACGGGCGTGCTCGGCGAAGGCCGCCACGTCGGCCACGTTCCCGACCGTGACCGGCACGTCGACCCCGAGTTCGGTGCCGAGCGCGGTGCCGATCGGTTCGTCCACCCACCCGGTGGTGGGTCCGAGCCGGACCAGGCCGTCGTCGCGACGGACCATCCCGCAGACCGCCACTCCGGCACCGACGCAGACGGCGTCCTCCGGCATCGCCTGCCGCATCTCCTTGACCGCGCCGGCCAGCAGTGGAGCGGCCTCCGCGGCGGTGAGACCGCGTGGGCGGTCCAGCTCCCGGCGGTCGAGCACCGCGCCGCCGAGCCCGACCCGCGCGGCCCGCAGCCGGTCTACCTCGATGCTGTACGCGTACGCGAAGACCCGGTCCGACTCGGGCCGGACGACAAGCGACGGTCGTCCGGCCCGGCCGGTTTCCTTCGGCGCCCCCTCAGTCACCAGGCCGGCCGCGGCGAGGTCGGCGGTGAGCGCGCCGATGGTGCTCCGGTTCAACCCCAGTGCGGTGGTCAGTTCCGCACGCGTGGTGGCACCGTGCACGTGCACGTAGCGCAACAGGGCACCGAGATTCTGCCGACGAATCTCGTCCTGGCTCGGTCCCACGCGCATCGGTTGTGACTACCTTCGGTGCAGCGGATCAGCGGCTGCCGCTGGCGGCGGCTCGTCGGCGCGACAGCGCGTCGACGCTGGCCGCCAGGAGCAGCACCACGCCGGTGACCACGTACTTGACGCCGGAGCTGTAACCCATCAGACCCATGCCGTTGTCGATCACCGCGACCACCGCGCCGCCGAGTACCGCGTCCAGCACCCGGCCCTTGCCGCCGAAGAGGCTGGTGCCACCGATCACGGCCGCGCCCACGGCGTAGAGCAGCACGTTGCTGCCGCCGGTGTTCGGGTCGACGGAGTTGGCCCGGCTGGCGGCGACGATGCCGCCGACGGCGGCCATGGTGGAGCAGATGACGAAGACCGAGATGCGGATCCGGTCCACGTTGATGCCGGCCCGGCGGGCGGCTTCCTTGTTGCCGCCGACCGCGTAGATGTGCCGCCCGTAGCTGGTGCGATGGAGCACGAAGGTGCCGATGATGAGCAGCACGGCGATGATCGGCACCACGATCGGCACGCCCTTGAGCGAGCTGATCAGCACGTTGCGGCTGCGCTCCAGGTTGAGCATGTAGACCGCGAGGCCGAGGATGACGGCCAGCCCGCCGATCCGGGCGAGCACCACCGCCATCGGGTCGGTGACCAGGCCACGTGCGGCGCGGTTGCGGTAGCGCAGCAGCTGGACGGCGGCGTACCCGGCGACGGCCACGGCGGCGAGCGCCCAGCCGAGCAGCGGTGGCAGGTTGCGGTTGGCGATCGCCACCAGCACCGAGTCGCGCACCGAGATGTTGCGGCCTTCCTCCATGAGCAGCAGCACCACGCCCTGGAAGGCCAGGAAGCCGGCCAGGGTGACCACGAAGGACGGAATGCCGATCTTGGCGACCAGGAGGCCGAGGATCGTACCGATCACCATGCCGGTGAGCACGGCGGCGGCCACCGCGACGTACCAGGGATAGCCGAGCACGGTGACCACGTTTGCCAGCACCGCCGCGCAGACGCCGCTGGCGAAGCCGGCCGACAGGTCGATCTCACCCAGCAGCAGGACGAAGACCAGACCCATCGCGATCAGGGTGACCGCCGCGCCCTGGGTGAACAGGTTGGCGAAGTTCCCGGCGCTGAGGAACGAGGGCCGCAGGATCGAGAAGACCGTGCAGAGGACGAGCAGGCCGAGGACGGCGGGGAGGGCGCCGATGTCGCCACCGCGTACCCGTCGCCAGTAGTCGCGGACGTGGCTGCCGACGGAGGGTGTCGACGTGACGGCGGCCGGCCCCTCCTGCTTGACGGCGGTGGTGCTCATGAGACGCCTCCCGTGGTGCTGCCGGCCGGCGCCGCGCCGTTGCCGTTGGTGGCCGGGTCGCCGGTGAGTCCGAGCCCGCCGGAGCGACCGGCGGTGATCAGCTCGACCACCTGCGCATGAGTGATGTCGGTGGTCTTCACCTGAGCGACCATCTGGCCGAGGTAGAGCGCGGCGATCCGGTCGGAGACGGCGAAGACGTCGTTCATGTTGTGCGAGATGAGCACGACGGCCAGACCGTTGTCGGCCAGCCGCCGGACCAGTTCGAGCACCTGGGCGGTCTGCGCGACGCCGAGCGCGGCGGTCGGCTCGTCCAGGATCACCAGCTTGCTGTTCCAGAGCACGGCCTTGGCGATCGCCACCGTCTGGCGCTGGCCGCCGGAGAGGCTGGAGACGAGCTGGCGCAGCGACTTGACGGTGCGTACGGAGAGCCCGGCGAGGGTGTCGGCCGCCATCTGTTCCATCGTCGGCTCGTCGAGGACGATGCCGCTGCGCTTCTCGCGGCCGAGGAACATGTTCTGCACGATGTCGAGGTTGTCGCAGAGCGCGAGGTCCTGGTAGACGACCTCGATGCCGAGCGCCGCGGCGTCGCGTGGGCTGTGGATGTTCACCGGCCGGCCGTCGAAGACGAACTGCCCGGCGTCGGTCGGGTAGATGCCGCTGATGCACTTGACCAGGGTCGACTTGCCGGCGCCGTTGTCACCGACGAGCGCGGTGACCTCGCCCGGGTAGGCGGCGAAGGCGACATCGCGTAGAACCTGGACGGGACCGAAACTCTTGTCGATCCCGCGTAGCTCCAGCAGAGGGGTCGCGGACACGGGGTTCTCCTTTGTCACGGAGGGAGATCGGGGCCCGTCCAGCGGCGGCACGCCGCCCGGCACGGGGTTACCGTGCCGGGCGGCGCCGCCTAGGCGGGTGAGGTCAGCTGATGCCCGCTTCGGTGCAGAGCGCGGCGAAGTTGCCGGTGCAGACCTCTTCCTTGGTCACGAAACCGTCGGCGATGACGTCCTTGACGTTCTCCTTGTAGATCGCCTGCGGGGTGAGCAGGACGGCGGGGACGTCACGGTTGCCCTCGGGGTCCTTGACGGTCTGGCCGGTCTCCTTGCGCTCGCCCTTGGCCAGCGCGATGGCCAGCTCGGCGGCGGCGTCGGCCTCCTGCTTGACGGCCTTGTAGACGGTCATGCACTGGTCACCGGCGAGGATGTTCTGCAGGCCCTGCGTGGTGGCGTCCTGGCCGGTCACCGGAACCTTGCCGTTGAGCTTGTTCTTCTTCAGCACCGAGATGGCGGCGTTGCCGAGGCCGTCGTTCGCGGCCAGCACACCGTCGATCTTGCCGCCGGTCTGGGTGAGCATCTGCTCGAAGATCGTGGCGGCCTGGGCGTTGTCCCAGTCCGGCACGGACTGGTCCGGGCCCTTGACGTACTCGTTGGCGTCGAACTTGGGCTTGAGGATCGAGTCGTAGCCGTTCTTGAACAGGGTGGCGTTGTTGTCGGTCGGCGACCCGTTCAGGTACGCCACGACCGGCTTCTCCGCCTTCTGGTCGGTCAGGCACTTGGCCAGGCCCTCGCCCTGGAGCTTGCCGACGGCCTCGTTGTCGAAGCTGACGTAGTACTCCGCCGAGCCGCCGAGGGTGAGGCGGTCGTAGTCGATGGTGGCGACGCCCTGCGACTTGGCCTTGTCGAGGACGGCCTTGCCGGTGCCGGAGTCCAGGTTCACGATCATCAGCGCGGTGACGCCGCTCGTGATCATCTGGTCGGCGATGGTCTGGAACTGGGTCTTGTCACCCTGG
Organism: Verrucosispora sp. WMMD703; assembly: GCF_049178935.1. Classification (NCBI taxonomy): domain Bacteria; kingdom Bacillati; phylum Actinomycetota; class Actinomycetes; order Micromonosporales; family Micromonosporaceae; genus Micromonospora; species Verrucosispora sp. WMMD703. Next base: position 5,885,943 of record NZ_JBMHMM010000004.1, on the reverse strand, counting down.
GCGTTCTGGATGTCGTATTCGACGCCGGCAGCTTCGAACGCGGCTTGGAGGAACTTGCGGTCGGCGCCCTCCCAACGGGCGGAGGACTTGCTGTCCGGCAGGATCACGCCGATCTTCGGGGTCACGTCGGAGCCGGCCTGGTCGCCGCCGGACTCGTCGCCACAGGCCGTCAGGCTGCCGAGGGCCAGCAGGCCCACGGTGCCGACGGCGAGGAAGCCCTTGCGCATGTGCAGGGTCCTTTCGAGGGTGGGGAAGGGTGTCGGTGTTTTGTTTTGTTGTGTCCGGCAACGTATTCCGCGCCACACGCCAGCACAAGGGTGGGCCGGTCACGAGTTTGTTGTCGGCGGTAACAATTCAGCAACGCCAGCGACACCTCGCCGCCACCGTGCCTGCGACGACCCTGGTGTCCGGGTCGCCGGTCGGTGGATACGGGTCGGGTCAGGGGCTCGAAAGCGGGGCGAACCGGGCGTCAGTGAGGGCGGCCAGGTCGGCCGGGGCCAGCTCCACCTGGAGCCCCCGGCGGCCGGCCGAGACGTACACCGTCGGATGCGTCAGGGCGGAGACGTCGAGGACCGTGGGCAGCCGTCGCCGCTGGCCCAGTGGGCTGATCCCGCCGCGTACGTAACCGGTGGCCCGCTCGGCCGTCGCCCGCTCGGCCAACGTGGCCCGCTTGCCGCCCACCGCTGCCGCGAGCGCCTTGAGGTCGAGATCGCCGGTGACCGGCACCACCGCCACCGTCAGCGCCCCGTCGACCTCGGTGACCAGGGTCTTGAAGACCCGCTCCGGCGCCACCGCCAGCGCGGCGGCGACCAGCGCGCCATAGTTGGGCTCATCAGGCGAGACGTCGTACGGATGGGTGCGATGGTCGACCTTCCGCTTGGTCAGCAGCGCGGTCGCCGGGGTGCCACGTCCCGCCATGCCCGCCAACGTAGCCCCGACCGGCTGACCGAAGGGCCCAACATGCCGCAAGTCGCGCCTTCCGGCCGACGTGAGGGCCCAGGATGCCGCAAGTCGCGACCGGCATGCCCGGCGAGAGGCCGGCCTGGGCCTCGGGCGGGGCAGGTGGGGGCGGGGCGGAAGAATAGGCGGGTGGATCTGGAGCAGTTCGCCGCGTTGCGTACGCCCGAGGGGTCGGCCGCGCTCGACGCGGCGGCCGGGGTGGCCGGCGGTGATCCGCTGGCCGCGGCGGTGGCGCTGCGCTCGGCCGGGGTGCCCGGCGGGCTCGCGGCGGCGGCGCTGACCCAGGCCGAGCTGCGCCGCCGGGCGGTCGGCAAGTTCGGGCCGGCGGCGGTCGGCATGTTCTTCACCCGGCCGGGGCTGGAACAGGCCACCCGCCGGGTCGTCGCCGACCGGCGGGCCCGGCGGCTGCGGGCGGCCGGGGTGCGCACACTTGCCGACCTGGGCTGCGGGCTGGGCGCCGACGCGCTCGCCGCCGCCCGCGCCGGCATCCGGGTGTACGCGGTGGAAGCCGACCCGCTCACCGCTGCGCTGGCCGAGGCGAACGTCCAGGCCGCCGGGCTGGCCGACCTGGTCACCGTCGAGTGTGGCGACGCGACGGCGTTCGACGTGACAGGGGTCGAGGCGGTCTTCTGCGACCCGGCCCGACGCCGGGCCGGCACCGGTCGCCGGATCTTCGACCCGAACTCGTACTCACCGCCGTGGGACTTCGTGACCGGCCTTGCCGAACGGGTGCCGCGCACGGTGGTGAAGGTCGCGCCGGGGATCGACCACGCGCTGATCCCGCCCGGCGCGGAGGCAGAGTGGGTGAGCGTCGACGGCGACCTGGTCGAGGCGGCCCTCTGGTGCGGCGAACTGGCCGAGGTCTCCCGCCGGGCCACCGTGCTGACTGGCGAGTCGGTGCACCGGTTCGCGGGGTCGGGCACCCACGAGGCGCCGGTCGGGGCGGTACGGCGCTTCGTGTACGACCCCGATCCGGCGGTGGTGCGCGCACACCTGATCGCCGAGCTGGCTGCCGACCTGGACGCCACCCTCGCCGACCCGACCATCGCCTACCTCTACGCCGACACGGCCCGGCGCACGCCGTACGCCCGCTGCCTGGAGGTGACCGACGTGCTGCCGTTCTCCCTCAAGCGGCTGCGGGCGCTGCTGCGGGAACGGCGGGTCGGCCGGGTGGAGATCCTCAAGCGCGGCTCCGCGCTGGAGCCCGAACGGCTCCGGCGCGACCTGCGGCTGGTCGGCGACCAGCCGGCGAGCCTGGTGCTCACCCGGGTCGCCACCGCCCCGACGGTCCTGGTCTGCCGCCCGGTGGCCTGAACCCCGCCCCGCTGGCCGGGCCGCTCATGTGCAGCCGGCGGACGCGGGTTGCGGCATCCTGGCTGTCAGCTCGGCGGGAGACCGCGTCATGCCGCAACTCGCGGACCCCAGCGCGGGAGGGCTGGGACCGGGTCGGCGCAAAAGGGGGAGCGCCGGGTCGGGGTTGGTCAGCGGGTGGGGGCGTGGGGGGCGATGAAGGCGCGCCAGGCAGCGGGGGTGAAGGCGAGCGCCGGGCCGGCCGGGTCTTTGCTGTCGCGTACGGCGACCACGCCGGGCAGGTTGTCGGCGACCTCGACGCAGGCGCCGCCATTCTGATTGCTGCGGGAGGACTTGCGCCAGGCGGCGCGGGTCAGGTCCATGACTTCGCCACTTCCTCGATCAGGCGGGCGGACTGCCGGTGTGGCAGCGCCTCACCGGCCACAGTCTCCCAACGCCGCCCCAGGCTGGCAAGGTCGTTCGGGCTGTCCACTGTGTGCCCCCGGAGCTGGTTGTCCAGGTGGGCCACCTCGGTGCCGTCAGCCAGCCGGGCCAGCACGAACGGCCCGGCAAGCCCGCCGTACCACGGGGTCTCGGCCGGGATGATCCGCACCTGGACATGCGGGCGGTCACTGACGGCCAGCAGGTGTTCCAACTGCTCGCGCATGGTCGCGCGCTCGCCGACCTGCCGGCGCAGCACCTGCTCGTCGAGCACCGCGACGAGCTGCGGTGGCTCCTCGCGGGCGAGCACCTCCTGCCGGGTCATCCGGGCCAGCACCCGCTTCTCGATCTGCTCGTCGGTCAGCGGTGGACCGGCCCGGAGCATCGCCCGTGCGTACGCCTCGGTCTGGAGCAGGCCCGGCACCACGGCCGGGTCGTACCAGCGCAGCGCGACCGCCTCCCGCTCGATCTCGCCCCACGGCCGGAACCAGTCCGGCTCGGCGTGCAGCCGGATCAGCTCCAGCATCCCGATGAAGAGGCCGCCGGTCTCCAGCACCCTGTCGAACCGGGCCAGGTAGTCGGCGCTGAGCTGGTTCGGGCCGATCTCCATCGCGCTCACCGCCGACGTGGAGTAGTTGATCATTTTGCTCAGCTCCTCCTGGCTGAGCCCGCGCACCTTGCGCGCCCGGCGCAACTGGTCGCGCAGGAACCCCAGGGTTGGTACGTCCGCCATGTGCCTGCCCTCCGTGACGTGGTCGCGCCGGAGAGTAAGGGGCGGTCGCCGGGCGAGGAAGAGACTGTCGGCGTGTTGCGGTAAACGCTGGCGAACGACGCCGGAAGAGTTGGTAAAAAGTGGCGGAGGGGCGGCGACACGAGGGTGGTGGATTGGCACTCTCCTTGACGGAGTGCTAGCCGAGGAATAACCTGCGATTAGCACTCTCACCCTGAGGGTGCCAACCTTCGGGCCCTGGTGTCCGGGGGTTGAACGCCAGGCGGACCGGCACCCGCGACGACGGCCCCGCCCGGTGGCATGTGGCAGATTGACGCCGGTCGGCATGCCGATCGGCAACGAAACCAAGTACCCCAGGAGGGTATGCCCGTGACTACCGCGACCAAGGTTGCGATCAAGCCGCTCGAGGACCGCATCGTGGTCCAGGCGAACGAGGCCGAGACCACCACCGCCTCGGGCATCGTGATCCCCGACACCGCCAAGGAGAAGCCGCAGGAGGGCACCGTCCTCGCTGTCGGCCCGGGCCGGATCGACGACAAGGGCAACCGCGTGCCGATCGACGTCTCCGTCGGCGACACCGTTCTCTACTCGAAGTACGGCGGCACCGAGGTCAAGTACGCCGGCGAGGAGTACCTGGTGCTCTCCGCCCGCGACGTCCTCGCGGTCATCGAGAAGTAAGTAAGACAGACCGATCAGTGTCGTTGCCCCGGTCCGGCTCGCCGGGCCGGGGCGACGTCGCTTCGAAGGGACATTCATGGCGAAGATCCTGAGCTTCTCGGACGACGCCCGGCACCTGCTGGAGCACGGTGTCAACGCGCTCGCTGACGCGGTCAAGGTCACCCTCGGGCCGCGCGGGCGCAACGTCGTCCTCGACAAGAAATTCGGTGCGCCGACGATCACCAACGATGGCGTGACCATCGCCAAGGAGATCGAGCTCACCAACCCGTACGAGAACCTCGGCGCGCAGCTGGTCAAGGAGGTGGCGACCAAGACCAACGACGTCGCCGGCGACGGGACCACCACCGCGACCGTGCTCGCCCAGGCCATGGTCCGCGAGGGCCTGCGCAACGTCACCGCGGGCGCCAACCCGGCCGGCCTCAAGCGGGGCATCGACGCCGCCGCCACCAAGGTCTCCGAGGCGCTGCTCGGCAAGGCCGTCGAGGTCTCCGACAAGAAGTCGGTCGCGCACGTCGCGACGATCTCGGCGCAGGACGCCACCATCGGCGAGCTGATCGCCGAGGCGATGGAGAAGGTCGGCCGCGACGGTGTGATCACCGTCGAGGAAGGCTCCGCCCTGCACACCGAGCTGGACGTCACCGAGGGCCTCCAGTTCGACAAGGGCTTCATCTCGCCGAACTTCGTCACCGACGCGGAGTCGCAGGAGTCCGTCCTGGAGGACGCGTACATCCTGATCACCACGCAGAAGATCTCCGCGATCGAGGAGCTGCTGCCGCTGCTGGAGAAGGTTCTCCAGAACAACAAGCCGCTGCTCATCATCGCCGAGGACGTCGAGGGTCAGGCGCTGTCCACCCTGGTGGTCAACGCCATCCGCAAGACCATCAAGGTCTGCGCGGTCAAGGCACCCGGTTTCGGCGACCGCCGCAAGGCGATGCTCCAGGACATGGCGATCCTCACCGGCGCCGAGCTGGTCGCCCCGGAACTGGGCTACAAGCTCGACCAGGTCGGCCTGGAGGTGCTGGGCAGCGCCCGGCGCATCGTGGTCGACAAGGAGAACACCACGATCGTCGAGGGCGGCGGCCAGGCCAGCGAGGTGGCTGACCGGGTCGCGCAGATCCGCAAGGAGATCGAGGCCTCGGACTCCGAGTGGGACCGGGAGAAGCTCGCCGAGCGGCTGGCCAAGCTCTCCGGCGGTGTCGCGGTGGTCAAGGTCGGCGCGGCCACCGAGGTCGAGATGAAGGAGCGCAAGCACCGCATCGAGGACGCCATCGCCGCGACCAAGGCCGCGGTCGAGGAGGGTACGGTGCCCGGCGGCGGTGCCGCCCTGGCGCAGATCCTGTCGGTGCTCGACGACGACCTCGGCTTCACCGGCGACGAGAAGGTCGGCGTGTCGATCGTGCGTAAGGCGCTTGTCGAGCCGCTGCGCTGGATCGCCCAGAACGCCGGCCACGACGGCTACGTCGTCGTGCAGAAGGTCTCCGGCAGCGACTGGGGCCACGGCCTCGACGCCGCCGTCGGCGAGTACGTCGACCTGACCAAGGCCGGCATCATCGACCCGGTCAAGGTGACCCGCAACGCGGTCACCAACGCCGCGTCGATCGCCGGTCTGCTGCTCACCACCGAGAGCCTCGTGGTGGAGAAGCCGGCTGAGCCGGAGCCTGCCGCGGGTGGCCACGGCCACTCGCACGGCCACGGTCACAGCCACCAGCACGGCCCCGGCTTCTGAGCCTGCCGTACGCCGAACGTGGGGCGCACCGTCGACGAGACGGTGCGCCCCACGCGCATGAGCGGGACCGGCCTACCGGTGACGAGAGGTTACGGAACGCTGTCGTCGACTACCGGACCGTCGGGCGGTGGGAAACACTGGGCGGGTGAGCAGCACGACACCCCGGTTCGCGGCCCTGGCCGGCATCGCCGCCGCTGCGGCTGCCATCGGCACCGCCGAAGTGGTTGCCGCCCTGACCGGCCCCCGATCGTCGCCGCTCGTCGCGGTGGGCGGTCTCGTCGTGGACACCGCCCCCGAGCCGGTCAAGCGGTTCGGCATCGAGGTCTTCGGCACGTACGACAAGATCGCCCTGCTGGTCGGTACGGCACTGTTGCTCGGCGGCTTCGCCGCCCTGATCGGCATGCTGGCCGCCCGGCGGCTGACGGTGGGCCTGGCCGGCATCGTCGTCTTCGGCGGGATCGGCGCGGCGGCGGCCCTGACCCGGGCCGGCGCGGACGCCGCCGACGTGCTCCCGTCGCTGCTCGGAGCGGCGGTCGGCGGGGTGGCGCTCTGGGCGTTCGTCGCCGGCCCGCTGGAACTCGACCCCTGGCCGTGGGCCCCACCGACGCCGTCCGGCAGTCCGTCGGTCCCGGGAAGCCCGCCGGCCTCCGGCGGCCCATCGGACCCCGCAGGTCCGGGGCGGCGGGTCGACCCGGACTCGCGGCGGCGGTTCCTCACCGGCGTCGGGACCGTGCTTGGAGTGGCTGCCGTCGGGGGAGTGGCGGGCCGGTGGCTGGCCGGCCGTCAGGGCGTGTCGGCCGCCCGCGAGGCGATCACGCTGCCGGCCCCGGTCTCCGCCGCACCACCGGTGCCGGCCGGCGCTGACCTGGCCCAGCCCGGGCTGGCCAGTTACGTCACGTCGAACCGGAGCTTCTACCGGATCGACACCGCGCTCGTGGTGCCGCAGGTCGATCCCGCGACCTGGCAGTTGCGCATTCACGGCCGGGTCCGCAACCCGGTCACGCTGAGCTACGCCGATCTGCTTGCCCGGCCCATGGTGGAGCGGTACGTCACGCTGGCCTGCGTCTCGAACGAGGTCGGCGGCGACCTGATCGGCAACGCGCGCTGGCTCGGCGTGCCGATCCGGGAACTGCTCGACGAGGTGGGGCCGCTGGACGGCGCCGACCAGGTGGTCGGGCGTTCGGTGGACGGTTGGACCTGTGGCACCCCGACGGCCGCGTTGCGCGACGGGCGGGACGCCCTGCTCGCGGTCGGCATGAACGGCGAGCCGCTGCCGGTGCAGCACGGCTTCCCGGTCCGGATGGTGGTGCCGGGCCTGTACGGCTACGTGTCGGCCTGCAAGTGGATCACCGAGCTGGAGCTGACCAGTTTCGCGGACTTCGACGCGTACTGGGTGCCCCGGGGGTGGTCGGCGCAGGGGCCGATCAAGACGCAGTCGCGGATCGACACACCCCGCCCGCGCAACCGCCCGGCCGCCGGCCCGGTCACGGTCGCCGGCGTCGCCTGGGCACAGCACCGGGGCATCGAGCGCGTCGAGGTACGCGTCGACGAAGGGCCCTGGCAGGAGGCCCAACTGGCGCCGACCGTCTCGGTGGACACCTGGGTGCAGTGGTCGTGGCAGTGGCCGGCGACCCCGGGCGAGCACACCCTCCAGGTGCGGGCGACGGACAGCACCGGCGAGACGCAGACCGCCCAACGGCAGGACGTCGCCCCCGACGGCGCGACCGGCTGGCATTCCGTCACCCTCACCGTCACCTGACCCCGAGGTACCGGCGCTCCGGTACCGGCCGGGAGTGGCGGGAGTGTGCGGACAGCGCGACGCCGCGTCCCTCTGGTCGGGACGCGGCGTCGGTGGTGCGGTCTGGTCAGGCGACGTTGCGCTGGATGGGCACCGTCGAGCGGTGCGAGCTGCCCAGCCGGGCCTCCAGGCGGTTGATGTCGACGCGGGTCTGGCGGCGGTCGGCGAGATCCTCCCAGCCGACCGCGAGCAGTCGCAGCCGCTCGGACTCGCTGAAGCCGCCCCAGACGCCGTACGGCTCGCGTACCGCCAGGGCGTGCGCGGCGCACTCGGCGCGGACCGGGCAGGCCCGGCAGACGGCCTTGGCGGAGGATTCCCGGCGGAGTCGGGACGAGCCGCGCTCACCGTCGGGATGGAAGAACTGGGCGCTGTCGCGGCCCCGGCAGGCACCGAGCCGCTGCCAGTCCCAGAGGTCGATGATGGGTCCGGGCAGTCTACGTACGTTCGACATCAGCACCCCTCCTCTCGCGCGGCACCGCGAGACAGCTTGTGGCCGGTTGTCCGGGCGGCGGGCCGCGCAGGCGCACCGTTCCCGGCCTGGCCACTCCCTACCCGGGCGTCTCTCGCCTCACACGTCTTTGATCCAAAACATCTGGCAGATTGCGGCATATGCCCTATCTGTCGGAAAAGTTGGGAGGATTGCCCGGAACCTCCTCCCGACCGGGGCAGGTCATGGTCTGCTCGTCAGCGGAGAGGAGATGCCTGTGCGTACCGTTCTCGTGTGCGTTCGAACGCCGCTCGCGGCGCAGCACCTGACCTCCGCGGCAGCGCGGTTGGGATTGTCGGGTGCCGTCCGGACGGCGGTCTCCGACCCCGAGGTGATGTTGCGGTTGGCCGAACGTCCGGCCGATGTGGTGCTCGCCGACACCGCGCTCACCCGCCCCGACAGCGTCGGCTTCGTCCGCCGGGTGCTGGCCCGCGCTCCGCAGGCCGCTGTCCTGCTGCTCGGCGCCGAGGAGTCCGAGGCGGCGGCGGCGACCATCGGTGCCGGGGCCCGCGGGCTGATCCAGGGGGTCGACCAGGATCTGACCAGCGCCGTCGCCAAGGCGCTGCTGCTGCTGGCCGCGCCCGGTCGGACCAACCGGCACCGGATCGCCGATCCGGCCCGGGACGCCGCGGCGGTCGGCAGCCCGGCCCGGCCGGCCCCCGGTGGTCGTACCGGCGGCGAGGCGCCCACCGCCTGGCCGGGTTCGGACGCGGCGGGCGGCCCGGCGGTGGTGCCGGTGCAGCGTGGCGATGACCCCGCCGACCCGGGTGCCGAGCCCGAACCGGGCAAGCCCACATCGCCACCCAGAACCAACCGGTCCGCGATCGGCCTCACCGAGCGGGAACTACAGGTGCTGCTCGGCATGGCCGAGGGCAAGAGCAACGCCGAGATCGGTCGGGAACTGTTCGTCTCCGAGGACACCGTGAAGACCCACGCCCGCCGGCTGTTCCGCAAGCTCGGTGCCCGCGATCGGGCGCACGCCGTGGCCGCCGGCTTCCGGGCCGGTCTGGTCGCGTAGCAACCCGGCCGGTTCGGCCTGGCCGATTCCGCCGGCCGGACCGGCCCGGCCGGTCGAGCCGAGCGGGCCAGTCCGCCTAGTTGCGCTTACGGTGACGGGTCAGCGGCCCGAGCCGGGCTCGTCCTCGGTGCCTTCGCTGAGGGTGTCGTGCACGCCGTCGGCGTAACCCCGGGCATAGTCCCAGGTGACGTAGTGGTCGGGGTCGGGATCGTAGGCCGGCTCGTGCACCCGTGGGCGCCCCGAGCTGAGCAGGTGCCGCAGGTTTCCCCGGAGCAGGTCCCAGTCGAAGTAGTGCGGTTCCCGGCAGTCCTCACACTCGATGACCAGCCCGCGTACGCCGATCGGCGCGAGCAGGGCCTGGTAGATCTCCAGGTCGGCGAGATCCTCCAGCACGTCCTGGCGCTCGACGTCGGTCAGTGGGTCCAGCGGCGCGTCGTCGTCGGGGGCCTCCAGGTCGGCCGCCGGATCGGTCGGGTCGCCGGTGAACGGGTCGATGGGATCGTCGTGCACCCCCTCACCGTAGTCCCCTGCCACCGCCGACGCGTGTCCCCCGGTCGCGCGAGCCGTCACCGGGGCGGGCACCGCGCGGTTCAGGAGGAGAAAGCTTCAGTGGGTACGATGAGGCTGACACCCTCGCCCGGCGTTCGCCGGTGCCCCCGTGCCACCTCGCTGAAGCCCGGTTCGAGCAGCTCAGGAGAGCAATCGTGGAGAATTCGCCCCGTACCGACCTTCCCGCCGGCGTCGAGGGCGGCGAGTTGGGTGGCCATCTGCCCGAGCTGCCCGCCGGTTCGGCCCGGGTGGTGCCGCTGGGGCTGACCTTCGACGACGTGCTGCTCCAGCCGGGTGAGTCCGACGTGGTGCCGAGCCGGGTGAACACGATCACCCAGTTGACCCGTAACGTCTCGCTCTCCATCCCGCTGCTGTCCAGCGCGATGGACACGGTCACCGAGGCCCGGATGGCGATCGCGATGGCCCGCCAGGGCGGCATCGGCGTGCTGCACCGCAACCTCTCGGTGGAGGACCAGGCGCTCCAGGTCGACCTGGTCAAGCGCTCCGAGTCGGGCATGATCACCAACCCGGTGACCGCGAGCCCGGACGACACCCTCCGCGAGGTCGACCAGCTCTGCGGGCGCTACCGCATCTCGGGTGTGCCGGTGGTGGACGCCCAGGGGCAGCTGGTGGGCATCGTCACCAACCGGGACATGCGCTTCGTCTCCGACCCGGCCGTGCCGGTCCGCGAGATCATGACCAAGGCGCCGCTGGTCACCGCCCCGGTCGGGGTGAGCAAGGACGAGGCGCTCGGCCTGCTGCGCCAGCACAAGGTCGAGAAGCTGCCGATCGTCGACGGCTCGGGCAAGCTGCGCGGGTTGATCACCGTGAAGGACTTCACCAAGAGCGAGCAGTACCCGAGCGCCACCAAGGACGAGGCGGGGCGGCTGCGGGTGGCGGCGGCCATCGGTGTCGGCGAGGACGCGTACAAGCGCGCCCGGGCACTTGTCGACGCCGGCGTCGACGTCATCATCGTGGACACCGCCCACGGTCACCAGCGCGCGGTGCTGGAGATGGTCAGCCGGCTCAAGAAGGACGTCGCCGTCGACATCGTCGGCGGCAACGTGGCGACCTACGCCGGTGCGCGGGCGCTTGTCGAGGCCGGCGCCGACGGGGTGAAGGTAGGTGTCGGCCCGGGCGCGATCTGCACCACCCGGATCGTGGCGGGCGTCGGTGTTCCGCAGATCACGGCGATCATGGAGGCCACCCGGGCGGCCCGTCCGGCGGGCGTGCCGGTCATCGGTGACGGTGGCATCCAGTATTCCGGCGACATCGCCAAGGCACTTGTCGCCGGCGCGGACACGGTGATGCTCGGCAGCCTGCTGGCCGGTTGCGAGGAGAGCCCCGGTGAGCTGATCTTCGTCAACGGCAAGCAGTTCAAGACGTACCGCGGCATGGGCTCGCTCGGCGCGATGCAGTCCCGTGGGCAGGCCAAGTCGTACTCCAAGGACCGCTACTTCCAGCAGGACGTGACAAGCGACGAGAAGTTGGTCCCGGAGGGCGTCGAGGGTCAGGTGCCGTACCGTGGGCCGTTGGCCCGGGTGGCCCACCAGTTGGTCGGCGGCCTGCGGTTGGCGATGGGGTACGCGGGTGCGGAGAACATCCCCGAGCTGCACCAGCGGGGTCAGCTCATCCGGATCACCGCGGCCGGGCTCAAGGAGAGCCACCCGCACGACATCCAGATGACCGTCGAAGCCCCCAACTACCACACCCGCTGACCCCTCCCCCCACCCCCGAAGACATCTGGAGTGCCCCATGCGTGACGTGGTCGAGATCGGGCTGGGCAAGACCGCGCAGCGCGGCTACCACTTGGACGACATCGCCATCGTGCCGTCCCGCCGGACGCGGGACGTCGACGACGTCTCCACCGGGTGGCAGCTGGACGCGTACCAGTTCGGCATCCCGTGCGTCGGGCACCCCTCCGACGCGACGATGAGCCCGGCCTCGGCCGTCCGGCTCGGTCAGCTCGGCGGGCTCGGCGTACTCAACGTCGAAGGGCTGTGGACCCGTTACGAGAACCCGAGCAAGGTGCTTGAGGAACTCGGCGGCCTCGACGAGGACGCCCGCGCCACCAAACGGCTCCAGGAGGTGTACGCCGAGCCGATCCGGCCGGATCTGATCACCGAGCGGGTCCGTGAGCTGCGCGACGGTGGCGGCACCGTGGCGGTGCGCGTGTCACCGCAGCACACGCTGGCGCTGGCACCGGTCATCCTCGACGCGGGCGTCGACATCCTGGTCATCCAGGGCACCATCGTCTCGGCCGAGCACGTCTCGACCACCGATGAGCCGCTCAACCTCAAGGAGTTCATCGCCGACCTCGACCTCCCGGTCATCGTCGGCGGCTGCACCGACTACAAGACGGCCCTGCACCTGATGCGCACCGGCGCAGCCGGCGTGATCATCGGTATCGGTGGGGACGAGTGGTCCACCACCGAGTCGGTGCTCGGCATCCGGGTACCGATGGCCACCGCGATCGCTGACGCCGCCGCAGCCCGCCGCGACTACCTCGACGAGACCGGCGGGCGGTACGTGCACCTCATCGCCGACGGCGACATCCGGACCTCCGGCGACATCGCCAAGGCCCTCGGCTGCGGCGCGGACGCGGTGATGCTGGGCGAGCCGTTGTCGCTGTGCGAGGAGGCGCCGGCCGGCGGGTCCTGGTGGCACTCGGCGGCCAGCCACCCGTCGCTGCCCCGCGGCGCCTTCGAGACCGCCGGTGAGCCCCTCGGCTCGATGGAGCGTCTTCTCTTCGGCCCCGCCGACGAACCGGACGGCCAGCTCAACCTCTTCGGTGGCCTGCGTCGTGCCATGGCCAAGTGCGGCTACCGCGACCTCAAGGAGTTCCAGAAGGTCGGCCTCGTCCTGGACCGCTGAGCCGATCATGCAGTTGTGGCGCCCGGTTGGTTGGGTGATGCCCGGTTCGCCACGTGCCACAACTCCATGATCGACGGACCGGGCGGCAGTAGGCTCGGGCTGGTGAGCAGCAGGGTTGGCAGGTGGTGGGGGGCCGGTGCGGCGGCGCTGGTCGCGGCCGTGGTGGCGGCGGTCGTACTGTTCAGCGGCATCGGGGGTCGGGACGCGGCGACGCCGGGCGAATTCCGGGCGGGCAGCGTCGATCTCGGCGACCCGTACGTGCCGGGCAGCGGCAACGGCGGCTACGACGTGGCCCACTACCGGCTCGTGGTGCGCTACGACCCGGCTGATGACCGGCTCACCGGCAGCGCCGAGATCACCGCGACCGCCACCCATGCGCTGTCCCGATTCAACCTGGACCTGTCCGGGCTGGAGGTCAGCTCGGTGACAGTGGACGGTGCCTCGGCCGAGCACCGGCGGGACGACGGCGAACTGGTGGTCACCCCGGCCCGGGGGCTCGACTCCGGTAGCCGGTTCACCGTGGAGGTCGACTACGGCGGTGTGCCCGAGGCGGACGCCGACGGCGTGCTGGGCAGTGGCGGCTTCCAGCACACCGACGACGGCGCGATCGCCCTCGGCCAACCGCACTCGGCGGCCACCTGGTTCCCGGTCAACGACCATCCGTCGGACAAGGCAACCTACGACCTTCAGGTGACAGTCCCGGACGGGCTCGCCGCGCTCAGCAACGGGGTGCCTGGGGAGCGGACCAGCGCCGACGGCTGGACCACCTGGCGCTGGGCCGAGCGCTCGCCGATGGCGAGCTACCTCACCACGCTGGTGATCGGCGACTACCGGGTGCAGACCGGCGAGCACGCCGGCAAGCCCATCGTCACCGCCGTACCTGACGGAGCGCCGACGACCGGGCCGGCGGCGACCTCCCTGGCCCGCACCGGCGAGATCGCCGACTTCCTGACCACCCGCTTCGGGCCGTACCCCTTCGAGTCGTACGGCGGCGTGGTGGTCTCCGACGGCCGGATCGGATACGCGCTGGAGACCCAGTCCCGGCCGGTCTACGGGCCGGGGTTCTTCCGGGGCGGCGAGCCGAACTACAGCGTGGTCGCCCACGAGCTGGCCCACCAGTGGTTCGGCAACAGTGTGGCGCTGGCCCGCTGGGGCGACATCTGGCTCAACGAGGGCTTCGCCAGCTACGCCGAGTGGCTGTGGGAGGAACACGACGGCGGGCGCAGCGCCCAGCGCAACTTCGAGATCCAGTACGCGGCCACCGACTGGTCCCGGCGTACCCTCGACCCCGGCCCCGGCCAGATGTTCAGCACCGCCGTCTACAAGCGCGGGGCGCTCACCGTGCACGCGTTGCGGCGTACCGTCGGCGACGACGCCTTCTTCGAGATGCTGCGGACGTGGACCAGCGAGCGTCGGGACGGCACCGCCACCACCGACGACTTCGTCGCCCTGGCCGAACGGGTCTCCGGCCGCGACCTGGGCCCGTTCTTCGACGCCTGGCTGACCGGCACCGCCGCACCCACCCGGCCCTGACCGGCACCGCCGCACCCGCTGTCCTGATTGGGCATCGCCGTGCGCGTCCTGCCTGACGGGCGTCTCGTCCGCCCGGCCGCCGTCGGCCGGAGAACGGCTCGCGGCCACCGCCCGAACGACGTTCTTCCAGTGATCATTCGATCGGTAGGCTGCGGCCTGCGATCGGACTGTCGGTCGCGCGGGCCGGCCGTCGGCCGGTCACGTGTCACGGGGAGGAACGAGCGATGACAGGTGTGCGGACGCACCTTCGGCGGAGCGTGGCTCTGCTGCTGGTGGGGACGTTGGGGCTGACCGGCTGTGATTCGGCCGCCCCGGAGGAGGCGGAGCCGAGCACGGCGACGCCGAGCGAGTCGGCGACACCGCCACCGGACTTCCAACCGGGTGCCGCGGGAGCCGGGGATCCGTACTTCCCGAGTTACGGCAACGGCGGCTACGACGTTGCCGGCTACACGGTGAAGGTCCGCTACGACCCGGCGAAGGACCAGCTGAGCGGCGTCACCACGGTCCAGGCGAAGGCGACGGCCGATCTGTCGTCGTTCAACCTCGACCTGGCGCACCTGAAGGTCAGCCAGGTCACCGTGGACGGTGCACCTGCGCAACACCGGCAGGAGAAGAACGAACTGGTCGTCGCTCCAGCGGATGGGCTGGTGTCCGGCCGGGACTTCACCGCCGAGATCACCTACGCGGGCAAGCCGAAGTCACTGAAGAACCAGGCGGTCGGTGAGGGTGGTTGGCTGCACACCAGCGACGGCGCGATCGCACTCGGCCAGCCCGAGTCGGCAAGCACCTGGTTCCCGGTCAACGACCACCCGTCGGACAAAGCCACCTACCGGTTCGAGATCACCGTCCCGGACGGGCTGACCGCGATCAGCAACGGCGTTCCGGGCGGCAAGACCAGCACCGCCGGCTGGACCACCTGGCGCTGGGCCGAGAACACGCCGATGGCCAGCTACCTGAGCATGGTGACGATCGGAAAGTTCCGGATCAAAGAGGGCAGCCACAAGGGACGGCCGGTGTTCAACGCGGTCACCACGAAGGTGTCCAAGGGCGCGGCGGACGCCTCGATGGCCAAGACCCTCAAGGTGGCCGACTACCTGGAAACCGTCTTCGGCCCGTACCCGGTCGAGGCGTACGGCGGAGTGGTCGTCTCGGACGAGCGGATCCGGTACGCGTTGGAGACGCAGAGCCGGTCGGTCTACTCGGCCGGCTTCTTCCGGCGGGGCGAGAACACCGGAGTGGTCGCGCACGAGGTCGCCCACCAGTGGTTCGGCAACAGCGTGGCGTTGAGCCGGTGGCAGGACATCTGGCTCAACGAGGGACTGTCGTCGTACGCCGAATGGTTGTGGGCCGAGCACACCGACGAGTTCACCGCGAAGGAGGCGTTCGACATCCGGATGGCGCGGGTGCCGGCGGAGGTCTGGCGTACGCCGCCGGGCAAGCCGGGGGTGAAGAACATGTTCAGCGAGTCGGTCTACCAGCGCGGCGCGATGACAGTGCACGCCCTGCGGGTGTCCGTCGGCGACAAGGCGTTCTTCGAGATCCTCAAGACCTGGGCGCGGGAGAAGCGCGACGCCAACGGCACCACTGAGGAGTTCGTGGCGCTGGCGGAGCGGATCTCCGGTGAGAAGCTGGACAAGCTCTTCGACGCCTGGCTCTACGGCAAGAAGAAGCCGGCCGCGCCGAAGCGTCTCTAGGGCCTTCCGCCACCGGGCGAGGCGTTCCATCGCCCGGTGGCGGGGGTCGGTCAGCTCTTCACCTTCAGCTTCGGATTGTCGGCCAGGAAGGCGTCGGCTTTTCCGGCGCGCAGTTGGGTGAGGAAACGGCGGCCGACGGAGGTCAGCTCCTCGCCCCGGTAGGCGTTGCCCCGACCCACCGATGCCCCGGGCAGCCCGACCAGCGTGACCGCCTGCGGCGACAACGAGCCCAGGGCGTACGCGAAGTCCACGATCCGCCGGCCGCCGACGTAGAGCAGCGCGTCGTCGAGCGCCGTGACCACCTGTTCGACCCGCTCGGGCTGCCGGGCCAGATCTTGGTCGAGGATCTTCCCGATCAGCGCCCGGATCAGCTGCTGGTGGTGGCGTTGCCGGGCGTAGTCACCACCGGGCAGGTAGCGCTGGCGGGCGTAGTCGAGGGCCTGCCATCCGTTGAGGTGACGCTCGCCGGGCTCGTAGACCATCTGTGGCCCGACGTAGCCGCCCACGCCCGGGCCCGGCTTTCGGTGCTTGCCGTCGGGTTGCCGGTGCCGCGACACGACCCGCTGGTCGACGCGGATGTCCACGCCACCCAGGCTGTCGACCAGCTCGTCGAAGCCGCCGAAGGTGAGCACCGCGCCCGCGTCGATGCGCAGGCCCGTGTAGTCGCTGACCGTACGGCGCAGCAATTCGTACCCCTGGGCGGCGTCGGGTCGCTTGGGGCGGCCCGGCACCCGGCTGCCGTAGCTCATCGCATGGGTGAGCTTGGTCCGCCCGCCCGGGTAGCCGGCCGGCTTGTAGGCCGGGATGTCCACCACCAGATCGCGGGGCAGGGAGAAGAGATACGCCTGCGACAGCCCCGCCGGCACGTGCAGCACGAGTACGGCGTCGGCGTGCGGCTCCCAGCCGGGCACACTCACCCGGGTGTCCACCCCGACCAGCAGCAGGTTGAGCGGACCGGTGATGTCGGCACCCGGCGGCGGGCTCGGGCTCGGGCTGGGGCTCGGGCTGGGCGACTCGCTCGGGCCGCCGGTGGCGGCGGTCGGTGTCGGTCGGTCGTCGCTGCCGGTACGCGCCATCACCACGCCGATCACCGCGACCACCACAAGTGTGACCAGGCCGGCCAGCACCAACGTCAACCGTTTCCGGTCTGCTCCGAGCATCATCCCCCGCCTCCTTAGGGCGTCTGTCGAATCCCTGCCCGCCTGCGACGCCGCCTGCGACCGCCTGCGACGCCGCTCGGCTCGACGGAGAACTTCGACACCCGCCCTGGGTCGATATCGGTCCAACGCGCTGAACCGGGCTCGTGGTTGCGTCCCGAACGGGCGAGACTGACGCGGTGCGGAGCATGATCGCGCGGATTCAGGTCCTGGCGCGAGAGCTACTCGCAAGTAATGATGCGTTCATGCGGTACGACGTGGTGGTCATCGGGTCGGGCTTCGGCGGCAGCGTCGCCGCGTTGCGGCTGGCCGAGAAGGGCTACTCGGTCGGCGTACTGGAGGCGGGCCGGCGGTTCGCCGACGACGAGTTCCCGCAGACGTCGTGGCGGCTGCGTCGTTTCCTCTGGGCACCGCGGCTGGGTTGTTTCGGCCTCCAGCGCATCACCCTGCTCCGGGCGGCTCACCGGCGAGCCGGCGGCGGCGTGCTGGTGCTGTCCGGAGCCGGCGTCGGTGGTGGTTCGCTGGTGTACGCCAACACCCTCTACGAGCCCCTGGACGCCTTCTACGACGACCCGCAGTGGCGGCACCTGACCGACTGGCGGGCCGAACTGGCCCCCCACTACGACCAGGCCAAACGGATGCTCGGGGTGACCAACTATCCGATCGCCACCGGGGCGGACCAGGCGATGCGGCAGGTCGCCGAGCGGATGGGAGTGGGGCACACCTTCCACGCCACCCCGGTCGGCGTGCACCTCGGACGGCCGGGGGAGCGGGTCGCCGACCCCTACTTCGGCGGGGCCGGCCCGGAGCGTACCGGCTGCACCCACTGCGGCGCCTGCATGACCGGCTGCCGCGTCGGCGCGAAGAACACGCTTGTCAAGAACTATCTCTGGTTGGCCGAACGGCTCGGCGTGCGGGTACATCCGCTGACCACGGTGACCTCGGTACGGCCGGTCGACGGCGGGTACCAGGTGCACGCCGAGCGCACCGGCACCTGGCTGCGCCGCAGGTCGCAGGTGATCCACGCCGACCAGGTGATCTTCGCCGCCGGTGCGCTGGGCACCCAGCGGCTGCTGCACGAGATGCGGGAACAGCGGCACCTGCCCAACCTCTCGTCCCGGCTCGGCGAGCTGACCCGGACCAACTCGGAGGCGATCCTGGGTGCCTCCGTACCGCGCCGGCGGGCCCGGGAGCGTGGGTTGGACCTCACCGAGGGAGTGGCCATCACCAGCTCGTTCCACCCGGATCCGCAGACCCACATCGAGCCGGTCCGCTACGGCCGGGGCTCCAATGCGATGGGGCTGCTCCAGTCGGTGCTTGTCGACGGCGGGCCGCACCGGCTGCGCCGGTGGCTCGGGCAGCTGCTCCGGCAGCCCCGGGTGGCCGCCCGGCTGCTCTCCGTCCGACGCTGGTCGGAGCGTACGGTGATCGCCCTGGTGATGCAGTCGACCGACAACTCGCTGACCCTCCGGCTGCGGGGCCGCCGGCTCGTCTCCGGCCCGGGCCACGGTCGCCCCAACCCGACCTGGATCCCGGCCGGCAACGAGGCGGTCCGGCTGCTCGCCGAGGAGATCGACGGTACGGCGGGCGGCGCGCTGACCGAGCCGTTCGACATCCCGGTGACCGCGCACATCCTGGGCGGTGCGGTGATCGGCGCCACCGCCGCCGATGGCGTGATCGACCCCTACCACCGGGTGCACGGTCACCCCGGCCTGCACGTCGTCGACGGTGCCGCCGTCTCGGCCAACCTGGGCGTCAACCCGTCGCTCACCATCACCGCCCAGGCCGAGCGCGCTCTGTCCCTCTGGCCCAACAAGGGCGACCCCGACCCCCGCCCCGCCCCCGGCTCCCCGTACCGCCGCCTCGCCCCGATCGCCCCACACCACCCCGCCGTCCCCCCACACGCCCCCGCCGCCCTCCACCACCCCTGACGGGGGTGTGTCGACGGGGGGCGGTGGGCAAGGGAGGGCGGGGTGGGGGCGGGGGGAGGGGGCGTCACGCTGGGTAGGATTGCCGGCTATGAGCCTGCCGCGTCCTGTCCTCGTGGTCGACTTCGGAGCCCAGTACGCCCAGCTGATCGCCCGCCGGGTACGCGAGGCGAAGGTCTACTCCGAGATCGTTCCGCACACCACGCCCGTGGCCGAGATGCTGGCCCGCGATCCCGCCGCGATCATCCTCTCCGGTGGCCCGGCCAGCGTCTACGAGCCGGGCGCCCCGCAGGTCGACGACGGGCTGTTCACCGCAGGCGTGCCGGTCTTCGGCATCTGCTACGGGTTCCAGGCGATGGCCCGCTCCCTCGGCGGCACGGTGGCGCGCACCGGCAGCCGCGAGTACGGCGGCACCCCGCTGCGTCCCCGCCTGCTCGAACCCGGCGTACTGCTCCGTGACCTGCCGGCCGACCTGCCGGTCTGGATGAGTCACGGCGACTGCGTGACCGAGGCCCCGGAGGGCTTCACGGTGACCGCCGAGTCGGCGGGTGCGCCGGTCGCCGCGTTCGAGGACGTCACCGGCCGACGGGCGGGCGTGCAGTTCCACCCGGAGGTGGGGCACACCGCGTACGGGCAGGAGATGCTGACCCGCTTCCTCTACGAGATCGCCGGGATCGAGCCGACCTGGACGGCCGAGAACATCATCGACGAGCAGGTGGCCCGGATCCGCGATCAGGTCGGCGACAAGGAGGTCATCTGCGGCCTGAGCGGCGGGGTGGACTCAGCGGTCGCCGCCGCGCTTGTGCACAAGGCCGTCGGCGACCAGCTCACCTGCGTCTTCGTCGACCACGGGCTGCTGCGGGCGGGCGAGGCCGAGCAGGTGGAGAAGGACTACGTCGCGGCGACCGGCATCAAGCTGAAGGTGGTCGACGCGGCCGACCGGTTCCTCGGCGCGCTGGCCGGGGTGACCGACCCGGAGCAGAAGCGAAAGATCATCGGGCGGGAGTTCATCCGGGTCTTCGAGGCCGCCGCCCGGGAGATCGCCTCGCACGGTGACGTCGAGTTTCTGGTGCAGGGCACCCTCTACCCCGATGTGGTCGAGTCCGGCGGGGGCACCGGTACCGCCAACATCAAGAGCCACCACAACGTCGGCGGATTGCCCGAGGATCTGAAGTTCGCCCTGGTCGAGCCGCTGCGCACGCTGTTCAAGGACGAGGTCCGTACGCTCGGCCTCCAGCTCGGGCTGCCCGAGGCGATGGTCTGGCGGCACCCGTTCCCGGGCCCCGGCCTGGCCATCCGGATCATCGGGGCGGTCGACCGGGAGCGGCTCGACGTGCTTCGCCGGGCCGACTTCATCGCCCGCCAGGAACTCAGCGCCGCCGGTCTCGACCGGGACGTCTGGCAGTTCCCGGTGGTGCTGCTGGCCGATGTACGCAGCGTCGGGGTGCAGGGTGACGGGCGCAGCTACGGGCATCCCGTGGTGCTGCGCCCGGTGTCCAGCGAGGACGCGATGACCGCCGACTGGTCCCGGCTGCCCTACGACGTGATCGCCCGGATCTCCACCCGGATCACCAACGAGGTGGCCGAGGTGAACCGGGTGGTGCTGGACGTCACCAGCAAACCCCCGGGCACCATCGAGTGGGAGTGACGCCGTACCCCGTCGTGGTGCGCTGACGGTGTCTCAGGCCGGCGGCTGAGGTGCCGGTCGCGGCGTCGGTTCCGGCGTCGCCCCGGCCTCTGACGTGGTGTCCGGATGCGCCGCCTCGGCGTCGGCTGCCGCCGGGCCGTCCGCGGGCTGCGTCGGCAACTCGTCGGGACGCGTGGGTGTGGCCCCCGGTCGGGCCGACGGACCTTCGGGGCGAGCCGGGCCGATGTCGGCAGGCGCCGATGGTTCCGGCCGTGCGGGCGGAGCGTCGGGGTGCGGGGTCGATGCGGCCGGGGTGGCTGCCGGCGGCCAGGTGGTCGGTGCCGGCGGTCCGGCGTGTGGCCCCGGGCCGGTCGGCCCGGGGAACGGCCAGGCGGGGTGCGGTGTGGCGGTCGGCTGGGGCGGCGCGCCGGGCGTCGGGTGCGGCCAGGCGGGTGCGCCGGCCGGCTCCTCGGGCATCAGGAACCACATGATCGGGTACGCGAGGGCGGCGATCCCGCCGGTCACCAGGGTGACGACGGCGAATGCCACCCGGACCAGGGTGGGATCGACGCCGAAGTAGCGGCCGAGACCGCTGGCCACCCCGGCGATCATCCGGTCGGTGGTGGGGCGGCGCAGTTGCCGGTACGGAGCGTGAGGTGTGGAAGTCATGTCTCCACGGTCCTCGTCGCGCAGCGTATCGACCTCGGTGACCGCCCGGATCCCTACCCTGAACCCTGTCTCAGGGGCGAGGTATCAGTCAGGAATCCGACTCTTTTCCGCGTCGGTAACGGGTGGCGGGGAGAATTTGGCTCCGTGACCACCATGCTGGAGCCGCTGCGCAGGATCGCGGCATACGCAGTCTGTACTGATTCCGTAGACCGAGTGCTGCTGGTCCGCGCATCGGAGCGCTCCGGCACCCCCGGCACGTGGTCCCTGCCCGGCGGGGCGGTCGACCACGGCGAGGACCCGCACCACACCGTCGTCCGTGAGACCGCCGCCGAGACCGGCCTGTCGGTGGCCGTCGCCAGCCTGCACGACGTGCTGGCCGACATGCGGGCACTGCCCGAGCGGGGCATCACCATCCACACCGACCGGTTGGTCTACCGGGTGTCGGTCCGGGGCGGCTCGCTCACCGACCGGGTCGACCGACCCACCGACCTGGCCCGCTGGTTCACCCGGGAGGAGGCGGCGCGGTTGCCGCTCCGCTCGTTCACCGCCCGCGCGCTCGGGCTGCCCGCCTCGTCGGCGGACATCGTGCCGGACGAGCCGCCGGAGTTCCCCTCCTTCTACGCGGTGCCCGGCCCGGACGGGCTGCACCGGGCGCAGCGCTTCGCCGCGTACGCCGTGGTGACCGACCCGGAAGGTCGGGTGCTGCTGACCCGGGTTTCCGACGGCTACCCGGGTGCCGGCTGCTGGCACCTGCCCGGGGGCGGTACCGACTACGGCGAGCAGCCGGGCGCGGCGCTGATCCGGGAGCTGGTCGAGGAGACCGGGCAGACCGGGCGGCTCGTCGGGCTGCTCGGGGTGGCCAGTCACCGGGATGCTGCCTCGCTCGGCCCGGAGGGTTACCCGATCGACTGGCACGGGGTGCGGGCCTTCTACCGGGTGGTGGTGGACCAGCCGGCCCCGCCCACCGTCGGTGACGTCGGGGGCTCCACCTGCGAGGCCCGCTGGTTCGCCCGGGAGGAACTCGGCGCCCTGCCCACCGACCGCCTCACCGAGGTCACCGCCGAAGCCGTCCAAGCCGCCCAGCTGACCTGACCCACCCACCCACGCGTGCGTGCCTGGGTACGTGCGCGCGTCGATCATGAAGTTATTGTTCCGACAAGCCTGGCGACGGCGATAGCTTCATGATCGACGCTGTTCCGCGGGACGCGGTGGCGCGGGCGCGGTGGTGGACGGGGGCGTGGGGTTGTGGAGCGGGTGCGGCGGGTTGGCGCGTACGGCGTGTTGCGGGACGCCGAGCGGCAGGTGTTGCTGGTGCGGGGCTCCTCGTTGGCGGACTTTCCCGGGGTGTGGTCGCTGCCCGGCGGTGGACTGGAACACGCCGAACATCCCGCGCACGCGGTGGTCCGCGAGGTCGCCGAGGAGACCGGGTTGACCGTCGAGGTGAGCGGGCTGCGCGCGGTCGTCGCTGACGTGGTGCCGTACCCGGAGCTCGGGGTCGCCCTGCACACCGATCGGATGCTGTTCGACGTGGCGACGATCGGTGGACGGTTGTGTGCCGAGCGCGACGGCAGCACCGACCTGGCCCGTTGGCTGACCCTGGACGAGGCGGCCGAGCTGCCGCTGCTGCCGTTCACCGCCGAAGCTCTCGGTCTGCCGGTTGTTCCGCTGCCCTCCGATGCCCTGCGCCGTCGAGAGCCGTTCCCCGGCCCTGGGATCAATCGCCGGCAGCGCTTCGGGGCGTACGGGATGGTCACCGACCCGGACGGACGGGTGTTGCTGACCATGATCGCCGAGGGCTACCCGGGAGCGGGCCGATGGCACCTGCCCGGTGGAGGCACCGATCACGGTGAACAACCCGTCACCGCGTTGCTACGGGAGCTGGTCGAGGAGTCCGGCCAACTGGGCCGGGTGACCGGGCTGATCGGGGTGGACAACCTGCACAATCCGGCGGCCCTGGGCCCGGAGGGATACCCCATCGACTGGCACGGCATCCGGGTCGTCTACCGGGTGGAGGTCGACCTGCCGACCGAACCGGCGGTGACCGAACTGGCCGGCGGCTCCACCGCTCGTGCCGCCTGGTTCACCCCAGTTGAGCTGCGGAATCTTCCGTTGACTGAGATCGCCGTGATGGTCCTGTAGCCGTCCAGGTGAACCCACGGTGACCATGTCGGGCCGATCTCGCCACCGAGCCGGGGCGGACGACCTCCGGTACAGTCAAGGCAGGGCAGGCGTAGAAAACGGGCGATGGTGTCCCGGATGGGAATAAGACGGCGGTTCGCGCGGTTAAGGGAGATATAAGTACCGCCGGCAGCTATCGCCATTCCCCACCCCCCTGTGCGATGGTGTACTCCGCAAAACGGCTGCCGGGCCAGGAAGGTCCGGCACGAGACAGCCGGACGCCCGCCACGTTGCGGTAAGCCGATCCGGTGATGGAGGAAACGTGCCGAGAGCCCCATGGCGCCGGCGTCGTACGACTGACAGCCCGCGTCCCGCAGGGCGAAGCTGGACGGGCCCGCTGCGCCGCAGCGGCACCCTCGCCCGCCAGGTCCTGCTGGTCCGCGTCGGCCGCCGAGGTGCGGAGATGCACGGCGCGACCGACCTGTTGCCCGAGCCCCGGTATCAGGACCGCCCGCGTCGCCGATACGGCCTCCGGCGGTCCCGCCGCACCGGGATGGAGACCATCGCCCCGGTCGGCCCACTGGCCGGCCCGGTCACGGTCAACCCACCCGTTGCGCCGGCTCCGGCGCTGGACGCGTCGACAGCGACACCGGCGCCGCTGCTGCCAGGCGAGCGGACCCCGGCCCGGCGGATGAAGTTCGCCCTGGTCAACGCCTGCACGCTGGCCAGCCTGCTGCTCGGCATCAACGCGATCTTCGTCGCCATGCAGGGTGAGGTGCGGCTGGCCGCGTTCCTCCTGATCGCCTGCGTCGCGTTCGACGGCCTGGACGGCGCGCTGGCCCGCAAGCTCGGGGTGTCCAGCCCGTTCGGTGCCCAGATGGACTCGCTGGCCGACATGTGCTCCTTCGGTCTCGCCGCACCCGTGGTGGTCTACGCGTCGCTGGCCGGTTCCGCGCCGACGGCCGCCGCCGCTGTGGCCGCCGCGCTCGTCGCCGCCTGCGCCGCCATCCGGCTGGCGAGGTTCAACGTCTCGCCGAGCGACGGACGGTTCTTCTCCGGCGTACCCACCACCATGGCCGCTGCCGTGCTCGCCCTGATGGTGGTGATCGGAATGCCGGTGCCGGGGGCGGTGCAGATCGCCGGGGTGGCCCTGCTCGCCTTCACCATGGTCAGCAGCTTCCCCTACGCCAAGCTCGCCCGCCTGGTCAAGCTGCCGCCGTGGGTCTGGCTCGCGCCGGTGATCGGCGCCCTGATCGACGTCCGGCTCACCTTCGGGCTGATCGTGGTCGGATATCTGGTCAGCGGTCCGGTGCTCTGGCTGCGCCAGCGTCGCACCATCGTCTGACCCGCTGCTGAAAAGGGGTGTCGCGGCCAAGCCGCGACACCCCTTTCTCTTCGCCCCATCTCCGCCAGGCGGCACCCAACTCGCGGCATGTCGCGGCCTCCGGGCCGGCTGAGGGCCCAGGTTGCCGCAACCCGCGTGCGGCCGCGACCCGCGTGCCGGCCCAGATCCGCGTGCCGGCCGCGACCCGCGTGCGGTCGCCTACCGGGTCAGCGCCAGCGGGCGATCACGGTCGATCCACCGATCACCTTGTCACCCGGGCCGACCAGCGGCTCCGCGGCCTCTGCCGGCAGGTAGACGTCGGTACGCGAGCCGAAGCGGATCAGCCCGAACCGTTCGCCCCGGGCCAGCAACGCGCCGATCGGAGCGCGCTGCACGATCCGGCGGGCGATCAGGCCGGTCCGCTGGGCCACCACCACGGTGCCGTGGGCGGTGTCCAACACCGTGTAGGCGGCCACGTTGTGCTCCGCGTCCGGCTTCATCGCGTTGACGAACCCGCCGTCGGCGACGAAGTAGTCGACCACCTTGCCGGCCACCGGGGAGCGGTTGACGTGCACGTCCAGCACCGACAGGAAGACAGCGATCCGGAGGAACTCGCTGTCGCCGAAGCGCTCGTCCGTCAGGCGCTGCACCGACAACACCTGTCCGTCGGCGGCGGCCACCACGGCCGACGGGTCCTCCGGCACGTCCCGCTGCGGGTCCCGGAAGAAGGCCGCCACCGGCGCGGCGGCCAGCGCGGGCAGCAGCCAGAGCTTCGACTTCGGTCGGGCCAGTCGGGTCAGCGCGGCCAGCCCGAGGGCGATGCCGGCGGCGGCGACCCCGTTGGAGTCGATGTGCATGTCGCGGCTGAGCGGCACGCTCGACGGCCGGTACGCGGGAGCGAGCCGCTCGGCCGCTGCGGCCTCGGCCGGGGTGAAGCGGAGCCGGTACACGCGTACCGGCGGGTTGTTGAGCAGCACCAGGTCGTTGCCGACGCCGTACAGCGCGCCCTGCCGGTCCAACTCGGCGGCTGCGCCGGCGGTCCGGGCGACGGCGGTGGCGACGCTGAGCACCGCGCCGTCGGCCAGGTACTTGGTGAGTGTCCCGATGGTGGTGCGGGCCTCGTCAGCGGTGCCGGTGAACGCCTCGGCGGCGATGACCACCGCAGCGGCCTCCGCCTCGGCGAGGCTGTCCACGACCCGGACCCGCTCGGCGACCCAGCGGCCCTGGGCGGTGACGTGCTCCCGCAGTGCCGTGGCGCTGACCCGTTCGGCGGGTACCAGGGTGAGGGTGTCGCCGGGCAGCATCGCTTCGATCGCCGCGGTCAGCACCGCGGACTCCGGAGCCGCGCCGACCAGTAGGGCGGCCTTCGGTTCGTTGATCCGGGCAAGCTCGGAGACGAGGGTACGGGCGGCGCGCTCGCCGAGGCGGACCGGACCGGATCGGTCGGGCGTACGCACGGCGGGGGACTGGGTCATGTCGAACGGGCTCCTGACGGGTAGAGGCGACTGACGCGATGGTCACCGCCGGCGGCGAGGTCGGCCCGGCCACGGACGGCCCGCGCGCCGACGACCCGCGGGGTTGCCCTGCGGCGCGGGCCGGCCAGCGCTGGCGGGAGCACACCGGCCAGCATAGGCGGCGAGCGACAGTGGCCGCACGGTCAGGCGTCGCGCCCCTGCCGTCCGGGCGGTGGCGTCTCGTCCGCCCCGCCGAACAGATCCAGCGTGCGGTCCACCTGCGGATCCGGGTCGGCCGCCCGTGCCGAGCTGACCGGGGCCGGCTCGTCCGTCGGGGTGTCGGGACTCACCGGGCCCGGAAGCGGATCGGCGGCGCTCTCCGCGGCGTCCGGTGCGGATTCTTTCCGGCCGGTGTCGTCGGGAGTGTCGGCCGGTGCGGGCCGACCGTTGTATCGGCTGGAACGCAGGGCGCCGATCAGGCCGAGCCCGCCGACCAGGATCAGTCCGCCGGCCAGGAACCAGCCGGCCGGTGGCAGTACGAGACCGAGCACCTGGGCGAGCAGCCACCAGGCGGCGAGGGCGAGAAAGAGCAGCCCGAAGGCGAACGACACCAGGTCGGTGCGGTGGGTCCTCACCGGGTCACCTCCATGTGTCCGGCGTTGACGTGCAGGTTGAGGCGCAGTTTGCCGCCCCCGGCGCCGTCCGGACCCAGATCGACGACGTCAACGGGCCGGTTGTCCATGCCCTGCGTTCGCTGGCCGAGGACGTTCGCGTCACCGGCGGTCACCTGGGTCACCGCCGTGACGTCCACGTTCGGTGGCAGCACCACGGTGGCCTCACCGAAGTTGATGGCGACGGTTATCTCCGTCTCCTGCTGGTCGAAGTCGATCGCCCGCAGGTCGAGCACCGCGTCGCCGAAACTCTGTTCGTACCGGACGGCGAGGTCGCGGTGGCTCGTCGGTGCCCAGGTGACCGCGCCGTCCACCCCGCGTACCCGGTCGTAGGACTCGACGACCGTGACCACGGCCAGGGCGGCGGCGGTCACCAGCCCGAGCGCGATCAGCCAGCGGGCCCGCCCGAACCAGGTACCCACGAGCAGGCCGAGGCCGATCACCGCGAGTGCCGCGGCGAAGTAGGCCGACGCGCCGATCTCGAAGACGTCCAGCAGGTCGAGCACGCCGACCAGCCCCAACGCGACAAAGATCAACGAGAAGGTCACCGCGCCCAGGGCCGATCGTTCCCGTGGCTTGCGGGGCGGCTTCGACTTGGGCGGTGGCGGCGGGGCCACCTTCGGCGGCCCGGCGTAAGGGCCGTGCGGGGCGAACGGGGGACGGTAGGTCGGTGGGGTGACCGCCGGGCCCGCCGCGGCGGCGCTCGTCGGCCATGCCGACGCCGTCGGCAACTGCATGGTTGGCTCCTCAGGCCCGCCCGGCACCGACGGTGCCGAGGGAACGCCGGACGTCGGGCCGGTTGGGTGGAAGACGGGCGGCGCGACCGTCGTGGTCCGGCCGAATTCCGGGTACGCGGCCGGATAGGCGGTCGGCCCGGGATAGCTGACCGGCGGCACCGGACCGGGTGGCGGAGGTGGACTCGCGCCGACACCAGCGTCCGGCGTACCCGGTACGGCCGACTCGGGTCGGGCTTCGCGCTGCTGACGATTCAGCAGCAGCGCGCCGCCGACCAGGATGGCCGCGCCGAGCAGTACCGCGCGGAAGGCGTCGGTGACGACGAAGCCGAAGCCCACCGCCACCACCACGCCGAGGACGATCACGGTGACCGGGGACATGCTGGAACGCCCACGGCCCAGCATGGACTCGATGGGCGAGGCGGTGTCGCCCTCGCCCGGGATGATCAACCAGGCGGCGACGTAGACCAGGATGCCGACACCGCCGAAGAAGCCCAGGACCGCCAACAGCACCCGCCAGAGCACGGGGTCGGTGTTGGTGGCTCGACCGACGGCAGCACAGACGCCCGCCAGGTAGCGGCCCTCGCGTGGCCGGACCAGCCCGTACCGCGAGGTGAAGCCGGCGCCGCCGAACGGCCCGCCCGGGCCGCCTCCCGGCGGCGGCGCACCGGCCCCGCCCCACCACCCTGGCCCGCCGGGTCGGCCCGGTCCGCCCGGCCCCCCCGGTCCGCCCGGCCCCCCGGGTCCGCCCGGCCCCCCGGGTCCGCCCGGCCCCCCGGGTCCGCCCGGCCCCCCCGGCCCGGCGGACGGTGGCGCGGTGTGCCATGCCGTTCCGCCGGTGGGCGGTGGCGCGGCGGCAACGGGCGGCGGTGCGTCGTCCCACGCCGCTCCACCGGTGGGCGCCCGCCCGTCGGCCGGTGCGGCCGGGCCGTCCGCCTCGGCACCGGGGGATTCGGGTACGGCCGGCCCGGTGGCCGCCGGAGGCGTCGACTCCGGTTCGGTCGGCCCCGGCCGGTGCGGCTGGGCAGCGTCGTCGGTCATGCCTCGATCCTGCTGCGCCCGATGCCCGAGCGGCCTCCGGAAGCGACCCTGACCCCACCCTGAGATCCGACCGGCCCGAATGTCGGGGGCGTCCCCGTGGTCGGGCGGCCACGCCGCGTGTGACGATCGGATCGGCGCCGGAAATCCTCGCCTCTCGTCCGGCTCGACCGTCCTGACCAGGGAGCCCGCGATCAGCAGCATCAGTCAACCACCCCGCCTCTACCGCGCCCCGGAGCACCGGATGGCCGCCGGGGTGGCCGCCGGCATCGCCGAGCATCTCGGAGTTCCGGTGGTCCGGGTCCGGATCGCCTTCATGGTGCTGCTCGGGCTGAGCGGGTTGGGTCTGCTGCTCTATGCCGCCTTCTGGGCGGTCGTGCCGCTGCGACCCGGTGACAACGCCGTACCGCCGCGCCGCGATGTCGGCCAGCTGCTGCCCTTCGTGGCCATCGGGCTCGGCGTACTGCTGATCCAGGTGATGGTCTTCGACTCGGTCGGCGCGGCCGGCACGGCGGGCTGGTTGGTCGCCATCATCGCGGTCGGCGCGGGCGTGATCTGGCACCAGTCCGCGCCCGATCGGCGACGGCAGTGGGGCGAGTCGATGCCGGTGCCCTGGCTCGGCGCGGTGATAGAGGAGAGCGACCGGCGGGCCTTCGTGCTGCGCTTCGTCGGGGGCGGGGTGCTGGTCGCGGTCGGCATCATCGGTGTGGCCGCGGTCTACTCCCCGGCGCAGAACCTCGACG
This sequence comes from Verrucosispora sp. WMMD703, assembly GCF_049178935.1. Classification (NCBI taxonomy): domain Bacteria; kingdom Bacillati; phylum Actinomycetota; class Actinomycetes; order Micromonosporales; family Micromonosporaceae; genus Micromonospora; species Verrucosispora sp. WMMD703. Next base: position 5,856,702 of record NZ_JBMHMM010000004.1, on the reverse strand, counting down.
CCGTGATCAACGGTGTGATCTTCGCGTCGGTCGGGCTGGCGGGTGTGGGGGTGGTGGCCGCGCCGGTGCTCTGGCGCACCTGGAACCAGCTCCGCTCCGAGCGCGAGGGGCGCATCCGCGAGCAGGAGCGGGCCGAACTGGCGGCCATGGTGCACGACCAGGTGCTGCACACCCTCGCGTTGATCCAGCGCAACGCCAGCGACGTCAAGACGGTGCAGCGGCTCGCCCGGGGCCAGGAGCGCTCGCTGCGCAACTGGCTCTACAAGCCCACCGCGTCACCCACCGAACGCCTCGCCGCCGCGCTGGAGCAGGCCGCGGCCGAGGTGGAGGACACCTTCGCGATCACCGTGGAGGCGGTCGTGGTGGGCGACCGGGAGACCGACGAGCGGGTCGGCGCGCTGGTGGCCGCGGCGCGCGAGGCGCTGGTGAACGCCGCCCGGCACGCCGGGGTGCAGACCGTCTCGCTCTACGCCGAGGTCGAGCCCGAACAGGTAAGTGTCTTCGTACGGGATCGGGGTGTCGGGTTCGATCCGGATACGGTGGAGGACCATCGGCACGGTGTCCGAGGCTCGATCGTCGGGCGGATGAAACGGCACGGTGGCCGGGCGGAGATCCGCTCCCGGCCTGGAGAGGGGACCGAGGTCCGGCTGATCCTGCCGATCGCCCGGGAGTCGGCCACTGCGGAGAGGGACAAATGATGGCCGAGCAGTCGACACCACCGGTCGAGCCGGAGAGCACCGGGCCCGGACGGCTGCGGGTGTTCCTGGTCGACGACCACGCCATGTTCCGAGCCGGGGTACGCGCCGAACTCGGTGCGCACGTCGAGGTGGTGGGCGAGGCGAGCACGGTGGCCGAGGCGGTCAGCCGGATCGCGGCCACCGGACCGGACGTGGTCCTGCTCGACGTGCACATGCCCGACGGTGGTGGGCGGGCGGTGCTGGAGGCGATGCGGCGCAGCCATCCCGAGGTCCGCTTCCTGGCACTCAGCGTCTCCGACGCGGCCGAGGATGTGATCGGGCTGATCCGGGCGGGTGCGCGTGGTTACGTCACCAAGACCATCTCGCCGGACGAGTTGGCCGCGGCGATCCGGCGGGTGGCCGACGGCGACGCGGTGTTCAGCCCGCGCCTGGCCGGTTTCGTACTGGACGCCTTCGCCGCCCGGCCGGACGCCCCGGTCGCCGATCCGGAACTGGACCAGCTGACCAACCGGGAACGCGAGGTGCTGCGGCTGCTCGCCCGGGGGTACGCGTACAAGGAGATCGCCCGGGAGCTTTACATCTCGATCAAGACCGTCGAGACGCACGTCTCGAACGTGCTGCGCAAACTCCAGATGTCCAACCGGTACGAGCTGTCCCGCTGGGCGGCGGACCGGCGTTTGGTATAACCGACCTTCTCGGCATAAGCGGCTAATCAGGCCGCAGGGCGTGACATGTGATCAAGTCGCGGTCAATAATGCCCCTCGCCTTTCCTTGCGTGCGGATGCCGTTCATCCCGCGGGAACGGCGACTCCGGCCACCCGCGCGTACGCGGGTCACTCCCTGCCCGAGAGGTGCACGAAAATCATGATCGGACAACGAGGACGGCGCTGGGCGCGGATCGCGCTCGCGGCCGTCACCGGCGGCGCGCTGGCGCTCGGTGCCGCCGCCCCTGCCGCCGCCGAGGACCCGGCCACCGGCGTGGCGAAGTCGGTGCCGGACAGCACCGTCAAGCTGCTGCTCGACGGCAAGGTCAAGCGGACCTCGGCACTGGCAATCAAGATCGACGGAAAGCAGCTTCCGGCCTTCTGCATCGACTACCACACGAACGTCGCGATCAACGGCAAGTACCAGGAGGGCACCTGGGACGAGTCCCAGGTGAAGAACCTCGCGAAGGTGCAGTGGGTGCTGACCCACGGGTACCCGAACGCCGACTCCGCCGCGCTGCTGGCCGCCGCCGGTGCCACCGTGCCCGCCGGGACGGACGCGAAGGTACGCCGCAACCTGCTCTACTTCGGTACCCAGACCGCCGTGTGGCACTTCAGCGACGGCATCGAACTCGGTGACTGGACCGCCGGGCGTGGCCTGATCAACAAGCAGCGGTACGCAGTGATCAAGAAGGTCCACGACTACCTGGTCGCGAATGCCACCGACCAGCCCGAGCCGAAGGCCGAGCTGAGCATCGATCCGGCCACCGCCACCGCGAAGGTCGGGGAGAAGGCCGGTCCGTTCACCGTGACGGGGCCGGCGGGTGAGATCACGCTGGCCGTCACCGGCGGGTCGGCGGTCGACGCCGAGGGCGCGCCCGTGACCACGACCGACAACGGCGGCCAGTTCTGGCTCACGACCGAGGAAGCCGGCGAGGTCAGCGTGACCGCGTCCGCCGCCGACTCGGTCTCCTTCGGCCGGGTGTTCCTCTACACCGGGCCCAAGGCGGCGCAGAAGCTGATCCTGGGCGGCAGCACCGGCGCCACGGTGACCGCCGAGGCGAAGGCCACCTTCACGGCGCCGCAGCCGAGCCCCGAGCCGACGACGCCGGAGCCGACGCCGTCCACCCCGACGGAGTCCCCGTCGCCGGAGCCGACGCCGAGCACTCCCGAGGAGTCGCCGGCGAGTCCCGCCCCGTCCACCTCGCCGGCCTCGAACGACGGTGGTCTGCCGCTGACCGGTGCGCCGATCGTCACCGCGATCGCCGCCGGCCTGGTGCTCCTGGTCGCCGGTGCGGTCACCGTCCTGGTGCTGCGTCGTCGCAGGATCCACTTCACGGCCTGATCACCACGCCGCGACACCACGTCCGACCCCGGATTCCGCAGCAACGCGGGATTCGGGGTCGGACCGCTTTTGGGGGGCAGGAGTCCGTCAGCCGACCAAGACGATCGACCGCTGGTCTGGAATCAGACTCATACTTTCGGATAGGATTGCGGAAGGAGTGGCGGGATTCACGTCGATGCTCCGGCGGGTTCGCGGAGTCGTCGGGCCCGCGTCATCCGACGGTCGGCCGAGCGTGGAAATGTGGTTGACGAGCAGCTCATACCATGCCTCCGACGCGCCGGAGTGGTGCCTGTGGGTCGATGTCGGCACCGTCCCGGGCGGGTATCGGGTTGATAACACGCCTTCCCGCCTGGGCGCATCGGGTGTCACAGTTGCAGGCACCTCACAACCCCCTCGTGAGCCGAGCGCCCTGAGGAGGCACTCCCATGCGCGGGAAATTCCTGAAGGTGGCGGTCGCGGCGACCGCCACCGCCATGTTGGCTACCGCCTGTAGCAGCGGTGGCGACGACAACGAGCCGGCCGGCGAGTCCGGCGGCACGCTGCGGGTGTACAACGCCGAGCCGGCGTTCCTGACCCCGTCCGGCGGCGACGACGAGCCGTCGTTGTACGTGATCCGTCAGCTGTACCGCGGTCTGGTCAAGTACAACGCCGAGACCTCGGCGGTCGAGATGGACCTGGCCGAGTCGGTCGAGTCGACCGACCAGAAGCTGTGGACGATCAAGCTCAAGAGCGGCTACACCTTCGACAACGGTGAGCCGGTCAACGCCGACGCGTTCCTCCGGTCGTGGAACTACGCCGCTTATGGGCCGAACGCCCAGAACAACGGCTACTTCATGAAGCGGATCGCCGGTAAGGCGGACGTGGCGCCGGCGGACCCGGACGGCGAGGGCCCGAAGAAGGCTCCGGAGCCGACCGCCGAGACCATGTCGGGTCTCAAGAAGGTCGACGACCTGACCTTCACCGTCGAGCTCGACGCGCCGTTCTCCGGTTTCCCGACCACGATCGGTTACCCGGGCTTCTTCCCGATGGCCCAGGCCTGCGTCGACGACATCGCGAAGTGCAACGAGACGCCGATCGGCAACGGCCCCTACAAGATCGATGGCAGCTGGCAGCACAACGTCGCCATCAACCTGGTCCGTAGCGACACCTGGAAGGGTGAGCCGGGCAAGCCGGACCGCATCGAGTACCGGATCTTCGCCGACATCGACGCCGGCTACGCCGCCTTCCAGGCGGGCGAGCTGGACGTGCTCTACACGCTGCCCCCGGCCCGCTACAAGGAGGCCCAGGCGCAGTACGGCGACCGGATGTACGAGCAGCCGGGTGACAGCTTCACCTACGTCGGTATGCCGCTGTACCAGGACGCCTTCAAGGACAAGCGGATCCGTCAGGCGCTGTCGCTGTCGATCGACCGTCAGTCGATCATCGACGCGGTCTTCGACGGCCGGTTCACCCCGGCGACCGGCTACGTGGCCCCGACCTTCGAGGGTGCTCGCGAGGGCGTCTGCAAGTACTGCACCAAGGACGTCGAGAAGGCCAAGCAGCTGCTCGCCGAGGCTGGCGGCTGGCCGGCCGGTGAGAAGCTGATCCTGTGGGCCAACGCCGGTGCCGGCCACGACCTGTGGCTGCAGGCGGTTGGTGACCAGATCAAGGAGGCCCTGGGCATCGACTACGAGCTCAAGGTCAACCTGCAGTTCGCCGAGTACCTGGAGACCGCGGACCAGAAGAAGTTCACCGGTGGGTTCCGCCTCGGCTGGGGTCCGGACTACCCGTTCATGGAGACCTTCCTCTACCCGCTGTACGGCACCGGTGCCGGCAGCAACAACTCGGGCTACACCAACCCGGAGTTCGACGCTCTGATGAAGGAGGGTGACTCGGCCGACTCGATCCAGGCCGCGATCCCGTCCTACCAGAAGGCGGAGGACATCCTCGGCGAGGACCTGCCGGTCATCCCGATGTGGTTCAACAAGGTTGGCGCGGTCTACAGCGAGAACGTCGACCAGTTCGTCTGGAACGCCGTCTCGGATGCCGACTACGGTGCGATTTCGCTGAAGCAGAACTGAGCTTCAGACTCCTGATCCTGCCGTAATACGACGTGGCGGCAACGGTGACCCCAACAGGGTGATCGTTGCCGCCACGTCAGCGCCGAGAGGAGACCCCGTCATGGGGCGCTACGTCATTCGACGGTTGCTCCAGTTCATCCCCACCGTGCTGGGCACCATGTTCCTACTGCACTACATGACCTCGCTGGCGATCCAGTTCAGCGGGAACCCGGTCCGGGCGCTGTTCGGGGACCGGACGCCGCCGCCCGCGCTGCTCCAGGCGATCACCGAGCGGCTCGGCTATGGTGACCCCTGCCTGGACAAGCGGGGCGACCCTTGCCTCTGGCGTGAGGCGGAAAGCGGCAGCGGCTGGTTGGGCACCGGCTACGAGCCGGGATTGTTCTTCGACCGGCTGGGCAACATCTTCTTCCACTTCGACTTCGGCATCAACCTGCGCCAGCGGGAGGTCACCGACCTGGTCGCCGATGCCATTCCGTTCACCCTCAAGCTGCTGGTCATCGCGATCGTGTTCGAGGCGGTCGTCGGCATCGCAGCGGGTGTGCTTGCCGGTCTGCGCGGGGGTAGCTTCACCGACTACCTGGTAAAGATCAGCACGGTCTTCGTCATCTCGGTGCCGATCTTCGTGTTGGGCGTGGTGGTCCGGGAGTTCGTCGGGGTCAAGTTCGGCAACGTGCTGCGGGGCCAGGACTGGATCCCGGACGTGATCGCGTCCGGCATGTTCAGCCCCGGCTTCAAGCCCGACTATCCGTTCGCAAGCCTGATCATTCCCGGCATGGTGCTCGGCGCGGTCTCGCTCGCTACCACCGCCCGGCTCACCCGGACCAGCATCATGGAGAACATCCGTGCTGACTACGTCCGTACCGCCAAGGCCAAGGGGCTGACCAACAAGCGCGTCATCGGCGTGCACACGCTCCGCAACTCGCTGATCCCCGTGATCACCTTCCTCGGCGTCGACATCGGCGCCGCGATGGCCGGCGCGGTCGTCACCGAGACGATCTTCAACGTGCCGGGCATCGGCCGGCTGGTGACGATGTCGGCGCGTACCGGTGAGTCCTCGGTGGTGGTCGGCGTGGTGACCATGCTGGTGCTGGTCGTCCTGTTGGCCAACCTGCTGGTCGACCTGCTCTATGCCGTGCTCGACCCGAGGATCCGCTATGAGTGACCGAATCACGGTGGCGGACGTAGGTCTTCCGACCGTTCCTGATGGCCGGGTGGAGCGAAACGAGGTGTGGACATGAGTGACCTGACGAGCGCGGGCACCGCCGTCGGCGGTGCGCCGGTGGCCGGTGACGGCCCTACGCCTGACGCGCCGGGCGGCAAGGAGCGCAACGCGAGCCTGTGGGCGGATGCCCGTCGGCAGCTGCTGCGCGACCCGGTCTTCGTGATCGCCTGCCTGTACATCCTCATGGTCGGCTCGATGGCGCTCTTCCCGAAGCTTTGGACCAGCCAGGACCCGCGGGCGTGCAGCACCGACAGGTCCCGGGTCGCGCCGAGCTGGGACCACCCCTTCGGCTTCGACATCCTGGGTTGCGACTACTACTCGCACGCAATCTACGGTGCCCGCCCGTCGATGGTGATCGCGGTGATGGCGACCAGCGGCATCGTGGTGTTCGGTGGGGTGCTCGGCCTGCTCGCCGGCTACTACGGCGGCTGGGTCGACGCGATCATCTCCCGGGTGATGGACATCTTCTTCTCGCTGCCGTTCCTGCTCGGCGCGATCGTGTTCCTCACCGTGATCAAGCGGCAGAACATCTGGACCATCACCGCGGTGCTGTTCCTACTGGCCTGGCCGACCATCGCCCGGATCATCCGGGGCAGCGTCATCTCGTCGAAGGACCTGGACTACGTGCACGCCGCGAAGGCGGTCGGCGCCCGCAACTCCCGGTTGATGTTCCGGCACATCCTGCCGAACGCGATCGCCCCGATGCTTGTGTACGCCACCATCGTGCTCGGCTCGTTCGTCGCCGCCGAGGCCACGTTGACCTTCCTCGGTGTGGGGCTCCAGCCGCCCGCGCAGTCCTGGGGCATCATGATCAGCGCTCACCAGGTCTACTTCCTGGACGACCCGTGGCTGCTGCTCTTCCCCTGTGGTCTGCTGGTCGGCACGGTGCTGTCCTTCATCCTCATGGGTGACGCGCTGCGTGACGCCCTCGACCCGAAGTTCCGGTGAGTCCGATGAGCGAGTCTCAGCGAGCGAATCATCAGCACAGGGCGACGGTGCCTCATGAGGGCACGGAGCGAAGCGGAGTGCCGGCATGAGCACTGATGTGAACGTCAAGATGGAGGCGCTGGCGGGCGTGGACCCGGATGCGCTGCCGCTGCAGGTCAAGGACCTGCACGTGGAGTTCCGCACCCGCAACGGCATCGCTCACGCCGTGAACGGCGTGAGCTTCGACCTGCGAGCGGGTGAGACCCGGGCGATCCTCGGCGAGTCCGGCTGCGGCAAGAGCGTGACCGCTCAGGCGATCATGGGCATCCTGGACACCCCACCCGGCTTCATCACCGGCGGTGAGATCCTCTACCGGGGCGTCGACCTGCTCAAGCTGCCGGAGTCGGAGCGCCGCAAGGTGCGGGCGAACCGGATCGCGATGATCTTCCAGGACGCGCTCTCCGCGTTGAACCCGGTCTTCACCGTCGGTTTCCAGCTGGCCGAGCTGTTCCGCAAGCACCGGGGCATGTCCCGGCAGGACGCCAAGGCCCGTGCCGTCGAGCTGCTGGACCTGGTGAAGATTCCGGCGGCGAAGCAGCGGGTGAACGACTACCCGCACCAGTTCTCGGGTGGTATGCGGCAGCGCGTCATGATCGCGATGGCGTTGGCGCTCGACCCCGAGGTGCTGATCGCCGACGAGCCGACCACCGCGCTGGACGTGACCGTGCAGGCGCAGATCATGGCGCTGCTCGCCGAGTTGCAGCGGGAACGGAACATGGGCCTGGTGCTGATCACCCACGACATGGGTGTGGTGGCCGACGTGGCGGACCGGATCTCGGTGATGTACGCCGGCCGGGTCATCGAGGAAGCCGGCGTGAACGACATCTACGCCAGCCCCGCCCACCCGTACACCAAGGGTCTGCTGGAGTCGATCCCGCGTCTGGACCTCAAGGGTCACGAGCTCAGTGCCATCAAGGGCCTGCCGCCGATGCTTACCAACATCCCGCCGGGCTGCGCCTTCAACCCCCGGTGCGGGTACGCGCAGGAGGTCTGCCGGAAGGACCCGGCGCCGCCGCTGTACCAGGTGTCGCCGAGCCGGACGGCCGCCTGCCACTTCTGGAAGGAGGTCAAGGGCGATGAGTGATGTGGTGCTGGAAACCCGCGACCTGGTCAAGCACTTCCCGCTGACCCGGGGCATCGTCTTCAAGAAGCAGTACGGTGCGGTGCAGGCGGTCGACGGGGTCAACCTGCAACTGCGGCGCGGCGAGACGCTGGGCATCGTGGGCGAGTCCGGCTGCGGCAAGTCGACGTTGGCCCGGCTGCTGGTGGGGCTGGAGACGCCGACCTCCGGCGACCTGTTCGTGCAGGGCAAGAACATGTCAAACGTCGGCGCCGAGGAACGACGTCGGGGCCGGCGCAACATCCAGCTGGTGATGCAGGACCCGTACACCTCGCTCAACCCGCGGATGACCGTCGGCGACATCATCGGCGAGCCCTTCGAGGTGCACCCGGACGTGCTACCGAAGGGCAAGCGGCGGGCCAGGGTGCAGGAGCTGCTCGATCTGGTCGGTCTCAACCCGGACCACATCACCCGGTACCCGCACCAGTTCTCCGGCGGTCAGCGGCAGCGCATCGGCATCGCCCGGGCGCTGGCGCTCAACCCGGAGATCATCCTGTGTGACGAGCCGGTCTCCGCGCTGGACGTCTCCATCCAGGCCCAGGTGATCAACCTGCTGGAGAAGCTCCAGAAGGAGCTCGGGCTGTCGTACATCTTCATCGCCCACGACCTGTCGGTGGTCCGGCACATCGCCGACCGGGTCGCGGTCATGTACCTCGGCAAGATCATCGAGATCGGCACCGAGGACGAGATCTACGACAACCCGACCCACCCGTACACGCAGGCACTGCTGTCGGCGGTGCCGGTGCCGGATCCGAAGCTGCGTGGGCATCGGGATCAGATCGTGTTGACCGGTGACGTGCCGTCGCCGGCCAATCCGCCCTCGGGCTGCCGGTTCCGTACCCGGTGCTGGAAGGCCCAGGACATCTGCGCCGAGCAGGTGCCGCTGCTGGAGGTCCGCGACAGTTCGGGCCACCCGAGCGCCTGCCACTTCGCTGAGGTACGCGACGTGGTGCACGCGTCGGAGTAGCCCCACAGACGCCGCCGCTCCCGTCCATCCGTACCGGAAGCAGCGGTGAAGGTAGTGCCTCCTCAGTGATTCGGGGCGTCGGCCGTCACCAGCAGCCGGCGCCCCGGTCCACATCCTGCAACACCCACCCACCCAGCCCCAGGTTGATCAAGAAGTTTGCGTCTGGAACAGCGCGAACGCAGACGCAAACTTCTTGATCAACGGGGCGGTCGGGGGGTGGGGGTGGGGGTTAGAGGGGGCCGCGGCCGGCGCGGAGCAGGAGTAGGGCGAGTTGGGTGCCGTCTGCGCCCAGGGCCGACCGGAACCGCTCCAGGATCTCCTGCTCGCGGGAGAGGACGAGCCGGGTACCGCCCGAGGCCATCCGGGTCGCACCGACCTCCCGGGAGAGCGCGGCCCGCTCCTGCCACAACTCGATCAGCGCTCGGTCGATCTCGTCGATCCGCACCCGGATCTCGGCGATTCGGCTCGCGGCGTCCGGCTCGGCGGTGCCCGTGGCGGGGGTGCCCCCCTCCGGCCCGGTGGCACCGGCGCCGTTCGAGATCGTGCCGGACCCGGTCGCGCCGCCGTTCTGCTCCATCACGTCTGTCATCTTCAGGTACCCCTCGCGGTGTGGTGCCCGTTGCCCGGATTCCGGGACGCGAAAAGCCCCGGGCTCCGAGAGCCCGGGGCTTTTCGTAGGTCTGATCGATCAGGCGCGACCTACGGCTGCCGGACTCCCGGAGCCGTAGTAAAAGTAGAAGCGCTTGTCGAACACGCTGCCGAGTATGCCGCCGGACCGGGTCGGCGCGCAAGGAAAGGCCGGGGAAGGCTCTCATCCGCTCACCTGTCGGGAAGAATCCCTCCCGCCGGTGCTGCCGGGTCACGCCACCGGGCGGTGCCGTCGGCGGGCGATGTCCGGCCGGCGGCATAGACTCGCCGTGCGATGCATCCTCTCTTCGACATCCCCGCGTCCCCGCCCGAGCCCGAGCCTGCCCGGGCGCTGCAGCCTCATCGGCCCGCGCCCGGCCGCCTCGACCCAACGCAGCTGGTGGAGGGACTCAACGGCCCGCAGCGGGACGCGGTCACCCATGCGGGCTCGCCGCTGCTGATCGTGGCCGGCGCCGGGTCCGGCAAGACCCGCGTGCTGACCCACCGGATCGCGTACCTGCTCGCGGCGCGGGACGTGCATCCCGGCGAGATCATCGCGATCACCTTCACCAACAAGGCCGCCGGCGAGATGAAGGACCGGGTCACCGCCCTGGTCGGCCCACGGGCCCGGCTGATGTGGGTCTCCACGTTCCACTCCGCCTGCGTACGGATCCTGCGTGCCGAGCACGAGCAGGCCGGCCTGAAGTCCACGTTCTCGATCTACGACGCGGACGACTCCCGCCGGCTGATGCAGCTCGTCGCCCGGGAGCTCGACCTGGACCCGAAGCGGTATCCGGCGCGGGGCCTGGCCGCCCAGGTCTCGAACCTCAAGAACGAGCTTGTCGACCCGGAGACGTTCGCCGCGCGGGCCAGCGGCCCCAACGAACGCGCCCTGGCCGAGGCGTACGCCCTCTATCAGCGGCGGCTCCGCGAGGCCCACGCGCTCGACTTCGATGACCTGATCATGACGACGGTGCATCTGCTCCAGTCGCATCCGCACGTCGCGGAGAGCTACCGCCGTCGTTTCCGGCATGTGCTGGTCGACGAGTACCAGGACACCAACCACGCGCAGTACGTCCTGATCAAGGAGTTGGTCTCCGGCACCGAGGGCCTCGACCCGGCGGAGCTGTGCGTGGTCGGCGACGCGGACCAGTCCATCTACGCCTTCCGGGGCGCGACGATCCGCAACATCCTGGAGTTCGAGCGCGACTTCACAAACGCCCGCACCATCCTGCTGGAGCAGAACTACCGCTCCACGCAGACCATCCTGAACGCCGCGAACGCGGTGATCGACCGCAACACGTCTCGCAAGCCGAAGCGATTGTGGAGCGACGCCGGCCAGGGTGAACCGATCGTCGCGTACGTCGCCGACACCGAGCACGCCGAGGCGGACTGGGTGGCCCGGGAGATCGACAGGTTGGTCGACGACGGGGAGACGCGTCCGGGCGACGTGGCGGTCTTCTACCGCACCAACGCCCAGTCCCGGGTCTTCGAGGAGGTGTTCATCCGTCTCGGTCTGCCGTACAAGGTCGTCGGCGGGGTGCGCTTCTACGAGCGCAAGGAGGTCCGGGACGCCCTGGCCTACCTGCGCTCGGTGGTCAACGACGACGATACGGTCAGCCTGCGGCGAATCCTGAACACCCCGCGCCGGGGCATCGGCGATCGCGCCGAGGCCTGTGTGGAGGCGCTGGCCAGCCGGGACCGGATCTCCTTCGGTGCCGCGTTGCGGCGCGCCGGTGACGCGCCGGGGATCTCGACCCGGGCGGCCAACGGCATCGCCGACTTCGTGGCGCTGCTCGACTCCGCCCGTGAGCTGGCCGTCGACGGCACCCCGGAGGAGGTGCTGGAGGCGGTGCTGACCCGTTCGGGTTACCTGACCGAGCTGGAGGAGAGCCTCGACCCGCAGGACGCCGGCCGGGTCGACAACCTCCAGGAACTGGTCAGCGTCGCGCGCGAGTACACCGAGCGGATCGAGGCGACCGGCGCGGAGGGGGAGCGGGCCACCCTGGCCGGTTTCCTGGAGCAGGTCGCGCTGGTCGCCGACGCCGACCAGGTGCCCACCGACGACCCCGAGCATCAGGGTGTGGTCACCCTGATGACCCTGCACACCGCCAAGGGCCTGGAGTTTCCCGTGGTGTTCCTGACCGGCCTGGAGGACGGCGTCTTCCCGCACCTGCGCTCGCTCGGCGACACCCGGGAGTTGGAGGAGGAGCGTCGGCTGGCGTACGTCGGCATCACCCGCGCTCGGCAGCGGCTCTACCTCTCCCGGGCGGTGACCCGCTCGGCGTGGGGCCAGCCGTCCTACAACCCGCCGTCCCGATTCGTCGAGGAGCTGCCGCCAGAGCTGGTCCGCTGGGAGCGGACCGAGGGCTCGTACACCTCGTGGGGCGGCGGTGGCGGCGGCGTGGGCGGTCGCGCGGAGCGGACCCCCGGCGGTCGCGGTGGGTTTGCCGGCGGCACGCCCCGGGCGGTACAACTGGCCCGCAAGCTCGGGGTGGACGGCAGCCGGCTGGCCACCGCGAGCGAGCTGCCACAGGGGCCGAAGGTCACCGCCGGGGACCGGGTGAACCACCAGCGGTACGGTCTCGGTCGGGTGGTGGCGGTGGAGGGGCACGGCCCGGGTGCCCGGGCACAGATCGACTTCGGTGACCAGACGTTGTGGCTGGTGCTGCGACACGCCCCGATCGAGAAGATCTGACCCGGAAGGACGACCCAGCGGATGACGGTTCAGGTCATCGTGCTCAATGGCGGATCCAGCTCAGGCAAGTCGGGAATTGTCCGCTGCCTCAGACACCTGCTCCCCGGGCCCTGGATCAACCTCGGGATCGACGACCTGATCGAGCGGTTGCCACCGTCCATGGTCACCTTCGGGTCGCAGGGTGAGGTCATCCTGGGCGAGGGCTTCGACGGCATGCAGCACGCCTGGTGGGTCGGCGTTGCCGCGATGGCGAGGGCCGGTGCCCCGGTCATCGTCGACGACGTGTTTCTCGGCGGGGGTGCGTCGCAGGAGCGCGTTCGCCGGTACCTGGACGGCCTCCGGGTGCTCTGGGTCGGAGTGCGCTGCGACCCCGACATCGCGGCCGCCCGGGAGATCGCCAGAGGCGACCGGGTGACCGGCATGGCCGCGTCGCAGGCCGCGGTCGTGCACCAGGGTGTCGCGTACGACGTCGAGGTGGACACCAGCCGCACCGAATCGCTGGACTGTGCCCGTGCGATCGTCGCGCGGCTGAGCTGAACTCGTCGGCGCGGCGCCTGAGCCGCGTCACCCGGCGGGTCAGCAGGCCACGTCGATGCCCCGGGCGCGCAGGAACGGCGCCGGGTCGATCTGGTTCCACATCTGGCCCTGGTGCACCTCGAAGTGCAGATGCGGGCCGGTGGAGTCGCCCGTGGAGCCCTCCAGGCCGATCGTCTGCCCGGTGCTGACCTTCGCACCCACGCTGACCCTGGCCGTGCTCAGGTGGGCGTAGTGGGTGAGGTAGCCGTTGCCGTGGTCGATGACCACCGAGATGCCGTACCCGTCGCCGACGTCGCCGGCCTTGGTCACGGTGCCGCCGAAGGCGGCCCGGACGGGGGTGCCGGCGGGCATGGCGAAGTCGATGCCGGCGTGCAGGGTGCCCCACCGGGGCCCGTAGCAGGAGGTGATGGCACTTCCGGCCATCGGCAGGACCCAGGACGACTTCGGCTTCGTACTCTTCTTCGGCTTCGCCTTGGCGGTGGCCGTTCGGCTGGCTTTCGGCTTCGGCTTCGGGCTGGGCTTCGCGGTGGGGCTGGCGCTCGGCGACTGGCTCGGTGACGGGCTGCCCGAGGCGGCGAGTTCGCGAGCCGACCGGTCGGCTCGCTCGGCGGCCTCGGCCCGGGCCTGGGCGTCCAGGGCGACCGGGCTGGTGGTCGGCCGCGCATCGCGGTCGGTCATGACGACACCGCCGACGCCCACCGCCGCCAGGGCGACCGCACCGACAGCCAGCAGCCGGGAGCGCCGGCTCAGGCGTCGCCGATGGCGGGCCGGGGCGTGGGGGATCTCGCGGGTCGGGGTGGGGCTGTCGTCCTGCACGGGTACGGACCTCATTGGTTTCGAGTGGTACGTGACCTCGAAATCCTGGTGTCGGTCCGGGCGGTGCCGGGTACCGGGGGTGTGGACGGCGCGGGCGGTGGTCGGTGCGGCTGTCCGCCTTCGTGTCGGGCTGTTCCCGACTGCCCGATGTTGATCCGCCCGGCTTTGTGCCGCCCGTCACATTTGTGCGAGTGAGCTGGGACACTTGCGGGCGCGAGGTACCAAGCGAAACCGCCCGGATCGACAGATCCGGGCGGTCAACAGGCGTTACGGCCGGTCAGGACGCGGCTACCTCGCTGTAGATTGCCTCGACTTGTAGCTTGATGTCCACTCCGCGCTCCTGAAGCCACGGCACCGGGTCGAGTGGCTCGCCCTTGACATGGATCTCCAGGTGCAGGTGGGAGCCGTAGGAGTGGCCCGTGTTGCCGACCAGGCCGAGCTGGTCACCCGCCTTGACCTGCTGCCCCTCGCGCACGCTGAGCGCGGAGGAGTGGCCGTAGATGGCCTCGCTGCCGTCGGCGTGCTGGACGATCACCGCGTTTCCGTAGCCGCCGAACCAGCCGGCCTTGGTGACGGTGCCCTCGTGGATGGCGACGTACGGGGTTCCCTCCGGCGCGACGAGGTCGACGCCGGTGTGCAGCTTGCCCCAGCGCATGCCGTAGGGAGAGTTGAAGTCGTAGCCCTGAAGGGGGAGCAGCCATACGCCGGTGTCCTCGGCGCTCTCCGGGCCGGTGCGACTGTCCCGGGAGGCTCGCTCGGCGGCGTCGGCCCGCTCGGCCGCGCCCTGGTTGCTGATCGACGCCTGCTTCAGCTCGTCGAGCACCGAAGGGCTGACGCTCTTGGCGTCCGGCATTGCGTTGGCACCCAGCGCCACCACACCGGCACCGACGAAGGCGGTGGTGACGACCGCGGCGTAGCGGCTGCGCGGGGGGGTGGGTACGCGGCGGCGGCCGCGATATCGATCGGGCTCAGACGACAGGCGCTGGCGCACGCATACCCTCCGTTGTCGGGGTTCCGATGCGGATCAGCCGTCGTCCGAATCTGGTGACCGTGCGTCGGCTGGTCGCGTCGTCACCCGTCCGTAGACCTGATGACAACCGTGGACACGGTAGCCAACCGTCAGTCCTGTCACAAGCCGGAGCGCCGAATTGGTTGCAACGTTCTGTCCGCTTCCGTACTGGATTGTCATGGCTCGGGGATGTAGTGGGGTGTCCTCGTTATCCTCCGTTCGTCGCACACCGTGACCGATCGGCGGAGTCGTCCCGCTTGACGCGTCCCGTATTGGTCGTGCCTGTGCGTGAGGTGTCGATGATGCCTGCGTGAGGTGGCCGGAGGCTGCGGCGAGTCCGAATGCCGAACGCCGTTTACCGCTCGCCCTGCCGGCCCCGGTTCCCCGGCCCCGGCCGGGCGGGTTACCGTTCGTTCAGGTGAAAGCCGCGGAGCCGGTGAAAGGGATGCCCAGATGAGCTCTCGTGTTCGGGTCGTCGTCGCCAAGCCGGGCCTGGACGGCCACGACCGTGGCGCCAAGGTGGTGGCGCGCGCTCTCCGTGACGCCGGCATGGAGGTCATCTACACCGGCCTGCACCAGACCCCGGAGCAGATCGTGGAGACCGCGATCCAGGAGGACGCCGACGCGGTCGGTCTCTCGGTGCTCTCCGGGGCGCACATGACGCTGTTCCGCAGGGTCCTTGAGCTGCTCGACGAGCGGGAGGCACGGGACATCGTCGTCTTCGGCGGAGGCATCATCCCGGAGGCCGACCTTCCGGAGTTGGAGCGGCTCGGCGTGGCCAAGATCTTCACCCCGGGCGCCACCACCGCATCCATCGTGGAATGGGTCCGGGACAACGTCGCCCAGCCGGTGGCCTGAGCACAGGGGAGGGGCCGGACGCACCCCTCACACGTCCGGCCCCTCTATGCACGATGCCCCGCCGCCACCCCTCGACCGACAGGGCATCGGCCGTTTCCGTCTTCGCGCTTTCCAGCGCTCCGACACCTGACTCAACGACGCCCTTCCTGCGGGGTTACGCAGGACCGCCGAGAACTGTCACCGCCCTGACAAGATCGCTCGAACGGGTGACGTCGCCCGTACCGGGCCCTGCCGGCGGGCCGCGCATCGGCCCGGGCTGTGCATTACCGCACACCGCGCACCCGCTCGGTTGCCGGAGGTGTCGGCATCGCTAGGCTGCGCCCAATGAAACCTTTCCCACCTCCCTCTGCGAGCCGGACCGTCAGGTCGGCTGCGGCGCGTGGTCGCGGTGGCGAGGGTTCGACGGCCCACGTCAACTTCAACTGATGTCGGGCATCACACTGTTTTCTTTCCATACGCTGGTGGCGGCGCGACGGTGCGCCGCAGAGACGGGACGGGACGCGCAATCGTGGACCTGTACGAGTACCAGGGGCGGGACCTGTTCGAGCGGCACGGGCTTCCCGTGCTCGCCGGCGGCGTCGCCACGACCCCGGAGGAGGCCCGCGCGATCGCCGAACGCCTCGGCGGCCGGGTGGTCGTCAAGGCACAGGTGAAGGTCGGCGGCCGAGGCAAGGCGGGCGGCGTCAAGCTGGCCGAGGGCGCGGAGGAGACGGTGGCCCGCGCCACCGACATCCTCGGCATGGACATCAAGGGCCACACCGTCCACAAGGTCATGATCACCGTGACCGCGGACGTGGCCGAGGAGTACTACTTCTCGTACCTGCTCGATCGGGCGAACCGCACGTTCCTCTGCATCGCCAGCGTCGCCGGCGGCATGGACATCGAGCAGGTCGCCGCCGAGACCCCCGAGAAGGTCGTCAAGGCGCCGATCGACGCTGTCAAGGGCGTGGACGAGGCGAAGGCGCGGGAAATCGTCGAGGCGGCCGGCTTCCCGGCCGAGGTCGCCGACCAGGTCGTCGACGTCGCGGTCGGCCTGTGGCGGGCGTTCGTCGCCGAGGACGCCACCCTGGTCGAGGTGAACCCGCTGGCCAAGACCGCCGAGGGCAAGCTGCTGCTGCTGGACGCCAAGGTGACGCTTGACGAAAACGCCGGCTTCCGGCACCCCGACCATGAGGCGCTTGTCGACCAGGCAGCGGTGGACCCGCTGGAGCAGGCGGCCAAGGAGAAGGACCTCAACTACGTCAAGCTCGACGGCGAGGTCGGCATCATCGGCAACGGCGCGGGCCTGGTCATGTCGACCCTCGACGTGGTCGCCTACGCCGGGGAGCGGCACGGCAACGTCAAGCCGGCCAACTTCCTCGACATCGGCGGCGGCGCGAGCGCCGCGGTCATGGCCAACGGTCTGGAGATCGTCCTCTCCGACCCGTCGGTCAAGAGCGTCTTCGTCAACGTCTTCGGCGGCATCACCGCCTGCGACGCGGTCGCCAACGGCATCGTGCAGGCGTTGGGCCTGTTGGAGCAGCGGGGCGAGCAGGTCACCAAGCCGCTCGTCGTCCGCCTCGACGGCAACAACGCCGAGGCCGGTCGAGCGATCCTCGACGGCGCGAACAACCCGCTGATCGAGCGGGTCGACACCATGGACGGCGCGGCCGAGCGGGCCGCCGAGCTGGCGGCTGCGGGGGTCTGACACATGGCTATCTGGCTGACCAAGGACTCGAAGGTCATCGTCCAGGGGATGACCGGTTCCGAGGGTTCCAAGCACACCCGCCGGATGCTCGCCGCCGGTACGAATGTGGTGGGCGGCGTCAACCCGCGCAAGGCGGGCACCACCGTCGACTTCGACGGCACCGAACTGCCGGTCTTCGCCAGCGTCGCCGACGCGATGAAGGACACCGGCGCCGATGTCACAGTCATCTTCGTACCGCCGCAGTTCACCAAGGCGGCGGTCATCGAGGCGATCGACGCCGAGATCCCGCTGGCCGTGGTGATCACCGAGGGGGTGCCGGTGCACGACACCGCCGCCTTCTGGGCGTACAACGTGGCCAAGGGCGAGCGGACCCGGATCATCGGCCCGAACTGCCCCGGCATCGCCTCGCCGGGCGCCTCGAACGCCGGCATCATCCCGGCCGACATCACCGGCTCCGGCCGGATCGGTCTGGTCAGCAAGAGCGGCACCCTGACCTACCAGATGATGTACGAGCTGCGGGACATCGGCTTCTCCACCTGCGTCGGCATCGGCGGCGACCCGATCATCGGGACGACGCACATCGACGCGTTGGCCGCCTTCGAGGCCGACCCGGACACCGACGCCATCGTCATGATCGGTGAGATCGGCGGGGACGCCGAGGAGCGGGCGGCCGAGTTCATCAAGGCCAACGTCAGCAAGCCGGTGGTCGGCTACATCGCCGGTTTCACCGCCCCACCCGGCAAGACCATGGGGCACGCCGGTGCGATCATCTCCGGATCGGCGGGCACCGCCGACGCCAAGAAGGAAGCGCTGGAGGCGGTCGGCGTGAAGGTCGGCAAGACGCCGACCGAGACCGCCAAGCTGATGCGCGAGATCATGTCCGCGGGCTGAGCGGAACACGCATCGAGGGGCCGACCGGAAGGTCGGCCCCTCAGCGGTTCCAGTACGGGTAGTTGCCGGTCGCCTGCAGGATCAGGCTGACGACGATGTTCAGCACGCCCAGCGCGATGGCCACGTAGCCCAGCACCGGCGACTGGCGGTACCGGCGCGCGTCGCGGATCGACAACCAGCCGAAGACGATGCCGAGGATGCCGCAGCAGAGCACCCCGGTCACAATGCCGAGCACGCCCCAGAGAGTCGTGCGGTCCCGGCCGGCCGGTGGTGGCGGGGGCGGTGGATACGGAGCGTTCACGACTCCCCTTCCGGTCACATGCTGCCGCGACGTCGGTCACGGCCCCTGTGCCGAGGCTAGAGGAGCCGGTGCCCGCCCACGCCGGATCAGGCGAACTGGTGCGTTCGGCGACCGGGCGTCGGACGCACCGAGCGGGTGTCGGGCAGCCAGGGTCGGCACGGCATGCCAGAGTAGAGCCGATGTCCTTCGTCACCCCTGACCAGCCTCGCCGGGCCACCGACGCCCGCGGCGTCGGCGCCCGGCCACCCGGCCGCGCCGGCCCTCCGCGCCGGGTGCCCGCTGCGCGGGCGGCACCCTCGGGGCGCAGCCACGCGCCGCTCGCGGTCGCCGCACTGGTCGCCGCCAGCGGGGCGACCGTCACCACCTGGCTTCCCGTGGCGCTGGCGCTCTGGCTGTTCCAGCTCAGCGAGGGGGCCGGCAGTCTGCTCGACGCCGCCCGTGCCGGGGCGGCGGGCTGGCTCCTCGGTCACGGAGTTCCCCTGGCCACGGCCACCGGCCCGCTGGGCCTGGCGCCGCTCGCGGTGACCGCGCTGGCGGTGTGGCGGCTCACCCGGGCCGGGGTGCACGCCAGTCGCGCGATCGGTGCCCGCGGCGGCCGTTCGCCGAGCCGTACGCTCGCCGCCGCGACAGCGGTAGGTGTCGCGTACGGGCTGTTGGGAACGCTTGCCGCCATCGTGGTCGGCGCGGGTGGTCCCGGTGTGTCGCCGGTACGCGCCGGGCTGACGCTGGTGACCGTCGGCACCCTCGCCGCCGGTGTCGGTGCCGCCCGCACGACCGGGGTGGCGGAGGTCTTCGCCGCGCAGGCACCGATGCCGTTGCGCGAGGGCGTGCGTGCCGGTCTGGTCGCCGCGCTTGTGCTGCTCGGCGCGGGAGCCGCCGTGGCGGGGCTGGCGGTGGCGACCGGCGGTGGTGACGCGGCCGACCTGATCGGCGCCTATCAGACCGGTGTCGCCGGTCAGGCCGGCATCACGCTGGTCAGCCTCGCGTACGCGCCGAACGTCAGCGTGTGGTCGGCCAGCTACCTGCTCGGCCCCGGCTTCGCGGTCGGCACCGACACGGCGGTACGCACCAGCGAGGTGTCGGTCGGCGCGCTACCGGCTCTGCCGTTGTTCGCCGGTCTGCCCAGCGGGCCGGTCGACGGGCTCGGCGCGGTCACCGTACTCGCCCTGCCCGTCCTCGTTGGAATGGCCACCGGCGGGTTGCTCGCGCGCCGTCTGCTGCGCCTGGCCATCGCCGAGCGCGCATCCCTGTCGTGGCGGCGGCTGCTCGTACCGGCGGCGCTCGCCGGACCGGTGGCCGGCCTGCTGCTCGGCGCGGCGGCCAAGGCGTCCGGCGGGCCGCTGGGTGGCGGCCGGCTGGCGGAGGTCGGGCCGGTCGGTTGGCAGGTGGCGCTCGCGGCGCTGCTGGTCACCGGTGCCGGCGCGCTGCTCGGTGCCGCCGCCATCCGCTGGCTCGCCCGACTCGCCACCTGAACCTCCCGCCGCGCCCCAGCCCGTGGGTGCCTCCCACGCCGGGAGACTGCAGAATCCCCGATGTTGTGGCCCGCCTGGGTGCGCAAGGCGGCAACATCCCCGATGTTGTCCGTGCATCCCGCGCCGGAGGCGGTAGGGCTGCGGTGGGTGGGGGCTCAGGGAAGGGGTGGGGCGGCTCTGATGAGGCAGGGGCGTCCCGGCTGTTCCGGGACGCCCCTGGCGGTGGGCAGCTACGTCAGGGATACATCGATCCGTCGACGTTCAGTGCCACCACGACGATCTGTAGCAGACCCAGCAACAGCCCCACCGCGCCGCAGATCAGGCCGGCGAGTGCCTGGCCGGAGTTGCCGGCCAGCCCCTGGTCGGCCTTCTGCTTGCCCAGCCAGCCGGTGACGAGTGCTGCCAGTCCCAGCGGGATACCGAGGTAGCAGCAGCTCAGCGGAATCGACGCGATACCGAGGATCATCGCGATCAGGCCGAGGGTGTTCTGCTGACCCTGCGCGCCGGTGAAGCCAGCGTGCGGGTACATCGGCGTGCCGCCGTAGGGCTGCGCAGCGTACGGGTCGGCGTAGGGCTGCCCGTAGCCCGGCTGACCGTACGCCGGGGGCTGGCCGGCCGCCGGTGGAGGACCGGCCGGCGGAGCGTACGGGTCGTAGGGCGCGGGCGAGGCCGGCGGCGGGGCCTCCGGCTGACCCGGGACCGGGGGATGCTGACCGTACGGATCGGCCGGTGGCTGCTGACCGTACGGATCGGTCGGCTGGGCGTACGGGTTGGCCGGCGGTGGCGCGTACGGGTTGGCCGGCTGGGGTGTGGTCGGGTCCCCGTACGGCGGCTGCTGGCCGTACGGGTCCTGACCGGGGTGACCGGGCTGCATCCGGTGCTCAGTAACCGCTGGCGTTGCTGTCGCTCATCGAGCCCAGCAGGCCGCCGCCGAGGCAGCACACCAGGACGATCGCGAGCCAGGCGATACCGACGATCAGGGCCCACTTGGACCACTTCTTCGACTCGGCCGCCGCAGCCTGGGCACCGGCGTAGTCACCCTGCTGGAGCAGCGGGTTGACCTTCGAGGCGTTGATGATCGCCGGGATGGCCAGCGGCCAGAAGAGGAAGATCGCGACGATCGACATTGTCATGTTGTTGTCGACCGACTGCGGTGGCTGTGACTGGTACTCGGGCTGCATGACGACGTGCTCCTCACGGTTGTTTCGCTGACGGGTGTGGGACCGGACATGCGCCGGTCCCAAGCGACCGGCAGCGTACCCGCTTTCGGCCAGTTCGGTGGTCACGCGCGCCGCGCTGCCCAGCGGATGGGCACCGGTCGGCGGCCGGATAGGGTGTGCCGGTGACCCAGTCCGCCCGTATCGTCGTTCTTGTCTCCGGCTCCGGAAGCAACCTTCAGGCTCTGCTGGACGCGACCGCCGACCCGGCGTACGGGGCACAGGTGGTCGCGGTCGGTGCGGACCGCGACGGCATCGCGGGCCTGGACCGGGCCGTCGCCGCGGGGGTGCCCACCTTCGTGGAGCGGGTCAAGGACCATCCGGACCGCGAGCAGTGGGACGTCGCGCTCACCGCGCGGGTCGCCGAGCACCGACCCGACCTGGTCATCTCGGCCGGGTTCCTGAAGCTGGTCGGTCCCCGCTTCCTCGACGCTTTCGGCGACCGCTACCTGAACACGCACAACACCCTGTTGCCGGCGTTTCCCGGCATCCACGGCCCGCGTGACGCCCTCGCCTACGGAGTCAAGGTGACCGGGGCGACCCTCTTCTTCGTCGACGCCGGGATGGACACCGGCCCGATCGTCGCGCAGGTGGCGGTGCCGGTACGCGACGACGACGACGTCGACACGCTCACCGAGCGCATCAAGGAAGCGGAGCGGAGCCAGCTCGTCGAGCAGGTGGGCCGGCTGGTCCGTGAAGGTTGGACGATCACTGGAAGAAAGGTCATGGTCGGCGTGAACCCCATCCAGGACGGGCGTCGCCCCATCCGGCGAGCACTTGTCAGCGTCTACGACAAGACCGGCCTGGCCGGCCTGGCCCAGGCACTGCACGCCGCCGGTGTGGAGATCGTTTCCACCGGCAGCACCGCGTCGACGATCGCCGCGGCGGGGGTGCCGGTGACGCCGGTGGAGCAGGTGACCGGCTTCCCGGAGATCCTCGACGGGCGGGTCAAGACCCTGCATCCGGCCATCCACGGTGGGCTCCTCGCCGACCTGCGCAAGGACGCGCACACCGCCCAGCTCGACGAACACGGCATCGCCGGGATCGACCTGCTGGTGTCCAACCTGTACCCGTTCCAGGACACCGTCGCCTCCGGGGCCGGTCAGGACGAGTGCGTCGAGCAGATCGACATCGGCGGCCCGGCGATGGTGCGGGCGGCCGCCAAGAACCACGCCTGCGTGGCCGTGGTCACCGACCCGGGTGCGTACCCGATGCTGCTGGCCGCACTCGACGGTGGTGGCTTCACCCTGGCGCAGCGTCGGGCGCTGGCCGCCCGCGCCTTCGCCGACATCGCCGAGTACGACGTGGCGGTCGCCGAGTGGTTCGCCACCTCGGTCGCCCCGGCGGCGGAGGGCATGCCGGAGTTCGCCGGTCTGGCGCTGCGCCGGCAGTCGGTGCTGCGCTACGGCGAGAACCCGCACCAGACCGCCGCGCTCTACGCCGACCCGGCCGGCCCGGTGGGGCTGGCTCAGGCCGAGCAGTTGCACGGCAAGGAGATGTCCTACAACAACTACGTCGACGCGGATGCCGCCTGGCGGGCCGCGAACGACTTCGCCGACCAGCCCGCGGTGGCCATCATCAAGCACGCCAACCCGTGCGGCATCGCGGTCGGCACCGATGTGGCGGAGGCGCACCGCAAGGCGCACGCCTGTGACCCGGTCTCCGCCTTCGGTGGGGTCATCGCCGTCAACCGGCCGGTCTCGGTCGAGCTCGCCGGGCAGATCGCCGAGATCTTCACCGAGGTCGTGGTGGCACCCGACTACGAACCCGGTGCGGTGGAGACACTCCAGGCCAAGAAGAACATCCGGCTGCTGCGCGCGCCCGCCTTCCAGCCGCGTCCGACCGAGTGGCGGCAGGTCAGCGGCGGCGTGCTGGTGCAGCTGCGTGACGCGGTCGACGCCGAGGGCGACGACCCGGCCAGCTGGCGGCTGGCCACCGGCGAGCCGGCCGACGAGGCGACCCTGGCCGACCTGGCCTTCGCCTGGCGGGCGGTACGCGCGGTGAAGAGCAACGCGATCCTGCTGGCCCAGGACGGCGCCACGGTGGGCGTCGGGATGGGGCAGGTCAACCGGGTCGACTCGGCCCGTCTCGCGGTCAGCCGGGCCGGCGCCGACCGGGCGCGCGGTGCGGTGGCCGCCTCGGACGCGTTCTTCCCGTTCGCCGACGGCCCGCAGATCCTCATCGACGCGGGCATCCGGGCGATCGTCCAGCCCGGCGGCTCCATCCGCGACGAAGAGGTGATCGACGCCTGCAAGCGGGCCGACGTCACCATGTACCTCACCGGCACCCGCCACTTCTTCCACTAGGCCCGGTCCTGTTTCTCAGCGGATGAGATGCGAATGCGAGATGTTGGACAGTTTCCGTTAGGCACTAACGGAAACTGTCCAAGATTTGGACCGAACCTGTAGCTGGAGACTGCATCGCCGGTGGTCATCCGGTCTGGTGGCGTCCGGCCCGGCCCGGTTCGGCTGGCACGGTTGCGATACGTCGCTCCGGTGCTTCCATTGGCTGCCTGGTCCAGCCGATGAAGCGGCGGTGCAGCGCTCCGGCCGGTGCCCAGGGCATGTCCTCGGCGGCCCGGACGAGATAGCCACCGAGGTAGAGGGCCAGCGACACCGGCGCGTCGGCGTACTCCGCACGTAGCTCCCGCCGCCGCGTGGGACAGGGCCACGGCAGGTCGCAGCCGCCGCAGCTCCAGATCGGCAGGACCGGCCCGTGGGTGGTCACCGCACACCACCCAGGAACCGGGCGACACTCGCGCGGGCCTGCCTGCTGGTCGCCCACTCCACCTGCCAGCAGGGGTACGGGGACAGCCGCGACCACCACGCCCGGCAGCCGACACACATGCCATCGAGCCCTCGTACGTGCACCACGAGGATCATCTGCTCCGGGCCGCCGATCACTGCTCGTTCTCCTGCGGCCAGTGACCCCGGTTGATCGGTATCCGGTGCCGGGCACGACACGGAAGGTCGGCTCCGCATCGGCAGACGCGCCGCCACAGTTGCCACGACCATACAGGTCGATGCCGTCGGGCGAACGTCAACGCGGTGGCCGACAGGTACTCGTCGTACGAGACGCGTCGCACGCTCGAAGCCACCCGTCCGAATGAGTCGGACACGGATCGGCTCACCGGAGCTTCCCCGGCTGAGGTCTGCTGGCTGGCTTGCCGGGCGTGACCCACGGCCGCTCAGAGCTGCCGTCGGGCGGTAGGCGTGCTGCGTGGTCGAGCAGCCGTCGTTGCGCTGCTGCCTGCTCGACGTCCTGGTACCGCTGTCCGGTCCCCGGCGGTGGTGGCGCTGCAGGACGCCGCAGCAGCCATCGCATCAGTCCGGGCAAGTGCGATCGGAGCGTCACAGTTCCGCCTCCTCGATCAGCGTCGGGAGGGCGGATCCGATGAGAGCTTCTGGGCCTTGGAAGCAGCCTGCCCATGCCAGGTTCAGCGCGTTGGCGACATCGACGTTCATGTGCGAGACGATTCCGCTGGACTAGCTGTGGCGGCCATGTCGGCTGGTCATGTCACGGTGACATGCGCTGCCTCGACCTGTCCGGACGGCAGCCCTAGGCTCCGGATTGAGCACCATGAGTAGTCGCCCGACGACGCTGGAGTCGCTGTGCCGTTCAATCATCTCCGGATTCCTGATGACCTCTGGTCGCGCGAGGACATACGTGCGGCACTGGCTGCCCGCGATGTTGGGACGTTGTTTCGGCTGCTCTCCCGGTACACCGGGGCGAGCCAGACCCGCATCGGTGCCGCCGTCGGCTTGGGGCAGGGTTACGTCAGTCGAATCATCGCCGGCCGGAAGGTCACGTCGATCGACGTGTTGGAGCGGATCGCCGACGGCTGCGGTATGCCCGACGAGTCACGGATGACGCTCGGTCTCGCGCCGCGCCAGCGGTCATGTCGCCCTGACATGGCTCAGCGTTGGGACGGCCGGCAGAGTGACGTGCCGGTCAACCGATCCTGGCGCGAGGATGCGCGCTGCCGCGCAGTTGTGGGAAGGCGACGTGAACCGTCGAGAAGTGCTCCGTCAGACAGTGTTCAGCTCTGCCGCGTACACCCTGCCCGCGCTGCGCTGGTTCACCGCCACCAACCCGCAACCCGTCGCACAGGAGGGTCGACGAACGGTCGGTCAGCCCGATATCGACACCATCCGCGAGATGACCGCCACGTACCGGCGACTCGACAACCAGCACGGCGGCGGCCACGCCCGCAACAACGTCACCCGCTACCTCCACCAGGAGGTCACGCCCCTGCTGACCGAGGGCCGATACGACCCACCGACCGGCCGCAAGCTGCTCACCGCCGTCGCTGAGTTGACGCAGCTCGCCGGCTGGCAGGCGTACGACATGGCCGAACACGGCCTCGCCCAGCGATACCTCACCCATGCCCTCGACCTGGCCCGCACCGCCGACGATCCCGGCCTGGGCGCCGAGATCCTCGCCGCGATGAGTCACCAAGCCACCTACCTCGGCCACACCGCCACCGGCGTCGACGTCGCCCGCGCCGCCCGGCAGACCGCACACCGCGCCGGAATCACCGTGCTGACCGCCGAGGCGCTGGTCATGGAAGCCCATGCCCACGCCGTCGCCCGCGACGCGCCCGCCTGCGCCACCGCCTTGCACCAGGCGGAACAAGCCCTCGACCGAGCCGACCGCAGCGGCGACCCGCAGTGGCTCGGGTACTTCGACGAGGCATACCTGTCAGCCAAGTTCGGCCACTGCTTCACCGCCCTCGGCCAACACCGCCAGGCCGAACGCTTCGCCGCGCGATCCCTGCGCATGGACGAGCGCTACGTACGCGGCAAAGCCTTCAACCTCGCACTCCTGGCCACCATCCAGGTCCGCCACGGCGAGCCCGACCGCGCCAGCGTCATCGGCGGCCAAGCCCTCACCCTGACCACGCAACTGAAGTCCGCCCGCGCCGTCCGCTACGTACGTGACCTGCAAACGGACCTTATGGCGCACCGCCGGCGACCGACAGTCCGCAACCTCATCAACCGCATCGACGCGGCGCTCGGGCAGCGCCGCTGACTACAAATCGCCGTGAGCCTTACGCGCGACCAGGTCCAAAACCGCAATGACCGTACCGGCACCCACGATCTCGCCCTGGGAGACGAGATGCCGGGCCTCCTCCAGCGGGATCCAGGCGACCTGCTCGGCCTCGTTGATGTCCACCGGAGCACCGATGTGCTCCGCATCGCGGGCAAAAAACAGCAGGTTCTCCGCGTCTGCGGTCGCTACCCATGGCTGGAACGACAGCAGCGGCTCCACCGCACCCGGACGCCAACCGGTCTCCTCCTCAACCTCCCGGACCGCGCACGTTGCCGGATCTTCCCCTTCATCGACGTAACCACCGGGCAGCTCCCACACCCAACGGTCGAACACGAACCGGTGCCGCCGCATCAGCAACAGCCGCTCCCGACCGTCGAGCACCGCGACCATCGCCGACCGAGGCGCCCGAATCACGTACTGCTCGAAGCGGACCCCATCCGGCAACTCCACATCAGCGATGCTCAACCGCGCCCGCCGGCCACCATCCACCACCCGCTCACCGTGGATCGTCCACCGCGTCGATCCGGTGCCCTGTTCTTCCACCATCCGGCCAGTATCCGACCAGCGCTCCATCTGCCGCCCCACCAGATCGGCCCGCCGGTTTTCGGTCAGGTCGGCGGTCGGCTGGCTGTCACGGTCTGCTGCCGGGCGAGTAGGCCGGCGATGCCGTCGGCGGTCATCGGTCGGGCCAGGTGGAAGCCCTGACCACGGGTGTAGCCGAGGGCGCGGAGGACGGCGACCTGTTCGGCGCTCTCGACGCCCTCGGCAACGGTTTCCAGGCCGAGCGCGTGGGCGAGCTGGATCACCGCGCGGGCCACCGCCCGCCGGGCGTCGGCTGCCGCTGCCTGGCCGTCGTCGATCTCGATACCGTCGACGAAGGACTTGTCGAGCTTCACGATCGCGGCGGGGAAGGCGCGCAGCAGGCTCAGCGACGACTCGCCGGTGCCGAAGTCGTCAAGCGACAGGCGGATGCCCATCCGGTCGAGTTCGAAGAGGGTTCGGGAGACCTGCTGACCGCGCAGCACCGCCGATTCGGTCACCTCCAGCACCAGTCGCTCGCACGGCAGCCCGCTCTCGGCGAGCGCGGCGGTCACGTCGGAGACGAAGTCGGGATCGTGCAGTTGCCGCGCGGAGACGTTCAGGCCCGCCTCCCGGAGTGCGTCCGGCCCGAACTCCCGGGACCACGCCGCCGCCTGGCGGCACGTCTCGCGCAGCACGAACCGGCCCAGCGGCACGATCAGACCGGTCCGCTCGGCGGCCGGGATGAACTCGGCCGGGCTGACGACCCCGCGGGTGGGGTGGTGCCAGCGGACCAGCGCCTCGACCCCGACCAACCAGTTGTCGTCGAGCCGCAGGATCGGCTGGTAGACGACCCGCAGCTCGTTGTCGTCCAGGGCCCGCCGTAGCTCGCCGCCGAGCTGCATGTGCGCCAGTACCGGCTCACCCATGCCGTCGACGTACCGTACGAAGCTCGCCTTCCCACGCTGCTTGGCCGTGTACATGGCGACGTCGGCGTCCCGCAGCACCGAATCGACGGTGGCGCCGGGCGCGGTGTCGGCGATGCCGATGCTGGCCTGCACCAGCAGGCGGTGCTGACTGATCGGCTGGTCGAGCGCGGCCAGCAGCCGGCCGGCCAGTTCCTCGGGGTCGGCGTCCGCGCCGGTGAGCAGCACGGCGAACTCGTCACCGGCGACCCGTACCGGCAGGCCGTCGTCGCCGACCTCGGCACGCAGCAGCTCGGCGACCGACACGAGCAGCCGATCACCGACGCCGTGCCCGAGCAGGTCGTTGACGGTCTTGAAGTCGTCGAGGTCGACCAGGAGCACCGACGCGGGCGTCGTGGCGGTGAGCGCGGACGCGAGCCGGTCCCGGAACAGCGCCCGGTTGGCCAGCCCGGTGAGGCCGTCGTGGCTGACCTCGTACTGGAGGCGCTCCTCCTGGACGCGGGTGTTGCGCAGCAGCCGGGCGTTTTCTCGATAGGCGATGAACTGCCGGACGCTTACCAGCGCGGTGACCACCACGGCGGCGATCAGGACCAGCCGGACCGGCAGGGTCAGGGGGGCGCCGAACGCGACGGCGAGCAGCGGCACGTCGACCGCCACCACCGCCAGGTACGGCAGCAGCACGCCGTTGGGGGTCTGGTCCCGGCGGACACCGAGGTCGGCCCGCCACTGCGCCCTGACGCCAAGCGTGAAGAACACCGGGGTCAGCGGCATCACGATCGCCTGGACGGGGATGCCGGCGACGTAGCCGTACCGGACCGCGAGCACGGCGACTATCCCGGCGGTGACGCCGCCACTGGCCGCGACGAATCGTAGGGCGACGCGATCCACCGGGCCACCGGCGACGAAGGACACCTTCGTCGCGGCGCCGATCGCGACCAGGAAGGCGAGCCCGACCAGCGCCATCGCCTGCGGGCTCCACGGCTCGTCGGCGGTGAACATCGGGGCCAGCCCGACGTAGCAGAGCAGGGCCGCGCAGCCGAGGAACGCGATTGCGCGGTCGAGCAGGATGCGCCACCGCTCGACATCGCCGGTCTCGGCGATCGGCACCCGGGCCACCGCCCAGATGGCGACGACGAACCCGATCGCCACGCAGGCCGCCGCCGGCAGCGGCATGCTTCGGGTACGGGCCTCGGCGGCGTGCGTCAGCATGTCCAGCGCCAGCCAGCCGTACCCGATCGTGATGGTGGCCGCCGCGACGAGGAGCGCACGCCAGAAACGTCGGGTGACCGGGTCGAGGCTGGCGTGGCGGAGCAGGTGTACGACGGACCCGGCGGCGAAGATCCCGCCGACGGGAACGAAGGTGTACGCGAGCGCCTCGGTGCCCGCGCCGACCGTGAAGTTCGCGACGCACCAGGCGGTGCCGAGGACGGCGACCGCGACGGTGGCCTGCACGTACCGGACGGTGATCCGGCTGTTCGTCGCGGCGGCCCCGGCCGTGGGGCCCGTCGTCGGCCATAGCGCCACCTGCGTCACGGCTGTAGACCCTAGTGAGTGAGCAGAGGATCGCCATCCGTCATCGGGTGGTTCTTCGATGCCGCAGTATCCACTAGGGAGGGAGGTCGGGCGCTCACTCTCCCGGGCGCAGTTCGGCGAAGTGGCAGGCCGAGGGGTGCGGGTCGGCAGCGCGCAGCACCGCCTGCGGGTCCTGGGTGGCGCAGATGTCCTGCGCCTTCCAGCACCGGGTGCGGAAGTGGCAGCCGCTCGGCGGATCCGCCGGGCTCGGGACGTCGCCGCGCAGCCGGATGATGCTGCGGTGTTCCCGGGCGTCCGGGTCCGGCACCGGGGCCGCGGAGAGCAACGCCTGGGTGTACGGGTGGGTGGCGCGATCGTAGATCTCGTCCTCGGTGCCGATCTCCACGATCCGGCCCAGGTACATCACCGCGATCCGGTCGGAGATGTGCCGCACCACCGACAGGTCGTGGGCGATGAAGATGTAGGACAGGCCCAGTTCGTCCTGAAGTTCCTCCAGCAGGTTTATCACCTGCGCCTGGATGGAGACGTCCAGCGCGGAGACCGGCTCGTCGCAGACGATCACCTCGGGGCGCAGCGCCAAGGCCCGGGCGATGCCGATGCGCTGCCGCTGGCCGCCGGAGAACTGATGCGGATAGCGGTTGATGTGCTCCGGGTTCAACCCGACGACGTCGAGCAGTTCCTGGATCCGCCGCTGGCGGCTGCCCTTCGGGGACGCCTCCGGATGGATCTCGAACGGCTCGCCGATGATGTCGCCGACGGTCATCCGTGGGTTCAGCGAGGTGTACGGGTCCTGCATGACCATCTGCATGTTGCGCCGGATCCGCCGCAGCTCACCGCCGGAGGCGGCGAACAGGTCGCGACCGGCCAGCGTGGCGCGGCCGGCGGTCGGCTTCTCCAGCCGCATCAGCAGTCGGGCCAGGGTGGACTTGCCGCAGCCCGACTCACCGACGACGCCAAGTGTCTCGCCGCGGCGCAGCTGGAAGCTCACCCCGTCGACGGCCTTGACCGCACCGGTCTTCTTGCGGAACAGCACGCCCTGCGTGATCGGGAAGTGTTTGACCACGTGGTTGACGTCGAGAAGCGTCTCGCCGCGGATCTTGGTGGAGCTAGTCGGCGCGGTCATCGCGTACCTCCTGGGCGAAGTGGCACGCGCTGGTCCGGCCGTCGCCGAGGACCAGGTCGTGCGGCACCACGTCCACGCAGACCTGCTGCACGTACGGGCACCGGGGGTGGAAGGGGCAACCGCTGGGGATCCGCATCAGGTTGGGCGGCAGGCCGCGGATGGTGGACAGCTTCCCGCCCCGCTGGTCCAGGCGCGGGATCGAGTTCAGCAACCCCTTGGTGTACGGATGGGCGGGCGCCCGGTACAGCGACCGGACATCGGCGTGCTCGACGATCCGGCCCGCGTACATGACCGCGATCCGGTCCGCGACGTCGGCCACCACACCGAGGTCGTGGGTGATCAGGATCATCGCCATGTTCAGGTCCCTCCGCAGGTCGGCGAGGAGATCCATGATCTGGGCCTGCACGGTGACGTCCAGGGCGGTGGTGGGCTCGTCGGCGATCAGCACCTTCGGCTCCATCGCCAGGGCCATCGCGATCATCACCCGCTGCCGCATGCCGCCGGAGAACTGGTGCGGGTAGTCACCGAGACGCCTCGCCGCCCCGGGGATCTGCACCAGGTCCATCAGCTCCACCGAGCGGCGGCGGGCGTCCGCGCGGGACATGCCGACTCGCTGGCGCAACGTCTCGCCGATCTGCCAGCCGACCGGGAAGACCGGGTTCAACGCGGAGAGGGCGTCCTGGAAGATCATCGCTATGTCCCTGCCCCGGATCTGCCGGCGCTGCTCCTCCGCCAGGCTGAGCAGATCCTGGCCGGAGTAGCGGATCTCACCCGAGCTGATGTGCGCCGGCGGAGTGTCCAGGATGCCCATGATGGCCTGGGCGGTGACGGACTTGCCGGAGCCGGACTCGCCCAGCACGGCGAGGGTCTCGCCCGGATCCAGGTGGTAACTGACCCCGTTGATCACCTTGGCCACGCCCTCGCCGGTGCGGAACTCGACGTGCAGATCGCGTACCTCCAGCAGGTGCCCGCCGGGCGGGGTGGGCGAGGCCGGCGTCGGCCGGACGGCGTGCTGACTCATGAGGGGATCACCGGAGCTTCGGGTCGAAGGCGTCGCGGATCGCGTCGCCGAGCATGATGAAGGCCAGCACGGTCAGCGCCAGGAAGGTCGACGGGACCACCAGCGGGGTCGCCGACTCCCGCATGTGCACCCGACCATTGTTGATCTCGATGCCCCAGGAGATGGTCGGTTCCCGCAGCCCGATGCCGAGGAAGGAGAGCGTTGCCTCGGCGGCGATGAACGAGCCGAGCGCAATGGTCAGGACCACGATGGCCGGGGCGAGTGCGTTCGGCAGGATGTGCCGCCACATGATCCGTCCGTTGCCGGCCCCCAGCATCCGCGCCGCGGCCACGTAGTCCTGCTCCCGGGCGGTGATCACCGAGGAACGGACCACCCGGGCCGCGGTGGTCCAGCCGAGCACCGCCAGCACGAAGATGACCGCGGCGACGCGTACCGTGGCGCTGTCGCTGCCGATGCGCTTGAGCAACACGATCGCGGCCAGCAGCAGCGGGATGCCGAGCACGATGTCGATCACTCGGGAGAGCACCGCGTCGACCCAGCCGCCGAAGTAGCCGGCGACCATCCCCACGACCAGCGCGATCAGGCCGGTGAACAGCGCGCTCAGGGCGCCGACCAGCAGCGACGCTCGAGCGCCGTAGACCGCCCGGGCGTACGTGTCGCAGCCCTGGAAGTCGTACCCGAAGATGGCGCCGCCGGAGGGCGGCGCGTGCTGTCGGGACAGCACGCAGTCGGCGGGGTCGTTGCTGGTGAACAGGCCCGGCACGGCGGCCATCGCGGTGATCAGCAGCACCAGGGTCAGGCTGATCCAGAAGATCGGCTTTCGGCGCAGGTCGCGCCAGGCGTCGCCGGCCAGGCTGCGCGGCTTGCGGGGCCGGTCCACCTGGTTCGGCGTGCCCGGTTCCCCGGAGGGCCCGCGCCGCGCGGCCTGGTTCTCCGACGCCGCCACCGTCTCGAAATCACTCATAGCGGATCCTCGGGTCCAGAACGGCGTACAGGACGTCGACCACCAGGTTGGAGACCAGGTAGACCACGACGAGCACGCTGACGATGCCCACCACCAGCGGGCCGTCCTCGGTGCGGATGCCGCGGAAGAGGTTGAAGCCGACGCCGGGGATGTTGAACACGCCCTCGGTGATGATCGCGCCGCTCATCAGGTTGCCGACCTCGACGCCGAGGAAGGTGATCACCGGGATGAGCGAGTTGCGCAACACGTGCACGCTCACCACCCGCCGATTCGGCAGGCCCTTCGATCGCGCGGTGCGCACGTAGTCGGCACGCAGGTTCTCGGCCACCGAGGTACGGGTCAGCCGGAGCGCGGTGGCCAGGGAGAGCGAGCCGAGCACGATGCCCGGCAGCAGCAGCGCGAAGTAGTCGGGGTCGGCGCCGGCGGTGGGCGGGAAGACCTGCCATTTGACGCCGAGGAAGTACTGTGCCAGCGGGGCGAGCACGATTGTCGGGATGCCGAGCACCAGCAGGGTCAGCAGCAGGGTGGCGTTGTCGAAGATGCTGGCCCGCCGGATGCCGGCGAGGACGCCTGCGGTGACGCCGAAGATGACCGCGACCGCGATGGCGATCAGGGCCAGCCTGATCGTGACCGGCCAGGCGGCGGCGAGGATGTCGCCGATCGACCGTCCGGTGAGCGACTCGCCCAGGTCGCCGCGGAGCAGATTCGAGATGTAGTCGAAGTACCTGTAGAAGAAGCCGCCGATCCCGGTGGCGTCGAGGTGGTACTTCTCCGTGAGGTACGCCCGCTGTGCGGCGGTGACCGGGCGCTCCCCGGCGAGGGCCTGGATCGGGTCGCCCTGACCGGCGAACATCAGCGCGTAGACGATCAGCGTGGTCCCGAAGAAGGCCAGGACCATCTGGAGCAGACGCCGCACGATGAAGCGGAACATACTTGGCAGTCTCCCTGAAAAGGGGCGAACCGCGTGGCGGGTCGGGTCACCTCGCGATGACCCGACCCGCCGACGTGTGTGTTACTTGATCGCTTCGATCTTGGTCAGGTTGACCCGGTCGAAGAGATCCATCTCGACGTTCTTGACCTTGGTCGAGTGGCCGAAGTTGTTCTGGCCGAACCGCAGCGGTACGACCGGCAGGTCCTCGGCCAGCAGGTCCTCGGCCTCCTGGTACTTCTTGATCGCCTCTTCCTCGCTGGGGGCGCTGGCGCCCTCGGCGAGCAGACGGTCGAAGTCCGGGTTGCTGTAGCCGTAGTAGTTCGACGAGCCGTTGGTGCTGTACAGCGGGCCCAGGTAGTTCTCCATGGACGGGTAGTCCATGATCCAGCCCATCCGGAACAGGCCCACCGGCTGCTTTGCCTTGACCTTGGTCAGCAGGTCGGCGAACTTGGGCTCGGCGCTGCCGACGCAGTCCACGCCCAGGTTGGCCTTGAGCTGGTTGCAGGTGGCGTCGATCCAGTCCTTGTGGCCACCGTCGCCGTTGTAGGACAGGGTGATCTTCGACGGGCCGCCGGCGGCCTGGTAGAGCGCCTTGGCCTTGGCCGGGTCGAACTCGCCCGCCGCGCCGACGGTGTTCTCCCGGTAGCCGGCGACGGCCGGGGAGACGAACGCGCGGGCCGGCTGCTGCGAGTCCTTGAAGATCGACCGAGTGATCTCCTCGCGGTCGATCGCCATGGAGATGGCCTTGCGCACATCCGGGTTGCTGAACTCCTCCTGGAAGGTGGGGAAAGCCAGGAAGTGCAGCGACGACGCCGGGCTCTGCACGAAGCGGTCGCCCAGATCGGTGCCGGCGGTGGAGAGGTTCTCCGTCGGGATGGTCTTGATCACGTCGAGGTTGTCCGACAGCACGTCCGCGTACGCCGCGGTCAGCTGCTGGTAGATCCGGAACTCGACGCCGGCCACCTTCGGCTGCTCGCCGGGGAAGGCGTCGTACCGCTCGACCTCGACCTTGGCGTCGTGCTGCCAGGTGCCCTTCATCTTGAACGGGCCCTGGCCGATCGGCGCCTGCTCGTAACCCTCGACCAGTTCGCCGGGAGCGCTGAACGCGGCCTCCGGCAGCGGGTAGAAGGCGGTGTAGCCGAGCATCGACTTGAACTCGCTGTACGGCTGCGCGAGCGTGACGGTGAAGGTCAGGTCGTCGACCTGCTTCAGCCCGCTGAGCGTCTCGGCCTTCGGGCTCTCACCCTGGAGGTCGTCGTAGCCGGCGATCTTCTCGAAGAAGTAGCTGGAGTTCTGCCCGTTCGGCGCGTACGCGCCGTAGTTCCAGGCGTCGATGTAGTTGTCGGCGGTCACCTTCTCGCCGTTGTGGAACGTGTAGCCGTCCTTGAGCTTGATCGTCCAGGTGGTGTTGTCCTCGGACGTGATCGACTCGGCGGCCACCTCGTACGGCTTGTGGGCCTCGTCGTAGTCGACAAGCGGGCTGAACAGGGCGGCGAGCACCTGGGAACCGCTCGTCTCGTTGGTGTTGGTCGGCACCAGGTGCTGCGGCTCGGCGATCTCGATCCGCACGGCCGCGTTGGGGTCGCTCTCGCCGGATCCGCCGTCGCCGCCCGAGCCGCAGGCCACCAGGCCCA
Organism: Verrucosispora sp. WMMD703; assembly: GCF_049178935.1. NCBI lineage: Bacteria > Bacillati > Actinomycetota > Actinomycetes > Micromonosporales > Micromonosporaceae > Micromonospora > Verrucosispora sp. WMMD703. Next base: position 5,821,783 of record NZ_JBMHMM010000004.1, on the reverse strand, counting down.
GGGTCACCGCGAGCGGGAGGGCGGTCCAGGCGGCGAGCCTACGAACACGCATCTAGCCTCCTCATCTCCATTACGCTGCGCAGTCGGGCCCGGCTTTGGGGTAACGCTGCGCAACGACGGGCAACGGTAGGTCGTATGCCGCGAGTCGGCAACGTAGCGGTTGCGAAGGGGTAACAGAACGCCACCCCCGGTCTTGTCGGTCTCCCGGTCGCGTGCTACGCGCATCGCTGCGCTACCGGCTTGAAGTGCGGAGATATGGACCGATTGGGCGACGTTGGCGGCCCGGTGGGGCGCCTGGTCTTGGCCCGTCATGATCGTCGGATTGTGGGCCTTCGTGTCCGCACGTCCGGAACCGAGGTGTTCGGCTCCACATATTGTCACGCTAAGTGACGAATCACACCTCACGCAAAGTAGTCCGGCTGGACGGCTGGCTGGTCGGGTCGTCGAGGTCGGGGGAGCCGGTGGCGGCGGGCGTGAGACGATCTGCTCGTGACGGCGACGCTTCTGGACGGCAAGGCGACCGCGGCCGAGATCAAGGACGAGCTGCGGGCGCGGGTGAAGGCGCTGGCGGAACGGGGCACCGTGCCGGGGCTCGGCACGGTGCTGGTCGGGTCCGATCCGGGCTCCCAGGCGTACGTCAACGGCAAGCACCGGGACTGCGCCGAGGTCGGCATCGCCTCGATCCGTCGGGAGTTGCCGGCCGACGCCACCCAGGAGCAGGTCGACCAGGTTCTCGCCGAGCTGAACGCCGATCCGGCCTGCCACGGCTACATCGTCCAACTGCCGTTGCCGGCACACCTGGACACGCAGCGGGTGCTGGAGCTGATCGACCCGGACAAGGACGCGGACGGCCTGCACCCGGTCAACCTTGGTCGGCTGGTGCTCGGTTACGATGCGCCGCTGCCCTGCACCCCGCGCGGCATCGTGGAGTTGCTCCGTCGGCACGACGTGCCGCTGCGCGGCGCCAACGTGGCGGTGGTGGGTCGGGGCAACACCGTCGGACGCCCGCTGGGGCTGCTGTTGACGCGGCGGAGCGAGAACGCCACAGTCACCCTCTGCCACACCGGCACCCTGGATCTGGCCGCGCACACCCGGGCCGCCGACATCGTGATCGTGGCGGCGGGCGTACCCGGCCTGCTCACCGCGGACATGATCAACCCGGGTGCCGTCGTGGTCGACGTGGGCATCACCCGGGTGATCGGTTCCGACGGCAAGGGCCGCTACACCGGCGACGTGGACCCGGAGGTCGCCGAGGTGGCCGGCAAGCTGGTGCCGATGCCCGGCGGGGTCGGACCGATGACCCGGGCCATGTTGCTCACCAATGTCGTGGAGCGGGCCGAACGCTCATAACCGTCCGCCCCTGGCCCGATCGGTGCCAGGATGGCTGATACGGTCCGGAAAACCGACTGGTATCAGGGAGTGGGACGACCATGGGTAAGAAGGTCACTGTCGTCGGGGCCGGATTCTACGGCTCCACCACCGCGCAGCGCCTGGCCGAGTACGACGTCTTCGACACCGTCGTGATCACCGACATCATCGAGGGCAAGCCCGCGGGTATCGCCCTCGACCTCAACCAGTCGCGTGCTGTGGAGGGCTTCGAGACCACTGTCGTCGGGGTCACGACCGGCCCGAACGGTGAGGGCTACGAGGGCATCGAGGGCTCGGACGTGGTCGTCATCACCGCCGGCCTGCCGCGGAAGCCCGGGATGAGCCGGATGGACCTGCTGGAGACCAACGCCAAGATCGTCCGCCAGGTCGCCGAGAACGTGGCCAAGTACGCCCCGAACGCCGTCGTCATCGTGGTCTCCAACCCGCTCGACGAGATGACCGCGCTGGCCCAGATCGCCACCCAGTTCCCGCGCAACCGGGTGCTCGGTCAGGCCGGCATGCTGGACACCGCCCGGTTCACCAACTTCGTCGCCGAGGCGTTGCAGGTGCCGGTGAAGTCGGTGAAGACGCTGACCCTGGGCTCGCACGGCGACACCATGGTTCCGGTGCCGTCGCAGAGCAGTGTGAACGGCAAGCCGCTGCGCGAGGTGATGCCGGCCGAGCAGATCGAGGACCTGGTCGTACGTACCCGCAACGGTGGTGCCGAGGTGGTGGCCCTGCTCAAGACGGGGTCGGCGTACTACGCCCCGTCGGCGGCAGCGGCCCGGATGGCGAAGGCGGTCGCGGAGGACTCCGGCGAGGTCATGCCGGTATGTGCCTGGGTCGACGGCGAGTACGGCATCTCCGGTGTCTACCTGGGCGTCGAGGCCGAGATCGGTGCTCAGGGCGTCAAGCGCGTGGTGGAGACCGACCTCGACGCCGACGAGCTGGCCGCCCTCAAGGAGGCCGCCGAGGCCGTCCGCGCCAAGCAGGCCGACGTCGCGTCCATGTGACCGCACGAAATGAGTCGATCAAGAGGTTTGCGTCTCGGGAAAGCTGATCCGAGACGCAAACCCCTTGATCAATCTGGCGGTTCGCCGGTGGAGGCACGGGCCGACCGGTGGGCGCGGCGTTCCTTGTCCGAGCCGATCCAGTACGCTCGTACTGCTTGAGCATGTCCCCTGAGAGGAGCGCCGGCCGATGGCGAAGATCAAGGTAAACAACCCGGTCGTGGAGCTCGACGGCGACGAGATGACCCGGATCATCTGGAAGCAGATCCGGGAGCAGCTGATCCTGCCCTACCTCGACGTCGACCTGCACTACTACGACCTCTCGATCCAGCACCGCGACGCCACCGACGACCAGGTGACCGTCGACGCCGCGAACGCAATCAAGGAGCACGGCGTCGGCGTCAAGTGCGCCACCATCACCCCGGACGAGGCGCGGGTCGAGGAGTTCGGCCTGAAGAAGATGTGGCGGTCGCCGAACGGCACCATCCGTAACATCCTCGGCGGCGTCGTCTTCCGCGAGCCGATCATCATGTCCAACGTGCCGCGGCTCGTCCCCGGGTGGACCAAGCCGATCATCATTGGCCGGCATGCCCACGGCGACCAGTACAAGGCCACCGACTTCGTGGTCCCGGGCCCGGGCACGGTGACCATCACCTACACGCCCGCCGACGGCTCGCAGCCGGTCGAGATGGAGGTCGCCAACTTCCCCGGCGGCGGCATCGCGATGGGCATGTACAACTACGACGAGTCGATCCGGGACTTCGCCCGGGCCTCGTTCCGCTACGGCCTGGACCGCAACTACCCGGTCTACATGTCCACCAAGAACACCATCCTCAAGGCGTACGACGGCCGGTTCAAGGACATCTTCGCCGAGGTGTTCGAGAACGAGTTCAAGGCCGAGTTCGACGCCGCCGGCCTCACCTACGAGCACCGGCTCATCGACGACATGGTCGCCGCCGCGCTCAAGTGGGAGGGCGGCTACGTCTGGGCCTGCAAGAACTACGACGGTGACGTGCAGTCCGACACCGTCGCGCAGGGCTTCGGCTCTCTCGGCCTGATGACCTCGGTCCTGCTCTCGCCCGACGGCCGTACCGTCGAGGCCGAGGCCGCTCACGGCACCGTCACCCGGCACTACCGCCAGTGGCAGAAGGGCGAGAAGACCTCGACCAACCCGATCGCCTCGATCTACGCCTGGACCCGTGGCCTGGCACACCGGGGCAAGCTGGACGGCACCCCGGCGGTCAGCGAGTTCGCCAACACGCTGGAGCAGGTCATCGTCGACACCGTCGAGGGCGGCCAGATGACCAAGGACCTCGCGCTGCTGATCTCGCGGGACGCCCCGTGGCAGACCACCGACGAGTTCATGAACACGCTCGACGAGAACCTGGCGCGCCGCCTGGCCGCCTGAGTCTCACCCGCAGTTCACCGAGCCCGCCGGCCCGAGCGCCGGCGGGCTCGGTGTATCCGGTACCCGCAGCGGCGGCGTGTCGCGACCGGACGCGCCCGTCGGCGTCACTTCGTCCGGCGCGCCTCGTTGACCTGGATGGACGAGATGCCAGTCCCGTCCTGGAAGGTTGACCGTCGCCACCGCGCGACTCGCGTGCCCAGCAGCCAGCCTTCCCGGCTGTCGAGTACAGCCAGCCGTCCCTTCCCCGCGGGGGGCCCTGTCCCGGGCCCCCCGCGCCCTGCTGTCCGCAGGGCCGTAGCTCCGGCCCTGCCCGGCGCGGCGACCGAGGCGTACCGCCGTCACATCGCGCGCAGCAACTCGGCGGCCCGCTCCGGGGCGATGTCGTTGATGAAGACCCCCATCGCCGACTCCGAGCCGGCGAGGTACTTCAGCTTGTCCGCCGCCCGTCGGACGCTGAACAGTTGCAGGTGCAGATGCCCCAGCTCACGCTCGACGCGGACCGGTGCCTGGTGCCAGGCTGCGATGTAGGGCATGGGCGTGTCGAACAGCCCGTCGAAGCGGCGCAGCAGGTCCAGGTAGAGCGGCCCGAAGGCGTCGCGTTCCGCCTCGGTCAGCGCCGGCAGGTCGGGCACCGCCCGGTGCGGCGCGACGTGCACCTCGAACGGCCACCGGGCGGCTGCCGGGACGTACGCCGTCCAGTGCGGGTTCGTCGCCACCACCCGCTCGCCGGCGGCGCGTTCGGCGGCCAGCACGTCGGCGTAGAGGTTGCCGCCGCCGGTGCGCTCGGCGTGCCGGCGGGCCGCGCCCAGCAGTGACCGGGTCCGTGGGGTGACGAACGGGTACGCGTAGATCTGCCCGTGCGGGTGGTGCAGCGTCACCCCGATCTCCACCCCCCGATTCTCGAAGCAGAAGACCTGTTCGACGCCGGGCAGCCCGCCGAGCACGGTGGTCCGGTCGGCCAGCGCGTCCAGCACCGTACGCACCCGGCTCGGCGGTAGCGCGGCGAAGGAGGCGTCGTGGTCGTCGGTGAAGCAGACCACCTCACAGCGCCCCTGCCCCGGGCGGACCGGAGTGAACGGGGTGATCGCGGCCGGCTCGGCCACCACCCGCCCGCTCAGCGCCGGAAACCGGTTCTCGAAGACCGCGACCGCGTACTCCGGGGCCGGGATCTCGCTGAGCCGGTCCGGCGTCGAGGGGCAGAGCGGGCACTGGTCGGCCGGGGGAAGGAAGGTCCGGGTCTGCCGGTGCACCGCCAGCGCCACCCACTCGTCGGTGAGCGGGTCGTAGCGCAGTTGGGAGGCGGGTGGGGGAGGCGGCAACGCGCGCCGGTCCGGCTGGTCCCGGACGGCGTCGTCGCGCTCGTCGAAGTAAATCAGTTCGCGGCCGTCGGCCAGGCTGATCGCCGTACGTTTCATCGCAATGTCCCGCCTTCGGTGACCGGCACGACGATCAGCTCGCCGACCCGGTCGGTGAGCAGTCGTCGGGCCTCCGGTGCCAACCGGTCGTCGGTGACCAGCACGTCGGCCGTGTCCAGTTCGGCGATGGCGGAGATGCCGACCGTGCCCCACTTGGTGTGGTCGGCGAGCACCACCAACCGGTCCGCCGCCGCGACCAGGGCCCGGTTCGTCTCGGCCTCGGTCAGATTCGGGGTGGTGAAGCCGGTCCGCTCGGTCATCCCGTGCACGCCGAGGAAGAGCAGATCCAGGTGCAGGGTCCGGACGGCGCCGACGGCCAGCGGCCCGACCAGGGCGTCGGAGGGGGTGCGAACCCCGCCGGTCAGCACCACCGTCTGGTCGGTGCGGCCCCGCTGGTGCAGGATGTCGGCCACCGGCAGCGAGTTGGTCACCACGGTCAGGGCCGGCACGGCGATCAGCTGCCGGGCCAGTTCGGCGGTGGTGGTGCCGGCGGAGAGCGCGATCGCCGCTCCGGGCCGGACCAGCTTCGTGGCACGCGCCGCGATGGCCGTCTTCTCGGCCTGCTGGCGTACCGACTTGGCCCGGAAACCCGGCTCGTCCGTGGCGCCGGTTGCGGTGGCGCCGCCGTGCACCTTGGCGAGCAGGCCACGTTCGTGCAGCAGGTCCAGGTCACGGCGGATGGTCATGTCGGAGACGCCGAACTCGGCGGCCAACTCGCCGACGCGTACGCCGCCGGTCACGCGGACCCGATCGAGGATCGCCGCATGGCGCTGCCGCGCGAGCATCGACCCCTCCCGGCCTCACATGAGCGAACAGATCCGAACAGAAACAAACATTAGCGCTCAGGGTCGACCACGGGGAAGGGAGGATGCTTCCGGGGTCAGATCGCGGGCAGGCGCGGCTCCACCCAACCGGTCTCGGTCAGATGGTGCAGGACCCGTCGTACCGCCTCGTCGACGGAGAGATCGGTGGTGTCGAGCACCAGGTCCGCGTCGGTCGGCTCCTCGTACGGGTCGTCGATGCCGGTCATCCCGGTGAGCAGTCCCGCCCGGGCGCGGGCATACAGGCCCTTACGGTCGCGCTTCTCGCAGACCTCCAGCGGAGTGGCGACGTGCACCAGCACGAACCCGGCGCCGGCCGCCATCGCCATCTCCCGGGCGGTCGCCCGGGCCTGGGCGTACGGGGCGATCGGGCAGCAGATGCCAATGCCGTGGTGCCGGGCGATCTCGGCGGCGACCCACCCGATGCGACGCACGTTGGTGTCCCGGTCGGCCTTGCTGAAGCCCAGCCCGGCGGTCAACTCGCGACGAACCACGTCACCGTCGAGCAGCGTGACCGTCCGCTCGCCCTCCTCACGCAGCGCGTCGGCGAGCCCCCGGGCGACTGTCGACTTGCCGGAACCGGAGAGCCCGGTCAGGAACACCACCAGGCCGCGGTGCCGCCGGGGCGGCCGGGCCCGGCTCAGCTCCTTCGCCACCGCCGGGGGAGTGTGCCACTCGGGCAGCGGGAACCCGCGGTCCAGCAGGTCTTCGATCTCCGCCTGGCTCAACGCCAGCCGTCGGTTGCGGGGCGGGATGTCGTCGCGCCAGCGCCACTGGCCGTCCCGGTTGTCGTAGGCCAACTCGCGGGGCACCAGCACGCGCAGCCCGGCCCCGGAAAGCATCTCGCCGGTGGAGAGCAGGTGGGTGACGCCGTACGCGGCGGAGACCCGGGCAAGCAGCAGGGCGTCACTGATCTCGTCGCGTCGCCGGGAGAACGGCACGGCTACCAGGGTCGCCGGCGGCATCCGGTCCCGGGCGGCGAACACGCTGCGGACCAGCGCCTCCGGCGGTAGTCCACCGGTGCCGTCCTCGCCCACCGGAATCATGATCAGCAGGTGAGCGCTCAGGGTGCGTACGGCATGTGCGATCTGCGCCAGTTGCGGCCGGTGCAGCGGCCGGTCGGCGACCACCCCGAGCACCCGGCCGGGCGGCAGCAGCGCACGGATCTCCTCAGGCGTACGCCGCAGCCGCTGGAACGGACCGTGGGCGCCGTCGCCCAGCCGGCGCACGGTGCCGCCGACCCCGGCCACGCCGTCGCGGATCGTCCAGGCGTCGGTCACCTCCAGGGCCGCCATCGGTGCGCCCTCGCTGTCGGTGAGCACCAGCGTCCGGCGGCCCGGGTCGGCGAGGTCGAGCTGCTGCACCACCGTCGCGGGCACCTGGAGCGGGACGGCGACCGGCCACGGGGAGTCGTCGACGAGCCGGCCCCGGCGGCTGACCGAGACGAGGTCGGCCCGGGTCATGAACCCGACCAGCGGCGCGTACGCACCGATCAGCAGCAGCTCGAGATCCGCGAGCTCACCGGGACGCGGCGTGTACGTCGGTGCTTCCCGCAGCACCTCGTCGGGCAGCACCCACCCGTTGCTCATCAGACCCCCAACTCCGGCGACCGGCACACAGTTTCGCAGCCGGTCGCCGATCGGTCGAGAGCGCCACCATGCCCGCCGTGCCACTGCTGTCGACGGGCCGCTTCGCGATGTCGTACGCGTTCGGCCGCTCAGCCCAGCGTGGCCGCGCCGAACGAGACCGCGAACCGCTTGCACCAGATGGAAACGCTTGTCAGGTCCGCCAGCTCGACATCGTTCGGGATCGGGTAACCCTGGTCGCCGCGATTGCCCTTGAGCCGCCCCAACTCGACCCAGTGGCCGTCGTCGAACACGTGCCACCCGTCCCGGCCCTCGATCACCGGCTGGTCGGTCAGCCACACCCGCAGGTCCGGGCCGTTGGAGGTGTCCAGACCCACCAACTCCAGCCGGTGCTGCCCGTCGGCGGTGCGTACGATCCGGGCGCTTCCGGAGGTGTCGTGCTCGTGGCTGATGAAGTCACCGGAGCTGACCAGGGTCGCCGCCGCGGCGTCGGGGGAGGCGGGCGGGGCGGAACTGGTCGGCGTGGCCGAACCGGTTGGTGCGGCGGAGGTCGCCGGGGTGGCGACCGTGGACAGCCGCTCGGCCACCTCGGCGTCGGTCAGCAGCTTCCACGGCTGGAACCAGTACAGGCCGAAGGCCGAACCGGCGGCCAGCACGGTGATCGCGATCCACGTGAGCGGGGTACGGAACAGGCGGCGAATGAGCATGTCCCAGTCTGTCGCGGCTGGTCGCGTGCTGTCAGCCGCGCAAATCTTACGAACTGCGAACCGACTGCCGACCGGTCGCGGCCGATCTCCCTAGGGGGAGGTGGCGTGCCGGTATCAGGGGAAACGGGGGTTGCTTCCGGAGCGCGGTGCATTGTCCGACCGCTCTAGGCTGACGACGTGACACTGATCGCAACCGAGTCGTTGACGAAGGTCTACGGCGGCGGAGTCACCGCACTGTCCGATCTGACGGTCGCGGTGGAACCAGGGATCGTCGGCCTGGTCGGCGCCAACGGCGCCGGCAAGTCCACTCTGATCAAGCTGCTGCTCGGCCTGCTCACTCCCACCCGTGGCCGGATACAGGTGCTGGGCCTGGACCCGACCGCCGACACGGCGGCCGTGCGGGCCCGGGTCGGCTACATGCCCGAACACGACTGCCTGCCGCCCGACCTTTCCGCCGCCGAACTGGTCACCCATCTGGGGCGGATCAGCGGCCTACCGCGCACGGTCGCCCGGGAACGGGCCTCCGAGGCGCTGCGCCACGTGGGTCTGCACGAGGAGCGCCACCGGCCGGTGGGCGGCTACTCCACCGGCATGAAGCAGCGGGTCAAGCTCGCTCAGGCGCTGGTGCACGATCCCGACCTGCTGCTGCTCGACGAGCCCACAAACGGTCTCGACCCGGCCGGGCGGGACGCGATGCTCGCACTGGTGCAGCGGATCGGCACCGAGTTCGGCATCTCCGTGCTGGTCTGCTCGCACCTGCTCGGTGAGGTCGAGCGGATCTGCGACACCCTGGTCGCCATCGAGGGCGGGCGGCTGCTGCGGGCCGACCACATCGCCGCCATGACCTCGGCCACCGACGTGCTCGCGGTCGAGGTCAGCGAGGGCACCGAGGCGCTGGCCACCCGGCTGGCCGCGCTCGACCTGCCGGTGGGCCGGGAGGGCAGGCTGCTGCTGGTGCCGCTGTCCGACGAGCGCACGTACGACCTGATCCTCGGTGCGGTGGCCGAGCTTGACCTGCCCCTGCACCGGCTGGACCAGCGCCGGCACCGGGTGGCCGAACTCTTCGCCCGGAGGGAGAACAGCCATGCCTGAGCCGACCGGCGTCATCCACGACATCGGCTACCAGCGCTACACCGGTCCCCGGCTCGGCCGCCGGCACGTCTTCGGGGCGCTGTACCTGCACGGTGTGCGGACCACCTTCGGGCTGGGGCGCAGCGCCAAAGCCAAGATCTTTCCCTGGCTGGTGGTCGGCATCGTGCTGCTGGTGGCCGCCGCGGTCACCGCGATCCGCAGCCAGATCGGCGAAGTGATCATGACGTACGCCCAGTTCGCCGACGCGATGAGCTGGCTGGTCATCTTCTTCGTCGCGGTGGCCGCGCCCGAGCTGGTATCCCGGGACATGCGCAGCGGTGTCCTGCCGCTGTACTTCTCCCGGCCGCTGCCGCACGCGGACTACCCGCTGGCCAAGCTGCTTGCCCTGGTCACCGCGCTTTTCCTGCTGCTCGGCGCGCCACAACTGCTGATGTTCCTCGGCGGTGCCTTCACCGCCGACGGCATGGGCGCGGTCTGGGACGAACTGCTCGACCTGCTGCCCGGGCTGCTCTACGCCGGGTTGTGGGCGGTGGTCTTCGCCTCGGTCGGTCTGCTGGTCGCCTCGATGACCGGAAAGCGTGCCTTCGCCGCCGGCGGGATCGTCGCCGTGTTCCTGATGACCACGCCCATCGTCGGCATCCTGTCGGTCCTGCCGTCGCAGGCGGCTAACCAGCTCGCCGGCATCGCCTCGCCGCCCACCCTGGTGCAGGGCGTCGGCCTCTGGACGATGCGCGACCTGCTGATCACCGAGTCCAACACCGCCGACCTCGACCTCGGGGCCTTCGGCCCGGTGTACGCGCTGGCCGCCGTCGCGCTCGTGGCGGGCTGCGTGGCCCTGCTGCTGGCCCGCTACAAGAAGGTGGCCGCACGATGACCATGACGAACACCGCACCGGCGGCCACCGCCACCACCACCAGCACCCTTGACCTCGCCGGGGTCTCCCGCTGGTACGGCAACGTGGTCGCGGTCAACAATGTGAGCATGAGCCTCGGGCCCGGGGTGACCGGGCTGCTCGGACCAAACGGGGCGGGCAAGACCACCCTGCTGCACATGATGGCCGGCTTCCTCACCCCGTCCCGGGGGCAGGTGACCCTGGACGGCCGGCCCACCTGGCGCAACCCGGAGGTATACCGGCGACTCGGCCTGGTCAGCGAGCGGGAGGCGGTGCACAGCTTCCTCACCGCGTTCGAGTTCGTGCTGGCCACCGCGAAGCTGCACAAGCTGCCGGATCCGCAGGCCGCCGCCCGCCGCGCCATCGACCTGGTGGAGATGGCCGACGCCCAGGACCGCCGCATCGGCACGTACTCCAAGGGCATGCGGCAGCGCACCCGGGTGGCGGCGGCGCTGGTGCACGACCCGCAGGTGCTGCTGCTCGACGAGCCGTTCAACGGCATGGACCCGCGCCAGCGGTTGCACATGATGGAGCTGCTGCACTCTCTCGGCGACGCGGGCCGGACGATCCTGTTCAGCTCGCACATCCTGGAGGAGGTCGAGCAGGTCTCCGGCACGGTGCAGGTGATGGTCGCCGGTCGCCTCGCCGCCTCTGGCGACTTCCGGACCATCCGGCGGCTGATGACCAACCGGCCGCACGTCTTCGCCATCCGCTCCACCGACGACCGGGCGCTGGCCGTCGCGTTGATGGCCGAGCCGTCGGTCAGCGGGGTCGAGCTGGGCCGCGAGGGCCTGACCGTACGCGCCGGTGACTACGGCGCCTTCACCCGGATGCTGCCGAAGGTCGCCCTGGCCCGGGGCGTACGGGTCCAGCAACTGGTACCCGAGGACGAGTCCCTGGAGAGCGTCTTCTCCTACCTGGTGGAGGCCTGATGTCCACTGTCTCCTGGATCACGATGCGCGGCCTGTTCGGGCGTCGCCGATTCCTGCTGCTGCTTCCGCTTCCGATACTCCTGGTGGGGCTGGCGGTGCTCTCCCGGGCACTCGGGGTGACTCCCGCCGACTGGGGGCCGCCGGTGCTGGTCGGCCTCGGGTTGGCCGTGGTGCTCCCGGTGGTAGCCCTGATCGTCGGCACCGGCGTGCTCGGGGCCGAGATCGACGACGGCACGGTGGTGCACGTGCTCACCACGCCATTGCCGCGCTGGCAGATCGTGCTACCCAAGCTGGCCGTCGCGGCCGGGGCCACCGCGGTCACCGTCGCGGTCCCGCTGTTCGCGGCGGGCCTGCTGGCCGACTCGGTACGCCTCGGCGTGGCGCTCGCCGTCGCCGCGTCGGTAGGTGCGCTGGCCTACACCGCGCTGTTCGTGGCGGCCAGCCTGCTCACCCGGCGGCCGGTGCTGCTCGGCCTGGTCTACGTGCTGATCTGGGAAGGGCTGCTCAGCAACGTGGTCACCGGCACCCGGGTGCTGTCGATCCAGCACTACGTGATCGCCCTGGCCGACCGGCTCGCCCCGACCAACCTGCTCAGCACCACGGTCTCCGTGCCGGTGGCCGCCGTGATGACCGCGCTGATCATCGTCGCCGCCACCTTCCTCTCCATCGACCGCCTACGCTCCTTTTCAGTAGCCGGCGAAACCAGCTGACCCACCTCTAGGCGGGTGTCGGGAGGCAGCACTTTCGGGGGACGTGCTGCCTCCCCGGCTGTTGAGGCAGCACGTCCCCCGATGTTGCACGGCATCCTCAGAAGGCGCAGGCGATGACCAGGGTCGGGGTGCGGTCGGGGAGCAGGTCGAGCTTGGTGATGCGGCCGGCGGCGCGCAGGTCGTCGATTACCAGCGTGAGCTGGTCGAGTACGGCGGCCGGGCCGAGCGCCTCGGCCAGCGGCACCTCCGCCTTCATCGACAGCTTCCGTTCCGACTTGGCCCGGCGGACCTGCCCCAGCGCGTCGGCGGCGAGCCGCAGCAGGTGCGGGTCACCTTCGCCCTGGATCGCCCGGCCCACCTCGTACGTGGTCGGCCACGGCGCGCGGTGCACCGAACCGTACCGCCACCACAACCAGACCTCCTCGGTCGCGTACGGCAGCACCGGGGCGAAGAGCCGCAGCTGCACCGAGAGTGCGGTGGCCAGCGCCGCCCGGGCCGAGTCGGCCCCGGCTCCGCTGCCGTAGGCGCGTTCCTTCACCAACTCGATGTAGTCGTCGCAGAACCGCCAGAAGAACGACTCGGTGGCCTGGAGTGCGGCCGTGTGGTCGTACCCCTCGAACGCCGTCGTCGCGGTGGCCACCACCTCGGACAGTTCGGCGAGCATGGCCCGGTCGAGCGGTTCCGTCGCGGGTGCGCGCAGCGCGTCGGCGGCGCCCAGCCCGAGCGCGAACTTCGACGCGTTGAGCAGCTTGGTGGCCAACCGCCGGCCGATCCGGATCTGGGCCGGGTCGAAGGCCAGGTCGGTGCCGGGCTTGCCGCTGGCCGACCAGTACCGCACCGCGTCCGAGCCGTGCTGTTCAAGCAACGCCATCGGGGTCACCACGTTCCCCTTGGACTTCGACATCTTCTTGCGGTCCGGGTCGAGGATCCAGCCGGACAGCTCCGTCGTCCGCCAGGGCAGCACGCCGTGCTCCAGATGCGACCGGACCACTGTGGCGAACAGCCAGGTGCGGATGATGTCGTGCCCCTGCGGGCGCAGGTCCATCGGGAAGACCCGCCGGTACAGATCCGGGTCCCGTTCCCAACCGCCGACGATCTGCGGAGTCAGCGACGAGGTGGCCCAGGTGTCGAGCACGTCCGGGTCGCCGATGAAACCGCCCGGCACGCCGCGCTGCGACTCGTCGTACCCCGGTGGGGTGTCCTCGGACGGGTCGATCGGCAGCGCGGACTCCTCCGGCGTGAGAGGCTGGGCCCAGTCCGGTTCGCCAGCGTCGTCGAGCCGGTACCACACCGGCACCGGCACCCCGAAGTAGCGCTGCCGGCTGACCAGCCAGTCGCCGGTCAGGCCGCCCACCCAGTGTTCGTAGCGGTGTCGCATGTGCTCCGGCACCCAGCGCAGCTCCCGCCCGCGTGCCAGCAGATCCTCCCGCAGACCTGTGTCGCGGCCACCGTTGCGCAGATACCACTGCCGGGTCGAGACGATCTCCAGGGGCCGGTCGCCCCGCTCGTAGAACTTCACCGGGTGGGTGATCGGGCGCGGCTCGCCGACCAGGTCATCCGCCTCGGTCAGCTGCTCCACAACGGTCCGTCGGGCGCCGTTCACCGGCTGCCCGGCCAGCGCCGCGTACGGCTGCGCGGGCACCCCGGCCGGCGGCTCCGGCAACAGCCGGCCGTCCCGGCCGACGACTACCCGGGTGTCCAGGGCCAGTTCCCGCCACCAGGTCACGTCGGTCAGGTCACCGAAGGTGCAGACCATCGCGATGCCGGTGCCCTTGGCCGGGTCCGCCAGCGGATGCGCGCGCACCGGCACCTCCACCCCGAACACGGGGGTACGCACAGTCGTGCCGACCAGGTCCGCGTACCGCTCGTCGTCGGGGTGGCAGACCAGCGCGACGCAGGCCGGCAGCAGCTCCGGCCGGGTGGTGTCGATCAGCACCGCCCGCCCGCCCGGTCCGTGGAAGCGCAACCGGTGGTACGCGCCGGGGCGTTCCCGGTCCTCCAGTTCGGCCTGCGCCACGGCGGTGGCGAAACCGACGTCCCACAGCGTCGGCGCCTCGGCCTGGTACGCCTCGCCCCGGGCCAGGTTGCGCAGGAAGGCCCGCTGGGAGGTGGCCCGGGCCACCGGCCCGATTGTGGTGTACATCAACGACCAGTCCACCGACAGGCCGAGCCGCCGCCACAACGCCTCGAAGACCTGCTCGTCGGCGACGGTCAACCGTTCGCACAGCTCGATGAAGTTACGCCGGGAGATCGGGGTCGGGTTCTTCCGGGCGGCGTCGTTCACCGGTTCGGTCGGTGGTGCCCAGTCCGGGTCGTACGGCAGCGAGGGGTCACATCGCACCCCGTACACGTTCTGCACCCGACGTTCGGTGGGCAGGCCGTTGTCGTCCCAGCCGATTGGGTAGAAGACCGTCCGGCCGCGCATCCGCTGGAACCGGGCGATCAGGTCGGTGTGCGTGTACGAGAAGACATGCCCCATGTGCAGCTCGCCCGATACGGTCGGCGGCGGGGTGTCGATCGCGTATACGTCCGACCGCTGCCTGCTGCGGTCGAACGCGTACGTGCCCTCCTCCTGCCAGCGGCGCGACCAGGTCTCCTCGAGCCCGTCCAGAGCCGGACGCTCGGGGACGCCGGTGCGGGCCGTCCTCGCCGTATCAGTCATCCGTAGATCGTAGGCACCGGGACCGTGACGGGCACGCCATTACCTGATCACCAACGGTCAGAGCAGCGAGTCGCGCCACTGGCGGTGCAGGTCGGCGTACCGGCCCCCGCCGACGATCAGTTCGGCCGGCGGCCCGTCCTCGACGATCCGGCCCCGGTCGAGGACCAGGACCCGGTCGGCGGTCTCCACGGTCGAGAGCCGGTGCGCGATCACCAGCGCGGTCCGGTCCCGCAGGATGCTGCCGAGCGCCTGCTGCACCAGACGTTCGGTCGGCACGTCCAGCGACGAGGTGGCCTCGTCGAGGATCAGCACCGCCGGGTCGGCCAGGAACGCCCGGGCGAAGGCGACCAACTGCCGCTGCCCGGCGGAGAGCCGACCACCGCGCCGGTGGACCTCGGTCGCGTACCCGTCAGGCAGCGCCGAGATGAAGTCGTGCGCGCCGATCGCCCGGGCAGCGGCCTCGACGGCGGCGTCGTCGGCGTCCGGGCGACCGAACCGGATGTTGTCCGCGACGGTGCCGCCGTACAGGTGCGTCTCCTGGGTGACCAGCACCATCGCCCGACGCAGCTCCGCGTCGGCCACCTCGCGCAGGTCCACGCCGCCGAGAGTGACCGTGCCGCTGTCCGGGTCGTGGAACCGGGCGAGCAGCTTGGCGACGGTGGACTTGCCGGCGCCGGTCGGCCCGATCAGGGCCACGGTCTGCCCGGCCGGGATGGCGAGGTCCAGCTCGGTGAGGATCGGTGAGTCCGGGCGGTACCCGAACGACACCGCGTGGAAGCGGACCGCGCCGCGGGCCGGGCCGTCGGGCAGTGGCACGGGCCGGGTCGGTTCGGCGACCGAGGGCCGCTCGTCGAGCACCCCGGCGAGCTTCTCCAGCCCTGCCGTCGCCGACTGGAGCGAGTTGTAGAACTGGCTCAGCTCCTGCATCGGTTCGAAGAACCGGCGCAGGTAGAGCAGGAAGGCCGCGAGCACACCGACCCCGGTGTCGCCGCCCAGCACCCGGGCGCCGCCGTAGCAGAGCACCACCGCGACCGTGACGTTGCCGATCAGCTTGATGCCCGGTGAGTACGTCGCGATCAGGTGGAAGGCGTGCCGACTGGACCGACGGTAGTCGTCGTTGACCGAGTCGAAGATGTGTTGGTTGCGCGCCTGCCGGCGGTACGCCTGAACCGCCCGGATGCCCCGCATCGACTCGACGAAATGGACGATGACCAGTGCCATCGCCTCTCGGGTACGGCGATAGGCGGAGGCCGAGGCGCGGGCGAACCAGCGGGACAGCCAGAACAGCAGCGGGAAGGCGAGCAAAGTCACCGAGGCCAGCGGCAGGTCCAGCCAGAGCAGGATGCCGGCCACCGAGACGATCGTCAGGGCGGCCATCACCAGGCTCTCGACACCCCCGTCGACCAGCTCGGCGATCGAGTCGATGTCACTGGTCAGGCGCGAGATCATCCGCCCTGACGTGTATCGCTCGTGGAAAGCCACCGGCAGGTGCAGGAAGTGTGCGTACACCCGGCGGCGCAGGTCGAGCAGGACGGCCTGGCCGATGCGGGCGGAGATGGTGAGGAAGCCACGCCGGGCCGCGTACTCGATGCCGGCCGCGGCGGCGAACGACACGGCCACGGCGATCAACGGGCCGGGCTCGCCGGCCCGGAGCGGCTCGATCGCCCGGTCGATGCCGAGCATGACCAGGTACGGCCCGGACATGGCCGCGGCGTTCTGGGTCAACAGCAGCGCGACCGCCGTGCCCAGCCGGGCCCGGTGCGGGCGCAGCACGTCCGCCAGCAGCACCCGGCTGCGGGCCCGGAGCCGGGCCACCGCCGCCGGATCGCTGTCCTCGGCGAGGCTGCGGTCGGCGTTCGGGTCCGGTGCCACCCCCCGCCAGTGCGCCGGGTCCGCCTCGGGCGGTGGCTCCGGCACGGCCGACGCGGCGGTCACGAGAGCACCAGGGGAGAGCCGCCGGGCGTCGGATCGGTCGATGTCGGTGTGCCGGCGATCGACGCCGCGGCCGGCTCGGCGGAGAGCAGCCCACGATAGGTGGGAACGCCGGCGAGCAGCTCGGTGTGGGTGCCGACGGCGGTGATCCGGCCGTGCTCCAGCAACGCCACCCGGTCGGCCAGGGCGATCGTGGACGGACGGTGCACCACCAGCAGCGCGGTGGTGTTGCGCAGCACCCGCTTGAGCGCCGACTCCACCAACGCCTCGGTGTGCACGTCGAGCGCGGAAAGCGGGTCGTCGAGCACGAGCACCGCCGGTCGGATCAGCACCGCCCGGGCCAGGGCGAGTCGTTGCCGCTGGCCGCCGGAGAGCGACAGGCCCTGCTCCCCGAGCCGGGTACGCAACCCCCACGGCAGGTCGTACGCGAACTCGGCCTGGGCCAGTGCCAGCGCGGCCCGGACCTCGTCCTCGCCGGCGTCGGGCCGGCCCAGGGTGAGGTTCTCCCACACCGACATGGAGAACAGCGTCGGCTCCTCGAAGGCGACCCCGACCAGGCCGCGCAGCGACGCCAGCCGCAGGGCGCGCAGGTCGTGCCCGTCGAGGGTGATGCGGCCGGCGCTGACGTCGTGCAGTCGAGGTACCAGGGACAACAAGGTGCTCTTGCCGCTGCCGGTGGCGCCGACCACGGCCACGGTCTCGCCGGGCTCGACGGTGAGATCGAGGCCCCGCAACACCGGAACCGCGCTTCCCGGATAGCGGAAGCCCACCCCCTCGAAGCGGAGCCGACCGCGCACCGTCGAGCGCACCAGGGCGATGGCGACCGGACGATCCGCGATGGCTGGCCGGGTGTCCAGCACCTCCTGGATCCGGTCCGCGGCGGTGGCCGCCTCCTGCCCGTTGGCGATGATCCAGCCCAGCGACTGCACCGGCCAGATCAGCATCAGCTGAAGGCTGACGAAGGCGACGAGCTGACCGATGGTGAGCCGTCCGCCGGCGACCGCGGCTGCTCCGGCCACCAGGACCGTGCCCAGGGTCAGGTTCGGCACCAGGTCCAGCAGCGCCGAGGTGCGGGCGAGCAGCCTGCCCTTGCCGATCCCGGTGTCGTGCAGCGCCTCGGTGCTGGCGGCGAACCGGGCGGCCAGTTGTGGTCCCCGCCCGTACGCCTTCATCGTGCGTAGGCCCTGCGCGGTCTCCTCGACCAGCGTGGCCACGTCGCCCTGCTGGTCCTGCATGCGGCGGGACGCGACGTGGTAGTGCCGACCGAAGCGGCGGGCGATCAGGAACAGCGGGACCGCGCTGGCGGCCACCAGCATCCCCAGTGCGGGGTGCAACCGGATCAGCAGCACCACCACGACCAGGTAGGTGACCAGATTGAGTACGAGGAAGAACAGGCCGAAGGAGAGAAAGCGGCGCAGCACCGACAGGTCGCTTGTGATCCGGGAGAGCAACTGGCCGGACGGCCACCGGTCGTGGAAACTGGCCGAAAGTCCTTGCAGGTGGGCGTAGACATCGGTGCGGATGGCCGCCTCCATCGCCACCGAGGACGACGACTGCACCCATCGACGGATGAAGATCAGCAGGGCTTCGGCCAGGCCGAGCAGCAGTGCCAGCCCGGCCAGCAGGAACAGGCCGGTCAGGTCGCGCCGGGCCACCGGCCCGTCGACCACCCGTTGCGCCACCAGAGGTACGGCGATGCCGGCGCCCGTGGCGGCGAGCCCGGCCAGCATCAGCCACCCGAACTCGACGGCGTGTGGACGCAGATAGCGGCGCAGTCGCCAGAGGTTGCGCAGGGGATGTCGACGAATCTCGCCCCGGTCGGCCGGGCCGCCGCCGCTCCCCGCAGCCACTACCCGACGGTAGCCGCATCTGGCAGCAACGCCGGTGTCGGCTTGCTGTCAGCAGCGCGGTACGGGGCTAGCCGAGTCGCTCGTGGTCGAGGAGCCAGCGTTTCACCGGCAGCCCCCAGCGGTAGCCGCCGAGTGTGCCATCGGTGCGCAGCACCCGGTGGCAGGGGACGAACAGCGCGGCGGCGTTGCGGGCGCAGGCCGCCGCGGCGGCGCGCACCGCGGAGGGACGGCCGGCCAGGGCGGCGTACCCGGTGTAGGTGACGGGTGCGCCCGGTTTGACCTCGCGTAACACCCGCCAGGCATGGGACATGAACGCCCCGCCGGTGTGCTGTTCGACCGGGACGTCGTCGATCGCGGTCAGGTCGCCGTCGAGGTAATCGCTGACGGCTGCGGTGACCGGGCCGAGATCCGGCCGGTGTCGAGGCTCACCGCGCAGGCTCGGGTGTACGAGCGGCAGCAGGTTCGCCGGGTCCGGGGTGAAACCGGACGCCCGTACCGCGCCGTCCGGACCGACGAGAACGGTGAACGGCCCGGCGGGGGTGTCGATGACTCCGCTGTCGATCATGCTGCTCGTGGTGTTCATACTGCTCATGCGGCTCTCCAGGGTCGGATCGATGCTGGCCTGCCCAGGGCACCCAGGCTGGGTCGGGTGGTTGGATTCGGGCGGAGTCGGCGGCGGGGCTCACGCCGATCGCCAGAGACGGATCACGGCGTACGACCGCCAGGGGCGCCAGCGGACGGCGTACTCGTCGAGGGTCTTGGGGTTGTCGGTGAGGCCGAGGGTGGCGGCGCCCCGACGTAGCGCGAGGTCGGTGGGGAGGAACGTGTCGGGGTCGCCGAGCGCGCGCATGGCCAGGTAGCCGGCCGTCCAGCCGCCGATGCCAGGGATTTCGGTCAGCCGCCGCACCGTCTCCTCCCGGTCACCACCGGGCTCCAGGTCAAGCTCACCGGCCGCGACCGCCCGTGCCACCGCCCGGATCGTCTCACGCCGCCCCACCGGCATCCGAAACCCCGAATCGGCCACCCCCAGCACCTCCTCCGCCGTGGCGAACCCGTGCAGCGCCCCGCCCCGAGACCCCTCCTGCTGATCAAGAAGTTTGCGTCGACCGGGAACGCTCTCGGAGTCCACAACTTCTTGATCAACGGTGCCGGTGTGGGCGAGGAGGCGAGTGAGGGTGGTGCGGGCGGAGGCCAGGGAGACCTGTTGGGTGGCGATGGCGCGGACGGCGATCTCGAAGCCGTCCACCGCACGGGGGACGCGTACCCCAGGCTCGGCCGCCACCGTCGCGGCCAGCGCGGGATCGGCGGCGAGTGTCTGGTCGACGGCGAGCGGATCCGAGTCCAGGTCGAACAGGCGCCGGCAGCGGGCCACGGCGGGAGCCAGATCGCGCAGGTCGGTCAGGCGCAGCGTCGCCGCCACATGACCGACCGCCGGGCTCAGCGTGGCCTCTCCGGGGCCGTGCGGCAACCGCAACCCCCGCCGGTACGTACCGTCGACCACCTCGTCGACCCCGGGCAGCGTGCGACGGGCGAGGAAGTCGAGCAGCGCGGCGGCGTGCAGCGGCGGCCGGTACGCCAACCGCAGGGTGACCGTGCCCGCACCACCGACGACCGTGTCGTGTCCGCTACGCAGCTGCGACGGTGGTGCGCCGTAGACCGCGCGTACCGTGTCGTTGAACTGCCGGACGCTGCCGAACCCGGCGGCGAACGCGATCTCGGCCAGGCCCAGCCCGGTCGTCTCGATCAGGGTTCGGGCGGTCTGCGCGCGCTGAGCCCTGGCCAGCGCCAGCGGCCCCGCGCCGAGTTCCGCCCGCAGCATCCGGTGCAGGTGTCGCTCGGTGTAGCCGAGCCGGGCGGCCAGCCCCGGCACCCCGTCACGGTCGACCACACCGTCGGCGATCAGTCGCATCGCCCGGCCCACCACGTCGGCCCGTACGTCCCACTGGGGTGAACCGGGGGAGGCGTCCGGGCGGCAGCGACGGCAGGCGCGCAGCCCGGCCCGTTGGGCCGCCGCCGACGACGGGAAGAAACGCACATTACGCCGCTTCGGGGTCATCGCCGGACAGGACGGCCGGCAGTAGATCCCAGTCGAGGTCACGCCGGTGTAGAACCAGCCGTCGAACCGCTGGTCACGGCTGTCGACGGCCCGGTAACACCGTTCGAAGTCCAGTTCCACGTAACCGATGATGCGCCTGCTCCCGCCCACCCGGCTCGCGGAATTCGGACCACACCCTCCGTCTCGCGGCAAGGGCGGGCGGGCAGGGCAGGGGAGGGGAAGTGTCGGTTGTGGTGGGTAGCGTGCGGCCACCAACTCCAGAAGGGTGCGGCAATGGTTAGCGTGGCGGGTCGGGCGGCGTCGGGACACGAGCACCCACCACTCGACCCGACAGCGGTCCAGCGCTTCTACCGCCGGATGCGCGCCGTGGCGCCGGCCGCGGTCGGTGCCATCGAGCGGGACCGCGCCGATGATCCGGGTCGTGCCTTCGGCGACACCGCCTGCGGTCGGCTGGTCGGTTCGCTCGACCGGGACGGGGTGCGCGCGCTCGGGATGTGGGTGCATCACTGGTGCATGCGCTTCTATGACGACGACACCCGCGCCGCACTGCGGCTGCTCCGGGAGATCGCAGCTCGACCGGCCCTGGGCTGGACGGCCGACGAGGTCCACTGGATGCTCGGTGAGTCACGGCACGCCGCGCCCGCCGCCGACGCCCGTTTCACGCTCCCGCTGGCCGCCGCCGCCGAACTCGCCCCCGGTGCTCTCCGGATCGACCTGCTGGTGCCGCGCCAGGCGACACCCCGGCACGACCGGTGACACCAGCGGCGCCCTGCCACACCCTGACGGCGGGTCGGGCCTACCTGCCGGCGGCCGAGCGGTACCGGCGTAAGCTGGCTCGTCGTGAGTCTCACCATCGGCATCGTCGGCCTGCCCAACGTCGGCAAGAGCACCCTGTTCAACGCGTTGACCAAGAACGACGTGCTCGCCGCGAACTACCCGTTCGCGACCATCGAGCC
Organism: Verrucosispora sp. WMMD703; assembly: GCF_049178935.1. Lineage (NCBI taxonomy): Bacteria > Bacillati > Actinomycetota > Actinomycetes > Micromonosporales > Micromonosporaceae > Micromonospora > Verrucosispora sp. WMMD703. The sequence continues at coordinate 5,800,386 of NZ_JBMHMM010000004.1, read as the reverse complement.
CAACGTCGGTGTGGTCGGGCTGCCGGACGAGCGGCTGCACAAGCTCGCCGAGATCTTCAGCTCGCAGAAGGTGATCCCCGCGCCGGTGTCGTTCGTCGACATCGCCGGCCTGGTGCGCGGCGCCTCGAAGGGCCAGGGGCGGGGCAACGCCTTCCTGGCCAACATCCGGGACGCCTCGGCGATCTGTCAGGTGGTGCGGGCATTCTCCGACCCGAACGTGGTGCACGTCGACGGCAAGGTCTCACCGGCCGACGACATCGAGACGATCAACACCGAGCTGATCCTGGCCGACCTCCAGACGCTGGAGAAGGCGCTGCCCCGGCTGGAGAAGGAGGCCAAGCTCCGCAAGGATCGGGCCGCCGCGGTGGAGGCCGCCCGCCGGGCCGTCGACGTCCTGGACGGCGGCACCACCCTCTACGCGGGTGCGGCGGCAGCCAACATCGAGCTGGAGCACCTGCGTGAGCTGCACCTGCTCACCACCAAGCCGTTCCTCTACGTCTTCAACGTCGATGAGGCCGAGCTGAACAATGCCGAGTTCCTCGACGAACTTCGGGCGCTGGTGGCACCCGCCGAGGCCGTCTTCATGGACGCCAAGATCGAATCCGAGCTGGTGGACCTGCCCGAGGAGGAGGCACGGGAACTGCTGGAGTCGATCGGGCAGGCCGAGCCGGGGCTGGACCAACTCGTCCGGGTGGGGTTCCGCACGCTCGGCCTCCAGACGTACCTCACCGCCGGCCCCAAGGAGGCGCGGGCCTGGACCGTGCCGATCGGCGCGACCGCTCCGGAGGCCGCCGGGGTGATCCACTCCGATTTCCAGCGCGGCTTCATCAAGGCCGAGGTGGTCTCCTACGCCGACCTGGTCGGGGCCGGTTCGATGGCTGCGGCGAAGGCGGCGGGCAAGGTCCGCATCGAGGGCAAGGAGTACGTCATGCAGGACGGCGACGTCGTCGAGTTCCGCTTCAACGTGTAGGCGGTGGCTGACGGAGTTGCCCGTCGCGGGGTACCTCCGAAGCGGACCGGAGGCGTCCTGCGCGGCGTAACCCGGATCGGGTAACGTGACGCGGTCATCGACGGATATCCACGGGGGTTTCCTTGACCACGCCTCGTTCTGCCCTGTGCGCTGTCAGCGCCGCACTGCTTGCGGCCGGTCTCGCCGCCGCGCCCGCCACTGCTGCTCCGGCCCAGCCGGCACCCGACTCGGCGAAGCTGGCGGCCGGCACCGAGCAGCTTCCGCCCACCGACGGTCGGCGCGGCTACCTGGTTGGTCAGGGCGAGGACGTGCCCGCCCTGATCGGCGTCACAAACAAGGGGGACGCACCTGTCGACGGCGTGGTCGTGCACATCCGGATCCTCAACGACCTGGACTTCACCAAGACGTACGAGAACTGCTGGTACGGCGTCGACAGCAACCAGGAGTCGGCCTGGTGCGAGTTCGATGTCGAGCTTGCCCCGGGCGCGAGCCTGGCGGCGCTGGGCGCCGGCATCTCCACCAAGCCGGACGCTCGCCCGGAGAACATCTCGTCGATCATCCACTTCTGGCGCAGCAAGGAGTACGTCGACCGGCTCGGCGGCATCCAGAAGCTGGCCGACGACTGGGCCGGGCAGGGCACCAGTGCCGTCCGGGGCACCGGTGGCCCCTTGACCCTGGCCGCCCCGTCGGCGCCACTGGTGGGTCTGGAGCCGCCGAACCCCCTCGGCTTCGTTGGCGTCGTACTCAAGACCGCCCCGACGCCGACCCCGACGGCCACGCCCACCGCGACCCCGACGGCCACGCCCACCGTGACTCCGACCGGCACGCCGACGGACGTCCCTCCGGCCAGCCCGGGTGCGCCCGGCGACGATGACGGTCAGGGCGGCGGGTTGCCGGTGACCGGCGCCCGGACCGCGACGGTGGCCGCCGTGGGGGCCCTGCTGCTGCTCCTCGGGGGTGCCGCCTACCTGATCGCCCGTCGCCGCCGTACCCGCTTCGTGGCGTAGGCCCGGCGCTGTTCGGGATTTGACGCCCTGCCGGTGCCGGTGTCAGCCGGCCCGCAGGGCGTCGTCGATACCGGTCTCCCGGTCGCCGAGATGCACCGGGTCGCGGCGGGAGAGCACGTCCAGCGCGGCCTTGAGGCCGGCACCGTACTCGCGGGCCGAGCTGATCCGCCAGGTGCGGTGGCTCAGCTCCCGCGCGGTCTCGTCGCCGACGCCGTTGGCGTCGATGCCGAGATGACGGCAGACCGTGACGGCACGGGCCAGGTGGAACTGCTGCGTCACCACCGTCGCCCGCTCCACCCCGAAGATCCGCTTCGCCCGGGCGCACGAGTCGTACGTGTCGAAGCCGGCGTGGTCGAGAACCACCTTGTCGGCCGGCACCCCCTGCTCGACCAGCCAGCGCTGCATCGCCTCGGGCTCGTTGTACTCGTGACGCATGTTGTCGCCGGAGACCAGGATCGCCTGCACCTTGCCGGTGGCGTACAGCTCGCGGGCGATCTCCAGCCGGGCGGCGAGGAACGGCGCCGGTGTGCCGTCGGGCTGGACCCGGGTGCCCAGCACCAGGGCGACCGGCGCCTCGGGCACCGTCGCGATCGGGTAGGTGCGCCCCTCGGCCCCGGAGCGAATCCAACTCGCGCTCGCCCACACGCCGGCCGTCAACAGCACGACACCGGACACGCCGGCCAGTACCGCCCGGCGCAGCCAACGCCCGCGGTGCCGGTCCCGGATCTGACGAAGTCTGGCCGGCAGCGAAGCACGGATCGGCATGTGGGCCAGTATTTCAGCCCGGTGCGAGCCGATCAGCGAGCCGGCGGTGCCGGGCAGGCGCGATGGTGCGGGCACGACGGGCGGAGCGCCGTCGTACCCGCGCCGTCAATTACCTGAGCCGGTACACGGAGATGTGCGAGGTGCTGTCCGGGCCGAAGGGCGACCGGTCCCAGTCGGCGTACCGCTCGGTGAGCCGGAGACCGGCCTGTTCCGCCAGCTCGTCGATCTGCTCCGGCCACAGGTAACGCATCGCGAACGGGTGCAGGTGCACCCCGGCGGAGTGGAACGTGATGGTCTGCCGGAGGAACGTCTGCGCCGCCCGGTCGTACTTGTGCAGACGGATGGTGGCCGACTCCTCGGTCACCTCCCGCATCTGGACCTGTTCGTCCCGGTCGAAGTCCGCCGGGTCGGGCACGAACGTCTCGATGACGAACGCGCCGCCGGGGGCCAGCACCCGCGCCACGTTTCGGAAGCAGTCCGCCTGCCGCTGCGCGCGTACCAGGTTGAACAGGGTGTTGTAGACCAGGTACGCCACGGTGTACGGGCCGGTCACCGGCACGTCCGCCATGTCGCCGATGGCCACGGGGATGGTGCCGCCACCAGGCTTGGCGCGCATCTTCGCGACCATTTCCGGCGACGCCTCTACCCCCTCCACCGCGATCCCGCGTTCGGCCAGGGGAAGGGCGACCCGACCGGTGCCGATGGCCAGTTCCAGCGCCGGGCCGCTGCCAGCCAGCTCGGCGAGGAACTCCACCGCCGGTGCCGGGTCGGGTAGGCCGCCCGGCAGGTCATAGGTGTCGGCCCAGAGCCGACCGAAGTGTCCCGGGTCGTCGAAGACCGACATCAGCGGCCTCCGTGGTTGCTACCGGCGCCGCACGGCGCCTTGTCCGTTGATTTCCACGTACGCACGAAGCCTCGATTCGATGGGGTTGACGGTGCCTACTCGCTGCCTGGGCGTCGCGGTGTGCCTCATGTCGTCGCTCCCTTCGTTCGGCTGGCTCGTGAGTCAATCGGCATTGGTGGCCGGCGGCAACTGGAATTCACCGGGCGCGCTGATCCGCTGCGCGACCCGGGAAGTTGGTCAGCTGATGTAGTGCAGGATCACGTTGTGCACGTGGTGGCTCTTCTGGTCGCCCCGGAACTCCACCTCGTAGGTGTGCGTACCGACGTGGATGGCGATCGCGCCGGTGGAGAAGAACGAACCGCCCCACGACTTGTTGCTGACCACGCTCACGCTGGTGATCTTCGAGTACGGGATGCTGGTGATCGCGTACTTCTTGCCGACGAACGAGCGGTCCTGGATGATGACGCGCCGGTCGGTCAGCCCGATGAAGCCGGTGCCGGTGCCGACGGCGTCGTAGACGGCGATGATCTGTTCACCGTCGAGCAGCCCGCTCTGGATCTGCTGGAACTGTTCCTTGCGGTCATAGGTCGCGTTGGCCATGGTGCCCACGGTAGGCAGCGTCCGCCAGCGGACGCACCGTCAGCCCTCGGTGACCGCGCGGTAGGCGTCCTCGATGCGGGCGGCCAGCAGGACCTCGCCCTCGGAGAGGGGCTCGCTGCCGTGCCCGACCCGGATCTGGGTGTGATCGGCGCGCCGGCGGATCTCGGGGCGCAGATGCAGCGCGTCGGCGACCACCTTCACCCGCTCGGTGAGCGCCGCGTGCTGCGTGTCGTCGATGACGAGAGTGCGCCGGATCTGCTCACCCTCACGCGTCCAACCGGACAGTAGGGTGAGGGCGTCGCTGAGGTAGTCGTGTTTCGTCCGACCGCCAAACAGCGCCCGCATCACCGCTCCTCCCAGGCTTCGTTGCCGGCTTGTGGCCAAATCGTCGCCGCCCCGTGTCTTTGTCGGTGCCTCTAGTCTTACGTCGCACGGAGGGTGTGTCCACGCCCACACTTCTGGGGATTCCTGGCCTGACGGACGACCAAGCTACCCAAACCGCCGATTGATCTGGCACTCTGGACGCCCGTGCGGACCGAACGGGCGAACGGCGGCGGACAAGCCGTACGGCGCGATCCGAAGGTGATCGTCGGCGCGGCCATCATCAGGGACGGGCGGGTGCTCGCCTGCGCCAGATCCGCCCCGCCCGAGGTGGCGGGCATGTGGGAGTTCCCCGGGGGCAAGGTGGAGCCGGGGGAGAGTGAGACGGCGGCGCTGGCCCGCGAGTGCGTCGAGGAACTGGCCGTACGCGTGGAGATCGGTGCGCGGGTCGGCCGTGACGTCCGGATGGCACACGGTCGTTCCGTCCTCAAGGTGTACGCCGCGCGCCTCCTGTACGACGACGAACCCCAGGCCCTCGAACACTCCGCCCTACGCTGGCTCTCCGCCACCGACCTGGACACCGTCACCTGGCTCCCCGCCGACGCCCCCATAGTCGCCGCCCTCCGCCCCCTCCTCCTACCCTCGCGATGATCAAGAGGTTCTGGTCTCGGAGAACGCTCTCCGGGGACCAGAACCTCTTGGTCAACAGGTTGGGGCGGGAATGGGGCGGGGGCCGCGGCGGATGCCGCGGCCCCCGGTGTCGCTCGGGTGGTTAGTGGTTGGGCTTGTCCTGGTCGGGGTGGGCGAAGTTCAGGTGCTCGGGGGGGAGCGGGAAGGTGACGTCGTCGCCGAACGGGCTGGGGGCGGCGGCGCGGTCGAAGGTGAGCTCCGTCAGGGGGAGCTTGCCGCTGGCGTCGACCGCCGGGGCGGTCGGGTGGGGCACCTCGCGGTGCCAGTTGACGCCCTGCTGAGCCTGCACCTCGGCCTGGGCGTCATGGGAGCCGCCGGCGTGTGAGTGCACACCGCCGCCCGCGGCGCTGGAGCGCACCGCGCCCGGGGAGTGTCCGCTGGTCACGCTGGTCTGAGGCACCTGACCCCTCCGGAAGATCTTGCTACCGAGCCACACAAGTGGATCGTACCTGCGGTCGACGACCCGTTCCTTCATGGGGATGATCCCGTTGTCGGTGATCTTGATGTGCTCGGGGCAGACCTCGGTGCAGCACTTGGTGATGTTGCAGAAGCCCAGGCCCTGCTCGGTCTGCGCGTAGTCCTTACGGTCGGTCCTGGTGTCCAGCGGATGCATGTCCAGCTCCGCGGCCCGGATGAAGTACCGGGGACCGGAGAACGCCTGCTTGTTCTCGTCGTGGTCCCGGATCACGTGGCAGACGTTCTGGCACAGGAAGCACTCGATGCACTTACGGAACTCCTGCGAGCGCTCCACGTCGACCTGCTGCATCCGGTAGTCGCCGGGGGCCAGATCGGGCGGTGGAGCGAAGGCGGGCGTCTCCCGCGCCTTCTCGTAGTTGAAGGACACGTCGGTGACCAGGTCCCGGATGATCGGGAACGTCCGCAACGGGGTCACCGTGATCGTCTCGTTCTCCTCGAACGTCGACATCCGGGTCATGCAGCCGAGCTTGGGCATCCCGTTGATCTCCATCGAGCAGGAGCCGCACTTGCCGGCCTTGCAGTTCCACCGGCAGGCCAGGTCGGGCGCGTCGGTGGCCTGCAACCGGTGGATCACGTCGAGGACCACCTCGCCCTCGTTGACCTCGACCGTGTAGTCCTGCAGGTCGCCGCCGTCGGCGTCACCCCGCCAGATCCGGAACTGGCGCTTCGTTCCCATCAGCGGTTCTCCTTCTCGGCGTCAGCGTCGGTGGCCGCAGCAGCGGCATCGGCGGCGACGAGGGCGTCGAACTCGGTGAGTTCCTCGTCGGTGAGGTACTTGGCCAACTCGGCGCGGTCGAACAGGCCGATCAACTCGGAGCGCATCTTCGGCAGCGGCTTGCGCTCCAGTCGGACGGCGTCGCCCACCAGCGAGCAGACCAGGTTGACCCGTCGCCACTGCGGATCCATGGTGGGGAAGTCCTCGCGGGTGTGGCCGCCGCGCGACTCGCGACGCTCCAGCGCCGCCTTCGCGGTGCACTCGGAGACGACAAGCATGTTGCGCAGGTCGAGCGCGAGATGCCAGCCCGGGTTGTACCGCCGGCCGCCCGCGGCGCTGACCTTCGCCACCCGTTCGCGCAACTCCGCCAGTCGGGCCAGCGCATCCTCCAGTTCGGCCTCCCGCCGGATGATGCCTACGAGATCCCCCATCACCGCCTGGAGGTCCTGCTGGAGGGTGTACGGGTTCTCGCCGGTGTCCCGCTGCAACGGCGCCAGGGCGGTCTCCACAGCCGTCTCCACAGCCGTCACCGCCACCCGGGGTCGGCCGGTCAGCTGGTCGACGTAGGTGGCCGCGTGCCCGCCCGCCCGCTTGCCGAAGACCAGCAGGTCGGACAGGGAGTTGCCGCCCAGTCGGTTGGAGCCGTGCATGCCGCCGGAGACCTCACCGGCGGCGAACAGCCCACGCACCGAGCCGTACGCGGCGCCGCTGTCCGGGTCGACCTCCACGCCACCCATCACGTAGTGACACGTCGGGCCGACCTCCATCGGCTCCTTGGTGATGTCGACGTCGGCCAGCCCCTTGAACTGGTGATGCATCGACGGCAGGCGACGACGGATCTCGTCGGCCGGCAGCCGGGAGGCGATGTCCAGGTAGACGCCGCCGGCCGGCGTACCCCGACCGGCCTTGACCTCGCTGTTGATCGCCCGGGCGACCTCGTCGCGGGGCAGCAGCTCCGGCGGACGCCGGTTGTTGTCCGGGTCGTCGTACCAGCGGTCCGCCTCCTCGGGCGTCTCCGCGTACTGCTTGCGGAAGACGTCCGGGACGTAGTCGAACATGAACCGCTTGCCCTCGGAGTTCTTCAGGATGCCACCGTCGCCGCGGACCGACTCGGTGACCAGGATGCCCTTGACCGACGGCGGCCAGACCATGCCGGTCGGGTGGAACTGGAGGAACTCCATGTTGATCAGAGTGGCTCCGGCGCGCAGCGCCAGCGCGTGACCGTCTCCGGTGTACTCCCAGGAGTTCGAGGTGACCTTGTAGGACCGGCCGACGCCACCGGTGGCGAGCACCACGGCGGGTGCCTCGAAGAGGACGAACTCGCCGGACTCCCGGTAGTAGCCGAAGGCGCCGGCGATCCGGTCCCCGTCCAGCAGCAGCTCGGTGATGGTGGTCTCGGAGAAGACCTTGATCCGGGCGTCGTACGAGCCGTGCTCGCGCTTGTCCTCCTGCTGCAACGAGACGATCTTCTGCTGGAGGGTGCGGATCAGCTCCAGGCCCGTCCGGTCGCCGACGTGGGCCAGTCGGGGGTACTCGTGGCCGCCGAAGTTGCGCTGCGAGATCTTGCCGTCCTTGGTGCGGTCGAACAGCGCGCCGTACGTCTCCAGCTCCCAGATCCGCTGCGGCGACTCCTTGGCGTGCAGCTCCGCCATCCGGAAGTTGTTGAGGAACTTGCCGCCGCGCATGGTGTCCCGGAAGTGCACCTGCCAGCTGTCCCGGCTGTTCACGTTCCCCATGGCCGCGGCGGCGCCGCCCTCGGCCATCACCGTGTGCGCCTTGCCGAACAGCGACTTGGAGATGATGGCGGTCTTCTTGCCGGCCAGCCGCGCCTCGATCGCCGCGCGCAGGCCGGCGCCGCCGGCCCCGATCACGACGACGTCGTAGTGGTGTCGTTCGATGCGAGTGGTAGTGGTCGTCATGTCAGGGGCCCTCAGTTGATGAACCGCAGATCGGAGATCCACTCAGCGGAGACGGCCATGACGTAGAAGTCGGTCAGGGCCAGTGTGCCGAGCGTGATCCAGGCGAGCTGCATGTGCCGGACGTTGAGCCAGGAGACGTAACCCCAGGCCCGGTAGCGGACGGGATGCTTGGAGAAGTTCTTCAGTCGCCCGCCGATGATGTGCCGGCAGGAGTGGCAGGAGATCGTGTACGCCCAGAGCATGACCACGTTGCCGAGCAGGATCAGGTTGCCCAGCCCGAAGCCGAAGCCCTCGGGGCTGTGGAAGGCCAGGATCGCGTCCCAGGTGTTGATCAACGAGATGATCGCGGCGAAGTAGAAGAAGTACCGGTGCGAGTTCTGCACGATCAGCGGGAACCGGGTCTCACCGCCGTAGGAGGCGTGACCGTCAGGCACCGCGCAGGCCGGCGGCGACAGCCAGAACGACCGGTAGTACGCCTTGCGGTAGTAGTAGCAGGTGAGCCGGAACAGCAGCAGGAACGGCAGGGTGAACGCGGCGTCCGGAATGATCCACCAACCGGGCAGGTACTGCCCGAAGTGGGAGGCCTCCGGTAGGCACCGGTCGGTCACGCACGGAGAGTAAAACGGGGTCAGGTAGTGGTAGTCCTCGACCCAGTAGAAGTCGTGCATGAAGACCCGGACCGTCGCGTACGCTACCCACGCACTGAGCCCGATTACCGTGATCAGCGGGGCAAACCACCAACGGTCCGTCCGCAACGTCTTCGCCGCGATGGCGGCGCGTGCGCGCACGCCTCGCGGTTTCGTTGCCGATGATGTCATTCGCGTCGTCTCCCTGACGGGGCCCTGTCACGGGCGGCGGAACACTTCCGGGCGGCACGCGGACGGGCGAACCCGCACCCGCCTGCCGCGTCATGCGCACACCAACGACCGCACCGGCGTACCGGAGCAGCTAAGTGACACACGTTACGCCGATCTAGGCGGGCCGTCCGCGCAAGGCAGTGTCCCGTGTGTCCCGCTCTTTGGAAAGCCTCTCTCCATGATCAATATTCGGGTGCCCGGAAAAGATCGACAAACGGTCAACCGGAGGTGCCGCCGGTGAAGTTCCACGAGGCCAGCCGCAGCGACGGCGCCGCCCACCAGGCACCGTCCGCGCGGTCCGGCAGGCGTACCGCGCGCCGACCCAGCTCCAGTACCGCACCGGGCGCGAGCGCCCGCGGGTACGACTCGGTGAAGCGCAGGTCGCGGACCGCTCGGGTGACCCGACCGTCCTCGACCAGCCACAACCCGTTGCGGGTCAGGCCGGTGACGACCAGACTCAGCGGATCCAGGACCCGGGTGTACCAGAGGTCGCTGACCAGCAGGCCGCGCTCCATCCGGGAGACCAGGGCGGCGGTGTCCGGATCCCCGATCGCGCCGTCCACTGCCGGGCCGCCGACCCCGTGACCGCCAGCCACGAAAACGCCCGTCGGGTCGGCTGCGCCCGCCGTGCCGGCAGGGGCCAGGCGTAGGTTGCGGGGGATCGGGCCGAAGGTGGCGCTGCCGGCCCAGGCGTGCCCGGTCGAGGCGACACCCAGCTCTGCGGCGCTGCGCCGATCGTGGACCACGGCGCTCGTGGTGCCGGCGTCCACCAGGGTCAGTGCCCGGCTCGGCGTACCTTCCAGGTCGAACGGGAGCCCCGAGGCCGCGAGTGGATCGTCGACCAGGGTCACCGCCCGATCGAACTGAGCCGTGCCGGGTACGGCGAACGACTGACGTTCGGCGTACCGCCGGCCGTTGAAGCCGTACCAGGCCAGGTTCGAAAGCAGGTCCGCGACGGCTGGCGGCTCCAACACCACCGGATAGCGCCCGGGCGACAGCTCGACCGGTTGGGCCGCTGCTCGCGCCTTCGCGGCGGCCCGCCGCCCCAGGTCGGTGCCGTCGAGGTCGGCGACCCGGTCGACGTGCTGTCGGGCCGTGCCGTCCGCGCCGTCGGCCCGGGCGATGCCGTCCATCGCCGCATCTGCCGCCTGCCCCTGTGCGAAGTGGCCGGCCGAGTTCGCGAACGCCGCCACGCGGTAACCGGTGCGGCAGTAGCCCGCGGTCACCAACCCGCCGGCCGCGTCGACGAACGCCCGGACCAGGGCGGCCCGTTGGTCCGGGCCGGCGTGTGCCGTGGCCGGATCCCACCCCGGCGAGGGCGCCACCGGTGCCGCGGGCGCGAGCCCCGGCCAGGCCGGATCCGGTGGAGTGAACCGGGCCGCCGCCAGCACCCGCTCCACCAGCGTGCGTAACCCGTCGGTGGTGACCGCGTTTCCGCTGCCGGCGGCGGTACGCCCGGCCAGGTGGACCCGCAGGCGGACGTCCACGGAGGACGCGGCCACGTTCTGGTGGATCGCCGAGTTGGCGAATCTGGTCAACGCCGACTCGGCCCGGGTCACCGTCACCTCCGCCTGCGCGGCCGGCCCGGCCAGTCGGGCGACCAGGTCCACCACGCGGCCGGCGACGTCCAACTCGGTGTCGCCGGCCGGCACGGGGGTGCCACTCACGCCGCCTCCCGGTGGTCGGCGACGACGTACGGCGTCACCACGGCGTGTCGACGGGTGGCCCGCTCATGTTCGGTCACGCGCGTACCCCCACCCGGACGTTGCGGAAGCGGGCCGGTGCCGACGGGTGCCCGGTGTGCCCGATCTGGCCGGGCTGGCCCTTGCCGCAGTTCGGGGTGCCCCACGGCACCGTCTCCGAGGAGAGCATGTCCATCGAACGCCAGAACAGCGGACCGATACCGGTGTACGTCGGGTTGCGCAGCATCCGTCCGCGCCGGCCGTTGCGGATCTCCCAGCCGATCTCGCAGCCGAACTGGAAGTTCAGCCGCTTGTCGTCGATGGACCAGGAACGGTTGACGTCCATCAGCACCCCCTCGTCGGTGGCGGCGACGATCTCCTCCAGGGTGTGCGGGCCCGGTTCCAGGCCCACGTTTGTCATCCGTACCATCGGCAGTCGCGCCCACCCGTCGGCGCGTACGCTGCCGCCGTGATCGAGGCCCGCGACGGCGGCCGAGTCCCGGCCCGCCAGCACGCCCACCCAGCGGCCGTCCCGCACCGCGTCGCGCTTGACCGCCGGTGAGCCCTCGTCGTCGTAGCCGAAACTGCCCAGGGCGCCGGGGATGGTCGGGTCGATGGTGATGCTCATCAGCTCGGAGCCGTACCGCAGCGAACCGAGCTGCGCGAGATCCAGCCATGAGGTGCCGGCGAAGGCCGCCTCCCAGCCGAGGATCCGGTCCAACTCGATGGCGTGCCCGACCGACTCGTGGATCTGCAGGGCCAACTGCTCGCCGCCGAGGATCAGATCGGTCTCGCCGCTGGGGCAGAGCGGTGCGGTCAGCAGTGCCCGCGACTCCTCGGCGATCCGTGCCGCGTGTGCGGTCAGCTCCAGCGAGTCGACGAGCTCCCAGCCGGTGGTGCCGTACTGGCCGCGGTAGCTCGGCCAGGACCGGCGTTGGGTCTCACCGGCGCCGACGGAAGTGGCCGAGATGCCACCGCCGCACTCGCGGATGCGCTGGTCGATGCGGTGCCCCTCGCTGGAGACGAACCACTTGGCGGTGTCCCAGATCTGGTAGAGCCCCTCGGCGAGGTCGGCACCGTGCTCGGTCATGGTGCGGGTGGCGGCCACCAGCAGGTCGCCCTTGACGGCGAGGGAGACGCCGAGCGGGTCGACCTCGCAGGGCGAGGACCAGCTCGCCGTGACCGGGGTGGACGCGACCAGGTCGACGGGTGGGCCGGAGACCAGCGCACTGACCGCCGCGGTCCGCGCGGCCCGGTGGCCGGCGTCGCGGGCGGCCAGGTCGGACAGCTCCGGCACGGCGTGGAAGCCCCAACTCGAACCCACCAACGCGCGTACGCCCAGACCGACGCTCTCGTCCTGGTCGAGCGACTCGATGTCGCCGTTGCGGGCGGTCATCGACTCGTAGCGCCGGTGCATCACCCGAACGTCGGCGTACCGGGCACCAGCGTCCAGCGCCGCCTGCACCGCCGCCTCGGCCACCTCGAATTCGCTCACGGCGACGCCTCATCGTGCGCGTTCACGAGACGCGTTGCCCCGGTGTCCATGCGGTCGCTCATGGCCCGACCCTAGGCGACCCGACCGACAACCGTCAGGGAAGCAGGTCCTCAGGCCGGATGGTCGCTTTGACTGGTTCGGTGAGCACCAGAACCTGGCCCGGCTCGGTCGCACTCTCCACCACGTAGTGCCGACCGCGTTTGCGGTAAAGGTGGAGAGCGCCGCTCGCCTGCTCGATGAGCAGGTACCACTCGATGCCCGCGGCGGCGTAGTAGTGCATCTTGAGCACCTTGTCGGTGGCCGCGTTGCTCGGCGAGATGATCTCGCAGACGAGATGGACGTCGACGGCCTCCACGTTTGGCGCGTCGAAGTCGATCGGGCCGGTGATGACCAGGTCGGGAATGGGGATGCGGCCGGGTCGGAGCCGGACGTTCACCCCCTCCAGAACGTGCAGTCCGGCCTCCCTGGCCGGGCCGCGCAGTGTCGCGTGCAGCTCACCGGAAATGTTCTGGTGGCGTGGGGTGGGGGCTGGGGTCACGTGCAGGCTCCCGTCGAAGAGTTCGACGCGCTGGGAGGTCTCGCCGAGGGCGAGGTACTCCTCCTCGGTCCACGGGCCCTCGTGGTCGAACACCGCCACGGTCATGGTCACCTCCGCTCGTCTCGCCGGGATCCTGCCTGCCGGGCTGCCCCCCATGGTCGCACCTTCCGTGCGACCAGCGCGGCAGTCGGTGGTGACCGGCAGTGGTGCGGTGGGGGACGGTTCGTGGGATCCTTTCGGGACGACGGGGGTGGTAGCTAATTTCGGCTGCATGAAGCGGTGGTAGTTCCCTTCGTCGTGGGCGGAGGGAGGCGATCGTGGACCCCTACCTGCGAGTGACCGACCTGCGGGTGGACTTCACCAGCACCGACGGCATGGTGCGCGCGGTCGACGGGGTCTCGTTCACCGTCGAGCGCGGCCGCACCCTTTGCGTGGTCGGCGAGTCCGGGGCGGGCAAGAGTTCCCTCGCGCTGGCCCTTCTCGGCCTGCACGACCCGCGTCGGGCCACCGTGGCCGGTGAGATCACCGTCGCTGGGCACGGGCTGGTCGGTCGACCGGAGGCCGCGCTTCGCCGGCTGCGTGGCCGGGACGTGGCGATGATCTTCCAGGATCCGCTCTCGGCGCTGCACCCGTACCATCCGGTCGGCCGGCAGATCGCCGAGGCGTACCGGGTGCACCACCGGCGGGCCGGGCGCGCCGAGACGCGTCGGCGGGTGGTCGAGATGCTGGACCGGGTCGGCATCTCGCAGCCGGACCGGCGGTACGACCAGTACCCGCACGAGCTCTCCGGCGGTCTGCGCCAGCGGGCGATGATCGCCATGGCGCTGGTGAACGATCCCGCCCTACTGATCGCCGACGAGCCGACGGCCGCGCTGGACGTCACCGTGCAGGCGCAGATCCTGGAGCTGCTTACCGACGTGCAGGCCGAGTACGGCACCGCGATCGTCCTGATCACGCACGACCTCGGCGTGGTCGGTCAGGTCGCCGACGACGTGCTGGTGATGTACGCCGGCCGGGTGATGGAGCGGGGCCACGCCGGGCAGGTGCTGCGGACGCCACAGCATCCGTACACCTGGGGTCTGCTCGCCAGCGTGCCGTCGTTGCGGGGTGACCCCGAGGCCGACCTCAGGCCGATACCGGGGCTGCCGCCGAACCTGCTCGACCTGCCGGACGGTTGCGTTTTCCACCCGCGTTGCCGGCACACCGAACCCGTCGGTCACCGGTGCCGCACCGAGCCACCCCAGCTGCGTGCCGTCGGGACGGGCGGGCACCGGCTGGCGTGCCATCTCCCGACTCGGGAACGCATCCGACGCCAGGCCGAGGAGACCACCCGGGTGGGGGTGGCGCGGTGACCGTCGGGATGGTCGACCAATCCGGTCCGCTGCTGCGCGTCCGTGGCCTGACCAAGCACTTTCCGGTGCGGAGCGGCAGTGGTCGGTGCGGCCCGGTACGGGCCGTGGACGGGCTGGACTTCGAGGTGCAGGCGGGCGGAACGCTCGCTCTGGTGGGCGAGTCCGGCTGCGGCAAGAGCACCACGGCCCGGTTGCTGGTGCGGCTGCTGGAGCCGACCGGCGGCAGCATCGAGTTCGCCGGCCGCGACCTCACCCGGGCCGGGCGGCGGCAGCTGCGCCCGCTCCGCGCCCAACTCCAGATCATCTTCCAGGACCCGTACGCCTCGCTGAACCCCCGGCACCCGGTCGGCCAGATCATCGCCATGCCGTTGCGGGTCAACCGGATCAGTCCGCCGGGCGGAACCAAGGCGCGCGTCCGGGAGCTGATGGAGCTGGTCGGCCTGAATCCCGAGGACGCCAACCGCTATCCGCACGAGTTCTCCGGCGGCCAGTGCCAGCGGGTCGGCATCGCCAGGGCGTTGGCGACCGGACCTCGGCTGGTGGTGGCCGACGAACCGGTCTCGGCGCTGGACGTCTCGGTCCAGGCCCAGGTGGTCAACCTGCTCCGACGACTGCACCGCGACCTGGGGCTGGCCCTCGTCCTGATCTCCCACGACCTTGCCGTGGTACGGCACCTCTGCCAGCAGGTCGCGGTCATGTACCTCGGTCGGATCGTCGAGATCGGGGACCGGGACGACATCTACGAGCGGCCGCAGCATCCGTACACCCGGGCGCTGCTGTCGGCGGTGCCGCAGGTCGGCCGGCTCGACCCGGCCGGCTGGCTCCGGCTCGCCGCGGACGCGGCCAGCCCGATCGACCCGCCCTCGGGCTGCCGGTTCCGTACCCGCTGCCCGAAGGCGCGCGACCGGTGCGCCGTCGAGGAGCCGGCCCTGACCCGGCGCGACGGCGGCGGACAGGCCACCGCCTGCCACTTCCCCGACTCGGGTCCGCTGCGTCCGGAGCGGGTGCGAGCCTCGGCATGAGCCTTTCACCTGGGGACGGCGCGGTGCGGGTCCCGATCGGGCCGGGCGGCGCGGCCGGCGGGTCCCGTGGCCGCCGGGCCGTCGGGGCGTCGCCCGGGCAACTGGTCTGGCTGCGGCTGCGTGGTGACCGTACCGCGTTGGTCAGCGGGGCGACGCTGATGCTGTTCGTGCTGGTGGCGCTGGCCGCGCCGCTGATCGAGCTGGCGTACGGGATCGGTCCGCAGGACCAGTTCCAGGGCAAGCTGGACGGATTCGGCCTGCCACTGGGCCACGCCGGTGGTGTCTCCGGGGAGCACTTCTTCGGGCTGGAGCCGGGGCTGGGCCGGGACGTGTTCATCCGGCTGGTGTACGGCCTGCGGACGTCACTTCTGGTCGCGGTCACGGCGGCGGTGCTCACCGCGGTGATCGGTGTCGTGCTCGGCACGCTGGCCGGCTATTTCGGCGGCTGGCTCGACGCGGTGGTCACCTGGATCACGGATCTGACCCTGGCGCTGCCGTTCCTGATTGTCGCCCTGGCGTTGACGCCCACGCTGACGCTGCGCCTGCACGGACAGCGGGACGCGGTGCCACCGGCCTTCGGGGTCGGCGTACTCATCGTGATCTTCGCGGTGTTCGGGTGGACCGGCACCGCCCGGTTGGTCCGGGGCCAGGTGGTCGCGCTGCGGGAGCGGGAGTTCGTGGCGGCGGCCCGGGCCAGCGGGGCAGGTCCGGGGCACATGCTGTTCCGGCAGTTGCTGCCGAACCTCTGGGCGCCGATTCTGGTGTCGTTCTCGCTCGCCGTGCCGCAGTTCATCACCGGTGAGGCGGCGCTGTCGTTCATCGGTGTCGGGCTGACCGAGGAGACACCGAGCTTCGGCCGGATGATCTACCAGAGCCTGGGCTACCTTCAGACCGACCCGGCGTTCGTCTTCTTCCCCGGCGTCCTGGTCTTCGCGCTGGTGTTCGCCGTCAACCTGGTCGGGGACGCGCTGCGCGACGCGCTGGACCCGAAGTCGCCCCGATGAGGTGACCGGATGAACGCGAGAAGCACAGCGTGGCGGAGCCCTGCGGACTCGGATCGGGGCCGTCCCTGATGGCGCGCTTCCTGGTCAAGCGGATCCTGTCGGCCGTGCTCGCCCTCTTCGCGGTGAGCGTACTGACCTTCCTGATGTTCTTCGCCCTGCCCCGCGACCCGGTCAGCGGCATGTGCCCGAAGAACTGCAACCCCGAGCGGCAGGAACGGGTACGCCAGGAGTTGGGGCTGAGCGATCCGCTCGTCGACCAGTACGCGGGCTACATGTTGGGCATCGTCACCGGTCGGGATCTGGGCGGCGCCCAGGGCGGACGCTGTGACGCGCCCTGCCTGGGCTGGTCATACGTGAACAACGAGGCGGTCACCGACACCCTCGTCCGGGTGGTGCCGGTGACGCTGAGCATCGTCGTCCCGGCGGCCGTCCTGTGGCTGCTGCTCGGGGTGGGCCTGGGCCTGGTGTCGGCGTTGCGCCGTGGCACCTGGATCGACCGGGCCGCGATCGGCTTCACGCTCGCCGGTGCCTCCCTACAGCTGTACTTCGTCGGCGCGGTGCTGCTGCTGGTCTTCGTGCACACGCTCGGTTGGCTGCCGGTGCCGAGCTACACGTCGCTGTTCGACGACCCGGTTCGCTGGGCCGGGGGCCTGGTACTCGCCTGGCTGTCGTTGGCGCTGCTCTTCTCCGCCGGTTACGCCCGACTGTTCCGGGCCCAACTGCTGGAGACGTTGAACGAGGACTTCGTGCGTACCGCCCGGGCAAAGGGCCTGTCCGGTCCGGCGGTGTACGGCCGGCACGCGCTGCGCGCAGCGATCGCTCCGGTGGTGACCGTCGCCGGCCTCGACGTCGGCGCGGCGCTCGGCGGCACAGTGATCACCGAGACGACCTTCGGTATCCAGGGACTCGGCCGTACCGCCGTCGATGCCGTACGCGCCGGCGACCTGCCGACCATCATGGCCACCGTGCTGGTCGCGGCGGTCTTCGTGGTGCTGGCGAACCTGCTGGTGGACCTGCTCTACGCGGTCATCGACCCACGGGTCCGGTTGGGCTGAGCCGGGTCGGGACGGCACGGACTCATCGACGACTGAGGAGGCAACAGATGCGACCACGGGTGGCGGTTGCGGTGAGTGGCGCGTTTGCGCTGGTGGCGGCCTTGAGCGCCTGCCCGGCGAACACCGGCGGGAGCCCGTCGGTGGACTCCGGCCGGCAACCCACCGGGGTCATCGCCACCGACCCGAAGGACTCGACCGGCCCGGCGCCGGAGTTGGCGGGCGCGCGGCGTGGTGGCACCTTCACCGTCCTCCGCGAAACGCCGATCTCCCACCTGGATCCGCAACGGACGTACTCGTTCGCCGGCCTGATGGCCGTACCGCTGGTCGCGCGCAGCCTCACCACCTGGAAGGACGACGGTGCGGGCAACCTGACGCTGGTCGGTGATCTCGCCGAGACACCCGGCCGCGACGTCAACGACGACTGCCGGATCTGGGAGTTCACCGTCAAGGACGGGGTGCGCTTCGAGGACGGCCGACCGGTCACGGCCAGGGAGATCGCGTACGGGATCGCCCGGTCCTTCGACCCGGACCTGACCGGCGGCCCCACCTACCTGCAGGAGTGGCTGGCCGACACGCCGCAGTACGACACCGCCTGGGATTTCACCGCCAACCGCGGCTCGCTGCCGCCGGGCCTGACCACGCCGGACGCCCGGACGTTGCGCTTCGAGTTCGCCAGGCCCCGCTGCGACCTGCCGTTCGCGGCGTCACTGCCGTCGACCGCGCCCCTGCCACCCGACCGGGACACCGGGGTCAACCTCGGCAATGCGCCCTTCTCGTCGGGGCCGTACAAGGTCACCCGCTACCGGCCGGGCATCGAGATCGTGATGGAGCGCAACGAACACTGGGACGCCGGCACGGATCCGGTACGCCACCAGTACCCGGACCGCTTCGTGTGGAGTTTCGGCGCGACCCCGGACGCCGCTGCCAACCGGATCATCGCCGACAACGGCACCGACCGGAGCGCCCTGTCCTGGGACTACGTGCCCGCCTCGCTGGTCGCCCGGGTCGCGGGTGACGCGGCGCTGCGGTCCCGGACGCTGCTGTCGCCGACGCCGAGCGCCAACCACCTGGTCATCAACAACGAGCGGGTCACCGATCTGCGGGTGCGCCAGGCGCTGAACCACGCCATCGACCGGGAGGGTCTGGTGAAGGTGCTCGGCGGGCCGCACGTCGCGGTGCCGATGACCACCCTGATGCCACCGGCCACCATCGGGCACCGGGCGTACGACGCGTATCCGGCAGGGCCGAACGGCGACCCGGACAGGGCCCGGGAACTGCTCGGCGGGCAGCGTCCCGAACTGGTCCTCGGCGCCGCCGACAGTTCCGTCGAGCAGCAGGTGGCGACGCAGCTCAAGGGCAACCTGGAGCGCGCCGGATTCGTCATCACGATCCGGAACATCCCGGACGACGCGAAGTTCGACGAGATCAAGAAGAGAGGCAACCCGTGGGATCTCTATCTCAGCTCGTGGGCCGGCGACTGGCCCAGCGGCGCGTCGATCCTGCCGGTCCTCTATGACGGTCGCGCCATCCGAGCCACCGGCAACAGCAACGAGTCGTACTTCAACGATGCCACGATCAACGCCGAGTTCGACCGGATCCTCGCGCTGCCACCGAGCGAACAGGGCCCACACTGGGCGCGACTCGATGAGCGGATCATGAGGGAGCACGCCCCGGTGGTCCCGCTCTACGTCGACGTGGCCTACCTGGTACACGGCTCCAAGGCCGGCGGGGCCTTCGTCTCCAGCGTCTTCGGCTACCCGTCGCTTGTCGACGCCCACGTCGAACCGTAGCCCCGACTCACATCCCGAGGTTGGTGCGGAGGAAGTCGAGTTCCAGGCGGAGGAGGCGTTCGGCGAGGCCACCGGCGGCCATGTGGGTGCCGCTGGTCAACGGCAGCACCGAGTGCGGCCGGCCGGTGGCCAGCAACGCCGCCGACAACCGCAGCGTGTGCGCCGCCACCACGTTGTCGTCGACCATGCCGTGCACCAGCAGCAGCGGTCGGGCGTGCGCCGGGTCGGTGACCGGCTCGGCGGCCAGTTCCACGAGCGAGTGGTGCGCGTAGACGTCCTCGCCGTCGGCGGGCAGACCCAGGTACCGCTCGGTGTACGCGGTGTCGTACAGGGCCCAGTCGGTGACCGGCGCACCGGCGATGCCGCACCGGAACAGCTCCGGATGCCGCAGCACCGCCAGGCCGGCCAGCCAGCCACCGAACGACCAGCCGCGCACCGCGACCCGGTCCAGGTCCAGGTCGGGATGCTTGTCGGCGAGCGCGGTGAGCGCCTCCACCTGGTCGAGCAGGATCACGTCGGCCACCCGGCGGTGGATGGCCTTCTCGTAGGACGGGGCGATGCCCGGCGTACCCCGGTTGTCGGTGACCACCACCGCGAAGCCGGCGTCGGCCCACCACTGCCGCTCCAGCCAGGCCGAGCGCGCGGCCACCACCTCCTGGTGACCCGGGCCGCCGTAGACGTCCAGCAGTACCGGCAGCCGACGGCCGGTGACGTGGTTGTCCGGGTAGAGCACCGCCGAGGGAAGCCGACGGTCGGTCACCCGTTCCAGCAGCGGCAGCGGGGAGTAGCTGGGCGTGGCGGCCAGCGACCGCAGCGTGCCCACCTCGCGATCGCCCTGGTGCACCGTCCACCGGACGCCCGGGTGATCCAGCGAGGCGCTGCCGATGACCAGCACACCGCCACCGACCGCGCCGACGTGCCAGCCGGCGTCGCTGGTCAGCCGGCGGGCGTCCACGCCGCCGCCGATGCTGGTCCGGACCCGGAACAGGTGCTGTTCGCTCGGCTCGCCGTCGCTCGCCTCGACCAGCAGGTCCGCCGGACCACTGCTGGCGGCGAGCCGGCCGACCACCCGGCGCACGTACAGCGAGGGTGGAGTGAGCAACGTGCCGTCGGCGAACAGGCAGCGTGCGTCGTACCCGTCGTGGGCCAGCTCGCCGCCGACCAGCACCCGCCCGTCGGGCAGGTGCACGGGGGTGCCCGGGATCGGCTCGACCCAGCGGGGGTCGGCCAGTTCGGCGTGCACCTGGGTCTCCCCGGTACGTGGATCGACCGCGAGCACCAGCCCGTGCTGCTGGGCGCGACGCAGCACGGTGATCAGCGGGGCGCCCTCACCCCAGTGCACCGCGGTCAGGTACGGGTACGTCTCCCGGTCCCAGTGCACGTCGACCCAGCCGCCGTCGAGGTCGAGCAGGTGCAGGCTGACCTCGGCGTTGGAACCACCCGCCACCGGGTACGCGACGCTGGTCGGCGGGCTGGCCGGCTGTGCCGGATCGTGCAGGTGCCAGCGGGGCAGCCGGGACTCGTCGACCCGGGCCGCGAGCACCGACCGGCCGTCGGGTGCCCACCAGTAGCCGCGGTGCCTGTCGAACTCCTCCGCCGCGATGTGCTCGGCCAGTCCCCAGAGCACGCCGGAGTCCTCGCCGGCCAGCATGGTGTCGGCGCCGTCGGTGTCGATCACCCGTAGCTCGCCCCGACGTACCCCTTCGGCGGCGTCGGTCACGTAGGCCAGCCGCTGCCCGCTCGGGTCCGGCCGTGGGTCGAGCACCGGCCCGACGGCGGGCACCTCGATCACGTCGCCATGCACCAGGTCTGCCCGGAACAGCCGCCCGGCCAGCGCGAACACCGCGACCCGTCCGGCGGCGTCGAGGGCGTACGAGCCGATGCCGGAGGCGGTCAACCGCAGGCGCTCCCGCCGGGCGCGTTCCCCCGGGCTCAGCCTGTCGGGGTCGGCGTCGGTGCCGAGCAGGGTGCCCGGATCGGCGATCAGGCGTTCCGTGCCGGTCGCCACGTCCAGCAGCCAGAGCGCGTCGGCCGGGTCCTCCGGTCCGGCCGAGCGTAGGAAGACCACCCGGGCACCGTCGTCGGCCACGGAGACGGCACGCGGCGCCCCGTGGCTGAACCTGCGGGTGCGGGCGGCCAGCTCGGGAAAGTCCACAGGCCAGATCGTAGGCCGGTACCGGGCCCGATGTGAGCGACCTGCGCGGACGCGTCTGGGCCGGCAGGCGAGAACCGCCGGTTAGAGTGACCGTCGTGACGACGCTGACTGACCGCCGCCTGCTGCTGGTCCACGCGCATCCCGACGACGAGTCCATCGGCACCGGCTCGACGATGGCCCACTACGCGGCCACGGGTGCCCACGTCACCCTGGTGACCTGCACCCTGGGCGAGGAGGGTGAGATCCACGTACCGGAGCTGGCCGGGCTCGCCGCGGCCGAGGCCGACCAGCTCGGCGGGTACCGGATCGCCGAGCTGGCCACCGCCTGCGCCGAACTGGGCGTCACCGACCACCGGTTCCTCGGCGGGGCCGGCCGCTACCGGGACTCCGGGATGATGGGCCTGTCGACCAACGAGCATCCCCGGGCCTTCTGGGGCGCCGACCTCGACGAGGCCGCAGGGTATCTGCTGGAGATCATCCGGGAGGTACGCCCGCAGGTGGTCATCACGTACGACGACAACGGCTTCTACGGCCACCCCGACCACATCCAGGCACACCGGGTGACGATGCGGGCCGTCGAGCTGGCCGCCGCCGAAGGGCTCGCACCGGCGAAGGTCTACTGGACGGCGATGCCGCAAAGCGTGCTGGAGGCCGGCCTGACGCACTTCGCGGAGGCGTCGGACAACCCCTTCGCCGGTATCGCCGACGCCACCGAGCTGCCGTTCTGCACGCCCGACGAGGAGATCGCGGCCCGCATCGACGCCACCGAGCAGCACGCCGCGAAGGAGGCGGCGATGCGCGCTCATGCCACCCAGATCCCGGCCACCTCCTGGCTGTACTCGATCGCCGGCAATTTCGGTGCCGAGTTCATGGGGGTGGAGTACTTCACCCTGGCGCTGGGGGAGAAGGGGCCGGGCAGCGGCCCGTACGGCTGGGAGTCGGACCTGTTCGCCGGGGTGGCCGCCGCAGCGTCGGACGCGGCCGGCGGCCCGGACGTCGTCGGCACCTCCGGCAGTAGACCGGTCACCCCGGCCGGTCACCGGTGACCCTGCCCGCCGCGATGTCGGTCGCCCCGCAGGAGCAGCAGCCGCCCCGGCCGAGCCGGAGGTGGCGACGTCCGATGGACCTCGGCCTGCGGGTGGCCGGCGGCATGTTCGCCGTCCTGGCGGCGATGCTGAGCGCGGTGCTGGAACTGCTGCTCGCCCCGCTGCGGATCGGCGGATACCTGATCGGCGTCACGGTGCTCGTGGCCGTGGCGGCGAACATCGCGTTGAGCTGGTTGGCCGTCGAGTCCGTCGGCCGTCGCTGGGCGGTGGCGCTGCCGGCGCTGCCCTGGGTGGCCATCATGGTGATCGCCGCCGACCGGACCAGCGAGGGCGATGTACTGCTCGTCGGCAACTGGGTCGGCCTCACCCTGGTGGTGGGCGGTGCGATGACCTTCACGGTGATGGCGTTCCGGTCGATCCTCGCGCCGGCCCCGGCCTCCGGTCGGTAATCTCGCACCGGCGCCGACCTCCGGACGGTACTGACGTCGCTCAGCGCCGGGTGGTAGATATTCCTGCCAGGAGACCCGCCATCCGGGCGGGCCGTACGGCGGGAGGCATGTGATGGGACAGCGGTGGCGTGCGGTCGGTGTGCTCGCGATCGCACTGTTCGCGGTCAACGTGGTCGCCCGGCTGGTCATCCGGTTCGGCTTCGACGGCAACGACAGTGTCGCCGACCGGGTGTCGCTCGGGATGTTCGTGGTGATCGGCCTGATGCTGGCCGGTGTCGCCTTCGTCTGGGGTGAGCGGCGTCCGTTGGCCCGCTGGGCCGGCGAGGTGGCCGCCGCGATCGGAATCGCGGTCGGGTTGACCGTGCTGATCGGGCCGCTGCTGGTCGGTGACAACCCGTTCGCCGGTGGCGGCGGGACGTTCTTCGCGCAGATCGGCCTCTACCTGGTGGCGACCACCGTCGGGACGATGCTGGGCTACCTGCTGCTGGTCACGCTCGGTCGCGACTACCGTTCGCGCAGCCTGCAACGGTACGCCGAGACCACCGCGGCCAAGCCCCGCCGCGTGGTCCGCCGCTGACCGACGGGGTCAGTGCGGCGCGACGCGGGTCAGATAGGTGTGGTGGGTGGTGAAGCCCAGCTTGCGGTAGAGCGCGACGGCACCGGTGTTGCTCTGCTCGACCTGGAGGAACGCGTCGGTCGCACCGGCGTCGGCGGCCCAGTCGGCGAGTGCCCGGATCAGCCGGACGGCCAGTCCCTGCCGGCGTGCGGCGGGCAGCACCTCGATCAGGCACAACCCGAGCCAGCGCCCCTGGCCGGTCACCGTGCCCCGGCCGATCCCGACGAGTGCGCCGTCGACGTACGCGTGGGCGAAGCGGATCTGGTCCACGGCGGTGAGGACGTGTCGCGCGGCGTCCGGCAGCCCGCCCTTGCGACCGGCGGCCACGGCCAGCCAGTCCGCTGACGGTGCTGCGGCCAGCTCGACCACCGGGCCGGCCGAGCCATCCCTGCCGGTCGGGTCGCCGGGGATGCCGGCGGCGCTCGCGACCGCGTCGGGCGGTGCCGACGCGCTGAGGGTGGCGAGCGGGACAGTCTGCACCAGCACCGGTGGGCGACTACCCCAGCCTCTCCGGTCGAGTTCGCTGCCGACCGGCGCGGCCAGCGGCAGCGGCGTGTTGACCATGGCCGGCCGTCCGTGGCCGGCGTACCAGCGTTCGACCGCGTCGACAGCGGCCGGCAGCGGACGGTCCGGATCACCCACCGGAAGCGCCGAGTTGGCCCGGCCGGTCCAGCCGTCGGCGTCCCGCAGCAGCCACTCACCGAGCCGGGCCCGCACGGGGGCCGGCCACGCCTCGTCGGCGGCGAGTTCCAGCTCGACCATGGCGGCGGCGGTCGGCCGCCGGGCCGCCGGGACCCGCTTGGCCCGGTGCACCTCGGCGATCGGCACGCGCAGCCGCCCCTGTCGGGTGGTGAGCGTGAGATGCGTCTCGGTCAGCTCGACCAGCTCACCGAGGGCATCGGAGTAGACCGGCCGACCACCGCGTACGCCGACGCGACGCCGCACCACGATTCGGTGTCCCAAGTCTTGCTCTCGGAGCACGATCGACCTCCTCCCCGGCGAGATACTAGGCTCTTACCGTCGCGGGTGATCGCGGCATGTCTTGCGGAGGAGAAGACCGGTGACCTACATCATCGCCGAGCCGTGCGTGGATGTGCTCGACAAGGCGTGCATCGAGGAGTGCCCGGTCGACTGCATTTACGAGGGCAATCGGATGCTCTACATCCACCCCGACGAGTGCGTCGACTGTGGTGCCTGTGAGCCTGTCTGCCCGGTGGAGGCGATCTTCTACGAGGACGACGTCCCGGAGCAGTGGAAGGACTACACCGGCGCCAACTACGAGTTCTTCGAGGAGCTCGGCTCGCCCGGCGGGGCCTCGAAGATCGGCAAGGTGGAGAAGGACGCCACCTTCGTCGCCGCTCAGCCGCCCCGCGGCGAGGGCCACTGAACCGGCCCGCCCCGGTCTCGTCGCGACTGCCCGAGTTCACCTGGGACACCCTGGACGCCGCGGCCACGCTGGCCGCGGCGCATCCGGACGGCCTGATCAACCTCTCCATGGGTACGCCGGTCGATCCGGTGCCCCAGGTGATCCGGCAGGCCCTGGCGGACGCCGCGGACGCGCCCGGCTACCCGCTGACCGCCGGTGCCCCGGCGCTGCGGGACGCGATCACGGGCTGGGTGTCGCGGGAATGTGGCGCCGGCCCGGACGGGTTCGGGGTGCTGCCGACGATCGGCTCGAAGGAACTGGTGGCCTGGCTGCCCACCCTGCTCGGGGTGGGGCCCGGCGACGTCGTGGTGGTCCCGTCGATCGCCTACCCGACCTACGAGGACGGCGCACGGCTGGCCGGCGCCACCACGGTGCGCGCCGACTCGCTGACCGCCGTCGGTCCGACGTCCCGGGTACGCCTGGTCTGGGTGAACTCGCCGGGCAACCCGACGGGCCGGGTGCTGCCGGCCGCGCACCTGCGCAAGGTGGTGGACTGGGCCCGTGAGCGCGGTGCGGTGGTGGCCAGCGACGAGTGCTACCTGCCGTTGGGCTGGGACGCCGAGCCGGTGTCGGTGCTGTCGCCCGAGGTGTGTGGCGGCTCGTACGACTCCGTGCTGGCGGTTCACTCGCTGTCCAAGCGTTCCAACCTGGCCGGCTACCGGGCCGGTTTCGTGGCCGGCGATCCGGCCCTGGTGGCCGAGCTGCTCAAGATCCGCAAGCACGCGGGCATGATCGTGCCGGCGCCGGTGCAGGCGGCCATGGTGGCGGCCCTGCGCGACGAGCGGCACGCCGACGAGCAGCGGGAGCGGTACGGTGCGCGGCGCGAGACGCTGCGGGCGGCGTTCATGGACGCCGGTTTCACCGTGGAGCACTCCGAGGCGGGGCTCTACCTGTGGCTGACCCGCGGCGAGGACTGCTGGGCCACCGTCGACTGGCTGGCCCGGCGGGGCATCCTGGTCGCCGCCGGTGTCTTCTACGGTCCCGGCGGGCGGCAGTACGTCCGGGCGGCGCTTACCGAGTCCGACGAGCGGATCGCGGCGGTCGCCGCCCGCCTGGCCTGACCACGTCCGAAGGCGGTGGCGTCCCGGCCCGGGATCCCGACCGCCGTGGAGGCCGCTCCCGATTCGCCCGGGGAGCGGCCTCGACGGCGGCTCAGTCCTCGTTGATCCGCTCGAACACCCGGAGCAGGTTGTCCCGGCTGTGCCGCTCCAGCAGCACGCTGCCGTACAACTCCTGTAGCGCCACCGTCCGGCCGCCGTGCAGCCTCACCTCGGCCTTCAGCGGGATCTGCCTGGTCACCTGCACCGACACCATCTCCTCGTACGGGAGGAACTGGTGTCGGGCGGCCAACGTCGCCACCGGCGTCGATTCGAGCAGGTTCTTGAGCCGCTTCTCGCCGTCGCCGGCCTTGCCCGGGCCGCCGACCAGGATCAGACCGCGGTCGAGGATCAGCAGGTCGTGCTGCACGCCGTCGACCTTCACGTTGCCGATGGCGCCGATGACGCCGGCGTTGTCGGCGGTGGCCCGGCTCTGCACCACGGTCGCGGTGGAGGGGTCGACGCCAAGCTCGGCGAGCCGGGCCAGGGCCTCATCGAGGGTCTCCGCCGAGACCGCCAGCTTGGCGATCTCGGCGAGGTCCAACGGCTCACCGCCGACGCCGACGAACTGGGCCGGACCGCTCCAGGACAGCTGCCAGCGGGCCCGCTGGGCGCGGATAGCGGCGTTGACCAGCAACATCTCCATCGGCCCGGCGAACCGGGCCGCCGCCTCCTGGCGGTCGGCATCGCTGAAGAACTGCTCGGCGAACTCGCCCAGGCGACCCGTCCGGACCAGGTCGAGGACGGTTGCCAGACCCGGTTCGGGGTCGCCGGTGAATCGGCCGGCCGCCCGGTAGATGCCGTCCGCCTGGCGCTGCCCACCGGCGGCGATCGCCGCGTGGGTGAATTCCGGCCAGGGCAGCACCTGACGGTTGCCGATGTCGATGACGAGGCTCTGCAACCGGCGGCCGGCGTCCAGGACGTCGGCGAGCAGCACGTGTGCGGGACGGTCGTCGGTGCCTGCCGTTCCGGCCGGCAGTTGTGCCATCGCCTCGATCCGGACACCGATCGGGGGGTGGGTGTCCCACCGGGACGGCTCGCGGTCCGGCACGTCCTGCTGGAGCTTGGCGATCTCGTCCCGGCGGGCCTGGAGCAGTTGTCCGAAGCCGCCGAACAGATCGTCCGGAGCGAGGCCGGCCTGCCAGCCCGACTCCACGTACCGGCCGGTGAAGAAGTTCCAGGCCGCGTCGAGCGCCGGCAGGCTGCGGAGCGCGGACGTGGCCGCCTCGTGGCCGGCGAGTTGGACGGAGGCCCGGTCGGCCTCCAGCTCCTGCCGCCGTGACGCGGCGTTGTCGACCATCAGGTACAGCTTCGCGTACCCCTTGAAGACCAGGCCGATGGGGTTGCGCGGTTTGATCCGCTCGATGGTGCCCTCGATCGCCAGCCGTCCCCGGTAGGCGACGCCACCGAGTCGGGTGTGCTTGCCGGAGTAGTGACCCAACTCGTGGGCCAGCACCGAGCGGAGCTGGTCGACCCGCATCGCCTGAAGCAGCGGCAGACCCACGTAGAGGGTGCGCCGCCCGCCGATCAGCCCGAGCAGCCGGCTCTGCTCGCCGACCGCCGCGTTCACCTCCGGCACCAGCCGGATCTCGTCCGGCGCCCGGGTGCCAACCGCGTCGGCCAGTTCCCGGACGGTGGCCCACAGCTGGGGTGCCTCCCGCTCGTCGAGCACCAGGCCCGGCGCCGGCTCGTTCTTCGTCCGGATCGCCCGCCAGAGCCCGACCGCCACCGCACCCAGCGCGACGATCAGCGGCAGCAGCAGCTTTCCGGTGACCAGTCCGTTCGTGTGGCCGTACAACCAGACGCCGAGGGCGGCGACGGCCGCCAGCTGGAGCAGCGCGACAACGTAGAACCCGATCAACATGACCACCGAGGCGAGTGCCCGGTACGTCGCGGCCATGGCCGTTCCTCCCCGTTCCGTGCCCGCGCGGCTGCGGGCGGCGGAGCGGACCGTACGACGTGGAGGTTTGTCGGACAACCCCCATCCGGTCCGGTTCGGCCGGCTCTTCGATCTTGCCGGCCGCATCCCAGGAGGAAGGGCGCGCACGGGGAGTCGGAGCGCCGGGCGACGCGTACCGGTTGGACGGTGCAGCCGGCTGCCGGGCGTCGTGCCGGCCGGCGATATCCTCGGGCGCGGACGCAGGGCGTGCCGCCGGCCCTTCGGGGCAGTGCGGCGGGATCCGGCAGGCACGCCGCCGCGGGGCCGGCCGGCTCCGTGACGCAACGGGAACGCCGAGGTACGCGGATGGTGCTCAGGGCTGACGCACGGCTGCGGGCAGCGGTGGTCGGCACCGGCCTGATCGGTGGTTCGGTGCTGCTCCGGCTGCACGCCGCCGGAGTGGACGTGACCGGCTGGGATCCGGACGAGCGGACCCGCCGGCAGGCCCGACTGGCCGGCGTACCGACGGCGGACCGGCTGGCCGACGCGGTGGCCGACCGGGACGTGGTGTTCCTCGGCGGGCCGCTGCCTACGCTGCCCGCGACCCTGGTCGAGGTGGCCGCCGCCACCGCCGAGCACTGCCTGCTCACCGACGTGGGCAGCACCAAGGCCGAGCTGGTGGGGTTCGCCGCGGAACAGGGACTGACCCGCCGGTTCGTGCCGGGACACCCGATGGCGGGTACCGACCGGGCGGGGCTCGCGGCGGCGCTACCGGAGTTGTTCACCGGCGCTGCGTGGGTGCTCTGCCCCGCACCCGACGGGCTGGCCGCGTTCCGCCGCCTCGCCACCCTGGTCACCGACGTCTTCGCCGCCCGGGTGGTGCCGATGGCGGCGGACCGGCACGACGCCGTGGTGGCGCTCGCCTCGCACGTGCCGCACCTGCTCGCCGGGGCGCTTGCCGGTGCGGCGCACCGATCGCCGTTGCGCGAGGCGGTCCTGGCGCTGGCGGCCGGAAGCTTTCGGGACGGCACCCGGGTCGCCGGCACCCCGGCGCAACGCACCGGGAACATGCTGCGCGGCAACCGCGACCAGGTGCTGGCCGCGCTGGACCAGGTCACCGCCTTCCTCGACGAACTGGCCGGCGCGTTGCGTTCCGACGACGCCGACGCCCTCACCGCCCGCTACACCGAGGCCGGTGCCGCCCGCGCCGAGCTGGCCGGCCGCCCGTACGACGAGCAGGTCAGGTCGTTTCCGCCGGGTGCGGAACCGGCCGAGGTGGCCTGGCTGCACGGCATCGGAGCGGCCGGTGGCCACCTGAGCGGGTGTCGGGACGTGGCCGGCACCGTCTCCTATGTCGCCCACCTCCCGCAGACCTGAGCGGCTCATCGGTGGGCGCGGCGACGGGCCCGCCAGTAGGGTGAGGGCATGGTGGACGGACCAGTCGTGACCGTACGCGGCGAGGCGTACCGCGAGGTCACGCCGGAACTCGCCCGGTTCACGGTGACCGCGCTGGCCCGGGACCGGGAACGGGAGCCGACGTTGACCCGGCTGGCCGAGCGGGCCGCGGCGATCCGGGTCCTGCTCGACTCGTACGGCCCGACGATCGACCGGCGCGAGACCGGCGAGCTGCGGGTGCGCCCCGAGACCCGCCGCTCCGGGGAACGGGTCGTGGCCTGGCACGGTTCGGTGGTCACCACGGTGACGGTCAGCGACTTCACCGCCCTCGGCGAGTTGATGTTGCGCTTGGCCGACCAGGATCAGGTCGAGGTGGCGGGCCCGTGGTGGGCGTTGCGTCCCGACAGCCCGGCCTACCGGCAGGCCCGGCACACCGCGATCAGTGACGCGTTGCAGCGGGCCCGCGAGTACGCCGAGGCGCTCGGCGCCCAGGTCACCGACCTGGTCGAGTTGTCCGACGAGGGCGGCACCGCCCAACCGATGATGGCTCGGATGGCGTTCGACGCCGGTGGCGTCGAGGCCGGTGGCACCCCGGAGCTGGAACTCGACCCGCAGCCGCAGGGCGTGCACGCGGCCGTGCGGGCCCGGTTCACGATCAGCCGGCCGGTCCTGTCCTGATGACCGTCGCGCAGGTGCTGTCGGTCGAGGCGCTGCTGGAGCGGGCCCGGGGGCTGGCCGATGCCGGCCCGAGACAGCTGCTCGGCATCACCGGGGCACCTGGCGCCGGCAAGTCCACGCTGGCCGCACAGGTGGTCGAGGCGGTCGGCCCGGCGGCCCGGCTGGTGCCGATGGACGGCTTCCACCTCGCACAGGACGAGTTGCGTCGGCTCGGCCGGGAGTTGCGGAAGGGCTCGGTCGACACCTTCGACGCCAACGGCTACGTCTCGCTGCTGCGTCGGCTGCGGCGCAAGGAACCGACGTCGGTCTGGGCGCCGCAGTTCCGTCGGGATCTGGAGGAGCCGATCGCCGGTGCGATCGAGGTGCCACCGGAGGTCCGGTTGGTGGTCACCGAGGGCAACTACCTGTTGATTCCGAACTGGCCCTGGGACGAGATACGCGCCCTGCTGCACGAGGCGTGGTTCCTGGACCTCGACGCCGACCTGCGGCGGCAGCGGCTGGTCGCCCGACACATGGCCTACGGCCGGTCGGAGCAGGACGCCCGAGCCTGGGCGCTGGGCAGCGACGAGGTCAACGCGGCGCTGGTGGCCGACACCGCCGACCGGGCCGACCTGGTGGTACGCCTAGCCGAGCCCCCGCCGGGGTGACGGGACCGCCCGCCGCAGCAGCCACGCCACCCGGGATCTCTCCCGTTGGAACTCGGCGGCCTCCGGGTAACCGCTGTGGCTGCGGATCGGTGGGTCGGCGACTTCGCCGTCGCTCGGATGCAGTGCCTCCGGGTCGGTCACCGCGATGTCCCGTTCCCCGGCGGTGACCGGCCAACCGAGCGGGTCGGTGTCCCGCCAGAAGTTCGTCCATCGGGTGCCGCCACCCGGGCGGGTCAGCGCCTCGGCCAGCACCGGTAGCCGGTCCGGCCCGAAGTAGGCGGGAAAGATCCGGCCGTAGAGGCGGGTCAGCTGGCAGCCGTAGGAGAAGAACCAGATCCGGCGCCGCCACCGGTTCGGCATCTGCAGGATGACCGCGGTGCAGATCACCGTGCCCTGGCTGTGCCCGGACAGGATGATGCCGTCCACCCGGCGCGGGTCGTGCTCGGCCAGTGCGATAAGCCCGGCCGTGCGGGTGAGCAGTTCGGGCACCGCCCGCTCGGCGTAGCTCGGTGGCGCGAGCGGGTGGGCGGCGCGCGGCCAGAAGGTGCCCACGTCCCAGACCACGCCGACGGAGCGGCGGATGGCGTTCTTGCGGTAGACCAGCAGGCCGACGGCGGCCACCGCCACCGGAAGCAACCCGAGCAGCGCGTCGCCGACGTCACCCACCGCCTTGATCACCGCGGTTGTTCCGCCTGTCGTCATGTTCTGCGGGCGGGCCGCGGAGAGGACGGCCACGCAACTCAGCACGGCGACGACGGCCATCGTGCCGGCGTACCAGCCGATCAGGCGCAGCGCGTGTTCGCCGACCAGTCGGTGCAGCGCCTGGTGGGTGCTGACGTCCCGGGCGCGACGCAGGTCGTGTGCGGACAGTCGGCCGCCCCGGGCACTCAGCCGGGCGTACTCCCGGCGGCGCAGTCGGTGGAACAGCACCACGGCGCGGACGGCGACCAGGGCGAGGATCAGCAGTGCGGCGGCGAAGGTCAGGCCGGCCCAGGCCACCGGTGCTGGCGTGACCACCACGGACCGGCCGGCGGAGGTGTCCCCGCCGTTGAGCCGGTTGGCGACCCAGTAGAGCACGCCGGCGCTGTACGCGAGGCTGAGCAGCCAGCCGAAGCCGGCGATGACGGCGGGCGCCCGACCGCGCCAGGCCAGGTCGGTGTGCGGTTCGAGGGGTTGTTTGACCGTGGTGGGGCGGATCCGGGGCAGCAGCAGGCCGACCGTGGCGAGGGTGAGCAACGGCAGGGCGAACTGCCACAGCGTCACTGGGGCCGGTGGTGCGGCAGGCAGCCAACCGTGGCACCAGGCGGCGCCGAGGGCGATCAGCAGCGCGATGGCGGCCGTTGTGGCGCCGCCGCGCCGTCCGGAGCGGGCGGTCGCGCCGATCGCGATGAGCAGTAGCAGTTGGCCGGTGCCCAGCCACGCGATGACCCGGTCGAAGCCCGGCAGCGACCGGTCAGTCCGGCATCCGGGCTGGGTGGGATCAAGGTCGCAGCCGGCGGTCGGACGCAGTTCCGCAAGCGCGCTGCCTGCGGTGCCGTCGGGCAGCAGCAGCACCGCGAAGGTGCCGGCCAGGCCGAGTCCGGTGAGGAGGATGACCGCGATGCTCCATCGGCCGAGCGGGGTGGCACCGTCGCGTCGGGTCAGGAAGGGTCGGCCGATGGCCACCAGCGTGACCGTCAGGACGGCGATGAAGGCGGCCACGGCCGTCCAGGTGAGCACCGCCCGTGCGCCGTGTGGCGGGTCGAGCACGGTGACCGTGCCGAGCGGGACCGCTGCCGCCACCACCGTGCCGGTGCACAGGTGCAGGACGGCCGCCCGACGTAGCTGTCCCTCCCCCCACCAGAACGTGGGGTCCTGGAGGGGATTGGTCGGGGGGCCGGGTGGTGGCTCGGGCACGGGCGGCGGCTCCTGCGCCGGCTGGCCGACCGGCACGTCGACGTCTGCCGGCGGCGGGGTACGGCGTCCCGCAGGGTTCGTGGTGGGGTCGGCGGGCATCACCGCCTCGTACTGGTAGGTCCGCCAGGTGACCAGGCCGAGCACTCCGATCATGGCGAGTGGCACGGTCAGGCCGACGGCCAGGGCCCGCCCGCCCTGCTGCCACCAGGAACCGGCGAGGAACTCCCACGGGCCCGGAATCCGGCTCAGGCAGCCCTCGTCCACGCACTGCCAGCCGATGAGATCGACTCCTACGCCGGTCATCGCCAGCACGGGGGTGCCGGTCAGGCTCAGGCAGAACAGCCTGATCAGCCAGGCTGTCATTCCGGAGCGGCTGGCCAGCCGTTCGGTGGTGGGGTCCGCCGGTATGCCCGGACGGGCGTGCAGCGCCACGTTGGCCAGGGTGAAGGGCAGCAGCAGCGTCCACAGGGCCCGCTCCACGTCGCGTGCGGTTCGCGCGCCGGAGGTCAACTGCCCCCAGCTGTACGCCTCGACGACGATCGGGTCGAGCGGCGCGGCTGCCGCAGAGCGGTAGAAACCGGTGACCGGGCCGCCCGCGACGAGCCGTGGCTGAGGTGACTCACCCCCGGGTTCAGCTGTCAGCCCCAGGGTCTCGGCCGGCGGTGTGTTGGACACTCCGTGTACGCGTAGTTCGAGGATCCGGCCTCCCATGCGAGCCTCCCGGTGACGCATCTGTCACCTACAGTGCCCGATGCGGTGCACTGGTCGCCACTCGCCAGGGAGATGTTTGCGCAGGTAGAAGGTTAATCGAGGGTCAATTGAGTTGGCGTACCGGGCGGGCCGGGTTACCGACCGCGACGACTTTGGCGGGAAGATCACGGGTCACCACGGCACCCGCCCCGACCACTGTGTTGTCACCGACGGTGACTCCGGCGAGGACTATCGCTCCGCCGCCGAGCCAGGCGTTGTCACCGATGGTGATAGGCCGGGCCGCCTCCCACTTCGCCCGACGTGGTTCCGGATCCACCGGGTGGGTGGGGGTGAGCAGTTGCACGTTCGGGCCGATCTGGACGTCGGCGCCGATGGTGATCGGTGCGACGTCGAGGAAGACCGCGTGGTAGTTGACGAAGCTGCGGGGCCCGATCCGGATGTGGTAGCCGTAGTCGCAGTAGAAGGGTGGCCGGATGCCGGTCTCCTCGCCGAGCTCGCCGAGCAGCTCGTGCAGCGCCGCCTGACGTGCCTCCTGATCGTCGACGCCAATGTTGTTGATCCGTTCCATCAGGCGCAGGGCACGGAGGTGGTCGGCGATCAGTTCCGGGTCGTCGGCCAGGTAGGCCTCACCGGCGAGCATGCGTTCCTTCATGGACGTCATCCGTCCGATCATGCCCGGCGCCGTCGCGGCAAGGACTCAACTTCGTCGAATTCTTGACTCCCATTTGCATACTCAGTATGCAAGTGTGATGAGAGTCGATGTGTCCTACATCGATGTAGACGCTCCAGAGGAGGATTCAGTTGCGACGAAGGAGCAAACTGACCGCCACCGGACTCGTGCTGGGTCTGGTGCTCGGCGTACCGGCGGCGGCCACGGCCGCACCGGCTGCGCCGACAGCGGCCCTACCGACCCAGTCCCTGACCGACAGGCCGGACGCCGGCCGCGGTGCCACCACCGTCACCCTGGTCACCGGTGACCAGGTCACGGTCACTGCGCGCGGGGCGAGCGTACGTCCGGCCGAGGGCCGCGACGGCATCCGCTTTCTCACCCAGCGGCAGCGGGATCACCTCTGGGTGGTGCCGCAGGACGCCCTGCCGTTGATCCGCGACGGGCGGGTCGACCGCCGGCTCTTCGACGTGGCCGGGCTGATCGCCGCCGGCTACGACGACGCGCACCGCGACGACCTGCCGCTGCTCATGACCTACGGGTCGAACGCTCGGCGGGCCGGCACACCCGACGGGGTGACCGTCACCCGTGACCTGACCGCCATCAGTGGTGTCGCGGCCACCGCGGACAAGCAAAGCGTGGGCCAGGTCTGGGCCACGGTCGCCGGTGCCAGCGGCGCCCGGTTCGACGCGGCGGGGGGTGTCGAGCGGATCTGGCTCGACGGCCGGCGGCAGCTGACGCTGGAACACAGCGTGCCGCAGATCGGGGCGCCCGCCGCCCACCAGGCCGGCTTCACCGGTCAGGGGGTACGCGTGGCGGTGCTTGACACCGGCGTCGACGCCGCGCATCCCGACCTCACCGGCCGGGTCGCCGAGTCGAGGAACTTCACCGAGGAGACGAACCCGGGCGACATCGTGGGGCACGGCACCCACGTCGCCTCGATCATCGCGGGCAGCGGCGCCGCCTCGGACGGCCGCAACCGGGGTGTGGCACCCGACGCGACAGTGCTCTCCGGCAAGGTCTGCGAGGAGTACGGGTGCACCGAGTCGGCCATCCTGGCCGGCATGCAGTGGGCCGCCACCGAGGTCGAGGCCGACGTGGTGAACCTCAGCCTGGGCGGGGCGGACACTCCGGAGGTCGATCCGCTTGAGGAGGCGGTGAACACGCTCACCGAGCAGACCGGTGCCCTCTTCGTGATCTCCGCCGGCAACGCCGGACGGACCGGCACGGTCGGCTCGCCGGCCAGCGCCGACGCCGCGCTCGCCGTCGGCGCGGTCGACCGGGACGACCAACTCGCCGACTTCTCCAGCCAGGGCCCGCGGGTCGGTGACGACGCCCTCAAGCCGGAGATCACCGCCCCGGGAGTGGACATCGTGGCCGCCCGGGGGGAGGGCACGCAACTCGGTGAACCGGTCGGCGAGCAGTACGTCTCGCTCTCCGGCACCTCGATGTCCGCACCACACGTGGCCGGTGCGGCGGCGCTGCTCGCCCAGCAGCACACCGACGCGACGGCGGAGCGGCTGAAGGCCACCCTGATGGCCTCGGCCCTGCCGCATCCGGACCTGACCGCGTACCAGCAGGGTGCCGGCCGGGTCGACGTGGCGCGTGCCATCAACCAGTCGGTGGTCAGCGAGCCGGCGAGCGTCTCGTTCGGCCGGACGCTCTGGCCGCACGCCGACGACGAACCGATCCAGCGCGAGGTGACCTGGCGCAACACCGGCACCGCGCCGCTCACCCTGGACCTCAGCATCGAGGCCACCGGCCCGGACGGCGAACCCGCGCCGGCCGGCGTGTTCACGCTCGGTACGCAGCAGGTCCAGGTGCCGGCGGGCGGGACCGCGTCGGCCACGGTCACCGTCGACACCAGCGTCGACAGCCCGGACGGCCACTACACCGGTCGGGTGGTCGCCCGTGCCGGTGACCTGGTGGCGATCACGCCGGTGGCCGTGCACAAGGAGGTGGAGAGCTACACGCTGACCCTGCGCCACCTGAGCCGTGAGGGTGCCGTGCCGGACGAGTACGCGACCTTCCTGCTCGGGCTGGACGACTTCACCGACATCTTCGTGTCCGACCCGGACGGCACCGCCGAGGTGCGGGTGCCCAAGGGGCGGTACGGGCTGGCCAGTTTCCTGTTCGACGAGGCCAGCGAGGAACTGGTGCTGATGACCCAGCCGGAACTGGTGGTGGAGTCGGACGCCGAGACCGTGGTGGACGCGCGTACGGCGAAGCCGGTGCGGATGACGGTGCCGGACCGGTCGGCGACGCCGGCGCTCGTCGCTGTCGACGCGTACTTCCTGTTCGACGAGGGGATAGCCGGGTTCGGTGCGGTCGCCGACGACTTCGGTGGGCTGTTCACCGGGCAGCTCGGCGGCCGGACTGCGGCAGACCACTTCTTCGCCGTGTTCAGCAGCCAGTTCGCCGACCTGGAGGCGGCCAGCAGCCCGTATCTCTACGCCCTCGCCGAGATGGTGCCGGGCCGGATGCCTGCCGGGTTGACCCGGCACTACCGCAGCAGTGACCTGGCCACCGTCAAGCAGACGTTCCGGGACGGCTACCCCGGCACGCTCGCCGAGCGGATGTCCTTCGCCCTGTTCGAGCCCGACCTGGGCGGCTGGGCGGTCGGGCTGCCTTCCGCGGTACCGGGTCAGCGGGTCGAGTACTACAACACCGGGGCGGTGCGTTGGAGTACCGAGCTGTGGTTCGGCACGCGCAGCGACGACGTGCCCTGGCTCGAACCGGTGGCCGTGCTCTTCTCGGAACCGACGACGTACCGGGC
The DNA here is from genome assembly GCF_049178935.1 of Verrucosispora sp. WMMD703. Lineage (NCBI taxonomy): Bacteria > Bacillati > Actinomycetota > Actinomycetes > Micromonosporales > Micromonosporaceae > Micromonospora > Verrucosispora sp. WMMD703. The sequence goes on along the minus strand of NZ_JBMHMM010000004.1, from coordinate 5,763,845 downwards.
CGGGCGGACCTACCGGGAGGTCTGGAACGGTGCGCCCCACGGACAGTCGTTCCCGGTGCCGCGCTGGCCGGACGACGGCCTGACCCGGCAGGGTGACCTGATCACGCTGTCCGTGCCGCTGTACAGCGACGCGGCCGGACACCTGGGCAGTTCGCTTACGGACGCCGGACGTACCGCCCTGTACCGCAACGGCAAACTGGTGAATGAGTCCGAGGATCCCGGCTGGGGCCAGTTCGAGGTGCCCGCCGGTCCCGCCAGGTACCGGCTGGAGACGTCGGCGAAACGTACGGTAAGCGACCTGAGCACGGAGGTTGCCACCACCTGGACCTTCCGGTCCCGGCACGTACGCGGCGACGACCCGGTGCGGCTGCCCGCCTCCGCGATCCGGTTCGCGCCGCGGCTGGACGAGCGGAACGCGGCTCCGGCGGGCCGGTCCTTCGTGATTCCGGTCGCGTTGCAGCGCCAACCCGGCGCACCGGTGGCGAAGACGGCGTCGTTGACCGTCGAGGTCTCCTACGACGGCGGCAAGCGCTGGCAGCGCGCCAAGCTACGCAAGGTCGGTAGCGGCTGGCAGGCCACCGTGCAGCACCCACGCGGCACCGGCCACGTGTCGTTGCGGGCCACCGCCCGCGACACCGACGGCAACACCGTCACCCAGCGGATCATTCAGGCGTACCGCCTGCGGTGAGCCGCACCGGCGGGGCGGGCCCGATCAGGGCTCGCCCCGCCGGGGCTTCAGTCGTTGGCGTGCAGGGCGGCGTTCAGCTCGATGCCCCGGCCGGTGCGGGGACGGGCCTCCAGCGCGCCGGAGACCGAGTTGCGCCAGAACAGCAACCCGTCGACGCCGGACAGCTCGCGGGCCTTGACGACCCGGCCGTCCGGGAGACTGATCTTCGAGGCGGCGGTGATGTAGCAACCCGCCTCGACGACGCAGTCGTCGCCGAGCGAGATGCCGACGCCGGCGTTGGCACCGACCAGGCTCCGCTCGCCGATGCGTACCTTGTCGGTGCCGCCGCCGGAGAGGGTGCCCATGATGGAGGCGCCGCCGCCGATGTCCGAACCGTCACCCACCACCACGCCCTGCACGATGCGCCCCTCGACCATCGAGGTGCCGAGCGTGCCGGCGTTGAAGTTGACGAAGCCCTCGTGCATGACTGTGGTACCGGCGGCGAGGTGCGCGCCGAGCCGGACCCGGTCGGCGTCGGCGATCCGCACCCCGGAGGGCACCACGTAGTCGGTCATCCGCGGGAACTTGTCCACCCCGTACACCCCGAGGTGGCGGCCGGCGGCCCGCTCGATGACGCGCAACTCGTCCACCCGCTCCGGCGGGCACGGCCCGGCGGAGGTCCAGGCCACGTTGGCCAGCTTGCCGAAGATGCCGTCGAGGTTGATCTCGTTGGGCCGCACCAGGCGGTGGGAGAGCAGGTGCAGCCGCAGGTACGCGTCCGCCGCGTCCTTGATCGGATCGTCGAGCGAGCCGATGACGGTGACCACCTGGACGGTACGCAGACCCGGCAGGGCTCGGTCGCCGATCGCGCCGGGCGGCAGGTCCAGCACGTCGGCCTCGTCCTCACCGGCGACCAGTGGCAGCTCGCCGAGGCCCAGCTTGCCGGTCGGGTACCAGGCGTCCAGCACCTGGTCCTCGGCGGTGACGGTGGCCAGGCCGATGCCCCACGCGGATTGTGTGGACGTCACTTACTCACCTCTCGTTCCCCTGCGGGCTGCTGCTGCTGCTCGCGACTGCGGCTCTCCGGCCCACGCCTCGTGCTGCGTCGAAGGGCTCGCGTCTCACGGTCGCCGGTTGTGACGGTACCGTGCGGACCATGGAGAACCCGCTTACCCCCGAGGTCCTCGCCGATCCGGTGGCGTTGACCCGCGCGCTGGTCGACATCGAGTCCGTGTCCCTCAACGAGAAGGCCATCGCCGACTGCGTGGAGGAGGTTCTGCGGGTGGTCCCGCACCTGACCACCTACCGGTACGGCAACACCGTGATGGCCCGTACCGACCTGGGGCGGGCTTCCCGGGTGGTGCTCGCCGGCCACCTGGACACGGTGCCGCTGAACAACAACTTCCCGTCGACCCTGCGCGGCGACCTGATGTACGGCTGCGGCACCTCGGACATGAAGTCCGGGGTCGCCTATGCACTGCATCTCGCGACGAGCCTGCCCGCGCCACGCTACGACGTGACGTACTTCTTCTACGAGGCCGAGGAGATCGAGTCGAGGTACAACGGCCTGCACCTGGTCGCGCAGGCGCACCCGGACTGGCTGGAGGCCGACTTCGCGCTGCTGTTGGAGCCGACGTACGGCATCGTCGAGGCCGGCTGCCAGGGCACCATGCGAGCCGTGGTGGTGACCACCGGGGTACGGGCCCACTCGGCCCGTTCCTGGCACGGGGTCAACGCGGTCCATGGTGCCGGTGAGGTGCTCCGCCGCCTGTCGACGTACCAGGCCCGGCGGGTAACCATCGACGGCTGCGATTACCGGGAAGGGATGAACGCGACCCGCATCCACGGCGGGGTCGCCGGCAACGTGGTGCCGGACCGGTGCGAGATCGAGGTGAACTACCGCTTCGCGCCGGACCGTACGCCGGCCGAGGCCGAGGCGCACCTGCGTGAGGTCTTCGCGGACTACGAACTGACCGTGACCGACTGCGCGGCCGGTGCCCTGCCCGGGCTGGAGGCGGCTCCCGCCCGCGAGTTCCTGGCGGCGGTGGGCGCCGCGCCCATCGGCAAGCTGGGTTGGACCGACGTGGCCCGGTTCGCCGCGATGGGGATTCCGGCGCTCAACTTCGGCCCGGGTGATCCGAACCTGGCCCACCACCCGGACGAGCACGTCGAGATCAGCAAGATCCGCGACGGTGCGGCGACGCTGCATCGCTGGCTTGCCGCCTGATCGTCCCGGCCCCGTCAGCGGGTGAGCGCGTCGACGGTCAGACGGCGCTCAGGTGGGACTCAGCGCCCGGATCGGTCGGCGGTTCGGGTGGCTTGTCGAGCAGGCGGGTGCGGCGGCGCTCGGCCACCACGTCGCGGATGCGTCGCTGCATCTGGCGGCGAATCCGGATCCGTTCGTTGTTGCTGATCACGCTGTCTCCTCCCCCGAAGCCTGCGCGCCGGGGCATACCCGGTATGTGAATAGTAAGACGTACGGGAAAGCGATTTGGTTGCACAAGATCACAAAGTGTTTGCCGGGTTCTCCGGCCGGACTCCACTACGGTTGCTTCCATGACCCAGAGCAACCGGCGCGAACGAGAACAGGAGCGGCATCGCGGCGCCGTCACACTACGTCGCCAGTCGATCACCAATAGCACTGCGGATCAACGCCTGCTGGACTCCCGGGCGCGGGCCGACTGGAAGACGAAGGACGCCTGGCGGGCGTTGCGGATCCTCTCCGAGTTCGTGGAGGGCTTCGACACCCTCGCCGATTTGCCGCCGGCGGTCAGCGTCTTCGGGTCGGCGCGCAGCAAGCCGGACAGCCCCGAGTGTCAGCTCGCCGAGGCGCTGGGGGCGGCGCTGGCCCGGGCCGGCTACGCGGTGATCACCGGCGGCGGTCCGGGCGTGATGGAGGCGGTCAACCGGGGGGCCAGCGAGGCCGGCGGCCACTCCGTCGGCCTCGGCATCGAACTCCCCTTCGAGCAGGGCATCAACGAGTGGGTCGACCTGGCCATCGACTTCCGCTACTTCTTCGCCCGCAAGACCATGTTCGTCAAGTACGCCCAGGCGTTCGTGGTGCTGCCCGGCGGGTTCGGCACCATGGACGAACTCTTCGAGGCGCTCACCCTGGTGCAGACCGGGAAGGTCACCCGGTTCCCGGTGGTGCTGATGGGCGCGGACTACTGGCAAGGGCTGCTCGACTGGCTGCGTGACACGATGGCCGCCGAAGGCAAGATCGGCCCGGTCGATCTGGAGCTGATCTGCGTCACCGACGATGTCGCGGCGGCGGTGCGGCACATCGTGGAGGCCGAGGCCGCCCTCAGCGTCGAGCAGGAGACCGTCCGCGAGGAAGCCGTCGCCCGGGTCGCCGCCGACCAGCAGGCCGCCGCCACCGAGTCGGCCGCCGCCAACGGGCAGGCGGCTGCGCAGGGTTCGGCTGGCCTCAACCGGCAGGCGGCGGAGAGGTCGGCTGCTGCTGACGGGTCGTCGGTCGCCGCGGACGAATCCGCCGCGACCGACGACCCGGCGGGGCGCTGACGATGGCCGCGATCTGCGTGTTCTGCGCATCCTCCCGCACGCTCGACAAGCGTTGGCTGGACCTGGCTGCCGACACCGGTGCGGAGATTGCTCGGCGTGGGCACACGCTGGTAAGCGGCGGGGGCTGCGTCGGGATGATGGGTGCGCTGGTCAACGGCGCACGCGCGGCGGGAGGTCGCACGGTGGGCGTGATCCCGCAGGCACTTGTCGACCTGGAGGTCGCCGACCTCGCCTCCGACGAACTGCTGGTCACCGAGTCGATGGCCAGTCGGAAGATCCTGATGATCGAGAAGTCGGACGCCTTCCTCACCCTGCCCGGCGGGCTCGGCACGCTCGACGAACTCTTCGAGGTCTGGACCACCGCGACGCTCGCCCTACACCACAAGCCGATGGTGTTGGTCGACACCGACGGTTTCTACGACCCGCTGCTGGAGTGGTTGCGCAAGCTGACCGATCAGACCTTCCTCAAGCCCGCCGGCTTCGACCTGCTGCGGTCGGTCGACACCGTCCCGAGTGCGCTCGATCTGATCGAATCCCACCTCACCTGACCGCCGCCTGGCCGTGACGCGGCCCGGCCGCCCGTCGCCCCGGCCGCCCGGCTCGGGACGTGGTCGGCTCGGGATGCGGTCGGTTCGGGATGCGGTCGGCTCGGCTTGTGATCGGCTTGGGATGCGGCGAACCGGGCCTTCCCGTCGAGCGGAAGCCCCGACTTGCCGCAAGCCGAGCGCCGGACACCGACCGGGCGGGTGTGGCGGGTCGGGCGGTGTCGCAGGGCCGTGATGGGATGGCGGGATGCAGGCGTACCGGTTGGTGCGTCGGCCCGCCGGGCCGACCGAGGGGAGCGGCCCGTCCGTCGAGCCCCCCTCGGATGCCGCTCACCCGCAGGCCGGGCAGGGGCAGGGCGCGCCGGATCAGGTCAGGTCAGGTCAGGCCGGGCAGGGTCAGGGCGCGCCGGATCAGGCCGGGCAGGGTCAGATCACGTCAGGTCAGGCCGGGCAGGGTCAGATCAGGTCAGGTCAGGCCGCGCCGGGTCACGCCGCGTCCGGTCAGGCCGAACAGGGTCAGGCCGCGCCGGGGCAGATCGATCCGCGGCAGGCGGAGGTCGTCGCGCACACTGCTGGTCCAATGCTCGTGGTGGGCGGGCCGGGCACGGGTAAGACCCGGACCCTCATCGAGGCGGTCACCGCCCGGGTGACCGAGGGTGTCGACCCGGAGCGGATTCTGGTGCTCACCTTCAGCCGACGCGGTGCCGCCGATCTGCGGCACCGGATCGAGGCGCGGATCGCCGCGACCGGTCAGCGGGTGCTGCGTGAGCCGCTGGTGCGCACCTTCCCCGCGTACGCCTTCGGTCTGCTGCGACGGGCCGCTGCCGAACGCGGCGAACCGTCACCCCGGCTGCTCACCGGTCCGGAGCAGGATCTGATCATTCGCGAGCTGCTCGACGTCGTCGGTGCGGAGGCCGACGCGGAGGCCGACGCGGAGCCCGACGACGACCAGGTCGGTTGGCCGGCGGATCTGCGGCCGGCGCTGCGTACCCGGGCATTCGCCGCCCAGTTGCGCGACCTGCTGATGCGTGCCGCCGAGCGGGGGGTGGGCCCGGTCGAGCTGGCCCGGCTCGGTGAGCGGCTCGGCCGCGCCGACTGGCCGGCCGCCGCCCGGTTCCTCCGGCAGTACGTGGCCGTGCTGGCCCTGCGTGACGTGGCCAACCGCGGCTCGGTCGCCTACGACCCGGCGGAGCTGGTCCGGGCCGCCACCGGGATGCTGCGCGACGATCCGGAGCTGCTCGCCGCCGAGCGGCGCCGGCTGGCGCACGTCTACGTCGACGAGCTGGCCGACACCGACCCCGCGCAGCTGGAGCTGCTGGACACGGTGGCCGGCGGCGGCCTTTCCCTGGTCGCCTTCGCCGATCCCGACTCCTCCACGTACGCCTTCCGGGGAGCCGACCCGGGCGGAGTGACGAGCTTCCCCCACCGGTTCCGGACCGCCTCCGGCGCACCGGCCGCCCAGGTGCTGCTGACCACCAGCTACCGCGCGGGGGAGCGGCTGTTGGCCGCCACCACCCGGCTGGGCCGACGGCTGCGCGGGCCGGCCGCACACCGGCAGCTACGACCGCTGCCGGACACCCCACCGGGGACGGTGGAGGTACGCACGTTCTCCTCGACCACGAGTGAGGCGGCGTGGTTGGCGCACGCGTTACGGGAGGCACACCTGCTCGACGGCGTCCCGTGGGCGCGGATGGCGGTGCTGGTCCGCTCCACCGCCCGGCAGCTGCCCGGGCTGCGTCGGGCGCTGCACGCGGCCGGCGTGCCGACCGTGGTGCACGGTGAGGATCTTCCGCTGCACCTGCAACCGGCGGTCGCGCCGCTGCTGCTCCTGCTGCGCTGCGCGTTGGAGCCGGAGCGGCTCGACGAGGAGGCCGCGGTCGCGCTGCTGCACTCGCCGCTCGGTGGTGCCGACCCGCTGGCGGAGCGGCGCCTGCGGCAGGGCCTGCGTGCCCTCGCCCTGGCCCGGGGCGACCGGCGGCCCTCCGGAGAGTTGATCATCGAGGCGCTCCGTGACCCGGCCGAGCTGATCGGAGTCGAGCGGCGTTGGGCCGAGCCGGCGCAGACGGTGGCCGGGTTGCTGGCCGTCGCCCGGGAGGCGGCCGAACGGCCGGCCGCCACCGCGGAGGAGGTCCTCTGGGCCGTATGGCGGGCCAGTGGGCTGGCCGAGTTGTGGTCGGCCGCGCTGACCCGAGGCCCGACAGTGGCCGGCGAGGGTGATCTCGCCCGGCGTCGCCGGGCCGAGGCGGCCGACCGTGACCTGGACGCCGTACTTGTCCTCTTCGACGCCGCCGCCCGGTTCACCGATCGGCTGCCGGGCGCGCGTACCGAGGTCTTCCTCGACCACGTGCTCGGTCAGGAGCTGCCGGCCGACACGCTCGCACCGACCGCCGACCGGGGCGACGCCGTGCGGCTGCTCACCGCGCACGCGGCCAAGGGACTTGAGTGGGACCTGGTCGCGGTGGCCGGGGTGCAGGAGGGTGTCTGGCCGGATCTGCGGCTGCGCGGCAGCCTGCTCGGCTCGGAGCGCCTGGTCGACGTGCTTGCCGGCCGAGGCGACGGCGCGGCCGCGCTCGCCACCGTGGTCGGGCAGACCTCGGCGCTGCTCGACGAGGAGCGGCGGCTGTTCCACGTCGCGGTGAGCCGTGCTCGGCGGCGGTTGCTGGTCAGCGCGGTCGCCTCCGCGTCAGTGGGCGGCGACGACCACGAGGAGCAACCCAGCCGATTCCTCTACGAGCTGGGCCCCACCGACGATCCGGGTGGTGCCGGCGGTCCGCCGCGGCCCCAGCCGCCGGACGAGCCGCTCCCAGCCGGCACCCCGGCGGACGGCATCCCGGACGATGACGGCCCGGCGGGTACCACCGGGGACGGGCATTCCGCGCCGGCTCGGCTGCCGCTGAGTCGGCCGCCCCGGGCGCTCACACTGCCCGCGTTGGTGGCGGAGCTGCGTACCGCGGTCGCCGATCCGGCGGCACCGCTCGCCCGGCGGCGCGCGGCAGCGGCCGAACTGGCACGGTTGGCCGCCGCCGGGGTGTCCGGCGCGCATCCCGACGACTGGTGGGGGCTGCGCCCGCTCTCCGACGACCGGCCGATCGTCGACGACGGTGAGCCGGTCCGGGTGACCCCGTCCGGGATGGAGAGCGCGTTGCGGTGCAGCCTGCGCTGGCTGTTGGAACGGCACGGCGGCAGCGCACCGGCCAGCACCGCGCAGGGCGTCGGCAACCTGGTGCACGCGGCGGCGATGCTCGCCGAGGACGCCAGGGCCGACCGCGAGACGCTGCTGGAATACGTGGCCGCCCGCTTCGACGCGATCGAGCTGGCCGCGCGGTGGATGGTCGGTCCGGAGCAGACCCGCGCCGAGGAGATGGTCGACAAGCTGCTGCGCTGGCTGGCCGCCAACCCGCGCCGGCTGCTCGCCATCGAACAGGAGTTCGCGGTACGCCTCGACGATCCGCGCCGGCCGGTCGAGCTGACCGGCCGGGTCGACCGATTGGAGATCGACGCGGACGGCCGCTTGGTGGTGGTCGACCTGAAGACCGGCAAGTCCACCGCGGTCACCGAGCGCGAGGTGGCCGAACATCCCCAGCTGGGCGCGTACCAGGCGGCGGTGGAGGCTGGCGCGTTCGCCGAGTTCGGCGACGAGCCCGGTGGCGCGGCACTGGTGCAGCTCGGCACCGGCGCGAAGGATGCCCGCGAGCAGGCCCAGCCGCCGACCACCGACGGTCCGGAGGCCGGCTGGGCGACCGCGCTGGTGCGCCGTACCGCCGACACGATGGCCGCCTCGACCTTCGCGGCGGTCGCCAACTCGAAGTGTCGGGTCTGCCCGGTGCGCAGCAGCTGTCCGGTCTCCGGTCAGGGCCGGCAGGTGGTCGAGCCGTGACGCAGCCCACCCTGTTCGAGCCGGTCCCACCGGCACCCCGCGCGGCGGACGCCGGCCCCCGGTACACGCCTGTGGAACTGGCGAAGCTGCTCCGCCTGCCGGCGCCCACCCGGGAACAGGCGGCGATCATCGCCGCGCCGGTGGAGCCGCTGCTGGTGGTCGCCGGTGCGGGCTCGGGCAAGACCGAGACGATGGCCGCCCGGGTGGTGTGGTTGGTGGCCAATTCGTACGTCCGGCCGGAGCAGGTGCTCGGCCTCACCTTCACCCGCAAGGCCGCCGGTGAGCTGGCGCACCGGGTACGCGTCCGGCTCGACCAGCTGGTCCGCCGGTTGGGCCGCCGCGAGCGCAACCCGCTCGACGACCCCCTCGCCGGTGAGCCGACGGTGGCCACCTACCACTCGTACGCCGGGCGGATCGTCACCGAGCATGGTCTGCGCGCCGGCTACGAGCCCTCCACCCGGTTGCTGACCGAGGCGTCCCGCTGGCAGCTGGTCGACCTGATCGTGCGCAACTACGACGGGGACATGTCCGAGGTGGACCGGATGCCGAGCACCGTCACCGACGCGGTCCTCGCGCTCGCCGGTGAGCTGGACGAGCACCTGGTCGAGCCGGACGAGCTGGCCGCCTGGACCGGCCGGTTCTTCGCCGACGTGCAGTCACGTCCGGGGCGGATCTACGCCGGGGTACGCAAGGCCCTCGCTCTCCAGCAGGCCCGGCTGAAGCTGCTGCCGCTGGTGCGCGGGTACGCCCGCCGGAAGGACGATTTCGAGGCGATGGACTTCGCCGACCAGCTCGCTCGGGCGGCTCGGGTCGCCCGGGACCATCCCGGCGTCGGTGAGATCGAGCGTAGTCGCTACCGGGTGGTGCTGCTCGACGAGTACCAGGACACCAGCCATGCCCAGGTGGTGCTGCTCAGAGCGCTGTTCGGCGACGGCCATCCGGTGACCGCGGTGGGTGATCCCTGCCAGTCCATCTACGGCTGGCGGGGAGCCAGCGCCGGCACGCTCGACCGTTTCCCGACCGAGTTCGCCCGCATCGACGGCGGCGCGGCGCGGGTGCTCGGGCTGACCACCAGCTGGCGCAACCGACCGGAGATCCTGGCGGTGGCGAACGCGCTGGCCACGCCGCTACGCGCGGCCGGGGCGCGGGTGCCCGAGCTGCACGCCGCGCTCGCTGTCGACGAGCCGATTCCGCATCGCAGCCCGCGCGGGGCCGCCGCCGGCACGGTGCACTGCGCGCTGCTGTCGACCTACGCCGACGAGGCCGACTGGATCGCCGACAGCCTGCTGGCCGCCTGGCGTGGGGCGGCCGGCACATCGGGCGTGTCGCCCGAGCACATCCCGGTGACGCGACGCCCGACCACGGCGGTGCTGGTCCGGCTGCGCAGCCAGATCCCGGCGATCGCCGCCGCGCTGCGCGAGCGCGGCCTGCCGGTCGAGGTGGTCGGGCTCGGCGGTCTGCTGGACACCCCTGAGGTACGCGACGTGGTCTGCACGCTGCGGGTGCTGGCCGACCCGACCGACGGGGCGGCGTTGCTGCGTCTGCTGACCGGAGCACGGTGGCGGATCGGGCCGCGGGATCTGGTGGCGTTGCACCGTCGGGCCAGGGCCATCGCGGCGGCCCGCCGCCGGCTGGCTGACGACGGCGCTCCGGAGATCACCCCAGACCGCCTCGATGAGGCCACCCTCGTGGAGGCGCTTGCCGACCTGGGGCCGGCGCAGGCGTACTCGGCCGAGGGGTACGCGCGGCTGCGCGCGTACGCCCGGGAACTGGGCCTGCTCCGCTACCGGCTGGACCAGACCCTGCCGGAACTGATCGCGGACGTGGAGCGGACCACCGGGCTCGACGTGGAGGTGGCGGTGCGGGCGGGCCGCGACGGCGCCGGTGACGCCGGGCTGGCCCGGGGGCACCTGGACGCGTTGGGTGACGTGGCCGCCCGGTTCAGCGGGGAGTCGCCGGCCGCCACGCTCGCCGGGTTCCTGGCCTATCTCGCCGCCGCCGAGGATGAGGAGCGCGGTCTCGCGCCGGGCGAGGTCGAGGTGGTCGAGGGGGCGGTGCAGATTCTCACCGCACACGCCGCCAAGGGGCTGGAGTGGGACGTGGTGGCGGTGGCCGGGCTGAGTCGTGGCGTGTGGCCGGGGCCGGTCCGCAATTCTGACCATTGGCTCGGCGGCCTGGGCGTACTGCCGTTCCCGCTGCGCGGCGACACCGACGGGCTGCCCGAGTTGGCCCTGGCCGAGGCGGACGACCAGCGTGGCGTGGCCCGGGCGGTGGAGGACTTCACCGATGCCTGGCGGGCCCACGACGAGCGGGAGGAACGACGGCTGGCGTATGTGGCGGTGACCCGGCCCCGGCGGCTGCTGCTCTGCTCCGGCCACTGGTGGGGTGAGGGCACCAAACGGCCGCGCGGACCGTCGGCGCTGCTCCGCGAGGTGCACGACGCCTGCCTGGACGGCGGTGCCGGCCACCTGGTCGACGAGTGGGCGCCGGAACCCGCGCCGGACGCGGTGAACCCGACCACCGAGGTGGTGCTGCGGGCCGAGTGGCCCGCCGATCCACTCGGCCCTCGCCGTCCGGTGTTGGCCGAGGCGGCGGCGCTGGTCCGCCGTTTCCTGACCGACGGCGACGCCGGGGACCCGCCGGACGACGCGGTCGGGGAGGATCCGGACGTGGCCCGGTGGCGACGGGAGGCTGAGCTGCTGCTGGCCGAGCGGGCGGAGGTGAGCCGGCTCTCCGGCCCGATCGAGGTGTCGCTGCCCGAGCAGCTGTCGGTGACGCAACTTGTCGCGTTGCGCCGGGATCCGGCCGGGCTGGCCCGGGCACTGCGCCGCCCGATGCCGACCGAGCCCAACCCGTACGCTCGCCGGGGCACCGCGTTCCACGCCTGGCTGGAGCAGCGGTTCGGCGCGGACCGGTTGCTCGACACCGACGAGCTACCGGGGGCGGCGGACGCGGACGCGGCGCCGGACGAGGAGTTGGCCGAGCTCCAGCGGCGCTTTCTGGCGAGCGAGTGGGCCGACCGCACTCCGATCGAGGTGGAGGTGCCGTTCGCCACGGTGATCGGCGGTGTGGTGGTACGCGGCCGGATGGACGCCGTGTTCCGCCGGCCGGGCGACCGCTTCGACGTGGTCGACTGGAAGACCGGCGCGCGGCCGGAGGGCACCGCGGCCGAGGTGGCGGCGGTGCAGTTGGCGGTCTACCGGCTGGCCTGGGCGGAGCTGGCCGGTGTGCCGGTCGACCGGGTCGGTGCGGCGTTCCACTACGTGCGTGACGGGGAGACGGTCCGTCCGATGGACCTGCTCGACGTCGACGGGCTGACCGCGCTGATCAGCTCGGTTCCCGAGTCGACATGAAGCACTGGCGTGGTGCCGGATCCGTGGTAGGGTTCTCTCGTTGCAGTTTCGGTTACCAGCTCTGTTTGCGCCTGGCGGAATGTGGCCCCAGGCGCTCTTTGTTATGTCCGGACTTCTCCGGGCGGGGCGACCAGCAGCGACAGGCGTTCCGAGCAGGTTCGCTCGGGACATTCCTCTTTCAACTCCGCAACAGGTGCGGAGTTGACGTTCCGTCAAGGAGACGAAACAAGCATGGCTATTGGCACCGTCAAGTGGTTCAACGCTGACAAGGGCTTCGGCTTCATCACCCCGGACGGCGGCGGCGCGGACGTCTTCGCCCACTTCTCGGCGATCCAGTCCTCCGGCTACCGCAGCCTCGACGAGAACCAGCGGGTGGAGTTCGAGGTCGTGCAGGGCCAGAAGGGCCCGCAGGCGGAGAACATCCGTCCGCTCTGACCTCTCGGTCACCCGGCGTCGGCCGGGTCACCACCGTGCAATGCGCACCGGTGGTGGCCCGGCCGTCCCTGTTTCCAGCGCGGGCGCGAGGCCGGCATCCCCGGCCGGTCCTGGTCGGCGCGTCAGCCTGGCACCGAGCGGCACCGCAAAGCCTGAGTCGGCAATCAGCGTACCGACCGTCGGGTGGGCGACTGTCTTCCTGAACCGGCTCGGGAAGCCTGGCTGCGGGGGGAGGGGCCGGGGGGCTCCTGATCGGGTACGGGGGAGGAAGACCATGGTGGGCTCGGCAGCGCGTGAGCTGCTTCTGGTGATCGCGGTGGCGGCAGTCGGGCTGCTGCTGGCCACGGCCGTGACGTTCGCACCCTGGCCGGTCACACCGGGCGGGTCCGCTCCGTCCGGCCTGGTGGAGCTGCACCGACCGGCATCGACCGACCGTACGGGCACCGCGTCCGGCTGACGGGACGCGGTGCTCCGGTCGGGTCTTCGCGCAGACCCGACCGCGGTGCGCTTCCTCGCACGCCGGCACCGGCGGGCGCGCCGAGACGTTAGGGTCGGATCCGTGCCGACCCGCAGAGCGAGAATCCCAGCGACGAGGTATCCGGTCGAACGGTTCACCCTCGACAACGGCCTACGGGTCGTCCTGACCCCCGATCGCAGCGCCCCGGTCATCGGTGTGGCGGTCGTCTACGACGTCGGCATCCGCTCCGAGCCGGAGGGGCGCACCGGTTTCGCCCACCTCTTCGAGCACCTGATGTTCCAGGGCTCGGAGAACCTGGAGAAGCTGGCCCACTTCCGACATGTGCAGGGGGCCGGCGGCACCTTCAACGGCTCCACCCATCTGGACTACACCGACTACTTCGAGACCCTGCCGAGCAACGCCCTGGAGCGGGCGCTGTTCCTGGAGGCCGACCGGATGCGTGGCCCTCGGTTGACCGAGGAGAACCTGCGCAACCAGGTCGACGTGGTCAAGGAGGAGATCCGGGTCAACGTGCTCAACCGGCCGTACGGTGGGTTTCCCTGGTTGACCCTGCCCCCGGTGCTGTTCGACACCTTCCCCAACGCCCATGACGGGTACGGCTCCTTCGATGATCTGGAGTCGGCCACCGTCGCCGACGCCGCGGACTTCTTCCGGCACTACTACGCCAGCGGCAATGCGGTGCTCGCGGTCAGCGGGGACATCGACACCGCCGAGGCCGTCACGCTGATCGAGCGGCACTTCGGTGACGTACCGGCCCGTCCGGCACCCGACCGGCCGGACTTCGCCGAGCCGGACCTGACCGTCGAGCGGCGCACCGCGTACACCGACAAGTTGGCGCCGCTGCCGGCGGTGGCTTCGGCGTGGCGGGTACCCGACCCGATCGGCGACTTCGCCGCCTACCTGCCGTACGTGGTGCTGGCCGAGGTGCTCACCGACGGGGACGCGTCGCGGTTGGTGGAGCGGTTGGTGCGCCGGGACCGCGCGGTGACCAGCGTCGGCGGCTACCTGGGTTTCATGGGCGACCCGTTCGACGTACGCGATCCGACCGCGTTGCTGCTCCAGGCGCATCTGCCGCCCGGCGGCGACGTGGACAAGGTGCTGCGGACGCTGGACGAGGAACTGGACCGGCTCGCCCACGACGGGCTCGGCGACGGCGAACTCGCCCGTACCCAGGCCCGGATGGCCACCCACCTGCTGCGCGAGACCGATGCGGTGCTCGGCCGGGCGCTGGGAATGGCGGTGCTGGAGCAGCAGCGCGGCGAGCCGGGGTTGCTCGGTGAGCTACCGAGCCTGATCGGCGAGGTCACCGACGAGCAGGTCCGGGCTGCCGCGGCCACCCTGCGCCCGGAGCGCCGCGCCTCCGTCGAGGTCCTCCCCGGAGGTGGGTCTCGGTGAGTGCGAGGAGTGAGCCGGGTTTGCGAGCCCCGCAGTCACGAACGGAAGGTGGTGCACGATGACCGCGACCGCACCGCGACGACCGTTGCCGCCGCTGGGACCGACCCGCCGGCTCAAGCTGCCCCGGCAGGCCGAGCGCACGCTCGGCAACGGGCTCACCGTCATCGTGGTGCGCCGGCCGGCGGTCCCGTTGGTGGAGCTGCGGCTCTGGATGCCCTTCGGACGGGCTCACCTGGCCCGGGGTCACCTGCTCACGCAGACCCTGCTCGCCGGCACGGAGACGATGAGCAGCGTGCAGATCGCCGCCGAGTTGCAGAAGATCGGCGGCGGGCTCTCCGCCGGGCTCGACCCGGACCGGCTGATGATCTCCGGCACCGGCCTGGCCACCGGGCTGGACCGGATGCTGGAGATCCTCGCCGAGGTTCTCACCGGGGCGAACTACCCGGCCGGGTGGGTGGGCGTCGAGCGGAGTCGGCTAGTCGACGGCATCGAGGTCGCCCGGAGCCAGCCGGCGCACCTGGCCCGTACGGCACTGCTCCGGCGGATCTTCGACAGGCACCCGTACGCCGTGCAGACACCGGAGCCGGAGCAGGTCGCCGCGGTCCGCCCGGCGGCGTTGCGGTCGCTGCACGCCCAGCGGTTGCATCCGGCGGGTGCGGTGCTCGTACTGGTCGGGGATCTGCGTCCGGAACGGGCGTTGGACGCGGCGGAGAAGGCCCTCGGCGGCTGGAACGGTGCCGGGCACGCGGTCGAGGTGCCGCCCGCCCCGCCGCTGAAACCGGGTCCGCTGCTGCTTGTCGACCGACCCGGTTCGGTGCAGTCGTCGATGCGGGTGGCGTTGCCGGCGGTGCCGCGTACCCATCCCGACCACGCCGCCCTGCAACTGGCGAACTTGGTCTTCGGCGGTTACTTCTCCTCGCGTTGGGTGGAGAACATCCGGGAGGACAAGGGCTACACCTACGGCCCGCACTCGTTGATCGAGCACGCGGTGGCCGGCTCGGTGCTGGTGGCCGCCGCCGAGGTGGCCACCGAGGTGACGGCACCGGCGTTGTTGGAGACGAGTTACGAGCTGGGTCGGCTCGCCACCGTGCCGCCTGCGCCGGACGAGTTGGAACAGGCTCGGCAGTACGCACTCGGCACACTCCAGCTCGGCATCTCCACTCAGGCCGGGTTGGCTTCGCTGGTCAGCGCGTACGCCGGCAACGGGCTGCGGCTGGACTTCCTGGCCGAACACGCGGCCCGGCTGGCGAAGGTGGGTGTCGACGACGTCACCGAGGTGGCGGCTCGCTATCTCGCTCCGTCCCGAGCTGTCACGGTCGTGCTCGGCGACGCCGAGCGGGTCGCCGCGTCACTGGCCACGCTGGCCCAGGTCGAGACCGTTCCCGTCCCGTGACGAGCGTGCGTCGTCGTGGTCGCGCGACGGTGCCGCACACCGGCGTGCGTAGTCGTGGTCGCGCGACGGTGCCGCACACCGGCCGGCGTTCCGGTGGAGCGCCGTGGTGAGCGAATGCGGGAACAGCAGCCCGCCGCTGGCCCGTTCCACGCTGGACCGCGCGGCGCACCGGCGTACCGATCCGCAGTGGCTGGCCCAGGCGTGGGCCGGAGCGCGGGTGCTGGTGCTGGACGTCGAGGCGGGTGGGCGGGCCCTGGTGCGTACCGACACCGCCGTGCCGGAGCTGGTGCTGGTGGCTGCCGACGACCTGCCGCCGGCCCTCGCCGCCGGCGCGATGTTCCTCGGTGTCGAGCCGGACGGAGCGCCGGTCTTCTGTGTACACGGCACCCTGCCGGTGGTGCCGGAGACCCGGTCGGCCCAACTACGCACCATCGGGCACCTGCTCAGCGACCGGGACGCCGGACTGTTCACCACCGCGTTGGCCCTGACCAACTGGCACCTGCGGCATCTCTACCACCCGGTGACCGGTGAGCCGACCCGGGCGGACGAGGCCGGCTGGACCCGGGTGGACCCGACCGGCGAGCGGGTGTGGCCGCGGACCGACCCGGCGATGATCGTGCTCGTGCACGACGGGATCGACGGCGGCGAGGGCCGGTGCCTGCTCGGCAACAACGCCACCTGGCCCAGTACGAAGCACGGGCGACGGTTCTCCTGCCTGGCCGGCTATCTGGAGCCGGGGGAGTCGGCCGAGGCGGCGGTACTGCGCGAGGTCCGCGAGGAGGTCGGCGTCGAGGTTTCCGGCATCACGTACGCGGGCAGCCAGGCATGGCCGTTTCCCGGCTCGCTGATGCTCGGCTTCCTGGCCATCGCCGACCCGGGGTGCCCGCTGCGGCTGGATCCGGCTGAGATCGCCGAGGCGCGCTGGTTCTCCCGGCAGGAGATCGAGGCGGCGCTCGCCGGACGGACCGTCGAGGTGGGTGACACCCGGCTGCTGCTGCCACCACCCTCGTCGATCGCGCTGTTTCTGGTGCACCGCTGGCTCGACGGGGACTGCTGAGCGGCGATCTGGAGTGCGGCCCCGGTCCGTGACCGTCGTTGCCGCGGCGGTCACGGACCGGGGACACGGGCCGTCGTGGTCGGCTGGGTGAGGAACTCGGCGGGGGAGCCGGTCGACCACGACGGACGGGTGGTGGTTCAGGTGCCGGGCCAGCCGGGGGCGGCTCGTTGGTGGTGTGCGTCGTCCAGCGGCAGCACCTTGACCCGCTGCTTACCGGAGCGTACGGAGCCCACGGTGGCGATCGCGCGGGCCAGCAGCAGTGCGGCGTCGCGGTCGTCGGCGTGGACGACCTGGCGTCGTGGCTCGGGCCGGGCGGTCTCGTCCCGCAGCCGCTGGCCTCCGGCCCAGGCAGCGGTGATGTCGGCGTCGGCGGCGGCGCGAATGTCGGTGCGAACGATCAGGAACCGCATCTGGGTCTCCGGATGTGTCGCGACGGGTGGAACCGTGGAAGTTCCACGTCACTACCCCGCCATCGTACGCCCGGCGCTCGTCCCAGCAAGTGAAACGCGCCCAACGGTCCGCAGACCCGACCGATCATCCGATCCCTGCTCAACGTCGGTGCGGGACAGACGACGACGGGGCCGCCGGCTGAGCAGCCGGCGGCCCCGCAGGCGTACGCGCTAGTGGTTGTCGAACTGACCGTTTCTGGCACCGGAGATGAAGCCCTGCCATCCCGCCCGGCCGAACAGCAGCACCGGGCCGCCCCGGTCCTTGCTGTCGCGCAGCGCCACCGCGGCGGGACCGTCGGACAGCGGTGCGACCTCCACACAGTTGGAGGTCTGGCTGCGCGTACTGGTGCGCCAGGGCGCGCCCGCGAGTTGGGCGAGGACGGATGGTGTGTTGCGGAACTCGTTCATCGTTGCGCTCCTGAGGTGAACCGATGGAACGAGTGGCACCGCACGTCCCCACGGTGGGCCGGTGCTGGTCACCGTTCCGTCAGGCGCCCGGAGGAACTGCGGCGTTGGGCCGGCGCCGTTGCCGGACCACTCGCCACAGTGGGCGGGGTCGCCGCGACGGACAACCGTCCCGACGAGTCGATCAGCCAGGAGAGGGTGTCCGTTGCGGAGAGTGCCGCCGTGCATAGCCACTCGAACACCACTTTATAGCGATTTAGGGTGATTACCTCGGTCGACATGACGTCGGTGAAGCCACCTTCGATGGCGAGCGTCTCCGGATCGAGGGGGTCGGCGAACCGATAGACCGAGAACGCGGTCGGCGGGAGGTACCACTGGCCGATCGGAGTGTCCCGGGGAAGCACGTGCAGCGTGACGTTCGGCAGCATGGCCAGCTCGCAGAGCTGCGCCAACTGCTCATGGAGCACATCGGGTGGCCCGGCCCGGTGGCCGAGCGCGGACTCCTCCAGCACCGCGGTGTAGCGGGGTGGGTCGGTCTCCCGGGTCAGCGCCGACTGTCGCGCCAGTCGGGCCCTGATCTCCGTCTCGATCTCGTCCTCGGCCTCCGGGGCGCCGGCAGCCTGGTCGACCTGCCAGGCCGAAGAGATCCGCATCCGCGCGTACCCGCTGGTCTGCAACAGCCCCGGCACCAGCACCGGGTTGTACTCGGAGATCTCGGCGCAACCCGCCTCCAGCTCGGCGAAGCCGCGCTGCTGTTGCGTCATCGCCGGATAACGCTTCAGCCATCCACGCATGTCGCCGGCTTCGTGGGTGATGCCGAGCAGCTCCAGCCGGAGGGCGTCGTCGACGTGGTACAGGTCGAGCAGGTCCCGGACGTCGGCCGGATCGGGGCGGCTGCGGCCGTTCTCCAGGCGGGACAGTTTGGACGCGGACGCCCAGCCGACGCGTTCGATGACCTGGTCGCCGGTGAGTCCGGCGGCTTCGCGCAAGCGGCGCAGTTCGCCGCCGAGCCGGCGGCGGCGCAGGATCGGGCTGGGTGCGGCAGGAGGCACAGTGTCCTCTTTTCCGTCGACCGCCGCGGACGCGACGGTAACTGTATGAAATTCGCCCCCCACGGTCAGTATGGACGTCGCGACCGGCGCCGGAGGTACCGGCGGAGGGCGTGTCATCAGAAATACGCAGACCCGACAGCGACTCCGGTCGGCGCGATCCGCGTCGCCGGCTCCGCCGAAACCGCCCGCCGCACCGAGTCGCGCCACCGGAGGATCAATGCGCACCGTCCTGAGTCGCCCGGACTTCCGTCTGCTCTTCGGTGGGCTGTTGGCCAGCATGACCGCCGAGTCGATCCTCCTGCTGGCACTCGCTGTCTGGGTCAAGGACCTCACCGGATCGGACGGCCTCGCCGGTGCCACGATCTTCGTCATCCTCGCGCCACGCACGCTGGCGCCGCTGGTCGGGTGGTTCGTCGACCGGTATCCACGGCGCCCCTTCTTCGTGGCCACCAACCTCGCGACGGCGCTGCTGCTCACCCCCCTCTTCGCGGTCCGCGACGCGGGCGACATGTGGCTGATCTACGCGGTGGCCGCGCTGTACGGGTTGTCGAACCTGACCGTCGGGGCGGTGCTCAGCCGCCTGGTGCGGGAACTCGTGCCGCCGGACCTGCTCGGCGAGGCGAACGGGGCGTTGCAGACAGCACGGCAGGGACTGCGGTTGATCGGCCCGCTCGCCGGTGCCGGCCTCTACGTGACGCTCGGGGGTTGGCTGCTGGCCCTGGTCGGAATGCTCGGATTCCTGGTCGCGGCCGTGGTGGTCGGCGCGCCACGGGCGGTCGCGGTGCCCGGCACGTCGTCCGCGTCGCACACGCCGCCCATGTCATCCGCGTCAGGCAGGTCGTCCGCGCCGCACACCTCGTCCGTCGCGTCGGCCGGTGGCGCCGAGCACCGACCGCGCTGGCCGCAGGAACTGGCCGCCGGGCTCCGCCACCTCGCGGGCGAGCCGGCACTGCGGCGGGCGCTGCTCGGATACGGCCTCGGTTCGCTGGTGATGGGCTTCACCGAGTCGTTGATCTTCGCGTACGTGGACCGGGGGCTCGGGCGGGAACCCGCGTTCGTCGGCGTGCTCTTCACCGTGCAGGGCATCGGCGGCCTGGTGGGTGGGCTGCTCTCCGCAGCCGTGCTGCGGCGGGTCGGTGAGCTGGGTGCCCTGGCCGTCGGGGTGGCGCTGTTCGGACCTGCCGCGCTGATGTTGGCGTACCCGAATCTGTGGCTCGGCCTCGCCGCGGTACTGGTGGCGGGTCTGTCGCTGCCGTTGACCCTGGTCGGGCTGCACACCCTGATTCAACGACGGACACCGCCGGAACTGCTCGGCCGGGTAGCCGCCGCCGCCGAGGCGGCGGTCAGGTGCCCGCAGGCGTTCTCGATCGGCATGGGCGCGCTCGTCGTCGCCCTGCTCGACTACCGGCTGGTCTTCGCGTCGGTCGGTGTGGCGACCCTGCTCGCCGGCAACTACCTCTGGCGTGGCCGCCACCTGAGCCCACCATCCGAGCCGCCGGTACGGCCCTCGGTGCCCGCGCAACGCCGAGCACCCGAGGCCGAGGTCGGTGCCCGCGCTCGAACCCCCGACCCCCTCCGGCGCAGTTGACCATGAAATTGTTGCCCAGGTAGCTGGCTACCTGGGCAACAACCTCATGATCGACGCGGGAGAATGCGGAAGCGTTCTGGTGCGGTCAGGCGGCGATGCTCGCCAGGTGCTGCTTGACCTGGTTGATCGACGGGTTGGTCAGCGCGCTGCCGTCGGCGAAGCGCAGCGTGGGCACCGTCTGGTTACCGCCGTTCACCTGCATCACGAACGTGGCGGCCGCTGGATCCCGCTCGATGTCGACCACCTGGTAGGCGATCCCCTCCCGGTCGAGCTGCGACTTCAGCCGGTAGCAGTAGCCGCACCAGGGAGTGGAATACATCGTGAGCATGGTCAGATCCTCCAACGTCGCGCCCGGTGGCTTGCCGATCAAGCACAGGCTATCCGCTGCAACGTCCGGGGAAGCTGCGACAATTCCCCGCTGTGGTGGTTAACTCCGCGTCCGAACGCGTGCTCGCCGGGCTCGATCCGGAGCAACGCGCGGCGGTGACCGCCCCGGCCGGCCCGGTCTGCGTGCTCGCCGGTGCCGGTACCGGCAAGACCCGGGCCGTCACGTCCCGGATCGCGTACCGGGCACTGACCGGTGAGATATCGGCCCGGCATGTGCTCGCGGTCACCTTCACCGCTCGGGCCGCCGCGGAGCTGCGGCAGCGGCTCGCGGTGGCCGGCGTGGCCAGCGTGCAGGCACGCACCTTCCACGCCGCGGCGCTGCGCCAGGTGCGCTACTTCGCGCCTCGGCTGCTCGACGGCCGGGCCATGCCCGAGTTGCTGGACAGCAAGGTCCGGTTGGTCACGCTCGCCGCGGCGCAAGCCGGCCTACGGGCCGACCGGACTGCGGCCCGGGATCTCGCCGGTGAGATCGAATGGGCCAAGTCCTCCCTCGTCGAGCCGGGTGAGTACGTGGTGGCCGCCGCCAAGGCGCTGCGGGAGACGTCGCACGAGCCGGCGAAGGTGGCGGAGGTGTTCGCCGCGTACGAGAGGCTCAAGCGGACCGGCGGAGTGATCGACTTCGAGGACGTGCTACGTGCGGCGGTCTGGGGGATCGAGGAGCATCCGGACGTCGCCGAGCAGGTCCGCAACCAGTACCGGCACTTCGTCGTCGACGAGTACCAGGATGTCAACCCGTTGCAGCAGCGGCTGCTGGACGCCTGGCTCGGCGGACGGGACGACCTGACCGTGGTCGGGGACGCCTCACAGACCATCTACTCGTTCACCGGGGCCACCTCGGCCTACCTTGTCGACTTCCCGCGTCGGCATCGGGCGGCCACCGTGGTCCGGCTGGTCCGCGACTACCGGTCGACGCCGCAGGTGGTCGGGCTCGCCAACGCGGTCATCTCGCAGGCGCGGGGCACCGAGGCACGGCTGCGCCTGGAACTGGTCGGGCAGCAGCCGGCCGGCCCGGAGCCGGAGCGGCGGATCTTCACCGACGAGCCGGCCGAGGCCGCCGCGGTCGCCGCCCGCTGCCGGGCGATGATCGACGCCGGTACCTCGGCCCGCGAGATCGCTGTGCTGTTCCGCACCAACGCGCAGTCCGAGGCGTACGAGAAGGCGCTCGCCGAGGCCGGCGTGCCCTACCAGGTCCAGGGGGCGGAACGGTTCTTCGAACGCGCCGAGGTGCGCCAGGCGATGGTCGCGCTGCGGGCGGCGACCCGGTCGGTACCGGGTGAGACCCCGTTGCGGGCGGCGGTGGTCGAGGCGCTGGCCGGCGTGGGATGGGCACCGGATGCTCCGCCGCCGGGAGGTGCCGCCCGGGAGCGGTGGGAGGCGCTGGCCGCGCTGGTGCAGCTCGCCGAGGAGTACGCGGCCACGCCGGAGATCCTGCCGCTCGGCGTGGCCGCCGCGGTGG
This sequence comes from Verrucosispora sp. WMMD703, assembly GCF_049178935.1. NCBI lineage: Bacteria > Bacillati > Actinomycetota > Actinomycetes > Micromonosporales > Micromonosporaceae > Micromonospora > Verrucosispora sp. WMMD703. The sequence continues at coordinate 5,741,786 of NZ_JBMHMM010000004.1, read as the reverse complement.
AGCGTCCGGTCACCCTGGCCAGTTTCACCGAGGAGCTGGCCCGGCGGGCGGCCCAGCAGCACGTGCCGACCGTGGACGGCGTGACGCTGGCCTCCCTGCACTCCGCGAAAGGGCTGGAGTGGGACGCCGTCTTCCTGGTCGGCCTGGCCGAGGGCACTCTGCCCACCACCTACGCGCGCACCACCGAGCAGGTCGAGGAGGAACGCCGACTGCTCTACGTCGGTATCACCCGGGCCCGGCAGTGGCTCTGGCTGTCGTACGCCTCGGCGCGCTCACCGGGCGGCCGGCCCCGACGAGCGAGTCGATTCCTGCCGCAACTTGCGCCCGCCGGTACGACGGAGCGGGTCGACGCGGGCCGACCGGGGCGGGCCCCGCAGCGGCGGGCCGCAACCCGGTTCGTGTCCTGTCGGATCTGCGGCACCACTCTGCTCGCCGGACCGGACCGCAAGCTGGGCCGGTGTGCCACCTGTCCCTCCGACATCGACGACGAGCTGCACGAACGGCTGCGCGAGTGGCGGTCCCGGGTGGCCGGGGCACAGAAGGTGCCCGCGTATGTGGTGTTCACCGACGCGACGCTTGTGGCGCTGGCCGAGCGGCGGCCGGGCCGGGCCGAGGAACTGGTCGCGATCGCCGGAATCGGGCCACGCAAACTGGGCCTCTACGGGGAGGCGGTGCTGGCGTTGGTGGGGGGCGCGACCGTCGACGAAATCTGCCCGCAGAAAACTTTCTGAATCCGACCGTTAATTCGTTTGCCCTCGCCCGGCCGGCCGGCATAGCCTCAGGGCACACCTCGGAAGGGGGCCCTGTTCGGGCTGCTCACGGGGTCTGTTTCCGGGTCGACCACGAGTGAACGTCAAGGAGGTGGCACCGATGGAGAGCTACATCTACCAGCGTCCGACGGCGCTGCCCGTTGCCGTCGCTCCGCTGTCGGCTGCCCTGACGACCGCCGCTCCGCTGACGGACGTCCGGGCCACCACCGTCGCTGCGCGACCGTGGGCTCCGCAGGTGCACCGGGCCGAGATTCAGGCCGAGCTGATCCTCGCACCGGTCACGAACGGGCTCCAGGGGAGCAGTGGCTTCACGGGCAAGGGCGTCGATGGCGTCAACAAGCGGATGGACGTCCGCGGTGTTCCACCTCGAGGTAGACCGGTCTGACCACAGACCACCGGCTCACCTCGAGGCCGCGGAACCCGCACACCGGGATCCGCGGCCTCAGTTTTTTGCACCGCCGAAGTACGTCGGAACCGCGATCCACGAGATCGCAGTGAGAGAGAGGTGACCGGGCGATGAGTCTGGCGTTGGCCCCGCTCGACGTGAGCGTCGAGGTGGAGGCGAACCTGCCCTGCCGGAAGTTCGACCCCGACCTGTGGTTCTCCGACTCGCCCACCGAGCTGGAACTGGCCAAGTCGCTCTGCGGGGACTGCCCGCTGCGCGTCGAGTGCCTGGCCGGTGCGGTGGAGCGGGCCGAGCCGTGGGGCGTCTGGGGTGGCGAGATCTTCGAGCGTGGCGCGGTCGTTCCGCGCAAGCGGCCCCGTGGCCGCCCGCGCAAGGAGGACGTCGCCCGTGACGCCGAGTTGCGGGTCGAGGCCGAGGCGCGGCTGGCGGCCAATGGGCTCGCCGCGTCGCGCAGCGCTGTCCGGCTGGCTGCCTGACATGTTCCCGATTCAGACCGACCCCGCCGGTGTCGCACCGGCCGAGAGAAAGCTGACCACCGTGCTGCACCTTCCGAACGGAGCCGAGATGTACCTACTCCACGAAGCGTTGTCGAGGGCTCGAATGCTCCGGCCTCAGGCCGGTCGCACCACCACGAGCACTGAGGCAACCCGATCCGCCCGTACCATCGCCATGACCGGCCGTGCCCGGTCAGCCCGCGAACTGGGCGTTCTGTAGGACGAACACGCTGACGGTGGGCGGGGACCTTCGGTCCCCGCCCACCGCGTCACCACTCAACCGACCGGAGCAAATCCCGGTAGCCAGCGTTCCAGGATGCCCCGGTAGGGGGCCTTGGCCTCCAGTTGGCACAGCACCCCGATCGATCCGAGCGTCACCCGGTGGATGAGCAGGTAGGACGGCGGCAGGTTGAGCTGTCGGCTGAGCTGATAGGCCGGGGAACGAGGGCTGGCCAGCCGGGTCGCTTCGGCGCGCAGCCAGGCCCGGGTGAACCGGAACTCGTCGGCGGCGATCGGCTCCAGCATCGGACGCAGGAATTCCAACAGGGCGCGCGCGTCGATCGGCTCCGCGCCACTGACGAAGCCCTCGGCCCGCAGCCCGGCCTCCACCCCGTCGGCGTCGCCGCGCAGGGCCAGCCCGGCGATGCGGCCGATCGGTTCCGGCGTACCCTCCGGCATCCGAGCCACCGCCCCGAAGTCGATCACGCCCAGCCGGCCGTCGGGCAGCAGCCGGAAGTTACCCGGATGCGGGTCGGCGTGCAGCAGCCCGGCCCGAGCCGGCGCGGAGAGATGGAGAGTGGCCATCAGACGGCCCGCCTCGTCGCGTTGCTCCTCGCTGCCGGACCGGATGATGTCGGCCAGCGGCGTGCCCTCGATCCACTCGGTCACCAGGACGCGGGACGAGGCGAAGCAGACCTCCGGCACGTAGATCTCCGGGTCGTCGGCGTATCCGGCGGCGAAGGCACGCTGTGACTCCGCCTCCAACTCGTAGTCCAGCTCCTCGGTGATCCTCTCCCGCAGCTCGGCCAGGAGGGGCTTGATGTCCAGCCCGGGCTGGATGGCCCGGAACATGGCTCCCAGCCGGGAGAGCTGCTTCAGGTCGGCGAGCAGGGCGTCACCGGCGCCGGGATACTGGATCTTCACGGCGACGCTCCGGCCGGAACCGTCCGGTAGCCGCCACACCGCCCGATGCACCTGCCCGATGCTTGCCGCCGCGGCCGGGGAATCGTCGAAGCTCACGAACCGGTCCCGCCAGGCCGGCCCCAGCTGCTCCGCCAGCACCTTGTGCACGCTGGCGGCGGGCAGCGGCGGCGCGGCCTCCTGGAGTTTCGTCAGCGCCTGCCGGTAGGGCGCGGCGATCTCCTCCGGAAGGGCGGCTTCGAACACCGACAGGGCCTGACCGAACTTCATCGCCCCGCCCTTGAGTTGGCCCAGGACGCTGAACAACTGCTCGGCCGTGCGTTGCTGGATCTCGGCGGAGATCACGTCGGAGGCGAGCCCGGTGACGCGCTTTCCCATGCCGAGGACGGTCCGTCCGGCGAAGCCGAGCGGCAGAGCGGCGAGCTTGGCGGTCCGGGACACGGCCCGGCGCGGGATGTCGGTCACTTGGTCATTGTTACCGACTCGGCTGGCCCGCTGCTGCCGTGCAGCCGCACCCGTGCTGCCGGTGCACCGGTCAGCCGCCGCATCGGCAGCGCGGGTGCGGCGGCCAGTAGCGTCGCCGGAGGCTACCGGGAGCCAGCACCTCGACCGATCCGCCGAGGGTCTCGGGTGTGCCGCCATCGAGTTGGCTCAACGCTTCGCCGACTGCGTATCCGGTCGCGGCCAGCAGGAGACTCACGGCACAGGCCGGGGCGGGCGGGGTGCTGGCGAGCTGGGCCGCGACCGTGGGCCAGCCGGGGTCCCGGTCGGCCCGGTGCAGGTCAAGACAGCTCAGGCAGGGGCCGACCGGTGGCCGTACCAGCGGGCCGACCGCCGGAATTCCCTCCCGGATGTCCACCAACAGGTGTGGTTGTCGCCGTTGGGCGTGACCGGCGGCCAGCAGCGCGGCCGGCCGGTCACAGCCGAGTTGCACGACCAGGTCGGGGCGGGGCCGACGCAGCGGGCCGGTACCGGTGCCGGGGGCGGCCCGCTGTACCGCGGCCCGGGCCGCGGCGTCGAGCGGACTGCCGATCTCGGTGGCGGCGATACCGGTGCCGACGAGATCGAGCGGACGAACCACCCCGGGCAGGTCGGGGTGGACGTGGCCGACGCCCGCCTGGGCCAGTGCCACCGCGATGGCGGGGCCGAGCGGACCGCCGCCGGTGACCGTCACCCGGGCGGCCAGGCGGCGCCGGAGTACCTGGGCGGGGGTCCCCGGCAACCGGGCGGTGGCCAGCGCCAGCGCGCCGGCCTCGGCGGCGAGCCGGGCCCGGCGCGGCCCGGTGAGGTCCCGGGGTAGAAGGGTGTGCGCTGGCACCACCAGACCGGCGGTGCGCAGGGCGTCGAGCAGCGCGCGAGCATGCTCCGGGCGGACTCCCGTGCCGGCCAGCACCTGCCGTTCGCTGCGGGTGCCGTCGAGCAGGTCGAGCAGCCGGGCCGCCCGGGGGTCGGCCACCTCGACTAGGACCGCCCGCTCCCGACCGAGCCCGAGCTGAAGGGTGTGCCGGTCGCGCCAGAGTCGGGTGAGCCCCGGCAGCAGGCGGGGGCGGGGGGAGGACGGTCGTTCGGCGGTCCGCGTCATGAGCACGAATAGTGACCGCGTCCAAGCTTTCCGTCGATCGTTGTCCACAGGTGGCCGGCCCTGGATCCAGGGCTGTCCACAGGCTTCGGCGAGTTATCCACAACCCGCGAGTACTACTGTCGGTGGTCCGACAGTCACCGCGCAGGCGAGCGGGGGGTGGTCGCAGGCCACCCCCCGCTCCAGTGCGCGTACGTCAGACCTTCGCCTTGCCCAGGATGCGGTTCACTGTTGTGCCACATACCGGACACTTGCCCTTGGCCATGTTCATGCCGGTCTTCGAGACCTCCACACGGCCTTCGAAGTCCCGCTTCTCCTTGCACTTGACGCAGTAACCGTTGTAGGTCTGGGCCTGGTCGGCCACGGTGTGCCCTCCTCGTGTCGTCCACCGGTCGATAACGACCCGGTGGGTCTCCCGGTGGCGGTCGCTCAGGGCGCCCGGCGCCGGTCCTGTCCGCTGGCCACCTACGTGACCACCGGTTGGCGGACCCTACCCAGGTGTGGGCGGTTCCATGTCAGCTGCGCATTGCCACTGTGAGCAAGGCGACGTCGAGAGTGTGCACGCCGAAATGGGTCAGATCAGTCAGTTTGCCGGGGACACGCCGACCAGCATCCCGCAATTGCGCTGGTGAGGGTGTCGAGCAGGGGTCCGACCCCCCGATTTGAGCTCCGCCGCGATGATCACTTACCGTGTTGGTCGGCCCGGGTGTGACACCTCGGCGGTCACCACGAAGGGTGACCGTGACGGCTGCCCCGGGTCCGGCAAAGAATTTTTTCGGGACTCCTGGCGACCAATCCCCATTTTCCGGACGCGTGTCGGGGGGTTGACTCTTGCGGACCCCTGGTCACAACGCATTAGCTTGCCAACGTGACAGCAAACCGAGGCTGCGCGGTCCACTGATGGCAGGGCCGCGGAAGCCGGTCGTCGAGGTACGGCGCAGCCAGCGTCGGCGACGCACGGTGTCCGCCTACCGCGACGGGGAGCGGGTCGTGGTCCTCATCCCCGACCAGTTCTCCCGGGCCGAGGAGAGCGAGTGGGTCGACCGGATGCTCGCCCGGCTGGCGGCCCGGGAGGGGCGCCTGGTCCGCTCCGACGCCGAACTGCTGGCCCGCGCCGGCCGGCTGATCAAGCTCTACCTCACCGAGTACGGCAACCAGGCCCTGCCGGCCAGCGTCCGGTGGGTGAGCAACCAGAATGGGCGGTGGGGCTCCTGCACCCCGGCGGACCGTTCGATCCGGCTGTCCCACCGGATCCAGGAGATGCCGGACTGGGTGATCGACTACGTGCTGCTGCACGAGCTGGTCCACCTCATCGTGGCCAGTCACAACGCGCAGTTCTGGGCCCTGGTAGGCAGGTACCCGAAGACTGAACGGGCGCGCGGCTATCTGGAGGGCGTGGCGGCCGTCGCCGGCGCCCCTTGACGGACCTCGGGGCCGCGGTACCGCAGCGGTAGGGTCGGTGAATGGCCCGACGTGTGGTGGTGGCGCTGCTCGCGCCGGTCGCCTGGACGCCGCCCGGTGTCGACCCGGTGGACTGGCGCAGCGCGCTCGCTGAGGATGTGGTTGACCTGCTCGCCATGCTCAACGAGGTGGACACCGCGGTCGCGGTCACGAGAGCCGACCGCTGGCTGGCCGACGCGGTGATCTGGCCCGGCACGACCGTGTACGAGGTGCCCGAGCCGAGCCCGAACGCGGTGTTCGCCGCCCTCACCGGTGCCCGCGGCCCGGCCGGAACGGATCCGTCGACCGGTGCTGGGCCGGCGGACGGGACCCCGGCGACGGTCGACAGCTACGAGCAGGTGGCGGTCGTCGCGGGCGATGCGCCCGACCTGCCCGGACTCACCGTCGGTAAGTTGCTGCGTCCGCTGACCAGCCGGCCGGTAGCGGTCGCCCCGGCCGAGGGCGGCCTGCCCGGGTTGCTCGGGGTGGCGGCCCGGCTACCCGTGCCGTCCTGGCTGCCACCGCTGGACATGGACGCCACGGTGCCCGCGGCCGTGCGGGCGGCGGCACCCCGTCCCGGCGACCTGGCGGTGACCCCCTCCTGGCACCGACTGCGCGGTCCGGCGGATCTGGCCCGGCTCGATCCGGCACTGGACGGGTGGGAGCACACCCGGTCGCTGCTGTCCGGGGCCGGCCGAAGCGGCTGATGTCGCCGCCTCGGCGCGGCCGTGCCCGGCCTTTCAGCTGCGGCCCTCGCCGCCCTCGGTGTCGTCGCGGCGCTCCGTCTCGCCCGGGGCCTTCTCCTCCGGGCCACCCGGGGCGGAGAAGTCGAAATTCTCCAACTCGGTCATCAGGTCCACGTCGGCCATGGCGAAGGCCACCGGGTCGGCGAAGTCGTCGTCGGAGGGAAGCAGGTCGGGGTGCCCCCACAGCGCGTCCCGGCCGGCGATCCCCCGGTGCTCGGTGAGCGCCGCCCAGAGCGCCGCCGCCTCGCGCAGCCGACGGGGCCGCAGCTCCAACCCGACCAGGGCCGCGAAGGTCTGCTCGGCCGGACCGCCGGCCGCCCGGCGGCGACGGAACGCCTCGCCCAGCGCCACGACGTTCGGCAGCCGGCCGTCGGCAGCCCCGTCGACCACGTGGCAGACCCAGCCCTCCACCAGAGCGAGCGCGGTTTCCAGCCGGGCCAGCGACGCCTTCTGCGTCGGGCTGTCCTCCGGTGTGAAGATGCCCTCCAGGGCGATCGCCTGCATCGACTCCGGGTCGGTCGGGTCGACCCGTCCCATCGCCTCCTCGATCGCCTCCCGATTCACCCGGATGCCGGCGGCGTACGTCTCGACGGCGTTGAGGACATGCCCCCGCAGCCACGGAACGTGCTCGAAGAGCCGCTGGTGCGCCGCCTCGCGCAGGGCCACGTAGAGGCGGACCTCGTCCTCGGGGAGTTCCAGCCCATCGCCGTACGCCTTGATGTTGGCGGGGATGAGCGCGGCCGTGCCGGCCGGTCCGAGCGGCAGACCGATGTCGCCGGCGGAGAGCACCTCCGCGGCGAGCGACCCGAGGGCCTGGCCGAGCTGGCCGCCGAAGAGCGCGCCACCGAGGGTGGCGACCATCGACTGCATCGGGCCGAGCTGGGCCCGGGCCTCCGGGGGGACCAGGTCGCCCATCGCGCCGACCATCCGGCTGGCCACCGGGTCGCACAGCTTGCGCCAGACGTCGAGCGTCTTGAAGATCCACTCGTTGCGGTTCCAGGACACCGTGTTGCGGATGCCCGAGGGCAGCGCGGAGGCCGGCTCCAGCCAGAGGTCGGCGATGCGCAGCGCCTCCTCCACCGCGTGACGCTCGTAGGGGGAGACCGCCGGGTCGCCCGCCGCGGCGAGCTGACTGGCCGCCACCTGACGAGCCAGGTCCCAGTTGACCGGCCCGCTGCCCGACGCGGAGAGCAGGTGCTGCAACTGCGACATGAACTGCTGCATCTGCGCAGGGTCGTTGGGGTCGGGCGGCTGCCCACCCGGTAGCGCGAAACCGAACGGAATATCAGGCACGACGTCTACGGTACGCGCGCCGGGCCAGGAGCCGCCGCCACCACGGTTCCGCTCAGGGCGAAGTCGTTCGTCGTGCCGACCGGGAGCCGCGACCGGGATCGGTACGCTCTGCCGCATGAGACGTCGCGGCCTGACCGTCCTGCTCGGTGCCCTGCTCACCGCACTGCTCAGCATCGGGGTGCTCGGCGCGCCCGTTCCGTACGTGGTGCTCGGACCCGGCCCGACCGTCGACACGCTGGGCCAGGAGGATGGCAAGGAGGTCATCCAGGTCACCGGCCGGGAAACCTCCACCTCCGCCGGCCAACTGCGGCTGACCACGGTGGGGGTGCAGCCCGGCGTCAAGCTCCGCTCGGCCATCCAGGGCTGGCTCTCCGACGAACAGGCTGTGGTGCCGCGGGAACTGGTCTACCCGCCGGGGGAGACCCAGGAAGAGGTGGAACAGCGCAACGCCGAGGACTTCCAGGTCTCGCAGACCAGCGCGGAGACCGCCGCGCTGCGGGAACTCGGCTACGAGGTGCAGGTCGTGGTCAAGACGGTCGCGGCCGACGGGCCGTCGGCCGCGGTGCTGCGCCCCGGCGACGTGGTGACGTCGGTAGACGGTGAGCCGGTGCCGTTCGCCTCCCGGCTGACCGAACTCATCCGGGCCAAGCCGGCCGGCACGGCCCTGCGGATCGGGTACACCCGGGACGGCGCCGCGCGAACCGACACCATCACCAGCCAGGAGCACGACGGTCGGCCCCGGATCGGGATCGAGATCGAGCAGCAGCAGCCCCACCCGTTCACCCTCTCCTTCGACCTGAAGGACATCGGTGGCCCCAGCGCGGGTCTGATGTTCGCCCTGGGCATCATCGACAAGCTGACCCCGGACGACCTGACCGGCGGTCGGATCATCGCCGGCACCGGCACCATCGACGACTCCGGGCAGGTAGGCCCGATCGGTGGCATCCCGCAGAAGTTGGTCGGAGCGAAACAGGCCGGCGCCACCGCGTTCCTGGTGCCGGCGGCCAACTGCGCCGAGGCGGTCCGTAACCGGCAGCCGGACCTGCCGTTGGTGAAGGTGGGCACGCTCGACGAGGCGTTGGACGCGATGGCGACGCTGCGTTCCGGGGGCGAGCCGGCGTACTGCTGAGCCGCGCGGCATGACCTTGCGCTCACGCTTTCAGGAACACCCCGTACTCTGGGTGCCTGGTCGGAGCCGATCATAACGAGCGTGCGGAGCCAACAGTGGTCATGCGTAGCAGCAGCCCCCTGCCGAGGATGAGCCGACGCGGACGCGTCACGATCGGGGTCCTGATCGGGGTGTTCGTGCTGTTCACCCTGCTCGGCTGGGGAGTGCAGGCCTGGACGGACTGGCTCTGGTTCTCCGAGGTCGACTACACCGAGGTCTTCCGGGGGGTGCTGGTCACCCGGCTGCTGCTCTTCCTGGCCGCGGGCCTGGCGATGGCGGCGATCGTCGGCGGCAATCTCTGGCTCGCGCAACGGCTACGCCCACGGATGCGACCCCACTCACCGGAACAGGCCACCCTGGAGCGGTACCGGATGCTGCTCGGCCCCCGACTGGGTCTGTGGATCACCGCGGCCGCCGCTGTCGTCGGCCTCTTCGCCGGACTGTCGGCGCAGAGCCGCTGGAACCAGTGGCTGCTCTTCCTGCACGGCGGCAACTTCGGTGTGGACGACCCGGAGTTCGGCGTCGATGTCGGCTTCTACGTCTTCCAGCTGCCGTTCTGGCGGTTCCTGCTGGGGCTCGGTTTCACCTCGGTGGTGCTGGCGCTGATCGGCGCGCTGGCCGTGCACTACCTGTTCGGCGGGGTACGCCTGCAGGGCGTCGGCGACCGGATGAGCAACGCCGCCCGGGCCCACCTGAGCACGCTGGTCGCGGTCTTCGTCCTACTCAAGGCCGTCGCGTACGTGCTGGACCGGCGAGCGATGCTGTTGGAGTACAACGACGGCGTGAACGTCTACGGCGCCGGTTACGCCGACATCAACGCCCTGCTGCCGGCCAAGGAGATCCTCGCCTACATCTCCGTGGTGGTCGCGATCGCGATCATCGTGTTCTCCAACGCCTGGATGCGCAACCTGGTCTGGCCGGGCATCTCGTTGGCCCTGCTCGGCGTCTCCGCGGTGGCGATCGGCGGCATCTACCCGTGGGCGGTGCAGACCTTCGAGGTCAAGCCCAGCGCCCGGGACAAGGAGGCGCCGTACATCCAGCGCAGCATCGACGCCACCCGCGCGTCGTTCGGGCTGGACATCACCCAGAGTTCGGCGTACTCGGCCAACAACCTGAACCCGCCGGAGAGCCTGGCCACCGACACGTCAGTGGTGCCGAATGTCCGGCTGCTCGATCCGCAGCTGGTGAGCGAGACCTACACCCAGCTCCAGCAGGTCCGTGGCTTCTACGACTTCGGTCCCAAGCTCGACATCGACAGGTACACGCTGAACGGCGCCACCCAGGACTACGTGGTCGGCGTACGTGAGATCAACTACGGCGAGCTGACCGCGCAGCAGAGCAACTGGATCAACCGGCACACCGTCTACACCCACGGCTACGGGGTGGTGGCCGCGCCCGCGAACCGGGTGGTCTGCGGTGGGCAGCCGTTCTTCGTCTCCGGTTCGCTCGGCGAGCGGTCGCAGGAGTCGTGCGCCGCGCCGACCGACCTGATTCCGGCGAGCCAGCCCCGGATCTACTTCGGCGAGCGGATGGCCACCGGTGACTACGCCATCGTCGGCAAGCCGAACGCGGACGCCAACCCGGCCGAGTTCGACCGCCCGGCGGGCGAGAGCGGCGAGGACGGTGAGGGACCCGAGTCGTACTACACCTACACCGGTTCCGGCGGCGTCGAGATCGGCTCGTTCACCCGTCGCCTGCTCTACGCCATCAAGGAGCAGGAGGCGAACTTCCTGCTCTCCGAGGCGGTCAACGACAACTCCAAGCTGCTCTACGTGCGTAACCCCCGGGACCGGGTGGAGAAGGTCGCGCCGTTCCTCACGCTTGACGGTGACCCCTACCCCGCCCTGGTCGACGGCCGGGTGCAGTGGATCGTCGACGGTTACACCACCGCCGCGACCTATCCGTACGCGGAACGGGTCAACCTCCAGCAGGAAACCACCGACGAGCTGACCGGCCGGGGCACCATCCAGCTGGCCCGGGAGAACGTCAACTACATCCGCAACTCGGTGAAGGCGACCGTCGACGCGTACGACGGCACTGTGGTTCTCTACGAGTTCGACGAGAACGACCCGGTGCTCAAGGCGTGGAACAAGGCGTTCGGCGGTGACCTGATCAAACCACGCGCCGAGATCCCGCCGGCGCTGGCCGACCACTTCCGGTACCCGGCCGACCTGTTCAAGGTGCAGCGCAACCTGCTGACCCGGTTCCACGTCACCAACCCCGGCGACTTCTACTCCGGCCAGGACTTCTGGCAGGTGCCGAACGTGCCGGACGCGCCGGACAGCGGGCAGAAGCAGCCGCCGTACTACCTCTACACGCAGTTCCCGGGCCAGGATGCGCCACGCTTCCAGCTCACCAGCGCGGTCACCCCCAACGGTCGGCAGAACCTGGCCGCACTGATCTCCGGTTCGTACCAGGACGGCAGGCCGACGTTGCAGGTGTTGGAGCTGCCGGACCAGACGGCGATCTCCGGTCCGGTGCAGGTGCACCAGCGGATGACAAACACCAACGCCACCATCCGGCAGCAGCTGAACCTGCTCTCCTCCAACCAGGCCCAGGTGCAGTACGGCAACCTGCTCTCGCTGCCCTTCGGCAACGGGATGCTGTACGTCGAGCCGGTCTACGTCAAGAGCAACCAGCAGGACGCGTATCCGCTGCTGCAGAAGGTGCTGATGTCGTACGGCGACGGGGGCTCCTACGTCGTCCTGGCGGACAACGTCGCCGACGGCATCAAGCAGCTGGTCGAGCAGGGCAAGCAGGCAGCCGCCGGTAACCCGCCGCCGCCGGCCGGAGGTGAGGAGCCACCGCCCGAGGGTGAGGAGCCACCTCCGTCGCCGACAGCCACTCCGTCGCCGAGCGACGCCCCGCCGCTCACCGGCGACCTCGGTGCGGCCGCCGAGCGGGTACGGGCCGCGATCACCGAGGTGCGTGCCGCCCAGGCATCCGGGGACTTCGAACGGTACGGTCGGGCGCTGGCCGCGCTGGACGAGGCGCTCACCGCCTTCCAGCAGGCTCAGCAGGCGGCGGGCACCAACGGCACGCCGAGCCCGCCAGCCCCTTCCGGTAGTCCCTCACCGACCGGCTGACCGACTCACACGGTGAAGCCCGCGGCTCGGCGTTCCTCGCCACTGCCGCGGGCTTCACCGTGTCTGAGCGGCGACTGAGCTGAGCGCCCACCGGAAATCGGCGGTGTGGCGGCGGTGGAACCGGGCGTTCCGTGGGTCGTTTTGCGGGCAGCGGGGGTGGTGCGCTACGGTGGATCTACCGACGCGGGGTGGAGCAGCTCGGTAGCTCGCTGGGCTCATAACCCAGAGGTCGCAGGTTCAAATCCTGTCCCCGCTACTGCGAGAAGAGGTCCCGGATTCGTCCGGGGCCTCTTTCGGTCATCCAGGGCAGGCGGTGGTCCAGCGGGGCGGCACCCCGACCCCCGGGCGTTACGGGTGGGGCTGGTGATGGAGCCCGTTACGGATGGGGTAGGCTGGTCCTACCGACGCGGGGTGGAGCAGCTCGGTAGCTCGCTGGGCTCATAACCCAGAGGTCGCAGGTTCAAATCCTGTCCCCGCTACTGCAATGAAGTGGCCCCGGATCCGTCCGGGGCCACTGTCGTTGTCCGGCTGTCCACGGCGTCGACCCGAGCGTGTTCGGCCGGCCGAGGTTGCGCGTCTCGGCGAGGATGGGCGCATGTCTTCCTTCGGTAGGTGGTGGGGGCGGCTCGGCACGCTCCTGGGTACGGTCGTGCTTACGGTTTTCGTTCCGGTCGCGGCGTGGGCGTCGACCGGCACCGGCGAACTGGTGGTGGAGGCGGCTCGACGGCGCGGGCGCGGTTTCGGCGTCTTCGGTTTCCTGAGTCTGCTCTGCTGCCTGGCGGTGGTGGCCGTGATCGTCCTGCTGGTGATCCGGATGACCCGCCGCCGGCGCTGACCAGCCGTACCGAGGCCGTGCGCGCCCTGGCGGTCGGGCGGTGGACCGCCAGCGGCGGTACGCCCGGCACATGGTCTACTTGTCCGCGTGGAACTTCTGCACTCGGGCAAGGTGAGGGATGTCTACGCCGAGGGCGATGACCTGATCCTGGTCGCCTCCGACCGCGTCTCCGTCTACGACGTGGTGCTGCCGACCCCGATTCCGGACAAGGGCAAGCTGCTCACCGCGTTGTCGCTGTGGTGGTTCGAGCAGCTGGCCGACCTGGTACCCAACCACGTCATCTCGGCCACCGACGTGCCGCCGGAGTTCGCCGGCCGGGCGATCCGCTGCCGCCGGCTCGAAATGGTTCCGGTCGAGTGCGTCGCCCGGGGTTTCCTCACCGGTGGCGGCATGAAGGAGTACGAGAACACCGGGAGTGTCTCCGGCGTCGAGCTGCCGCGCGGGCTGGTCGAGGCGTCCATCCTGCCGGAGCCGATCTTCACCCCGTCCACCAAGGCGCCGGCGGGCGAGCACGACGAGCCGATGACCTTCGCCGAGGTGGTCGACAAGGTTGGCGCGGAGACCGCCGACCGGCTGCGGCGGCTGACCATCGACGTGTACTGCCGGGGCGCCGAACTGGCGGCCGACCGGGGCATCCTGGTCGCCGACACCAAGATCGAGCTTGGTTGGGCGCCGGACGGCACCCTGGTCCTCGGCGACGAGCTGCTCACCCCGGACTCGTCCCGGTTCTGGCCAGCGGAGTCCTACCAGCCAGGGCGCGCCCAGTTCTCCTACGACAAGCAGTACGTACGGGACTGGGCGGCGCGTAGCGGCTGGGACAAGCGGAGCCCGGCTCCGGAGTTGCCCGCCGATGTGGTCGACGCCACTCGGGCCCGTTACGTGGACGTCTACGAGAAGCTGACCGGCGAGCGCTGGTAAGAGCGACCGGCAATAGGACTGGCGGGCCGGTCCGTCGCTATTCGCCGCTGCGGTGGCGGCCGACGTGCTGCTCGGCGGGGACGGTCGCGGTGATGATGCGTACCGTGGTGCCGGCCGACCCGGTCTCGACGTCCATCGCGTCGGTCAGCTCGCGGGCCAGCCAGAGGCCCCACCCGCCGGCCGTCTCCGGCGCGGGTCGGCTGCGGTTGTCGAGATTCTGGGTGCTGATGCCCGGACCGTGGTCGGCGACCTCGCACAACACCAGGCCGGGCTCTTCCCACAGCCGCAGCCAGCCCTGTCCGCCGCCGTGCCGCACCGCGTTGGTGATCAGCTCGTTGACGGCGAGCACGAAGTCGTCCAGCCGGTCGTCGCGCAGCCCGGCGGTGCGCGCGCAGGCGGCGACCGAGTGTCGGAGCTCGGTCACCTGGGCCTGGTCGAAGGCATCGGCGATCAGGAGGGCGTGTTCGATGGGCACCACCGTACGCGGTGGGGGAGATCCTGCGTTCGTCATGGCCCCGTCCCGACAGAGATCGCAGAGGTTTACGCGGCTTTTACCACCGTACGTCAGGGTTGGTCGAGGTGCATTGGCCGCAGGGGGCCCTGAGGGCCTGTGGCATCGTGGCGCACGTGCCTGCTGCCGGTGGTTTCGAGGTGCCGCTCTGGCGGGCCGTCGCGGTCTTCCGGGTGGCCTCCCTGGCGTACGTCTGTGTGGTGTTGATCCGCGACGCGGACCGCTACGCCCATCCCCTCGCCGCGACGGCGCTGGTGCTGTTCATGGCGTTCTGGACGGCCGTCACCGCGATCGGGTACGCGGATCCGGCGCGGCGTGGCTGGCCGCTGCTCCTGGCCGATCTGGGCGTGGTGGTGGCGATTCTGCTGGCCACCCCGTGGGTGATGGGCCGGTCGGCCCTCGACGCGGGGCTGCCGACCCTCCCGGTGGCCTGGCTGAGTGGGCCGGTGCTGGCCTGGGCCGTCTGCGGCGGGCGGCGGCGGGGCGCGGTCGCGGCGCTGGTGCTCGGCGCGACCGACCTGGCGACCAGGGGCATGGTCACCCCGAGCGCGTTCAACGGAGCGATCCTGATGCTGCTCGCCGGCGTGGTGGTCGGGCACGTCGCCCGGCTGACGGTGACCGCCGGGGAGCGGCTGCACCGGGCTGTCGAGTTGGAGGCCGCCACCCGGGAGCGGGAACGGCTGGCCCGCGACATCCACGACTCGGTGCTCCAGGTGCTCGCGCTGGTGCAGCGGCGGGGTGCCCACCTCGACGGGGAAGCCGGCGAACTGGCCCGGCTGGCCGGGGAGCAGGAGATGGCGTTGCGCTCGTTGATCTCCGGTGCCGGACCGCTTCCGGCGGGTGCCGCCGACGCACCGGTGGACCTGCGTACGCTGCTCGGCCGGCACGCTTCGGCCACCGTGTCGCTGTCCGCACCGGCGGGCCCGGTGCCGCTGCCCCCGGCGGTGGCCCGCGAACTGGCGGCGGCCGTCGCAGCGGCGCTCGACAACACGGTCCGGCACGGCGGCGGTCGAGCCTGGGTGCTGGTCGAGGACGAGGGGTCGGCGGTCACCGTGTCGATCCGGGACGAGGGGCCGGGTTTCCCGCCCGAGCGGCTGAACGAGGCGGCGGCCCAGGGACGGTTGGGTGTTGCCCAGGCCATCCGGGGGCGGCTGGCCGACCTGGGCGGTACCGCCCGGATCAGCTCGACACCGGGTGCCGGCACCGAGGTGGAACTCACCGTGCCGAGGAGGCAGTCATGAGCGGCGTACGCGTGATGGTCGTGGACGACCACCCGATGTGGCGGGAAGGGGTGGCTCGTGACCTGGCCGAGGCGGGCCACGAGGTGGTGGCCAGCTGCGGTGAGGGCCGCCAGGCGATCCGGGTGGTCGCCGCGGCCCGTCCCGACGTGGTGGTGCTCGACCTGCAACTGCCGGACATCTCCGGCGTCGAGGTGATCAACGGACTGCGGACGGCGCACCCCCCGGTGCGGATACTCATGCTCTCGGCCAGCGGTGAGCAGCAGGGCGTGCTCGACGCGGTGAAGGCCGGCGCTACCGGCTACCTGCTCAAATCCGCCGGGCTGGCGGAGTTTCTGGAGGCGGTGCGGCGCACCGCCGCGGGCGATCCGGTCTTCACACCCGGCCTGGCCGGACTGGTCCTCGGCGAGTACCGCCGACTGGCCGCCGGGGGTGATCACGCGGCGGCCGACACCCGGGACGCGGCACCCCGGCTCACCGACCGGGAAACCGAGGTGCTGCGTCTGGTGGCCAAGGGGATGTCGTACCGGCAGATCGCCGAGCGGCTCGGGCTGTCGCACCGTACGGTGCAGAACCACGTGCAGAACACGCTCGGCAAGCTCCAGTTGCACAACCGGGTGGAGCTGACCCGGTACGCGATCGAACGCGGCCTGGACGACTAGACCGAGTGCGGCGGCCGGGTCTCGTGCACGGCCAGTTCCTCGGCGCTGGCCCCGCCACCGGCGGCCCCCGCGTCGTACGCGATCGAATCGGTCTCCTGGTCGGTGTGCGCCCCTTCGTCCGGTTCGACCAGCCGGCCGACGGTGGCGTCCGCGCTGGTGCCCAACCGGTCGTGGTCGTAGAGGGAAACCGGGGACTTCGGGTCGGAGGTGGGGCCCGGATCGATCACGTCGGCGTCGAGCTGCGCCTGCGCCGCCTGCTCCCGGCTGTCCGCCTCGGCCGCGATGTCCGGGTCGACCGGTCCGGCCAGCGGGTCGTCGACCGGCAGCTCGAACCGTTCCCGGCCCAGCTTGTAGTCCAACGACTCGCCGTCGAGCTGTTCCTCGGCGGTGGTGCCGAACTCGTCGACCGCCACCGGCGTCCGGTCACCGGGCAGCTGAGCCGGTGCCGGGCCGTCCGCTTCCCGTCCGGTCAGCACGTCGTCCCCGGCCGTCGAATCGTCGTCGGCGGTGTCGGGCAGGCCGTCGGCCTCGGGATCGGACACGGGGGTCGGGTACTCGTCGTCGCGCATGACTGACCACTACCCGTTGCCCTCCCGCCGTAACCGGTCCAGGCGGGGCGGTTGGTCGGCCGGGGCCGTCACGCCGCCCGTCCGCGCTCAGCGGGCGATCCGGCGGGCCAGGGCGGCGACCGTGCCGACGGCGGTGCCGGCGGCGGCCAGCCCGAAAGCGGCGGAGATCCGGACCAGCTGGCGACGCCGGCCGTGCCAGCCGCCCTCCGCAGTCGCCGCGGCGTCGGCCCGGAAGACGTTACCGCTGGTGTCCGCGGTCGGTAGCGGCCCGAACTGGGTGTACCGCCCGTACCAGCCGAGGACCCTCTCGGCCAGCGCGGGCACCAGCCGCCACTGCATGCCGACCAGGCGGGCGGCCCCGCCGGCGTACGCCTCCCGGCGGGGCCGCTTCAGCAACCGGACGATCGTCTCCGCGACCACCTCCGGCGGATAGACCGGCGGCGGCGGCAGAACCTGACGGCCGCTGTGATTGGCGGCGTGCCGGAAGAACGGAGTGTCGATGGTGGCCGGCAGCACGGTGCAGATCGAGACGGCCCCCCGGCCGGTGACGCGCAGCTCCTGGCGGACCGTGTCGGACAGTCCCCGGACAGCGTGTTTGGCTGCGTTGTACGGAGACTGGTACGGCATCGCCACCTCGGCCAGCACCGAGGCGTTGTTGACCACGACGCCGCCACCGGCCGCGGTGAGGTGCGGCAGCGCGGCCCGGATCCCGTTCGCCGTGCCGAGCAGGTTGACGTCCAGTACCCGGCGGAACTCGGCCACCGGGATCTCGTCGAACAACCCGATGGTGCCGACCGCGGCGTTGTTGATCCAGGCATCGATCCGGCCGAACTCCGTCACCGCGGTCGCGGCGAGCCGTCGCATCGCGTCCGCGTCGGTCACGTCGGTGGGCACCACGAGGGTGCGACCGCCCAGCTCACGGCAGTGCCGGGCCACCTCCCGCAGGGCCGGCTCGGAGCGCGCGGCCAGCACCACGGTGCTGCCGTGACGGGCCAGGGCGTACGCGGTCGCGGTGCCGATGCCACTGGACGCGCCAGTGATGACGATGGTCGCGTCGGCCAGGTTTCGGGCGAGGGGCATTCCTCATCGGTACCCCGTGGTGTCCGGGTCATGCCGCCGAGCGTGCCCCGGATCTGCGAGGTTTCGGCTCGTCGGAGGCCGGTTAATGGGACGCTCTGACCGGAGACCACCGCCTCATCCGCATGGAGGTGACCCATGCGCGTCGGCCTTGTCTGTGCCCACGCCGCTGCGCCGCCGTCCGGCGACGGAACCGTCGTCGGCACCTACCAGCACATCGCACGGGTCGCGGCCGAACTGGCCGGGCGAGGTCACGACGTTCGGGTCTACACCCGTCGGGACGACCCCGAGGCGACGGAGACCGACATCGTGGACGGCTACCGCGTGGAGCGGGCACCGGTGGGCCCGGTCGCGCCGATCCCCACGGCCGAACTGGTGCCCTACGTGGCGGCGTTCGGTGAATGGCTGGCCGACCGGTGGTCCGCCGACTGGGCTCCCGAGGTGGTGCACGGCCACTACTGGATCGGGGGCCTGGCCGCCGCGCACGCCGTGCGGGAGACCGACATCCCGATGGTGCAGACGTTCCACTCGATCGGCATGGAACAGCTGCGTCACCTCGGCGCCCAGTACGACGGGCCGGGCACCCGCATTCCGCTGGAGCGGGCGCTGACCCGGGCGGTGGACATCGCGGTCGCCCAGTGCAACGACGAGGTCGACGAGTTGACCCGGATGGGCCTGCAACGCACGTCGGTCGCGATGGTTCCGACCGGGGTCGACACCGAGCGCTTCCACCCCGACGGCGAGGCCGCTCCGCGTGAGCAGCGTCCCCGGATACTTTCGGTGGGCGGGCTCGGGCGCGGCCACGGCCAGGAGGACCTGATCAGAGCGATGCGCCTGGTCGGTGACGCGGAGCTGGTGATCGCCGGTGGGCCACCGACGGACCGACTGGCAAACCACGCCGAGGCCCGTCGGCTGCGGGAACTGGCCGATCGGGTCGGGGTCGGTGAGCAGGTGCACCTGGTCGGCGCGGTGCCGCACGAGCAGATGGCCACCTGGTACCGCTCGGCCGACGTGGTGGCCTGCACTCCGCACTACTCGTCGGCGGGGCGGGTGTCGCTGGAGGCGATGGCCTGTGGCGTCCCGGTGGTGGGCTACGCCATGGGTGGCATCGCCGACGCCGTGGTCGACGAGGTGACCGGCAAGCTGGTGCCACCGGGTGACGTACGGACCCTGGGGATGACGCTACGTAGGCTGCTCGCCGACAACGCCGGCCGCTTCGCGTACGGGCACGCCGCGGTCGACCGGGTGCGGTGCAGCTACACCTGGGAACGCACGGCAAGTGCGCTGGAACGGCTCTACGAGCGGGTGGTGGGCCGACGCAGGCCGGTCGAGGCGGCCTGAGGCAACGGATCAGCGATGACGCCGGCCGGGCCTGCGACACGGGCCGCGGGCGGCGTCACGAGCGGCGGCGGAACACCCACCACCGCCCGGGTGACAGCATGCTGATGCTGCGGCTCCGCGTACCGGGTGAGCCCGACGACCGCGGCGAGGGTGACCAGGAACCCGATTCCGGCGAGCCACTCCCGGCCCGGCCAGATCTTGTCGTTGAGCAGCAGCAACCCGACGATGGCGGCGGGCACGGCGCCGGCCGCGTCCATGGCGGCCACCGCGGCCGTGGTGGAACCGCGCTGCATCGCCAGTCCGAGCAGCAGCTGGCCGACCACGGAATGGCCGACGAGCAGGTAGAGCAGCGGGTCACCGAGGAACGCGTCCCAGCTCGACGCGGAGGCCAGCGGTCGGGCCGCCACCGCGGCGGCGGAGAAGGCCAGCCCGGCCAGTGAGCCGAGCGCCACCGACCCCGGCGCGCCGTGCAACCGGACCGCGAAGATGCCCAGCACCGCGATCACTGCCAGGGCCACCAGCAGGGCGAGCATGCCGGCGGTGCCGAGGGCCTTCGACGGCGCCGGCCGCGCGGCGAGGACCAGCGCGGTGATTCCGGCGAAGAGCAGCACCAGCAGCGCGACCTCGGCCACCGGCAGCCGCCACTTCAGCAGGACCACGCCGAGCAGGGCGGTGACGCCGAGCCCGGCGGCCACGCTCGCTTGCACCAGGAACAGCGGCAGGTCACGCCGGGACAGGAAGGCCAGGACGAACCCGGCGACCTGGCAAGCCAGCCCGACCAGATAGGTGCGGTGTCCGGCCAGGCGCAGCAGCAACCCGGGATCGAAGGTGTGATGCACGGTGGTGCGGGCGGCGGCGACCGACTGCAACAGGTTGGCGACGCCGTACGCGACGATCATCGCCGCCAGGAAACACCAACCGGAGGTAGCCACCTGGCGAGGATAGAGGTTACCGGGCGTCAATGCGCGGCGGGCTACCGAGCCGGTGAAGGATGTCGGGATGCAGCGCGCCGTTGCTGGCCAGAGTGCTGTTGTCGCCGCCTGCCGGGGCCGGACGGCCGGCCAGATCGGTGATCGTGCCGCCTGCTTCGGTCACGATGGGTACCAGCGCGGCCACGTCCCAGAGGGACAACTCGGGCTCGATCATCACGTCCAGCGCGCCCTCGGCCAACAGCATGTAACCGTAGAAGTCGCCGTAGGCCCGGCTGCGCCAGGTGTCCCGCATCAGTTGCAGCACCGCGTCGAGCCGGCCGGCCTTCTCCCAGCCGTCCAGCGAGGAGTAGCAGAGGCTGGCGTCGGCCAACCGGGTCACCCCGGAAACCCGGATGGGCGTTCCGTGGGCGGCGTCCGGGCCCGCGTACGCCCCGGTGCCCTGCGCCGCCCACCAGCGGCGCCCAAGGGCCGGCGCGGAGACCAGCCCGGCGACCGGGCGGCCGTCCTCCACCAGGGCGATCAGCGTGGCCCAGATCGGTACGCCCCGGACGAAGTTCTTGGTGCCGTCGATCGGGTCCACCACCCACTGGCGGGTGCCGGCGGCGGGTGTCGCGCCGTACTCCTCGCCGAGCAGCCCGTCGTCGGGCCGGTGCTCGGCCAGCAGGGCCCGGATCTCCCGTTCCACGGCGGTGTCCGCGTCGGAGACCGGGGTCAGGTCGGGCTTCGATTCGACCCGCAGGTCCAGGGCGCGGAACCGGGCCGTCGACAGGGCGTCGGCGGCGTCGGCGAGCCGGTGGGCGAGGGTCAGGTCAGCGGCGTACCCGGTCATGCGGGACACGGTAGCGACGCCGCCACCGGCACATGGCCGGGGGCCGGCGACGCCCACGTCGGTGGCGCTACCGTCAGCACCGCGACGTCGGCGGGTCGTCCCGCCAGGGTCACTCCGGGCGCCCGTGCGGGTCGGGCTCGGTCCGGGATTCGGTCTCCCCGGCCCGGGAGGCCAGCAACCGGCGGTACGAGGCCAACCGGCGCGGGTCGGCCCGCCCTGCCGCCACCCAGGCGTCGAGTGCGCAGTCGGCCTCGTCGGCGGTGTGTGGGCAGTTCGCCGGGCAGTCGGCGGTGGCTTCGACCAGATCCGGAAAGCCGTGCAGCAGGCTCTCCGCCGAGACGTGGGCGAGCCCGAAGCTGCGTACCCCCGGGGTGTCCACGATCCAGCCCGGATCCTGCTGCGCGTCGGGTGGCGCGGGCAGCCGCAGTGCCACCGCGCTGGTCGAGGTGTGCCGCCCCCGGCCGATCGCGCTGACCGTGCCGACCGCCCGTTCGGCCTCCGGCACCAGTCGGTTGACAAGCGTCGACTTGCCCACCCCGGAGTGACCGACGAGCACCGAGACCCGGCCGGTCAGCAGGCTGCGCAGCGCGTCCAGCGGGGAGTCCGGCCGGATGAGCAGGTACGGCAGTTCGAGTTCGGTGTAGTAGTCGAGCACCTTTTCCGGCCCGGCCAGGTCCGCCTTGGTCAGGCAGAGCAGCGGTTCGATGTCCGCGTCGTACGCGGCGACCAGGCAGCGGTCGATGAAGCCGGTACGCGGCGGCGGGTCGGCCAGCGCGCTGACGATGACGAGCTGGTCGGCGTTGGCGACGACGACCCGTTCCAGCCGCCCCTCGGCGGTGCTGGCGTCGTCCTCGGCGGTGCGCCGCAGCACGGACCGGCGTGCTTCGATCCGCACGATGCGGGCCAGCGCACCGGACGAACCGGAGGTGTCGCCGACCAGCCCGACCCGGTCGCCGACCACGACGGACTTACGGCCCAGCTCGCGGGCCCGCATCGCAGTGACGGTGGGGTCGTCCGGCCCGGCACCGGGCAGGACGCAGGTGTACCGTCCGCGATCGACCGCGATGACGAAACCGTCCTTGGCGTCGGCGTGCCGGGGCCGGGTCCGGGTACGCGGGCGGGAGGACCTGCCGGGCCGGACCCGGACGTCGTCCTCGTCGTACTCCCGCCGCCTGGTCGCCAGGGCCGCCCTTCTTCCGCTCAGCTCTTGCCGGTCACCAGTGCCGACCATAGTGCCGGGAACTCGGGCATGGTCTTCGAGGTGCACGACACGTCGTCCAACTCGACGCCCGGCACCACCAGCCCGGCCACCGCCGCCGCGTGTGCCATCCGGTGATCATGGTAGGTGCGGAACACGCCACCGTGCAGCGGCCGGGGCCGGATCTCCAAGCCGTCGGCCGACTCGGTGATGTCCGCGCCGAGCCCGGTGAACTCCCGGTTCAGCGCGGCCAGCCGGTCCGTCTCGTGGCCCCGGATGTGACTGACTCCGGTGAACACCGAGGGCGAGTCGGCGAGCATGGCCAGCGCGGTCAGCGCCGGGGTCAGTTCGCTGACGTCGGACAGGTTGGCGTGCAACCCCTTCACCGGGCCGGTGCCGCGCACCGTCAACCCCTCGGTGGTGAGCGCGACCTCCGCCCCCATCTGCTGCAACAGTGAGCGCAGTCGCTCCACCGGCTGGGCGCTGCCCCGCGCCGGCCAGCCGCGCAGGGTCACCTCGCCGCCGGTGACCAGGGCGGCGGCGAAGAACGGCACCGCACCGGAGAGATCCGGCTCGATCTCCCAGCTGCGACCGGTAAGCGGCCCGGGCTCGACCGCCCAGACGTCGGGGGTGCTGTCGTCGACCGCGGCGCCGGCGGCGCGCAGCATCTGCACGGTCATCCGCAGGTGCGGTGCGGAGGGCACCGGCGGCCCGACGTGCCGGACCACCAGCCCCCGGTCGAAGCGTGGGGCGGCGAGCAGCAGACCGGAGACCAGCTGGCTGGAGGCCGAGGCGTCGATCACGACCTCGCCGCCGGTCACCCGACCGGTGCCCAGCACCACCAGTGGCAGGCTGCCCGAGGCGGGGGTGTCGACGCGTACGCCGAGCGAGCGCAGCGCCTCGATCAGCGGGCCGAGCGGGCGGGTGCGGGCGGACGGGTCACCGTCGAGGGTGACCTGCCCGTCGGCCAGCCCCGCCACCGGTGGCACGAAGCGCATGATCGTGCCGGCGAGCCCCACGTCGACCTGGGCCGGGCCGAACAACCGGTGCGGCCGGACCAGCCAGCGGTCGTCGTCGGCGATCGAGACGTGGGCACCCATCGCCCGCAGCGCGGCGGCCATCAGCTCGGTGTCCCGGGCCCGCAACGGCAGGGACAGGGTCGAGGGCCCGGCGGCCAACGCGCTCAGCACCAGAGCCCGGTTGGTCATCGACTTGGAGCCGGGCAGGCGCAGCGACGCCGACACCGGGTCACTGGCCGTCGGTGCGGTCCACGGCTGTAGCGGCCGGGTCGCGGTCACATTCCCCACAGGTACATTCTGCCGTGCCGTGGCCCGGTGGCCGCTACGGTCACCGGCCACTCCCGGGGAACGGGACAGCCGCTCTGCGTGCCGCGCGCTAGCGTGAGCGACATGTGCGGTAGGTACGCCACGACCCGGAGCGCCGGTGACCTGAGCGGCCTGTTCGAGGCCGTCGACGAGACCGGCGACGGGCTGGTCGCCGACCACAACGTGGCGCCCACCGACCGGGTGCCGCTGGTCCGGGTCAGCGCCGAGGGGCACCGGGCGCTCTCGCTGGGCCGCTGGGGTCTGGTGCCACCGTGGTCCCGCTCGCCGGCCGGTGCGGCCCGCATGATCAACGCGCGTGCCGAGACGGTCGCCACCAGCCGGGCCTACGCTCCGGCCTTTGCCCGCCGTCGGTGCCTGATTCCCGCGGACGGCTGGTACGAGTGGGTGCGGCTGGCCGGCGGCACGAAGCAGCCGTACTACATGACCCCACGCGACGGCTCGGTGCTCGCCTTCGCCGGCATCTGGTCGCGCTGGGACGGCCCGGACGCGACGCTGCTGACCTTCAGCGTGCTGACCACCGCGGCGCTCGGCGAACTGGCCGAGGTGCATGACCGGATGCCCCTGCTGCTGCCACCCGAGCGCTGGGCGACCTGGCTGGGCGGTGGTGAGGACCGGGCCGAGTTGCTCGTACCGCCGCCGGTGGACTGGCTGGCCCGGTTGGAGGTGCGGCCGGTGGGGCGGGCCGTGGGCGATGTGCGCAACGACGGTCCGGGGCTGACCGCCCGGGTGCCGCTGACCCGTCCCGCCGAGTCGACGGAGACGACGCTCTTCTGATCCCGCCCGGCACATTGTCGGGAGTGATTTGCTGCGGTTGCGGGTGAAAGGTGACGCGCACGTTCTGCCAACTTCCCGGCGAAGTCTTGTACCCGTGCGCGCAAATGCGATACAACACAGCGCCGGTGGTGGGTGTCGTTCGCGTTGGGTGAACGATCTCCATCGATATTGCTGGTCCCACGGGGGAGGTGGGTGGATGACACGGGCGCGTATGCCCCGTCCGCACGAGGTGGCCGCCGCGCGACGTGATCCGCGACTGTTGCGGGCGTTGCGTGAGCGGCGACAGGACGAAGCCTGGCGTACCAGAGGCACCTGTCAGAGCGTCGACCCGGAAACGTTCTTTCCGGCGCCGAACGAGCCGGCCGACGCGGCGGTGGCCCTGTGCCGCAGCTGCGACGTGCAGGGCTCCTGCCTGGCGTGGGCGCTGGAGGTCGGCGACTGCCACGGTGTCTGGGGTGGCACCACCCCGCGGGAACGGCGGGCGATGCTGGTCGCCTGGCGCAGCGAGGTGCAACCCGATCCAGATGCCGCCGGTGAGCCGGGTCCGCCGGTACGCGACCGGCTGCTCACCCTGGTGCCGTTGAGCTGACCGACGGGGCCCGGGCCAGGTCGAAAAGGGTTCAATGGGACGGTGCCCGACAACGTCCTCGAAACCCCGCGCGGCCCCGCTCGGGTAGACACCGATCAGCCGTCCGGCCCGCCCCGAGCCCTGCTGGTGCTGGGGCACGGGGCCGGCGGCGGCGTCGACGCCCCGGATCTGATCGCCCTGCGCGACGCGGCGGTGACCACCGGGCTGGTCGTGGTGCGGGTGACCCAGCCGTACCGGGTCGCCGGTCGCCGTGCGCCGGCCCCGGCCGGGCACCTCGACGAGGCCTGGTCCGTCGTGTTGACGGTGCTGCGGCAGCGGCATCCGGGCGTACCGCTGGTGGTCGGTGGCCGCTCCAGCGGCGCCCGGGTGGCCTGCCGGACGGCGACCGCGGTGGGCGCTGCCGGGGTGGTGGCACTCGCCTTCCCGCTGCATCCGCCCGGTCGACCGGAGCGGAGCCGGGCAGGTGAGCTGGTGACCGGTGTGCCGACCCTGGTGGTGAACGGGGACCGGGATCCGTTCGGTGTGCCGGAGCCGGGCCCGGGGATACGGGTCACGGTCCGGCCCGGGGAGCGGCACGACCTGCGGGGCGACCCGGTCGGTACGGCCGCACTGGTGCTGGACTGGCTGCGCGAGCACGGCTGGGCCGCAGCCTGAGGGCAGGCGGGTCGCCGCCGGGCACCGTGCCCCGGGTGCCGTGTCCGCCGGCCGCGCCGCTTCGTTGCACCCGATGGTGTCCCAGCGCCCGTCCGGGCGGCGACACCGGGCTCCCAGGCCCTTCCTGGTCCCAGCCACGGTCGCACCGCCGGGGCGGGGACCAGGAACGCCCGGGCCGAGCCGGAATGTCCCGCCCCACGGCGGGTGTTGAACACCTCGGACAACCACTGTGCGAGGGGGTGACCGGTGCCGACCGAGATCCGGAGCCGGGAACACGACGAGCGGGAGGCACGGCAGCTCAGGCAGCTGCTGGCCGGCCCGAAGTGGCCGGCGGCGGTGCCACCGGCCGAGGTGGCGACGGGCACACCCGTCGGAACCGAATCTTCCGGGAGGTCGGTGCGCGTATCCTCGGCGGGGAAGCATCCAACCCGAGGGGATGTGCGGTTGACCACGGAGAAGACGGACGAGCGCAGGGCCCGGTTCGAACGGGACGCGATGCCATTCGTCGATCAGCTGTACGCGGCCGGCCTGCGGATGACGCGTAACCCGGCGGATGCCGAGGATCTGGTCCAGGAGACCTACCTGAAGGCATATGCCGCCTTCCACCAGTTCGAGCAGGGCACGAACCTGAAGGCCTGGCTCTACCGGATCCTGACCAACACCTACATCAACTCGTACCGCAAGCGGCAGCGCCAACCGGTGCAGGCGCCCACCGACGAGATCACCGACTGGCAGCTGGCCGAGGCGGAGTCGCACACCTCCAGCGGGCTGCGGTCCGCCGAGACCGAGGCGTTGGACCGGCTGCCGGACAGCGACATCAAGGAGGCCCTCCAGCAACTGCCGGAGGAGTTCCGGCTGGCGGTCTATCTCACCGATGTCGAGGGCTTCTCCTACAAGGAGGTCGCCGACATCATGGGCACGCCGATCGGCACCGTGATGTCGCGGTTGCACCGTGGGCGTCGTAATCTGCGCAAGCTGCTTGAGGGGTACGCCGCGGAGCGGGGTTTCTCCGCGGCCCAGCCGGCCCGGAGCTCGACCGCCGCCACCGGCCGGGAGGTGTGACGTGAGCTGTGGAGATCCGCACGAGACGGACTGCCGTGAGGTGCTCGCCGAGGTCTACCTCTACCTCGACCTGGAGTGCGCGGAGGAACGACGGACGCTGATCCGGCACCATCTCGACGAGTGTGGTCCCTGCCTGCGCGAGTACGGCATCGAGCAGGAGGTCAAGGCGCTGGTGGCCCGCTGCTGCGGCAACGAGTCCGCGCCGGATGAACTGCGCGAACGACTGCGGGTACGGATCAGCGAACTCGTCGTCTTCGAGACCAGCGAGTCGCGCGAACTGGCCGACTGACAAGCGCCGGTGCCCGGGTCGATTCCGACCCGGGCACCGCTGTGTCCGTCGTCCGATCGCGGCGGGCAGCCGCCCGCCGGCTCAGGAGTTGGGGCGCTTGCCGTGGTTCGCGGCGCTCTTCTTGCGGGCCTTCTTCTTACGGGCCTTCTTCGCCATGGTGACCTCCTCGTGATGGCCGGATCAGGCAGGGTACGAAACCCCGTCAGCGAGGCGCTGGCGCCCGTGCCGGCGTCGGATCCCGACCCGTTGATGCTAGTGCCGGCGGTGCGGGTGGGCTGCTCCCGGGGCCGCACCGCGCCCACCCGCCGCCCGCTCATGATTGGATACGTCGCAGGAGCCGCGAGGAAGGGGCCGGGAGATGGCCGAGGAGATCCGCGCCGAGATGGTGGCGAACGTCTGGAAGGTCGTCGCATCGGCCGGGGACACCGTGTCCGAGGGGGACACCCTGGTGATCCTGGAGTCGATGAAGATGGAGATCCCGGTGATCGCCGAGTCCGACGGTGTCGTGCAGCAGCTCGCGGTGAACGAGGGCGACGTGGTGCAGGACGGTGACCTGATCGCGGTGATCGGTTGAGCGACCCGCTGATCCGCCTGATCGAGCCGGCCGATTTCGCTGCGGTCGCCCGGCTCACCGTCGCCGCGTACGAGGCGGACGGGCAGCTCAAGGGGGAGACCGGCTACGCCGACGTGCTGGCCGACGTGTCCGTCCGGGCGGAGCACGGTGACGTGCTGGTGGCCGTGGAGCCGGTGACCGGGCACCTGCTCGGCTCGGTCACCTTCGTGCTGCCCGGCAGCCGGTACGCCGAGATGTGCGGCCCGGGGGAGGCGGAGTTCCGGATGCTGGCGGTGGACCCGAGCGCGCAGGGACGGGGCGCCGGCGGCGCGCTGGTGGAGGCGTGCGTGGCACGGGCGATCGAGCTGGGCTGCACCGCGGTGACCATCTGCGTACGCGAGGGCCTTGCCGAGCCGGCCCACCGGCTCTACCGCAGGCGTGGCTTCGTCCGCCAGCCCGAGCGGGACTGGAGCCCCTTCCCCGGCGTGAACCTGCTAGCCCTCCGACTCCCCCTGAGGTCGGCGACAGACTCATAGATCAACTTAGCTGCTGACCTCATGGTCGACGTGGGGGTGGGTGGGGGTTGGTGGGTTGGGGGGTGCGGTGATTGCGGCGAGTAGTTCGTCGGCGACCTCCAGGGCCACTCGCTTGCGCTCGGCGTCGGTGATGTCCGGCGTGCGTACGGCGAACCAGCTGCTGTGCACGGCGAACAGGGCCAGCACGGCACGGAGTTGGGCGCCGGGGGAGTCGTCGCCCTGGCAGAGAGCGGTGGCCAACCGGAACATCCGGCCGCGCAGCTCCCGGCCGGCGGAGAGGCTCTTCAACGCGGTCTGGTTCTGCTCGAAGAACCGCATCACCGAGGGCTGCTCGCCACTGAACGTGGCGTCGGCGTACCGCTCGATGACGGCCTGTCGGGTGGCCAGCGTGGCCGGCTGGGTCTCGGCCCAGGCGATCAGGGCGTCCATCCGCTCCAGCCGGTCCTCCACCACGCTGGTGACGATCTCGTCCTTGCTCTTGAAGTGGTAGTAGAGCGCCGCCTTGGTCACCCCGAGCCGCTCGGCCACCTCACGCAGGGACGTGGCCTCGTAGCCCTGCTCCGTGAAGAGCTCCAGCGCCACGGCCTTGATCCGCTCCCGGGTGCCGCCTGTGCTCTGACTCACCCGTACCTGCCAATCCGGTTGACCGTCGTTCCCTGTCCAACTTACCGTCCGGCTAGTAAGGTGACTAGCCGGGCGGCAAGTAAGTGCGCCGCATCTCGGGGGGAGAGCTTACCGATGGCCCAGCAGAACCAGGCTGCCGTGCGACCCAATGTCCGGGTCGTGCTTTTCGGCCTGATGATCGCCATGATGCTGGCGATGCTCGACAACATGATCGTCAGCACCGCGCTACCGCGCATCGTGGGCGAGTTCGGCGGGCTCAACCACTTCACCTGGGTGGTGACCGCGTACGTGCTGGGGACCACCGTCTCCACCCCGATTTGGGGCAAGCTCGGTGACCTGTACGGCCGCAAGTCGGTGTTCCTCACCGCTGTGGTGATCTTTCTCGTCGGCTCCGCGCTGTGCGGCATGGCCGGCTCGGGCTTCCTCGGCGGTCCCGACGACGGCATGGTCCAGTTGATCGCCTTCCGGGCTGTCCAGGGTCTGGGTGCCGGTGGCCTGATGGTGGGCGTCATGGCGATCATCGGCGACCTGGTGCCGCCCCGTGAGCGTGGCCGCTACCAGGGCATGATCGCCGGGATCATGGCGATCGCTATGGTCGCCGGCCCGCTGGTCGGCGGCTTCATCACCGATCACCTCTCCTGGCGCTGGGCGTTCTACGTCAACCTGCCGCTGGGCGGGGTGGCGCTGGTGCTGCTGATCGCCACCATGCACCTGCCCAAGTACCGCACCGAGCACCGCATCGACTGGCTCGGCGCCGCCCTGCTGTCGGTCGGTATCACCGGGATCGTGTTGATCACCACGTGGGGCGGCAACGAGTACGCCTGGGCCTCCCCGCAGATCCTCGGTCTCGCCGTACTGGCCGTCGCGGCGCTCGTGGTGTTCGGGTTCGTCGAGCGTCGGGTCCCCGAGCCGATCCTGCCGCTGCGGCTCTTCGCCAACCGGAACTTCGCCCTCATCTCGGTGATCGGCTTCCTGCTCGGCTTCGCGATGTTCGGCGCGATGAACTTCCTGCCGCTCTACCAGCAGACCGTGCAGGGCGCGTCGGCCACCAACTCCGGCCTGCTGCTGCTGCCGTTGATGTTCGGCATGCTGCTGGTGTCGCTGGTCGTCGGCCGGGCGATCACCCGGACCGGCCGGTACCGGATCTTCCCGATCGTCGGCGGCGGGGTGATGACCGTCGGGCTCGCCCTGCTGAGCCTGCTCGACGTGGACACCAGCAAGTTCCAGTCGTCGCTCTACATGCTCGTGCTCGGTGCCGGCATGGGCTTCCTCATGCAGACCTCCATGCTGATCGCGCAGAACAGCGTCGCCCAGAAGGACCTGGGGGCGGCGAGCGGGGCGGCCACCTTCTTCCGGTCCATCGGCGGGTCCTTCGGTATCTCGTTGTTCGGTGCCATCTTCGCCAGCCGGCTGGCCGGCTCGGCGGCCGGCGGCGCGTTCAGCGGCGGCGGTGAGGCCGGCGCGGCGATGAACATCGAACAACTGCGGGAACTGCCGGCGCAGGCCCGCGAGCTGGTGCTCGGTGGGCTCGCCGACGCGATCTCGCACGTGTTCCTCTGGGCGGTGCTCTTCGCCGTCGTGGTACCGGTGCTGGCCTGGTTCATCCGGGAGATCCCGTTGCGCACGAGCAACGAGCCGGAGCCGGACAGCAGCGGCCAGGAGCAGGCCGAGGCCGACCTGGCCCGGTCACCGGCCGTCTGAGGTCCCCCAGGCAGCTCAGGGCGTGCCGCGCGGGCGTGTCCGCCACGGGGGCAGGAGACGACGCAGCAGGGTACGCAGCGCGCCGCGACGCTGGCCGGTGCTCACCCCGGCCAGCGTCCGCGCGGTGGCGGTGGTCTCCGGGTCGAGGTCCGGCGTGGCCAACGCCAGGTGTGCCAGGGAGGCCGTGTTGGGCAACTGATGGCGCCGGGCCGCCGCCAGCCGCTCGGCGACCAGTTCGGCCACGTCCCGGCGGACCGACGGATCGACCCAGGCGGCGGTGACCAGGGCGAACAGGGCCGCCTCGGCGACCTCTGGCACGTCGCGCGCCAACTCCACAAGTACCCGCCGCCGGGTCGAATCCGCCCACGGCTCGTCGGTGCGGTGGTGCAGCAGACCGAGGCAGGTCCAGACCTGCACGCAGCGCAACCACAGCGCCGGGTCCTGGCCGGAGAGCACCCGCCCCAGCGCGGTCTGCGGGGTCTCCGGTGGATGGGCCAGCAGGCCGAGCAGGTCGGCCAGATCGAGCGTGGCCAGGCCGACGGCCGCGTCGTAGGCCGCCGGCGGATGCGGCCAGGCCGGGTGGGCGAGTTCACGTAGGCGGCGGGCGGCCTCCGCCGACGGCGGAGGTGGCGTGGGGCGCGCCGCCGGCTGCGATCCGTCGTTCCCGGTGCCGGGTTGCCCGCTCATCCCGCCGGCCGGCGCAGCCGGCGTCAGCTGACCCAGCCAGGGGCGGCCGCGACAGCATTCGGCCAGGTCGCCGTGCTCGTGCGAGTCGTCCGGATGGTCGCGGGTGAAGTCCGCCAGCGCCACCAGGTGACGCACCGCGCCGTCGCGTTGGAAGCGCAGGCGGTGCGCGGTGTGCACCGCGCAGTCGAAGGACGGGTTGCGGGCCAGGGCACGCTCGATCCAGCCCAGCGCCTCCTCCAGCCGGCCGTGGTCGGCCAGGGTGCCGGCGATGTCGGCGTACACCGCCAGGTCGTCCGGGTCGTGCTCGACAGCGCGGCGGAGCGCGGCAAGCGCCTCCCGGGTCCGGCCGGCGCTGCGCAGCGCGTACCCGAGCCACACCTCGCCCATCTTCGACGGTGCCGCGCGTACGCCCCGGCTGGCCCAGCGGACCGCGAGCGGAACCTCCTCCACCCGCCGGGCGAGCGCGGACGCCGTGCCCAGCAGCAGGGCATGCTCCGGGTGGACGGTGATCGCGTTGCGGGCGAGCGTGAGGTACGGCGTGAGAGCGCTCCGGTTCGGTGGCGGAACCGGATCGGGAATGGCGGCGCAGACCTGCATAAGTACCCGGGCCGCCTGCTCGGGTCCGAGACGCTCGGCCAACTCGGGCGAGGTGACCCAGGGGACCCCGGCCCAGTCCGCGCCGGGTGCGTGCGCGGTGGCGGCGACCAGCAGATCAAGACCGTCGGCCGGGCGACCGGCCGCGGCGAGCAGGTGCGCCCGGGCGACCACGGCACCGACGAAGGTGTGGTGCTGCAACGGGAACAGGTCGATCCCGCCGTCGCCGCTGGCGGCCGCCAGCCGGGCGAGGGTCTCGTGCACCTCGGGCAGCGTCGGTGCCCGGGCCAGCGCCGCCGCGACGTGGTCGGCGGCATGCGTCAGCTCGCCGGAATCCAGGGCCCGCCGGGCCAGGATCAGCTCCTCCGTCGCCGGCAGCGCCCGGTCGTCCGTTCCCTCGGCCACGTGATCCTCTCGCTCGTCGGTACCGGTTGCGCGGTGAGGTCGGGTCAGCGTAGGTGACGAGATCCAGTTTTGGTGATCCACTGCGCACTTCTGCTCGTTTGATTGCTCAGACTGGCGCAAAGGTGCAAGACTGAGCAGCAATCGCGCGGATATCGCGCAGGGGAGGAGTTTCCGTGACGCGCCCAGGTAGCGGCATGGCCGCCGACATCGACGAGCAGCCGGCCGGTTACGAGCGTCTGCTCTCCACCGAGCACGCCACCGCCATCGCCCGGGTGGCCGCGGCCGTCGCCGAGCGCCGACCCCGACACGTGGTCTTCACCGCCCGAGGCACCTCGGACCACGCCGCGCTGTACGGCGCCTACCTCAGCGAGATCCGCCTCGGCCTGCCGGCCGGCCTGGCCTCGCCGAGCGCGATCACCCTCTTCGGCGCCCGGCCCGACCTCTCCGAGGCCCTGGTCGTGGGGGTCAGCCAGAGCGGCGGATCCCCCGACCTGACGGAGGTGCTCCGGGCCGCCCGCGACTCCGGTGCGCTCACCCTCGCCGTCACCAACGCACCGGATTCCCAGTTGGCGACGACCGCAGAACTCTCCGTGGACATCGCGGCAGGACACGAGCGGGCGGTCGCCGCCACCAAGACCTACACGGCCGAACTGCTCGCCCTGCTGATGCTTGTGGAGGGAATCCGGGCCGGCGACGGCGCGCTGCCCGCCGAGGAGCGCCGGGCCCTGGCCGACCTGCCCGAACTGGCCGCCCGCACCCTCACCGACCCCATCGCGGCTCAGCTCGCGCCGCGCTACCGCTTCGCTGCCCAGATCGTCACCACCGGCCGGGGGTACGCGTATCCGACCGCCCGGGAAGCGGCGCTGAAGCTGATGGAGACCTCCTACCTGCCGGCGCTGGCCTTCTCCGGCGCGGACCTGCTGCACGGGCCGCTGGCCATGACCGACCCGGACGTGCCGGTGCTGGCGGTGGTCGGCTCGGGGCCGGGCGGGCGGTCGATGGGCGAGGTGCTGCCCCGGCTCGGTGAGCGCCGCGCCGACGTCGTGGTGGTCGGCTCCGCCGAGATCGACGGCGCCACCCGCCTCGCCGTGCCCGAGGTCGACGAGCGATACGCCCCGCTGCTGGACATCCTGCCGTTGCAGCGGCTGGCGCTGGCGCTCGCCCTGACCCGGGGCGAGGATCCGGACGCACCGCGCGGGTTGAAGAAGGTCACCGCGACGATGTGATGGTCGGCGTGGCACGCTGGTCGGCGTGTCAACGCTGCGTGATCTCGCCGAGGAGCACACCCGCCTACGTCGGGTCGACATCGACCACCTGCACCGCATCGCCGGTGACTGGCAGTTGCTGTCCGACCTCTCCTTCGCCGACCTGCTGCTCTGGGTTCCGGTGGACGGCGAGGGCAGCTTCCTCTGCGTGGCCCAGGTCCGCCCGACCACCGCGCCCACCGCGTACCAGGACGACCAGGTGGGGCGGATCGTCGGCGGCCCGGAGGTGGCGCACCTGGAGGTCGCCTACCGGCAGGGGCGCATCTGGCGGGAGGGCGACCCGGTCTGGTACGGCGACGTGCCCGCCCGGCACGAGGCGATCCCGGTCCGACTGCGCACGGGCGACGGCGAATCCGGCGAGGTGATCGCCGTGGTGGGCCGGGACACGAACCTCTCCACCGCGCGCACGCCAAGCCAGTTGGAGTTGAACTACCTGACCACCGCCGACGACCTGGCCCAGATGATCGCCGACGGCACCTTCCCGCCGCCCCGGCACCCGGGCGAGACCACCTCGGCGCCGCGGGTCGGTGACGGGCTGGTGCGGCTGGACGCCGGTGGCAAGGTCACCTACGCCAGCCCCAACGCACAGTCGGCGTACCGCCGCCTGGGGCATGCCTCGCTCCTGGTCGGTGAGGATCTCGCGGCGCTGCACCGGCGGCTGGCCGGTGATCCCCTGGACGGCACGGAGGCCGCGAACGGCATCCTCGCCGCGTTGCGCGGCGAGGCGCCGCCGCGGCGGGAGATCGACGCGCGCGGGGCGACCATGCTCACCCGGGCCCTGCCGCTGATGCCCGCCGGTGTGCCGATCGGCGCGCTGGTGCTGGTCCGCGACATCACCGAGGTACGCCGACGCGACCGCGCGTTGATCACCAAGGACGCCACCATCCGGGAGATCCACCACCGGGTGAAGAACAACCTCCAGACGGTGGCGGCGCTGCTGCGGCTACAGGCCCGCCGGGTGTCCATGCCGGAGGCGCGGGTGGCCCTGGAGGAGTCGGTACGCCGGGTGGCGTCGATCGCGCTGGTGCACGAGACGCTCGCCATGTCCAGCGACGAGGCGGTGGAGTTCGACGGGATCGTCGACCGGGTGGCCAACGCGGCGACCGAGGTGGCGGCGACCGAGGTGAGCGTCGCGATGCGCCGTACGGGCACCTTCGGCGTGCTCCCGGCCGAGATCGCCACCTCACTGGTGATGGTGCTCAACGAGCTGTTGCTCAACGCCGTCGAACACGGCTTCCCGCCGGCCGGTGACGACGCCCCGGTGACAGTCGGCCCGCCGAAGCCCGAGGTGGTGGTCTCGGCGCACCGGCTCCGCCGGATGCTGCATGTCACTGTCGCGGACAACGGCCGGGGCCTGCCGGCGGGATTCGAAGCCGAGGGCGGTGCGAAGCTCGGGTTGCAGATCGTCCGGGCGCTGGTCACCGGGGAGCTGCGCGGCACCATCGAGCTGCGCCCCGGCGCCGACGGCGGCACCGAGGCGTTTCTGGCCCTTCCGCTGGCGGCGCGCAGCGCCCCCGAAGGCCGCAGCGGCGGGTGACCCGTTCCGCCCACACCGCTCCGGCCAATCCGGTCAACCGCGCCGGGTGAGCAGGGCGAGGGTGACACCGGCACGCGGCCACACCTGGCTCAGCGTGAAGCGCTCGCGTAGCGCGTCCCCCTTGGCGCCGGGCACGGCGGCGAGGGGATCGGATCGCCGCCCGGCCAACACCAGCCAGACCCGGTCGACTCCGGCCAGGCACTCCGCCGGGCGGTCGCATTCGGCAGCCCACAGGTCACCTCGGCGTTCCTGCCCCTCGGCCAGCAACGCGTCCCGTGGGATTCGACCGCCCAGGTGATAGCGCAGGCCGAGGTCGAGAAAGAGCCAGCTGTCCCGGGGCGAGTAGACCACCGCGTCGCCGGGACGCCGGCCCGCCGCGATGATCTCGGCCGTGGCCCGGTAGTCCACCGTTGCGGTGCGCGGCCACTCGTGGGTACGGCGCAGGGCCGCCTGCTCGGGCAGGCCGAGCAGGCCGGTCAGCACCACCACCGCCAGCGCGGCGGGTAGCCGGGCGGAGGCGAGTGCCGCGCCGGCCAGCAGGCAACCGAATGGCACCACGAAGACCAGGTAGCGGGGCACCCACAGGGGAACGGCCAACCCGGCCAGGAACAGCAGCAGCACCGGTGCCAGGACGCAACTCAGCGGCAGCAGTGCCCGACGGCCGGCCCGGGCCGTGCCGAGCGCGGCGAGCCCGATCAGCACACCGCCGACCACGCCGCTCTGCGCCACCCCACTTGCCAGCGCCGCCAGGTCCCCAGGGCGGGCGGCGTCCACCCAGTCGAGCTGCCGTCCCCGCTGTCCGCTGGCCACCAGGGCCAGCGGCACCACCGCCATCGCCACCGGCGCCAGGGCGGCCAACCAGTACCCGATCACCTGGCCTGTCGACTCGCGCTGCCCACCGCCGCTCGACCCGCCGGCCCGGCTCTCGAAGTCGGCGCCAGCGGCGGGACCGGCCCGGGCGGTCCTGGTCAGCACGGCGACCGCGTGGGCGGCGAGCAGGGTGAGCGCCACCAGGTGAGTGAGCCCGAGCGCGGTGGTCGCCGCCGCGTAGCCGATCAGGTGCCGTCGGGTGGGGCGTTGCAGCCCGGCGACCAGCAGCAGCGTGCTCAGCACGGCGAGTGCGCTGGCCAGGGCGTACGGCCGCGCCTCCTGCCCGTACCGGGAGGTGCCGGGCAGCACCGCGAACAGCAGGCCGGCGAGGGTGCCGACCCGGGCGTCCCACAGTCGGTGCCCGAGTACGGCGGTCAGGCCGGCGGTCGCGGCCATGGCCAGGGCTGAGGGCAGGCGCAGTGCGGCCACCGAGTCACCGGCCGCAGCCAACCAGGCGTGCATGAACAGGTAGTAGGGGCCGGTGGCGGCGTCGATGGTGCCGGCCAGCCGGAACAGGCCGCCCAGTTCTCTGGTGGCGGCGCTCCAGGTAGCCAACTCGTCGCGCCACGGCTGGGCGGCGTCCAGCCCCACCAGCGTGGCCAGCAGGGTGACCGTCGCCGGTGCCAGCCATACCGGTACCGAGCGCAGCCGCCCTCCGCTCAGCCGGACGCCGATCCCGGCCGCCGGAATCGACCTATCGGACAAATGCCCCACGTCGCGAGCCTGCCACACGGTGACGCTCGGGGGAGCCGGCAGCGACCGCCCGTGATGTGGGATCACGCACGTCACCATTGGCCGCCCCGCCCGAGGTGTGGCAGCATGACGTCCATGACTGCCGCTGTCGTCCGCCGCTTCGTGGCTCGCCGCCACGTCGATTACGGCCGCGTACGCAGCGCCATCTGTCCGGCTCACTGACGACGCCCGACCATCCCTGCCTCGGGCACGCAGCGCGCCGGCCGTGCAGAGACATCGCTGTCCACGGTCCCTCCGGGAACCGGTCGTCGCGCCCGCCCAGCCCCACCGAGGCGCAGCAGACAACGGAGGACGCCGCGATGGCAGTCAGCGAGATTCCGGCCCGCCCGCCGCGGGCGCCCCGGCGCCCCCGTGGTGAGGGCCAGTGGGCGCTCGGGCACCGAGAGCCCCTCAACCCCAATGAGCGGATCAAGAAGGACGACGACCCGCTCAACGTCCGGGCCCGCATCGAGAACATCTACGCCCACCGCGGGTTCGCCTCCATCGACCCGCAGGACCTGCGCGGCCGGTTCCGGTGGTGGGGCCTGTACACCCAGCGGAAGGCGGGCATCGACGGCGGGCGTACCGCCGTGCTGGAGCCGCACGAGCTTGAAGACGAGTACTTCATGCTGCGGGTACGCGTCGACGGCGGCCAGCTCGACCTGACCCAGTTGCGGACGATCGCCGAGATCTCCCGGGAGTTCGCCCGGGACACCGCGGACATCACCGACCGGCAGAACATCCAGTACCACTGGATCCGGGTCGAGGACATGCCGGAGATCTGGCGGCGGCTGGAGTCGGTCGGGTTGCAGACCACCGAGGCGTGCGGCGACTGTCCCCGGATCGTGCTGGGCAGCCCGGTGGCCGGGGTCGCCGAGGCCGAGCGGATCGACCCCACCCCGGCCATCGACGAGATCGTCAAGCGGTACGTCGGCGACAAGCAGTTCTCCAACCTGCCGCGCAAGTTCAAGTCGTCGATCTCCTGGCTGGTGGACACCCCGTACGAGGCGAACGACATCGCCTTCCTCGGTGTCGATCACCCGGAACACGGCCCGGGCTTCGACCTCTGGGTCGGCGGGGGCCTGTCCACCAACCCGATGCTGGCCCAGCGGCTCGGCACCTGGGTACCGCTGTCCGAGGTACCCGACGTCTGGGCTGGCGTGGTGGGCATTTTCCGCGACTACGGCTACCGCCGGCTGCGTCACCGGGCCCGACTGAAGTTCCTGGTCGCCGACTGGGGGGTGGCGAAGTTCCGGGAGGTGCTGGAGAAGGAGTACCTCGGGCGGACGCTGCTCGACGGCCCCGCCCCGGCACTGCCGGAGCGGCCGATCGACCACATCGGCGTACACCGCCAGCGTGACGGCCGCAACTACGTCGGCGCCGCCCCGGTGGTCGGGCGGGTCTCCGGGAGCCAGCTCGCCCAACTCGCGGACGTCGTCGAGGCGCACGGCAGCGAGCGGGTACGACTCACCCCGTACCAGAAGCTGCTGGTGCTCGACGTGCCGCCGGAGCGGACGGAGTCGCTGGTCGCGGGCCTGCGCGAGATCGGCCTGGAGGCCCAGCCGTCGGCCTGGCGGCGCGGCACCATGGCCTGCACCGGCATCGAGTACTGCAAGCTCGCCATCGTCGAGACCAAGGCGCGCGGCGAGGAACTGGTGGCCCGGCTGGAGCAGCGACTACGCGACTTCGACGCGGACATCTCCATCCACATCAACGGCTGCCCCAACGCCTGCGCCCGCACCCAGGTGGCGGACATCGGCCTCAAGGGGCAGCTGGTGACCGGGCCGGACGGCCGTCAGGTGGAGGGCTTCCAGGTGCATCTCGGCGGCGGGCTCGGCATGGCCGAGGGGCGTACCGCCGGATTCGGGCGCAAGCTGCGTGGCCTGAAGACGACCGCCGAGGAGCTGCCCGGGTACGTCGAGCGGCTGGCCGTTCGCTACCTGGCCGGCCGGACCGAGGGTGAGACGTTCGCCAACTGGGTGATTCGGGTCGACGAGGAGGAACTGCGATGAGTGGTGAGACTCGTTCCGTGCCGCTGTACTGCCCGTACTGCGGCGAGGAGGATCTGCGGCCGAGTGAGACCGGGCACGGCGCATGGGAGTGCCACGCCTGCGCGCGGGTCTTCACGGTCAGGTTCAGCGGCCTGCTCTCCCAGGCGGTGAACCGGTGAGCGCCCTGGTCTCCGCCGCCGGTCTGGGCCTGGTCGGCACCACCGCCGTGGCCACCGCCGATCCGTCCCGACGCGACCCGGACGAGCTGCGGACGCTTGCCGAACGGGCCGGGCGGGAACTGGAAGGCGCGCCCGCGTCGGAGATCGCGCGGTGGGCGGCGGAGACCTTCGGGGAGCGGTTCTGCGTGACCAGCTCGATGGCCGACGCCGTCCTCGCCCACCTGGTCTCCCGGGTGGCGCCCGGGGTGGACGTGGTCTTTCTCGACACCGGGCTGCACTTCCCGGAGACCCTCGCCGTCCGCGACGAGGTGGCCCGCACCCTCCCGGTGAACGTCCGATCCATCCGGCCGCGACTCACCGTGGGTCAACAGGACGGTGAGTACGGACCGCGGCTGTTCAACAGGTCTCCGGACGAATGCTGCCAGCTGCGCAAGGTGGAGCCGCTGGAGCGGGCGCTTACCGACTATGACGCGTGGGCCGCCGGCCTGCGTCGCGACGAGTCGCCGACCCGCGCAAACACGCCGGTGGTCACCTTCGACGCGCGTCGGGGCAAGGTGAAGGTCAACCCGATCGCGGCCTGGACGCAGGCGGACGTCGACGCGTACATCGCCCGGTGGAACGTCCCGGTCAACGAGCTGTTCCGGCGCGGGTACGGCTCGATCGGTTGCTGGCCGTGCACCCGGCGGACCGGAGCCGGTGAGGACGCCCGGGCCGGTCGCTGGGCGATGTTCGAGAAGACCGAGTGCGGGCTGCACGTCTGACCGGAGGCGTCGGCCCGACCGGCGAGCACCGGTCGGGTGACGATCCGTTGCTGCTGGTCGCCCACGGCAGTCGCGATCCCCGGGCGGCCGAGGCGACCAGGGCTCTGGCCCGGGCGGTCGCCGCCGCCCGCCCCGGTACGCCGGTGCTGCCGAGTTGGCTCGACCACACCGAGCCCGGTCCGACCGAGGCGCTGCGCGGGCTGGTTGCGGCCGGGTACTCCCGGGCGGTGCTGGTGCCGCTGCTGCTGACCGCCGCCTATCACCGTCGGGTCGACATCCCGGCGGCGGTGGCGGCGGCCCAACGATCCGGCCCGCCGATCCAGGTGCGGGTCACCGACGTGCTCGGGCCGGTGCGGGGCGAGGTGGACCCGGCGCTGCTGGCCGGGCTGCGGCGGCGGCTCGGCGAGTCGCGGCCGGGTCGGTGCGACGCCGTGGTGCTGGCCGCTGCGGGCACCCGTGACGCCGCGGCACGGGGGTCCGTCGGGCGGGTGGCCGCCGCACTGGGCGCGGCCCTGGACGTGCCGACCCGGGTGTCGTACGCCTCGGCGGCACCGCCGGATGCCGGTGCGGCGGTGACCCGACTGCGGGCGGCCGGCGCACGACGGGTGGCCGTGGCGGCCTACTTCCTGGCCCCCGGGCTGTTTCACGACGCGGTGACGGCGGCTGCCCGGGATGCCGGCGCGGTCGCGGTGGCATCCCCGCTGACCGACGTACCGGATCTGGTGGACCTGATACTCCGCCGGGTAACCACTACGTCGACGCACACCTGACTCTCCGTACCGACGAAAGAGCACGTCACATCAGCCGGGTTGCGACGGCAATATCTGCGGAGTCGGCATTTGTCGGCGACGTTGCGGGGGGCATGAACGGTGGTTCAGGGCGGACAGCAGAACGCCCCGGCGGGCTGAGCCGGCCAGGGCGTTTCGCTTCGTACGTGTGTGTGGTGGTCAGGCGGAGTGAGCGCGCAGCACCCGGAGGCCGCCGCGACGCTTGACGGCGCGCCGCTCCTCCTCGCTCATCCCGCCCCAGACGCCAGCGTCCTGACCGGATTCCAGCGCCCACTGCAGGCACTGGTCGGTCACGGAGCAGCGCCGGCAGACGGCCTTGGCCTGCTCGACCTGCAGGAGAGCCGGACCGGACGTCCCAATCGGGAAGAACAGCTCCGGGTCCTCGTCGCGGCAGACAGCATGGTGACGCCAGTCCATGGCGGCAACACTCCTCATTCTGGATGGGTGGCAGATGTTGCTTGTTGGTGCTTTTCCTATATGCATCCGCATTGCCGATGGTGACGGTTCGCGTCCGTCATTTCGGCAGTGCGTGAGCAGGCTGTTAACCCCGGGGGGCTGCTGGAAAAGCTCACCTTGCCGAGCATGTCCAGGCAATGTCCCGGTAACTCAAGTTCGCTTGTGAATACTTTCACGAACTCACGCGATGTCAAGGGTGGCGCTCGGAAAAACTCCGGACGGTGAGCAAGCCCACAACCCATTTGTCCGGGTTCCGGATCTCTCCGGCTACCCGTCGTATCACAGTCGAGGATCAATATAGTACAGTCCGCCGCGCATTGCTGACATTTCCGGCATCCGTCCCGGGTGTCGCAGTCGTCGCGCGGGGGATGTCGCCGACTGCCTCACCCCGGTGGTACCGGAGACCTAACAGATTACTCTGAGTGCGGCGGGAACGCTTGTGAATCTGACTTTTTCCCGCTCGCCAAGATAGTCGCCGTCGAGCTGAAATGCCTGAGGACGGCTCGCGACCAGCGTGAACTCGGCCACGTCGTGCAGCCGCAGCACCTTGCGACCGTGCGGATCGGGCGTCGGAGAGAAGAATTGCGTCACGGTGCGTGTCGTACTGGCGACGCCGAGCTGGCGCAGGGCCAGTACGTCGAGGCCCAGGTCGAACGACGCGGCCGGATTCGGGTTGACCTCCCGGTCCCCGACGTACGTCCACGGGGCGGTGTTCTGCACGATGATCGTGGCCAGCTCGCCCTCGGTCGTCTCGCCCGGCCGTTCCAACTGAATGGCCGGGTGTCGTCGCTCGTTGCCCAGCATTAACTGCGCGGTGAACGCCCGAAAGTAGAGCGAGGGGGAGGAGACCCGGCCCCGGCGGCGAGCTTCCTCGACCCGGTGGATCACCGACGCGTCGAGCCCGAAGCCGGCGCAGAAGGTGAAGTAGCGATCGTCGGCCCGGCCGAGGCCGATCGTGCGGCGTCGGCCCAGCCGCAGTCCCTCCATGATCATGCTGGCGCCCTCCGGCCATTCCCGGGGCAGGCCGAGCGCACGGGCGAAGACGTTCGTCGAGCCGCCGGGCACGGTGGCCAGGGCCGGCAGCCGGTCGGCGGTCGGTTCCGCACCACCCGCGGTGGTCGCCGTCATCAGCCCGTTGACCACCTCGTTCACCGTGCCGTCGCCACCTAGGGTGACCACTGCGTCGACACCCTCCTCGGCGGCCTCCCGGGCCAGCGTGGTGGCGTGGCCGCGCTGGCGGGTGTAGCGCACGGAGAGGTCGACCTCACTGCGCAGCGCTCGGACGAGCACGTCACGCGCGCGCTCACTGGTGGTGGTGGCCTTCGGATTGACCAGCAGGACGGCCCGCATGGGCGGCACTGTACTCCGCGCCGTCACCGGTATCGTGACCGCGTGACCATCGACTCCGACCCGACGCCCGTCACGCTCCGTTGGGCGGTCCGGCTGCTGCGCGGTGAGGCGGTCGCCGTCGGGCTGGTCGCCGCCTGGCTGATCTTCGCGGATCTGACCGCCGCCACCACCCATCTGACGTCGGCGCTGCTGGTGACGGCCTTCGCCGTCGGTGCTGCGGTCGCCCTCTGGGCGCTGGGCGGTG
Organism: Verrucosispora sp. WMMD703; assembly: GCF_049178935.1. Lineage (NCBI taxonomy): Bacteria > Bacillati > Actinomycetota > Actinomycetes > Micromonosporales > Micromonosporaceae > Micromonospora > Verrucosispora sp. WMMD703. The sequence continues at coordinate 5,699,567 of NZ_JBMHMM010000004.1, read as the reverse complement.
CCCTGCTCCGACGGCGGGCCGGTGCCCGCGCGCCGGCCATCGTGCTTCAGCTCATGCTGCTGCCGATCGGCTGGTTCATGATCCAGGGCGGGCTCGGCTGGCTCGGCGTGCCACTTATCACGCTCGGCGTCGGGGTGACCTGGCTGCTGGTGAGCCCGCCGACCACCCGCGCCCTGGGCTTCGAGTGAGCTGACCCGGGGGCCCGGTCACCAGCCGGAGGCGCGTCGGGTGAGCAGCGAGATGGTCGCCCGGCCGTCGCTCGCCCGTGCCCCCGCCGAGGTGGTCAGCGCGGTGAGCACCTTCCAGGCGAACGACGACTCCGCCGGCAGCCGGGCGCCCGGCATCGTCGGCACGGTCACCTCGACGGTCAGTGCGTCCTCGGTGACCGCGAAGCGGCAGTCCAGTTCGGCGTCCGCGGCGGCGATGGCGAGCAGCATCGCGCACGCCTCGTCGACCGCGATGCGCAGATCCTCGATCTCGTCCAGGGCGAACTGGAGCCGTGCCGCGAGACCGGCGGTGGCGGTGCGGAGAACGCTCAGATATCCGCCGTCCGCGGGCACGGTGAGGTGCACGATGTCGTCATCGGTCGTCGGCTGGCCGGTCAGTTGAGTCACCACTCATCCCCCCGGTCGGGGACTCTACCCGCTCGGGCCGCCACGCGGTTGACGACGGTCAGTGCGGCGGCCCGGCGGCGCGGCGGCGCGGCCGGACCGCACGGCATCGCCCGGACGGGATCCGAGGGCCACAACGCGTCGGCGGTCGGCGCGTCCACGACGGGACACGCCGACCGCCGACGCGATGAACCAGGTTCAGGTGCCGTACGCGGGCGACCTCACGCCTGCTTGGTCTCCCAGAAGATCTTGGAAATCTCGTCGATCTTCTGAAGCAGCTCGTCCGCCTTGGTCGGATCGGTGGCGCCCTTGGCGCCGGCGGCACCGGCCAGCTTGGTGGCCTCGTTGAACAGCTGGTGCAGGTGCGGGTACTTCTCGAAGTGCGGAGGCTTGAAGTAGTCGGTCCACAGCACCCAGAGGTGGTGCTTGACCAGCTCGGCCCGTTGCTCCTTGATCAGGATGGCCCTGGTGCGGAACTCCGGGTCGGTGTTGGCCTGGTACTTCTCGCAGATCATTTTCACCGACTCGGCCTCGATGCGGGCCTGCGCGGGGTCGTAGACGCCGCAGGGCAGGTCGCAGTGGGCGCTGGCGCTCACGCGGGGCGCAAGGATGCGTGGAAGTCGCATCGGGATCCTCCATGGGAAGTTTGCGATGATCCAAGACGACATTACTCCTGGACGGTGGTCCCCGAGGGGGCTGGAGGTGAAACCCGTGCCCGCCACCCGGCTGCGGTGGCCGCTGTCGGCCGTGCTGGTGACCGGACCCTCCATGGCACCCACGCTGCGTCACGGTGACGCGGTGCTGGTGCGCCGGGGCGGCCGGGCCACCCGGCCCGGTGACGTGGTGATTGCGGTTTTCCGCACTCGACCGGACCTGCTGGTGGTCAAACGGGCCGTCCGACCCGTCGATGGCGGCTGGTGGCTGTCCGGTGACAACGGCCTGGTCACCGACGACTCCCGCAGCTACGGCGTGGCGGACGTGCAGGGCCGGGTGGTGGCCCGGTACTGGCCCCGGCCCGGCCGGGTGCCGCCAAGACCGTTATGAACCTGCTCACATACTGGACCCCTGAGCCTGACTATGCTCGGAAGTGCCCGGGTGACCCCCCGCACCGCCGCCGCTCGCTCGCCTCACCGTGCGCCCGACCGGCCGGCCCAGTTGCTCGATCTTTCTGGAGTCACCATGTCTTCGTCCACCGTGGACCCTGCTGATCCCGTCTTCCAACTGCACCGGGGCGGCAAGATGGCCGTCGTCTCGACCGTGCCGCTGACCAGCCGGGACGATCTCTCTCTCGCGTACACCCCGGGTGTGGCCCGGGTCTGCGAGGCGATCGCCGCCGACCCGTCCCTCGCCCACGACTACACCTGGGCCTCGCGCGCAGTCGCGGTCGTCACCGACGGCTCGGCCGTACTCGGTCTCGGCAACATCGGCCCGAGCGCCGCGCTGCCGGTGATGGAGGGCAAGGCCGTGCTGTTCAAGCAGTTCGGCGGGGTCGACGCGGTACCGGTCTGCCTGGCCACCCAGGACGTCGACGAGATCGTCGCGGTGGTCACCGCGCTCGCGCCGTCGTTCGGTGGCATCAACCTGGAGGACATCAGCGCGCCGCGGTGCTTCGAGGTGGAGCGGCGGCTCGACGAGGCGTTGGACATCCCCGTCTTCCACGACGACCAGCACGGCACCGCGATCGTCGTGCTGGCCGCGTTGCGCAACGCGGCGACGCTGCTCAACCGCAAGCTCGGGGATCTGCGGGTGGCCGTCAGCGGTGCGGGAGCGGCCGGCGTGGCGGTGACCAGGATGCTGGTGGCCGGCGGCGTGGACCCGGAGCGAGTCGTGGTCTGCGACTCCCAGGGCATCATCTGTCGGCAGCGCGCCGGACTCACCGGGACGAAGGCCGAACTCGCCGAGCTGACCAACGCCGACGGCCGGCAGGGCGACGTCGCCGAGGCGCTGCGCGACGCCGACGTGCTGATCGGGGTCTCCGGCGGGCGGATCCCCGAACGTGCGGTCGCCGGCATGGCCCCGGGCGGCATCGTGTTCGCGCTGGCCAACCCCACCCCCGAGGTGGACCCGGAGGTGGCGGCCCGACACGTCGCGGTGGTCGCCACCGGCCGCAGTGACTACCCGAATCAGATCAACAACGTGTTGGCCTTCCCGGGCGTTTTCCGAGGTGCGCTCGACGCCCGAGCCACCCGGATCACCGACGCCATGAAGGTCGCCGCGGCCGACGCGATCGCCTCGGTGGTGGCCGAGACGCTCACGCCCGAGGCCATCGTGCCCTCGCCGCTCGACCCGCGGGTGGCACCGGCGGTGGCCGACGCGGTCGCCGAGGCGGCCCGCCGGGACGGCGTGGCCCGCGCCTGAGTGTCACGAAGGGCCCTGTCCAGGCGTGGACAGGGCCCTTCTTAACGGGCGCTCAGCTTGTTACGGTGCGGATCATGCGTGCCGCCTTCGCCTCCCGTTTCGACGACGCCGACCCGCTCGCCGCGCTCACCGTCGGTGATCAGCCCGAGCCGAGCCTGCCCGACGAGGACTGGGTGACGCTGCGCGTCACGGCCAGTTCGCTGAACCACCACGACCTGTGGTCGCTACGCGGCGTCGGGCTCCGTGCCGAACAACTGCCGATGATCCTCGGCTGCGACGCGGCCGGCGTGGACCCCGACGGTAACGAGGTGGTCGTCTACCCCGTCGTACCGACGCCCGGCGACCCGCGCGGAATGTCCATCCTCTCCGAGCACTTCCCCGGGACGCTGGCGGAGCGGGTGGCCGTACCCAGGTCGAACCTGCTGCCGCTGCCGGCGGGGCTGGCGGCGGCCGACGCCGCGTGCCTGCCGACGGCCTGGCTGACGGCCTGGCGGATGCTCACCACCAAGGGCCGGGTCGCCGACGCCGACGCCGTCCTGGTCCAGGGCGCCGGGGGTGGCGTGGCCACCGCGGCCGTCGCGCTGGCCGTCGCGCTCGGCAAGCGGGTGTACGCGACCAGCCGCGACGCCGCCAAGCGCGAGCGCATCGCCGAGTTGGGCGCGACCGCCGTGGAACCGGGCGCGCGGCTGCCCGAGCGGGTCGACCTGGTGATCGAGACGGTCGGTGCGGCGACCTTCGACCACTCGTTGAAGTCGGCCGCCCTGGGTGCCCGGATCGTGGTCTCCGGCGCCACCGCCGGCCACGAGCCGACTGTCAACCTGCGCCGGGTCTTCGCCATGCAGCTGGAAATCCTGGGTACCTCGATGGGCACGCCTGACGAACTGGCCGCCCTGCTGACGTTCTGCGCCGAGCGGGAAGTGCGTCCGGTGATCGACAGCGTGGTGCCGTTCAGCCGCGTCGGCGACGCCTTCGCACGGCTGCACTCAGGTGACGTCTTCGGCAAGGTGGTCGTCGACCACACCGCCTGATCCGTCCCCGGACCGACCGGATCGCGCACTTTCCCTGATGGTGGGGGCTGCCCGGCCGCTGAGGCAGCAACATCCCCGATGGTGCGGCGTGGATCCGGCGGTGTGCGGGTTACAGGTTGTTGTCGAGGGTGGCGACGTCGTCGCGGGAGGCGGCGGTGGGGATGCGCTCCTTGGCTTCGGCGTCGCCGTAGAGCGTCCAACGCAGGAACTCGGTGGTGGTGTCGGCGACCACCCGCAGCGCTGCCCCCTCGCCGCGGAGCAGGGCACGGCCATGGTCGCCGTCGGGCAGGCTCAGCATCGCCTTCGGCCACGGCACCTTGTCGTACACGGCCTTGCCGGCGGCGTACTGCACCACCTCGTCAGCCTGGCCGTGCACGAACAGCTGCGGCGCGGCGGCACCGGCGAACGCGGTGCCCACCCCGAGGGCGGTGCCGGCGAAGACGATTCCGGCGGCCAGCCGCTCGTCGCGGCCGGCGGTGAACAGCCCGATAGTGGTCACCGCACCCGCGGAGTGGCCGGCGGCGGCCACCCGGTCGGTGGCCAGCCGCCCGCGAAGGGGATCACCGTCCCGGGTGTCGAGGGCGAGCAACCGGGTCAGCGCGTACGACACGTCGGCCGGCTGGTTGAGCACATCGAGCACATTTGGGTCGCCGCCACCACGGGAGGTCTTCGGGAAGGTCGGCGCGGCCACCACGAAACCGGCCGAGGCCCACCTGGTCAGCAGCGACTCGTAGTCGTCGGGACGGCCACCCAGGCCGTGGCTGAACATGATCACGGGGAACTTCCCGTCCGCGGCGTCGACACCGCTGGCCGGCTGCCCACCGGCCCGGCCGGCCGCCGGGTACCAGACGGTCACCGGCAGTGGTCGGTCGCCGTCGCGGTTCAGCTTCAGCTGTCGTACGCCGAGCGCGAAGGTGCCCTCCGGGGCGTTGCCGGCGGGGACCGCCGGGGAGACCGAGGGCGCGACGGAGACAGTGGCCTGCGGAGTGGCGGCATCCGCCCGCTCGGTGGGCTCACGGTCGGTGGAACAGCCTGCCAGGGTGCTGGCGAGGAGAGCGGAGGCGGCCAGAGCGGAGGCGGCACGACGCGACATGGCTCCGATTGTGCCCGCACCGTCGGCGGCGCGTACGGGCGCACCGGGCACGCCGGCTGGACAGGTTTCGCTAAGGTTCCCGGCATGGCTGAGAACTACACCGACCCGAGCGGCAACACCGAGGCGTTCCGTGCCTTCGTCGACACGGAGGCCGCTCCGGCGGAGGCCACGTCGCGTACTGGTCTGATCATCGGGGCGGCCGTGGTCGCCGCGGTGCTGCTCGCCCTCGCCACCTGGCTCGCCTTCGGCTGACCGGGCCGGCGTCAGTCGCCGCCCCTGACCACGGCCCGGGCGGCGCGGGCGATCTCCCGCTCCTCGTCGGTACCGATGACGCAGACGGCCACCTCCGCGCCGTCCGGCGAGATGATCCGGTCGCCGCTGCCCGCGTTGCGGTCCGGGTCGACCGTGATGCCGAGCCGGTCCAGCCCGGCCAGCGCCGCCGCGCGCACCGGCGCCGCGTGCTCGCCGACCCCGGCGGTGAAGGTGACCGCATCCACCCGGCCGAGCAGCGCGTAGTACGCCCCCACATAGCCGGTTATCCGGCGGCAGTAGACGTCGAAGGCGAGCGCTGCGGCCGGGTCGCCGGCTGCCCGCTGGGCGAGCAGCTCGCGCATGTCGTTGACCCCGCTCAGCCCGAGCAGGCCGCTGCGATGGTTGAGCAGGTCATCGATCTCGTCGACGCCCAGTCCGCCCTCGCGCCGCAGGTGGAACACGATCGTCGGATCGAGGTCGCCACTGCGGGTGCCCATCACCAGCCCCTCCAACGGCGACATGCCCATCGACGTGGCGACGCTTCGTCCGCCGGCCACCGCACAGGCGCTGGCGCCGTTGCCCAGGTGCAGTGTGATCGTGTTGATCTCCTCGTACCGGCGGTCCAGCAGTTCCGCCGTGCGCCGGGACACGTACGCGTGGGAGGTGCCGTGGAAGCCGTACCGCCGGATTCCGTACCGCTGCGCGACCTCGCGGTCTATCGCGTACGTGGCGGCGGAGTCGGGCAGCGTGTGGTGGAACGCGGTGTCGAAGACGGCGACCTGCGGCACCTCGGGCAGGGCCTGGCGGGCCACCTCGATGCCGGCGAGGTTCGCCGGGTTGTGCAGGGGCGCCAGCGGCACCAGGTCGGTGATGGCGGCCAGCACCTCGTCGTCGACAAGCGTCGGTGCGGTGAACCGCTGGCCGCCGTGCACCACCCGGTGCCCGACGGCGGCGAGGCCGGTCAGGTCCAGCCCGTCCAGGATCTGGCGGATCGCGCCGGTGTGGTCGCTCGGCCCACCGCCGGGCTCACCGATCCGCTCGACGGTGCCCTTGTCCAGCACCCGGTCGCCGTCGTACAGCCGGTACTTGATCGACGAAGATCCGCTGTTGAGCACCAGCACCTTGCTCACGGGTGCACCTCGGCGAGCGCGGCGGCCTGGATGGCGGTGATCGCCACGGTGTTGACGATGTCCGGCACGGTGGCCCCCCGGGAGAGATCGTTGACCGGCCGGCGCAGGCCCTGCATGACCGGCCCGACGGCCACCGCTCCGGCGGAGCGCTGCACCGCCTTGTACGTGTTGTTGCCGGTGTTCAGGTCCGGGAAGATGAAGACCGTCGCGCGGCCGGCGACCGCGCTGCCGGGCAGCTTGGTGGCGGCGACGGCCGGGTCGATGGCCGCGTCGTACTGGATCGGGCCCTCGACGGCCAGTTCGGGTCGGCGTTGCCGGACCAGCGCGGTGGCCGCCGCGACCTTCTCCACGTCCTCGCCCGCGCCCGAACTCCCGGTCGAGTAGGACAGCATCGCCACCCGGGGTTCGATGCCGAACCGGGCCGCGGTGTCCGCCGAGGAGATGGCGATGTCGGCGAGCTGGGCGGCATCCGGATCGCGGTTGACCGCGCAGTCGCCGTAGACCAGCACCCGGTCGGCGAGCAGCATGAAGAAGACGCTGGAGGCGACGGAGACCTCCGGCAGGGTCTTGACGATCTCGAAGGCCGGCCGGATGGTCGCCGCCGTGGTGTGCGTGGCACCGGAGACCATGCCGTCGGCGTGGCCCGCCCACACCATCATGGTGCCGAAGTAGTTGGGTTGGGCGACGATGTCGTGCGCCAACTCGGCGGTGACCCCCCGGTGCGCGCGCAACTTCGCGTACGCCTCGGCGAACTCGTCGCGCCAAGGGCTGCTCGCCGGGTCGACCACCCGGGCCTCGCCGATGTCCACCCCCAGTTCCCGGGCCCGCCGGGCAACCTCCTCCGGCCGGCCGAGCAGGGTCAGATCGGCCACTCCCCGGCGCAACAGGATCTCGGTGGCGCGCAGGATCCGCTCCTCGGTCCCCTCCGGCAGCACCAGGTGCCGCCGCCGGGTCCGGGCCCGGTCTATCAGGTCGTACTCGAACATCAACGGGGTGACCCGGGCGGACCGGCTGACCCGTAGCCGGCCGGCCAACTCGACGGTGTCGACATGCGCCTCGAAGGCACCGAGCGCGGCCTCCACCTTTCGGGGGTTCCCGGCGCTGGGCCGACCCTCGATCCGGCTCGACGCGGCCACCGTGTGGTAGCTGTCACTGGTCACCGACAGCACCGCGAGCCGGGCGTTCAGCGCCTCCACCAGACGCATCGCCCGCGAATCGGGCGGCACGCCGAGGGTGAGCACCAACCCGGCCAGCGACACCTGGCCGGCGACGTGTGCGGCGCTTGCCGCCACCAGCAGATCGTCCCGGTCACCCGGCATGATCAGCAGCGCGCCCTCGGTCAGGTGTTCCAGCAGGGTCGGCACGTGGGCCGCACCGACGACGTAGTCGAGCACGTCGCGGGCGAGCGCGGTCTCGTCACCGGCCAGCAGCGTGGCGCCCAGCGCCCCCGCCACCTCCGCCACCGTCGGCGCGGAGACGCTCGGCACCTCCGGGATGGCGTACGCGGGGACCGGCAGCCGGGGCAGCGCCATCGCCCCGGGGACCCGGTTGGCCAGCACCGCGAGCACGGTCGCGCCGAGGTCCGCGAGGTCGTGGTACGCGCCCCGGGCGGCGGCGGCGATCGCCGCCGGCTGCTGCCCGTAGCCGTCCACCACCGGCACCACGACGCTGCCGAACTCCGTGGCCATCCGGGCGTTGAAGGCCAGCTCGCGCGGGCCGGCGGTGTCACCGGCGGCGGCGAAGTCACTGCCGACCACGACCATCGCCGCGAACCGTCGCTCCACGTCCCGGTAGCGCTCGACGATCCGGGAAATCAACTCCTCCCGACGACCGTCGGCGACCAGGGCGGTGGCCTCGGCGTACGTGGTGCCGTTCAGGTCTGCCACCGGTAGCCCCACCCGGTAACGCTCGCTGAGCAGGGTGAGGATCGGATCGGGGCGATCCTGCGCGACCAGCGGACGGAACACGCCGATCCCGCCGACCTGCCGGGACAACAACTCGGCGAGGCCGAGGGCGATCGTCGACTTCCCCCCGCCCGAGCCGACACTGGTCAGGTACACGCTGCGGGCCACGGCACTCACGCTACAAGATCAGGGTTGTTCCCGCGTGGGTCCTCGGACCTGCCCACCCGGGCCAGCCGGGGTGGCCGCCCGGCGATCAGTCGTCGTCTTCGTCGTCGAGCCGGGCCAGCCAGGTGGCGAACCGTTCGATCGGCACCTCGAACTCCGGGTTCACGTCGACGAAGTCACGCAGCCGGGCGGCCAGCCACTCCAGGCTGACCTGCTCGTCGCCGCGCCGCTCGACCAGTTCCTCGATGCCCCGGTCGGTGAAGTACATGGTCCTACTCGCTTCCTCACCGGAACCCGGTGAAGCCGGCCGGTCCCGCCCCACCGTAGGGCGGGACGGGACCGGGTCAGTTCTCGTCAGGGGCGGGGAAGTGCCGCCTCGATCAACGCGTTCTGCTCGACCTCGTGCATCTTCGCCGAGCCGACGGCCGGCGCCGCGGCGGCCGGACGGGAGATGCGGCGCAGCCGGACACCGTCGAGGTGCTCCAGCAGGTTGAGCGCGACGAACGACCAGGCACCCTGGTTGGCCGGCTCCTCCTGTACCCAGGCGAAGTCCTCCGCGTTCGGGAACTGCGCGAGCGCGGCCCGGATCTCCTCCACCGGCATCGGGTAGAGCTGCTCCAGCCGGATGATCGCCGTGTTGCTGATGCCGCGCTCCTGCCGGGCCTGGAACAGGTCGTAGTAGACCTTGCCCGAGCAGAGCAGCACCCGCTTGACCCGCTCGGGGTTGCCGGCCGCCGGGTCGGCCAGCACCGGGGAGAAGGTGCCGGTGGTGAAGTCCTCCACCGACGAGACGCAGAGCTTGTGCCGCAGCAGCGACTTCGGTGTGAACACCACGAGCGGCTTGCGCTTGGGCGAGAGGGCCTGGCGGCGTAGCAGGTGGAAGTAGTTCGCCGGGGTGGTCGGGTTCGCCACCCGCATGTTGTCCTCGGCACAGAGCTGGAGGAAGCGCTCCGGGCGGCCGGAGGTGTGGTCCGGCCCCTGGCCCTCGTGGCCGTGCGGCAGCAGCAGGGTCACCGCGGACCGCTGGCCCCACTTCACCTCACCTGAGGAGATGAACTCGTCGATCACCGACTGGGAGCCGTTGACGAAGTCACCGAACTGCGCCTCCCAGCAGACCAGCGCGTCGAGGTTCTCCACCGAGTAGCCGTACTCGAAGCCCATCGCCGCGTACTCGCTCAACAGCGAGTCGTGCACGAAGAGTCGGGACCGCTCGCCGTCGGCGGTGAGCGACTGCAGCGGCAGGTAGTCGTCGCCGGTCTCCGCGTCGACGATCGAGGCGTGCCGCTGCACGAAGGTGCCGCGACGCGAGTCCTGCCCGGCGAGCCGGACGGTGACCCCGTCGTGCAGCAGCGCACCGAAAGCGATGATCTCGCCGAAGCCCCAGTCGATGTTGCCCTCGACGGCCATCCGGGCCCGCCGGTCGAGCAGCTGCCGGATCCGCTTGTGCGGGGTGAAGCCGTCCGGCAGGTTGACGTGTGCCTCACCGATGGCCTTGATGACCGACGCCTCGGTCGCCGTCTCCACCTGCGGCTCGGGCTCGTCCTGCCGGGGCGGGCGGCTCAGCTGACGTGGCGTGCTGGCCGCGTCGCGGGTGGCCTTGAAGACCCGCTCAAGCTGTGCCTGGTAGTCGCGCAGCAGCTCTTCGGCGTCTTCCAGGGTGATGTCACCCCGCCCGATCAGCTCCTCGGTGTAGAGCTTGCGGACCGAGCGCTTCGAGTCGATGATCCGGTACATCTGGGGGTTGGACATCGAGGGGTCATCGCCCTCGTTGTGCCCGCGCCGCCGGTAGCAGACCAGGTCGATGACGACGTCCTTGTTGAACGCCTGGCGGTACTCGAAGGCGAGCCGGGCGACCCGGACCACGGCCTCCGGGTCGTCGCCGTTGACGTGGAAGATCGGGGCCTGGATCATCCGGGCCACGTCGGTGCTGTAGAGGCTGGAGCGGCTGTACTCCGGGGCGGTGGTGAAGCCGACCTGGTTGTTGACCACCACGTGCACCGTCCCACCGGTGCGGTAACCACGCAGCTGGGAGAGGTTGAGCGTTTCGGCCACCACGCCCTGGCCGGCGAAGGCCGCGTCACCGTGCACCGCCAGCGGCAGCACGGTGTAGCCCTCCAGCTTGAGGTCGATGCGGTCCTGCTTGGCCCGGACGATCCCCTCCAGCACCGGGTCGACGGCCTCCAGGTGCGACGGGTTCGCCACCACCGAGACCTTCACCGCGTGGTCGCCGTCGGGGGTGGTGAACTTGCCGTTCTGGCCCAGGTGGTACTTCACGTCGCCGGAGCCCTGGGTGGAGCGTGGGTCCAGGTGCCCCTCGAACTCGGAGAAGATCTTCTCGTACGGCTTGCCGACGATGTTGGCCAGCACGTTGAGCCGACCCCGGTGGGCCATGCCGATGACAACCTCGTCCAGGTCGCCCTCGGCGGCGGCCTCCAGCACCTCACCGAGCAGCGGGATGAGCGACTCACCGCCCTCCAGCGAGAAGCGCTTCTGGCCGACGTACTTGGTCTGGAGGAAGGTCTCGAAGGCCTCGGCCGCGTTGAGCCGGTTGAGCACGTGCTTCTGCTCGCCGGCCGGCGGCTTCTCGTACTTGCGCTCGACCCGCTCCTGGATCCAGCGGCGCTCGGCCGGGTCCTGGATGTGCATGTACTCGATGCCGACCCGGCGGCAGTACGAGTCGCGCAGGACGCCGAGGATCTCCCGCAGCTTCATCCGCTGCCGGCCGGCGAAGCCGTTCACCGGGAAGGTGCGGTCCAGGTCCCACAGGGTCAGCCCGTGCTGGAGGACGTCCAGATCCGGGTGCTTGCGGATCTTGAACTCCAGCGGGTCGGTGTCAGCCATCAGGTGGCCACGAACCCGGTAGGAGTGGATCAGCTCGTGGACCCGGGCGGTCTTGTTGATCTGCCCCTCGCTGTCGACCGCGACGTCGCGCATCCAGCGCACCGGCTCGTACGGGATCCGCAGCGAGGTGAAGATCTGGTCGTAGAAGCCGTGCTCGCCGAGCATCAGCTCGTGCATGACCTTGAGGAACTCGCCGGACTGCGCGCCCTGGATGATCCGGTGGTCGTACGTGCTGGTCAGCGTGATGACCTTGCTGACCGCCAGCTCGGCCAGGGTGGCCTCGCTCATGCCCTGGTACGGCGCCGGGTACTCCATGGCACCGACCCCGATGATCGCGCTCTGGCCCTGCATCAGTCGCGGCATGGAGTGCACCGTGCCGATGCCGCCGGGGTTGGTCAGCGAGATCGTGGTGCCGGAGTAGTCCTCCATGGTCAGCTCGTTGCGCCGGGCGCGCCGGACGACGTCCTCGTACGCCTGCCAGAACTGCCGGAAGTCCATCTGCTCGCAGGCCTTGATGGAGGGGACCACCAGGTTACGGCTGCCGTCCGGCTTGGTCAGGTCGATGGCGATGCCCAGGTTGACGTGCTCGGGGCGGACCATCACCGGCTTGCCGTCGACCTCGGCGAAGGAGTTGTTCATCTCGGGGTGGGCGACGAGCGCCCGCACCAGGGCGTAGCCGATCAGGTGGGTGAAGCTGACCTTGCCGCCGCGGCCCCGGGCGAGGTGGTTGTTGATCACGATGCGGTTGTCGACCAGGAGCTTGGCCGGCACGGCTCGGACACTCGTCGCGGTCGGTACGGCCAGCGACGCATCCATGTTCTGGACGATCTTGGCGGCTACTCCGCGCAGCGGGGTGGTCTGTGGCCCGTTGGCGGTGGGCGCGGTCCGGGTCGGCTGGCTCTTCGCCGGCTCGGCCTTGGCCGGCTTCGCGGTGGTCGGCTTCGCGGCGGGCGCCGGCTTCGACGCGGCGGCTGCCGGCTTCGACGTCGCCGCCGTGGTACCGCGTTCCGCCTTGCCCGCCGGCTCGGCCTTCGCCGCCGGTTCGCTCTTCGCCGCCGGTTCGCTCTTCGTCGCCGGTTCGGTCCTGGCCGGGGTGGCGTCCGTGGTCGCGGCGGTGGTGGCCGGCCGCCCGTCACCGGTGCCCGCTGTGCTCTGGCCGGGACGGTAGTCGGCGAAGAAATCGTGCCAGGCCGGGTCGACGCTGCTGGGATCGGCGAGATAGCGCTGGTACATCTCCTCGACGATCCACTCGTTCGGGCCGAAACCCGCCAGTGGGTTCTCCTGCGAAGTCTGCTGGGTCGACACGGCCGGTAATCGCCTCTTTCACGCGGGTTTGTGTGTCACGCGGTGTCCGATGCGCCGGGACGGACGCAGAGGACGGTTCCAGGCTACGCCGTAGCGAACCCCGGGGCATTTCCGCCTCCGTCGCGTGGTCGGATTCACAGAAGATGCCAGAAGTTTGGTAAGCGCTGCGTATTCCCTTGATCGCTGCTATGGCCGACGGGCCCGGTGCGCCGGCTGTCGACCGGTGCACCGGGCCCGTCGGGGCGGAGGCGACCCGAGTCGGTCGCCCGGGTGTCAGGAGACGTCGCGGCGCCGGGTGATGAGGATTCCGACCACGCCGCTGACCACGGCGTACCCCACCAGCACGAGCGCGCCGACCCACCAGGCGGGCAGCATCTCGTTCTCGCCTGGCGTGATCATCACCTGGGAGGCGGCGGCCGGCCAGACCACCTGCCACTTGATCACGGCCATGTTGTCCAGCACGTTGGCCAGCAGCAGGAAGAGCAGGCCCACCACCTGGGTTCCGATCAGGTAGAGCACCGAGGCGGTGATCACCGCGCCCAACTGATTGGTGATCAGCGTGCCGATGCCCACGCCGAGCACCGTCCAGATCGCGTACGCCATCAGGTTGAGCAGCAGGGCCCGTTGCACCTCCCACTCGCCGAGCAGTGTGCCGTAGTCGTTAAGCGACAGGAACGTCGCACCGGCGGCGAGGTCGATGATCGTGGTGACCAGCCAGAACGCGAAGCCGAGCAGGCTGGCCGCGATGAGCTTGCTGACGATCACCGAGGTGCGTCGCGGGGTGGCCAGGAACGTCGTGGTCGCGGTCTGGTGGAAGAACTCGTTGGTGACCATGAGAATGCCGATGAGCATCACGAACATCAGCCCCAGGTACTGCCCCGAGGTGTAGAGGTTCGCCGCCTGAGCGGGCGCGGAGGCGGCGTCGCCGGTGTAGCCGAACTCCTCCCCGCCGCCGCTGAGCGTCTCGCTGGCCAGCCACGCGTTGAAGGCGAAGGCCAGGGCGATCGACAGGAACGCCCCGATGGCCAGCCACCACCAGGTGCTGGTCGTACGGATCTTGAGAAGTTCGGAGCGGACAAGGTTGCTCATCGGATGCCCGCCTTTCCGGCCGTCAGCTCCAGGAACACGCGTTCCAGGTCGGGTCGTTCAGTGGTCAGCTCATGCAGTTCCACCCCGGCCGCCAGGGCCGCCCGGCCCACCGTCGGGGCGTCGACCCCGCCGATCAGGAGCGCGCCCTGCCCGTCGCTCTCCACCGTGGCCGGCCCGTCCTTCAGCGCGGCGGTGAGCGCGTCGGCCTGCGGAGTGCGGACCCGGACCCGGACGCCCTGCGCCATGGAACCGATCACCTGCTCCACCGGCCCCTGCCGGACCAACTGCCCGGCCGCGATGATCACCACGTCGTCGGCCAGCAACTGCATCTCGGAGAGCAGGTGGCTGGAGACGAGCACCGTGCGGCCCTCGGTGGCCAGGCCCTTGAGGAACCCGCGCATCCACCGGATGCCCTCCGGGTCCAACCCGTTGGCCGGCTCGTCGAGGATCAGCACCCGCGGGTCGCCGAGCATCGCGGCGGCGATGCCGAGCCGCTGCTTCATGCCCAGCGAGTAGCCCTTGAACTTGCGCTTGGCGGCCGGCGTCAGCCCGACCAGCTCCAACGCCTGGTCGGCCCGCTCCCGCGGCAGCCCGGCGGCGGCGCAGATCACCCGCAGGTGGTTGATGCCGGTGCGGCCCTTGTGCGCGCTGGACGCCTCCAGGACCGCGCCGACGTGCCGCAGCGGGTCGGCCAGTTCGGGGTACCGCTGGCCACCGATGGTCGCCCCGCCGGCAGTCGGGGTGACCAGATTCAGCAGCATGCGCAGGGTGGTGGTCTTACCCGCACCGTTCGGGCCGAGGAAGCCGGTGACCCGACCCGGTTCGACCGTGAAGGACAGGTTGTTGACCGCGAGCACGTTGCGGTACCGCTTGGTCAGACCGGAAACCACGATCTGTGCGTCGTTGGTGGGGCTTGGTCGCCCGTCGGTCATCGTTCTCCTCCCGTGGCGGCGCCGGGGTGCGCCGTTGCACAGCGTGACGTTAATGGTCAAACAATTCAATCGGACTCGTTCGGGAAATCGTGGTCCGCCTCAGGCAGGAGCCGTCTCATCCCCAGGTACGAGCCGATGGGCAGGCGTCTCTACACGGCGATCCAGGTTGCCCGGGCGTGGCCGAGTAGCTGGCCGTCCGGGGCGTAGAGGCTGGTGTGCACGAACGCCTTGCGGCCTTCGGTGCCGATCAACGTACCGGTCACCACGCACTCGTCGCCCGGACGGGGCAGCGCGTCGATCCGGGCCGCGATCCGGCCGAGCACGTACGGGCGGCCGGCGCCGATCACCGCCCAGCCGCCGGGGCAGTCCAGGGCCGCCCAGACCGTGGCGAGGACGACCTGCCGGGGCGCCCGCACCGGCGCGGCCGTCCGGCCGTCCGGCAGCCGACCCGGAAAGATCCGCAGGCCGTCGGCGCGTTCCGGGCCACAGACGTAGCAGCCGGGAAACGGGTGCTCCACCAGCCCCGGGTACGCCGCCGAGGCGGCCCGGGCGGTCGCCAGGTCCACCGGCGGGACGGCCTCGCCGAGATCGCCGGCCGGGCGCAGCTGCGCGATCACCTCGCCGGCCGGGTCGCGCACCTGCGCGTCCACAAGCGTCAACGGGGTGTCCAGCGGCGGCGGTCGGCGCAGGGTCACCTCGACCGGACCGTCCCCGCCGTACGCGGCGGCGAAGACCCCGGCGCTCCAACCGCCGTTGCCTGAGCCGGACGGTCCGTTGAAGCGCCCCTCGATGATCATCAAGCCCCTCCGCCCACCCGGCATCGTCGCCGAGACACCGGCAGCCTCGCACGCCGCTGCTGACGGCTGCGGTGGCGGGTCAGCCACCGGTCGCCGACCGGCGTTCACCGGATCGACATCGCCGGCCACCATGGCCGGCAACCGACCGGGCGCTACACAGAGGGCATGGCCGTTCTGCCAGCCGCGGGCGTCGCACTGACGACCAGCGGCTACACCCTCTCGATCGCCGACAATCCCAGCCAGGTCGAGGCCGCGCAACGCCTGCGTCATCAGGTGTTCGCCGGCGAGTTGGGCGCCACCGTGTCCGCCGACGCGGCCGGCCTCGACCGCGACGTCTTCGACAGTTACTGCGATCACCTGGTGGTGCGCCAGGAGAGCAGCGGTGAGGTGGTCGGCACCTACCGGTTGCTCCCGCCGGGGCGCACCAACCGCCGCTACGCCGAGGGCGAGTTCGACCTGACCGCGCTCGACCCGTTGCGTACCCAGCTGGTCGAGGCCGGCCGCTCGTGCGTGCACCCCGCGCACCGCAGCGGAGCGGTGATCAACTTGATGTGGGCTGGCATCGCCCGCTACCTGCACCTGCGCGGGCTGCGCTGGCTCGGCGGGTGTGCCTCCGTACCGGTGGCCGACGGTGGCCTCGCCGCCGCCGAGGTCTGGGCCCAGGCGCGGGCTAAGCACCTGTCACCGCCGCCGCTGCGGGTCCGGCCGCTGCGACCCTGGTTCGCCGAACCGGGCGTGCCGACCGAGACCGTCGCCGGATCGGCCCGGCTGGTCCCGCCGCTGCTGCGCGGGTACCTGCGGCTCGGCGCCCAGGTCTGCGGGGAGCCGGCGTACGACCCGGACTTCGGGGTGGCCGACTTCTACGTGCTGCTCTCCATGGATCGGATCAACCCGCGTTACCTGCGGCACTTCCTCGGCGGGCAGCCGTGAACACGCTGTGGCGGCCCAGTTCCGGCTGCGGTCCGGACTGCCTGCCCGGCCCCGGCGATGCTCCCGCCATCTCGGCGGTCCGGCAGTTGGGTCGCGCCGCCGGCCTGCTCGGCCTGCTCGGGCTCGGCGTCGGGCTGGCGGCCCTGCTTCCGGCGCTGCCGACTCGGGAACGTCAGGCCGCGCTGCGCGGCTGGGCCCGATCCACCGCCCGCGCCTGCGGCGTACGCCTCGAAGTGCGCGGTCGGCTGCCTCGGCGGCGGGCCCTGCTGGTCGCCAACCACGTCTCCTGGTGGGACGTCCTGGCGCTGCTCGCGGTCGCGCCCGCCCGGCTGGTGGCCAAGCAGGAGGTACGGCGGTGGCCGCTGATCGGTCTGCTCGCCCGCGCGGGCGGCACCGTCTTCGTGGACCGTTCTCGCCCTCGTGGGCTGCCCGCGACGGTGGGTCGGGTCGCCTCGGCGCTGCGGGCGGGCCGCTCGGTCGCGGTGTTCCCGGAGGGCACCACCTGGTGCGGTGCGGCAGCCGGCTGCCGTCCGCCGACCGGTTTCCGGCCGGCGATGTTCCAGGCCGCGATCGACGCCGGAGCGCCCGTCGTGCCACTGCGGATCGGCTACCGCTGCGGGGTGACCGGTGAGACCACCACGGCACCGGCCTTCGTGGGCGACGAGACCCTGCTGCGGTCGGTGCGGCGGATGCTCGCCGTCCGGAGCCTGACGGTCTGCGTCGACATCGCCGCGCCGCTGCATCCGGGACGGTCCGCCGACCGGCGGGCGCTGGCTCGGGTCGCCGAGTCGGCGGTGCATCTCGTACCGTCGACGCCAGTCGCGCAGCCGACGTCGGTGGTTGCCGTGCCCGGGCAGCCGGCGCGGCCCGCAGCGACAGCGCTGCCGGGACCGACCCGTTCTCCGGCCGCGGCATCCCCCGCCGGGGTGGCGGGCGAGCGGGAGCTGCCGCTGGCCGCCTGACCGTCGGTGCCGGGTGACCCGGTGGCTGGAGCAGCGGGCCGATCCTGTCGCTCACAGGTTTTTTCCAGGGTCCGCCCAGCAGAGGCGCAGTGTCTGCGCGGATGATGGGCGGCATGGCCGCTACCCAGACCGAGGCGCGACTGCTCGTCGTCGAGGACGATCCCAACATCCTCGAACTGCTCTCCGCGAGCCTGCGCTTTGCGGGATTCGACGTGGCCACCGCCACCAGCGGCAGCGCCGCGCTCAGCGCGGCTCGGGATCATCGTCCCGACCTCGTGGTGCTCGACGTGATGCTGCCGGACCTCGACGGGTTCGAGGTGATCCGGATGATGCGCGAGGGCGGCACGCGTACCCCGGTGGTCTTCCTCACCGCCCGCGACGCGACCGACGACAAGATCCGTGGGCTCACCCTGGGCGGCGACGACTACGTGACCAAGCCGTTCAGCCTGGAGGAGCTGACCGCCCGCATCCGGGCGGTGCTGCGCCGCACCAGCACCGGCGATCAGGCACCCGCCCGGCTCACCTTCGCTGACCTGGAGTTGGACGAGGAGACCCACGAGGTGTACCGGGCCGGTCAGCGGGTGCAGCTCTCGCCTACCGAGTTCAAACTGCTGCGTTACCTGATGCTCAACGCCAACCGGGTGCTGTCGAAGGCGCAGATCCTCGACCACGTGTGGAACTACGACTTCCGGGGCGATGACAACATCGTCGAGTCGTACATCTCGTACCTGCGTCGCAAGGTCGACACGACCGATCCCCGGCTGATCCACACCCTGCGTGGCGTCGGGTACGTCCTGCGCAAGCCGGCGGCGTGAACGCCCTCCAGCAGGGCAAGCTCCGGCTCCGCGCGGTACCGCTGCGGGTCAAGCTGGTCGCGGCCGTGCTGACCCTGGTCGCCGCCGCGCTGCTGGTGATCGCCTCGCTGACCACGATCTTCCTCCGTAGCTACCTGGTCGACCAGGTGGACGCGGAACTGACGACCTCGGCCAACAACCTCGAAGCGGTGGCCGGCGCCGAGCGGTTCGGCACCGACCTGCCCACCGACTACCTGGTGGTCTTCACCGACAGCCGGACCGGCGCCGTCTCCTGGGTCTACTTCGACACCAAGCGGTTCGACATCAACGACCTGCCGCCCTGGCCGGAGAACGCCGCCGGCTTCGAGCAGGCGGCCGGGAAGCCGTTCCCCGCCCGGGCCCGGGCCAGCGACATGCGCTGGCGAGTGCTGTACACCGAACTGCCCAACGGTCAGTGGACGGCGATCGCGCAGCACCTGACCGACGTGGACCAGGCGGTCAAACGGCTCATCTGGATCGACCTGCTGGTCGGTGGGGCGGTGCTGGTGCTGCTCGCCTCGATCGGGGCAGCGATCGTCCGGACCAGCCTCAAGCCGTTGGTGGAGATCGAACGTACCGCCGCCGCCATCGCCGGCGGAGACCTGAGCCGACGGGTGCCCGACCCGGAGGACGGTCAGCCCTGCCCGACCTCGGAGCTGGGGCGGCTCTCCCGGGCCCTGAACGCGATGCTCAGTCAGATCGAGATGGCCTTCACCGCCCGGGCGGCGTCGGAGTCCGCCGCCCGGGCCGCCGAGGTGGCCGCCCGGGAGGCCGCCGAGGGGGCCCGAGCCTCCGAAGCCCGGGCCCGCCGCTCCGAGGAACGAATGCGCCAGTTCGTGGCGGACGCCTCACACGAGCTGCGTACCCCGCTGACCACCATCCGCGGCTTCGCTGAGCTGTACCGCCAGGGTGCGGCCCGCGCACCGGAACAGACCTCCGACCTGCTGCGCCGCATCGAGGACGAGGCGGCCCGGATGGGTCTGCTGGTGGAGGATCTGCTGCTGCTGGCTCGGCTGGATCGCGAACGACCGCTCTCGCTCGCCCCGGTGGAGCTGCCGGTGCTGGCCGCCGACGCGGTGGCGGCGGCCCGGGCGATGGCACCGGACCGGCGGATCGAGCTGGAGATCGAGCCCGGCTCCGGGCCGCTTGTGGTACGCGGCGACGACGCCCGGCTGCGGCAGGTGATCGGCAACCTGATGACCAACGCGGTGCGGCACACCCCGCCCGGTGCGGCGGTCACGTTGCGGCTGCGCGCCGAACCCGGCAACCTGGCGGTGATCGAGGTGGTCGACACCGGGCCGGGGCTCACCGCCGAGCAGGCGGAGCGGGTCTTCGAGCGCTTCTACCGGGTGGACGCCTCGCGTACCCGCCG
Source organism: Verrucosispora sp. WMMD703 (assembly GCF_049178935.1). Lineage (NCBI taxonomy): Bacteria > Bacillati > Actinomycetota > Actinomycetes > Micromonosporales > Micromonosporaceae > Micromonospora > Verrucosispora sp. WMMD703. The sequence goes on along the minus strand of NZ_JBMHMM010000004.1, from coordinate 5,679,965 downwards.
GACCGACGGCAACACCGGCACCGGTCTCGGCCTCGCCATCGTGGCCGCGCTGGTGACCGTGCACCAGGGCACGGTCGAGGTGACCGAGACGCCGGGTGGCGGTGCCACCTTCCGGGTACGGCTGCCGCTCGCACCGGACACCGACATCGATGACTAGTGATTTTCAGCCAATCCTCAGTTCAGCCCAAGGCGGGACGCAGAGCGATGGGAGAAGGTAGGGGCATGACCGAGTACGAGTCCGACCCGCGCCGGCCGGCCCCTACCGACGCCGAGCCGTCGCATCCCGAGCTGTCCCGCGCCGAGTACGCGCGGTCCGACTCCCCGTCCCCCGCCCGTCCCGACGCCGACCCGACGGTCGAGGCGCCGACCGTACCGGTCCGGGCCGTCGACCCGTCACCGGCCGGCCCGGACGCCGCGCCGAGCCAGCCGGCCCCGGCCCCCGCCGGCTCGACCCCGGCGGCACAGCCGGTCTCCGGTCAGCCCAGTTGGGCGCCGACCGGCGGCCACCACCACCAGCATCCGTACCAGCCGGGTGCCCGCTACCCCACAAACCCGTGGTATCCCGGCCAGCCCGCCTGGAGCGGCGCCCAGCCGACCGGGCCGGGTGCGGCCCAGTCCGGGTATCCCGGGCAGGCCGCCGGCACGCCGGGTGGCTACCCGGGGCAGCCCGGAACTCCGGGCGGGTACCCGGGGCAGCCGGCCACGTGGGCACCCACTCCGTCCAGCGGGCCCCGCCTCGGCAAGATCGCCAAGCTTGCCGGAGCCGGCGTGGCGGTGTTCGCATTGATGCTGGGCAGCGGCGTCGCCGGTGGGGCGCTCACCCTGGCGCTGAGCGGCGGCGGCGGGGTGACCCGCACCTACAGCGCCGCGCCTGTGATCGACGGCGCCGACCTGCCGCGCATCGCCGCGTCGGTGCAGGACAGCGTCGTGTCAATCAGCACCGGCAGTGGTGAGGGCTCCGGCGTGGTGCTCAGTGCCGACGGCTACCTGCTGACCAACAACCACGTGATCGCCGGGGGCGGCGACACGGTCCGGGTCTTCTTCGCGGACGGCACCAGCACCCAGGCCGAGGTCGTCGGCACCGACCCGAAGACCGACCTCGCGGTGCTGAAGGCGAACGGGCTGACCGACCTCCAACCGGCCACCCTCGGCGACAGTGACGCCATGCAGGTCGGTGACCAGGTGCTCGCACTGGGCAGCCCGCTCGGTCTGCAGGGCTCGGTCACCGCTGGGATCCTCAGCGCCCGGGACCGCACCATCCAGGCCGGTGGCGGCCAGCAACTCCCGGGTCAGGCGGTCAGCTCGATCTCGGGGCTGTTGCAGACCGACGCCCCGATCAACCCCGGCAACTCAGGTGGCGCACTTGTCAACACCCGCGGCGAGGTGATCGGCATCAACACCGCGATCGCCACCGCGGGACAGGGCAGCACCGGAAACATCGGCGTGGGCTTCGCCATCCCGAGCAACAAGGCCAAGGACGTCGCGGAGAAGCTCCAGCGTGGCGAGAAGGTAAGCCACCCGTCGCTGGGGGTCAGCGTGAACGCGGCACCCGACGGCGGCGCGCTGATCGGCGCGGTGAACCCGGGCAGCGCGGCCGAGCGGGCGGGATTGCAACAGGGTGACGTGATCACCCGGTTCGGCGACAAGGTGATCAACGACTCCAACGATCTGGTGGCCGCCGTCCAGGCCGGCAAGGTCGGTGACCAGGTCGAGGTGACGTACCAGCGAAATGGCGCCGAGGCGACGGCAACCGTGACGCTCGCCGAAGCGTCCTAACGAACAGGACCTGCTTCCTCCCTCCGGGGCGGCGGGTGGCGTGGCCAAGGGGGTTGGCCATGGCACCCGCCGCCCTTTTTCCGTCTCCGGGCCGGTTCACCCCGACCGGGTGAGCCCGGCTCACCCCGTCGGCCGGCAGCCTCGGGGGACACGACCCGAGGTGGATGGGGGTGCCATGACCGCGACGACGGCGACCCGCAGCGACGACCGGATCCAGCGCGACGTGCTCGACGAACTCGCCTGGGACGCGCAGGTGCGTTCGACCGACATCGGGGTGAGCGTGCGCGACGGGGTGGTTTCGCTCACCGGCGGCGTGGACAGCGCCGCCCGCCGGTGGGCGGCGGTGCGCGGGGCCCAACGGGTACGCGGGGTGCGGGCGGTCGCCGACGACATAGAGGTACGCCCCACCGGCCCGGTCGACATCACCGACGGCGACCTGGCGATCGCGGCCAGCCGGGCACTGGAGTGGAACAGCTTCGTGCCGGCCGAGCGGCTGGACCTCACCGTCGCCGACGGTTGGCTGATGCTGCGAGGTGCGGTCGAGTTCGGTTGGCAGCGGCGTACCGCCGAGCGGGAGCTGCGCCGGCTGCGGGGCGTACGCGGTGTCACCAACCTGGTCGAGGTGCAGCCCGCCGCCCCGGCCGACAGCGACCGGGTCCGCACCGACGTGCAACGGGCCCTGCTGCGGGGGATCGGCACGGAACGGGTGACCGTCCAGGTGCGCGGCGACACGGTGACCCTGAGCGGAGTGGTGCGGTCCTGGTGGGAGCGGGATCAGGCGGAGCGGATCGCGTGGTCGGCCGAGGGTGTGTGCATGGTACGGGACCAACTGCTGGTAGGTGGCTGAATCGGTGACCCGGCGACCCGGTTTGTCCCTGCCGGGACCGGGAAGACGCTCGATCCCAGCACGGCAGCCGATCGGGGCCGACGCCTCCGGACAGCGACGGGGAGGGCACGTGGCCGACAACCTTGCGCGTGAGCAGCGATTGCGGATCGCCATGGTCGTGCCGCCCTGGCTGTCGGTACCGCCGCCCGGCTACGGCGGACTGGAACAGGTGGTGGCCGGCCTGGTCGACGCCCTGGTCACCCGGGGGCACGCGGTGACGTTGATGGGTGCCGGTGCGGTGCACGGCACCGCCGCCGATTTCCTCGCCACCCTCGACGAGTTGCAGTTCGACCGCCTCGGGGAGGCGTTGCCCGAACTGGCCCACCTGGCCCGGGTCAACCATCTGCTCAGTGCGGCCGACTTCGACATCGTGCACGACCACAGCACGATCGGCCCGCTGGTGGCGGGCCGGCGGGAGGTACCCACGGTGGCAACCGTGCACGGCAACCCGGTGGGCGAGTACGGCACGGTACTCAGCAACACCGACCGGGGGGTGGGCCTGGTGGCGATCTCACACACCCAGCGGGGATTGAATCCGCACCTGCCCTGGGTCGGCACCGTGCACAACGCGATGAGCCTCGACGACTTTCCGCGCAAGGACGCCCCCAGCCAGGGGCCGGTGTTGTGGCTCGCCCGGTTCAGCCCCGACAAGGGGCCGGAGCTGGCCATCCGCGCCTGCCGGGCGGCGGGTCTGCCGCTGGTGCTGGCCGGGAAGTGCAACGAGCCTGCCGAGCGGCGCTACTACGACGAGGTGATCCGGCCGATGCTCGGGCCGGACGTCACGGTGATGCTCGACGCCGACCGGAAGGCCGTGCTGCGGCTGTTGGTCGAGGCGCGCTGCCTGGTCATGCCGATTCAGTGGGAGGAGCCCTTCGGCATCGTGATGCTGGAGGCGATGGCCACCGGGACGCCCGTGGTGGCGCTGAACCGGGGAGCGGTGCCGGAACTTGTCCGCCCCGGGGTGAGCGGGCTGATCTGTCAACGGCCGGACGAGCTGCCGGCGGCGCTGCGCCAAGCCGCCGACCTCGACCCGAAGGACTGCGTGGCACACGTGGCCCGGACCTTCTCCACGGAACGGATGGCCGTCGGCTACGAGGACGTGTACCGCCGCTTCCTCGCCGCCGCGACCCCGCGTGCCGCGGTGCGTGAGCCGGCCCGGATCACCCCGACCTGACCTGTCGCTCTCAGACCTGTGCGGCACCGAGCGCGGTGATCGCCGCGTCCAACTGCTGTGCGTACGCCGGGCTCAGCCCGTTCTCGCGCAGTCGGATGGAGACCTTCTCCCGGAGCCGGGCGACGCCCGGCCCCAGCTCGCCCTCGCCGCCGGTCACCGCCCGGGTGAGGTTGCGCAGCTCGTTGCGCAGGTCGATGCCGACGTCGTCGCGGATGCCACCGTCGGCGAGACCGGCACCGATCACCTCGTCCAGGCGGTTCGCGGCCTCAACGAGGCTGTCGCCACCCGGTGGTGGGTTCGACGCGCCCGTCGTCGCCGCTGGCGGGGACGCGGTGCTCGACGGTGCGGAGGTCGGCGGCACGCTGGCGGTGACCTCCGGCGGGGCCGGCTCGGACGTCGCCGTCGGCCCGGTCGTGGGTAGTACGGCGGGCGGTCCGGCGTCATCGTCCGGCAGCAGCGCCGGCACCGCCAGCGCCGCAGCGATCAGCGTGACCACGGCCGCCGTGACGAGCAGCGGGCGTCGAAGTCGCCGTCCCGGTGGCGGGTCGTCCCCGGTCACCGGTGCTGGGCGCGGCAGCCGCCGTCCCCGCCCCGGGTCGGCCCCGGAGACCGGTACGGAGCCGGCATCGTCGACCACCCCGGTGCCGGTCTGCGCGTCGCGCCCATCCGGATGTCCGGCGGCGCCGTCGGCGACGCCACCGGAAGGGGCGACCGAGGTGCCCGCCAGCGCGCCGGAGACGGCCCCGGTGAGGGCGGGCTGCAAAGCGGTGGGGCCGGTGGTCGGCGGGACCCAGGCAGGCGCCGGGGCGACGTCGGTCCGCCCCATCGCGGGCAGCGTGACGGTGGGCGCAAGCATCGTGTTGGCCTGCGGATCGGCGGGCAGCATCTGGTCCCGCAGCACGGTCGCCACCTGCCGGGCGGTGGGACGGTCGGCGGGATCCCGCGACAGGCAGCGCAGACAGATCTCGGCCACCGTGGCCGGTAGCCCCGGCACCCCGGCCAGCGACGGCGGTGGGCGCTCGGCGAGCGCGACGGTGAGTTCATCCCAGGTGTCCGCCGGGTACGGGACCCGGCCGGTCAGGGTCTCGTGCAGCAGCACCCCGAGCGAGTAGACGTCGGTCGCTGGTTGGGCCGGAGCACCGTCGAGCCGTTCCGGCGCCACGTACGCGGGGGTGCCGAAGGTGGCGCCGTCCTCGTCGTCGTCAGGGGCGCCGATCCGGGTGGCGATGCCGAAGTCGAGCACCTTCGCACCGACCTGCGTCATCATCACGTTGGCCGTGGTGATGTCCCGGTGCACGATGCCGAGCCGGTGGGCAGCGGCCAGCGCGTCGGCGACCTGGGCGCCGATCTCCACCGCCTGCGGCCACGGCAGTGGCCCCTCGGTGAGCCGGAACTCCAGTTCCTCGCCGGCGAGCAGCTCCATCACCACGAACGAGGTGATGGCGCCGTCCGGCGACACCGTCTCGCCGTAGTCGTGCACCGAGGTGACGTTCGGGTGCACCAGCTGTGCGGCGGCTCGGGCCTCCTCGCGGACCATGTCGCGGAACCTGGCGTCGGCGGCAAGTGACGGGGCGAGCACCTTCAGTGCGACCACCCGGTCGAGTACCTCGTCGTGGGCCCGCCAGATCACCGACATGCCGCCGGAGCCGATCTGGTCGATCAGCCGGTACCTGGTGGCCAGCAACCGGCCGGGCTGCAGTGCTGGCTTCACGGATTGCACCTGCCCTCATATGTGGGAGCGGTATCAGGTTGCGCGAATGTTGCCCCCCTGTCAACGGGCCTCGATGGACATGGGACGGGTCGAGATGACCGGCGGGCGTCGTCGCGCGGCGGTGGTCCCCGGCGCAGGGGCGTACGGGACGGGACCGTCGGGACCGGCCGTGCCAGGATGAACGGCATGGCGCGGGGACCGGTGGCTTTCGTGCTCGGCGGCGGGGGCGTCCTGGGCGCGGTCGAGGTAGGCATGTTGCGCGCCCTGTTCCGGGCCGGAATCCGACCCGACCTGGTGCTCGGCACCTCCATCGGCGCGGTAAACGGCGCCCTGGTGGCCGCCGACCCGTCCGAGGCGGTGACCGACCGGCTGGTACGGCTCTGGGCTTCCCCGGAGGCCAGCGAGGTGTACGGCGACTCGGTCGCCCGGCAGCTGCGGCGCTTCGCCGCCCGTACCCATCTGCACTCGCCCCGCCCGTTGCGGAAGCTGCTGGAGAACGAACTCGGCGCCCAGACCACCTTCGCCGATCTGAAGATTCCGTTCCGGTGCTGCGCGGCCAACATCGAGCGGGCCGCCGAGCACTGGTTCGTCAGCGGACCGGTGGTGCCGGCGGTCCTCGCCTCCGCCTCGGTGCCGGGGCTGCTGCCGCCGGCCCGCATCGGCGACCAGCACTATGTGGACGGCGGGATCGTTAACTCCATCCCGATCGGCGAGGCGGTCGCGGCCGGCGCCGGGCGAATCTTCGTACTTCAGGTGGGCCGGATCGAGCGGGCGCTGGCACCGCCCCGGCGGCCCTGGGAGATCGCCCAGGTCGCGTTCGAGATCGCCCGCCGGCACCGGTTCGCCCGGGAGATGGCCGCCCTGCCCGACGGGGTGGAGGTGCACGTCCTGCCGACCGGCGGGCTGGAACCGCGCGACGACACTCCGTGGGCGTACCGGGACATGGCGGCGGTGGGCCGGCGGATCAGCCGGGCGTACTCGGCCTCCCGGCACTACCTGGCGAACCTGGAACGTTGATGCCGTTACCGCCGCGTTGGCTGCGCCGACTGCTGCTGGCACCCGGTGTGGTGCTGCTGGCGATCCTGCTGGTGACCACGGTGCCGCTGTGGGCCCTGCTTGCCCTCGCCATGTCCCCGTTCGTCCCCGGGCACCTGCGTCCGCTGCGACTGCTCTGGCTCGGCTGTTTCTACCTGGTCTGGGACGCGGCGGCGCTGCTCAGCCTCTTCGGGCTCTGGGTCGGCTCCGGGTTCGGCTGGCGGGTGCGGGCACCGGCCTTCCAGCGGGCCCACTACGTGCTTGCCGGCTGGTTCCTGCGGGTGTTCTTCTGGCAGGCCCGGTGGATGCTGCGGCTGCGCATCGACGTGGTCGGTACCGACCCGGACACCGCGCTGCCGGGCCGGCCGGAACTGGTGCTGTGTCGGCACGCCGGTCCGGGGGACTCGTTCATCCTGATCCACGCGTTGGTGAACTGGTTCCAGCGCGAGCCACGGATCGTCCTGAAGGACACCCTCCAGTGGGACCCGGCGATCGACGTGCTGCTCAACCGGCTGCCGAGCCGGTTCATCGCGCCGGGTCGCGACGGCCGGGGCTCGCTTACCGAGCAGGTCGGGCATCTCGCCACCGGTCTGGACGACGACGACGCCTTCGTGATCTTCCCCGAGGGCAGCAACTTCACCCCGAAACGCCGGCTGCGGGCCATCGCGCGGTTGCGGGACCGGGGGCATGAGCGGATGGCGCTGAAGGCGGAGGCGATGCGGCATGTGCTCGCCCCACAGCCGGGCGGACTGCTGGCGGCACTGGACGCGGCACCTGACGCCGGGGTGATCTTCGTGGCCCACACCGGCCTGGATCGCATGCTCACCGTGACCGACGTGTGGCGGGAGCTGCCGATGGACAAGCGGCTGGTGATGCGGTTCTGGTCGGTGCCGCCGGAGGAGGTGCCGACCGGCCGGCAGGAGCGCATCGACTGGCTCTACGAATGGTGGAGTCGGATAGACGAGTGGATCGCGGCCAACCGCGACGACGCGACGTAGGGTGCGCAGGTGGAGCAGATCAGCGTGGTGACGACGGTGGTCGACGCGCGGTCGGTCGCCGATCTGCTGGCTGCCGCCGCGGTGGCCGGGCGATTGGCGGCCTGCGCGCAGGTGGGCGGCCAGGTGGACAGCACGTACTGGTGGCGGTCGGGGGTGGAGACCAGCACCGAGTGGTCGGTGCAATTCAAGACCGCACCCGACCGGGTCGATGCGTTGGTCGAGCAGTTACGGGCCAGCCATCCCTACGAGGTGCCGGAGATTCTGGTCACCCGGGTGGACTGCGGCCATCCCGGGTACGCCGCCTGGGTCTTCGAGCACACCCGCTCCTGAGTACGCGCACTCTGGTGCCGACGGCGCTCCGCCGTCGAGGATGACGGCGTGGACAACGCCTACCCCTGCCCGGCCTGCGGAGGCCCGGCGAACCTGAACTCCGGCTGCACCGGCTGCGGCCGGCCGCCGCATCCGGCCGCCGCCGAGGTGATCCGGCTCGACCGGGAGATCGCCGCGCTGGGCGGTGAGGTGCAGCGGGCCCGTCAGGCGTACGAGGGGTTGGTCGGGCGGCTGGACACGGTGCGGCGACGGCGGGACGAACTGGCCGCTGCGGTCCGGGCCGAGTTCCCGATGCCCACCGCACCGCCGAACCATCGCGCCGCACCGGCCGTCGGCGGGCATCCGGCGCCCGCTCCGGTGCCGATCGGTGGCCGGCCCGCTTCCGTCCCGGTTCGTCCGGGTGGCGCGGAGACGTCGACGCGGACCGTGCAGGGTCTGCTCTTCGTCCTGGGTGGACTGCTGCTCGGAACGGCGGCCACGGTCTTCACCGCAGTGGCCTGGGCGTCGGTCGGGGTGGCTGGTCGGGCAGCGATCCTGCTGGCGTTCACCGTGCTGCTGCTGGCGGTGCCGCTGATCGCACGTCGGCGGGGGCTGCGCGGCACCGCCGAGACCTTCGCCGCCGTCGGGCTGCTGCTGGTACTGCTCGACGGGTACGCCGCCTGGTCGGTCGACCTGTTCGGCGTGACCGCCTGGCCGGGCAGCCGGTACGCCGCCCTGGTCGTGGCGATCAGCGCGGCGGTGACTGTCGGTTACGCCCGGTTCAGCCGCCTGGCCGTGCCGTGGTTCGCCGCGCTGCTGGTCGTTCAGCCGCTGTTGCCGCTGCTGGCCGCCGAGGTCCGACCGGAGCCGGCCGGCTGGGCGGTGGTCTTCGTCGGGGTGGCGCTGGTCGACCTGGCGATGGTGGGGGCGCTGCGGCGGCGGGCCGGTGTCGTCGCGGACGAGGGGGCCGCGACGACACCGGCGGTACGGCTGGCCGGGACGCTCCTGGCCTGGGCGTGGTTCGCCGGTTGGCTGCTGCTCGCCGCAGGCTGCGCACTGGTGCCCCTGCTTGTCGGTCGGGCGGCTGGGGTACCGGTGCTGGCTGGCGGACCGATGCTGCTGGTGGCGCTCACCGCCTTCGGCGCGGCGTTGCTGGCCGGTGGCGGGTCGGCACGAGCGCTGGCGGCCGGTGCGCTGGTGCCGGTGCTGGCAGCGGCGATTCTCCGCCCGGTGGTGGAGTGGCGCGCCTCGGTGTGGCTGTTCGTGGCAGCGTTGGTCGCAGCCGGGCTGGCCGGCGCGGTACGGCTGCTCCCGTCCGGCTGGCGGGCCGGCCCGCGCGCGGGGGCGTTGCTGGTGGCCGGCGCTGGCGGGCTGCTGGCGGCGCTGGCGGGACTGCTGCTGGCCGGTGCCGCCGTGAGCCGGTCGTTGCCGCCGTGGCGGGGAGCCACGGCGGGCCCGTTGTTCGCCTGGGGTTGGCAACTGCCGGTGGCGACGGCGCTGACGTCGGTGGCGGTGGCAGTGCTGCTGCCCCGGGCGAAGCGGTCGGCGGTGCTGGTGGCCGGTCTCGCCGCGACTGCGTTCGCCGTGCCGGTGGCCTGGGCCGCGCCGTGGCCGGCGGTGGTCGCGATCGACCTTGCGGTCGGGGTGGTGTTGCTGGTCGCGGCGGTGGCCCGCCCGACGCTACCCACCGTTGCGGTGCTGACCTCGGCCTCGGCCGGCGCGGCACTGCTCGGGCACGGGCTGCTGGTCGGGCTGGCCGACCCGATCGGTGCCGGTGCCGCCTGCGGGGTGGTCCTGGCTGTCGGGCTCGGCGTGGCGGTCGCCGGCCGAGGCGGCGACCCGGTGCGGCGGACGGTGGCCGGTTGCGGGCTGGCTGCCGCGGTGTTGGTGGTGCCGGCGGGGGCGGCGATCACGCTGATCGGCGTCGGTGCCCCGCCGTGGTGGCAGGCCCGGGGCGCGCTGGCCGCCGTCGCGCTGCCGGCGGTGGCGCTGCTCGCGCTGCGTCGATCCTGGCCCGAACTGGCCGGGTACGCCGCGACCGGGATCGCCGTGGTGGGAGTGCTGACCGGGCTGTCGCCCCTGGTCGTGCCGGGTGCCGAGCGGGTGGCGGTGTACGCGTCGGTGGCGGCCTCGCTGGTGGCGCTCGCTGGATTCCGGGCCCGCCCGGTGGGGCTGTTGCCGGTGGCCGGGCTGGGCCTGGCCATGGTGGCGGTGCTGGCGGCCGTGCCGGTGGTGGTGACCGCCCTGCTGACGCCGTACGGGCCGCCACCCGCCCCATGGTCCGGCGTTCCGGCGACTCGCCTGTCACCGGACGCGCTACCGGTCGGCCTGGCACTGGTGCTGCTGTCCTTGGCGGCGGCCCTGTTCACCTGGCCGACCACCCGCACCGCCGCTGCGGGTTCCTCCGCTGTGGGGGACGGCGCTGGTACCGGCCCCGTCGGTGGTTCTGCTGGCACCGACAGCGCCGGTGGTGACCCGGCCGGTAGTGGCCGGGCTGGCGGTGGCCGGGCTCGCGGCAACGGTATCGATGGCTGGCAGGTCGCCGGAGCGATGCTGCCCTTCGTGGCCGCCGCCGGGCCGGTGCTGCTGGTCGCCGCCGCCGTGCCCTGGCCGGTGGTGCCGGCCGCAGCTCTGCTGGGTGGCGTGGTTCTGCTGCTGACCGTTACGCTGCGGCACCCGGGCGGGCCGTTCGTCGGAGTGGCCATGCCGGTCGGTCTGGTGCTGGCGGCGGCCGGGCTGCTCAACCTCCAGGCGACCCGGGCCGGCACCCTGGGCGGACTGGGCCTGTTGGTGGTGTCGGCGACGGCTGTCGGCGTGGGCGGGCGTCACCTCGCGGTACGCGTGCTCGGGTGGCTGGTCGCGGTGGCCGCGGCGACCGGGTTCGCGTTGACTGCCCCGCTGGCTGGCGGGCAGCCGCCTCACGTGGCGGCGTTCGCGGTGCTCGGCGTCGCCGTGGTCAGCCTCGCGCTCGCCACGACGCTCCCGTCGAGCCGATGGGACCGGCCGGGATCGCTGCCTCCGCAGCCGGGCGCCACGTCCGGGGCGGCGGTGGCCACCTGGACGGCTTCGGCGGTGTCCGCCCGGCCCGCCCAGGGTGCGCTGGTGGGTCGGGTGCTGGACGCCGCCGCACAGGCGGTGGCGCTGCTCGCGCTGCTGCTCACCCTTGGGGCACTCCGGCATGCCGCGACGATCTGCGTGTTGTGGGGCGTCGCGATGGGCGTCCGGCTGTTGCGTCGGGACGAGTCGATCGAGCGGCGCCGGGTCTTCGCCGGCATCGGCGGGGGCAGCGAACTGCTGGCCGTCTGGCTGCTGTTGGCGGCCGGCGGAGTCAGCGTGCTGGAGGCGTACACGGTGCCGCTGGCCGCGGCGGCGCTGGGGGCTGGTGCGGTGGGGCTGGGTACCCGGCCTGGGCTGAACAGTTGGCTTGCGCTCGGCCCGGGCCTGGCCGCCCTGCTGCTGCCCAGCCTGACCGTCGTGCTGTTCGGCACCGACCCGCACCCGTGGCGACGGCTGCTGATCGGCACCGCCGCACTCGCCGTGACGCTGTTCGGCGCGGTCCGCCGCTGGCAGGCACCGGTGCTGCTCGGTGCCGGCACACTGGCCTTGCTGGCCCTGTACGAGTTGGTGCGCAGCTGGGACCTGCTGCCCCGGTGGGCGTTCCTGGCTGCCGCCGGGCTGGCTCTGATCGGCCTGGCGACCACCTACGAGCGCCGTCGCCGGGACCTGCTCCGACTGCGATCCGCCGTCGGCCGCATGAGCTGACGCCCGGCCCACGACCACCCTTCGGGACCACCGTCGCCCCAACACCGCCGGCAACGCCGAGGCCGCGGGCGTGCTGGGGAAGTGGACGCTCCCCGGACAGGCGACAACATCGGGGATTCTGCTGTAACAGGCAGCGGTGGAGGCGACCACATCCCTGATGGTGTCGCCTCCGATGAGGCGTCGCTGGTGGCGGTGGTGCCGGCCGACACCGGTAGGGTCTGGCCATGGCAGAGGTGCTCACCGCCGAGGCGGTGCGAGACGAGCTGGGTGGGCTGGCGGGCTGGTCGGGAGACCCCGCCGGGATCACCCGAACCGTGGAGCTGGCCAGCTTCCCGGACGCCATCGCAGTGGTCGACCGGGTCGCCGTCGCGGCAGAGGAACTGGACCACCACCCCGACATCGACATCCGGTGGCGCACGGTGGCCTTCCGATGCGTGACCCACTCGGTCGGCGGGGTCACCATGCGTGACATCCGGCTGGCGCGCCGGATCGACGAGATCGTGGAAGGTGCCCGATGAGGTTCGAGATCAGCAAGGTGCTGGACGCCATCGAGGGGCGGGTCTGCACCGACCCGCAACTGGCTCGCGCGGTGCTCGACCTGGCCGAAATCATCCGCTACCAGGATCTCGACGGCGGGCGGCCGGCGAGTTCACTGCGCCTCGGCATGGTCATCGACGCGCTGGCGCGCAGCCTTGAGGAGGACAGCGTCCCGGTCTACGCGGTGGTGCACCGGGGGATGCTCTCCGACGCCGACCTCACCTCCAACGAGCGGATGGTGGTGCGCAGATGGGCCGACGACGGCCTGGTGGAGGTGCTCGACAACCCGGGTGACCGGATGCTGGAGGTGGCCGACCTGCTCGGCCTGCCGGTGCTCAGCCGGGTCCGCTTCGACGGCCTGCGGGGACGGTTCCCCTGGCTGGTGGAGCAGCCGGGCCGGGTCCTCGCCCCGGTGCCGGGTGCTGGCGGTCCGGTCTTCATCGCCCACGTCGGCGGTGGTCACACGCCGGTCACCGGTCCGCCCTCACCGGCCGGTGCCAAGCTGCTCTCCCGCGAGTGGCGCTGCCCGGAGTCCGGCTGCACCCTGTTCGGCGGCGCCGGTGGCGGGGGAGCCTTCGCCGACCTGGCCCGGATCGACCGGGCACCGACCGGGCAGCCGCCACCGTCGCTGCGCAACGGCGTGCCCACCTGCCCCCGACACGGCGCGCGGCTGCGTGACGCCGGGCCCCGGCCACGTAGCGAGGTCCTCGCCATCCGGGTCGGTGGCCTGATCCGTCGTCGCTTCGTACTCACCGAGGAACAGCCGGTGGTGATCGGCCGGGCGCCGGAGGGCTCCGGCGGCATCATGCTCGGCCAGTGGCTCAACGACGAGGCACGGCGCTGGATCAGCCGTAACCACCTACGGCTGGAGTTGCGCGGCGGTGACGTCGTCGCCACCGACGTCAGCACCAACGGCTCCGGCGTACGGCCGGGCGGATCCCTCACGGAGGCGGACCGGATCCCGCTGGCCCCGCAGCAGTCCCGGGTGCTCGGCACCGGTGACATGGTGGAGCTGTACCCGGGGGTGCAGGTCGGCCGCCCGAACGAGTTCCCGGCGGGAGCGCCGTACAACCCGGACTCGGTGATGTCCGAGGCCCCGACGATGGCGATGCGCCTGCCGCGCTGAACGCCGGTGGGCGTCGGGACCGGGTCCCGACGCCCACCGGAGGGTACGACCGCTCAGCCGGCCAGGACTGCGGCCACCTGCGCCACCGCGTGGTCGATCTCCTCCTCGTTGATCACCAGCGGCGGGGCCAGTCGGATGGTCGAGCCGTGCGTGTCCTTGGCCAGCACACCCCGCTCCATCAGCCGCTCGCAGGCTTCCCGGCCGCTCATCAGGGCCGGGTCGATGTCCAGGCCGGCCCAGAGACCCCGGCCTCGTACCGCGACCAGACCCTTGCCGATCAGGCCGCGCAGGCCGGCTTGCAGCCGCTCGCCCAGTGCGGCGGAGCGGCGCTGGAACTCTCCGGTCGCCAGCAGCCGGACCACCTCGGTCGCCACGGCGCAGGCGAGGGGGTTCCCGCCGAAGGTGGAGCCGTGCTGTCCGGGCTGGAGTACGCCGAGCACGTCGGTGTCGGCGGCCACCGCGGAAACCGGCACGATGCCGCCGCCGAGCGCCTTGCCCAGCAGGTACATGTCCGGCACGACGCCCTCGTGCTCACAAGCGAAGGTGGTGCCGGTGCGGCCCAGGCCGGACTGGATCTCGTCGGCGATGAACAGCACGTTGCGTTCGGTGCAGAGCAGCCGTACCCCGTGCAGGTAGCCCTCGGGTGGCACCACCACGCCCTGCTCGCCCTGGATCGGCTCCAGCAGCACGGCGACGGTGTGCTCGTCGATCGCCTCGGTCAGGGCGGCCAGGTCGCCGTAGGGGACGATCCGGAAACCGGGGGTGTACGGCCCGAAGTCGGCCCGGGCGTCGGAGTCGGTGGAGAAGCTGACGATTGTGGTCGTACGCCCGTGGAAGTTGCCCTCCGCGACCACGATGTTGGCCTGGCCGGCCGGTACCCCCTTGACCTGGTAGCCCCACTTGCGGGCCACCTTGATGCCGGTCTCGACCGCCTCGGCCCCGGTGTTCATCGGCAGCACCAGGTCCTTGCCGCACAGCGCCGCCAGCTCCCGGCAGAAGTCGGCGAACTGGTCGTGGAGGAACGCCCGGCTGGTCAGCGTCAGCTTGTCGAGCTGGGCGTGCGCGGCGGCGATCAGCGTCGGGTGCCGGTGGCCGAAGTTCAGCGCCGAGTAGCCGGCCAGGCAGTCGAGGTAACGCTTGCCGTCCACGTCGGTCACCCAGGCGCCCTCGGCGGAGGAGATCACCACCGGCAACGGGTGGTAGTTGTGCGCGGTGTGGCGCTCCGCGTCCTGCACCGCGGCCGGGGTCCGCAGCATGTCCTCGATCATCGGTTCGCCTTTCCCTGACGGAGTCGCAACGTGCAGCACTTCGGGCCACCGCCGGCCCGACGCAGCTCGGACAGGTCGACGCCGATCGTCTCGTAGCCCCGGTCGCGCAACTTGGCGGCCAGACCGGTGGCCTGCTCGGGCAGCACCACGTGCCGGCCGTCGCTGACCGCGTTGAGCCCGAGCACCTCCGCGTCGGCCATGGTGGCGTGCACCGCGTCCGGGAAGAGCCGGCGCAGCACGGCCTGACTGCCGGGCGAGAACGCCTCCGGCAGGTACGCCACGGTCCGCTCGTCGAGCACGCTCAGCGCGGTGTCGAGGTGGTAGAAGCGCGGGTCGACCAGCTGCATGGTGATCACCGGGTAGCCGAAGACCTCCTGGAGCTGGGCGTGCGAGGCGTGCGCGGTGCGGAAACCGGTGCCGGCGAGCAGGTGGTCCCCGGCCAGCAGGACGTCGCCCTCACCCTCGTTGACGTGCTTCGGGTCGTACATCTCGAAGCCGGCGGCCTCGAACCAGGCGCGGTACGCGGGCGCCTCGTCGGCGCGCTGCGGGTCGCGGAACTGCACGGCCATCGCCTTGCCGTCGATCACGGTGCCGCCGTTGGCGGCGAAGACCATGTCGGGCAGGCCCGGCACCGGCGCGATCTCCTCGACGGTGTGGCCCAGATCCAGGTAGACCTGGCGCAACCGCTCCCACTGCCGCACTGCGAGGTCGGCATCGACCGGTGCGGTCGGATCCATCCACGGGTTGATCGCGTAGTCGACGGCGAAGTACGTCGGCCGGCACATCAGAAAGCGCTGGCGGGTGGCGTCCATCGTCATTGTCCTGCTCCAAGCCTCGGGCGCGCCCGGCCACCGTCGGCCCACGGGCTGGCGCCGTGGTTCAACGGTATGCGGGCTCGACCAGCCGGATCCACCGCGAACCCTTGCATTGGGCGGCAGATCATTGCGTATGGCACCCGGTTGGAGCAGATTCGTTGCGTGCGGCTCCCGGCCCGGCTCGCGGGTTGAGGGTCGCCAGGCAGCCGTCCGGGGACGACCGCCCCAGACATACGTCAGGGGCGGCGAACCGCCGCCCCTGACGAGCATGTGCGCCCGGCTGGTGAACCACCAGATCTGATCGGGCTACGGTCGGTTCCGCACCGACCGGCACCGGTGAACCACCGGCGGGCCGAAAAGTGCCCGTTACAGGCGGTCGACAAACTGTGAATCAAGCCACTCGCGGAAGCGGACCACGACATCTCCGTCGGTGGACGGCCAGTCGTACTGGCCGGTCATCGCCAGCACGCCGAGGACCACCGCGCCGAGGCCGAAGGCGATGCCCAGCAGCGCGTCGGACTTGCCGGCGATGTGGCGCCGACGGGTGGCCATCAGACCGAGCACGGCGAGCACCGCTCCGACCGCGCCCAGCGCGATGCCGTACCCGGCGAGGGCGCCGGTGAGCACGAACAGGATGCCGCCGACGCCGACGATCAGGCCGAGCGTGGCCAGCAGACTGGCCCGGGGCCGTGGCCCGACCGGTGCCGGCGGTACGTCCCGGCCGGTTGCGCCGTCGGGGGTCCGGTCGTCGTCGACCCTGCCGTCCCGCTCGACGGTGCCGACGCTCCGGTCCCGGTCGACGTGGCGATCCGCGTCGCCGGCCCGATCCCCGTCGGCGGTGCGGTCGCGGTCTGTGGTGCGGTCGGTGGTGTGGAGGCCATCGACGGGCCGGTCCCGGCCGCTGGCGCGGTCACCGTCGAGAGTGCGGTCCACGCCGGTGACGCGGTGGCCGTCGACGGTCTCGGTGGTGGCGGCACGAGCGCGGCGGGAACCGTGAACCGTGGATCGGGCGGTGGCGGCACGTTCCTTGGCGGCGCGGTCCGTGGCGGGCTGGCCGGCGACCGGGTCCGCAGCGGTTCGGCGGGTGGTGCTGCCGTCGGTGCGACCCTCGACGCCGGACCGCTCGTCGGGGCGGGTGTCGGTGGCGACCGTCCCGGTCCTGCTGTCGTCGGCTGCCGGCGGCGCCGGTTCCTCCCGGCGCAACAGCGAAGAAAATTTCATGGGTTCACCTCCTGATCGATGCGTGGATGGCGGCATCAGCCCCGTATCGCCAACCACGCCACAACACCCAGCAGGTACCCAACCCCCACCCACCCGACACCCCACCCCGCCCGCTCCACACCGCACCCCTCGTCGATCAGGCAGTTGTGGCAGGCGACGGCGAGGGCTGCGGCGGGGGCGGGGTGGGGGTGGGGTGTTAGCGGGGGCGGATCAGGGGGGCCAGGGTGGCGGTGAGGAGGGCCAGGCGGCGGGGCCGGGAGACCCGGACGGGACGCTTGCGGACGCAGCGTACGAGGATCTCCACGGCGTCATCGACCGGAATCATCAGCGGTCGGAACGAGCCCTTGGCCATCTTGGTGTCGACGAATCCGAATCGCACGGTGGTCACGTGCACGCCGTGCCGGCGCAGCGCCGCCGACAAACCCGTCAGGTACGACGACACTCCGGCCTTCGAGCCGGCGTAGCCGGGCGCCTCGCCGGAGACCAGCCGGTCGGCGAGACTGGAGATCCCGATCAGGTGCCCGTCGCCGGTGGCCAGCATTCTCGGCACCACCACGGCAGTGGTCCGTACCGCGCCCATCAGGTTGACCTCGAAGGTGCGCGTCTGCGCGTCCAGGTCGGCCGGATCGAAAGGTTCGCCGATGCCGGCGGCGTAGACGCACAGGTCCACCCCGCCGAGCTCGTCGATCGCCTTGCCCAGCACGTCCGGATAGTCCGGCGCGGTGACATCGACGGTGTGGTGGGCGTACGTGGGGACGATGATGGCGTTGTCCCGTCGCGACAGCCCGGTGACCCGCCAACCGTCGGCGAGCAGTCTGCGGGTGAACGCCAGCCCGATGCCGTCGCTGTTGCCGACCACCACCGCACGGCGTATCCGATCCGTCATGACCCCGCCCCCATCGAGTCGACGTGGTGCCCGCCGTGCCGGCGGCCCGATCGGCAATTGAACCAGACGCCGAGGGCGATCCCTTACCGTCGAGTAGCAGCGTTTCCCGGGGACGGGCGACCGGTTCGGGGCGCTTGGCACGCCCCTGCCGGCCGTCACGACCTGGCAAGGCCGGGTCCGACCGCTGCTCACCGGCGCGCTGGCTACGCTTGGCGTCGTGCCAGAGGGACACACCATTCATCGCCTGGCGGCCCGGCACGCCGAGCTGTTCGTGGGGGACAAGGTGCTCGCCGCCAGCCCGCAGGGGCGCTTCGCCGACGGTGCCGCCCGGATCTCCGGCACGGTGCTGGAGGCCACCGAGGCGTACGGCAAGCACCTGCTGCACCACTACGCCGGTGAGTTCGCGCTGCACGTGCACCTCGGCCTCTACGGAAAGGTCACCGACGGCGATGGTGAACCGCCGGAGCCGGTGGGGCAGATCCGCCTACGGCTGACCAGCGACCGGCACTGGCTCGACCTGCGTGGGCCGACCGCCTGCGAACTGCTCAGCCCGCCCGAGGTGGCCGCGCTGCGGGCTCGACTCGGACCGGATCCGCTGCGCGCCGACGCCGATCCGGAGCGGGCGTACGCGCGGATCTCGCGCAGCGTGACGCCACTGGCGGCGCTGTTGCTGGACCAGACGGTGGTGGCCGGCACAGGTCTGATCTTCGTGACGGAGGCGTTGTTTCGCGCCGGTCTGTCGCCGCGGCTGCCCGGCCGGGAGTTGACCCCGGCCGGTTGGCAGGTGCTCTGGGCAGACCTGGTCGAGCTGATGACGCTCGCGGTCACCACCGGTCGGATCGACACCGTCCGCGCCGCGCACCTGCCCGAGGCGATGGGTCGGCCGGCCCGAGTCGACCGGCACGGGGGAGAGGTCTACGTCTACCGCCGCCCCGGCCAACCCTGCCACGTCTGCCGCACCCCGATCAGCCGAGGCACCATCACCGCCCGCAACCTCTACTGGTGCCCCACCTGCCAGTCCTGACCCGACCGGCGTGGATCTTGGTCTGGAACGGCCCTTCAGGGGGCCGTGCTCGACCAAGATCTGACCGAGACGCGGATCAGTCGAGGAGCCAGCGGACCACCTCGACGTGGTCGGGGAAGACCCGGTCACCGTCGATGCTCCAGGCCGTCGTCTGACCGATCGTCCAGCCCAGCACCCGGTCGCGGTCCAGCCCCAGCTCGGCGCTGAGCCGGTCCAGGCGGTGGCGGACGGCCGCCCGGGAGTGGCCCAGCTCGGTGCCGCGCACCATCGGCACCACCGAGAACTCCCGCTCGCCGACCAGCGGTTTCGGGTCGATCACCAGCCACGGCTCGCGTTCGGCGCGCAGCAC
Source organism: Verrucosispora sp. WMMD703 (assembly GCF_049178935.1). Classification (NCBI taxonomy): domain Bacteria; kingdom Bacillati; phylum Actinomycetota; class Actinomycetes; order Micromonosporales; family Micromonosporaceae; genus Micromonospora; species Verrucosispora sp. WMMD703. Next base: position 5,661,088 of record NZ_JBMHMM010000004.1, on the reverse strand, counting down.
GTTGGCGGCATGCAGGTCCTGGTTGACCAGGACCTGCACACCCTGGCTGCCGGTGAGCCCGCCGAGCAGGTCGAGCGCGGCGTCGACCAGCCGCCGCTCGAACGGCCGCCCGGCCCGCTCCCACTTCACCGGCAGCCGGGACACCCAACCGGCGGCGGCCTCCGCCAACGACGTGAACGGCTGACCGGCCGGTACCCAGAGGCGGGGGAGCAGCGCCACCACCGCGTCGAGCGCCGCGTCGAGCGGTAACGCGTGCAGCGGGGTCCCGGGATTGCAACGCTCCACCAGCAGTGCCCGCAGGTCGGGGTCGTGGCCGAGCAGCCGGACGGCACCGTCGCCCTCCCAACGCCGCAGCGCGGTCGCCTCGTGCTCGCTCTCCGCGTCGGGGAACTGCAACTTGAGCACCGCACGGGTGCCGTCCGGCAGTTCGGCCGGCAAGGCCAGGGAGGCGCAGGCGTACCCGAAGGGCGGCCCGAGCCGCAGCGACCAGCGCCGGGCGCAGGTGGCCAGCCGGCCCGGCAACTCGGCCAACCACTCCGGGCCACCCGGCACGTCGCGAAGCCAGGCCAAGCCGTCGGGGAGTCGCAGCGCGCCGGTCACCGGCTCATGGTGGCCGAGGCCGAGCAGCGGCCACAACCGTGATCAGCGGAGCCGGCGGATGTCACCGTACGCCCGGTAGAAGCCGCCACGGCCGGACTCCCGGACCTCGGTGACCAGGTAGCGGGCGCCCGGCTGGCGGATGCCCTTGGGGAACTGCACCGACCAGTTCCGGTGGTAGCCGGCGGACAGCACGTGCACCCGCAGCCGACCGCCCTGCTCGACGCACTCGACGATCACCCCGTCACCGGCGTCGCCGACGACCTCGACCTCGGTGACGGCGGCTGGTTCGGGCAGCCGGGCCGGGGCCTTCACGTCGACCACGTCGGGCACGTTGCCCGCCTCCGCCGCCCGGATCGCGGGCTCGCTGGCGTCGATGCAGGCCAGGTGGCCGCTGGTGGTCACCACGTAGAGGCGTTCGTCGTGGTACTGCATGGAGTAGGCCGATCCGCAGCCGGTGCCGAGCTTCCACAGCCGGGTGCCGTCGGCGGCGAAGCAGTAGATCGACGACTGGCTGTCACCGGCGAAGACGTAACGACCGTCGGCGGCGGTGGCGCAGGAGAAGACCGGCGCATCGGCGCGGTAGGTGCGCAGTGCCGAACCGCCGTCCTTGCCGAGGCGTACCACCTCGCGGGTGGCGGTGCCGGCGAACACGGCGTCGCGTTCCTGCCAGCCGAAGAGCACCGAGCCGGTGCGGGTGTGCCACAACTCCCGCCCGGTGCGCCAGTCGTAGCCGCTGACCCCCGTCGAGTCGCCGTGGTAGACGGCGTCGGCGTCGCAGCGCACCATCCAGGCCGACCGGCCGCGCCCGGCCCGTCGCCAGAGGAACTCGTCCTCGTGGTCGATGGCGGCGACCCCGCCGTCGGCGTCGGAGACACCCAGCACGCCGTCGTGGATGTCGAGCCAGTAGATGTCGATGTCGGGAACAATCGCGTACGCCACCCGGGGGATCTTGCCGGAGAGGTCGTAGACGTTGCCGTCGTCGCAGCCGGCGTAGATCCAGGCGTCGTCGGCGACGATGCACTTGACCCCGTCGGGAAGCCGGACCTGGTCCAGCACGCGGGCGTCGTGATCGAGGGTGGTGATCACACCGCGCTCGTTGCCCACCATGCAGGTGCGCCCGTCGACGAAGATGCCGAAGGCCGGTGCGCCGGAGTCGTACCGCCAGAGGACCGGGGCGGTGCGGGCGGTCGAGCGGGTGCTGACGATCTGCCGCCGAGAGACTGCCCGCTTCTGGCGTACGCCGCGGACCGCCGGAGCGTACCCCTTGCGGATCTTCTCGCCGATCTTCTTCGCCGCGGCGGCGCGGGCCCGCGCGTTGTCGGGATAGCCGGTGGTCTTCACCTGACCCTGGTCGCCGATCCGCCCGAAGCGCACGGTCATCGTGGCGTCGTCGACCATCACCTCGTAGAACTTGTGCGCGGCACCGTCCATTTCGGACAGTTCGAGGTAGGTCGTCTCCTGCGACATGGGAATTCCTCCGAGGGGTTGGCGTCGGCCCTGACCGGGCGGCGCGCCTACGCTAACCCGCGGCACCGACAGAAACCGGCCCCGGAGCCGTCAGCCGGCGAGCGCGTCCACGGCCTTGCGGGCGGCGACCAGCACCGGATCCCAGACCGGGGCGTACGGCGGGGCGTAGCCGAGGTCGAGCGCGGTCATGTCGTCCACCGTCATCTTGTTCCACAGCGCCACGGCGAGGGTGTCGATCCGCTTCGCCGCCTCGGACCAGCCGACGATCTGGGCGCCGAGCAGTCGCCCGCTCGGCCGCTCGGCGATCAGCTTCACCGTCATCTGCCGGGCGCCGGGGTAGTAGCCGGCGCGGTTCGTCGACTCGGCGATCACCGAGACGAACTCGAAGCCGGACGCCCGGGCCTCGCGCTCCCGCAGGCCGGTGCGTCCCACCTCCAGCTCGCACACCTTGGTGACCGCGGTGCCGATCACGCCGGCGAAGGTGGCGTACCCGCCGCCGATGTTGATGCCGGCGACCCGGCCCTGCTTGTTGGCGTGGGTGCCGAGCGGTACGTGCACCGGCATGCCGCTGACCTTGTGCAGGGTCTCCACGCAGTCCCCGGCGGCCCACACCCCGGGCACCCCGGACACCCGCATCTGACGGTCCACCCGGATGCCGCCGGTCGGCCCGAGCGGCAGGCCGGCGGCGGCGGCCAGCTCGGTGTTGGGGCGTACGCCGAGACCGAGGACCACCAGGTCGGCCGGGATCGGCCCGTCGTCGGTGACCACCTCGCTGACCCGGCCGTCGCGCTCCGCCAGGCCGGTCACCCGTACGCCGGTGCGGATGTCCACGCCCAGCCCGCGCATCGCCTCGGTGACCAGTCGGGCCATGTCGGGGTCGACTGTCGACATCGGCTGCTCGTCGCGCTCGACCAGGGTGACCGACAGGCCGCGGCGGACCAGTGCCTCGGCCATCTCGACGCCGATGTAGCCGCCGCCGACCACCACCGCCCGCCGGGGCCGCGGCTCGGTCTCCAGCCAACCGCGCAGCGCCGAACCGTCGTCGAGGGTCTGCACCCCGAACACCCCGGCGGCGTCGGTGTGCGCCCAGGCTGGCTTCTTCGGCACCGCTCCGGCGGCGTACATCAGGGTGTCGAACGGTTCCCGGACCTCACCGCCGCCGTCCAGGTCCCGGGCGACCACCTCGCGGCGGACCAGGTCGATCTCGACCACCTCGTGCCGGATCCGTACGTCGATGGCGTAGTCCTCGCGGTGCACCTTCGGCGACCGGGCCACCAGTTGCTCCCGGTCGGTGACCAGGCCGCTGATCCAGTACGGGATCCCACAGGCCGAGTACGAGGTGAAGTGCCCCCGTTCGAACACGACGATCTCCAGGTCGTCCACGCCCCGACGACGGCGCGCCTGGGCGGCGGCCGACATGCCGGCGGCGTCCCCGCCGACGACGATCAACCGTTCCGCCACGCCATCACCTCTCTCGTCAGGCCGGGTCCTCGCCCCGGGTCTGGCGTGCCACGTCCTCCACCACATCCTCCAACCGTCCGGTCCGGGCGTACACCGAACGCTGCCGTGCGGCCCCGCTGCCGTGCCGGCGCAGCCCCTCCAGCAGGCCGGTCACCTCGGCCAGGTCGCCGTGTCGGTCGAGGGCCGGACCGAGGCGTCCGACGAGCTGGTGCAGCAGATCCCAGGCCGGCCGCAGCTCACCGCTGTGCGGGTCGACCGCCTCTCCCTCCAACCCGTCGTGGGCAGCCCGCCAGTGCGCGCCGACCAGCAGGTGATGGTCGGTCGGCAGCGGTGGCCGCCCGGCCGCGATGTCGTCGAGCGCGGTCGCCACCAGCCCACGGACCAGTGCGGCGATCAGGACCGCGTCGTCGACGGTCGGGCAGACGTCACCGATGCGTAGCTCCACCGTCGGGTACTTGGCCGACAGCCGGGCGTACCAGTAGAGCATCCCCTCGTCGAGCATCACGCCGCTGGCGATTAGCTGACGGATCAGTCGTTGGTAGTGCTCGTGGTTGACCAGGTAGGGCGTCGGCGCGACCGAGGGCCAGCGTTCCCACTCGATCGATCGCCAACTGGCGTAGCCGGTGTCCTCCCCGCCTGAGAACGGCGAATTGGCGGTGACCGCGTGCAGGATCGGCAGCCACGGCCGCACATGGTTGAGCACCTGTACGCCCGTGTCCGGGTCCGGCACTCCGACGTGGACATGCATGCCGTTGTTGCCCGGCCCGGGCACCAGCAGCCGGAACCGGGCGATCATCCGGTCGAAGCGGGGCTTGTCGACCACCGGGGGGACCGGCCCGTCGATCGGCCCGGTGCCGATCGCGAGCAACCGGGCGCCGGCCCGCTCGGCGGCGTCGGCCAGCGCGGCGCGGAGCAGGCTGAGCGAGTGCCGGATCGAGCGGAGTTCCAATCCGGGTGGGCTGCCGATCTCGATCTGACTGGTCTGGAACTCCCGCTCGACCTGTCCCCGCAACTCGGCGGGGACCTCCTCCAGCACCGCCTCGACGGCGGGCGTCGCGGCCCCGGTCTCCGGGTCGACGAGTAGGAACTCCTCCTCGACACCCACGGTGAGCAGGTCGGTTGCCTCGACCGGGGGACGCGGGGCGGTTGCCACCTGCCTGACCATCGCTACCACCGTCCACTTCCTCCCGGGCGGTCCCTCCGCACCGGGTCGGCCGGCAATTACCCCCTGTGGTGGCACCGGGAAACTCCGCCCGGGTGTGGCGGGGGTGTGCGCGATCCTCGGGTCGCCCGGATCGATCGATATTGACAACTGCGCGGGAGGAACGTACAACTCCTGAGAGAGCGCTCTCTCCCGTCCCCGCAGAGAGGCACGTCATGACAACTGCCCCGGCGGCACCCGCCGCCCCGCCTGCGCGACGCCGGCTGCCGCTGGCGTTGACCCTGCTCACCGCCGTCGCCACCGTCGTGGCCGGACTCGGCACGACCGCGGACGCCGCCGTGCCGCCGCCCCCGTCGGGCTGGAACCTGGTGTGGAGCGACGACTTCACCGGCGCCGCCGGCACCCTCCCGTCCGCCGGCAACTGGATCATCGACACCGGCACCAGCTACCCGGGTGGCCCACCCAACTGGGGCACCGGCGAGATCCAGACGTACACGAACAGCACCGCCAACGTCAGCCACGACGGCGCTGGCAACCTGCGGATCACCCCGCTGCGCGACAGCGCCGGCCGCTGGACCTCGGCGCGCATCGAGACCGTCCGCAGCAACTTCAAGGCCCCGGCCGGCGGGATCCTGGCCATCGAGGGCCGCATCCAGATGCCCAACGTGACAGGCGCCGCCGCGTCGGGATACTGGCCGGCGTTCTGGGCGCTCGGTTCGCCCTACCGGGGCAACTACCAGAACTGGCCGGGCATCGGCGAGTTCGATGTGATGGAGAACGTCAACGGGCTCAACTCGGTCTGGGGCGTGCTGCACTGCGGCGTCGCGCCGGGCGGCCCGTGCGACGAGTTCAACGGCATCGGCGCCTCCCGGGCCTGCCCCGGCAGCACCTGCCAGTCGGCCTTCCACACCTACCGCTTCGAGTGGGACGCCTCGGTCAGCCCGCAGCAGCTGCGCTGGTACGTCGACGGGCAGCTCTACCACACGGTCAGCCAGAGCCGGGTCGGTGAGCCGTACTGGTCGCAGATGACCAGCCACGCCGGTTACTTCCTGCTGCTGAACGTGGCGATGGGCGGGGCCTTCCCGAACGGGGTCGCCGGCAGCGCCACGCCGACCTCGGCCACCGTGCCCGGCCGGCCGATGCTTGTCGACTACGTCGCGGTCTACAGCCGGGGTGGGGGCAGCAACCCGCCGCCCACCACGCCACCGCCGACCACCCCGCCGCCGGGCGGGACGCGGGACGCGTACGCGACCATCCAGGCCGAGTCCTTCAACGCCCAGAACGGCGTGATCGTCGAGGCGTGTTCCGAGGGCGGGCAGAACATCGGGGCACTGCGCAACGGCGACTGGGTCCGTTTCGACAACGTGGAGTTCGGCTCCGGCGGGCCACGTGACTTCGTGGCCCGGGTCGCCTCCGGCGCGGGGGCCGGCGTCAGTGGCCTGGTGGAGGTCCGGGTGGACAGCCCGACCAGCGCACCCATCGGCAGCTTCGCCATCGCCAACACCGGTGGCTGGCAGAGCTGGCGGTCGGTGCCGGGCAACGTCTCCGGAGTGACCGGGCGACGGACCGTCTACCTCACCTTCACCAGCGGGCAGCCCAACGACTTCGTGAATGTCAACTGGTTCCACTTCCGCCGCTGAGGCGTGACGACACGGCCCCCTGGCATCGCCTCCGGCGGACAGGGGGCCGTGTCGATTCACCCGGGGCCGGCCCTGGACAGAAACAGTTAACAGTCTTAATAATAGGCGCCAGGTTGACGTCCATGGATTTCGTCCGGGCTGGAGGGGCACATGAAACGGTCCAGAACGCTGGTGCTGGCGGTGATCGGCGCGCTGGCCGCCGCGATCGGGGCGGTCGGGCTGGCGCCAGCCGCGTACGCCGCCGGAGTCACCGCGAGCTTCGTCAAGACGTCCGACTGGGGCTCGGGCTGGGAGGGGAAGTACACCATCACCAACGGGGGCGGCACCACGGTCAACGGCTGGAGTCTCGCCTTCGACCTGCCCGCCGGTACCACGGTCGGCACCTACTGGGACGCGCTGCTGACCTCCAGCGGCCAGCGGTACACCTTCACCAACCGCTCCTGGAACGGCACCATCGCACCCGGTGCCTCGGTCTCCTTCGGCTTCCTCGGCAGCGGTTCCGGCGTACCGGCGAACTGCCAGCTCAACGGCGCGGCCTGCGCCGGCGGCACCACGCCGACCACGCCGCCACCCACCACGCCGCCACCCACCACGCCGCCACCCACCACGCCGCCACCGACGACCCCGCCGCCGCCGGTCGGCGGGCTGCCGAAACACATCCTGACCGGCTACTGGCACAACTTCGACAACCCGGCCGTCGAGCTGCGGCTGCGTGACGTACCCACCGAGTACGACCTGGTGGCGGTCGCCTTCGCCGACGCGACCGGCACGCCCGGCGCGGTCGGCTTCGCCATCGACCCCGGCCTGTCCGCCGCGCTCGGCGGGTACACCGACGCCGACTTCGCCGCCGACGTGCGGACCCTCCAGAGTCGCGGCAAGAAGGTGATCATCTCGGTGGGTGGCGAGACCGGCCGGGTCGTGGTCGACAGCTCGGCGTCCGCGGCGGCCTTCGCCGACAGCGTGTACGCCCTGATCCAGCGTTACGGCTTCGACGGCGTCGACATCGACCTGGAGAACGGGTTGAACCCGACGTACATGGCGCAGGCGCTGCGGTCACTGCGGGCGAAGGTGGGCAGCGGGCTGATCATCGCGATGGCGCCGCAGACCATCGACATGCAGAACCCGGCGGGCAGCTACTTCAAGCTGGCGTTGGACATCAAGGACATCCTGACCGTGGTGAACACCCAGTTCTACAACTCCGGGGCGATGCTCGGCTGCGACAACAACGCCGCGTACGCCCAGGGGACGGTCAACTTCATCGTCGCGCTGGCCTGTATCCAGTTGGAGGCGGGGCTGCGGCCAGACCAGGTCGGGCTCGGCCTGCCGGCCGGTCCCGGCGCGGCCGGTGGCGGCATCGTCCAACCCAGTGTGGTCAACGCCGCGTTGGACTGCCTGACCCGGGGCACCAACTGCGGCAGCTTCCGCCCGCCGCGCACCTACCCCGGCCTGCGTGGCGCGATGACCTGGTCCATCAACTGGGACATCACCAACAACAACACCTTCGCCCGCACCGTCTCCCCCCACCTCCGCACCCTCCCCTGACGCTCAAGATCCGGGCAACTTCCCTGATGCTGCTGTCTCAGGCTCGGCTGAGGCAGCACCATCCCCGAAGTTGCCCGGATCTTGGGTTCGAAGCAGGGGGGCGGCGGGCTGGTCAGGGGGTGTGGGTGGGGGTGCGGCGGCGGAGTTTCTTGATCACCCAGGTGGCGACCATGAGGATGATCAAGGTGAGGATCCCGTAGTCGAACCAGGAGCTGTAGCGGTCGATCTGCTGCCAGCGGGAGCCGAGCGCGTAGCCGAGACCGATGAAGATCCCGTTCCAGATACCGCTGCCCAGCGTGGTGAGCGTGACGAACTCGACAAGCGGCATCCGGTTCGCCCCGGCCGGCACCGACACCAGGCTGCGCACCACTGGCGCCATCCGGCCGAAGAACACCGCCCAGCGGCCGTACCGCTCGAACCACCGGTCGGCCTTTTCCAGGTCGTCCATGTCGACCAGGGGTAACCGGTCGAGCCACCGTTTGAGGCGGTCCTCGCCGACCACCGCGCCGACCCAGTAGAGGAACAGCGCGCCGAGCACTGAGCCGACCGTGGCCGCGACGGTCACCAAGACCACGTTGAACCGACCCTCGCCAGCCAGGTACCCGGCCATCGCCAGGACGATCTCGCTGGGAATGGGCGGGATGATGCTCTCCAGGGCCACCAGCAGGGCCACCCCCACCTCCCCGCCCGCCTCGATCACCCCGGCGATCCAGCCGGTCAGCCCGCCGACCTGAGCGGGGTCGACGTCCTGGGCGAGCGCCATGATGAAGCCTTTCGCGGGTCGGGCGTAAAGGGGACCCTTACCCCCCGAAACCGCCCCGCACACCGGGTCCGGACAGGTCACTCCTGCGGGTGCAGCTCCTCGTCGGCCGGGCCGTGGCGCCATCCGGTGAACCGCACGAGCAGCCCGCCCCGGCTGGGCGAGCAGCAGTACGGACCGGCCGACGCCACCGCGTCGGGAGCCAACGGGGCAAGCCGGACCAGCCGCCACGGCTCACCGGCGACCCGGGCGCGTACGGTCAGCGCGTCACCGGCGCGGCTGACGCGTACGCTCACCTCCCGACCCGCCCAGTCCGGAACCGGTGCCACGGACCAGTCGGAGACGTCGCGGGTCACCACCGCGCCCACCTGGGGCTGGCCGTCGCTGACCTCCACGCCGGCCTTCACCCAGTTCCGGTCGTCCACCCGGACCAGCACGCCGGCCTGGTCGAACTGCCCGGTCCAGGCCAGCCGGAAGTCGACCTCCACGGCGGTACCGGCCGGGAACGGCGCGAGCAGGGCCGGGGCATCGTCGTGCACGAAGCCGTAACTGGTGTGTCGCCACAGGTCGCTGCCCCGGCCCGGTTCGACGCTCAGCGTGCCGTCCGGTTCCTCGGTCACCCGGACCGGTCGGCCGTGCCAGTCGCCGCCCGACCATTCGATGCTCCGCATCCCGGCACCGTACCGAGTCGGGTTTGCCGACGTCCCGACTGGGAGAAGGTACCGGGGCATGTCTGACAGGTGGTATTCGGAGGCGGTCGTCTACTGCCTCGACATCGACACGTACGCGGACTCCGACGGTGACGGGGTCGGTGACATCCGGGGTCTGATCGGCCGGCTGGACTACCTCGCCCGGCTCGGGGTGACCTGCCTCTGGCTGCACCCCATCCATCCGTCGCCCAACGACGACGACGGCTACGACGTGACCGACTTCTACAACGTCGACCCACGGTTCGGCACCCTGGGCGACTTCGCCGAGCTGCTGCACCAGGCCAGCAACCGGGGGATCCGGGTGATCATCGACCTGGTGGTGAACCACACCTCCGACCAGCACCCGTGGTTCCAGTCCGCACGCTCCTCGCCGGACTCGCCGTACCGCGACTGGTACGTCTGGTCGGAGCAGGAGCCGACCGACCGGTACCAGGGCATGGTCTTCCCCGGCGAACAGCATGAGACCTGGACCCACGACCGGACCGCGAAGGCCTGGTACTACCACCGCTTCTACAAGTTCCAGCCGGACCTCAACACCAGGAACCCGGCGGTACGCGCCGAGATCAAGAAGATCATGTCGTTCTGGATCCAACTCGGCGTCGCCGGATTCCGGATGGACGCGGTGCCGTTCATCATCGAACGCACTGAGCCCGGAGACCCGAACCCGGAACTGGACTTCGAATTCCTCACCGAGCTGCGCCAGCACGTGCAGTGGCGGCGCGGCGACGCGGTCCTGCTGGCCGAGGCGAACGTCGAGCCCGACCACCTTCCCGCATTCTTCGGTGACAGCGGCGGCTCGGCGAACCGGGTCCACATGCTCTTCGACTTCATGCTCAACGGCCGGCTGATGCTGGCTCTGGCCCGGCAGGACCCGGAACCGGTGATCGAGGCGCTGCGGGACACCCCGGCGCTGCCCGAGGGCGGGCAGTGGGCGACGTTCCTGCGCAACCACGACGAGATCGACCTGTCCCGGCTCACCGCCGAACAGCGCAACGAGGTGTACGCGCAGTTCGGCCCCGAGGAACACATGCGCATCTACGACCGGGGCATCCGTCGCCGGTTGGCACCGATGCTCGGCAACGACCGCCGGCGCATCGAGTTGGCGTACTCCCTGCAGTTCGCCCTGCGCGGCACGCCGGTGCTGCGCTACGGCGAGGAGATCGGCATGGGAGAGGATCTGTCGCTGGACGGGCGGGAAGCGATCCGTACCCCGATGCAGTGGTCGAACCAGCCCAACGCCGGCTTCTCCACAGCGGAGCCGGAGAAGCTCGTCCGCCCGGTCATCGACAAGGGTGAGTTCGGGTACGAGAAGGTCAACGTCACCCTCCAGCGGCGGGATCGCACCTCGCTGCTGGCCTGGTTCGAGCGGATGATCCGTACGCTGCGGGAGGCACCGGAGATCGGCTCCGGCTCCACCACGCACATCGACGTGCCGATGCCGCCGGGGGTGCTGGCGCACCGGGCCGACGGGCCGACGGGGACGATGGTCTTCCTGCACAACCTCGGCACCACCGACGCCGAGGTGGATCTCAGCCAGCTTCAGCCCGAGGCGGACCTGCCCATCGACGTGCTTGCCGACCGCAACTACGACGACGTCGGCAAGCTCGACAAACTGCAACTTTCCGGGCACGGCTACCGCTGGATCCGGCTCTGTCGATCCTGGTCGCACTGAGCGGCAGGCCGGGCCGACCCGTCGGGGGCCGGTGACCTCCGGGCCGGCGTGCCCGGTCCGGAGGTCGGGATCGACGGGGGTCAAGCCGCCCCGGCGTGGGTTAGGCTCCTGCCGTCGAGCCAAGTTACCGGGAGGTAGGCATGTCGGAGGGGCAGCGGGTCGCGATCGTGACCGGGGCGGCACGGGGAATCGGCGCGGCCACCGCCAGGCGGTTGGCCGCCGACGGACTGGCCGTGGCGGTGGTCGACATTGAGGAGTCGGCGACCAAGGAGACCGTGGACGCGATCGTGGCGGCCGGCGGCCGGGCACTCGGCGTCGGTGCGGACGTGGCGGACCGGGCCCAGGTGGAGGCTGCCGTGGAACGGGTGGCCGCCGAGCTGGGTGCGCCGACCGTACTGGTCAACAACGCCGGCGTGCTCCGCGACAACCTGCTGTTCAAGATGACCGACGCCGACTGGGACACCGTCCTCGGCGTACACCTGCGCGGGGCGTTCCTGTTCAGCCAGGCCACGCAGAAGCACATGGTCGAGGCGCGCTGGGGCCGCATCGTCAACCTCTCCAGCACGTCCGCGTTGGGCAACCGGGGCCAGGCCAACTACTCGGCGGCCAAGGCCGGCCTGCAGGGTTTCACCAAGACCCTCGCCATCGAGCTGGGCCCGTTCGGGGTGACCGCCAACGCGGTCGCGCCCGGATTCATCGTCACCGACATGACCGCGGCCACCGCCGCCCGGATGAAGGTGGACTTCGAGGCGATGCAGAAGCACGCCGAGGCGGAGATCCCGGTCCGCCGGGTGGGCCGGCCCGACGACGTGGCGCACACCATCTCGTTCCTGACCAGCGAGGGAGCGTCCTTCGTGTCCGGCCAGGTCATCTACGTCGCCGGCGGACCCCGGGACTGAACGGCCTCGTCAACCGGCCCCTTCCTGGACACCGAGTGTCAGGAAGGGGCCGGTGCCGTCCGGCTGCGGGTGTGCCGGAGCCAGACGAGGCCGAGGATCGGCAGCACCAGGGGAATGTAGCCGTAGCCGCTGCCGAAACCGGACCAGACCGTCTCGTCGGGGAAGAGGTGCGGGCGGGCCAGACTGAAGGTGCCGACCCCGACGACGCCGACCAGTTCCAGCGCGCAGCAGGCCAGGGCGATCCGGCGGCCCGCGTGACCGGCCCGCGCCAGACCGGCCGCGGCCACGATGTAGACCACCGCGGCGAGCGCGGAGAGCAGGTACGCCAGCGGCGCCTCGTCGAACCTGGTGACGATCTGGAGGGTGGCGCGGCTGCTGGCGGCGATGGCGAAGAGCAGGTACACAGCGATCAACAACCGGCCCGGGCCGGAGTTGGTCCGGGGTCGGGCGGGGCTCGGTTCAGCCACCGAGCACCTGCCAGGTCTGCTGGAGCCGGACCACCACCACCGGCGTCACCAGGCACACCGCGCACACGATCGCCGACCCCCAGCGGGTCGGTTCCATCCGGGCCAGCACCGCCGCCAGCGGCGGCAGGCAGACCAGCGTGACCAGGTAACCGAAGAACGAGCCGGGTTCGCCAGGTCGCTCGCCGCCGGCCAGCGCCACGGCGGTCACCAGCACCAGCCCGAGCAGCAGCAGCTCCAGCACGGCCAGCCCGATCAACTGCATCCGGTCCGGCGGCCGGTGGCGCAACGCGGCCACCAGCGCCCAGACGGCGACCAGCAGCGACAGCACGATGGCGGCGACGGCCAACGCCCCGTCGGCCGGAGATCCGGTGGTGGTCGCGGCGGTGGTCACCTGGGTCGTCCGGTGCTCGTTCCGATCACCGGCCCACTCTACTAACCCCCGTAGTAAGAGCGACCGCCGAGAGGGCCGGCCAGACACCCGCCCGTCCTGGTCGGCCGGCCGAGCCCTCACCGTCGCCTGCCCGGCCTGCGGCAGCGCCGCGCCGGTCGGGCCGTGGCACGGCGGGGACGCCGGGCACGGGGGACCGCGGGGGACTAGCGTGATCAGTGTCGCGGGTCAGCTGTGGCCAGGCGAATACAGCGGAGGTACGGGGATGCGGTTCGGGTTGTTCGGCACCGGGCACTGGGCGGCGGAGACGCACGCGGCGGCACTGGAGGCGCACCCGAGGGCGGAGCTGGTCGGCGTGTGGGGGCGTAACCCCGACAAGGCCGCTGCGCTGGCCACCCGCTACGGGGTACCGGCCTTCGAGGAGGTCGACTCGCTGATCGAGGCGTGCGACGCGGTGGCCGTCGCGCTGCCGCCCGACGTCCAGGCGGACATCGCCGTCCGGGCCGCCAACGCCGGTCGGCACCTGCTGCTGGACAAGCCGCTCGCGTTGAGCGTCGCCGACGCCGACCGCGTGGTCGAGGCGGCCACCGGGACGGGTGTGGCGTCTGTGGTCTTCTTCACCGGCCGATACCAACCGGACGTCGCCGGCTTCATCGCCGCGACCGCCGCAGCCGGAGGCTGGCACACCGCAAACGTGATCCGGTTCGCCTCGATCTTCCAGCCCGGCAGCCCGTACGGGCAGTCGCCGTGGCGTCGGGAGCACGGCGCGCTGTGGGACATCGGCCCACACGCGTTGGCCGTCCTGCTGCCGGTGCTCGGCCGGGTGACCCGGGTGGCCGCCACCGACGGTCCCGGTGGCCTGGTGCACCTGCTGCTCAGCCATGCCGACGGTGCCACCAGCACGGTCTCGTTGACCCTTGACGCACCACCCCGCTCGGTCGCCGCGGAGTTCGTCTTCTACGGCGAGAGCGGCATCGAGCGGCTCCCCAACGGTGGCGCGAGCTCGGCGACGGCGTTCGGGGTGGCGATCGATCAGTTGCTGGCCGAGGTCGACGCCGGCACCCGTGACCATCGCTGCGACGTGCGTTTCGGCCGCGAGGTGGTGGCGGTCCTCGCCGCCGCCGAGACCGCCCGTGCGCAGGGCACCGTGATCGACGTGCCGGCCTGAGCGTGGGCCGGAAATCGGTCGCCACCGGCCGGGAGGGTCGGTAGGGTCGCCGACATGTGCGTGCACGCCCTGATCAACGCGGTCGCCACGTCGGCCGCGTTCGGGCCGCTGCTGGTGGCCCGCCCGCGCGTCCGGCGTCCGGCCCTGGCCGGCGCGACCCGCGACTGACGCCTCTCCCGCGTACGTCTCCGGCACCGTCTTGCATCGCGGTGCCGTTCTCCCGCGCCATCTCACCAGGGCCGTCCGAGTCCCGATCGCTCGGACAGGCCCCGTCGACGGTCGCCTGTCCGCTCTCGTCGCCACCCGGCGACAGACAAGGACGACGCCATGGCGCCCCGCCGTACCCGCACGACCGGACGCGACCGGTCCCGTCGCGTACTCTCCCAGAATTTCCTCGCCGACCCGGCCGCCGTCGCGCGGTTCATCGACGCCGCCCGCCCCGACCCGCACGGTCTGGTGCTGGAGGTGGGTGCCGGGCGGGGTCAGCTGACCCGCCCGCTGGCCGCGCGCTGCGGCCGACTGACGGCGTACGAGGTGGATCCCGTCGCCGGAACGGAACTGGCCCGGGTCTGCGCGACTTTGCCGAACGTCACCTGTCGCCAGGCGGACTTCCTCGCCGTCGCGGCACCCGTGGAGGAGTTCGCCGTGGTCGGCAACATCCCGTGGTCGCTGACCGCAGCCGTGGTGCGGTGGTGCCTGGCCGCCCCGATGCTGTGCACGGCCACCCTGCTCACCCAGCTGGAATACGCCCGGCGGCGGGCCGGTGACTACGGCCGATGGAGCCGGCTGACGGTGCTGAGCTGGCCGGAGTTCGACTGGCGGTTCGCCGGGCGGGTGCCGCGGACCGCGTTCCGCCCGGTGCCCCGGGTCGACGCGGGCATCCTGCGCATCGCGCGCCGGACGCAGCCGTTGCTGCCGCCGCGGGCGCTGCCGGCGTACCGGCGGATGGTCGAGCTGGGGTTCGGCGGGGTCGGCGGCTCGCTCGCGGCCTCGCTGGCCCGCGAGTATCCGCGGGCCCGGCTGACGGCGGCGTTGCGCGCCAGCCGGCTCGACCCGGACCTCCCGGTCGGGCAGGTCTGGCCGGAGCAGTGGCTGGTGCTGTACCGCCTGCTGCACGCCCGCTGAGCCGTCAGGGCAGTGTGCCCAGCGCCTCGGTCAACTCGGTGGGCGAGCTGAACTGGTCCACCGGGAGCGCACGTACGGCCTGCAACTGCTCGGTGCTCGCGCCGTTCTCCTGGCACCAGCGGATCAGGTCCTCGCGGGAGACGGGATAGTCCAGCCCGGCGAGGTATTCGTGCAGGGCGGCACCGCTGTCGGTCATGCTGTCCGATCTACCCGCGCAGGTGCCCCGGCACACCCCCGGCGGGCCGCTGCGTTTGCCCGTCGGGGTGCCGGGTAGCCGCAGGCATGCTGGTACAGCGGCTCGGTGCGCCGAGCGACCTCGATCCGTTGCTGGAGCGTGTCCGGGACACGCGGGTGGTGATGATCGGGGAGGCGACGCACGGCAGCTACGACTACTACCGCATCCGGGAGCAGTTGACCCGGCGGCTGGTCGCCGAGTGCGGCTTCTCCTTCGTGGCTGTCGAGGGTGACTGGCCGGACTGCGACCGGGTGCACCGTTCGGTGACCGGCGCCCCCGGCGGGGTGGCCGAGCCGCAGACCGCGCTGGAGGGCTTCGAGCGGTGGCCGACGTGGATGTGGGCAAATGCCGAGGTGGCCCGCTTCTGCCGGTGGCTGCGCGCCTGGAACATGGAGCGGGCCGAGGGGGCCCGGGTCGGCTTCCACGGTCTCGACGTCTACAGCCTCTGGGAGTCGATGCAGGCGATCTTCGACTACCTCGGCGAGGAGGAGCCGGCGTCGTTGGAGGCCGCCCAGGACGCGTACCGCTGCTTCGAGCCGTACGGCAAGCGGGTCGAGGAGTACGGCGCGGCGAGCCGGTTCGTCTCCGCCCGGTGCGAGCAGGAGGTGATCCGGCTGCTGGCCCGTACCCGCGAACACGCCGCCACCGACGGGCCGGGTGCCTTCTCGGCCTGGCAGAACGCGGAGGTGGTGGCCGGCGCGGAGCGCTATTACCGGGAGATGGTGGCCGGTGGGCCCGGTTCCTGGAACGTCCGGGACATCCACATGACCGACACCCTGGACCGGTTGCTCGACCGCTACGGGCCGGGTGCCCGGGGCGTCGTCTGGGCGCACAACACGCACGTCGGTGACGCGCGGGCGACCGACATGGCTGCCGACGGGATGGTGAACATCGGCCAGTTGGCGCGGGAACGCCACGGCGCGGACCAGGTGGCGTTGATCGGCTTCGGCAGTTGGCGGGGCACGGTGATCGCCGCGCCGCGCTGGGGCTCGCCTTCGGAGGCGATGGTGGTGCCGCCGGCCCGACCCGGTTCGCTGGAGCACCGGTTGCACGAGTTGATGCCCGAGCGCGCGGTGCTGGTCTTCGGCGGTCCGGACCAGCCGGGCTGGGTCACCGACACGCTCGACCACCGGGCGATCGGGGTGGTGTACGACCCGTCGTTCGAGTCGTGGGGCAACTACGTGCCGACCCGGCTCGGGGAACGCTACGACGCCTTCATCTGGTGCGACGAGACCACTGCGCTGCATCCGTTGCCCGCGCTGGCCGCTCCGGGCGAGATGGAGACCTACCCGGCGGGTGTCTGAGCCGGTGCCGACCCGGCCCTCCACCGGGGGTTCGGTGGAGGGCCGGGTCGCCGTGCCGGTCAGGCGTCGGCGCCGACCTTGTCGTCGAGCCTGGCGCGCAGCTTCTCGCCCTCGATGTCGACGTTCGGCAGCGCCCGGTCCAGCCAGCGGGGCAGCCACCAGGCCACCTTGCCGAGCAGTGACATCACCGCCGGGACGATGGTCATCCGGACCACGAAGGCGTCGATGGCCACGCCGATGGCGAGCGCGAAGCCCATCGACTTGATCACCGGGTCGTCGAGGAAGATGAAGCCGCCGAAGACCGAGGTCATGATCAGGGCAGCGGCGGTGACCACGCGTGCCCCGTGCCCCATCCCGTTGATGGTGGCCTGCTGGGCGGTGTCACCGTGGACGAAGTCCTCCCGCATCCGGGAGACCAGGAACACCTCGTAGTCCATGGCCAGGCCGAACAGGATGCCGATCAGCAGGATCGGCAGGAAGCTGATCAGCGGGCCGGGAGTGTCCAGGCCGACCAGGTCGGCGAGGTGCCCCTGCTGGAAGACCGCGACCGTGATGCCGAAGGTGGCGGCGACGGTGAGCAGGAAACCCAGCGCCGCCTTGACCGGCACCAGCACCGAGCGGAACACCAGCATCAGCAGCAGGATCGACAGGCCGACCACCAGCGCCAGATAGATCGGCAACGCGTCGGAGAGTTTCTCCGAAATGTCGATGCCGATCGCCGTGACACCGGTGAGCAGTACGTCGGCGCCCTGGATGCCGCCGACGGCGGTGCGGATGTCGTGCACCATCGTCTCGGTGGCCGGGTCGGTCGGGCCGGTCTGCGGGATCACCCCGAGCAGCGCGGTCCGGCCGTCCGGGCTGAGCTGCGGCGGTGCCACGGCGAGCACGTTGTCGGTGCGCTGGACCAGCGCGGTGACCTGCGGAACGGCTGCGGCGGTTGCGCCGGCGTCGTCGCCGGCGACAACCACTGCGAGACGGCCGGTGAAGCCCGGGCCGAAGCCCTCCGTGATCAGGTCGTTGGAGACCCTGGCGGCGGAGCCGACCGGAGCGGTACCGGCGTCGGGCAGCGCCAGGCGCATGTCCGGTGCGGGCAGCGCGAGCAGCCCCAGGCCGAGCAGGCCGACGAGGATCACCGGGATCCGGAGCCGGGTGATCAGTCGGGCCCAACGGAAGCCGAACGCAGACGTGTCCTCGCTGCCGTTGGTGGCGGTTTCCGGTGCCGCGCGGTGGGTGGTCACGTCGCTGCTGCGGGCGGCGTCGTCCGGGATGTCATCGGCGGTCAGGGCCACCGGCACCGACGAGCGCAACCGGCGGGGCAGCACCCGGCGTCCGGCGAAGCCGAGCAGCGCCGGTTGCAGGGTGATCGCCACCAGCACCGCGACGGTGACCGTGCCGGCGGCGGCCAGACCCATCACGGTCAGGAACGGGATGTTCACCACCGCGAGACCGGCCAGGGCGATGACGACAGTGGCCCCGGCGAAGGTCACCGCCGAGCCGGCCGTGCCGACCGCCCGGCCGATCGCCTCGTCCGCCGGCATGCCGTCGAGCAGGTTCTGTCGATACCGCGAGGTGATGAAGAGCGAGTAGTCGATGCCGACGGCCAGGCCGAGCATCAACGCGAGGATGGGTGCGGTGCTGGTCAGTTCGACCACGCTGCTGAGTGCGAAGAGGCCGGCCATGCCGACGCCGACGCCGATCAGCGCGTTGAGCATCGTCATACCCGCGGCCACCAGGGAGCCGAAGGTGACCACCAGGACCACGAGGGCCACCGCGACGCCGATCGCCTCGGTGGAGCCGACCTCGGGCTCGGTGTTGAGCACCTCACCGCCGGGTGCCACCTGCCAACCCTGGGCCTCGACCTGGGTACCGAGTTCCTCGTACGCCTCGCGCTGTTCATCGGTGATCTGGTCGGCGCCGTCGTTGAACTGCACCTGGATCAGCGCGTACTGGCCGTCGGGTGAGACCGAGCCGACCTGGAACGGGTCGATGGCGGCGAGCACACCCGGGACCGTCGTGGCCTCCTCGGTGATCGACCGGATCGCTGCCTGGCCCTCGGGGGTGCCGAGCTGCCCCGGGGCCGGTGCCTTGACCGCGATGGTGCCGGTGGCGCCGGCCGCCGCCGGGAACTGCTCGTCGAGCAGGTCGAGCGCGCGTTGCGACTCGGTTCCGGGCATGGTGAAGTTGCTGGCCGTCGGGCCGCGCAGGGTCGCTGCTGCCAGGCCGAGCCCGACGAGTACGACGAGCCAGATCGCGGCGACGAGTCGCCGCCGACGCATCGATCCCCGGCCTAGCCGGTAGAGCAGGGTCGCCATGAGGTCCTTTCCCTCGGTCGTGGATGGTGGGACGGGTCAGTGGACGGGCGGCTCAAGCGCCCGCCGCAGCAGGGCCAGCAGCGCGTCGCCCAGTTCCTGGTCGGGCACGTCGGCGAACTCGCCGCAGGTCTCGGCGATGCCGGCGAGCAGCACCAGCGCGGTGATCCGGGCGGAGGCCCGCGCGGACTGCCCGGCGAGCGCATCGATGAGCCGTTCGGAGATCTGCTGGATGTGGGCGAAGACGGGCTGTTGCAGCAGCTCCGGGAATTCGCCCCGGAGCAGGGCGATCTCACTGCGGAACCGGACCGCGAGATCGACGAAGCCCTCGGCGGCGACCCGCTGGGCGGCGGCCGGCCCGGGCTGGGCGGCGATCCGGTCGTCGAGCGACCGCAGTACCTCGATCGCGGGCGCCATCAGCGCGGTGAGGATCGCCTCCTTGTTGGCGAAGTGGTACAGCACCGCCGCCTTGGAACAGCCCACCTCGGTGGCGATGTCCTGCAACGAGGTGCCTCGGTAGCCGGTGGCGGCGAAACGTCTCGCCGCGGCTGCCAGGATCTCGCCGTGGGTCTGCGGGGTGGTGCGGGCCATGACTCTCAGCATGCCTGACCGATCGGTCAGAGGCTGACCGATCGGTCAGATCAGTGGCGTTCCCCACAGCCAGCGGTGCCGAATTGGCTCTCCGGATGGGCGTCCCGCCGGGCCGAGAATCCGATCGTGACCGACTCGACGGCGGCCCGGGCGGTCGCGCTTCGTGCCCTGCACCGCCCCGGCGACCCGCTGGTGCTCCCCAACGCCTGGGACGCCGGCTCGGCCCGGGCGGTCGTCGACGCCGGCTTTCCGGCGGTGGCCACCGGCAGCGCCGCCGTCGCCGAGTCGCTCGGGTACGCCGACGGCGAGCGCATCCCGCCGGGGGAGATGTTCGCGGCCGTGACCCGGATCGCCCGCACGGTCGCCGTGCCGGTCACCGCCGACCTGGAGCGGGGCTACGGTCTGCGCCCGGCCGAACTGGTCTCCCGGCTGCTCGACAGCGGGGCGGTCGGGCTCAACCTGGAAGACTCGGATCCGCGTACCGGCGTCCTGGTCGACGCCGAGGAACAGGCCGACCTGCTGGCCGGCGTGCGGGCGGCGGCGGACGACGCCGGGGTCGCGGTGGTCGTGAACGCCCGGGTGGACGTCTTCCTACGGCCCGGCGGCGCACCGGCCGAACGGCTCACCGAGGCGATCCGCCGGGCGCGCCGCTACCTGGCCGCCGGGGCGGACTGCGTCTACCCGATCCTGCTGGCCGACCGGACGCAACTGCCGGATTTCGTGCAGGCCGTGGCGGCACCGGTAAACGTACTGGCCCGACCCGCTGCGCCGGAGCAATCGGAACTGGCCGCCCTGGGGGTGGCCCGGATCAGCTACGGCTCCGGCCTGTACGCGGCGACCCGCGCCCACATCACCCGCCTGCTCGCCGCCGTCGCCGCCGGAGATCCCCTCGCCTGAGCGGTGGCTGGCCCGTCGGGCGGTCGCCCGCAGGTAGGTTCCGCTGACGCTGGCGAGCTGACGGCGTGGACGGATCCGGCGCGCCGTTCCGGTTGACCGCCGGGCGTCCGGCCGGGATGGTGATCGGATGAGCGGGGCTGACGACAACCGGGACGGGGTCGCGCTGACCAATCTCGACCAGCAGTTGTTCGACGGGTCGGGAGAGCGCAAGCGTGACCTGGTCGACTATCTCGACGCGGTGGCGGACCGGCTCGTCCCGCAGTTGCGTGGCCGTCCGCTGTCGGTGGTCCGGGTGCGCCCGGGACAGCCGCCGTTCATGCAGAAGAACCTGCCCCGCTACACCCCGGACTGGGTGCGTCGGGTGTCGATCTGGGCCGAGGCGTCCCGCCGGGAGATCGCGTACGCGCTCTGCGACGACCGCCGTACTTTGCTCTGGTTCGCCAACCAGCGGGCCGTCGAGTACCACCCCACCCTGGCCGTGGCCGACGACCTGAGCCGTCCCACCCACCTGGTGCTGGACCTCGATCCGCCGGAGACCGGTGGGTTCGGGGCCGCGGTGGCGGCCGCGCTGCTGGTCCGGCAGGCGCTCGCCGACGCCGGACTGGCGGGTGCGGTGAAGACCAGCGGCGCAAAGGGGGTGCACGTCTTCGTCCCGGTCGAACCCGGTCCCGACGCCGAGGAATTGGCCGCGGCCACCCGGGCTCTCGCGGCTCGGGCGGAGCGCCTGGATCCGGCGCTGGCGACCACCGCGTTCATCCGCGAGGACCGGGGTGGCAAGGTCTTCGTCGATCCCACCCGCACCGGCGGCGCGACCGTCGTGTCGGTGTACAGCCCCCGGCTGCGTCCCGGCGTGCCGGTCTCCTTCCCGGTGCCCTGGCCGGACCTGGAGTCCGTCACCGCTGCGGACTTCACCGTCCGGACGGTCCCGGCGCTGGTGGCGGAGCGGGACCCGTGGAGCGAGTTGATGCCGGCACCCCAGCGGCTCCCCGGCGAGCTGATCGAGGAGGGCCGGGCGATCCCTGTGCCGAGGGTGCAGGCCATGCACGAGGGGCGCCGCCGGGCCCGCGCCCGACGCGCCGCCACCGACTGAGTACCGCGACAACGGGCCGCGCGGGGCCGGACCGTGGTGACGGTCCGGCCCCGCACCGGGTCGGGCTTCAGATCATCCAGCGGTGGCGCTGCACGAAGGGCAGGCGGGCCCAGAGCCGGCCCAGACCCCAGGTGTGCCCGGCGTACGCGGCGGCCAGGGCGACCAGGACCACGGCGTAGATCAGGTGGTAGTCGACCACCGGGTTGGTGGAACCGGTCGGGTCGCCACCGGCGGTGAACCTGGCCAGCGGGAACTCGGCCAGCCACATCAGCGCCATCATCAGGGTGCCCGAGGCGGCCGCCACCCGCAGGCCGACGCCGGCGATCAGGGCGAGACCGATCGCGGCCAGGCCGACCATGAAGAGGGCGTTCGCCCACCACGTTCCGGCGATCGAATGGGCCACCGACTGCAACGGTCCCACCTCGACGTTGGCGAGGAAGCCCTTGGTCGGCGATCCGCCGTTGATCCAGGCTCGCTCGGCCGGGGTGGCGTAGCCGAGGCCGAAGGTCTTGTCGAGGAAGGCCCAGATGAAGACGAGGCCGGTGGAGATCCGCAGCACGGCAAGGGCCCGGGCGGCGGTCGTGGTCAGCATGGCGCCGGGCAGTTCGGCGTGTTCGAGCGGGCGCTCGATCGATCGGTGGGTGCCGTGGTGGATGGTCATCGTTGCCTCCGTGGTCAGCTTCTTACGTGACCACTCTCGCCCCGGTGCGGGTCGGCGCGCGCGGGCCGGAACACCCGAAGCCGGTGGGACCAAGGTCCCGACCTCGGCAGGCCCCTCGGCGCACGGACCGGGCGCCGTGCTCCCGGTCGGGAACACGGCGCCCAACGGCCCCGGGGGCTACGGCACCAGTGCCTCTGCCGCCGGGATCCAGGTGGCCTGGTCCTGGACGTCGGCCAGCGTCACCGACTCCGCGATCCTGGTCGTCTCCGCCACCGAGAGGTGCTCGGAGCTGACCTGCACCTGCACCTTGCCGTCGGGACTCCAGACGTTGCAGAACGTCGAGTCGTTCTGCTGGCATCGCGTTCGACCGGCTTCGGCCTGCTGGTTGGAGTTGGTGCTCGGCGTGACGAAGACGGTGAAGCTACCCGGGATGTTCCCTCCGTCGGATCCCCAGGGGGCGGCCAGCCCCGTCGTGGCCAGGGCCGGCTTCGTGTAGACCGCGCCGCCGTAGTTGCCGTCGCGTGCCGAGGCGACGCCGTTGACGCCGGAGGTGGCTCGGGTGCCGAGTTCCACCGGGGCGTAGCCGGAGGGCACGTGGCCCACCGTGAACGGCAGCGTGGCCGCCTCGGGCGTGCTTGGCTTCATGGCGGTGGCCAGCGCCGACAGCTCTGCGAAGGTGGGGGCGGCCTCGTGCGTGTACGCGGTGACGACCGCCCACGCGTCGTCGGCGTACTCCCAGGCAAGCTGTCGGCCGGCCGGGCTGGTGAAGGTCCACTGGACCGCGTCCCGCCCGGCCACTGTGCTGCTGGTGCCGCCCTCGGTGCCGGACGGGTCGAACGCACCCGGCCGGTAGAGCGTCAGGTAGGCGGAAACATGCTTGTCGGACGGGCCCGCAGCGGTCTTCCGCTGCTCCGAGTACTGCTTGTCTTCCTGGTCGGTGACGGCCCGGTCGTTGGTGACCATGCCATCGACGTACACCCGCGCTATCTGGTAGGCCGTGGACGCCACGATCGGATCCTGTACGCGTAGCTTGCCGGCGTCGAATGCCGTGAAGGTGAAGCTGAACGGCGCGGCGTCCGGCCACTCGGCCAACGCGTGCGGAGCGGCGTTGCTCTCGCCGGTCCCGGCTGCCACCTCGCTCGTCTGTCCCGTGGTGACCAGCGGCAGCGCGGACACGCCGGCCACCACGACAGCGACCAGCCCGGCCGCGCCGGCCGATGCGAATCCGGCCCGGCGTCGACGCTCGGCCTTCCGTCCGGCCCTGATGATGTCTTCGGTGCTGTGCGACAGCGGCGGCTCGTCCGCCGTCACCACGTCCACGACCTCACGCAACTGCACTTTCCCATTCCTCCATCCGATCCCCGGTGAGTCTGATCCGATCTGTCGCCAGCAGTTCCCGTAGCTTGGCGAGCCCGCGCGAGGTCTGGCTCTTCGCGGTACCGACGTTGCAGCCCAGGACAGCGGCGGTGTCCTCCAAGGACAGTCCCAGGTAGTGACGCAGGATCACGGCCGCCCGTTGGCGGGCCGGCACCGCGTCCAGCGCCGCCTTTATCCGCAACCGCTCGTCGGTGACGCCGTTCTGGTCCCGCATCGCCACGTCCGGCATGGCATCGCTGGACGAGCGTTCCCGACGCCAGGGTCTCCGCTGCTCGTCGATGGCGGCCCGGTAGACCATGGTCTTGACGTACAGGTCCGGTCGGTCCAGCTTCCGCCAACGCGGATAGAGCTTGACCAGCGCGTTGGCGACGGCATCCTCGGCCATGTGCCAATCCCCGCAGGTCACGTAGGCCAGCTTGCGCAGTGCTCCCATCTGGGCGTTGACGAATTCTCGGAACGCTTGCTCGTCTGCGGCTTTCAACCGGCCGTCTCCCCTCTGACGAAGGTAGAACGGTGCCCGCGACCCGAGAAGTTGCACGACGCTGCCTGCGACCGCCGGGTGAGGTTTGGGGCTCGTCGGGGAGGAAAGCCGGAACGCTCCTACGGTGTCGGCGTCCGCCGCCGTGGGGTTCGGGGATCGGGCCGGGAGGAAGCCGGCAGGGTCGGACGGTGTCGGCGTCCGCCGCCGTGGGGTTCGGGGCTCGGGCCGGGAGGAAGCCGGCAGGGTCGGACGGTGCCGGCGTCCGCCGCCGTGGGGTCTGGGGCTCGGGCCCCAGGAGAAATGACGAGCGCCCCAGGTCCGCGCTTCTCAGCGGACATGGAGCGCCAAAGCTCGTGCCCCCGGCAGGATTCGAACCTGCGCCCCCGCCTCCGGAGGGCGGTGCTCTATCCCCTGAGCTACGGGGGCTCAGCGACTGGAGAAGACTAGCAAACGCCCCACCCGATCGCCGAATCGGTATCGGCGCGTCAGGCGGCCAGCGCGCGTCCGCAGCTGGGCAGCGGGTGCGGCACGATGCGCCGGGGGAGCCGGCGCGGCCACTCGTTGCGGGCCCACGAGCCGTCGACGATCAGGTGCACGGTCCGCCGCTCGGCACCACTGAGTCGGTGCACGAACTCCCGGGGGAGCGGCGGGTCGACCGACGGGGTGGTGACCATGAACCGGACCCGCCCCCGTGAGGAGACCGCCGAGATGACGTCGGCCGCCGGCATGGTGCCCCGCAGCCGGACCCGACCCACCCAGTACACCTCGGCCAGGTGTTCCTGAGCCGCCCGGGTGATCGCCGGGTACTCGCTGCGTACCCACCGCTCGACCGCCCCGACGCAGAGCCCGCAGGCCCGCTCGCGGGGCTCGCGCGGCCCCAACCCCCAGGCCCGCAGGTACGCCCCGACCACTCCCACGTCCAGCGTCAGACCGAACTGCTGCTGGATGAGGGCGTGCAGACTCTGGCGGGTCCACAGCTCCTCGTCCAGGCCGAACGCGTCGGGGTGGACGCCCCGAAGGGTGTCGATCAGTTCCAGCTCCTGTTCGCGGCTGAGTGTTCCCGGCTCACCCTGCCGCTGTCCGCGACGGACGGCTGCCACCGCTCCGTCACCGCCGATGGTGTGGCGTCGGCACCAGCTGGTGACCGAACGCCGCGCGTCTCTGAGTGCAACCCCCACGTCCGGACAACGAGTGCACTTCGCTCCAAGTAACCCCTAGAGGGAAAATCGGTCGTATAGCCGCAAGATGGGGCGGAGGAGGCGATCCCGGTGGCACTCGGCTGCCTACGCGTCGCCGCCCCGCTCGAACAGTCGAGCGGGGCGGCGAGGGTTGGTCGGGTACGAGCGGATCAACCGCCGGCAGGCTCCATCCGGCGCAGCTCGTTGATCTCCTTCTGCTGCGTCTGCTTCATGGCCTCGGCCATCCGGACCACCTCGGGCCGGTCCGAGACCTTGAGCACTCCGTCGGCCATGTGCACGCCGCCAAGGTGGTGATCGATCATCAGCTTGATGAAGAGTCGGTCGACCTCGACGCCCTGGGCCTCGTGCAGTTGGGTGATCTCCTCGCGGGTCGCCATGCCGGGCATGAGCCCGTCCTGGCTCAGCGGAACGGCGTCGGGCATCCACTCCATCGCCGGTCGCGAGCCGGTGGGCAGCAACTCCCACTCCTGCAACCAGCGCTGCATGTGACCGATCTGAGCCTGCTGGGTCAGGGCCATGTCGTAGCCCATCTGCCGGATCGCCGGATTCTGTGCCTTGGCGTACGCGATCATGGCCATCTCCACCGCCTGGGCGTGGTGACGGGACATGTCCCGGGCGAAGCCGGCCTCGGCCGAGTCCTCACCCGGGGCCCGGTTTGACATCAGGGTCGCGGCCGTCCACCCGATGCCGAGCAGCAGCACCGCCGCCATGACCAGGGTCAGGTAGCGCAGCGTCCGGGACGGCCGGCGGAGTTCGGCGCCGTTGCGTTCCGTCGGAGGCGCCTCCTGGATCGCGCTGGGCATGTCAGCCACCCGTCGGCGGAGCCAACTCGCGCGGCTCGGTGCCGGTGCCGGTGGTGTAGTTGCCGGAGGAGCAGGGCACGCCCGGCTCGATCGAGGCGTTCTGTGCCAGCGTGGTGGCGAACTCCTTGATCCGCGGGTCGTCGGCGCTGTCGACCTTGAGCTGGTAGCCCCACGCCTGGAGCGACACGGCGGAGTCCAGCCCCTCGTACGGGCTCATCAGCATGAAGTCGTTGCCCCGGATCACGCTGGCCAGCTTCTCGACGTCGGCCGCGGGCAGGTCCGGGCGGTAGGTGAGCCAGACCGCGCCGTGCTCCATGCTGTGTACCGCGTGCTCGGCCGCGATCGGCGCGTCGTAGACATCGCCGAGGCAGCGCTGCCAGGCGTTGTTGTGCGCGCCACCGACCGGCGGGGTGTACTTGTATTCGATCTTGCCGGACTGGTGCGACTCGTAGGTGAGGCTGTCCGGGTCACTCTCGCGGTAGTTGATGATGCCCGCGATGTCGGCGGCCTTGTCCTCCCAGGACTGGCTGCCCTTGAAGGTCGCCCAGGCCCCGAACCCGATGATCGACGTGGCGAGCACGCCGACGGCGACGAAGAGCGCGATCGGCCCCCACGACCGGCCCTGGCTCACCTTCACCGGGGTGATCGGCTTACGCGGCCCCTTGCCGCCCCCCGCGCGCTGGGCCGATCCGGACTTGTTGGGGCCAGCCTTGGCTCCGGTCGCCTTGGCGCCGGCGGCCGGCCGTCCCGCCGCCGGCTTCTTGCCGGTGCTGACCACGGTCGGGCGGCGTTCCGGGCCGCCCGGGGTGCTGATACTCATCGTGCCTCGTCAGGTCGGTCGGTCAGGGGCTCTGGCGGGCCGGGTTCGGATGCTGGGTCGCCGCCGCGGGGACCGAGTCTACCCCCGATAACATGGTTCGGTGACTCCTGCAGAACTCGCCGAAGCTGTCCTCGCCGCCGCTCACGCCGTCTTCGCCGACCGAGAGCTGGACCGCTCCGCGCTGCCGGAGCACACCACGGTCGAGCGGCCGCGCAATCCCGAGCACGGCGACTACGCTGCCACCCTGGCGCTTCAGCTGAGTAAGAAGGTCGGGCTGCCGCCCCGGGAGCTGGCTGCCGCGCTGGCCGCCGAGCTGGCCAGTACGTCGGGGATCAAATCGGTCGAGATCGCCGGCCCGGGGTTCCTCAACATCCGGCTCGACGCCGCCGCCGCGGGACAGCTCGCCCGCTCGATCGTCGAGGCGGGTGAGGAGTACGGCCGAAGCGACCGACTCGCCGGCCTGAAGATCAACCTGGAGTTCGTCTCGGCCAACCCGACCGGTCCGGTGCACATCGGTGGCGTCCGCTGGGCGGCGGTCGGCGACGCGTTGAGCCGGCTGCTGCGGGCCACCGGCGCCGACGTCGGCACCGAGTACTACTTCAACGACGCCGGCTCGCAGATCGACCGCTTCGCCCGTTCGCTGCTCGCCGCCGCCCGGAACGAGCCGGCGCCGGAGGACGGCTACGGCGGGGCGTACCTCGCGGAGATCGCCGAGCAGGTGACCGCCCGGCGGCCCGACGTGCTGACCCTGGACGACGCCGCCGCCCAGGAGGTCTTCCGGGTCGAGGGCGTCGCGTTGATGTTCACGGAGATCAAGTCCTCGCTGCGGGACTTCGGGGTCGAGTTCGACACCTACTTCAACGAGAAGGACCTGCACGATCGCGGCGAGCTGGAGCACGCCCTGACCCGGCTTCGCGAGCAGGGCCACCTCTTCGACTCCGAGGGCGCCACCTGGCTGCGCACCACCGACTTCGGCGACGACAAGGACCGGGTACTGCGCAAGTCCAACGGTGAGTGGACCTACTTCGCCGCCGACTGCGCCTACTACCTCGACAAGCGCGAGCGTGGCTTCGACCGCGTCGTGATCATGCTCGGGGCGGACCACCACGGCTACGTCGGCCGGATGAAGGCGATGGCGGCCTGCTTCGGTGACGACCCCGAGCAGACGCTGGAGATCCTCATCGGCCAGCTGGTGAACCTGGTCCGCGACGGTGCGCCGGTACGGATGAGCAAGCGGGCCGGCACCGTGGTGACCCTTGAGGATCTGGTCGACGCGATCGGGGTGGACGCCTCCCGCTACGCGCTGGCCCGCTACTCCAGCGACTCGCCGATCGACATCGACATCGAGCTGTGGACCCGGGCCACCCGGGACAACCCCGTCTACTACGTGCAGTACGTGGCGGCCCGTACGGCCAGCGTCGGCCGCAACGCCGCCGAGGTCGGCCTCACCCGGGGCGACGCGGCGTCGTTCCGGCCCGAGCTGCTCGACCACGAGAAGGAGAACGAACTGCTCAAGGCGCTGGCCGAGTTCCCCGCCGTCGTGGCCGCCGCCGCCGAGCTGCGCGAGCCGCACCGGGTGGCCCGCTTCCTGGAGGACCTGGCCGGGGCGTACCACAGGTTCTACGACAACTGCCGGATCCTGCCCCGGGGCGACGAAACCGTCACCGACCTGCACCGGGCCCGGCTCTGGCTCAACGACGCGACCCGGGTGGTCATCGCCAACGGGCTGCGCCTGCTCGGCGTCTCGGCGCCGGAGCGGATGTAGTCGTGAGCGCGAGGAGTGAGCTTGCGCGCCCCGCAGCCGCGAACCCAGGGAGGCACTGATGCGGGCTCATGAGGCAGGCGCGCTGCACGGCGACATCGGCAACCGAGGGCCGGCCTGGCTGCGTACGCCGGACGACGTAAATGCCCTGGTGCCGCAGCTGTGGCCCCGCAACGTGACGCGCGGCGCCGACGGCGCGCTCACCGTCGCGGGCCTGGGCGTACGCGACATCGCCGCCGAGTACGGCACCCCGGTGTACGTGCTCGACGAGGACGACCTCCGCTCGCGCTGCCGGGACTTCCAGGCGGCCTTCCCGGACGAGGACATCTACTACGCCGGCAAGGCCTTCCTCTGCCGGGCGGTGGTCCGGATGATCGCCGAGGAAGGCATGTTCCTCGACGTGTGCAGCGGCGGGGAACTGGCCGTGGCGCTGGCCGGTGGGATGCCGCCCGAGCGGATCGGTTTCCACGGCAACAACAAGTCGGTGGCCGAGCTGACCCGGGCCCTCGACGTCGGGGTGGGCAGGATCATCGTCGACTCGTTCCACGAGATCGACCGGCTCACCGCGCTGGCCCGTGAACGCGGCGTACGGCCCCGGGTGCTGATCCGGGTCACCGTCGGGGTGGAGGCGCACACCCACGAGTTCATCGCCACCGCCCATGAGGACCAGAAGTTCGGCTTCTCCCTCGCGGGTGGGGCGGCCCTGAGCGCGGCGCTGCGCGTGCTCGACGAGGGTGTGCTGGAGCTGCGCGGCCTGCACTCGCACATCGGCTCGCAGATCTTCGACACCAGTGGCTTCGAGGTCTCCGCCCGGCGAGTGCTGGCCCTTCAGGCGCAGATCCGCGACGCCCGCGGCGTCGAACTGCCCGAACTCGACCTCGGTGGCGGTTTCGGTATCGCGTACACCTCGCAGGACGATCCTGCGGCCCCGCACGACCTGGCCAAGCGGCTACGCAAGATCGTGGACTCGGAGTGTGCGGCGGAGCGGCTGGCCACACCGCACCTGTCCATCGAGCCGGGCCGGGCGATCGTGGGCCCGGCCGTGTTCACCCTCTACGAGGTGGGTACGGTCAAGGATGTCGATGGCATCCGGACGTACGTCAGCGTCGACGGCGGGATGAGCGACAACATCCGGACCGCCCTGTACGACGCGTCGTACTCGGCGACCCTGGCCTCCCGGGGGAGCGTCGCCGGCCCGATGCTCGCCCGCGTGGTGGGAAAGCACTGTGAGTCCGGGGACATCGTGGTGAAGGATGAATTCCTGCCCGCCGACGTGCAGCCCGGAGATCTTGTCGCGGTGCCCGGCACGGGCGCGTACTGCCGCAGCATGGCCAGCAACTACAACCACGTGCCCCGCCCCGGCGTGGTCGCGGTTCGCAACGGCCGGGCCCGGCTGATCGTTCGACCGGAGACCGAAGAGGACCTGCTCGCTTTGGATGTGGGATGACGTCACCTGTACGCCTCGCCCTGCTCGGCTGCGGCACCGTCGGTGCCGAGGTGATCCGGCTGCTGCACGAGCAGTCGGCGGACCTCGCCGCCCGCGTCGGTGCTCCGTTGGAGATCGCCGGCATCGCCGTACGCCGGATCGGACGGGACCGCGGCGACCTGCCGGTGGACCCGGCCCTGTTCACCACCGACGCGCTCGGGCTGATCAAGCGGGACGACGTCGACGTGGTGGTCGAGGTGGTCGGCGGCATCGAGCCGGCGCGCGGCTGGCTGGTGGAGGCGTTGCGGGCCGGCAAGAGCGTGGTCACCGCCAACAAGGCGCTGCTCGCCGAGGACGGCGGCACCCTGCACGACGCGGCGGCCGAGGGGGGCGGCGACCTCTACTACGAGGCGTCCGTGGCCGGGGCCATTCCGCTGCTGCGCCCGCTGCGCGAGTCGCTGCACGGCGACCGCATCACCCGGGTCACCGGCATCGTCAACGGCACCACCAACTTCATTCTCTCCGCGATGCACGCCACCGGTGCCGGGTTCGCCGAGGCGCTGGAAGAGGCGACCGAGCTGGGCTACGCCGAGGCCGATCCGACCGCCGACGTGGAGGGCTTCGACGCCGCCGCCAAGGCGGCCATCCTCGCCTCGCTCGCCTTCCACAGCCGGGTCGCCGCCGCCGACGTGCATCGCGAGGGCATCACCGAGGTCACCGCCGCGGATGTGGCCAGCGCCAAGGCGATGGGCTGCACGATCAAACTGCTCTGCATCGCCGCGCGGGGTGCCGACGGGCAGGGCCGGGAGGCGGTAAGTGTCCGGGTGCACCCGGCGATGATCCCGGTGACCCATCCCCTGGCCAGCGTGGGCGACGCGTTCAACGCGGTCTTCGTGGAGGCGGAGGCGGCCGGGCAGTTGATGTTCTACGGCCGGGGTGCCGGTGGGGCGCCGACCGCCAGCGCGGTGCTCGGGGACGTGGTGGCGGTGGCCCGCAACCGGCTCGCCGGGGTCCGCGCGGCCAGCGAGTCCGCCTACGCCGACCTGCCCGTACGGCCGATGGGGGAGGCGCTCACCCGCTACCACATCAGCCTCGACGTGGCTGACCGGCCCGGTGTGCTGGAGTCGGTGGCCGGGGTGTTCGCCCGGCACGACGTCTCGATCGCCACCGTCCGGCAGGGGCCGGCCGCCGGTGACGCCGGCGCGGCCGGTGACGCCGTACTTGTCATCGTGACCCACGTCGCCCCGGACGCGGCGCTCGCCGCGACCGTCCAGCAGCTGCGTGGACTGGACATCGTCCGTTCGGTGGCGAGCGTGCTGCGGGTCGAGGGCGGGTTGTGAGCGGCCGGATCAATCGCAGAGGCGAGGAGAGCGAGATGTGGCGTGGCCTGATCGACGCCTACCGGGACCGGCTGCCGGTCACCGATGCCACGCCGGTGGTCACCCTGCACGAGGGGAACACGCCGCTGTTGCCGGCGCCGGTGCTCTCCGCCCGGCTCGGCTGCGACGTGTACCTCAAGGTGGAGGGCGCGAACCCCACCGGCTCCTTCAAGGACCGGGGCATGACGATGGCCGTCTCCAAGGCGGTCGAGGCCGGCAACAAGGCCATCATCTGCGCCTCCACCGGCAACACCAGTGCCTCCGCCGCCGCGTACGCGGCCCGGGCCGGGATGACCTGCGCCGTCCTCGTGCCGCAGGGGAAGATCGCGCTGGGCAAGCTGGCTCAGGCGCTCGTGCACGGTGCCAAGCTGCTCCAGGTCAACGGCAACTTCGACGACTGTCTGGCGCTGGCCGCCAAGCTCGCCCAGGACTATCCGGTGGCCCTGGTCAACTCGGTAAACATCGACCGGCTGCACGGTCAGAAGACGGCCGCCTTCGAGATCGTCGAGGCGCTCGGCGACGCACCCGACATCCACTGCCTGCCGGTGGGCAACGCCGGCAACATCTCCGCGTACTGGATGGGTTACACGGAGGACCATGACGCCGGCAACGCCAGTCGGCGACCGAAGATGTACGGCTTCCAGGCGGCCGGTGCGGCGCCGATCGTGACCGGGCAGGTGGTGGCCGAGCCGTCCACCATCGCCACCGCCATCCGGATCGGCAACCCCGCGAGTTGGACGAAGGCCCTGGACGCGCGGGACACCTCCGGCGGCCTGATCGCGGCGGTCACCGATCGGGAGATCCTGTCCGCGTACCGACTGCTGGCCCGGGAGGTCGGTGTCTTCGTGGAACTGGGCAGCGCGGCCAGCGTCGCCGGTCTGCTCCAGCAGGCCGCCGCCGGCCGGGTGCCGGCCGGGGGCACGGTGGTCTGCACGGTCACCGGGCACGGTCTGAAGGATCCGGAGTGGGCCATCTCCACAGCTCCCGCTCCCGTCACCATCGCCAACGATCCACTCGTCGCCGCCCGCTCCCTCGACCTCGCCTGAGGCCCGGTCCGCCCCGCTGCGGCTCGGCACCCCGGCCGCCCCGGAGATCGGCAGACCCACGGGGTCGGGCACACTGCTCGTACCCCTCGACCGTCTCCCTCAGGAGTGAGCCACGCGATGTCGCTGCTCGCCAGATTCAGCCTCGCCAACCGAGGGCTGGTAGCCCTCATCGCGGTGGTGACCACGGCGTTCGGTGTGTACGCCGTGCCGTCACTGAAGCAGCAACTCCTACCGTCGCTGGAGTTTCCCGCCGCCTTCATCGTGGCCCAGTACCCCGGCGCCGCACCGGAGGTCGTCGAGTCCGAGGTCGCCGAGCCGATCGAAAACAGCCTGCGCGGCATCTCCGGTCTCGACTCGGTCATCTCGACCTCCCGTGAGGGCCTGACCACCATCCAGGTGCAGTACGAGTTCGGCACCGAACTCGACGACATGGTCAGCCGGATGCAGACCGCGATCAACCGGACCAGCCTGCCGGAGGGCGTCGACCCGCAGGTGATCGCGGGCAGCACCGACGACCTGCCGGCGGTGGTGCTGGCCGCGTCCGGCGACGACGACGAGCGGACCCTCGCCGGAAAGCTGCGGGACACCGTGGTGCCGGAACTGGCGGCGATCGACGGCGTCCGTGGCGTCGAGCTGACCGGCGTCCGGGACGAGTTTGTCGTGATCACACCGGATCCGGCGAAGTTGGCGAAGGCGAAGGTGCAGCCGACCGCGATCGGCACCGCGTTGCGGGCCAACGGCGTGGCGGTGCCGGCCGGCGCGGTGCTGGACGGCGAGCGCACCCTGCCGGTCCAGGTGGGCGCACCGCTGACCACCCTGGACGAGCTGCGCGGTGTGATCGTTGCTCCGCCGGTCAAGAAGGCAGGTCCGGTCCGGCTCGGCGACGTCGCCACGGTCGAGGAGCAACTCGCCCCGGCCACCGCCATCACCCGTACCAACGGCCGGGAGAGTCTCGGCATCGCGGTCACCGCCGACCCGGACGGCAACGCCGTGGAGATCTCGCACGCGGTCGCCGACCGGCTCGACGATCTGCGCGCCGCCACCGGTGCCGAGCTGACCGTCGTGCTCGACCAGGCGCCGTTCGTGGAGAAATCCATCGAGACGCTGAGCACCGAGGGTCTGCTGGGTCTGATCATGGCCGTGGTGGTCATCCTGGTGTTCCTGCTGTCGGTGCGCTCCACTGTGGTCACCGCGGTCTCCATCCCGCTGTCGGTGGTGGTCGCGCTGATCGCCCTCTGGATCGGTGACTACTCGCTCAACCTGCTCACCCTCGGCGCGTTGACGGTCGCGGTCGGCCGGGTGGTGGACGACTCGATCGTCGTGCTGGAGAACATCAAGCGGCACCTGACGTACGGCGGGTCGAAGCGGCAGGCGATTCTCACGGCCGTACGCGAGGTGGCCGGTGCCGTCACCGCGTCGACGTTGACCACGGTTGCCGTCTTCGCACCCATCGCCCTGGTAGGTGGTTTCGTCGGTCAGCTCTTCGCACCCTTCGCGATCACGGTCACCGTGGCGTTGCTCGCCTCGCTACTGGTGTCGCTGACGGTGATCCCGGTGCTCGCGTACTGGTTCCTCAAGCCGGTCCGTGGTGCGGCCGACGGGGCGGCGGTCCGTCGGGCGGCGGAGGAGCGCGAGCTGCGCAGCCCGTTGCAGCGGGCGTACCTGCCGGTCATCCGGTTCGCCACCGGGCGGCGGGCCTACCGATGGGCGACCCTGGCGGCGGGCCTGCTGGTGCTGTTCGGCACCTTCGGGCTGGCCCGGCAGCTGGAGACGAACTTCCTCGACGACTCCGGCCAGGACACTCTCAACGTCCGCCAGGAACTGCCGGTGGGCACCGGGCTGGCCGGCACCGACGCGGCGGCCCGTCGGGTCGAGGCGGTGCTGGCGGAGACTCCGGGCATCGAGTCGTACCAGGTCACCGCTGGTGGCGGCGACGCCCCCTGGGCCGGCAGCGCCGGCAACAACGTGGCCAACTACGCGTTGCGTCTCGGCGGGGAGACCGACGCGAAGGCGATGCGCGGAGTGCTGCGGGACCGGCTCGCGGCGCTCGGTACCGAGGCCGGAGAGATCACGTTCCCGGCGGGCCAGGGCGGGGCGTCCGCCAACGAGCTGGCGGTCATCGTGCGGGCCGCCGACCCCGAGGTGTTGGCCGCCGCCGCGAAGGAGGCAGAGACGGCCCTGACCGGCATCGGCGGAGTCGAGGACGTCTCGACCACCCTGGCCGACCGGGTACCTCGGGTCGACGTGACCGTCGACCGCGAGGCGGCCAGCCGGGCCGGGCTCACCGAGGCCGCCGTCGGTCAGCTGGTGTCGCAGGCGTTCCGTGGTACGCCGCTGGGTCAGGTGACCGTCGAGGGCGCCGCCCGGGACGTGGTGCTGCGCCTGTCGCCGGCACCGCCGGTGACCCTGGCGGAGCTGCGGGCTCTGCCGGTGGGCGCGGTCAAGCTGGACGACATCGCCGATGTCACGGAGACCACCGGCCCGCAGCAGGTACGGCGGATCGACGGTGAGCGCAGCGTCTCGGTGACCGGCACGGTCACCGGCTCCGATCTGGGCGCGATCAGCACCGAGCTGCAGAGCCGCCTCGACGCGATCGACGTACCGGGGGCCACGTTCTCCCTGGGCGGGGTCAGCGCCGAGCAGCGGGAGACCTTCGCCGATCTGGGCCTGGCCGTGCTCGCCGCGATCGCGATCGTCTTCCTGATCATGATGGCGACGTTCCGTAGCGTGGTCCAGGCGCTGATCCTGCTGGTCTCCATTCCGTTCGCCGCCACCGGAGCGGTCGCCCTGCTGCTGGCCAGCGGCACCGCGCTGAGCGTGCCGGCGCTGATCGGTGTGCTCATGCTGGTCGGCATCGTGGTGACAAACGCCATCGTGCTGCTGGACCTGGTCAACCAGTACCGGGCGCAGGGCATGGGGGTGCGGGAGGCGGTGGTCGAGGGCGGACGCCACCGCCTGCGGCCGATCCTGATGACCGCGATCGCCACGATCTTCGCGTTGACGCCGATGGCCTTCGGGCTCACCGGGGAGGGTGGTTTCATCTCGCGGCCATTGGCGATCGTGGTGATCGGCGGCCTGCTCACCTCCACCCTGCTCACGTTGATCCTGGTGCCGACGCTCTACGCCATGGTGGAGGACACCAAGGTGTCGGTCCGGGCGTGGCGGCGGCGACGGTACGGCGACCCGACCGAGGGATCGGGCGGTGGCGAGGTCGACGAGGCCGATGGCCCGGCGTCGGACACCACCGGCCGGGTGCCGGTGGGCGCGGGGATCGGTGCCACGGACGCGGACCGGCGGGAGAGCCGGCCGGTGCCGGCGGCGCCCTCCGGCGCGTTGATCGAGAACACCGATCAGTTCGAGGTGCTCCGGCTGCCGAAGACCCGCAACTCACCGTTCCCGCCGAACGAGTGACCGGGCGTCCCCGGAGGGTCCTCGGGCCCTCCGGGGCGCTGTCCGCGCTGCGACGCAACCGTTGACGGTGGCCGGGTATGGTCCGCTCCGTGGCGTCCACCCTCTCGGTCCTCACCCGCAACCGGAACTTCCGCAACCTCTTCCTGGCCGAGCTGGTGGTCTTCGGTGCCGACTGGTTCGTCATGGTGCCGTTGCTGGTGCTGCTGCCGAAGTTGACCGGCAGTGGCGTGTGGGGTGCCCTGGTGCTCGCGGTGGACACCGGCATCGTGGCGCTGCTGCTGCCGTACACCGGCACCATCGCGGACCGGTTCGACCGACGCACGATCATGATCGTCTCGAACGGCGCCGCGCTGGTCGGTGTCCTGCTGCTGCTCGGGGTACGCGATGCCGGCACGGCCTGGCTGGCGCTGCTCGGCATCGGCGTGGTCGCGGTGGCGAAGGCGTTCTATTCGCCGGCTGCCCAGGCGGCGCTGCCGAACGTGCTCGATCCGGATGAACTGGCCGCCGGCAACGCGGTGGCCGGTTCGGCGTGGGGCACGATGACCGTCGTCGGCGCATCACTCGGTGGGGTGCTCAGCGCGGCGGCCGGACCGTACGCGTGCTTCTGGGTCGGTGCCGTCGGGTTGGTGATCGCCGCGAGTCTGGCCACGCTCATCCGCCGTCCGTTGCAGGCACCCCGCGAGCGGGGCGCGAGTCCACCGCAGACCTGGGCGGCGATCCGCGAGGCGCTTGTCTACATCGGGCGCCGTCCCCGGGTGTTGGCGCTGGTGACGGTCAAGTCGGCGGTGGGTCTCGGCAACGGTGTGCTTACCGTCTTCCCGCTGCTCGCCGGGGTGTACGGGGTCGGTGCGCTCGGTGCCGGACTGCTGTTCGCCGTCCGGGGCGCCGGCGCGCTGGTCGGCCCGATCATGATGCGACGGGTGCTGACCAACCGCGCCTGGCTGCTGCCCGGCCTGGCACTGTCCATGTCGGCGTACGGTCTGGCCTACCTCGGCACCTCGGTGGCGGCCTGGTTCCCGCTGGTGCTGGTCCTGGTCTTCGTGGCCCACTTCGCCGGTGGCAGCAACTGGGTGATGTCGAACTTCGCCCTGCAGGGCGAAGTGCCGGACCGGCTACGGGGTCGGGTCTTCGCCACCGACATGATGCTGGCGACCCTGGCGATCTCCGTCAGTCAACTGGTGGTGGCCGTGGTCGTGGACGTCGTCGACGAGCGGGTCGTACTGGCCGGTTGCGGCCTGGTGACCCTGGTCTATGCGATCGGCTGGCGGATCGCGACCCGGCGTCTGTCGCTCGCCACGTCGCCACCCGCCGTCGCGGAGAACCGGTAGCCAGGTCCGGCCCGGTGGACGTCTGTGGCCCCACTAGCATGGGCGGCGTGTCGATCAGATTCGTCGCTGAACCGGTCCGGGTCCGGGTCCCCGCCACCAGTGCGAACCTGGGGCCGGGTTTCGACGCGCTCGGGCTGGCCCTCGCGCTTCACGACGACGTCGCCGCCGAGGTGACGGCCGGGGGCGTGACGGTGGCGGTGACCGGCGAGGGTGCCGGCGACCTGCCCGTCGACGACGGGCATCTGGTGGTACGCGCCATGCGGGTGGCCTTCGACGTCCTTGGCGGGCAACCGGCCGGGCTGGCGGTGGAGTGCGTCAACCGGATCCCGCAGGCGCGCGGGCTCGGCTCCTCGTCGGCGGCGATCGTCGCCGGGGTGCTGCTGGCCCGGGCGCTGGTGGTGGAGGGGGAGAGCCGCCTCGACGACAACGCGGTGCTGCGGCTGGCCGCGGAGATCGAGGGCCATCCGGACAATGTCGCGCCGTGCCTGCTCGGTGGCTTCACCCTGGCCTGGACGGAGCCGGCCGGCGCGCGGGCGGTGTCGCTGCCGGTGGCCGACGGCGTACGCCCCACGGTGCTGGTGCCGACCGAGCGCGGGCTGACCGCCACGGCCCGCGCGGCGCTGCCGGCCACGGTGCCGCACGGCGACGCCGCTTTCAACGCCGGCCGCGCGGGACTGCTGGTGCACGCGTTGACCGCGCAGCCGGCACTGCTGCTGCCGGCGACCGCCGACCGGTTGCACCAGGATTGGCGGGCGCCGTCGATGCCGGGCACGAGTGCGCTGGTCAACGGGTTGCGTGCGGCCGGTGTGGCGGCCGTGGTCAGTGGGGCCGGCCCCAGCGTGCTCGCGCTGTCTGAGCTGCCGGTAGGATTTGACGCGGGAACAGATTGGCGGCTGCTGCGGTTGCCGGTAGATGTATGCGGGGCGCAGGTCGAGCGGGGTAGACTCGGACACGCGGAGCGGGACCCTGTTGCCGCAGGTCGCAAGAGTTGATTACGCTCTAGACTTAGCACAGCCGCGAAGCATGCGATCTCCCTGCGGGTCGGCGCACCCCCGAAGCTTTCGGCGGTAAGCCCGTCACCCCTGCCTAGGCCCACGCCGCACCGCAGTCTTCACTGGTCGCCGCAGACGGCGAAACCCCGCTCACCGCTCCATCTGGTGGGTCGGGAGACCGACCGGCTGCTGTGTTGCAGACTCCCGCGAAGCGTCATGCGAGGCGGGTGTACCGAGGCCGCCCGGCCACCTGTTGTCGATTCCGGGCAGTCCCGGCCTATCGAGGGAAGGAATCCATTGAGCGACACCACCGACGTGACGTCGGATGTTTCCAACGTCGCTGGCGATGCCACCACCGCTGCCCCCGCCCGCCGTCGGCGCAGCGGCACCGGTCTGTCGGCGATGCTGCTGCCGGAGCTGCAGAGCCTGGCCGCGTCGCTCGGCATCTCGGGGACGGCTCGCATGCGTAAGGGCGAGCTGATCAGCGCGATCACCGAGCGGCAGGGCGGCGCTGCCGGAGCCCCTCGTCCACGGGCCGAGGTCGCGGCGGCCGCCGCACCGGTCCGCGAGGAGGTGCACGCGGAGGTACGAGACACGGGTGAGCGGCCGGAGGCCGAGCGCCGTGCTGCCGAACAGCCGGCCGCAAGCGTCGAGAGCGAAGGGCGCGGCCGTACCCGGCGTAGCCGGACCGCCGTGGCGGAACCGCGTGCCGAGGAGACCGCCGCCGAGGGCGAGCGGTCCGAGGGCCGGTCCGGCCGTGACCGTGGCGCCGACCGTGCTGAACGCGCCGATCGGGGCGAGCGGGCTGAGCGTG
Source organism: Verrucosispora sp. WMMD703 (assembly GCF_049178935.1). Classification (NCBI taxonomy): domain Bacteria; kingdom Bacillati; phylum Actinomycetota; class Actinomycetes; order Micromonosporales; family Micromonosporaceae; genus Micromonospora; species Verrucosispora sp. WMMD703. Next base: position 5,622,102 of record NZ_JBMHMM010000004.1, on the reverse strand, counting down.
CCGATCGGGGCGAGCGGGCTGAGCGTGCCGATCGCGCAGAGCGTGCCGATCGCGGTGAGCGTGCCGATCGCGGTGAGCGTCCCGAGCGTGGCGACCGTGCCGAGCGTGGCGACCGCGGTGAGCGTGCCGAGCGTGGCGACCGCGCCGCCGAGCGCGGCGAGCGTGGCGACCGTGCCGAGCGCGGCGATCGTGGTGAGCGGGCCGAGCGTGGCGACCGTGGACAGCGCGCCGAGCGGGACAACGACGGTGACGACGACGGCGAGAGCGGCGGTCGGCGCAGCCGGCGCAGCCGTTTCCGGGATCGTCGGCGGGGCCGCGGTGACCGCAACGATTCCGGCGACGGTGGCCGTGAGCCGCAGGTCGGCGAGGACGATGTGCTCGTGCCGGTGGCCGGCATCGTGGACGTGCTCGACAACTACGCCTTCGTCCGGACCACCGGCTACCTGGCCGGCCCCAACGACGTCTACGTGTCGATGTCCCAGATCAAGAAGTACGGCCTGCGACGCGGTGACGCGATCACCGGGGCGGTCCGGGCGGCGCGCGACGGCGAGCAGCGGCGCGACAAGTACAACCCGCTGGTCCGGCTGGACACCATCAACGGGATGGAGCCGGACGAGGCCAAGCGCCGGCCGGAGTTCTACAAGCTCACCCCGCTGTACCCGCAGGAGCGGCTGCGGCTGGAGACCGAACCGCACATCCTCACCACCCGGGTCATCGACCTGGTCATGCCGATCGGCAAGGGGCAGCGGGCGCTGATCGTCTCGCCGCCGAAGGCCGGTAAGACCATGGTGCTCCAGGCGATCGCCAACGCCATCACGCACAACAACCCGGAGTGCCACCTGATGGTGGTGCTGGTGGACGAGCGGCCCGAAGAGGTCACCGACATGCAGCGGTCGGTCAAGGGCGAGGTTATCGCGGCCACGTTCGACCGCCCGCCGCAGGACCACACCACCGTCGCCGAGCTGGCGATCGAGCGGGCCAAGCGCCTGGTCGAGCTGGGGCACGACGTGGTCGTGCTGCTCGACTCGGTGACCCGGCTCGGCCGGTCGTACAACCTGGCGGCGCCGGCCAGCGGCCGGATCATGTCGGGTGGTATCGACTCCACCGCGTTGTACCCGCCGAAGCGGTTCCTCGGTGCGGCGCGCAACATCGAGAACGGCGGCTCGTTGACCATCCTCGCCACCGCCCTGGTGGAGACCGGTTCCATGGCGGACACGGTCATCTTCGAGGAGTTCAAGGGCACCGGTAACGCGGAGCTGAAGCTGGACCGGAAGATCGCTGACAAGCGGACCTTCCCGGCCATCGACATCCACCCGTCCGGTACGCGTAAGGAGGAGATCCTGCTCGCGCCGGAGGAACTGGCCATCGTGCACAAGCTCCGCAAGGTGCTGCACTCGCTGGACTCGCAGGCGGCCCTGGATCTCCTGCTGGACCGGCTGAAGCAGTCCCGTACCAACATCGAGTTCCTGATGCAGATCGCCAAGTCGACGCCGGGGGAGTAACGTCCACCGACGAAGATCGACGTAGGGGGCGTGGCCGGCCGGCCACGCCCCCTACGCGTACCCGACTCGACCGGAGCGCGGCGGGGGGACGGCCGAGGAATGCTTCACGCGGGCGGTGGGAATGCGTACCCGAGGCCCGATGTTGCTACCGGCGACCAACGGGTGCGGCCCGATTCCAGGGCCCACCGAAGCCCATGGCAGACTGGTCAATCGGCCACCGGTTCCGGTTCACGCCCCCAACGGCAGGCAGCGGCAGGCCAGGGGCGACCCGGCGACCACAGACGAGAGGACCGAGGCGACATGAAGCCCAACATCCACCCGGAGTACGTGACCACCGAGGTCAGCTGCTCCTGCGGTAACACCTTCACCACCCGCAGCACCGCCAAGGGCGGCTCGATCCACGTCGAGACGTGCAGCGCCTGCCACCCGTTCTACACGGGCAAGCAGCGGGTGCTGGACACCGCTGGTCGGGTCGCGAAGTTCCAGCAGAAGTACGCCAAGGTTCAGGGCAAGAAGGCCAAGTAGCTCCTCGTCTGACGCCCGCGTCCGGTTCACCGCCGGGCGCGGGCGTCGGCCGTCTGTGTCCCGGTTTCCGCCGCGAAGCGACCGGCGGAGTACCGCGCGGGGTTTCCGACAGTCAGCAAGGAGCCATCCCCAGCATGAGCAGTGAACGCCTCACCGGCCTCCTCGACGAGTACGCCGAGTTGGAGAAGCGGCTCGCCGATCCCGCGATCCACGCCGACCAGGGCACCGCCCGCCGGGTTGGCCGTCGCTATGCCGAGCTGGTGCCGCTGCACAAGGCCGCGGCCGAGCTGGAGCAGGCCCGGGCGGATCTCGCCGCGGCACGGGAGCTGGCCGCCGAGGACGCCTCCTTCGCGGCCGAGGCCGAGACGATCGCGGCGACGCTGCCGGTGCTTGAGGACCGCCTCGCCGAGCTGCTCATCCCGCGCGACCCGCACGACGCCAAGGACGTCATCGTCGAGATCAAGGCGGGCGAGGGCGGTGAGGAGTCCGCGCTGTTCGCCGGTGACCTGCTGCGCATGTACACCCGGTACGCGGAGCGGCGCGGCTGGGTCACCGAGGTGATCGACGCTCAGGACTCCGACCTCGGCGGGGTGAAGGACGTCTCGCTGGCCATCAAGACAAAGGGTGTGCCCGAGGGCGGCAACGGCGTCTGGTCCCGGTTGAAGTGGGAAGGCGGCGTGCACCGGGTGCAGCGGGTCCCGGTCACCGAGTCGCAGGGGCGCATCCACACCAGCGCGGCCGGCGTACTGGTGCTGCCGGAGGCCGAGGAGGTCGACGTCACCATCGACCCGAACGAGTTGCGCATCGACGTGTTCCGCTCGTCCGGTCCCGGTGGCCAGTCGGTGAACACCACCGACTCGGCGGTGCGGATCACTCATCTGCCCACCGGCATCGTGGTCTCCTGCCAGAACGAGAAGTCTCAGCTGCAGAACCGGGAGCAGGCGATGCGGATCCTGCGCGCCCGGCTGCTGGCCGCCGCGCAGGAGCAGGCCGACGCCGCCGCATCGGACGCCCGCAAGGCCCAGGTGCGTACGGTGGACCGCTCGGAGCGGATCCGCACGTACAACTTCCCGCAGAACCGGATCACCGACCATCGGATCGGCTTCACCGCCTACAACCTTGACCTGGTGCTCGCCGGGGAACTGGACGGTGTGCTCGACGCGCTCAGCGAGGCGGACCGGGCCGCGCGCCTGGCGGGCGACGCGGAACTGACCCGGCGCTGAGCCTCAGGCGCTACGCGGCCTGGCCTTGGCCCGCAGCATCTCCCGGTCGGCGGCCTCGAAGGCCGCGCCGAGCGCGTCCCGCTGGCCGGGGCCGCCGGCGCCCACCTCGGCGAAGCCGATGCTGACGCCGACCGGGGTGCCGGGCACCAGTGACTCCCAGTCCTCGGTGCGCACGGCGGCGTCGATCCGCCGGGCCACCTCGGCCGCCTCGGCCATCCCCGCTTCGGGTAGCACCACCACGAACTCGTCGCCGCCGTAGCGGGCGACGAAGTCGCCCCGACGCATCACCCGGTTGATGACTCCGGCGACGCGTTGCAGGACCAGATCCCCCGAGTGGTGCCCGTGCCGCGTGTTGACCGCCTTGAACCCGTCCAGGTCGCAGACGCCGATCACCACCCGTTCACCCCGGGCCACCACGGCCGCGATGTAGCGCTCCAGCCGGCGTCGGTTGGGCAGCCCGGTCAGCGGGTCGGTAAGCGCCTCTCCCTCGAACCGCGCCGCCTCCCGGCGCATCTCCTCATGATCGATACGGGCGGCGATGCCGTCGATGTAGACGTCGCGGAGCCGGTCGTGGCGCTGCGCGGCGAGTCGGAACGCCAGCCGGTCGGCCCGGTGCGCGGCGGCGTGGTCGCCGGCCCGACCCAGCGCCATGCTGCGCAGTCGGGCCGGCTCGGCCGCGCCGAGCGTCTCGGCGGACACCTGGACCGTGTCCAGCCGGGTGACCGCCTCGATCGGACGCCCACTGGCGATGGCGAGGCAGACCTGGCCGAGCTGGCGCATGTCGCGGGCCCGGGCACTGTCCGCGCCGTAGTCGAGCAGCCGGGCCGGGGCCAGTCCCGGGGCAAGGTCGAGGTCGTCGCCGAGGGCGCACCGGCGGGCGGCGGCGTAACCGTAGGCGGCCAGGCTGCTGGGGCGCAGCCGGTCGGCCCGCCCGGCGGTCACGAACCGGCCCAGGTCACCGCCGACGTCCCGCAGTACGCGCAGACAGCCGTCGCTGTCACCGGTGTGGTCGAGGGCGACCGCGTTGCGCAGTCGGATGCCCGGTGCGGCGAACGTCTCCTCCGGGATCCCTGCGGCGGTGCCGAGTTGCCGGGCGCGTTCGATCGCGCCCAGGGCGTAACCGTGAAAGCTGAGGTACGAGTAGGCCATCGCCAGGTCGTGCCAACCCCAGGCGGTGTCCCGGTCCGGATCCTCCACCGCCCCGAGCGCCCGAGCGGCCTTGACCAGGTGCGTCACGCAGCGGTCCAGCGCGCCCTGATGGTGGGCGGCCAACGCCGCCAGGGCGTTGAGGTGCCCGTGCAGATAGGGCTCGGCGAGGTCGCGTACCGCCGCGGACGCCTCCTCGATGGCGCGGGTGTACTCGGCGGTGCGCCCGAGATTGATCAGAGCCGAGAGCCGCTGCACGAGCGCGTCGGCTCGGGCGTTCGGGTCGCGGGTGGCACGCAGCACCCCATCCAGGAGTCCGTACGCCTCGGTGGAACGGCTCACCTCCTGCAACGCCCGCGCCTTCGTCAGGGCGTCAACCTGGTCTTCGACCCGGTCGAGCCAGCCCACCCGCGACCTCCTGTCGGTGTGCCGCTGCACCCGCTTATGCACGTGCACGGCGACGCTTCATGATTATTGCGTGACCACCGCACCGCAACACCCGTCCGAAGGGACGAGACGTAACCGTCCGGGTCCCGTACTTGCCGAAGCGGCTCGTATCCTCGCCGCCGCCGGTGTGACCTCGGCCCGTGCGGAGGCCGAGCTGCTGGCCGCGTACGTGCTTGAGATCCCGCGCGGGCGGTTGGCCCTGGCGGACGGGTTCACCGACGAGCAACTTGACGGCTACCGAGCGCTGGTGACCCGCCGGTCGCGACGGGAACCGTTGCAGTATCTCACCGGCACCGCCGGCTTCCGGCACCTGGAGTTGGCCGTCGGGCCGGGCGTCTTCGTGCCGCGCCCGGAGACCGAACTGCTCGCCGGCTGGGGCGTCGACCAGGCCCGAACGGCCGCGCGGGCGGGTGGGCGGCCGGAACCACTTGTGGTGGACCTGTGCAGCGGCTCGGGAGCGATCGCCCTGTCGGTGGCGTCCGAGGTGCCGCAAACCCGGGTGGTGGCGGTGGAACGCTCGCCGGAGGCGCTGTCCTGGCTGCGGCGCAACGCGGCGGCCCGGGCCGCCGCCGGTGACCGGCCGATCGAGGTGGTGGCGGCGGACGCCACCGATCCGGCCCTGCTGGACGAGTTGGCGGGCCGGGTGGACGTGCTGCTGTGCAACCCGCCGTACGTCCCGCTCGCGGTGGCGGTGCCCCCGGAGGTGGCCGACCACGACCCGGCGGAGGCCGTGTTCGGTGGGGCGGACGGACTGGACGTCATCCGCCGGGTGATCGACCGTGCGGGTTTCCTGCTGCGTGCCGGCGGTGTCCTGGGCATCGAACACGACGACAGTCACGGCGCGGTGTTGCCGGGTCTGCTCGCCGCCGACGGGCGGTACGTCACGATCGTCGACCATCGCGACCTCGCCGACCGGCCGCGTTTCGTCACGGCGTCCCGCCTCGCGGACCGCCCACCACCCGGTGCGGCCGCGACGTGGCAGACTGGCTCCTCGTGATGCTCTACGACTGCCGATCGCTCGCCGACCGGGACCGCGGCATCGCTGCGGCCATCGAGGCGGTCCGCAACGGCGAGCTGGTCGTCCTGCCGACCGACACGGTCTACGGGATCGGCGCCGACGCGTTCACCCCCTATGCGGTCAAGGCGCTGCTGGACGCGAAGGGTGTCCCGCACACCCCGCCACCGGTGCTGATCGGTTCCCGGCACACCCTCGACGGCCTGGCCTACACCCTGCCGACAGCGGCGCGGGACCTGGTCGAGGCGTTCTGGCCGGGTGCGCTGACCATCCTGGTCAAGCACTCGGCGAGCCTGCGGTGGGATCTCGGCGACGACAGCGGCACGGTGGCGGTGCGCATGCCGCTGCACCCGGTGGCGCTTGAGGTGCTGCGGGAGACGGGGCCGATGGCGGTCGCGTCGGCCAACAAGATCGGCCAACCGGCCGCGCTCACCGCCGACCAGGCGCGCGACCAGCTCGCCTACTCCGTCCGGGCCTACCTGGAGGCCGGGCCGGCGGTGGACCCGGTGCCCAGCACGATCGTGGATCTGACCGGCGACGAGCCGCTGCTCGTCCGGGAGGGCGCGATCGACCTGGCCCGGCTGCGTGAGGTGGTACCGGAACTGCGTGAGAGTCAGGTGGCGTAGGTGCCCCCCTTCACCGTCCTGCACGTCTGCATGGGCAACATCTGCCGGTCACCGATGGCCGAGCGGCTGCTCACCCTCGCGGTGTCCGACCGGCTGGCCCGACGAGAGGTTGACCCGGAGCGGGTCGAGGAGCTGCTGCACAGCCACAGCGCGGGCACCGGTGGTTGGCACGCCGGTGAGGAGATGAACCCGCCGGCCGCGCGTCAGGTCACCAACCGGGGTGGCGACGTCACCGGGTTCGCCGCTCGCAAGCTGCGCTCCGATCACATCGACGCCGCCGACCTGGTCCTGACCGCCACCGCCGACCAGCAGGAGTACGTGACCGCGTTGCGGCCCGACGCCGCCGCCCGCACGTTCGTGCTCGGCGAGTTCGGTCGGCTGCTGGCCGCCCTCGATCCGGCCGCGTTGCCGGCGGCCGAGGCCACCGCCGACGCGGTCCACGCCCGTGGCGTGGCGCTGGTCGAGGCGGCACACGAGGCCCGGCAGGGCGCCACCGCGTTGCCCACCGACGACCTCGACGACCCGTGGGGGCGCGGCGACCAGTGCTTCACCCGGGTGGCCGACGAGATCGAGGAGACCGTGCAGCCGCTCGCCGCGCTGCTGCTCCCCTGATCGGCGAATTTCATCCGGGTTTGAGGAAAGGCGCGGCAGAAAGGGCGATTAGCGACATCCTGAGGGAGTCCTGACGGCTCCTGCGGGGAGAGCTGATGACCCGGGCGTTCCTGCCGAAGATGTTCACCGTACTGCTGGCCGGCACGCTGGCCGGCCTGGCGCTGGCGGTGGCGGCGTTGCCGGCCGCGCTGGTGTTCGGCATCGGATTTTCGGCGCTCTCCGCGCCGTACGCGGAGTTGCCCAACACGCTGCGGACGCCGCCGACGGCCCAACGGTCCAACCTCTACGCCAACGACGGCACCACGCTGATCACCTCCTTCTACCAGGAGGACCGGGTCGATGTGCCGCTGGACGAGGTGGCGCCGGTGATGCGGCAGGCCATCATCGCCGCCGAGGACGCCCGCTTCCACGAGCACAGCGGCGTGGACCTGCGGGGCATCGTGCGGGCCTTCACCGCCAACCGGCGCGACGGCGCCACCCGTCAGGGCGCCTCCACACTGACCATGCAGTACGTCCGCAACGTGCTGAGCACCGATCCCCGGCTCAGCGAGGCGCAACGGGCGGCGGCCACCGAGGTGAGCACCGCCCGCAAGGTCCAGGAGATCCGGTACGCCCTGGCGTTGGAGCGGGAGCTGACCAAGGAGCAGATCCTGACCCGCTACCTCAACATCGCGTACTTCGGTGCCGGCGCGTACGGGATCGCCGCCGCCAGCAAACGGTACTTCTCCACCTCACCGGCGAAGCTCACGCTGGCCCAGGCGGCGTTGCTGGCCGGGCTGGTCCGCTCTCCGCACAGCGACGACCCGATCAACGGGGACGCCGACAGCGCGACCGCCCGGCGCGGCTACGTGCTGGACCGGATGGTCGAGTCGGGCGTGACCGCGCCGGAGGAGGCGGCCCGGATCGCCGCCCAGCCGTTGAACCTGCGGCCCAGCGAGACTCCGAACGACTGCACCGCGGTGCCCGAGGGACACAACGACTGGGGCTTCTTCTGCGACTGGTTCACCCGTTGGTGGAACAGCCAGAAGGCGTTCGGCGCCAGCGTCGACGAGCGGCAGCGCACCCTGCGACGGGGTGGGTTCAGCATCGTCTCCTCACTCGACCCCGGCGTCCAGCGGGCCACCACCGAACAGGTGTGGGGGGTCTACCCGGCCGAGCACCCACACGCCATGCCGACCGCGGTGATCCAACCCGGCACCGGGCGGGTGCTCGCCATGTCGGTCAACCGGGTCTACAGCGTGACCGCGAACCCGGGCGGACAGCAGAACCACCCCAACACCGTCAACCAACTCGTCGCCGGCGGCGGCACCATCGTCGGTTACCAGGCCGGTTCCACGTTCAAGCTCTTCACCATGCTGGCCGCCCTGGAGGCCGGACTACCCCTGAACACGGTCTTCAACGCGCCCCGGCGGATCGTGACGGACTTCCGGGTCAGCGGCAGCGAGGCGAACTGCGGAGGGTACTGGTGCCCGCAGAACGCCAGCGCCTCGGTGAGCGGCCGGCACGACATGTGGACCGCCTTCGGCGACTCGGTCAACACGTACTTCGCCTGGCTCACCGAGCGGGTCGGTGCGGACCGGGTGGTGGAGATGGCCGAACGGCTCGGCATCGTGTTCCGGGCCGACGACGACGCCCAACTGGCCCGGCACGGGGCACGTGAGTGGGGCCCGTTCACCCTGGGTGTGTCCGCCACCACCCCGCTCGACCTGGCCGGCGCGTACGCGACGCTGGGCGCGGAGGGCGTCTGGTGCGCGCCCACGCCGGTCAGCTCGATCACCGACGCGGACGGTCGCCGGGTGGCCGCCGGGCAGCCGGACTGCCGGCAGGTGCTCGACGTAGACGTGGCCCGGGCGGCGGCGGACGCGGCCCGCTGCCCGGTCGGCGACCAGTCCATGTACCACGGCTGCGCCGGTGGCACGGCGACCCGGCTGCGCGGTCAGCTCGGCCGGCCGGTGGTGGGTAAGACGGGCAGCTCCGAGCGGTACGCCACGGAGACGGTCGTGGCGCTCACCCCGCAGTTGGCGGTGGCGGCGATGGCCGCCAACCCCGACGAGCCGCGCGACGCCGTCGGCCGTGCGGTGCAGACCGCCATGGTGGAGGCGGTCGGCGAGATCCTCTCCTACGCCCTGCGCGACGAGCCGGTCCGCGACTTCGTGCCGCCGAGCGACATGACCGCCTGGCGGGTCACCGGGCAGCGCACCGGCAACTGACCGACGCCGACCGCAGCCCGGTCAGCGGGCCGGAGTGGCTGCCGCCAACCGCTCGGCCCCCTCGGCGATGTTGCGGGCCATCCCACCGAAGACCACCGCGTGAAACGGGGTCACCGCAGCCCAGTACGCGTGCCCGGCCAGTCCTCGGGGCAGGAACACCGCCCGCTGCCGGTAGCTGACCTGACCGGTGTCGTCCCGCTGCACCCGCATCTCCAGCCAGGCCCGGCCGGGCAGCCGCATCTCGGCGCGCAGTCGCAGCAGTTCGCCGGGGACGATCTCCTCCACCCGCCAGAAGTCCAGTGCCTCGCCGACCCGCAACTGGTGCGGGTGACGCCGGCCCCGACGCAGCCCCACCCCGCCGACCAGCCGGTCCAACCAGCCGCGCACGGACCAGGCGAGCGGGAACGAGTACCAGCCGTTCTCTCCGCCGACCCCCTCGATCACCTGCCACAGCGCCTCCGGCGGTGCCGCCACCGTCTGCTCCCGCAGGTCGGTGTAGGCGGTGCCGCCGCTCCAGTGCGGGTCGCTGGGCAACGGCTCGGCGGGTGCGTCCGCACCGGCGGCGGTCGACCAGCGGGTCTCCACCTGGGCGTCGCGTACCTTGGCCAGCGCCAGCTCGACGGCCTGGTCGAAACCGGTGAGTCCGCCCGACGGGTCCGGCAGGTACGTCGCGATGTCGTGCTCGTGCGCGACCGCTTCGTGTACCAGACTCTCCACCAGCGGCCGGGCGAGCGCGTTCGGCACCGGGGTGATCAACCCGACCCAGTGCGACGAGAGAGTCGGCGTCAGCAGGCGTACCGGTAGCAGCAGCCGACGGGAGAGCCCGGCCACCCGGGCGTAGCGCTGCATCATCTCGGCGAAGGTCAGCACGTCCGGACCGGCGATGTCGAAGGCCCGGTTGACCTCCGGCGGCAGCCCGGCGCTGCCGACCAGGTAGTAGAGCACGTCACGGACCGCGATCGGCTGGATCCGGTTGCTGACCCAGCGCGGGGTGACCATCACCGGCAGCCGCTCGGTCAGGTAGCGCAGCATCTCGAACGACGCCGAGCCGGAGCCGAGGATCACCGCCGCCCGCAGCACCACCGTGGGCACGCCGCTGTCCAGCAGGATCCGCGCCACCTCGGTGCGGGAACGCAGGTGCGCCGAGGCGGCGTCGTCGGGGGCCGGCTCCGGTCCGCCCAGGTAGACGATGCGGCGTACGCCTGCGGCGCGGGCCGCCTCGGCGAAGGTCGTCGCGGCCTGCCGGTCGGCGGCTTCGAAGCCGGCCTGACCGAGCGAGTGCACCAGGTAGTACGCCACGTCGACGTCGTCGAAGACCCCGGCGAGACTTTCCGGCCGGCTCAGGTCGCCCTCGACCACCTCGACCTGCGAGGCCCACGGCACGTCGCGCAGCCGGTTGGCCCGCCGTGCCAGGCAGCGCACCGCGTATCCCTCGTCCAGCAGGCGTGGCGCCAGGCGCCCGCCGATGTATCCGGTCGCTCCGGTCACCAGGCATCTCACGCCTCCAGTCTGCGGTCTCATAGACTCTGGCGCTGTGGAGACCGCCGAGGGCACCTTCTGGGGGCCGGACTTCGAGCAGCTCAGCACGGCCGACCCGGAGATCGCGGAGGTGGTGCTGGGCGAGCTGGACCGGCTGCGTGGCGGGCTGCAACTGATCGCCAGCGAGAACCTCACCTCGCCCGCGGTGCTGGCCGCGCTGGGCTCCACGCTCACCAACAAGTACGCCGAGGGCTATCCGGGCCGGCGCTACTACGGCGGCTGCGCGCAGGTGGACCGGGCCGAGGAACTCGGCATCGCCCGGGCGAAGGACCTCTTCGGCGCCGAGCACGCCAACCTCCAGCCGCACTCCGGCGCGAGCGCCAACCTGGCCGCGTACGCCGCCCTGGTGCAGCCGGGTGACACGGTGCTGGCGATGGAGCTGCCGCACGGTGGGCACCTGACCCACGGCAGCCGGGTGAACTTCTCCGGCCGGTGGTTCAAGCCGGTCGGCTACACCGTCCAACGGGACACCGAGCTGATCGACTATGACGAGGTCAGGGATCTCGCCCGTACCCACCAGCCCAAGATGATCATATGTGGGGCGACCGCCTACCCACGGCTGATCGACTTCGCCCGGTTCCGGGAGATCGCCGACGAGGTCGGCGCGTACCTGATGGTGGACGCCGCGCACTTCATCGGGCTGGTCGCCGGGCAGGCGATCCCGTCACCGGTGCCGTACGCCGACGTGGTCTGCGCGACCACCCACAAGGTGCTGCGCGGCCCGCGCGGCGGCATGATCCTCTGCCGGGAGACGCTGGCCGAACGGATCGACAAGGCGGTCTTCCCGTTCACCCAGGGCGGCCCGCTGATGCACGCCGTGGCCGCCAAGGCGGTCGCGCTGCACGAGGCGGCGCAACCGGCGTACCGCAGTTACGCCGCGCAGGTGGTGGCAAATGCGCGGGCGCTGGCCGACGGGTTGGCGGCCGAGGGGATGCGGCCGGTCTCCGGCGGCACCGACACCCACCTGGCCCTGATCGACCTGCGGGAGACCGGGGTCACCGGGGCCGAGGCGGAGGCGCGGTGCGACGCGGCGACCATCACGTTGAACAAGAACGCGATCCCGTACGACCCGCAGAAGCCGATGGTCGCCTCGGGGATCCGGGTGGGCACGCCCAGCGTCACCACCCAGGGCATGGGGGAGGCACAGATGCGTCAGGTCGCCGGGCTGATCGCCCGGGCGGTGCGGACCGATCCGTCCACCCCCGGTGGCGTCGACGAACTGGCCCGGATCGCCGTCGACGTGGCCGAACTGGCCGCCGAGTTCCCGGCGTACCCCCGGTGAGCGCGCCCACGGACGGACCCGGCGTAACCCCGGCGACCGCGCCCCGGGCCGGGGAACCCGGCGCCATCCGGGCCCGGCTGCCGTACCTGCGCCTGCCACTGCTCGCCTGCGCCGCGCTGGCCGTGGTCGCGGTGCCGACCGCCGCGCTGCTGCGCGGCCCGACCGGTGCGGCCGGGGTGGCCGCCGGCATCGCGCTGGTGATCGTCAGCTACCTGATCTCGGGCCTCTCGGTGGCCTGGGCCGACGCGGTCCACCCGCGACTGATCATGTCGGTGGGGCTGGTCACCTACGCCACGAAGATCGTCATCCTCGGGGTGGCGATGGCGGCCGTGGCGGCCACCGGCTGGCCGGGCCTGCCGGACATGGGTGCGGCAATCATCGCGGCCGTGGTGGTGTGGACCGGTGCCCACCTGACCTGGGCGTTGCGCTCCCCGCTGCCCAGCGTGGACCGTCCGTCGGATCACTGACCGTACGGCTGGCGTTTCCCCGGCGTTTCGTCGGCCTGTCCGGCCGGCCGGACAGGAGTAGGCTGACTCCGGCTTGACGCGCCGCACCCGCCGCCCGCACGCTGCTCGCAGTGTGGGGGGTGCCGCACACTCGCGAAACACCCGGCTGATAGTGTTCGCCTCGTCATGGCCGACAACCCACACCGCAGAAGCCCCGATGAACACTCGTCGGAAGGTGTCGCCGGAGCCGTCCTCGGCTACCTGCTCGCCGGCATCGTGGTGTGGGGATTCCTCGGCTGGTTGGCGGGGGAGTTCCTGGGCCTGCCGACCGGCGTCGGAATCGCCGTGGGCATGATGCTCGGCGCAGCCGGAGCGATCTACCTGATCATGAAGAGGCTCAGTGCCTGAGTGCCGGCACGCGCGGGTCTGTCGAGTGCGGAGGATGACACGGTGAGCGGACAGCTTGTCGCCGCAGAGGGCCTTCCCTGGCCCCCCAGCGTCGGAGACTTCTACCCGCCGGATCTCGCCGGCCCGTGGGTCACGAAGTTCACGCTGATGATCTGGCTGGCCGTCGGGCTTCTGATCATCTTCTTCATGGCCACGTACCGGAACCCGAAGCTGGTGCCGAGCAAGGGCCAGTGGATGGCTGAGTCGATCTACGGCCTGGTCCGGGACAACATCGCCCGCGAGCAGATGGGCAAGGACGGCATCCGGTTCGCGCCGTACTTCACCGTGCTGTTCTGCTTCATCGCGGTGACAAACCTCTTCGGCGTCACCCCCGGGTTGCAGATCTCCCCGAACTCGCACATCGCCTTCCCGATCGTGCTAGCCGTGATCACCTACGTGATGTACCTCTACATCGGTGTCCGCAAGCAGGGTCTGGGCCGCTACCTCAAGCAGAGCCTGATCATCCCGGGCGTGCCGTGGCCGATGCACGTCCTGCTGATCCCGATCGAGTTCCTGCAGAACTTCATCAACCGACCCGTCACGCTTGCGGTACGACTCTTCGCCAACATGTTCGCCGGCCACCTGATCCTGCTGGTGTTCACCGTCGGCGGCTTCGTGATGCTGGCCTCGGACAACATCTTCATCCAGGTGACGTCGGTCTTCTCGTTCCTGATGGCGATCCTGATGGCCTTCTTCGAGGTGCTCGTCGCGCTGTTGCAGGCATACGTGTTCGTCACCCTGACCGCCAACTACATCGGCACGTCGCTCGCCGACGGGCACTGATCCACAGACCTCGGCGGGCCGCCCGGCCCGACCAAGCTTCCGGTACGACCGCGTACGCGTGAGAACTCACGCGTCTACTAGGAGGAATACCCGCAATGGACGTTATTGCCGCCATCGAGGGCAGCGTCAACACCATCGGTTACGGTCTCGCCGCCATCGGCCCCGGCATCGGTGTCGCCCTGGTCTTCGCGGCCTACATCCAGGCCAGCGCCCGCCAGCCGGAGTCCGCCGGCTACAACCGCACCTGGCTGGTCCTGGGCTTCGCGCTGGTCGAGGCGCTCGCCCTGTTCGGCCTGGTGCTCGCGTTCGCAGTCTGACGTAGCCCGACGCGACCCGGAGGTCTGACATGTATGTCGCCGCTGAAGGTGTAGAGCACCACCCGCTCGTGCCGATCTGGCAGGAGCTCGTCATCGGGTCGATCGCCTTCGCCCTGCTCTGCTTCGTGCTGCTGAAGTTCGTGATGCCGCGCATGGAGGCGATGTACCAGGCGCGGGTCGACGCGATCGAGGGCGGTCTCAAGCGTGCCGAGGCTGCTCAGGCCGAGGCCAACCAGCTGCTTGAGCAGTACCGGGCCCAGCTCGCCGAGGTGCGTACCGAGGCGGCCCGGATCCGGGACGACGCCCGCGCCGACGCCGAGTCGATCCGTACGGAGATCCTGGCCAAGGCCCGGGAGGAGTCCGACCGGATCATCGCCGCCGGCCGGGAGTCGCTGGCCGTGGAACGCCAGACCATCGTGCGCGAGCTGCGCGCGGAGGTCGGCGGCCTCGCGGTCGACCTGGCCAGCCGGATCGTGGGCGAGTCGCTCGCCGACGAGGCCCGCCGCAAGGGCACCGTCGAGCGGTTCCTCACCGACCTCGAGAGCGCGGGGGCCCGCTGATGCAGGCCGCCAGCCGGGATTCCTACGCTGCCGCGCTCACGCGGCTGGAGGAGTACGTCGCCGGTGCCGAGCCGTCGACCGTGGCCGGCACCGGTGCGGAGCTGCTCGCCGTCGCGGACCTGCTGCGGCGGGAGGTCCGGCTGCGCCGGGCGCTCTCCGACCCGGCCCGCGAGGGTGCGGACCGCGCCGGCCTGCTGAACTCGGTGCTCTCCGGCAAGGTCGGCGCGGACACGCTCGACCTGCTCGGGGCCCTGGTCACCGGACGCTGGTCCGCGCCGTCGGAACTGCTCGACGGCGCGGAGAGCCTCGGTGTGCAGGCGCTGCTTGCCAGCGCGGACCGCGCCGACGAGCTGGGCGAGGTGGAGGACGAGCTGTTCCGCTTCGGCCAGGTGGTCGCCGCGGACCCGCAGCTGTCCAACGCCCTGTCCGACCCGATGGCGCCGGTGGCGCAGCGGGCCGAACTGGTCGGGATGCTCCTGACGGGCAAGGCCCGGCCGGTGACGGTGCGGTTGGCGGAGGCGGCGCTGGCCGGCTTCGGTGGCCGGTCGTTCACCGCCGCGTTGTCCCGGCTGGTGGAGTTGGCGGCGGAGCGGCGGGACCGGCAGGTCGCGTACGTGACGGTCGCCGCTCCGCTCACCGAGGAGGAGGAGCGACGCCTGGGCGATCGGCTTTCCGCCATATACGATCGACAGGTTGCTGTCAAGCTTACGGTTGACCCGACGATCCTCGGTGGAGTGAGCGTACGGGTGGGTTCGGACCTCTACGACGGGACGATCCTGCGCCGCCTCAACGAGACCCGCAACGCGCTCGCGAAGCGCTGACCAGCACCCCGCGAAGCGCCCGGAAAGACAGTCGACCCGAGGACCGGTCGGTACTAGGTATCCCGGGCCCCTGATACTTAAGGAAGCAGAGGATGGCCGAGCTGACCATCTCGACGGAGGAGATTCGCGGCGCCCTGGAGCGCTACGTCTCCTCCTACTCGCCCGACGTCTCCCGTGAGGAGGTCGGCACCGTCGCCGACACCGGCGACGGCATCGCCCACGTCGAGGGCCTGCCCTCGACCATGACCAACGAGCTGCTGGAGTTCGAGGACGGCACGCTCGGCGTGGCGCTGAACCTCGACGTCCGGGAGATCGGTGTCGTCGTCCTCGGCGACTACTCCGGGCTGGAGGAGGGGCAGCGCGTCAAGCGCACCGGCCGGGTCCTCTCGGTGCCGGTCGGCGACGCCTTCCTGGGGCGCGTGGTCAACGCGCTCGGCCAGCCGATCGACGGCCTCGGCGAGATCGCCGACGAGGGCTACCGCGAGCTGGAGCTCCAGGCCCCCAACGTGATGGCCCGGCAGTCCGTCTTCGAGCCGATGCAGACCGGCATCAAGGCCATCGACGCGATGACCCCGATCGGTCGCGGCCAGCGGCAGCTGATCATCGGTGACCGGAAGACCGGCAAGACCACTGTCGCCCTGGACACCATCCTCAACCAGCGGGAGAACTGGGCCTCCGGCGACCCGAAGAAGCAGGTCCGCTGCATCTACGTCGCCATCGGTCAGAAGGCCTCCACCATCGCCGGCATCAAGGGCATCCTTGAGGAGGCGGGCGCGATGGAGTACACCACAATCGTGGCCTCTCCGGCGTCGGATCCGGCCGGCTTCAAGTACCTCGCCCCGTACACCGGCTCGTCGATCGGCCAGCACTGGATGTACGGCGGCAAGCACGTGCTCGTGGTCTTCGACGACCTGAGCAAGCAGGCCGAGGCGTACCGCGCCGTGTCGCTGCTGCTGCGCCGTCCGCCGGGCCGCGAGGCGTACCCGGGTGACGTCTTCTACCTGCACTCCCGGCTGCTGGAGCGCTGCGCGAAGCTCTCCGACGAGATGGGTGGCGGCTCGATGACCGGCTTGCCGATCATCGAGACCAAGGCCAACGACATCTCGGCCTTCATCCCGACCAACGTCATCTCGATCACCGACGGTCAGATCTTCCTGGAGACCGACCTGTTCAACCAGGGCGTCCGGCCGGCGATCAACGTCGGTACCTCGGTCTCCCGGGTCGGCGGTGCCGCCCAGGTGAAGCCGATGAAGAAGGTCTCCGGTTCGCTGCGGCTGAACCTGGCCCAGTTCCGTGAGCTGGAGGCGTTCGCCGCCTTCGCCTCCGACCTGGACAAGGCCTCCCGCGCCCAGCTGGACCGTGGTGCCCGCCTGGTGGAGCTGCTCAAGCAGCCGAACTACTCGCCGTACCCGGTGCAGGAGCAGGTGGTGGCCGTCTGGGCCGGCACCGAGGGCAAGCTGGACGACGTCCCGGTCGGCGACGTGCGGCGCTTCGAGACCCAGTTCCTGGAGCACCTGCGGCGCAAGCACAACGCCACGCTCCAGGCGATCGCCGACAACAAGTGGGACGACGACATCATCGCCACCCTCGACTCGGCCGTCGCGGAGTTCAAGCAGGGCTTCCTCGGCCGCGAGGACGAGCGCACGATCAACGAGGCGCCGGCGGCGCCGCTGGAGGGCGAGGCCGAGCACGAGACGGTCACCCGCTACAGCGGCGAGGCTCCGGCCGAGAAGCAGTAGGGCCGGGCCATGGCGGCGCAGGTACGTGTTCTTCGTCAACGGATCCGCTCGGCGAAGGGGATGAAGAAGATCACCAAGGCGATGGAGCTCGTGGCGACGAGCCGGATCGCCAAGGCCCAGGCCCGGGTGGAGGCGTCCCTGCCGTACGCCCAGGCCGTCACCGGCGTGCTCACCGCGCTGGCGTCCAACGCCTCGGTCGACCACCCGCTGCTCACCCCGCGCGAGCGGGTGCGGCGGGCGGGCGTCCTGCTGGTGACCGCCGACCGGGGTCTGGCCGGCGGCTACAGCTCCAACGCCATCCGGACGGCGGAGTCGTTGATCGCTCGGCTCAAGGCCGACGGCAAGGAGCCGGTGCTCTACGTCATCGGACGCAAGGGCGTCTCGTTCTACCGGTTCCGCAACCGGCCGATCGAGGCCAGCTGGACGGGCTTCTCGGAGCAGCCGTCCTTCGCCGACGCCCGCGAGGTCGGTGACACCCTGATCAAGGCGTTCACCGCCGGTGCGGACGACAGCGACGGCGATCCGGGCCCGGACGGGGTACGCGGCGTGGACGAGTTGCACATCGTCTACACCGAGTTCAAGTCCCTGATGACGCAGAACCCGATCACCCGCATCATCGGGCCGTTGCAGATCGAGGAACGGCCCCGGTCGGAGGGCGTCCTGCCGGCGTACGAGTTCGAGCCGGACGCGGAGGCGCTGCTCGACGCGCTGCTGCCGAAGTACATCAACACGCGGATCTACGCGGCGTTGCTGGAGTCGGCGGCCAGCGAGTCGGCGGCCCGGCGGCGGGCGATGAAGAGCGCCACCGACAACGCCGAAGAGATGATCGACAAGTACACGCGTGAGATGAACTCGGCCCGCCAGGCCGGGATCACCCAGGAGATCAGCGAGATCGTCGGCGGCGCGAACGCGCTGGCCGCGTCGGGAAGTGAAGTGTGATGACTGCCCCAGTAGAGACCAAGACGGCCACGGGTCGCGTGGTCCGGGTCATCGGCCCGGTCGTCGACGCCGAGTTCCCGCGTGACGCCATGCCGGACCTGTTCAACGCGCTGCACGTGGACGTGACCCTGTCCGGCGGCGAGAAGACGCTGACCCTGGAGGTCGCCCAGCACCTGGGTGACAACCTGGTCCGCGCCATCTCGATGCAGCCGACCGACGGTCTGGTGCGCGGTGCCGACGTGCGGGACACCGGCTTCCCGATCCGGGTGCCGGTCGGCGACGCGGTCAAGGGCCACGTGTTCAACGCCATCGGCGAGTGCCTCAACCTCACCGAGGGCGAGACCATCCAGGCCGATGACCACTGGGGCATCCACCGCAAGGCCCCGGCCTTCGCGGACCTGGAGCCGAAGACCGAGATGCTGGAGACCGGCATCAAGGTCATCGACCTGCTCGCCCCGTACGTCAAGGGCGGCAAGATCGGCCTGTTCGGCGGTGCCGGGGTGGGCAAGACGGTGCTCATCCAGGAGATGATCACCCGAGTGGCCCGCAACTTCGGTGGTACCTCGGTCTTCGCCGGCGTGGGTGAGCGCACCCGTGAGGGCAACGACCTGATCCACGAGATGACCGACTCCGGCGTCATCGACAAGACCGCTCTGGTCTACGGCCAGATGGACGAGCCGCCGGGCACCCGGCTGCGGGTCGCGCTCTCCGCGCTGACCATGGCGGAGTACTTCCGTGACGTGAAGAAGCAGGAGGTGCTGCTCTTCATCGACAACATCTTCCGCTTCACCCAGGCCGGTTCCGAGGTCTCCACCCTGCTGGGCCGGATGCCCAGCGCGGTGGGTTACCAGCCGACCCTGGCCGACGAGATGGGTGAGCTCCAGGAGCGGATCACCTCCGTCCGGGGCCAGGCCATCACCTCGATGCAGGCGATCTACGTGCCGGCGGACGACTACACCGACCCGGCCCCGGCCACCACGTTCGCCCACCTCGACGCGACCACCAACCTGGAGCGGTCCATCTCCGACAAGGGCATCTACCCGGCGGTGGACCCGCTGGCCTCCTCGTCGCGGATCCTGGCCCCCGAGTTCGTCGGCCAGGAGCACTTCCAGGTGGCCAGCGAGGTGAAGCGGATCCTCCAGCGCTACAAGGACCTGCAGGACATCATCGCCATCCTCGGTATCGAGGAACTCTCCGAGGAAGACAAGATTACGGTCCAGCGGGCCCGGCGGATCGAGCGCTTCCTGTCGCAGAACACCTACGCGGCGGAGCAGTTCACCGGTGTGCCGGGCTCGACGGTCCCGATCAAGGAGACCATCGAGGCCTTCCGCAAGATCAGCGAGGGCGAGTACGACCACTTCCCCGAGCAGGCGTTCTTCATGTGCGGTGGGCTCGACGACCTGGAGAAGAAGGCCGCCGAGCTGATGAAGGGCTGACCCTTCGCGCCGACACCTCGCAAGACACGAAAGAAGAAGGCCGCCCCGGTAACCCCGGGGCGGCCTTCTGTTCATCTTCGCGACGTACCATCGCCGCTGCCCGGTTTCCCGTGCTCGGCGATCACGCCGAGTGCGAGATACCGTCAATGCGATGTCCAGGAAGGCAACCCGCGCCGTGTCGAGACACAGCCCGGTACATGTCGTGGACACCGCACAGCCACGCTCATGCGCCGATGAGCGTTGATTGGTTAAACCATTCGGCCCCGCGCGCCCGTACTTCCCCCCGGGGGCGTGACGAACGGAGATGCTTGTGGGTAAGGCCGGCAGACGCGGCAAGCGTGGTGGGCGCTCGTCGGTGTGGCGGGGTGTGCCCCGCTGGGCGCAGCTCTGCACTATCTTCGGCGTTGTCCTGATGGTGCTCAGCGGGACCAGCCTGGTGGGCGCGGAGGCGCTGATGGCCCGCTACGAGGGCGCAGTCGGCAAGGCGGACCTCTTCGGCGACCAGGCGGCCGGCGCCACTCCCAAGAGCGACATCAAGGGTCCGCTCAACATCCTGCTGGTCGGCATCGACCCCCGCGACAAGGACACTCCGCCGCTGTCCGACGCGATCATGGTGCTGCACGTGCCGAAGGAGATGGACCGCGCGTACCTCTTCTCCCTGCCGCGTGACCTCTACGTGGAGATCCCGCCGTTCGAGAAGGCTGACTTCCCCGGCGACACAACCAAGCTGAACGCGGCGATGTCGTACGGCAGCCGGGTGCCCGGCGGGAAGCCGGACGCGGCGAAGGGCTTCGAGTTGCTCGCCATCACCGTGCAGCGGGTCACCGGCATCAAGCGGTTCGACGCGGGCGCGATCATCAACTTCTCCGGCTTCCAGAAGATCGTCGACGCCATGGGCGGCGTCACGATGAAGATCGAGCGGGAGGTCCGTTCGGAGCATCGGGAGCCGAACGGCAAGCACCGCCAGGGCAACCCCAACGGCGAGGGGTACATCGGGCCGCAGGCCGTGTACCCGAAGGGCAAGCAGCACCTGAGCGGCTGGCAGGCGCTGGACTACGTCCGCCAGCGGTACCCGGAGAACGGTGTCCCCGACGGTGACTACGGTCGGCAGCGGCACCAGCAGCAGTTCGTCAAGGCGATGGCGGGTCAGGCCCTCAGCGCCGACGTGGTGACCAACCCGGTCAAGCTGGACAAGGTGCTCCGTGCGGCCGGCGAGTCCCTGATCTTCAGCGGCCGGGGGCACAGCGTGGTCGACTTCGCCGTCGCCCTCAAGGACATCCGTCCCGGCAACATCCAGATGATCAAGCTGCCGGGTGGCGGGATCAAGGAGAACGGCAAGTACCTCGGTGAACAGTTCGCACCCGAGGTGGACGACTTCTTCGTGGCTCTGGAGCGGGGACTGTTGGACCCGTTCCTGCTCGAACATCCGAAGTTGGTGAACAGGAGCTGATCGTGGCGCGGGTCTTGGCACCCGCCTGAAGAACTGGTCCCGGGCGCGACTAGAATTTCCCCAATCCGCCGCCTCAGCAAGGAGACAGCGTGGCAGAGCAGCTTAACGTCCAGCTCGTGGCCGTCGAGGAGAAGGTCTGGTCGGGCAAGGCCGAGATGGTCATGGCCCGGACGACCGAAGGTGAGCTGGGTGTGCTGCCGGGGCACGCGCCCCTGCTCGGCCAGCTCGCCGAGCCCGGCCAGGTACGCATCAAGCTCCCCGGGGGTGAGCAGCTCAGCTACGACGTGGCCGGCGGCTTTCTCTCGGTCAGCGAGCAGGGCGTGACGGTACTGGCCGAGACCGCCACTCCGGCCTCCGCAGTTTCCGGCAACTGAGCCGACCCGCCGATGGAGATCGTCGAAGGGGTCGGAATCGGCGTCGCTGTGCTCCTCGGCGCGTTCTTGTTTCTCTTCATCCGGCGGGCTCTGGTCACCCGTAGCGGAGGCATAATCCGGCTCAGCGTCCGGACCTCCACCATGCTCGACGGCCGCGGTTGGTCGCCCGGTTTCGGTCGCTTCGTCGGCGACGAGCTTCGGTGGTACCGGATGTTCAGTTTCGCCGTACGTCCCAAGCGGGTGCTGTCCCGTGAAGGGCTGGCGGTCGAACGACGGCGACTGCCCGAGGGGCAGGAACGAATGTCCATGCCGGCCGACTGGATCATCCTCCGCTGTACCAGTCGACACGCCCCGGTCGAGATCGCCATGGCACGATCCACCGTCACCGGGTTTCTCTCCTGGCTCGAGGCCGCCCCTCCGGGGGCGGTCTCGCCACGTATGGCCTCCCAGGACTGGCCGGCCGCCTGATCCGTCGCCGCCTGGGTGTGGCCCGCCGTGCCCGGCTCCGGGCGGTCAGGCTTGATCCCTGCGCCGGGCACGGCGGGCCACACCCTCGTCGTGGGCGGACACCGCCCGGATGTGTCGGGTGTCGGCTTTCCGGGTTCCGCTGGTCGGGGGCGTGGTGTTCCGTGGTGGCGTGTGGGTGTGGTGTCGGTTTGGGTCGGGGTGCGCGGTCGGCTCGGGGTGGAATGGCTCAGGGGGCGGTGGCGTTGTAGACGGGTGAACGACCGAGGAAGACACCGCCTGCCGGTGGTGGGTGCGGGCCCCGGGAATGATGGCGGGCCGCCGGTCGTTGGACATGGTCCCGGCGACGTGAAGCGGCGACACGCCCCGCGTGCCGGAGATCTTTTCCCCCTTTTGTTGTGAGCGCCTGTCGGTGCTTGCGTGCGCCTGACCGATTCCCCTGTCGGTGTGGGTGTGCGTCGACCCCCGGATGGAGCTTTGTCATGAACTCGATGCTGCGTAAGAGTGTGTTGGGTGTTGCGGGTCTGGCGTTCACCGGTGGTCTGTTCGCCGGTCCGGTGGCCGCCCACGCCGATGTCACCCCGGTCAAGACCGGCCCGGTCGCGGCGGTGGTGCAGGCCGACAAGCCCGACACCAGCAAGCTGCTGCCGCACGGCGCCCCCAGCAACCAGTCGACGATCGAGTTGAACGACGAGCAGGTCGGCAATGTGAAGGCGATCATCGCGGCGACGAAGAAGGCCGGGATGGACGAGCGGGCCGCGGTCGTGTCGATCGCGACGGCGTTGCAGGAGTCGAAGTTGGAGAACCTGGGTCACCTGGGTGACCGCAACGACCACGACTCGCAGGGCCTGTTCCAGCAGCGTCCGTCGTCGGGTTGGGGCACGGTGGAGCAGATCACCGACCCCGAGTATGCGACCCTGGCGTTCCTGAAGGGGTTGAAGCAGGTCGACGGCTGGCAGGACATGCCCCTCACCCAGGCAGCGCAGACCGTGCAGGTGTCGGCCTACCCCGACCACTACGCCCAGTGGGAACAGCAGGCCGCCGACCTCGTCGCCGAACACTGGGCCAGCTGACCCCCACCACGGTCAGACAACAACCGAAGACATTCCTCCACAGGGGGAGCAGAAAGCCGCTGGCCGGCACCCGACACCCCGGGTGCCGGCCAGCGGCACATCCAACAACACCAGACAGCAGACCCACCAGACCGCAGACCCACCCCGGCTGGCCCACGCCCGGACGGGGGCCGACCAGGTCAGGCTGGGGGCGACCGTGCCCGGCGCAGGGATCAAGCCTGACCGCCCGAAGCCGGGCACGGTCGCCCCCAGCCCAAACCGCAACCACCCCAAAGCCAGGCACGGCAGCCTCAGCCAACAACAGCAACCACCCGGGCAGCCTTCAGCCCGAGGCCACCAACTCCACCTCGTACCCCTGACCATCGGCCAGGTACCCGGCGTACGTGTCGGGTCCGCCGGCGTACGGGTGCCGGTCGGCGAAGAGCAGTTCCCAGCCGTACGCCGGTGCCTGCTCGACCAGCCGGTCCACGGCGGCGGCCGAGCCGGCGTGGAAGGCCAGGTGGTTGAGGCCCGGGGCGCGCCGGTCGTGGCGGCTGCCGGTCAGCGCTGGTGATGCCTCAAGCACCAGATACGTCGAGCCGAGTCGCCAGGAGTGGCCGGCCGGCCACTGCTGGAACGGCGTCCAGCCCAACTCGCCGAGCAGCCAGCCCCAGCTACGCATTGCGGCGTTCAGGTCGGGTATCCAGAGCTCCACGTGGTGCAGCGCACCGACGGTTACCGCCCTCCGCCCGGCACCCATAGCACGTCTCCGTCCGGATTTGCCGTTCTTGAGAGGATAAAGAGCAGATCCGACAGCCGGTTGAGATACTTTGCCGGGAGGTGGCTGGTCCGGTCGGGGTCGTGTGCGATGAGCGCCCACGCCGACCGCTCGGCGCGCCGGGCGATCGTCCGCGCCACGTGCAGCAGTGCCGCGCCCGCGGTGCCGCCGGGGAGGATGAAGGAGTCGAGGTTGCTCAGGCGTGCGTTGTACTCGTCGCACCAGCCCTCGAGGCGCTCGACGTACTCCTCCGTGACCCGCAGCGGCGGATACTTCGGGTCCGGTTCGACAGGCGTGGACAGGTCGGCGCCCACGTCGAACAGGTCGTTCTGGATCGACCCCAGCACCGCCCGGAGCGCGTCGGGTAGCTGGCCCAGGGCGAGGGCCACGCCGAGGGCGGCGTTGCACTCGTCGACGTCGGCGTACGCGACGATCCGTGGATCGTTCTTCGGCACCTGCTCGTTGTTGCTCAGCCTGGTCATGCCGGCGTCGCCGGCCTTGGTGTAGATGCGCGTGAGGTGGACGGCCATGACGCACAGCCTACGGATACCGGACCTGACGATCCCGGCCCGGCCGGACGCCGGCACGGGTTGGCCTGCGGGCGTCGGCCCGGGTGACGCCGGTGATCCCGCGATCGCCGATGTCGACGTCATCCGGGTACGCGGTGGCGCCCGGCTCGCCGGCACGGTGCACGTGGTCGGTGCGAAGAACTCGGCGCTCAAGCTGATGGCCGCCGCGCTGCTCGCTCCCGGCCGCACGGTGATCACCAACGTGCCCCGGATCACCGACATCGCCATCATGGGGGAGGTGCTGCGCCGCCTCGGCTGCGGCGTACGGTTCGACGCCGACGATCCGGTGGACCCGATGGTGGCGATCGGCGGGGTGGCCCGGTCCCGGTCGGTCGTCATCGACGTGCCGGAGCAGCCGGGCGTCGAGGCCGACTACGACCTGGTCCGCCGGCTGCGGGCGTCGATCTGCGTGCTGGGTCCGTTGCTGGCCCGCCGCGGGTACGTGCGGGTGGCCCATCCGGGCGGAGACGCGATCGGTTCGCGGGGTCTGGACATGCACATCTCCGGGCTGACCCGGATGGGTGCCGACATTTCCGGCGAGCACGGCTTCGTGATCGCCTCGGCCCCCGACCGGCTGCGTGGCGCGGAGATCGTGCTGGACTTTCCCAGCGTCGGGGCGACCGAAAACCTCATCATGGCGGCGGTGCTGGCCGAGGGCACCACCGTTATCGAAAACGCGGCCCGTGAGCCGGAGATCGTCGACATCTGCACGATGCTCCAGCGGATGGGTGCGCTGATCGACGGCGAGGGCACCTCGACCATCACCATCGTCGGCGTACCCCGGCTGAGCCCGGTCCGGCACGCCACGGTGGGGGACCGGATCGTCGCGGGGACCTGGGCGTTCGGCGCAGCGATGACCCGTGGCGACGTGACCGTCACCGGCCTGGATCCGGCGTTCCTGGAGGTCGCGCTCGACAAGGTGGTCACCGCCGGCGGCATGGTGGAGACCCGGGCGGACTCCTTCCGGGTACGCATGGACGAGCGACCCCGCGCGGTGGACGTGGTGACGCTGCCCTATCCGGGCTTCGCCACCGACCTGCTGCCGATGGCGATCGGGCTCGCGGCGCTCAGCGAGGGCGCCTCGCTGATCACCGAGAACATCTTCGACGGCCGGTTCATGTTCGCAAACGAGATGATGCGGCTGGGCGCGGACATCAAGACCGACGGGCACCACGCGGTGGTACGCGGCCGGGAGCGGCTCTCCGGCGCGCCGGTACGTGCGACCGACATCCGGGCCGGCGCCGGGCTCATCATCGCCGGGCTCTGTGCCGACGGGGTGACCGAGGTGTCGCACGTGCACCACGTCGACCGGGGCTATCCCGACTTCGTGGCCGACCTGCGGGCGCTCGGCATCGAGGTGGAGCGGGCGACCGCACCTGAGGAACCCGAGCTGACCATCTGATCGCCTTAGCGTGACCGGCAACAAAACTGGCGGGGCTGCGGCTCCACCGCCCTATTGCCGGTCGCGCTTAGTCATCGTTCAGCCCCGCCGACTAGGGTGCAGACAGACACACATTCGCAGCGAGGGAGAAGCAGCATGGCGGGTCGACTCGCGGTCGTCGGTGCCGGTCTGATGGGTTCGGGCATCGCCCAGGTGGCGGCGCAGGCGGGCTGGCAGGTGGTGCTGCGGGATCTGGATGAGACGGCGACGAAGCGCGGTCTGGACGGCATCCGGCGGTCGCTGACGAAGTTCGCGGAGAAGGGCAAGCTCACCGACGACGAGGTCGAGGCGGCACTCGGGCGGATCACCCCCACCACCGAGCTGGAGGCTGCCGGCGACGCGGACATCGTCATCGAGGCGGTCTTCGAGAAGCTGGAGATCAAGCACGAGGTGTTCCGCGCGCTGGACAAGATCTGCAAGGCAGACGCGGTGCTGGCCACCAACACCTCGGCGATTCCGGTGACCCAGATCGCGACGGCCACCGAGCGTCCGGAGGCGGTCGTCGGCACCCACTTCTTCTCGCCGGTGCCGATGATGAAGCTCTGCGAGCTGGTGCGTGGCTACAAGACCAGCGATGACACCCTGGAGCGGGCGAAGTCCTTCGCCGAGGAGATCGGCAAGACCGTCGTGGTGGTGAACCGGGACATCGCCGGCTTCGTCACCACCCGGCTGATCTGCGCGCTGGCCATGGAGGCGGTCAAACTGGTCGAGGCGGGCGTCATCTCCGCCGAGGACCTGGACACCGCCTGCCGGCTCGGCTTCGGGCACGCGATGGGCCCGCTGGCCACCGTCGACCTGACCGGTGTCGACGTGCTGCTGAACGCGACCCGCAACATCTACACCGACACGGCGGACGAGAAGTTCTTCCCGCCGGAGCTGTTGCAGCGGATGGCCACCGCAGGCGATCTGGGCCGCAAGACCGGCCAGGGCTTCTACTCGTACTGACGCCGCTGCGGGGAGGGCCCGACGGGCCCTCCCCGTGACTCAGCCGTCGCGGCGGGTGGTCCAGCGGAAGGTGGTCAGGCAGAGCACCAGACCGATCACGCACCAGACGCCCAGCACCAGGGCGACCCGGGTCAGCTCGAACGAGCCGCCGGGCTCGTCCGCACCGAAGCTCTCCGGCAGGAACACCGCCCGTAGGCCCTGGCACATCCACTTGAGCGGGAACAGCGCCGCCACCTGCTGCATCCAGGTCGGCAGGTTGGTGAAGACGAAGAAGACCCCGGAGATGAACTGGAGCACCAGCGCGACCGGGGTGACCACCGCCGAACCGCTGCGGGCGGTCCGGGCCAGCGACGAGATGGCGATGCCGCAGAGCGTGCAGGCGGTCACCCCCAGGGCGCTCACCCATCCGAAGGTCAACCAGGCCGTGGTGGTGGTCGGCAGTTCCAGGTCGAACAGCGTCACCGATACCGCGAGCAGCAGCGCGGTCATCACCACGCCGGTCACCAGCACCATGATCACTTTGCCGGCGAACCAGACCCACTTCGGCATCGGCGTACCCCGGTAGCGCTTGAGCACACCCCGGTCCCGTTCGATCGGGATCCAGATGCCGAGGTTCTGGAAGCTGACCGTCATCAGGCCGGTCGCGATCATGCCGGTGATGAAGTACTGCGTGTAGCTCACCCCGGGCGCGATCTCCTCGTCGAAGATCGACGCGAAGATCAGCACCATGATGAGGGGGAAGCCAAGCGTGAACACGACGGACTCGCGGCTGCGCAGGAACTGCCGGATCTCCAGCCGCCCCTGACGCAGGGCGAGGCCGGCCGGGCCGCTGCGCCGGGCGGGGGCTGCGGCGGTGACCGGTTCCGCCGGTCTCGTCGTGGTGGTCATCGGTGTCCGATCATCGTCAGGTAGATGTCCTCAAGGGTGGGCCGGGTGACGGTCAGGCCGGGCACCTCACCGCCGAACCGCGCGGCGAGTTCCGCCACCAGCGCCGTCGGCGTCGCGCTCTGCGCGCTGTCCGGCGTGCCATCGGGGGTACGCCAGGAGACCGTGGCCAGCGTCTCCTGCCGGTTGCCGAGCTGGTTCGGCGCGGCTACCTCGACCAGCCGGCCGGCCGCGATCACGCCCACCCGGTCGGCGAGCGCCTCGGCCTCGTCCAGGTAGTGCGTGGTCAGCACGATTGTGGTGCCGGCGGCGGCGAGATCGCGGATCAGCTCCCAGAACTCCCGCCGGGCCTCCGGGTCGAAGCCGGTGGTCGGCTCGTCCAGAAAGAGCAACTCCGGGCGGCCGACGATGCCGAGTGCCACGTCGAGCCGGCGCTTCTGACCACCGGAGAGGGTGTGGGTACGGGCGCGGGCCTTGGCGGCCAGCCCAACCCGTTCGATCACCTTGTCGGGGTCGTCGGCGTCGGCGTAGAAGCCGGCGAAGTGGTGCACCACCTCGGCGACGGAGAGTTCGTCGAACTCCCCGGTGCCCTGGAACACGATGCCGACCCGCCCCCGCCAGTCGCGCGTCGGGCTGGCCGGGTCGACGTCGAGGACGCGTACCTCGCCGGCGTCGCGCTGGCGGTAGCCCTCCAGGATCTCCACGGTTGTGGTCTTGCCGGCGCCGTTCGGCCCGAGCAGGGCGAACACCTCGCCCCGGTGGACGTCCAGGTCCAGGCCGGCGACCGCGAGACTGTCGCCGTACGTCTTGCGCAGCCCTCGGACGCGGATCGCGACGTCGTCACTCATGCCGTCAAGTGTGCGGCCCGCCGGGACCCGGCGTCCGCACCGGGGGTGGTGGCGGCTGTGTGGTTTTGCACAACCTGCTCTACTGAACGGTAACTTAAACTCCGGCCATGGATGAGAAGGCACTCCCGGGCCGGCTGCCGGAGCGTGACCGCCCCTGGGTGATGCGCACGTACGCGGGGCACTCCTCCGCCGCCGCGACCAACGCGCTCTTCCGCCGCAACCTGGCCAAGGGGCAGACCGGTCTGTCGGTCGCCTTCGACCTGCCCACCCAGACCGGGTACGACCCCGACCACGAACTCGCCACCGGCGAGGTCGGCCGGGTCGGCGTCCCGGTGTCGCATCTGGGCGACATGCGGGCGCTCTTCGACGGCATCCCGCTGGCCGACATGAACACCTCGATGACCATCAACGCGCCCGCGATGTGGCTGCTCGGCCTCTACGGCACGGTCGCCGCCGAGCAGGGCGCCGACCTCGCCCGCTGCGCCGGCACCACCCAGAACGACATCATCAAGGAGTACCTCTCCCGAGGCACGCACATCTTCCCGCCGGCCGCCTCGCTGCGACTGACCGCGGACGTGATCGCGTACACGCTGCGCGAGATGCCGCGCTGGAACCCGGTCAACATCTGCTCGTACCACCTTCAGGAAGCCGGGGCCACACCCGTGCAGGAAGTGGCGTTCGCGCTGGCCACGGCGGTGGCGGTGCTCGACACGGTGCGCGACGGCGGCCAGGTGCCGGCGCGCCGGATGGGCGACGTGGTCCAGCGGGTCTCGTTCTTCGTCAACGCCGGGGTGCGGTTCGTCGAGGAGATCGCCAAGATGCGCGCGTTCGGCGCGTTGTGGGACGAGATCACCCGCGACCGG
The DNA here is from genome assembly GCF_049178935.1 of Verrucosispora sp. WMMD703. NCBI lineage: Bacteria > Bacillati > Actinomycetota > Actinomycetes > Micromonosporales > Micromonosporaceae > Micromonospora > Verrucosispora sp. WMMD703. The sequence continues at coordinate 5,592,817 of NZ_JBMHMM010000004.1, read as the reverse complement.
TACGGCGTCGAGGATCCGAAGCGGCGCCGCTTCCGGTACGGCGTGCAGGTCAACTCCCTCGGGCTCACCGAGGCCCAGCCGGAGAACAACGTGCAGCGGATCGTGCTGGAGATGCTGGGGGTCACCCTCTCCCGTGGGGCGCGGGCGCGGGCGGTGCAACTGCCGGCCTGGAACGAGGCGCTCGGCCTGCCGCGTCCGTGGGACCAGCAGTGGTCGCTGCGCATGCAACAGGTGCTCGCGTACGAGTCGGACCTGTTGGAGTATCCGGATCTGTTCGACGGCTCGCGGGTGATGACCGCGCTTGTCGACGAGATCGTCACCGGCGCCCGGGCCGAGTTGGCGACGGTGCTGGAGATGGGTGGTGTGGTCGCCGCCGTCGAGACCGGCTACCTCAAGAGCGCCCTGGTGGCCTCCCTGGCCGGTCGGCGTCAACGGATCGAGGCCGGCAGTGACGTGGTGGTCGGCGTCAACCGGTTCACCGAGACCGAGCCGTCACCGCTGACCGCCGCCGGTGCCGACGCGGTCGTGCAGGTCGATCCCGCCGTCGAGGTGGCTGCCGCAACGGCCGTACGCGCCTGGCGGGCCGACCGCGACCCGGCGGCCGTGGACGCGGCACTGGCCCGGCTGCGCGCGGACGCCGCGACCACGACGAACCTGATGACGGCCACCCTGGAGTGCGTCCGGGCCGGGGTGACCACCGGCGAGTGGGCGGCGGCCCTGCGCCGGGTCTTCGGCGAGTACCGGGCCCCGACCGGGCTGGCGGGCGGGTCCGCAAGCGGTGGTGACGAGGGTCTGGCCGAGGTCCGCGCCCGGGTCGCCGCCACCGCCCGCGAACTGGGCAGCGGGCGGCTGCGACTGCTTGTCGGCAAGCCCGGCCTGGATGGGCACTCCAACGGTGCCGAGCAGATCGCGGTACGCGCCCGCGACGCCGGCTTCGAGGTCATTTACCAGGGCATCCGGCTCACCGCCGGGCAGATCGTGGCCGCCGCAGTGGAGGAGGACGTGGACCTGGTGGGGCTCTCCGTGCTCTCCGGCTCACACCTGGCGGCGGTACCGGCGGTCCTCAACGGGCTACGGGCCGCCGGCCGACCGGACCTGCCGGTGGTGGTCGGCGGCATCATTCCCGCTCCGGACGCCGAGCGCCTGCGCGCGGCCGGGGTGGCGCGGGTGTTCACCCCGAAGGACTTCGCCCTCACCGACATCATCGACGAGCTGGTCACCGTCATCCGGCAGGCGAACGAGCTGTGACGTGCGGTCCCGGCACGAGGCCGGGACCGCACGGACGAGGTCTCAGCGGTGGTCGTAGGTCATGCAGTCGGCCATGTCGGCGTCGGGGCCGACCCGGATCGCCGGTGCCTGGCACTCCAACTGCTCGTTGTGCCGGCAGTCGGCGCGCTGGCACGCCCCGACCTGGGCGATCTGCCCGTCGAGACCGGCCCGGACGGCGGGCATCTCGATGAAGGTGTGGCAGTGGGCGTGATCCATGCTGCCGATGGTGATGGCGAAGGCGTGACAGTCGCCGGTGTGGTTGTACGCGCAGGCGGCAACCACGCACTCCTGGACCCGGGGCATCTCCATTGCTGCGGTCATGACCCAACCTCCTCCGTTGATTGCCCCAATTTTAGGCTTTAGGGCAGGTTGGGGTGGCGTTTCGGCCGTGCCGGTGGTCCGTAGTCAGACGCGGAAGCCCGCCTCCCGTGCGGCCTGCCGCTCCCGCCGCCGGTCCGCCCGGCGGCGCAGCAGCCACGGGAGGAAGAGCACGAGGCCGACCAGGAACACGAGCACCAGCACCGGCAGGATGATCGCGACGAGTGACATCACCACGCTCGTGGCGTCCTCGGCGGTGCTCGCCACCGGCGCGCCCACGCCGGCCGTGGCCGCATTGATCACCGGACGGGCTGTCGATTTCAGCAGGTGTACGCCGAACGCGATGAGCACCCCGACCAGCACCGGCAACCACTGGCCGCCGCTGGCGAAGAAGCTGTCCGGGTCGCTCACCGTCACGGTCTCGGACGCGGATCCGGCCCCGAACGCCAACCCGCCGGCCGTCGGCCGGACGACCGTCTGCACCATGTCGTTGACGTGGTCGACCACTGGCACCTTGTCCGCCACGACCTCGACGACGAGCAGCACCGCGAGGATGCCCAGCACCCACTCGTTGCCGAGCCACTGCCACCCGCCAGGCAGGTCTATGACGCTGGTGTAGCGGGCCAGCAGCCCCATCGCCAGCAACGGAATGTAGGCGTTCAGCCCCGCCGAGGCGGCGAGGCCGGTACCGGTGAGCACTTCGAGCACCAGCACAGCATGGCACCGGCACGCCAGCGCCGCTCGGTGGCGATGCCCGGTGACTCCGCTACCCTGCTCGGGTGCGGTTGGTGATTGCGAAATGCTCGGTGGACTATGTCGGACGGCTCTCGGCCCACCTGCCGCCGGCCACCCGGCTGCTGATGGTGAAGGCGGACGGATCGGTCTCCATCCACGCCGATGACCGGGCGTACAAGCCGTTGAACTGGATGAGCCCGCCGTGCCGGCTGGAGGAGGCCCCGGGCGTCTGGCGGGTGGTCAACAAGGCCGGCGAGGAGCTGCGGATCACCCTGGAGGAGATCTTCCAGGACACCTCGTACGAGTTGGGTGTCGATCCCGGGCTGCGCAAGGACGGCGTGGAGGCTCACCTCCAGGAGTTGCTGGCGGCCAACCCCGAGGCACTGGGAGACGGCTACACCCTCATCCGTCGCGAGTACATGACCGCGATCGGCCCGGTCGACCTGCTCTGCCGGGACGCCAACCAGGGCACGGTCGCCGTCGAGGTGAAGCGCCGTGGCGAAATCGACGGCGTGGAGCAGCTCACCCGCTACCTGGAGTTGCTCAACCGGGATCCGCTGCTCGCCCCGGTCGCCGGGGTGTTCGCGGCGCAGGAGATCAAGCCGCAGGCCCGGGTGCTCGCCACCGACCGGGGGATCCGCTGCGTGGTGGTCGACTACGACCGGCTGCGCGGCATCGAGCGGGACGAGTTGACGCTCTTCTAGGCGGTGCCGCGGTCACCGGCCGTAGAGCAGCTTGACCGCCTTCACCAACCGGGCGACGTCGGCCGGGGTGCGCTCGAACGTGGTCGAGGGCAGCAGTGAACGACCCCGGCGGCGGGTGACGGCCTTGGCCCGGGCGAACTCGCGCAGCCCGTCCTCGCCGTGGATCCGGCCGAAACCGGACTCGCCGACGCCGCCGAACGGCAGGGTGGACATGCCGGCGAAGGTGAGCGTCGAGTTGACCGAGGCCATGCCGGAGCGCAGCCGCCGGGCGATCGCGACCGCGCGCCGCTGACCGAAGACCGAACCACCCAGTCCGTACGGCAGGGCGTTGGCCCGGGCGAGCGCCTCGTCGGCGGTGCGGACCCGGTTGATGGTCAGGGTGGGCCCGAAGGTCTCCTCGCGTACGGCGGCAGCCTGCTCCGGCACCTCGACCAGCACCGTCGGGTGCGCGTACGGCGGTCGTACCGCCTCCGGCCCGCCGAGCACCGCCCGACCGCCCCGGGCCACCGCGTCCTCGATGTGTCGCCGGATGACGTCGAGCTGACTCGGCATGGTGATCGGTCCGATGTCGGCGTCCCTGGGTCCGACGGTGAGCCGCCCGGCGCGCTCGACGACCTTGTCGACGAACGCGTCGAAGACCGGCTCCACGGCGTAGGCGCGTTCGATGCCGATGCAGGTCTGCCCGGCGTTGGTCATCGCTCCCCAGACGCAGGCCTCGGCGGCGGCGTCCAGATCGGCGTCGGCGTCCACGATCATGGCGTCCTTGCCGCCGGCCTCCAGCAGCACCGGGGTCAGCGACTCCGCGCAGGCCGCCATCACCTTCTTCGCGGTGGCCGTCGAGCCGGTGAAGGCGAGCTTGTCGACGCCGGCCCGGCACAGGGCAGCGCCGACGTCGCCGAGGCCGTGCACCGCGGTGAGCACCGGATGCTCGGGCACCACCTCGGCGAAGCTGTCGACGAGCCACTGACCGACGACCGGGGTGTACTCGCTCGGCTTGAAGACCACCGCGTTGCCGGCCGCCAGTGCGTACGCGATGGAACCGATGGGGGTGAAAACGGGATAGTTCCACGGACCGATCACGCCGACCACGCCATGCGGCTGGTATTCCAGGTGCGCCGAGAATTCGGCCAGGACGAGCCGTGAGCGAACCCGCCGGGGGCCGAGCACCCGGCGGGCGTTACGGGCCGCCCAGTCGACGTGCTCCACCGCGGTCACGATCTCGACGAGTGCGTCGGCGGGCGGTTTGCCGCCCTCGGCGTGCATCAGGCCGGCCAACTCCTCCATCCGCTGCGCGAACAGCCGCCGCCAGCGCAGCAGCCGCTCCCGCCGCTCGGTGAAGCCGAGCCCTGCCCACCACTGGCCGGCGGCGCGTGCCCGCTCGACGGCACGTTCGACGTCCACCGCGGTGGCGACCGGAACGCGTCCCGCTTCGTCGCCCGTGGCCGGGCTGGTGGAGATCAGGTGGTTGCCCTGAACAGTTGGGGTGCCGGGGGGTAGCACAGCCGTCATGGCGGAAGTCTAGACGCGAGAATTACTCGCCGGTAGGGGTGGGGAAACGGGCGAATCCTCCCGGCCGTCCGGGTGGTTGAACCGGACGAACCTCGCGTCCGGCCGACAGTTCCGTTGCCGGCCGCCGTGGAAGATGTGAACACAAAGCACCCGGATGGTTGCCGGTACGCATCCGGCTGGATGGTGAAGGTGGACACCCGCTGGTGAAACCCTGATCCGGGATCGTCGCACGGGTGGAAGGACTGACTGTCCATGGAGGAACATCCGCAATTGATGCCGCTGTTGACGGTGGCCGCCGGGCCGATGCGGGGGCAGCGCTTTCGGCTGCCGCGTCGGCCACAGGTGATCGGTCGCGACCCGGCGGTCGACATCGTCGTGCACGATCCGCACCTGAGCCGTCGACACGTCGAGATCTGGCGGGCCGGGGAGGTTGCCTCTCTGGTGGATCTCGGTTCCACCAACGGCACCTGGGTGAACGACCGCCGGGTCACCGAGGTCGTCCGGCTCAGCGACGGCGACGTGATCCGGATCGGCGGTACCGAGCTGAGGTTCTTCGACCCGGGTGTGGCCCGGACGGACCCGGTGGGCCTGAGCTTCGAACTGCCCCGCCAGGAGCGGCGACCGAACCGACCGCTGCCCGCCACGGTCGCGACACCTGTGGTGCCCGGGCAGCCCGGCGCGGCAGCCGTGGTCGGCGTCCGCCGCTGACGACCGAACCTCGGTCACACGTCGGCCCGGCCGCAGATGGGTGCCGACCATATGGACCGGCGGTGTCGATCGTGGCAGCATGCCGCGGATGGAGACCCAGCAGCAGGTCGTCACCGCGAACGGCATCACCCAGGCCGTCCGGGTGGCCGGACCCGTAGGCGGCGTGCCGGTGCTGCTCGTGCACGGCAACTGTTCCTCGGCCGCCTTCTGGGAGCCGCTGGTGCGCCGCCTGCCGGAGACCGTCCGAGTGGTCGCGCCGGATCTTCGTGGCTACGGCGCCACGCAGACCGCCCCGGTAGACGCCAACCGTGGCCTGACCGACTTCGCCGACGACGTGGCGGCGTTGCTCGACGAGCCGTCGCTCTTCGCCGAGGGCGCCCGGCCCCTGGTGGTCGGTCACTCGCTCGGTGGCGGAGTGGCGATGCGCCTGCTTGTGGATCACCCGGACCGAATTGCCGGGCTGCTGCTCGCGGCACCGGTGTCCCCGTACGGCTTCGGCGCCACCCGCGACCTGGCCGGCACCCCGACCACGCCCGACCTCGCCGGCTCCGGCGCGGGCGCGACGAGCGGCGACTTCGTCGCGCGGCTGGCCGCCGGCGACCGTGGCGCCGAGGCGCGGACCAGCCCGCGCAGTGTGCTGCGGTCCGCGTACGTGGCGGACCCCGCCAGCCTCGGCGACGACGAGGAACTGCTGCTCGACAGCCTGCTCTCCACCGCCACCGGCCCGGACAACTACCCCGGCGACGCGGTGTCCTCGACGAACTGGCCGGGTAGCGCACCGGGTGGCCGTGGCGTGCTCAACGCACTCGCGCGTTTCCGGGTCGCCGAGGAACTGGTGGCCGTGACACCCAAGCCCCCGGTCACCTGGATCCGCGGTGAGTCTGACGTGATCGTCTCGGACACCTCGCTGTTCGATCTGGCGCAGCTCGGAGCGCTGGGCGTGGTGCCTGGCTGGCCCGGGGCACAGGCGTGCCCACCGCAGCCGATGATCGGGCAGATCCGTGCGGTGCTCGACAGGTACGTCGCCGCTGGCGGAAGCTACCGGGAGGTGGCGCTGCCCGGCTGCGGGCACAGCCCACACCTGGAGCGCCCGGCGGAGTTCGTCGCGGAGTTGCTCGCTCTCGCCGGGGTCGCTCCGGCCTGACCAGCCCGGAGCACCCGCCTACCCGCCAGGTGGGTAAACCGGGCATCGGTGACATGTGCCACGGCGCCTCGACAACCGTGCGTCACGTGGCAGACTCGCGCGCATAACCTTAGCGGCCGTTCATGTCGGGCCGTGTCGTTGCGGACAGGGGAGGCCGGGTCGTGGCGCGCGAGTTCACCAGCGTGGGTGTGGTGGGTCTGGGCACCATGGGTGCCGGCATCGTCGAGGTCTTCGCCCGTAACGGCATCGACGTGGTGGCCGTGGAGATCTCCGACGCCGCGCTCGACCGTGGGCGGGCGAACCTGACCGGCTCGACGGACCGGGCGGTGGCCAGGGGCAAGCTCACCGAGGCCGACCGGGACGCCCTGCTGGCCCGGGTCACCTTCGCCGTCGGTCTGGACGCGCTGCACTCGGTGGACCTGGTGATCGAGGCGGTGCCCGAGCACCTCGACCTCAAGCAGCGGCTCTTCGCCGAGCTGGATCGGGTCTGCAAGCCCGAGGCCATCCTCGCCACCAACACCTCGTCGCTGAGCGTCACCGAGATCTCCGTGGCCACCGCGCGCCCCAACCAGGTCGTCGGCATCCACTTCTTCAATCCCGCACCGGTGATGAAGCTGGTCGAGGTGGTACGCACGGTGGTCACCTCAGCCGACGTGGTGGCCGACGTGGAGGCGCTCTGCGGACGGCTCGGCAAAGTCGACGTGACCATCAGCGACCGGGCCGGGTTCATCGCCAACGCGTTGCTCTTCGGCTACCTCAACCACGCCGTCGACATGTTCGAGTCCCGGTACGCCACCCGTGAGGACATCGACGCGGCCATGAAGCTCGGCTGCGGACTGCCCATGGGTCCGCTCGCGCTGATGGACCTGATCGGCCTGGACACCGCGTACGAGATCCTGGACACCATGTACCGGCGTGGTGGCCGGGACCGCCGGCACGCCCCGGTGCCGTTGCTCAAGCAGATGGTGACCGCCGGGCTGCTCGGGCGGAAGTCCGGCCGGGGCTTCTACACCTACGAGCGGCCCGGTTCGCCGAAGGTCGTACCGGACGAGCAGACGCCGACCACGACGGAACCGGCAGTGACCGGCGCAGTCGTGACCAAGGTTGGCATCGGGAGCGCGAGGAGTGAGCTTGCGAGCCCCGCAGTCGTGACCAAGGTTGGCATCGTCGGTTCCGGGACGATGGCGACCGGGATCATCGAGGTCTTCGCCAACGCCGGCTACGAGGTCGTGTCGGTGACCCGGGGTGCGGAGCAGTCGGCCAAGGTCTTCGAGGCGGTGCAGACCTCGCTCAACAAGGGCGTGGTCCGGGGCCGGCTCAGCGAGGCGGACCGGGACGCCGCGCTCGGCCGGATCAACTGGTCGGCGACGCTGGACCACCTGGCCGACGTGGATCTGGTGGTCGAAGCGGTGGTGGAGGAACTCAGCGTCAAGAAGGCCCTCTTCGCCAGCCTGGACGAGATCTGCAAGCCGGGCGTGGTGCTGGCGACCACCACCTCGTCGCTGCCGGTGATCGAGGTGGCGATGGCCACCCAGCGCCCGGCCGACGTGGTCGGTCTGCACTTCTTCAACCCGGCCCCGGCGATGCCGCTGGTGGAGATCGTCCGGACGATCCGTACCTCGGCCGAGACCATCGCGACCGCTCAGGCCGTCAGTGCCACGCTGGGCAAGACCGGTGTGGTCTGCGGCGACCGGTCCGGTTTCATCGTCAACGCACTACTCTTCCCGTATCTCAACGACGCGGTGCGGATGCTGGAGGCCAGCTACTCCACCACCGACGACATCGACCACGCGATGAAGCTGGGCTGCGGTTACCCGATGGGCCCGTTCGAGCTGCTCGACGTGGTCGGCCTGGACGTGGCGCTGGCCATCCAGCGGGAGTTGTACCTGGAACTGCGGGAGCCCGGGTTCGCCCCGGCGCCGCTGCTGGAGCACCTGGTCACCGCGGGTTACCTGGGCCGCAAGACCCGCCGCGGCTTCCGCGACCACACCCGCCGCTGACCGGGGCACGGCAGCTCGACCGTACGCTTGACGACGTGAGTCCCCGTCGCAACCGTCCCCGCCGTGACGACGCGGTGCGCCTCGACACCGAGCGCGCCCGGCACGGCGTCGCCGCGGTCCAGCAGTGGCGGGACGGCGAGTGGCAGGTACGCGGCATCAGCGGCGGCGCGTCCACCAAGACGTACCGCTGCCCCGGGTGCGACCAGGAGATCCGGCCCGGCGTGGCGCACGTGGTGGCCTGGCCGGCGGACGGCCGGGGTGACCTGACCGACCGGCGGCACTGGCACACCGGCTGCTGGCGTGCCCGCGACCGCCGGGCCCCGGTCATCCAGCGCGGGCGCAACGCGCCCCGCCACGGCTGACGACGCGGCCCGGAGTCACCTTCGCGATCTTGGTCACGTCGAGAGCGGAGCGGTGGGCGGCACGGGACAATGGGCGGGTGAGTAAAGCTATCCGTGCCTCCTCGATCCTGCCGGGGCACCGGGAGGACATCGAACTGCACACCGCGGATGAGCTGCGGTTGGTCGGCGAGTTGGCCCGCCCGGTCGACCGGGAACCGGCCGCGACGCTGGTCTGCCTGCATCCGCTGCCCACCCACGGCGGGATGATGGACAGCCACGTCTTTCGCAAGGCGGCCTGGCGACTGCCCGCCCTGGCCGACCTGGCCGTGCTCAGATTCAACACCCGGGGCACCAGCAGCGTGCGCGGCACCAGCGAGGGCAGCTTCGACTCCGCCGTCGGCGAGCGCTTCGACGTCGCCGCCGCGATCGAGTACGCCGAGTTCCACGAACTGCCGAACGTCTGGCTGCTGGGTTGGTCGTTCGGCACCGACCTGGCGCTGCGCTACGGCTGCGACCCGGCGGTGACCGGCGCGATCCTGCTCTCCCCGCCGCTGCGCTACTCCGGCCGGTCCGACCTCGACCAGTGGGCCGAGTCGGGCAAGCCACTCACCGCGCTGGTGCCGGAGTTCGACGACTACCTGCGCCCGGAGCAGGCCCGTGAGCAGTTCGCGGCGGTGCCGCAGGCCGAGGTCGTCGGCGTACCCGGTGCCAAGCACCTCTGGGTCGGCGACGCCGAGACCGTGCTGGACGAGGTGGTCCGGCGGGTCAACCCGGCGGTGCCGGTGCCGCTACCGACCACCTGGGACGGCCCGATGGAGACCGGCGACGCCAGCGCGTACGCCGACCGGACGGTCGCCGCGTTCGCCGACACGCCGGTGTCCGGCCCACCGCAGCGCCGGGCCGACTGAGCTTCACCCGAGCGCCGGGCCTGAGGCCGACGCCGGTCTGCCCTGGCCGGCGGGTCAGCGGGCATCCTGGCGGGGGAGGATCACCTCACGCAGGATGAGCTGGATGGCGGCCACCGTCGGGATGGCGATCAGCGCGCCGATCACCCCCACCAGCGACACCCCGAGCAGCGCGGCCACCAGCGCCGCGACCTCGTTGACCTGCACCGAACGTCGCATGATCTTGGGATAGATGAGGTAGTTCTCGACCTGCTGGTAGATCACGAAGAAGATCACGCAGGCGATGCCGACCGAGAGGTCGGTGGCGAAGCCGACCAGGCTGACGATCACGGCACCGAGGGTGGCGCCGATCTGTGGGATGAGGTCGGTCACCGCGACCACCACCGCCAGCGCGAACGGATATGGCAGGCCGACGATCAGCGCGAACACGAAGGTGCTCGCACCGGCCAGGACCGCGATGGCGAGCGCGCCGACCATGTACGCCCCGACCTTGGTCAGGATCTCGTCGCCGATGAGTTGCACCCGCTGGCGACGGGAGCGTGGCACCAACGCGTAGCCGAGGTCGCGGAGCCGGTCGAAGTAGACCAGGAAGTAGATGGTCAGCACCAGCACGGTCAGCACCCGGAAGACGGTGCCGAAGAGCAGTTGGGCGCCGCCGAGCACCCCGCCCAAGGCCCGGCCGACCACGTCCGCGCTGGCCGCCTCCTGCGCACGCCGCATCAGGTCGAACCGCTCGACCAGGTCGTTCACCGTCTCGTTGCGGCGCAGTGACTCAAGGTAGCTCGGCAACTGCTCGATGAACTGCCCGGACTGGGTCACGATCGGCGGCACCAGCGCCAGCACCCCGGCGGCGAGCAGCGCCAGCACGATCAGCACGACCGTCGCGACGGCCAACCCGCGCGGGAACCCCCAGGACCGCAGCCGGATCACCGCCGGGTGCAGGCCCACCGCGAGGAAGAGCGCGATCACCACCAGGACCAGGATCCCCGCGGCGTTGCGCACCCCCAGATAGACCGCGTACGCGAGCAGCACGCCGAGCGCCCCGGTGAATCCGACCAGGAAACTGTTGCGTCGCAGGGGACGCCCGGGGGTGCCGAAGCGGCCGGAGTCCACCCCTTCCGGACGCTGCGCCCCGCCGGCCGTGGCGGTCTCGCCGGCTGGCACCGCGTTCCTCGTATCCCCGCCGGGGCCTGCCGTCCGCGCGCCCTCCGGCGTCACCTCCCGGGCTCGCGTCGCGTCACCTCGACCTGCCTCGGGCCGGTCGGGTTCGGCCGGTCTCGGCTCGGCCTCGTCGGGCTCGTGCTGTGCCATCCGGTCTCCCCGTCGGTCTTCCGGCGGCCGCCGGATCGTGCTGCCCCGGCCGGCGAGCGGCCTGCGCCGACCCGAGTCGGTGGTGCGGGCGCGCTGGCGAGCTGAGGGCGTGGGTGGCTCAGTGCGGGCAGCCGCCGCGGATCATGCCTGCTTGAGCCGGTCGACGAAGGACCGCCAGGTCGACGGGGTGAACGCGAGCACCGGACCCTGCCGGTCCTTGCTGTCCCGGACGGCCACCACGCCGGGCAGGTTGTCGGCCACCTCCACGCAGTCGGTGTTACCGCTGCGGGTGGAGGTACGCCAGGTCGCGCCGTTCAGGGACATGACTTCACCATCTCGTTGAGGAGTGCGATCGACTGCTGGCGGGACAGCGCCTCGTTGCGCACCGTCTCCCAGCGCGCCAACAGGGTAGCCAGATTCGCCTCGTTGTCGGTCGGCGCGGCGGTCAGTTGGGTCTCCTGACTCGCCACCCAGCCACCGTCCACACCTCGGGCCAGCGAGAACGAGCCGGAGAGGCCGATGTGCAGCCCGACGCTGAGCGGCACGACGTGGACGCTGACGTTCGGCCGCTCGGCGCAGGCGATCAAGTGCTCGATCTGGTGCGCCATGAGCGTCCGGAGACGCTCCTCCCGACGATGGAGGATGGCCTCGTCGACGACCGCTATGAGCTGCGGCGGGTCGGGCTGGTCGAGGATGGTCTGCCGGTCCAGCCGGGCGGCCACCCGCTGCTCCACCTCCTCGTCGCTGAGCAGGTCGTCGCAGCGGATCACCGCGCGGGCGTAGCCCTCGGTCTGGAGCAGCGCCGGGATCAGCGTCGGCTGGAAGACCCGGAGCTGCCGGGCCTGGCGTTCGGCGTCCAGCCAGGGCAGGAACCAGGACGGCTGTCCTTCCCGCTCGGCGATCCGCAGCAGCGACACCAGCAGCCCGCCGGAGGTCAGCACCTTGTCGGCCCGGGCCAGGAGCTGACGGTCGTACGGCCGGGCGCCGGTCTCGACGGCGGAGACCATGGACGCCGAGTAGTGCACCAGTTTCCCGAACTCCTCCTGGTTGTGCCCGGCGGCGACGCGCAGCCGGCGTAGCTGTGACCGGATCAGATCCGCCGTGGTCTGCTCCACACTGCCTCCACAATCGCCTGCCGAGAATCACTCGGCGTCCGTCGCCGGCCTCCGGGTCACGCACCAGGGCCACCACCAGCCTCGATGCCTTCCGACAGTAGCGGTCCCGTCACCAAACTGTCAGCCATGCCGGATTCGTTCGTTGCCCGGAGGGCGCGGACGGGTTCAGGCGGGGGCCGCTCGCAATCCCCCTGCGAGCGGCCCTACCCAGACCCGCTCCGGGAGCATCTGGTGCCGCTCCGGTGACACCAGATGTGTCCGGAGCCCTCCTCGCCGGAGATTGATGTGTCAAACGCGCGCGCCGCCGTGCCGGCTCGACCACCACACACCCCGCTACGGCCGACCTGGTGCTGCCGTACCGACGGGCAGCCCTGGCCCTGCGGGGAGGCGCGACTACTGCTGCGGGCGGAGTACGAACACAACCTGACCGGCCTGTCGATCTACCTCGCCGGCCTGATGCACGAGGCCATGCGCGACCTCTACCACCTCAACCCCCACGACGCCCCCACCCCGCCAGTCCTCTTCTCCCGCTTCCTCGCCTGGACCAGACCCCGCCGCCACCCCCCACCGACTCGCCGATCTTGCAGTTGTGGTCCCTGATTCGTCCACTGACGCCTGGTATGCCGCGACCACAACTGCAAGATCGCGGGTGCGGGTGCGGGTGCGGGTGCGGGTGCGGGTGCGGGGTGGCCTGGCCGTGCCTGGGACAGCGTCCTCGCCGACGTCAGCCGCCCTCGGCGGCGGCTCGCCGTTGGAGGTGGGCCGTAGCCGAGCCGGGCCAAGGCCCAGGGCGAGACGTCAGTCGGAGGTGACCTTGCTGGGCTTGGCGCTGCGCTCGTCGGTGGTCGGCTTGGTCGGGCGCTTGCCGTTCTCGCCGGTGCTGGTGATCTTCGTCGGGGTGGCACCTCGGCCACCCTCGCCGGGTACCGCCGCCACCGTCGGCTCGCCGTCCAGCCCTTCGCTGGCGGTGCCGCCGTCGACGCTTGTCGGCTCGGCTACCGGCTTGTTCGGCGAGGGATCCTCGACCGTGGTGACCGGTTCCGCCGCCGGCTTGGTCGCCGGCCCGGCATCGTCACCGCTCGGACGGTCACCGGCTCGGCCGCCCCCGGCCGGGGCCTCGTCGCCGGGGCGGGTGGCAGCGCCGCCGGAGGGAGCGACCGCCAGCGTGTCGCCGGAGGGTTGAGTGCCGTTCGTCGAGACGCCGGTGGGGTGTGCCCCGTTGGCGGACACTGCGGCAACCGCCGGTGGCGTCGAGCCGTCGGGCGCTGAGGTGGCCTGTAGCCGCAGGCCGAGCAACTTGCGCTCCAGATCGTCGGACTCCTGCCGGGACTTCCACGTCTCCTGACGCAGGTCGGCGAGCTGCTGCTGGGCCTTGGCGATCTCCAGCATCACCTGGGCGAGCTGCTGCCGGCCGGCTGCGGCCTCCTGCTGCGTGGCGGCGAGGTGCTGCTGGGTGGTGGCGAGGTGCTGCTGGGTGGTGGCCGCGTACTCCTCGAACTGGCGGCGGGACGCCGCGACGTGCTCGTCCGCCTCCCGGCGCACGGCGGTGACGTGCTCGTCCGCCTCCCGCCGGGTGGTCTCGGCGTACTGGTCGGCGTCGCGGTGGGTGCTGGCCGCGTACTCGTCGGCCTCACTCCGCACGGCGGTGACGTACTCGTCGGCCTCGCGTCGCTTCGCGGCCGACTCGGTTTCCGCCTGACGCAGCAGCTCACCGACCTGCTCCTCGGCCCGCCCGCGTACCGTGGCGGCCTCCTGCTCGGCGGCCTGGCGGATCTGGTCGGCGCCCTGCTCGATCTCGTTCTTCCGCGCCGTGTACTCGGACTCCAGCTGGGACCGCCGGGTCTCGAAGCCGGACTCCAGCTCGGCGGTACGGGTGCGGATCCGATCGTCCAGCTCGGCGTTGCGGGTCTTGTACTGCTTCTCCAGCTGATCGCGGCGGGCGGTGAACTCGCGTTCGGCGGTCGCCTTGCGCTCGGTCAGCTCCCGGTCGGCCGCCTCGCGTCGGCTGTTCACCTCTTTCTCCACCCCGGCCCGCCAGGCGCCCAGCTCCTGCTGCGCCTGCGCCCGGGCGTGCTGCACGTACGCCTCGGTCTCGCTGCGCATCCGCTGGGCGTACGCCTCGGTCTCGGCGCGGGTGCGCTTGGCCGCCTCGGTCGCCTGGGTGCTCAGCCGCTCGGCCTCCTGGCGGGCCTTGTTGCGGGCGGCCCGGCCGGCCTCGGCGGCGTCGTCGATGATCTGCTTGGCCTCCTGCTGGGCCTTGGCGTGGGTGGCCCGGCCGGCCTCGGTGGCCTGGTCGACCAGCCGTCGCGCCTCCTGCTGGGCCTTGGCGTGCACCTCCTTGGCGGCGTCGCGAAGCTGGGTCGCCTCCTGCTGGGCGGTGGCGAGCGCCTCTCGGGCCGCGTCGCGTAGCTTGGTCGCCTCCTGCTGGGCCCGGCTGTGGATCTCCTTGGCCGCGTCCCGGAGCTGCGTCGCCTCCTGCTGGGCCCGGGCCATGGCCTCCTGAGCGGACTTGCGCAGCCGGGCGGCCTCCTCCTTCGCCGACTTCGCGGCGGCCTCCGACTCGGCCCGGCGGGTCGCGGCCTGCCGCTCCTCCTCGGCCCGCCGAGCGGCCAGGGCGATCTCGAAATCCTTGAGCGCGGTGGCCGCCGCGACGCGGGCCTCCTCGATGATGTGCTCGGCGGCGGCCCGGCGGGCTTCGATCTCCTCGTTGGCGGCGGAGAGGATGTCCTCGGCCTGTTCCTCGGCCAGCGTGAGGATCTGCTCCACCCGCGGCCCGAGGTGTCGGAAGGCGGCCCGGTCGACGACCCCGACCTGCTTGCGCACCTGGGCGAGGTCGCGTTGCAGCACCTCGACCTGACCGGCCAGCTTGTGGATCTGGGTGTACGCCTGTTCCCGTTCGGCCGCGAGCGCGGCGATCTCGTGCTCCGCACGAGCGACGTATCGGTCGACCTGTCGTTTCTCGTACCCCCGCAGAGCGGACTCGAAGCTGGGCTCCGTGGTCACGTCCCCGCCGAGCGCGAACAGTTCCTCGCCGTGCGACATGCTCCCATCCTCACACGCATCGGGCCCTCCTGGGGCGATACGGACGCCCCTGTTGGGACCTACTTCACGGCTCGGGGAAGGCGACGCTGGTAGCCGGCCCGGGCCCCGCGAAACGCAGGGCGGCGCGGGGTGTCACCGGTCGCCCGATGTCACCCCGCGCCGTGGATCATGCCCCGGGTGTGATCAGCTGGTGGTTTCCGCGGCCACCTTGTCGTCCGCCCCGTCCGCCTTCTTGGCCGCCGGCTTGTCGCCCTCGGCAGCGGCGGCCTTGTTCGGCACGCCCGGAACGATGCCGGCCAGGCCGGAGAGCATCTGCCCGAGCTGCGAGGTGACGGCGTCCTTCTGCCGGGTGAGGTCCTCGACCTCGCGGCGCGCCGCCTGGGTGGTCAGCTCGGCCTCGGTGCGCGCCTCGTTGAGCAGGCGCTGCGACTCGGCGCGCGCCTCGTTCAGCGTCCGCTCGGACAGCGCCTTGGCCTTCTCCACCGTCTCGGTGGCGGTGCGCTCCGACTCGACCCGGCGGGCCTCGGCCCGCTGCTCGATCTCCTTGGCCCGGTCCTGCGCGGCGCGGGCCCGCTGCTCGGCCTCGTTGACCAGCTTCTGGGTCTGCGCGACCTGGGCGGCGTGCCGCTCCGACTCCTCGCGCTCGGCCTTCTCCCGCCGCTCCGCGAGCTGCAGCTCCAGGGCCTGGAGGTCCTTGTCGCGCTTGTCGCGGGCGTCGGTGAGCAGCTTGGTCGCCTCGGCGCGCTTCTCCTCGGCCTCGCGGGCGGCCTTGGCCCGCTGCTGGGTGATCTCGCGCTCGGCGGTGGCCCGGAGGGTGGCCACCTCGCGTTCCACTGTGGACTTCAGCTCGGCGACCTCGTGGGCGGTCACCGTACGCAGCTGCTTGGTCTCCCGATCCGCGTCGGCGCGCAGCGTGTCGGCCTCGCGGCGGGCCTGGACGCGCACCTCGGCGGCCTCGCGCTCTGCGGCGGTGCGGACGTTGCCCGCCTCCCGCTCGGCGGTGGCCTTCATGGCCGCGGCCTCGGCGCGTGCCTTGTCGGTGATCTCGCGCGCTTCGAGGCGGGCGGCGGAGAGGATCCCCTCCGACTCGCGCTTGGCCTCGTTGCGGTGGTCGTTGGCCTGCTCCTCGGCGAGCCGGAGGATCTGCTCGACCCGGGTGCCGAGGCCGGACAGCGTGGGCCGGCTGTTCTCCTCCAGCTGCTTGCTGGTGTCGGTGAGCTTCTGCTCAAGGGCAGTCAGCCGCTGCTCGGACTGCCGGAGCCGGCGCTGCGCGTCGTTGAGCGCCTGCTCGGCGTCGGCGCGGTCCTTGTTGGCCTGGCTCAGTGCGGCGTTGAGCCGGCCGATGAAGTCGTCGACCTGACCGGTGTTGTATCCGCGCAGGCCAACCGTGAAATCTGGCTGCGAGTTCGCGTTATCGAAGAACGCGAGAGGGGAGGACTGCTGCTGGGGCATTGGGACATACTGGCAGACTCCCTGGGGTGCTTCGCAAGAGCGTGCCGCCCTTTGCCGCCCGCATTACATGGTCAACTCCGCGCGGTGGCCGACCACCGGCGCGACATGCGATCTTGCCAGCTCCGGGGCGAGCTGGATGGCACGGAGCGTGACGTGGAAAAGGGCCGTGGCGCGGTGGCGCACGGCCCTTTGTTTCCGACGTCGCCCGCTCGCACGAATGGGCGTCAGGGCACCCGTGTGGAAAGCCAATCGGTGATCACCGAATGGCCATCGACGCCTCGGCCTTCAGGTCAGCGTCCACGGAACCGGTTGATGGCCTCGGCGTGGCGGGCGCGCAGCTCGGGGTCGCGTACGCCGAGTCCGTCCTCTGGGGCCAGACAGCGGACGCCGACCTTGCCCTGGTGGGCGTTGCGGTGCACCTCGTACGCGGCCTGGCCGGTCTGCTCCAGCGCGTACGTCCTGGACACGGTGGGGTGGATCTTCCCCAGCGCCACCAGCCGGTTGGCCTCCCACGCCTCGCGGTAGTTGGCGAAGTGGCTGCCCACGATGCGCTTGAGGTGCATCCAGAGGTAGCGGTTGTCGTACTGGTGCAGGAAGCCGCTTGTGGAGGCGCAGGTGACGATGGTGCCGCCGCGCTTGGCGACGTAGACGCTGGCACCGAAGGTCTCCCGGCCGGGGTGCTCGAAGACGATGTCCGGATCCTCCCCGCCGGTGAGTTCCCGGATCCGCTCGCCGAAGCGACGCCACTCGTCCGGATCCTGGGTCTGCTCGTCGGACCAGAACCGGAAGCCCTCGGCGGAGCGGTCGATGACCAGCTCGGCACCCATCCGCCGGCACAGCTCCGCCTTCTCCGGCGAGGAGACCACGCAGACCGGGATCGCACCGCCGTTGAGCGCCATCTGGGTGGCGTAGCCGCCCAGGCCGCCCGAGGCGCCCCAGATCAGCACCACGTCGCCCTGCTTCATGTTCGCCCCGTGGTGCGACACCAGTTGCCGGTACGCGGTCGAGTTGACCAGCCCGGGGCTGGCGGCCTCCTCCCAGCTCAGGTGCGCCGGCTTGGGCATCAGCTGGTTGGCCTTGACCACGGCCAGCTCGGCCAGGCCGCCGAAGTTGGTCTCGAACCCCCAGATCCGCTGCTGCGGATCGAGCATCGTGTCGTCGTGACCGGCCGCGTCCTCCAACTCGACCGACAGGCAGTGGGCCACCACCTCGTCGCCCGGGCGCCAGCGACTCACCCCGGCACCGACCCGTAGCACCACGCCCGCCGCGTCCGAACCGACCACGTGGTACGGCAGGTCGTGCCGGCGGGCCAACTCGGAGGTGCGGCCGTAGCGCTGGAGGAACCTGAAGGTGGACAGTGGCTCGAAGATGCTGGTCCAGACGGTGTTGTAGTTGATGGCGCTGGCCATCACCGCGACCAGTGCCTCGCCCGGGCCGAGTTCGGGTGTGGGCACCTCCTGGAGGTGCAGCGCCTTGCGCGGGTCCTTGTCCCGGGTGGTCATGCCGTCGAACATCCGGGTCTCTTCGGCCCGGACCACCACGCCCCGGTAGCTCTCCGGTACCGGCAGTCCGGCGACACCGGCCAACTCGCGTGCCGGGTCGGCCGACCCGTCCGCCGCCATGATGGCTTCGAGGATGTCCTGCACGGTGACCTCCGGTTCTCGCCGCTCGGCGGCGGGCCTGGGGCTGCCATCGTCGACGCTGGTCGGCGGCGATCACCATGTCGGCCGCCGCCACATCCCGCGCCTTCGGGCTACCTGTGAGGCCGGAGGTTACTGAACGGTAGCTAGGGTCGGAAGCCTCCTGTGAAAAAGTGCATCGGCCGCTGCGCGGAGGTGCATGCTCGCTCCGGCAAGCGCACACCTCCGTGCTCGCGGCGGTCGTGCGCGGCCCTTCGGATCAGTGCGCCGCGGCCGGTTGGACCAGCTCGATCAGCACGCCGCCGGCGTCCTTCGGGTGCACGAAGTTGATCCGCGAGTCGGCGGTGCCACGCTTCGGGTTCTCGTAGAGCAGTCGTACGCCACGCTCGCGCAGCGCCGCGCAGGCCGCGTCGATGTCAGTCACCGTGTACGCCACCTGCTGAACGCCCGGGCCGTTGCGGTCCAGGAACTTCGCGATCGTCGACTCCGGGGTCAGCGGCGCGAGTAGCTGGACGCAACCGCCCTCGGTGCTCGGCCCGACCGCCAGCATCGCCTCCCGGACGCCCTGCTCGGTGTTGGTCTCCGTGTGCACACAGCGCATCCCGAAGGTGCGCTGGTAGAAGTCGATGGCGGCGTCGAGGTCGGGCACCGCGATCCCGACATGGTCGATGCGGCGCAGCCCGATGTCTGTGACATAGTCGGCAGCGGGCTCGACGGGGGAGTTCTCAGGCATGACGTTAGTCTGGCCGAACAATCGTTAAGGCGTACAGGTCGGCACCCCTTCGGAGGCAGGTATGGCTTCGGTGATCGTCAGCGGCGCGCGGACCCCGATGGGGCGCCTGCTGGGCAACCTCAAGGACCTACCGGCGACGAAACTCGGCGGCATCGCGATCTCTGCCGCGCTCGAACGGGCAGGAGTCGCAGCCGACCAGGTGCAGTACGTGATCATGGGCCAGGTGCTCCAGGCCGGTACCGGGCAGATTCCCGCCCGGCAGGCGGCCGTCGAGGCCGGCATCCCGATGTCCGTACCGGCCCTGACGATCAACAAGGTCTGCCTCTCCGGGCTCGACGCGATCGCCCTGGCCGACCAGCTGATCCGGGCCGGTGAGTTCGACATCGTGGTGGCCGGCGGCATGGAGTCGATGACCAACGCCCCGCACCTGCTGCTCGGCCAGCGCGCCGGCTACAAGTACGGCGATGTGGTGATCAAGGACCACATGGCGCTCGACGGGCTGACCGACGCGTGGGACTGCTGCTCGATGGGGGAGTCCACCGAGCGGCACGGCAGCACCCGGAGCATCACCCGCCGGGAACAGGACGAGTTCGCGGCCAGCAGCCACCAGCGCGCCGCCGCCGCCCAGAAGAACGGCCACTTCGCCGAGGAGATCACCCCGGTGGTCATCCCGCAGCGCAAGGGTGACCCGCTGGTGATCAGCGAGGACGAGGGCATCCGGCCGGACACCACCGCCGATTCCCTGGCCAAGCTCCGCCCGGCGTTCACCTCCGACGGCACCATCACCGCCGGCAGTTCCTCGCCGATCTCCGACGGCGCCGCCGCCGTGGTGGTGATGAGCAAGGCGAAGGCCAAGGAGCTGGGCCTGGCCTGGCTGGCCGAGGTGGGGGCGCACGGCAACGTGGCAGGCCCGGACAACTCCCTGCACTCGCAGCCCTCGAACGCCATCCAGCACGCCCTGCGCAAGGGCGGTCTGGCCGTCTCCGACCTCGACCTGATCGAGATCAACGAGGCGTTCGCGCAGGTCGGTATCCAGTCGACCCGTGACCTCGGGATCAGCCCCGACAAGGTCAACGTCAACGGCGGCGCGATCGCGCTCGGCCACCCGATCGGCATGTCCGGCGCCCGGCTGGTGCTCACCCTCGCGCTGGAACTCAAGCGGCGCGGCGGCGGCACCGGCGCGGCAGCGCTCTGCGGGGGTGGCGGACAGGGCGACGCACTGATCATCCATGTTCCCGACCCCACCGAAACCGATCTGTGAGCGAGTCGAACACCCGCGTCCCGGCGGCGGCCACCGGTTCGGTACGCCGCAGCCGGGACGTTCCGATGCTTGTCGAACGGGCCCGCGACGGTGACCCCCGCGCGGTGGCCCGACTGATCACCCTGGTCGAGTCGGGCGACGAGACCGTGCCGGCCATCGCCGCGGCGCTCGCCCCGTACACCGGACGGGCCCAGGTGGTCGGCCTGACCGGCTCGCCGGGGGTGGGCAAGTCCACCACCACCAACGAGTTGGTCAGGGTGCTGCGGGCGCACGGGCACCGGGTCGGGGTGCTGGCCATCGATCCGTCCAGCCCGTTCACCGGCGGCGCGATCCTCGGTGACCGGGTGCGGATGCAGGACCATGCCACCGACCCGGGCGTCTACATCCGCTCGATGTCCAGCCGGGGGCACCTCGGCGGGCTGTCGGCGGCCACCCCGCAGGCGGTGCGGGTGCTGGAGGGCGCCGGCTGTGACGTGGTGCTGGTGGAGACCGTCGGGGTCGGGCAGGCGGAGGTCGAGGTGGCCTCGCTCGCCGACACCACGCTGGTGCTGCTCGCGCCGGGCATGGGCGACGCGATCCAGGCGGTGAAGGCCGGCATCCTGGAGATCGCCGACGTCTTCGTGGTGAACAAGGCCGACCGGGACGGTGCCGACGCCACCGTCCGGGACATCCAGGGCATGATCGCCCTCGGCGAGCGCGGTCCGGGCCAGTGGCGTCCGCAGGTGGTGCGGACGGTCGCCGCCCGTGGTGAGGGCATCGACGACGTCGCCGCCGCCATCGACAAGCACCGCGCCTGGCTGGTCGAGCACGACGAGTTGCGACGTCGGCGTGAGGCGCGGGCCGCCGCCGAGGTCGAGGCGATCGCGCTCGGCGTGCTCCGCGCCCGGATCGGCTCGCTGCGCGACGGTACGCAGCTGCCGGCGCTCGCCGCCGAGGTGGCGGCCGGTGCCACCGATCCGTACGCCGCGGCCGAGACCTTGCTCGCCCAGCTCGCCGGGTAACCGCGTCCACTGCGGACCGCTGGAGACGGTTAGGCTCGCACCGCCGCGCGGATGCGCGGGTACTGCGACGGCCGCTGGGGGACGCATGGACCACGAGATGACGCAGGAGTTGGCGATGACGCCGGACGCGGTGGCGGGCGGGCGTACCCACATCTCGGACGAGGTGGTGGAGAAGATCGCGGTGGCCGCGGCGAAGGCCGTGCCCGGCGTGGTCGAGCTGGGTGGCGACGTCGCCCGGTTCTTCAACGCGGTGCTGGACCGGGTGGGGCTCGACCAGGTCGGCGACGCGCGTCGGGGCTGCTCCGCGCACGTCACAAACGGCGGTGCCGTGATCAACCTGGTCATCGTGACCGACGCCGGGCATCCGGTGCCGGAGGTGACCACGGCGGTGCGGGTCGAGGTGACCCGGGCGGTCGAGGCGTACGGACTGCGGGTCGACGAGATCAACATCCGGGTGGACGACGTGGCCATCGACGGCCCGGCCGCCTGAGTTCGGGCAGCTCACGTTACCGGTCGGTACGAACTGCCTTATCGATCGTTCAGGTAAGGGCTCTACACTCGGTTGCAGTCGAGGACTCGAGGAGGAGCCCGGGGATGAACGCCGACGACATCGCAGCCGGGCGGGCCCGCTGGCAGGCCCGCTACGACTCCGCGCGCAAGCGGGACGCCGACTTCACCACGCTCTCCGGGATGCCCGTCGACCCGGTCTACGGTCCACCGGAGGGTGCCGCGTACCCGGGGTTCGAGCGGATCGGCTGGCCCGGGGAGTTCCCCTACACGCGGGGCCTCTACCCGACCGGCTACCGGGGGCGGACCTGGACCATCCGCCAGTTCGCCGGGTTCGGCAACGCCCGGCAGACAAACGAGCGCTACAAGATGATCCTGGGCGCCGGTGGCGGCGGGCTCTCGGTCGCCTTCGACATGCCCACCCTGATGGGGCGCGACTCCGACGACCCGCAGTCGCTCGGCGAGGTGGGCCACTGCGGGGTGGCGGTGGACAGCGCCGCCGACATGGAGGCGCTCTTCGACGGCATCGACCTGGCCGGGGTCACCACGAGCATGACCATCTCCGGCCCGGCAGTGCCGGTGTTCTGCATGTACCTGGTCGCCGCCGAGCGCCAGGGCGCCGACCTGTCGAGTCTGGACGGGACGCTGCAGACCGACATCTTCAAGGAGTACATCGCGCAGAAGGAGTGGCTGTTCGACCCGGAGCCGCACCTGCGCCTGATCGGCGACCTGATGGAATACTGCGCGGCTGAGATCCCGCGGTACAAGCCGCTGTCGGTCTCCGGCTACCACATCCGCGAGGCCGGCTCGACCGCCGCGCAGGAGCTGGCGTACACCCTGGCCGACGGCTTCGGCTACGTCGAACTGGGACTCTCGCGCGGGCTTGACGTCAACGTCTTCGCCCCCGGGCTGAGCTTCTTCTTCGACTCGCACGTCGACTTCTTCGAGGAGATCGCCAAGTTCCGGGCCGCCCGCCGGATCTGGGCCCGCTGGCTGCGCGACGTCTACGGCGCCACCAGTGAGAAGGCGCTCTGGCTGCGATTCCACACGCAGACCGCCGGCGTGTCGCTGACCGCGCAACAGCCGGTCAACAACGTGGTACGCACCGCCGTCGAGGCGCTCGCCGCCGTGCTCGGTGGCACCAACTCGCTGCACACCAACGCCCTGGACGAGACCCTCGCCCTGCCCACCGACGAGTCCGCCGAGATCGCCCTGCGTACGCAGCAGGTGCTGATGGAGGAGATCGGGGTGACGAACGTGGCCGACCCGCTGGGCGGCTCCTGGTACGTCGAGGCGCTCACCGACCGGATCGAGGCCGAGGCGGAGGAGATCTTCGCCCGGATCCGCGCGCTCGGTGGCGACGGCCCGCACCAGATCGGGCCGATGACCTCCGGCATCCTGCGGGGCATCGAGGACGGCTGGTTCACCGGACAGATCGCCGAGGCCGCGTTCGCGTACCAGCAGGCGTTGGAGAAGGGCGACAAGAAGATCGTCGGCGTCAACTGCCACACCGGAACGGTCGCCAAGGAGTTGGAGATCCTCCGCATCTCGCACGAGGTGGAGTTGGAGCAGCGCCGGATGCTGGCCGAACGCAAGCACGGTCGGGACGACTCCCGGGTACGTGCCGCGGTCGAGGCGATGGTGGCGGTGAGCCGTACCGGGGAGAACATGATCCCGGCGATGCTCGACGCCGTCCGGGCGGAGGCGACCCTCGGCGAGATCTGCGACGCGCTGCGCGCCGAATGGGGCGTTTACCGCGAGCCCGCACGGTTCTGACCTTCGCCCCATCAGGGCGGCTGGGCAGGGGTGACAGTGGCAACTGCGCGGGCCGAGGCTGATCCGAGTTCGGCGAACTGCGTGCGAGACTAGATAACCATGAGCGACCCACGGATCACCTCGTCGATCTTTACCCGCGGCGCGGTCGACCTCAGCGCGCTGCGCACCCCTGCCCCCAGTTCCACACCGGCTCCGGTTCAGGCCGGCCCGCCCGCCGGGGCGCCCGGCGGTGCCGTCGGCGGAGTCACAGTCGTCGACGTGACCGAGGCGACCTTCCAGTCGGAGGTCCTGGAGCGCTCGTTGACCACACCCGTCGTGGTCGACTTCTGGGCCGAGTGGTGCCAGCCCTGCAAGCAACTCTCTCCGGTGCTGGAACGGCTGGCGGTCGAGAGCGGCGGTGCCTGGGTGCTCGCCAAGGTCGACGTGGACGCCAACCCGAGGCTCGCGCAGATGTTCCGGGTCCAGGGCATCCCGATGGTGTACGCGGTGGTCGGCGGGCAACCCGTGGACGCCTTCTCCGGCGTGGTGCCCGAGGCACAGCTTCGTCAGTGGCTCCAGGCCGTGCTCAAGGCCGGCGGGGTGAGCGTGACCGAGCCGGAGGACCCACGGCTCAACGAGGCGGACGACGCGCTGATGAGTGGCGACCTGGACGCCGCCGAGCAGGCGTACCGCAAGATCCTCGCGGAAACCCCGGCGGACGCCGCGGCCGAGGCCGGGCTGGCTCAGGTGGGACTCGCCCGCCGGGTGGCCGGAGCCGATCCGCAGGCGGCGCTCACCGCCGCGGCGGCCGACCCCGACGATGTCGACGCCCAACTGCTCGCCGCCGACATCGAGGTGCTGAGCGGCCTGGCCGATCAGGCCTACCAGCGCCTGGTCGGGCTGGTGCGCCGCACCGCCGGCGACGATCGGGAGAAGGTCCGTCAGCACCTGATCGGCCTGTTCACCATCGCCGGGCCAGAGGATCCCGCAGTCGCCTCGGCCCGCCGGGCCCTGGCCAGCGCCCTGTTCTGAGTACCTGCCACGCCAGCGCGGGCCGGCGTGTCGCCGGCCCGCCCCCACACCACGAGGACGGGAGGCTTAGGTGAGCGCGAGGAGTGAGCTTGCGAGCCCCGCAGTCGCGAACGAAGGCGGCCCATGATGCGCCGGATCGCCGTCCTCGACGCGCCGAGCAACCTCGGTCTGCGCCCGCCGACGCCCACCTCCGTCCCCGGCTGCGGGAAGGCGCCGGGCGCGCTACGGGACCAGGGACTGCTGCCCCGGTTGCGCGCCCGTGACGCGGGCTGCCTGACCCCGCCCCGCTACGACGCCGGTGACTGGCGACCCGGGGACGGCGTCTGCCACGCGCGGGAGATCGCCGACTACTCTGCGGCGCTGGCCGACCGGATCGGCGCGATCATCGACCGGGGAGAGTTCCCGGTGGTCCTCGGTGGTGACTGCTCGATTCTGCTCGGCTCGGCGCTGGCCATGCACCGGCTGGGTGAGGCGGTCGGCGGCCGGATCGGGCTGGTCTTCGTCGACGGCCATTCCGACTTCCGACACCCCGGCAACGCCTCGTACGTGGGAGCGGCGGCCGGTGAGGATCTCGCCCTGGTGACCGGTCGGGGCCAGGCCGACCTGGCGGCGATCGAGGGCCGTCGACCCTACTTCCGGGACGTCGATGTGGTGGTGCTCGGCATCCGTGCCCAGGACGAGTACCGACTCGACCTGCAGGCCGCCGGGATCATCACCCGACCGGTGCCGGCGCTACGCGCCGAGGGCGCGGCGCGTACCGCCCAGTGGGCGCACGAGCAGCTGGCCGACTGCGCCGGCTACTGGGTGCACGTCGACGTGGACGTGCTCGACCCCGCCGTGATGCCGGCGGTCGATGCGCCCGATCCTGGCGGCATCGCCTTCGCCGAGCTGGAGATCCTGCTCGCCGGTCTGGTCGACACCCCGCACTGCCTCGGCGTCGAGCTGACCGTCTTCGACCCCGACTACGACCCGGACGGCGCGTACGCCACGGAGATCGTCAACACCGTGGTATCCGGCCTGCGCCCGGTGACCGCCCCCGGCTCGGCGCCACCTCGGCTGCGTCCCGAGGAGAGGCTCCGTCCCACCCCCGGCCCGCGCCGGGGCCCCGATCAACCCGGCCCACCGGACGCACCGGCGCCGGTCGACCGCGGTCAGGCCGACGACCATCGCCACAGCGACGGTCGCCGGAGTGGCAGTGGCGGCGGCACGGACGGCGGTGGCGCGGGCGACGGCAGTGGCGGTGTGGGTGGCGGCAGCGCGGGCGGCGGTGACCCGGTCGATGGTGGCCTGGCTGATCATGACCTGGCCGATGGTGGTGTAGCCGGTGGTGACCTGGGCGGCACCGCTTTCTCGACGGGGGCCACTCGCCCGGCGACCGCCACCGGCGGGCCGGCCGCCTGACAGAGCGCCGCCGTCTCATCCCGCCGCCGTTCCGGACAGCTTCAGAGTTGTTGCTGCCTGGAGGCCCGCTGACCCAGCAACAACCCCGAAGTTGCTTACCGGCGATCGTTGCGGGGGATCAGCGGCGGTGGGGGCTGAGGGGGTCAGTCGGGTAGGGCGCGGAGGAAGCGCTCGGCGATCGGTACTGCGGTGCCGCTGCCCGAGCCACCCTTCTCGACGAAGACGGCGAACGCCACATCGCCCTGCCAGCCGACGAACCAGGCGTGGGTGTTCTCCGGGTTGTCGTCGTACTCGGCGGTGCCGGTCTTGCCGTGCACCGGCTTGCCCGGCACATCCCGCAGGGCCGTGCCGGAGCCGCTGGTTACCACCTCGCGCATCATCTCCTGGACTGCCGTGACCGCCTCGGGCTTCAACTGCGGCCCCGATTCGGCTACCGAGGCCGGCGCCGGATCCAGCAACAGCTTCGGCGGGACGAACTGGCCCCTGGCCACGGCTGCGGTCGCCGCCGCCATGGCCAGGGGGCTGACCACTGTCGTACCCTGACCGATCGCCGCGGCGGCCTGTTCGGTGGCACCGCCACCGGCGGAGACCTTGCCGGTGAACGCGTCGAGGCCCAGGTCACCCCACTCGCCTTCCAGGCCCAGAGTGCGTCCGGCGGCGGCCAGACCGTCCGCGCCCAACTGGGGGGCGAGCGCGGTGAAGGCGGTGTTGCACGACTTGGCGAAGTCGGTGCGGAACGGCACCTCGCCGAGGGCGAAGTCATCGGAGTTCTTGAAGGAACGTCCGTCCACGACGAATCTCTTCGGGCAGGCGACGGTGGTGTCCGGAGTCACCGCGCCGCGTTCGATCAGCCCGAACGCGCTTACCATCTTGAAGGTGGAGCCGGGTGGCACCTGCGCGGTGAAGGCCAGGTTCTCCCCGGCGGCCCCGGGGCCGTTGGCGGCGGCGAGGACGGCACCGTCGCTGATCCGTACGGCCACCAGGGCGGAGCGCCGGCGTTCGCCGCGCAGTGCCCGATCGGCGGCGTTCTGGGTGGTCACGTCGAGCGTGGTGCGAACCGGCTGGCCGGGCTGGGGCTCACGGCGGAACACCTCGGTGCCGGTCGGTTCCACGGTCCCGTCCGGCCCGGGACGGTTGATCACGACGGCCAGCCCCGGTACGCCGCGTAGCCGTTCGTCCCAGCTGCCCTGCAATCCTCCGTGACCGACGAGGTCGCCGGCGGAGTAGCGGTCGGGGTGGTTGGCGAGGTCCTCGGCGTACGCCGGATCGACGCTGCCGAGCACCGCCCGGGCGAACTCGCGGGTCGGTGCGAGGTCCAGCTTGTCGGTCGGGAACTTCGTCCCCGGCAGGGGGTAGATGCGCGACTTGATCTGCCGGTACGCCTCGTCCCGAAGGGTGACCACCTCGACGAACGCGTCCGGTTTGGCCTCCTTCAGCCGTTTGGGGAGGTCCGACAGGTCGACCGGCGGGGTGATCGCCGGCCGGATGGCGCGGAACGCGGTGTCCAGTTCGCGGACCATGGCCTTGACGTCGGTCACCTCGCTGGGCCGCAACCCCACCCGGACCACGTCGCGCGGTGCCACGATCGGCTCGCCGGCACCGTCCAGCACGGTCGCCCGCGGCGCACGGTCCCGCCGCAGCCCCAACCGGTCACCCCGAGTGAGCTGTTCCTGAACGATCTGCGGCTCCCAGATCACCTGCCACTGGTCGTCGCTGCCCTGGCTGAGTCGCAGCGGACGGTCGTACGCCCAGAGCGTCCCGCCCGGTAGCGTCCACTCGGCGCGGATGGTGGCGGTGGCGGTGTCCCGGACCACCTCCGGATCGCCCTGGCGGGTCAGCGTGAGCGGAGCATCGACGAGCTCGCCGGAGAGCTCCCGGATCTCCCGGACGACGTTGGCTGCGGGAACCTTCGCGCCGGTCGGGTCGACGAAACCGACCGCGTTCAGGTCGCCCTTGCGCCAGCCGTCGAGGAATGCGTCGACGGTGCGCTGCGGGCCGTCCTCGCCCGAGCAGGCGACCAGACCGGCCGCTACGACCAGGCAGGCGACGACGACGGTCAGTGGCGACCGGCTGCGGCGTTGTCGGCGCGGAACGTACATCTCGTGCTTCCTTCTGGTCGGCTGCTCCGCACGCTAGTACGCCGGGGCGACGGCCACTGTCCCGGATGGGTCTGGTCAGGGGAAAAGACGGTCTCGTGACGGTGTGATGAACAACATCAGGCGGGGTACTCCGAACCCGGTCGAACCTCGTACCGCAACGGGTGAAAGGACGGCGTCGGAGATCCGGACGTCCGGCCGGTGGTCCGCCGACGGAAGCACCGATCGGTCGGCCTAGGCTTGGCGGCAGAGTGACCCACAGCGTTGTGGGTCGAGGGGAGTGGCACCGATGGACCGGCGTCCGGCGATCAAACCGGAACCCGACCTCCGGCAGGTTGACACCAGCCGGGACGACAGTTTCGACACGGCGACCGACGGGGACGGTTTCGGTCGGCTAGACACAGGTGTGACCGGGATGACCGGTTCGAGCATCGACACTCTCTACGACCTGGGACTACCGCCGGAGGCGCTGACCGACGACGCGGAGGACGCCGAGTTCGACGAGCCGGTGCCCAACGCCGAGCGCCTGGTGGCCCAGGCGGTGTCGCTGGCCGGTGACGATCATGATGCGGCGACCCTGGTGGGCAGGTTCTGGCGGTTCGCGCCGGACGAGGAGCTGATCGGGTTCACCGCCGAGGAGATGCTCGACGCCGCCCGCGCGCACCGGGAACTGGCCCGACAGCGGGTACCGGGTGAGTTGAAGCTACGGATCCACTCGCCCGACGCGGAGCAGCACCACAGCGTCATCGAGATCGTCACCGACGACATGCCGTTCCTGGTCGACTCGGTGACCGCCCTGCTCAACACCCACCATCTGGACGTCCACCTGCTGGTGCACCCGCTGGTGGTGGTCCGCCGGGAGCCGTTGGGTCGGCTGGTCGAGGTCGCCGCCGACGTGGAGCCGGACGACGCGATCTCCGGCGACCTGGTCGAGAGCTGGATGCGGATCGAGATCGACCCGGTCCGCGACCCGGAGGAGCGGGACAAGCTACGCCGGGAACTGCAACGGGTGCTGACCGACGTGCGGGAGGCCGTCGAGGACTGGCCGAAGATGCGTCAGCGCGCCCTCGCCCTCGCCGACGAACTGGCCGCCGCGCGCACCAGTGACAACCGGCCACCGGTGCCGGAGAAGGACATCACCGACTCGGTCGAGCTGCTGCGTTGGCTCGCGCACGATCACTTCACCTTCCTCGGGTACCGGGAGTACCGGCTGGTGCCGAATTCGGCCGAGGGTGGGCCGGCGCTGGAAGCGGTGCTCGGCACCGGACTGGGCATCCTGCGTCAGGACTCGCCGGACGCGCGGGCGCTGTCCTCGATGACGCCCGAGGCGCACGAGAAGGTCACCGAGAAGCGCCTGCTGATCATCACGAAGGCGAACTCGCGGGCCACCGTGCACCGCTCGGCGTACCTCGACTACATCGGCTTCAAGATCTTTGACGAGGACGGCGAGGTGGTGGGCGAGCGGCGCTTCCTGGGCCTGTTCTCCACCGCCGCGTACCGGACCAGCGTCCAGGAACTGCCGGTGGTCCGACGCAAGGTCGCCGAGGTGCTGGACCGGTCGGGCCTGAGCCTGCGCAGCCACTCGGGCAAGGATCTGATGCAGATCCTGGAGACGTACCCGCGCGACGAGCTGTTCCAGATCAAGACCGACGACCTGTACCACGCGGTCATCGGGGTACTGCGGATGGCCGGTCGCCGGCAGCTGCGGGTGTTCCTGCGCCGGGACGCGTACGGGCGGTTCATCTCCTGTCTGATCTACCTGCCCCGGGACCGGTTCACCACGCAGAACCGGCTGCGTATGCAGGACATCCTGCTGCGTGAGCTGAACGGTGTCGGGGTGGACTACACCACCCGGGTGACCGAGTCGATGCTGGCCCGGGTGCACTTCATCGTCCGTACCGACCCGACGAGCCCGCCCGGCGACATCGACGCCGACCTGCTGGCCGAGGAGTTGGCCGACGCCACCCGGTTGTGGGACGACGACTACCGGCTGGTGCTGGAACGCAAGCTCGGTGACGAGCAGGCCAAGCACCTGTTCGGTCGGTACGCCGACGCGTTCCCGGAGGGCTACAAGGACGGGCACACGCCGTACGAGGCGATGAAGGACCTGGCCAAGCTGGAGCTGTTGGAGGAGCCCGGCCAGCTGGAGATGCACCTGTTCCGCAAGCAGCTTGCGCCGCGTGCCGTCGGCCGGGGTCCGGACGTCGACGAGTCGATGGACGTGCGGTTCAAGGTGTACCGCTACGGCGAGCCGATGATGCTCTCGGCGGTGTTGCCGGTGCTGCACTCGCTCGGCGTGAAGGTGGTCGACGAGCACCCGTACGAGGTGGAACGGGTCGACGGTCGGATCTGGCTGTACGACTTCGGGCTACGACTGCCGGAGGGGCACCAGGAACTGGCCGAGGTGCGCCCGCACGTGGAGAACGCCTTCGCGGCGGCCTGGCGGGGCGAAGCCGAGGTGGACCGCTTCAACGAGCTGGTGCTGCTCGCCGGGCTGACCTGGCGTCAGGTGGTGGTGCTGCGGGCGTACGCGAAGTACCTGCGACAGACCGGCACGGTGTTTTCGCAGGACTACATGGAGTCCACCTTCATCGCGTACCCGCACCTGGCCACGTTGCTGGTGCAGCTGTTCGAGGCGCGGTTCGAGCCGGGGCCGGTCGACGCCGAGCAGCGTCAGCGGCGGGGCGCCGAACTGGTGGCCGAGATCCGCGCCGCGCTGGACGACGTGGCCAGCCTCGACCAGGACCGGATCCTGCGGTCGTACCTGAACCTGATCCAGGCCACCCTGCGCACCAGCTTCTATCAGCGGCCGGTGGGCGGGCGACCCAAGCCGTACGTGGCGTTCAAGCTCGATCCGCAGGCGATCCCCGAGCTGCCCGCGCCCCGACCGAAGTTCGAGATCTTCGTGTACTCGCCCCGGTTCGAGGGTGTGCACCTGCGGTTCGGGCCGGTGGCCCGGGGCGGCCTGCGCTGGTCCGACCGGCGGGAGGACTTCCGCACCGAGGTGCTCGGTCTGGTCAAGGCGCAGATGGTGAAGAACGCCGTCATCGTGCCGGTCGGCGCCAAGGGCGGTTTCGTGCTCAAGCAGAAGCCGGGTGACCGCGATGAGGCGGTGACCTGCTACAAGGAGTTCGTCTCGGCGCTGCTGGACGTCACCGACAACATCGTGGCCGGCGAGATCGTGCCGCCCGACGACGTGGTCCGGCACGACGGCGACGACCCGTACATGGTGGTGGCGGCGGACAAGGGCACCGCCACCTTCTCCGACACCGCCAACGAGATCTCGACGGCACACAACTTCTGGATGGGCGACGCCTTCGCCTCCGGCGGCTCGGCCGGATACGACCACAAGAAGATGGGCATCACCGCCCGGGGCGCGTGGGAGTCGGTCAAGCGGCACTTCCGCGAGATGGGGCATGACACCCAGAGTCAGGACTTCACCGTGGCCGGGGTGGGCGACATGTCCGGTGACGTCTTCGGCAACGGCATGCTGCTGTCGGAGCACATCCGGCTGGTGGCCGCGTTCGACCACCGGCACATCTTCCTGGACCCGGACCCGGATGCGGCCACCTCGTACGCCGAACGGAAGCGGCTGTTCGACCTGCCCCGGTCCACCTGGGAGGACTACAACGCCGAGCTGATCTCGGCCGGTGGTGGGATCTACCCGCGTACGGCGAAGTCGGTGCCGGTGTCACCACAGGTCCGTGCCGTGCTCGGGCTCGACGACGACGTCGACCAGCTCAGCCCGCAGGAGTTGATGAAGGCCATCCTCACCGCGCCGGTCGATCTGTTCTGGAACGGCGGCATCGGCACCTACGTCAAGGCGTCCAGTGAGACCAACGCTCAGGTGGGCGACAAGTCCAACGACGCGATTCGGGTGGATGGGCGCAACCTGCGCTGCCGGGTGGTGGGCGAGGGCGGCAACCTGGGCTTCACCCAGCACGGCCGGATTGAGTACGCCCAGGCGGGCGGCCGGATGTACACCGACTTCATCGACAACGCGGCCGGGGTGGACTGCTCCGACCACGAGGTGAACATCAAGATCCTGCTGAACACCGCGGTCGCCGACGGTGAGCTGAGTGTCCCCGAGCGGGACGAGTTGCTCGCCCGGATGACCGACGAGGTGGCGGAGCTTGTCCTGCGGGACAACTACGACCAGGCCCGGGCGATCAACAACTCCCAGGCCCAGGCGACCTCGCTGCTTCCGGTGCACCGACGGATGATCACGGAGCTGGAGCGTGCCGGCGTCCTGGAACGGTCGCTGGAGGCGCTGCCGCCGGACGAGGAGTTGGCGGTACGCACCGAGTCCGGGTTGACCGCGCCGGAGTTCGCCGTGCTGCTGGCGTACGTGAAGATCGCCCTGGAGAAGGAGATCCTCACCGACGGGCTGCCCGACGAGGAGTGGACCGGTGAGGTTCTGGTCAACTACTTCCCGACGCCGATGCGG
This sequence comes from Verrucosispora sp. WMMD703, assembly GCF_049178935.1. Classification (NCBI taxonomy): domain Bacteria; kingdom Bacillati; phylum Actinomycetota; class Actinomycetes; order Micromonosporales; family Micromonosporaceae; genus Micromonospora; species Verrucosispora sp. WMMD703. The sequence continues at coordinate 5,560,391 of NZ_JBMHMM010000004.1, read as the reverse complement.
GAACGGTTCGCCGACCGGATGAACCGGCACCGGTTGCGCCGCGACATCGTGACCACGGTGCTGGTCAACGAGGCGATCAACCGGGGCGGGATCTCGTTCGTCTTCCGGGTGGTCGAGGAGACCGCCGCGACGGCGGCGGACGTGATCCGGGCGTACGTGGTGGTCCGCGAGGTCTTCGGATTGCGTGAGCTGTGGGACGCGGTCGAGGCCCTGGACAATCGGATCGATCCGGAATTGCAGACCAACGTCTACCTCGACACCCGGCGGCTGCTCGACCGGGCGGTGCGGTGGCTGGTGACCAACCGCCGCTCGCCGATCGACGTGCCGGCGGAGATCGCGCGACTGCGGGACGGGATCACCCGGCTGCTGCCCCAGATGGAGACGCTCTTCTACGGCAGCGAACGCGAGTCGATCGCGGCGCACATCGACTCGATGACCGAGCGTGGGGTGCCGCGTGAGCTGGCCGAGCGCAGTACCCGGCTGATGTACAGCTTCGGTCTGCTGGACGTGGTGGAGACCGCCACCGGCACCGGGCGGGACGTCGGCGAGGTCGCCTCGGTCTACTTCGTGCTCTCCGACCGGTTCCGGGTGGACTCGCTGCTGTCCAAGATCTCGCTGCTGCCGCGCGAGGACCGGTGGCAGACGCTCGCGCGGATGGCGCTGCGGTACGACCTGTACGCCGCACTCGCCGCGCTCACCGCGGAGGTGCTGGACTCCACGCCGGGTGACCTGTCGCCGCAGGAGCGGGTACAGCAGTGGGAGCAGTCGAACGCCACCTCGATCCACCGCGCCGAACGGGCGATGGGCGAGTTCGACGAGTCCCGGGCGGACCTCGCCGCACTGTCGGTACTGCTGCGCCAGATCCGTACCCTGGTCCGCACCTCCGCCGCCACCTGACCACCCGGGGCGGTGGGGTCTGGGGTGGTGGGTCAGGGGATCAGCGAGGCGAAGACGATCACGTTGTCGGGATAGTCGCCGGTCGCCTCGTCGAACTGGCCGCCGCAAGTGATCACCCGCAGGCCCGGCCGGTCGCTGGGGCCGTACACCTGCTCGGTGGGGAAGGCGTCCTTCGGGTACGACGCCACCGAGTCCACCCGGAAGGTGGCCGTCCGGCCATCGGCCCGTTCGACGCTCACGGTGTCGCCGGGTTGCAGGGCACCGAGGGAGAAGAAGACGGCGGGACCGATCGCGGCCGAGTCGACGTGTCCGACGATGACGGAGTTGCCCGGCTCGCCCGGGCTCGGGCCGGGCTCGTACCAACCGGCGAGCAGCGCCTGGTCGAGCGGGGGCACCTGGACGGTGCCGTCGGGGTTGGTGCCGAGCGCCATGATGCCGGCGCGGACTCCGATGCGGGGAATGTTGATGGTGGTGGGGGTGGCGCGGGACAACCCCGTCGGTACCTGCTGCGCGCCGCCGAGGTCGGCTTCGGCGAGTGGGCCGTTCGGGGACGGATCGCTCGTCCCCGCGACGGGCTGCGGCGGGCGCGGCGAGTCGGTGGTCTTCAGCGACGCGCCGATGAGCCCGGAGCCCATCATGGCGAGCAGGACGACGACGGCGGCGCCGACGGCACGCCACGGTCCCCCGTGACGGCCGCCGGCCCGTCCCGTCGTCGCGTCAGGCCGCGAACTCATCGGCCCGACGACGGCGCATCAGCACGAGGCCACCGAGGGCGGCCGCGCCGACCAGGCTCGCCCCGGCGGTGGCCAGGCCACGGTCGGCGCCGGTGGCGATGCCACCGTCGCCACCGTCGACCCCACCGTGCGGCAGGACGACCAACTCGCCCGTGCCACAGGAGCCCTCCAACTTGTACGTGCCGGGCTTGGCGTCCCGGGCGACGTGGGCCTCGCCGTAGTAGACGAAGTCCTTCTTGTGCTCCCAGCTGTCCTTGCCCCGCGCGTCGGCCGCGTCCGCCGCCCAGTCGCGCTTGCCGGACCAGTCAGCCTCGCCGGAGCGGTCTTCGCGCTCGCCCGACCAGTCACTCTCGCCCGACTCGCCCGACCAGTCGCTCCCGCCCGACTCGCTCGACCAGTCGCCCTTGTGCGACTCACCCGACCAGTCGCCTTCGCCGGACCAGTCACGCTCGGCGGAGTCCGAGCCGCTCTCGTGCCGACCGGACCAGTCGCCGGTGGACTCCTCGTTGGCCGAGTAGCCCGCCTCGTCCTGGCTCTTCCAGTCCTTCTTGTCGTGGTCCTTGGAGTCGCGACCGCCCTCAGCGTCCTGGCCGTGCTCCTCGCCCTTCCAGTCGTCGCGGACGTCGGCGCCGCCGCCCCAACCGCCGCCGGACTCGCCCTCGGCGGGCTGCGAACGCTCGTGGCCGGACCAGCCCTCGCTGTCCATGCCGCCTTCAGCAGCGCCGTTCTCCTCGCGCCAATCCTTGTGGTCGCCGCGCGAGTCGCCGTCCCGGGCCGGTTCGAGCTTCACCTTCCCGGTGACCTTGGACCAGACGAAGGGGTGCTCCTGCTCCTCGGGGCAGATCTGCACGAGCTTGACCTCTTCGCCCGCCTTGACGGCGTGCGGCTTGGCGAAGACCTTGCCTTCTTCCGTCTGCGGTTGGCCGTCGGCGTACGCGGCCCCTGGCGCGAACACCAGCAGGGAGGCGCTGCCGAGGGCAGCACCCGCAACGACCTTCCCCAGCATCTTCTTAGCCATGACCTGTGTCACTCCATCCCTGTTGTCCTGCGGCCGGCAACAACCGAGCCAGAACCGACGTTAGACCGTTTCATGACTTATGCAGGGAAAAATTCGTGTTCTGGCATTCGTTCGGTCTGTCGAGCTTTGTCGGTATGCCTGCCCCCGGACGTGCCGGCCTGTCCGGCGCCTGGTGGGATGGGTATGGCAGGGCTTGCCAGGGCACGCCGCTCGCGTTGTAGTGGTGTTGCGGCATTTGCCCGGTAGGGTTTCGAAAATATCGAACCATTGCCATGGAAGCGCTCCCATGCAAGAATCGCAGCACGCGGTGAGCAGAGCCACACCGCGTAGGCAGGTGTCGAGGGCATCCGGTTCGCCGGACGACCACCTGACCGCCGACCGGTGACGCCGGTCGTCGCACCACCACCAACGCCCGTCCGGGTCGGGCGCTCCCGAAGAATCCCGTTGGCGCCGGCGGTCGTCCGCACAGGACGTCCCTCGGGCCACGTGCCGGGCCGTACGCGGATCCGGTCTCGCCCAAGGAGATCAGTGGCATGAATGTGTGGAGAAGGCTGTCCGGTCGACGCCGGGCCGTCGCGCTGGCCGGCGCGAGCGCGCTGGTCGCGGGCGGTTTGGTGACGCTACCGGTGACCGCGGCGCACGCGGCGACGCAGTGCGACGTGGCCTACACGACCAACGACTGGCAGGGCGGCTTCACCGCCAACGTCACCATCAGGAACGTCGGCGACGCGCTCAGCAACTGGACGCTCGGCTTCACGTTCCCCGACGCCAACCAGCGTCTCGTTCAGGGCTGGTCGGCCCGGTGGAGCCAGTCGGGCCGCAACGTGACCGCGCAGAACGAGTCGTGGAACGGCAACCTGGCCACCGGCGCCAGCACCAGCATCGGCTTCAACGGCTCGTGGAGCGGCAGCAACCCCAAGCCCACCTCGTTCACCGTCAACGGGGTGACCTGCAACGGCGGCACGCCGCCGACCAGTACGCCGCCGACCAGTACGCCGCCGACCAGCACCCCGCCGACCAGCACCCCGCCGACCAGTACGCCCCCGACCAGCACTCCGCCGACCAGCCCGCCGCCTCCCGGTACCAGGGTGGACAACCCGTACCTGAACGCCCAGGGCTACGTGAACCCGGAGTGGAAGGCCAAGGCCGAGTCGGTCGCCGGCGGTAACCGGGTGTCGAACATCTCGACGGCGGTCTGGATCGACCGGATCGCGGCGATCGAGGGCACCGACAACAGCCAGTCCAACGGCCCGATGGGGATCCGCGACCACCTGGACGAGGCACTGGAGCAGGGTGCCGACTACATCCAGTTCGTCATCTACAACCTGCCCGGCCGCGACTGCGCGGCGCTCGCCTCCAACGGTGAGCTGCAGGCGGACGAACTGCCGAAGTACAAGGCCGAGTACATCGACCCGATCGCGGCGATCCAGGGTGACGCGAAGTACCGCGACATCAGGATCATCAACATCATCGAGGTGGACTCGCTGCCGAACCTGGTGACCAACACCTCCGGCAACCCGGGTGGCACCGTCATGTGCGACACGGTCAAGGCCAACGGCGCGTACGTGCAGGGTGTCGGCTACGCCCTGGCCCAGCTGGGCGCGTTCTCGAACGTCTACAACTACGTGGACGCCGGGCACCACGGCTGGCTCGGTTGGGACAGCAACTTCACCCCGACCGCCCAGATCCTGAAGGAGGCCGCGACGGCCTCCGGCAGCACCGTCAACCACGTGCACGGGTTCATCACCAACACGGCGAACTACTCGGCCCTGATCGAGCCGTACGCGAAGGTCACCGACTCGGTGAACGGGCAGACGGTGCGGCAGTCCGACTGGATCGACTGGAACCAGTACAACGACGAGCAGAGCTTCGCCCAGGCGTTCCGTCAGGAACTGGTCCGGCAGGGCTTCCCCAGCAGCATCGGCATGTTGATCGACACCTCCCGTAACGGCTGGGGCGGCCCCAACCGGCCCACCAGCGCGGGCCCGACGACCAACGTGAACACCTACGTGGACGGTGGCCGGGTCGACCGCCGCATCCACAAGGGCAACTGGTGCAACCAGTCCGGTGCGGGTATGGGCGAGCGGCCGAAGGCCGCGCCGGCTTCCGGCATCGACGCCTACGTCTGGGCCAAGCCCCCGGGCGAGTCGGACGGCTCCAGCCGCGAGATCCCGAACAACGACGGCAAGGGCTTCGACCGGATGTGCGACCCGACCTACACCGGTAACGACCGCAACGGCAACAGCATGAGCGGTGCCCTGCCGGACGCCCCGATCTCGGGCGCCTGGTTCGCGGCCCAGTTCGCCGAGCTGATGGCCAACGCCTACCCGCCGCTGTCCTGACGGACACAGGCACACCCGCCGCCGACAGTAGGTGAGGCGCTGCGGCGGCAGGTCACCCGGGCCCCTGGTCCGACCGCACCGGTCGGACCAGGGGCCCCTCGCGCCGCCTGCGCCACGGTTGCCGTCACCCGCTCGACGGCGTTGGCATGCCGCAACCGGCTACCGCCGCCGCGGCGAGGGCGCACCGGGGCGCGGGCGGATCAGGGAACCGTCTTCTCGATCGCCGTCCGGCCGGTCTCGTCCAACTCGCGCCGGGCCCGCTCGATGTTCTCGGCGGTGAGGTCCTGCCCCCGAGCCATCACCAGGTCCTCCGGCTCCCAGGGCTGCTCCGCGCCGGTGCGGATGTTGTCCCCGCCGGCACCGGTGCCGGTCCCCGTCGCGCCGGTCCCGGCGGCGTACGGATCGGCGATGATGTCGTCGGTCGGCCCGCTTCCGGTCGGATCATCCGGTTCGGCGAACGTCGGATTGTCCCGGTCGGGACCGCCCCCGGTCATCAGCTGAGGGATGGTGCTGTCGTCGTCGACCGCCGCGGCCGCCTCGGGGCGCTCCTCCAGCGGTCGTTGCCGATCACGATCCGTCATCGCTGCTGCCCTCCTGTCCGCGGCGCTCTCCGGCCCTGTTGGGCGTACCCGCCTCGCCGGTGGCCATGCCTGCGGCGGTACGCCGAAGGCGGGTGCCCCCGGATCCGGGGGCACCCGCCTTCGGGTGAAACGTCGTGGTGCGGGCGAGTCAGCGGCCGAGCACCCGGTCGAGGAAGTCCCGGTACTCGCGTACCGCCACCCGCAGCTGCTCAGTGTCGGACGAACCGGCCTCCTGCCAGCCGCCGAGCTTGTTGCGGTGCTCGGCCAGCGCGGCCGAGAGCGCCTCCATGGCCTCCTCCACCAGCGACTGCGCCTCGCCGGCAGCCGCCCGGGGGTCATCCACGAAGCGCAGTTGGACGTCGCGCCAGCGGTCCCGGAAGCCCTGTGCGGTCGTGTCGTCGAACAGCGTCGCCGCCCCGGCCGGAGCCGCCGCCCCGGGGCTGGCCGTGGCCTCGCCCGAGGTCTGCGTGTCGGGGTCGACCATCGTGGGTGTGGCGCTGCCGAAGCCGGCCCCGCCCGCCGCCGCCGTGTCGTCGTCCGCCGTCGTCCGGAGGGAGCCGTCGTCCGTCGCCCGGTCCACGTCGACGGGATTGTCGGTCAGCCGGTCGTCCGCCGCATCGTCGGCGGCGGAAGCCTCGGCGTCGTTGTCGTCGAGGTCATCGTCGTCGCCGGTCCGGTTGAACTCGGCCGTCGGGTCCGCCCGCCGTCCCTCCCGTTCCCCGTCGACCGCACCGTCACCAGGTCGGGCGGTGTCCTCCTCGCGCGGGTCGCGCTCGTCCTCGGGGCGCGGACTGGCCAGTGCGGACGCGGCGACCGCGCCACCGACCGTGGTCGCGCCGAAGGTGGTTGGCACCGGACCCGGCTCGTTGAACTCGGCCCGCTCGCTGTCGGAGCCGGGACGGCCGTCCCAGGGGCGGCCCCGGTCGGCCTCCGACCGGTCGCGATCCGTCGGCTCGTCGACGATGTCGGCCCCGTCGTCAGTCGTCCGGTCGTCCTCAGTGTCCGGCACCGCCACCGGGGCGGAGCGTACGGTCTCCGGGTGGTCGTTGTTGAGCTGCTGCTCTTCCTGCCGCATGGTGATCTCCTCAGCGGTTGGTGGCGTCGTGGGCGGCGTCGGGGTGGCGCTGTTCCGGCGCTCCGGCAGCGACCGGCGGCTCCTCGCCGAGCAGGTCGCTGAAGAGAGCGCGGTAGTGGACGACGGCCTGGCGGAGATCCTCGGTGCTGGCCTCGCCCCGGGAGTTGCGCAGATGGATCTCGTGTGCGTCGCGGTAGTGACCCAGCGTGCGCGCGTGTTCGACGGAGAGATGGGCGATCTGGTCGTCGAACTCACCGGTGGGGTATCCGCGTTCGGCGATGAGCCGGCTGACCAGTTCGTCGGCCTGCCCGACGGTCTCGGCAGGGGAGTCGACGAAACGTACCTGGAGCTCCTCCCACGCCTCGGTGTACCGGGCCCGGGACTCGGGCGTGAGCGGGACCAGTTCGAGTTCGGCGTGCCGGCGTTCCCGGTCCCGCAACTCGCGCTCGGCGGCGCTGCGACTGTCCTGCTCGGCGACGACGTGGTCGTACTCGGGGCCGAAACGCTGCCGGAGCGCCCGGCGGCGGCCGGCCACGACGACGGCGGCGGCGATGGCGGCGACCACCAGGATGACGAGGACGATGACGATTATCTGCGTGGGCGACATGGCTCCTCCTTCGCCTGCAGGTATTCCCGCCACGCAGTGATCGCCAATCCCGTTTCGGCGCACTTTCCTGGCCCGACCTGGCTGCCGGCGGGGCGGAAACCGACAGGCGGTTCGTCGCCGGGACGTTCGGCAACGTACCGGTAGTCTCGACGGACGGTAGTGCGACCGGCGCGGATTACGTATCCTGCCCAAGGCGCCCGAGCCGGCGTCCCGGCGGGACAACCGGGGTGCGCCCCGGCGACGACGCTGCCCGGCTGTGCCGGAGCCCTTCCAGCCACCCTTCCGGGCGAGGTCCGATTGAACACCCGCGACTGGCCGATCCGCTCGAAGCTGACCGCGTTGGTCGTCGTGCCGGTGACCGCGCTGCTGGCACTGTGGATCTTCGCGACCACGCTCACCTTCGGGCCGGCGCTCGACCTGCTCGCCGCCCGTACTCTCCTGTACGACCTCGGCCGGCCGGGTGAGACCGTGGTGGCCGAGTTGCAACGGGAGCGACGGCTCTCCGTGGTCCATCTCGCCTCGCCGCGCACCGAGTGTGGACAGCCGCCGGCCAACTGCGTGCTACCGGCCCTGGTGGAACAACGGGCCCGCACCGACGCGGCCATCGCCGAATTGCGTCGGCGGGTCAGTGGGGAGCAACTGCGGGACGCCGCCGGAGAGCTGCTCGAAGCTCGGCTCGATCGCTTCATCGGCGAGCTGGACGCGTTGCCGGCCGGGCGCGGCTTCATCGATCGTCGGGATCTCGACCGCGCCGGTGCGGTCGGCCTCTACAGCGGAATGATCGCCTCTGCCTTCCAGACCTTCACCGCCCTGGCCAACCTTCCGGACCACGACCTCAACCGTGAGGCGTTGGCGCTGACCAGCCTCGGTCGTTCGCGGGAACTGCTGGGCCAGACCGACGCGCTGCTGGCCGGTGTGTTGACGGCCGGCAGGTTCGCCGAGGGCGAGCACACCTTGCTCGTGCAGGGCATTGGCAATCAGCGGTTCCTGGCCGAGGCCGCGGTGGCCGACCTGCCCGAGGCGGACCGGACCGCGTACCAGCGGCTGACCGAGCAGGAGGCGTTCGGTCGGTTACGGGCGATGCAGGACGACATCGTGACCGCGGATCCGTCGGCCCGGCTGCGACTCGACCCGCAGGCGTGGCAGACGAGCTACGACACGGTGCAGCAGTCGCTGCGAGACTTCGAACTGACCCAGGCGGACGGACTGGCCGACCGGTCCGTGCCGATGGCGGTAGGAACCATGGTGCGGCTGGCCGCCGCCGGACTGCTCGGCCTGATCGCCGTCGTGCTCTCGCTGGTGGTGGCGGTCCGGGTCGGCCGCTCCCTCGCGCAACGGTTGACCCGGGTACGCGGCACCCTCGCCGACGCCGAACGGCGCCTGCCGGAGGTGGTGGACCGGCTGCGCAAGGGCGAGCAGGTCGACCTGGCGCGGGAGGCGTCGGTGGCCGATCAGGGCGCCGACGAGATCGGCCAGGTCGCGCAGGCGTTCACCGAGGTGCACCGGGTCGCCATCCGTTCGGCCATGGTCGAGGTGGGCCTGCGGCACGGCCTCAACGACGTCTTCCTGAACATCGCGCGGCGCAGCCAGGGGCTCGTGCACCGCCAGTTGGCCTTGCTCGACCGGCTGGAGCGCGATGCGGAGGACCCCGATCACCTGGCCGAGCTGTTCCGCGTCGACCACCTCGCCACCCGGCTGCGGCGGCACGCGGAGGATTTGGTCATCCTCGCCGGTGCCGCGCCGGGGCGGGGTTGGCGTAACCCGGTGGCCATGGTGGACCTGATCCGTGGGGCGATCTCCGAGGTCGAGTCGTACGACCGGGTCGACATCACCACAGTGCAGCCCGCCGGCACGGTCGGCCGGGTGGTGGGGGACATCATCCACCTGCTCGCCGAGCTGATCGAGAACGCCACCACGTTCTCACCGCCCGATTCCCGGGTCGAGGTCTCCGGTGCGCATGTGGCCCATGGCTACGCCCTCTCCGTCACCGACGAGGGTCTCGGCATGAGCGAGGCGGCCATCGACGAGGCGAACCGGAAGCTGGCCCGGTCGCCGGAGTTCGATCCCAGCGAGACCGCCCGGCTGGGGCTGTTCGTGGTGGCGCGACTGGCCGCCCGGCACGACGTCCGGGTGCGGTTGCGTCGGTCGGAGGGGACCGGCCTCACCGCTGTGGTGCTCATCCCGACCGAGCTGATCACCGAGGAACCGTCGCCGTTGCCCGGCCCGGAGGCGCTGGCCGGCGACGACCGGGGTGCCACGCCGGAGCAGCGGCGGCTGGTCCGCGCGACTCGGCTGACCACGGTGCCCCGGCCGCGAACCCGCACCGTCGAACGCGGCACTGCGGTGTCGTCCGGCGGCCCAGCCTCCGGCGTTCCGACGTCCGGCGCGGCTGCCCGGGCTCCGGGCGGACGCTCGACGGTCGGGCCGGCGGAGGCCGACGGTCTGCCCCGTCGGATCCGTCGCCGCGCCGCCGCCGACCCGTCAGACCCGTCGACCGCGTCGGGCACCGAGCCTGTCACCGTCCCGTCCGATACCGAGGCGGCTCCCGCCGGCCCGCGCGCCGCCAAGACCGGGACGGAACCACAACGAGCACCGACGCGGCCACCCGGGGCCGGTTCACTCGAACCTGGTGCCGGGGCGTCGGCCGGGCCAGCCCCAGCCCACCCGGACGCGCGCCGGGGGCTGGATGCGCCCACGATCCAGCTGCCGGCGATGACCGCTCCGCCCGCCCGGACGGCCGCGATCGACGGTCCGACCGTCCGACAACCGTCGGTGGCAGCCCGGCCGCACCGAGATCCGACGCCCCGAAGCCCGGAGGAGGCACGGCGGGTCATGTCGGCGCTGCAGGCGGGCACCGCCCGGGGCCGGCGGGACGCCGCCCGCAGCTCGAACCCGGAACCGGGCGGACCGCCACCACCCGAGAACGCGACCGACCGGGCAGTGCCGCCTCTGGCGGCGCCGGACCACCAGTCCGGCGCAGCTGCCGTGGGCCCGACCGGCGAGGCCGGGTCACCGGTGGAGGTTCCCGACCGGACCGGGGCGGACCCGGCGGGCCAAGACCGGACCACCGCACCGCCCGGCTCTCCGCCGGGCACCACACCGGCGTCGGTGAATTCCCCGACCGCGACTGAGAGGGACGCCTGATGCAATCGACGAGGCAGAACGCAGATCTCGACTGGTTGCTGGACGATCTGCTGGAGCGGGTACCGACCGCGCGGCACGCCGTGGTGCTGTCGGCGGACGGACTCCTGCTGGGCTCCTCCGCCGGCATGGACGCCGCCGACGCCGAGCACCTCTGCGCGCTGGCGTCCGGCCTGTCCAGTCTCGCCCGGGGCGCGAGCCGGCACCTCACCGGCGGACCGGTCCGGCAGACCGTGGTGGAGATGGAGTCCGCGTACCTCTTCGTCACCGCGGCGGGGCAGGGCGCGTGCCTGGCGGTCGCCAGCGACGCCGACGCGGACATCGGCCTGGTGGCGTACGAGATGGCGATGCTGGTGACCCGGGTGGGCGAGAACCTGCAAGCGCCGGCCCGAGCATCGGTGGGTGCCACCGATGCGGACTGAGTTAACCGAGCATCGACACGAGTGGCTCGACGACGAGGCTGGGCCGGTGGTGCGGCCGTACACCCTCACCGGTGGGCGCGTCCGTCCCAGCACGGACGGATTCGACCTGGTCGCGTACGTGTTGGCGAAGCCGGACCCGGACCTCGCCGCCTACCCGGAGCTGTATCCGGAGCACCGGCTGCTGGTGGAGTTGGCCGGCAGCGGTACCCCCGTCGTGGAACTCGCCGCGGACCTGGACCTGGCGGTCGGCGTGGTCCGGGTGCTACTTGGTGATCTGCTGTCCCGGGGACTGGTCGCCGTACACCAGCCACCGCGCGCCACGTACCTGCCCGACAACAACATCCTCAAGGCGGTGGTCGATGGACTCCGTGCGTTATAACGGCGATCAGCGGGGACATCGGGTGCCCATCGCGCTGAAGATCCTCATCGCCGGCGGCTTCGGCGCCGGCAAGACAACGCTGGTTAGCGCGTTGAGTGAGGTCCGGCCGTTGCAGACCGAGGAGATCCTGACGGGCGCGGGCATCGACACCGACGACGTCTCCGGGGTGGAGGCCAAGTCGACCACCACGGTGGCGATGGACTTCGGGCGGATCACCATCAACGACGACCTCCAGCTGTACCTCTTCGGTACCCCGGGACAGGACCGGTTCTGGTTTCTCTGGGACGAACTGGCGTTCGGTGCGCTCGGCGCGGTGGTGCTCGCCGACACCCGGCGGCTGGCCGACTGCTTCCCCTCGATCGACTATTTCGAGCAGCGGGGCATTCCGTTCGTGGTGGGGGTGAACTGCTTCGACGACTCCCGTCGGTTCAGCCTGGAGGCCGTGCGTAGGGCCCTGGATCTGGACCCGGAGGTGCCGATGGTGCTCTGCGACGCCCGGGACCGGCAGTCCGGCAAGACCGTGCTGATCTCCCTGGTCGAGCACGTCGCCCGGCATCGGGGCGAGCCGGTGCCGACGGCCTGAGTCGACCGGCCGGAGGGCGTTCCGGTGCGTCCACGGGCGGCCGGATCGCGGTGGGGAGGTCTAATCCGCCGGTGCCGGGGGAAGGCTTCAGAGATGGGTTCGACGGAAACGAGCGGAGGGCGGCAGCCGGTGGCAGGTCGAGGCGAGATCGTTCACATCGGCGGGTACACCGCGCCCAGCGGAGGGCGCGGCACCGGCATCGTCGCCGCGCGGCGGGAGCCGCGCACCGGCGAGCTGACGTCGCTGGGCACCGTCGCGGTCACCCCGTCGCCCTCCTTCCTCGCCCGCCACCCGACGCGGCCCGTGCTGTACGCGGTGAACGAGCTGCCCGACGGCCAGATCAGCGCGTGGCAGGTCGGGGCCGACGGCGACCTGTCGTCCATCGGCTCGTGGCCCACGGGTGGGGCGGAACCGTGCCACCTGGCGGTCGCGCCCGACGGCGGGCACCTGTTCGTGGCGAACTACGGTGGCGGCAGCGTGACGGTCTTCCCGCTCGATGCGGACGGTGTGCCCGGCGAGCGCACTGACGTGGTGGAGCACCAGGGGCACGGGGCCGACCCCGACCGCCAGGAGCGTGCGCACGCTCACATGGTCTCGCCGGGCCCGGGTGGGTCGCCGTTGCTGGTGGTCGATCTGGGCACCGACTCGATCTACCGGTACGACCTTGACGCCGCCAGCGGACGACTGGTGCCACGAGCGCCCCGGGTGCGAACCGCGGCCGGGGTTGGTCCTCGGCACCTGGCCCGGCATCCCGACGGGCGGCGCTGCTACGTCTCCGGTGAGCTGGATGGTTCGGTGCTGGCGTACGAGCTGATCGACGGGGCGCTGCACCAGCGGGGCCGGGTCGACGCCAGCGACCGGGGCGGGCATGTGCAGCCGTCCGAGATCGGAATCGGTCGGGACGGTCGCTTCCTCTACGTCGCCAACCGGGGAGTCGGCACGGTGACCGTCTTCGCCCTCGGTGCGGGCCTGCCGGAAATCGTGGCCGAGGTGGAGACCGGCGGCGAGTGGCCCCGCCACTTCGCGCTTGTCGGGGAACACCTGTACGTCGCAGACGAACGGGCGGACATGGTGCGCATTTTCCGGGTGGAGCCGGCCACGGGTGTGCCGGTGGCGGTCGGAGAGCCGCTGCCGATTGCGAGCCCAACTTGCGTTCTGCCCTGATCGTGGGCCTCAGACATAGATACATCCACATTGCGGCGCTGAGTCATTACTCAAAGTTACGGAATCGGGGTAAACTGTTTCTCCTCTGTAACTTTCGTCCGAACGGCCATGGCAGTCCAACGGTCGGATACGCAAGATGGTCTGCGTGTCAGCAGGCCGCCATCGCATGCGTTCAAGTATTCACGGTGCCGCCGCCGCAGCAGCGGTCGGCGTACTCGTCGTCACCGCTGGTGGGTGGGTGGGCTATCGCCAACTCGCCGGCCAGGACTGCTCGGGCAAGATCGAGCTGTCCGTCGCGGTGGCTAGCGAGCTCGCCCCGGCGGTCGACCAGGCGGCCACCGAATGGGAGGAGAAGGGCGCCGCGGTCGATGGAACCTGCATCGATGTGACAGTCGCCGCCTCCGACCCGGTAGAGGTTGCCGCCGTGGTGGCGGCCAAGCACGGCGCCATCCTGGCCGGGGTGGGGCAGGCCAGCGGCACCGCGGTCAGCCCGGACGTCTGGATCCCGGACTCCTCGACCTGGCTGCTGCGACTCAAGACCGGAGGCGCGGCGGCCTTCGAGCCCGGCAACGGCTCCTCCATCGCGAGCAGCCCGGTGGTGGTCGCCATGCCGGAACCGATCGCCACCCGGTTGGGCTGGCCGCAGCAGGAACTCGGCTGGACCGACCTGCTGACGCGCCTCAACAGTGACCGGCCGCTGAAAACCGGCATCGTGGAGCCGACCCGCGACGCCGCCGGGCTGTCCGGCCTGTTGTCGATGATGACCGCCGCGGCGTCGGCCGGCGGCGAGACCGCCGAGCAGGAGCGCGTCGGCGCGCTGCGCGCGTTGGCCTCGGGTGCCTCGGCGCTGCGCCAGGACCTGCTCGCCAAGTTCCCGACGGCCACCGACGCCACCACCCTGGCCAGCGCCCTCGGTGCGGCGGCGCTGTCCGAGGAGGACGTCATCGAGTACAACGCCCGGAAGCCTCCGGTGCCGTTGGCGGCGCTCTACCTGAAGCCGGCGCCGTTGCCGCTGGATTACCCGTACGCGGTGCTGCCCGGGATCGAGCCGGCCAAGGCGTCGGCTGCGGGGGTGCTGTTCGAGGCGCTGACCACGACGTCGTTCAAGGACAAGCTGGCCGCGCAGTCGTTGCGCGCGCCGGACGGCAACTGGGGCACCGGTTTCAACGCGCCGCAGGGCGCGCCGAGCCCGGCTGGCGGAGATGCCTCCATCGCACCTCCGGCGCAGGGCGGCATCGCCGCCGGTGGGCTGGCGCCGGACGCGGTGGAACGGGCGGTCTCCAGTTGGTCCATCGCCACGCTGTCCGGCCGGATGCTCTGCATCATCGACGTCTCCGGCTCGATGAAGAACGAGGTGCCGACGGCCAACGGCGCGACCCGACAGCAGGTCACCACGGAGGCGGCCCGGCGGGGGCTGAACCTGTTCGACGACTCCTGGTCGATCGGCCTGTGGGTCTTCTCGACCAACCTGGTGGGCTCGCGGGACCACCGGGAACTGGTACCGATCGCGCCACTGTCGCGGCAGCGCAGCGAGTTGGAGCGGGGCCTGGACCGGGTCGTCTCGTCGAGCGGTGACACCGGCTTGTACGACACCCTGCTGGCCGCGTACAAGGACGTCCAGGCGAACTGGGAACCGGGCAAGGTCAACTCGATCGTGCTGTTCACCGACGGCAAGAACGAGGACGCCGACGGCATCTCCCAGAAGGCCCTGCTCGCCGAGCTGAAGCGGATCAAGGATCCGGACCAGCCGATCCAGGTGATCATCATCGGTATCGGCACCGAGGTCAGCAAGTCGGAGCTGGACACCATCGCCAAGAGCGCCGGTGGCGGCGCGTTCGTCGCCACCGACCCCACCAAGATCGGTGACATCTTCCTGCGGGCGATCGCGCTGCGGAAGGCACCCGCCTGACCTGAGACACCCCGAAAAGGGCCTGTGGTACCGGTTTCGCCGGTACCACAGGCTCCTTTCCTGTTGTCCTACGCCTTGGAAACTGACGGCAATACGTCGGAAGCAATTGGTAGTCATGGTTGTCAGGGCAGGATGTCGTCGTGCATCGGCAGACCCGGCCCACCCGGCCAGGCCCGTGCCGTCGGCGAGCGAAGTGGGAGGGCTGGTGACCTCGGCGACGCTGTTGACTCCGGTCAGAACGTCATCGCGACCGCACGACCACCCGTCACCGGGGGGACCGGTGCGCACCGACCAGCGGGCGTACGTCCGCACCCTGGTCGTGCTGGACGCCGCCGTGCTGGCGGTGGCGGTGCTGGTGGGATACGCGGTCCGCTTCGGTGAGGCCGCGCCCCGCGGCCCGGTGCCCTACGTCCTGGTCGCCCCGGCGCTCGTCCTGGCCTGGCTGGTCTCGCTGAAGGCGCTGCGCTGCTACGACGACCGGGTGGTGGGCTACGGCGCGGACGAGTACCGACGGGTCAGCATGGCGAGTCTGCGGCTGGCCGGCGCCACCGCGATCGCGGGTTACGTCGCCGACGTCGGTGTCTCCCGAGGTTTCCTGGCCATCACCTTCGCGGTGGGCACGATCGGTCTGGAGGTGGCCCGGTTCGCTGCCCGTAAGCGCCTGCACCGCGCCCGGTCGCAGGGGTCAGGCTGGTCACGGCGGGTGCTGGTGGTCGGTGACACCGCCCACGTGCTGGAGTTGGTGCACACGCTGCGCCGTGAGCCGTACGCCGGCTACCAGGTCGTCGGCGCCTGCATTCCGGACGCCCTGCTCGCCCCGGTCGCCCAGCGGCTCGGCGACGTGCCGGTGGTCGGCTCGTTCCGGGCCATCCCGGAGTCCGCCGCCGCGATCGGCGCGGACACGGTCGCCGTCACCGCCTGCGGGGAGCTCACCGCCACCCGGCTGCGTCGGCTCGGCTGGCAACTGGAGGGCACCGGCATCGACCTGGTGCTGGCGCCGGCGCTGACCGATGTGGCTGGCCCGCGCATCCACACCCGGCCCGTCGCCGGCCTGCCGCTGATCCACGTGGAGGCCCCCGAGTTCCGTGGCGTCCGCAAACTGGTCAAGGGGCTCGTCGACCGGTCGATGTCGCTGATCGCGCTGGCCCTGCTGCTGCCGCTGCTGGCGGTCATCGCGTTGGCCGTGAAACTGGACAGCCGGGGGCCGGTGCTGTTCCGGCAGACCCGGGTCGGGCAGGGGGGCCAGGAGTTCGGGGTCTTCAAGTTCCGCACCATGGTGGTCAACGCGGACGTGCTGCTGGCGGAGTTGACCGCCCGCAACGAGACCGACGGCCTGCTGTTCAAGATGCGCGACGACCCCCGGGTGACCCGGGTCGGCCGGCTGCTGCGCAAGTGGTCGCTGGACGAGCTGCCGCAACTGGTGAACGTCCTGCTGGGGCAGATGAGCCTGGTCGGTCCCCGGCCGCCGCTGCCCTCCGAGGTCGCCCGCTACGACGGGGACGTCGCCCGCCGGCTGCTGGTCAAACCGGGAATGACCGGGCTCTGGCAGGTCAGCGGACGGTCCGATCTGAGTTGGGAGGACGGCATCCGGCTCGATCTCTACTACGTGGAGAACTGGTCACTCGCCGCCGACCTGACGATCCTGTGGAAGACGGTCGGCGCGGTGGTCAACAGCCGCGGCGCGTACTGACTCGGCGGGCGGGGTCTCCGGCTGCGGGCCGAGCCAGTCCAGGCAGACCACGACGGCGTCGTCGGTGAGATCACCGGCAACGAACGCCCGTAGGTCGCCGAGCAGGGAGCGAACCGCGTCCAACGCCGTCATCGGTGCGGTCCGGCGCAACATCCGGTCCAGCGCCGTCTGGCCGTACCGCTCCGCGCTCCCGGCCGCCTCGATCACCCCGTCGCTGATCATGAACAGTCGGTCCCCGCGCTGGAGCTGGACGAACTGCTCGCGGTAGTTGGTCCCCTCGAACATGCCGAGCGGGAACTGCTCCTCCAGCGGCTGGACGCTGACCTCGCCGTTGCGCAGCAGGACGAGCCGGGGCGAGCCGGCGTCGACAGCGGTGAGCAGCCCGGTGCGCAGGTCGAGTTCGAGCAACAGGGTCGCCAGGTACTGCTCGCCCCGGTGCAGGTCGTAGACGGCCTGGTCGGCCAGGGACGCCTGGTCGGCCAGGGAGATACCGGCCCGGCGGGCGTTGCGCAACGCGCAGGTGGCGAGGGTGGTGAGCATCGACGCGACGACCCCCTCACCCATCCCGTTGATCGTGGCGAGCCAGACCCGCTGACCATCGTCGGACCAGTCGAAGCTGTCGCCGCGCACCGCGTACGCCGGCTCCAGCTGACCGGCGAGGCTGAAGGAGGGACGGAGCCGGCTGCGCCCCGGCAGCAGCTCCCACTGCACCTCGGCGGCGAGGGTCAGGCGGCGGCTGCGCCGGGCCACGCGGTAGACGTCCGTGCCGGCGTCGACGGCGGCCAACTCGTGCGCCAGCGCGGTGGCGACCTCCGCCAGCTCGGCCAGTCGGGCGTCGGTGACCGGCGTCACCCGGAGTACGCCCCGCCGTTCCCCACGCATGCTCACCGGCAGGTACCCGACGCCGTCGGCGTGGGTCGGGCTCTGGTGGTCGAAGCAGCGCCACGCCGGGTGCCCGGGGGTCGTCACCGCCTCCCCACCGCCCAGCGGCAGCAGCGCCGCGAGCCGGTAGTCGACCTGGAGGAGTTCCGTGTCGGCGATGCCGTACTCCTGCTCGAACAGTTCCCCGACGCGCGTCACGAGGAGGTCCACGGGGGCGGCGGTGATGGCCGCGCGGCCCTTGTCGACCGGCTCGGTCATGGTCTCTCCTTGATCACAAGCCCATCCGCCGACGGAATCGGGGTACGCTCAGGCGCACCATGGCGGAACTGCATGGTCCACCGGGACCCGAGATGAGTATGGCTGCCGAGCTGGACGCCGCGGCAGGTGCCCTGCTGACGGTCTGGGACGGTGCGCGGGAGCGGGCAGCCAACCGCATCTCCACCGCCCAGCTTCGCGCCGTCATGCTCGTCGAACGACACGACGGGATCAACCTGCGTCGCCTCGCCACCGGCCTGGACATGCTGCTCTCCTCAGCCAGTCGGCTCTGCGACCGGCTGGTGGCCGCCGGGACGCTGGAACGGGAGCCGGGTCGTGCCGATCGGCGGGAGATCTCGCTGCATCTGACCGCCGAGGCCCGCCGGTTGCTGGCCGAGCTGCGCGACGACCGTCGTCAGCACCTGGCGGCGATCCTGGCCGACATGACTCCCGAGGCCCGGGAGGCGCTGCTGCGCGGGCTGCGCGCCTTCGACGAGGCCGCCCGCGCGCGGGTCGTCCGACCGGTGTCGCCGCTGGTGCCGCAGGCCGAGGAACCACGTGTGGAACAGACCGAAGGCCGGGATGCCGTCGAGGCGGCGTCGCGGGGCTGGGCGGCGGGGGACGCCTCCGTCTTCCGGACGGCCTGACCGGGGGCACCGGACGGGGCCGCACCGTATCGGGCACCGGCGGCGCACCGCCGTCGGTGGTGCCGGCCAGCCGGATGGCCGTCGGATCAGTCCCGGGCCGCGCCGATCGCCAGCATCGCTATGTCGTCGTGTCGGTGGCCGGAACACCACGTGTCGACCTCGTGCAGCACGTGGTCGACAAGCGTGGCCGGGGGCAGCCCGACGCCGGCCGCCAGCGTCCGGCGTAGCCGCCGTTCACCGAAGATCTCTGTGCCGCGCGGGCCGCCCCGGGCCTCGGCGATTCCGTCGGTACGGGTGAACAGCAACTCACCGGGGCGCAGCCGAACGTCGGCGGTGGCGAACCGGGCGTCGGGCAACGCGCCGACCGGCATTCCGCCCACCCGAATCGCGGTCACCGTGCCGTTGGCGCGGATCACGAGGGGCGCCGGGTGCCCACCGCCGGCGATCCGCACCCGCAGCCCACCCTCGGGTCCGACGCGTACGGCACCCAGCAGCAGGGTGGTGAACTGGCCGCGCCGGGCCGCGTCCGGAGTGTCGAGCAGCGCCTGGTCGAGCAGCCGGAGCAGCTCCCGCGGTTGCTGCTCGACCAGACGTAGGGTCTGCAACGACTGGCGTACCCGGCCGGTGAGCACCGCCGCACCGACGCCTTTGCCGCAGACGTCCCCGACGGCGAACAGCGCACCATCGCCGGTCGGCAGCACATCGTAGAAGTCTCCACCGATACGCAGGCTGTCCCCGGCCGCGCGGTAGCCGCCGGCCAGGCTCATCCCGGCCACCGTGGGCAGCCTCGGCGGCAGCAGGCTGTCCTGGAGCACCTGGGCGAGGTGACTCTGTGCGTCGTGCAGTTGCGCGGTGGCCAGTGCGGCACCGGCCCGGGCGGCGAGCTCCCGGACCAGCTCGACGTCGCGGCGGTCGAAGCCGGCCCGCTCAGGTCGGCGGAGCAGCACCAGGGCACCGGCCGTCCGACCGGCGCCGGGCATCGGGCTGACCAGCAGGGTCGCGGGTGCATCGAGGTCCGCCGGGAGCAACGGGTCGAGTCTCTCCGGCCCGAGCGTAGGCCAGGGGCGCGGATCGGTGGTCTCGCCGTCGAGGGCCTCGACGAGACCGGGTACGGCAGCGACCACGTCCCAGTCCACCGTGCCGGTGATCGGCGCGGTGTCGTCAGCGGCGTACCGGACCCAGTGCGGCCGGTACTCGGTCGGCGTCGGTGGCAGGTGCACCACCAGGGCAAGATCGGCCAGATAGGGCACGGGCAGGGTGGCAACGGCTTGCAGCGCCTGGTCACGCTCCAGTGCCAGGCCCAGCCGACGGCCGGCGCGGGCCAGGAACTGGGTACGTCGACGCTCGGCTAGCAGCTCCGTTACCCGGCTGTGCTCGTCGGTGACGTCCCGCACGTACCAGGCGGATCGGTTGCCGCCCAGGGCGCGGCGGACCCCCCGCAGCCGCCGGCCGTGGTGCTCACCCTCGAAATCATCCCCACCTGAGGCGCTCGCGGCCGCCAGCGCCGGCACCGGACAGCCGGCCAGGTCGGCTCCGACGACGATGTCCGGCAGCAACTGCCCAGCCATCGTGTTGACCAACACCACCAGCCCGGCGGCGTCGGTGGTCAGCACCGCCTCGTCGAGCCCGTCGAGCAGCTCACGGGCGAGATCGGTGTCCACGGGAGGCGTGGTGTGCGGTAACTCGGTGGCGGCGCGGCCCGACCGCCCGTCGTCGGCCCATTCGCCGGCCGCACCGGTGAAGGCGCCCTGTCGGGTGCTGGTCACCGGCGGACACCGGGCGCCGGGCGCTGTCGACCAGTACGCATGCCGGTGGTGCACTCCTCGGGGTGACGGTTGGTTGCCTGCGGGCAAGCGTACCGAGCTGTTCCTGAGCGGCTCCTGTCGAGAGCGTCAGAGCCGGGCCAACCATCCGCCGGGGCGGGCGATGATTCGGCGTACCACCGATCCGGCCGCTCCCACCGCGGCGGCCGTGGCACCGAGGGTGGCCGGTCGGACGGTGACCGGCGACCAGGCCGCGGTGAGCACCCGGCGTTCGATCTCGGCGAGTACGGGTGGCCGGAGCCAGCCGGTGAGCGGGGCGTAGCCGCCGCCGAGCACCACCGTGTCGAGGTCCAGCAGGTTGACCACGCTCGCCACGGTGACTCCGATCGCTGTGCCGGCCTCGGCCAGGGCGCGCAGCACGGCGGGGTGCTCGGCGGTGGCGAGCTGGGTCAGCCGGGTCGACGCCCGGTCGGCCGGCAGGTCCGCTCCGGCCAGGCCGGCGGCGGACAGGATCGCCTCCTGCCCGGCGTACAGCTCCAGACAGCCACGGCCGCCGCAGCGGCAGGGTGGCCCGTCCGGGCGGACCGGAATGTGCCCAATCTCGCCGCTCCAACCGCGGGCGCCGCGGAACAGCGCTCCGTCCAGGACGATGCCCGCGCCGATACCTACCTCGCCGGAGATGTGCAGGAAGCTGCCCGGTGCGGCACCGGCGTGCAGTTCGCCCAACGCGGCGAGGTTCGCCTCGTTGTCCACCACCAGGGGCGGCACCCCGTCGACCGTCTCGGTCAGCGGGGGATGGTCGGCCAGCAGCTCCGGCACCGGCACGTCCCGCCAGCCCAGGTTGGGTGCGAGGCGGACCCGACCGGCGTCGTCGACCAGACCGGGCACGCCCAGGGCCGCACCGGCCAGGGTCAGGCCCTGGGCGTTGGCGTCGACGCGAGCCCGGCCGGCCAGTTCGGCGAGCCGGCCGAGCGCGTCGGCCGGGGAGACGGGTCGCAGGTCGGCCCGATGCACCGTGTGGTGCCGTACCTGACCGGCAAGGTCGACGACGCACGCGGCCAGATAGTCGACGTTGATCTCCAGCCCCAGACCGGCGGGACCGTCGCCGGCCAACATCAGACCGCGTGCCGGACGACCGGCGCCGGCCCGGGGCGTCGGTTCCGCCTCGGTGACGAGGCGGCCGGCGACCAGATCCTCCACCACGGCCGAGACGGTGGCCCGGGTGAGGCCGGTGTCAGCGGCCAGCGCGGCCCGCGACGGGGGACGACGGGCGGCGGCGATGCGGCCGAGCACCAGGGCGAGATTCAGCTCACGCAGGCTGCCCTGCCGCACCGCGCCGGCCGGGGCTGCGGGTGGCTTCACCCCTTGACACTGCCACATCACAGTCATTTAATTCAACCACTGAACAAATAGCGGATGACACCACCGGAGGTCTGCCATGGCACCCCGTCCCACCCCTGCCGACAAGTTCTCCTTCGGGCTCTGGACGGTCGGCTGGCAGGGCCGAGACCCGTTCGGCCACGCCACCCGAGACGCGCTGGACCCGGTGGAGTCGGTGCACCGACTCGCCGAGCTGGGCGCGTACGGTGTCACCTTCCACGACGACGACCTGGTGCCGTTCGGCGCGGACGCCGCCACCCGGGACGCCCAGATCGCGCGGTTCCGCAAGGCGCTCGACGAGACCGGCCTGGTGGTGCCGATGGTCACCACCGACCTGTTCCAGCAGCCGGTCTTCAAGGACGGCGGCTTCACCAGCAACGACCGCGACGTCCGGCGGTACGCGTTGCGCAAGGTGCTGCGCAACATCGACCTCGCCGCCGAGCTGGGCGCGAAGACCTTCGTCATGTGGGGTGGCCGGGAGGGCGGCGAGTACGACGTCGCCAAGGACGTCCAGGCCGCGCTGGACCGCTACCGCGAAGCGGTGGACCTGCTCTGCCAGTACGTCATCGACCGCGGTTACGACCTGCGCTTCGCGCTGGAGCCGAAGCCCAACGAGCCGCGTGGCGACATCCTGCTGCCGACCGTCGGGCACGCCCTGGCGTTCATCTCCACCCTGGCCCACCCGGAGCGGGTCGGGCTGAACCCGGAGGTCGGGCACGAGCAGATGGCCGGGCTGAACTTCGTCCACGGCATCGCCCAGGCGCTCTGGCAGGGCAAGCTGTTCCACATCGACCTCAACGGTCAGCGTGGCGTCAAGTACGACCAGGACCTGGTCTTCGGCCACGGCGACCTGCTCAACGCGTTCGCGCTGGTCGACCTGCTGGAGCACGGTGGCACGGCTGGCGGTCCCGGCTACGACGGCCCCCGACACTTCGACTACAAGCCCTCCCGCACCGAGGACATCGACGGGGTCTGGGCCTCGGCAGCCGCGAACATGAGCACCTACCTGCTGCTCAAGGAGCGGGCCGCGGCGTTCCGGGCCGACCCGGAGGTCGCCGAGGCGCTGTCCGCGAGCAAGGTCGCCGAACTGGGCGTGCCGACCCTCGGCGACGGCGAGGGCTACACCGAGCTGCTCGCCGACACCAGCGCGTTCGAGGAGTTCGACGTCGACGCGGTAGCTGCCAAGGGCTTCGGCTTCGTCCGGTTGAACCAGCTCGCCGTCGAGCACCTGCTCGGCGCACGCTGAGGCGGCCGGCATGCCGCTCGTCGCCGGGGTGGACTCCTCCACCCAGTCGTGCAAGGTGGTCGTCCGGGACGCGGAGACCGGGGCCCTGGTCCGGCAGGGCCGGGCACCGCACCCGGACGGCACCGAGGTCCACCCCTCGGCCTGGTGGTCGGCTCTCCAGACGGCGATCGACGCCGCCGGTGGGTTGGCCGACGTCGCCGCAGTTTCCGTGGCCGGTCAGCAGCACGGCATGGTCTGTCTCGACGAGGCCGGCGAAGTGGTACGGCCGGCGCTGCTGTGGAACGACACCCGGTCCGCAGGTGCCGCGGCCGAGCTGATCCAGGAGGCGGGCGAGGGGCAGGCCGGGCCCCGGTTCTGGGCCGATGCGGTGGGCAGCGTGCCGGTGGCCAGCTTCACCGTCACCAAGCTGCGCTGGCTGGCCCGCAACGAGCCGGCAAACGCCGACCGGGTGGCGGCGGTCTGCCTGCCGCACGACTGGCTGACCTGGCGGCTGGCCGGTGCTCTGGGGCTGGACGCGCTGCGGACCGACCGCAGCGATGCCAGTGGCACCGGCTACTGGTCCCCGGGCACCGGCGAGTACCGCCCGGATCTGCTGGAGCGGGCGCTCGGCCGGGTGGTGCGGGTGCCGACGGTGCTCGGCCCCGCCGAGGCCGCCGGCACGCTGGCTCCGGCGGCGCTGTCCGGTGCCGTGGCCGCTGCGGACCCGGGCGCGGCGCTGCTCGGGCCGGGGGCGGGGGACAACGCCGCCGCCGGCTTTGGCGTCGGTGCGCGTCCCGGCGACGTGGTGGTGTCGATCGGCACCTCCGGCACGGTCTTCAGCGTCGCGGACACTCCGGCGGCCGACCCGAGCGGTATCGTCGCCGGCTTCGCCGACGTGACCGGCCGGTTCCTGCCGCTGGTCTGCACGCTTAACGCGGCCCGGGTGCTGGACGCCGCCGCGGCGATGCTGCGGGTCAGTCTGGACGAGCTGGCCGACCTGGCGTTGTCCGCGCCGCCCGGCGCGGACGGGCTGGTCATGGTGCCGTACCTGGAGGGTGAACGTACCCCGAACCGGCCGGACGCCACGGGGGCGGTGCACGGGCTGACCCTGCGTACCTCGACTCCGGCGCACCTGGCCCGGGCCGCCGTGGAGGGGATGCTCTGCGCCCTCGCCGACGGGCTCGACGCGCTCACCGCCCAGGGTGCGGCCGTACGCCGGGTGATCCTGGTCGGCGGCGGCGCCCGCTCGGCGGCGGTGCGTCGCATCGCGGCGCAGGTCTTCGGCTGCCCGGTGGTGGTCCCACCGCCCGGCGAGTACGTCGCCGACGGTGCCGCCCGGCAGGCCGCGTGGTTGGCTCTGGGCACGGGGGAACCGCCGTCCTGGACACCGTCCGGCACCGAGGAGCACGCCGCCGAGCCGGTGCCCGGCATCCGGGAGCGCTACGCGCAGGCCCGGGAACGCCATCTGGACCGGTTGTCCCAGGGTTGATCACGCCGGTTCCCGGGTCGGGTGGCGTCCGCGTGACGAGGAGCCACCCGATCCGGGACCGAGCACGATTTCGGCCGCGCTCGGGGGTGGCCCGGTGATCGGCTCGTTATCCCGTCCTGGTTGGCTGCCCGCATGACCTCGACCACAGGCGGACCCGCGCGGGTTTGGGGCAGCAGCGCGCCGCGCCGGCTCTACAGCGTCGTGGTCTTCGTGCTGCTCGCCTCGCTGGACAACGTGGCGATCGGTCTGGTGCCGCCGCTGTACGGCGCGATCGCCGACTCCTTCGACGTGCCGCAACGGCTGCTCGGCCTGGTCACCGCGATCAGCTTCCTGACCAGCGCGGTGGCGGCGGTCGGTTGGGCGTACTTCGGCGACCGCAGCAACCGCAAGCCGTTGCTGATGATCGGCACGCTGATCTGGGCGGCCGGAACGGGCGGGAGCGCACTGGCCGGGAACTACCCCACGTTCCTGGCGGCGCAACTGCTCGCCGCGGTGGGCCTGGGCGCGGTCGGTTCGGTCGGTTACTCGGTGGTCACCGATCTGATCACGCCGCGCCGTCGGGGCCTGGTGATGAGCTTCTGGGGGCTGTCCCAGGGCGTCGGCACCCTGGCCGGCACCCTGGTCGGCGGACTGCTCGGCGCGACCGACTGGCGTCGGCCGTTCCTGGTGCTCACCGTGGTCGGTCTGGTCGCCACGGCGGCCTACCTGTTCACGTACGACATCCGGCGCGGCCAGAGCGAGCCGGCACTGGCCGGTGCGCTCGCCACCGGTGGGGACTACGACTACCGGATCAGCCGAGCCGACCTGCCCGTCATCCTGGGCCGCAGGACCAACAGGTGGCTCATCCTCCAGGGCCTCACCGCGCAGGCCGCCTTCGGCTCGCTGGTCTGGCTGCCGTACCTGTTCATCGAGCGGGCCAAGGACCAGGGTTATTCGGAGGCGACCGCCATCGTGGTGGGCAGCGTCTTCGCCACACTGTTCCAACTCGGCGGGGCGTTCTCCATCGTCGGCGGGCTGATCGGCGACGCGCTGCAACGGCGTACGCCCTCGGGCCGGGCGATGGTCGCCTCCGTCGGCATCTTCGCCGCACTTCCGTTCTACCTGGTGTTGTTCTTCGTGCCGATGCGCATCGACGTGCCCGACGGCGCCGGCACCGGCGCGGTCGTACGGGCGGTGCTGGCCAGTGTGGTCAGTGAACCGACGGTCGGGCTGAGCCTGCTCGCCGCGTTGCTTGCCCTGGCGCTGACCTCGGCGAACTCGCCGAACTGGTTCGCGCTGATCGCCGACGTCAACCCGCCGGAGCACCGGGGCACGGTCTACAGCCTCGGCAACCTGGTCAACGGGGTGGGGCGGGCGGCCGGCAACGGCCTGGTCGGGGTGGCCTTCAACGGGCTGCGGCTGGCCTTCCCGCCGCCGCTGAACTACGCCGTCGGGCTGGCCGCCTTCCAGCTCTTCTTCATCCCCACCGGCGTCATGTACTGGCTTGCCGCCCGCACCTCTCCGAAGGACATCACCGACGTCCGCGAGCTGCTGCACACCCGCGCCGACAAGCTGTAGGCAGCCGGGGTAGGGCCCGGACGGGCCCCACCCCCGGCAGCTCAGGCGGTACGGACCCAGACGGTGACGTCGGTGGGCAGCGAGCCGTCCTCGTTCAGCGGGGCGCTGCTGTGCACCACCTCACCCACGGGCACCGGGGCGGCGGCACCGAAGTTGGTGGACACCACCAGATCGCCGTTGCGGAACGTCAACACCTCGTCGGTGGAGGAGAGCCACTCCAGGGTGCCCCGACCGAGTCCGTACGCGCGGCGCAGCTGCAACGCCTCCCGGTACAGCTCGTACGTCGAGCCGGGCACCCCGCGCTGACGGTCCAGCGCGTACTCGGCCCAGACCGGCGGCTGCGGCAGCCAGCTCGCGTCGGTCGGCCCGAAGCCGTACGAGGGAGCGTCGGCCTCCCACGGGATCGGCACCCGGCATCCGTCGCGGCCCCGCTGGGTGTGCCCGCTGCGTTCCCAGGTCGGGTCCTGCCGTGCTTCGTCGGGCAGGGTGGTGTGCTCCGGCAACCCGAGTTCCTCACCCTGGTAGAGGTAGGCCGAGCCGGGCAGGGCCAGCATCAGCAGGGTGGCCGCCCGGGCCCGACGCAGCCCGGTGGCGGCGTCCGGCTGCTCGTCGCCGATCCCGATACCGTTCGGTCGGGGCGCACCGATCGGCAGCCCGAGCCGGGAGGCGTGTCGCACCACGTCGTGGTTGGAGAGCACCCAGGTGGTGGGGGCGCCAACCGCGTCGGTGGCCTCCAGCGATCGCGTGATAACCGCGTACTGGGCCGGGGCCGTCCAGGAGGCGAGCAGGTACTCGAAGTTGAACGCCTGGTGCATCTCGTCGGGACGTACGTAGCGGGCCAACCGCTCCGCCGGCTCCACCCACGCCTCGGCCACCAGGATCCGCTCGCCGGGGTAGCCGTCCAGCAGCCGTCGCCAGTCGCGGTAGACCTCGTGCACGCCGTCCTGGTCCCACATCGGCGGGCGGGGCTTGTCCGCCTCCTGCCCGGAGAGGATCTCCTGCGGATCCTGCCAGTCGGCCAGATCGGCCTGCTTGACCAGACCGTGCGCCACATCGACCCGGAAGCCGTCCACGCCCCGGTCCAACCAGAACCGCAGCACGTCCAGGAACTCGGTGCGCACGTCGGGGTTGTCCCAGTTCAGGTCGGGCTGGGCGGTGTCGAAGAGGTGCAGGTACCACTGGCCGTCCGGCACCCGGGTCCAGGCCGGGCCACCGAAGACGCTCTGCCAGTCGTTGGGCGGCTCGGCGCCGCCCGGTCCGCGCCCCTCGCGGAAGATGTACCGCCCTCGCTCGGTGCTGCCGGGACCGGCGGCCAGGGCGGCCTGGAACCAGGCGTGGGCCGAGGAGGTGTGGTTGGGCACCAGGTCGACGATCACCCGCAACCCGTTGGCGTGGGCCTTCGCGATCAGGTTGTCGGCATCGGCGAGGGTGCCGAACAGCGGCTCGACGTCCCGGTAGTCGGCCACGTCGTAGCCGGCGTCGGCCTGCGGGGACGGATAGAACGGGGAGAGCCAGACCGCGTCGACACCCAACTCCGCCAAATGGTCGAGGCGGGCGGTGATCCCGGGCAGGTCGCCGATCCCGTCGCCACCCGAGTCGGCGAACGAGCGGGGGTAGATCTGGTAGATCACCGCCTCCGTCCACCAGCCGGTCGGTGGGGTCTGCTGCGTCGCGTCGTGGTTCAGGGCGTACTCCCATGGGTCGAGCCGTCCAGACCGGCCGGCCGGACGGCGTGCTGGCTGCCGTTCAGTGTGCCCGGACGGGCGCGGTCGAATCACGCACGACCAGCCGAGTGTTCAGGATCACCGACGAATCCTGTTTGATCATGTTGGCGTCGCCGGCCCGTCCGCAGAGCGGGTCGAGCAGCAACTGCGCGGCCAGCCGACCCTGCTCCACCGCCGGTTGGGCGATGGTGCTCAACCCGAGTACCCCGGAGAGGGCGTGGTCGTCGATGCCGATCACGCTGACGTCCTGGGGAACCCGCAGGCCGGCGTCGCGCAGCGCGGTCAGCGCACCCATCGCCATCTCGTCGCAGGCGGCGAAGATGGCCGTCGGCGGGTCGCCTCGGCGGAGGAGTTCCTCGGTGGCCCGGGTGCCACCGGCGATGTCGAAACTGGATTCCACGTCGAGGCTCGGGTCCGGCTGCAACCCGGCCGCGCGCAACGCCTCCTGATGCCCCCGGCGTCGATCCAGGTGGGCGCTGAAGGCGAGTTCGTCGTCGGGATCGCCGGAGATGTGCGCGATCCGCCGATGCCCGAGATCGAGCAGATGCCGGGTGGCGGTCCGCGCCGCCGCCACGTCGTCGATGCGTACGCAGGGCCAGCCGGGCACTGTGGTACCGGAGCTGATGGTGACGCCGGGCAGGTCCAGTGCCGCCAGCGCGGTCACGTCGGTGGCCCGTAGCGGAGTCGCGACCAGCATGATCGCATCCACCCGCTTGTGCAGGTGGGTGGCGTGCAGGACGCGTTGCCGATTCTGCTCCCGCCCACCCAGGTTGTGGAGCAGCAGGTCGTATCCGGCCCGGTGGAAAAAGTCCTCCGCCGCCTCGACGACCACGCCGAAGAACCACCGGGTGATCCGGGGAACCACCACCGCCACGGTGCCGGTCCGGCCGCCGGCCAGTCGCGAGGCACTGGGTGACACGGCGTACTGCAACTGCTCGGCGGCGGCGAGCACCCGGCTGCGGGTCGCCGCCGACACGGTGGGCAGCCCGCGCAGCGCCCGGGAGACGGTGGCCGTGGAGACGCCGGCCAGCCGGGCGACGTCGTCGATCCTCGTCACGTGACACCCCGCTCACGTCCCGCCTGGTGCCGCCGCCCGCGGGCGGCGGCACCACGGCGGATCAACCCTTGACGCTGCCGGCGAGCAGCCCACGAACGAAGTAGCGCTGCAAGGACAGGAACACGATCAGCGGTACGACGATCGAGACGAACGCTCCGGCGGTCAACCGTTGCCACTCGTTGCCCCGGGTACCGGCCAGTTCGGCGAGGCGAACCGTGAGTGGCGCGGTGACGTCGCTGCCACCGGCGAAGATGAGCCCGACCAGCAGGTCGTTCCAGACCCAGAGGAACTGGAAGATGCCGAACGCGGCCAACGCCGGGGCAACCAGGGGCAGCACGATGGTGCGGAAGATCTTCGGGTGGGTGGCCCCGTCGACCCGGGCCGCCTCCATCAGATCCTTCGGTAGTTGCGAGATGAAGTTGTGCAGCAGGTACACGGCGAACGGCAGCGCGAAGCAGGTGTGCGCGAACCACACCTGGGCGAAGTTCTGCGCGCCGTCGAGGTTCCAGGCGGGCATCAGGGTGATGCCGCCCAGGCTGACTCCGCGCGAGAAGAAGCTCAGCAGCGGCACCAGGGCCATCTGCAGCGGCACGATCTGAAGCGCGAAGATGGCGATGTACACCCAGTCCCGGCCCCGGAAGTTGATCCAGGCCAGCGCGTACGCGGCCAGGGCCGCGAAGGCGAGCGGGAACAGCACCGCCGGCAGGGTGATCACCAACGAGTTGACGAAGTAGCTGGCGAGCTGCCCGGACGAGGCGGACTGCCCGAACAGCACCTCCTGGTAGTTCTGGAGGGTGAACTCCGGATCGCGGAAGAACGTCCACCAGCCGGTGGTCTTGATCTGGTTCTCCGGCCGAAACGAGGAGACCAGCAGACCGAAGGTGGGGATGGTCCAGACGACCGCGATGACGATGGCGACCATCGTCGCGGTGTGGGTGTTCAGCCGCTTGCGTACCCGCGCCGCACGGGTCGGCCGGCCGCTGGTCTCCTGTGCTCCGGCGGCGACCGGGGGAGTGGTGGTGGTCATCTCAGCCCTCCCGTCGCTGCTGACGCAGGTTGCGGATCTGGAAGATCACGATGGGGATCACCAGGACGAAGAGGAAGACCGCGAGCGCGGAACCCTGCCCGTTCTGGCCGTACCGGAACGCCTGGTTGTACATCTCGTTGGCGATCACGCTGGTGTCGTAGTTGCCGTTGGTCGAGGTGCGGACGATGTCGAAGACCTTCAGCGTGGCGATCGAGATGGTGACCACCACCACGATCAGCGCCGGCCGGATGCTCGGCAGGGTGATCTGCCAGAACATCTGCCACGGGCTCACCCCGTCGAGGCGGGCGGCCTCGACGATGTCGGCCGGGATCGCCTTGATCGCCGCAGACAGCACCACCATCGCGAAACCGGCCTGGATCCACACCATGATCACGATCAGCAGCAGCGTGTTCAGCGGCGAGTCGAGCAGCCACTGTCGGGGTTCGCCGCCGAGGCTGACCACGATCTGGTTGAGCAGACCGATCTGTTCCTGTTCCTCGCTCCGGAAGGCGTACACGAACTTCCAGATGATGCTGGCGCCGACGAACGAGATCGCCATCGGCATGAAGATCAGCGACTTGGCCACCGCCTCCAGCCGGGCCTTGTCGACAAGCACCGCGTAGATCAGGCCGATCGAGGTGGCGACAAGCGGAACCAGGGTCACCCAGACCAGGGTGTTGAGCAGCACCCGGACGATCGAGTCGTCGGCGAACATCCAGCGGTAGTTGTCCAGGCCCACGAAGTTCTGGCTGCCGCCGTCCATGAAGGACAGCAGGGTGGTCCGCAGCGCCGGTACGACCAGGCCGATCAGCAGCAGCACCACCGTCGGCAACAGGAAGAACGTGGCGAACAGCCCTTCACGGGATCTGGGCCGCCCCTGAGGCAGCGGTGCTCCGCTGGCGGAGGCGGCCACGAATCGCGCCTCGCGTCGCCGCGCGAAGAAGGCCGGCACCGCGTCGAGCAGCACCAGCAGGCCGCCCACCACCACCGCGAAGGCGACCAACCCCCACAGCAGCATCATCAGTTTGGGTGCCTGCTCGGCAAAGTCGAAGTCCATCAACCCTCCCCGGGTCCTCGGTAGAGCCGGTGGGCCGGCCCGCGAACGCGGACCGGCCCACCACCGGAATTACTTCCAGCTGCTCTCGATACCCTGCAGGACGCTGGCGGTGTTCCCGCCGTTGATCCAATCGACCATGCCCTTCCAGAAGGTCCCGGCGCCGACGGCGGCGGGCATCAGGTCGGAACCGTCGAACCGGAAGACCGTGCTGTCGTCCTGGAGGATCTCCACCGACAGCTTGTCGATCGGGTTGGCGACGTTGGCCAGGTCGACCTTGTTGTTCGCGGACACCCAGTCGCCGATCTTCGCGCGGCTGTTGGCGTACTCGCCGGAGGCGAGGTACGTCTGCACCGCCTGCACCTCGGGACGGTCGGCGAAGGCCGTCACGAACTCGCCGCCGCCCAGCACCGGCTTGCCCTTGGCCGGGTCGATGGCCGGGAAGTAGAAGGCGAAGACGTCGCCGTCCTCGGCCACCCGGGTGCCCTCAGGCCACTGGTTGGCGTAGAAGGAGGCCTGCCGGTGCAGCGCGCACTTGCCCTGCGTGATCGGCACGCCCGCCTCCTGGAAGGAGGTGGTGGCGATGCTGCGCACCCCACCGAAGCCACCGTTGACGTACTTGTCGTTCTTCAGGATCGTGCCGGCCCGGTCCAGCGCCTCCGCGACCCGCGGGTCGTTGAAGGGGATCTCGTGCGTGGTCCACTGGTCGTAGACCTCGGGGGTCTGCGTCCGCAGCATCACGTCTTCGATCCAGTCGGTGGCCGGCCAGCCGGTGGCGTCACCGGACTCGATGCCGGCGCACCACGGCTTGACGTCGCTCTGGGCGATCGTGTCGCTGAGCTGGATCATCTGGTCCCAGGTGGTCGGGACGGTCCAGCCGTTCTCCTGGAACATCTTCGGCGAGTACCAGACGAACGACTTCACGTTCGACCCGAGCGGCGCGCCGTAGAAGGTGCCGTTGACGGTGCTGTACTTCAGCCAGTCCGGCGAGTAGTTCTGCTCGGCCATCGCCTTGGTCTCGGCGCTGGCCGGCTTCAGCTGGTTGCGCTCGGCGAACCGGGCGAGCAGGCCGGGCTGGGGGACGAAGGCCAGGTCGGGGGCGTTGCCGCCGTCGACCCGTACGGGGAGCTGAGCCTCGAACTCGCCGCTTCCCTCGTGATTGATCGTGATGCCGGTGCAGTCCTCGAACTGCTTCCAGGACTCCGCCAGGCGGTCGGCCTCGATGTCTCGGATCGACGAGTAGATGTTGACCGTCTTGCCTTCGTGGCCCTGGTAGTCCTCGTACGGGGCGCACTCCGCGGAATCGGCGTTGCTGCTGCCGCCGTTGCTGCTGCTTCCGGTGCCGCAAGCGGTGGCGCTGAGTGCCAGTCCGATCGCGCCAACGATCGCGAGGGCCTGGCGTGGCCTGGCAGAGACCGCCATGCCGTCCTCCTTCCTGTCCGGCGCCGGCCGGGATCGCGTCCGGTTGACCTGGCGCCGGTCCGATGGGCGTTTTCACATGTAAGCGCTTGCATCTCCCTGGGGTCCACCCCTGGAGGGACACGAGCGAGTAACAATCCGGAAACCTGGCGAGAGGCCAAGGATCCACGCCCATCTGCGGGAAAGAGCCCTGTCTATCAGCGGATCCTCCCGCTGATGGACCGGGGCGGTGGAAATTCTCTTCGGCGGAGGTTGGCTGGCGGGCAGCGGAGCACCACTGCCGGGCCGGCGCTGCCGGCGCTGTCCCCGCCGTCGCTGGCCCGCCGTCGGACCAGGGTCGGTCAGCCGTTCAGCTGCCAGATCGAGTAGTTGAGGGCCGCAGCGAAGGTCACCCACGCCCAGTAGGGCAGCAGCAGTACCGCCGCCACCCGGTTCGCCCGGGCGAACAGCAGGACGGTCACACCGATCGCCAGCCACAGCAGGACGATTTCGGCGAACGCCAGCCCATACCGGTCGCCGGCGAAGAAAAGCGGCGTCCAGGCGGCGTTGAGGACGAGTTGGACCGCCCACGCGCCGAGGGCCGCACCGAAGCCCACCCGGCGCCAGACCAGCCAGGCGGCGACCGCGATCGTCAGGTAGAGGACGGTCCAGACCGGGCCGAACAGCCAGGACGGCGGCGACCACGCGGGCCGGTCGAGGTTCGCGTACTGGTCGGCGGCGCCCGACGCGGCCAGGTTGCCGATCACGGCGGCGGCCAGCACGGCCACCGCGAAACCGGCGAGCGCCCACCACTTGCCGGCGCCGTTCCGTCGGGTCTGTTCCGCACTCGTCCGCATGGTAGGTGGTTCTCCGCTGAGTGGCGGCGGCAAACCTGCCGGGCCTAGCTGCCCGTACCGTTTTGAACGGCCCGCCTGGGCCGGCCGCAGCGCGGGGCGGGCACGGTCCCCCAACCGGCTGACGACAAGCACGCCGGGGTCGCCGCGTCCGGTAACTCCTGTCGGGAGGACGGAGTACCGGGCGCGACGACCCCGGCGGGTCCGGTGAGCGGCGCCCTGCGCCGCCAGGTCAATTGAAGATGCTGACCCCACCCGGGCCGACGAGCAGCCCAACAACGATGAGGACGATGCCCCAGAGGATCTGCCGGCGGAACAGCGCGAGAATTCCGGCGACCACCAGTACGACTGCGAGAATCCAGAGAATCAGCTCCATGGTTGCTGAATACCCCCGGCGGCGACTCCGGAAACCTCACTCTGATCAAGGTGATCGCCCAGCTGGAAGACGCTGTATGCCTGCTTGATCACTGGATGGGCCACGTTGCGTACGCGTACCCCGCCCGGGGTCGTGCCGCGTTCGGAGCCGTGGTGGGCGTGCCCGTGCAGGGCGAGTGCGGTCGGCGCGGCGTCGACGGCCTGCCCCAGCTGGTAGCAGCCGAGAAACGGGTAGATCTCCAGCGGCTCTCCGGCCAGGGTGTCCGGCACCGGGGCGTAGTGGGTGAGTGCCACCAGCACGTCACAGTCCAGCGAGCGCAACGCCTCACTCAACCGGTCGGCGCTCTCGGTAGTGGTGCGTACGAACGCCTTCATCTCCGGCTCGCCGAAGTCGCTGGCGCACCGGCCGGCGAAACCGCCACCGAAGCCCTTCACCCCGGCGACGCCGAGGCGGCCACCCGGGCAGTCCAGCACCACCCCGTCGCCCTCCAGCACGGTGATGCCCGCCTCCTCCAGCGTCCCCACCACCTGGGGCACCTGGTCGCACTGATGATCGTGGTTGCCCAGTACGGCGATCACCGGTACACCCAGACCACCGAACTCCTGGGCCACGCAGCGGGCCTCGGCCTCGGTGCCGTGCCGGGTCAGGTCGCCGGCGAGCAGCAGCGCGTCGACGCTGCCCGGCAGTTGTTCCAGGGCCGGCCGAAATCGGCCGACCACGTCCTCGTCCAGATGCACGTCGCCCACGGCGGCGATCCGGATAACCATCGAACCTCCCTCAGGGCAGTTGCTCGATCTCCGTGGGCGCCTGCGCGCGGATCACCCCGATGTCACTGCTGATCGGAACGTCCGGGAAGCGATCGGCCACCCGGCGCAGGATCTCCTCCCGCCGGTGCGCGCTCTCGACCTCCCCGTGCAGCACGAGAGCGCGTTCGGTGCGGACCACGGTGATTCCCTGTTCGGCAACGGCCGGATCTTCGGTGAGCAGCCGGTGGATCTCCGCCTCGACGTACTCGTCGGGCGGACCGGCGCCGGAGTCGAGGTGCGCGGTCACGTTCTCCCCTTCCCGTCGGCCGTGCCGGAGAGCGGCACGACGTCCAGCCTGTCCAGCAGCACCAGGAACGACTCCGCGTACGGCGAGTGCTGCGTCTCCTTGCGTACCCGTTCCCAGTCGATCTGCTCACGCAGCGAGCGGGCCAGCGGCAGCCCCCGAGCGAAATCGCAGTAGTGCTGGGAGAAGCTGAGCAGCTTGTGCACCATCAGTTGGGTGGCCGACAGCACGGGCATGTGGATGGCGTCCACCGGCCGTACGACCGTGTCGGTGAAGGTCTCCTCGGTCACCGGCGTCTCGACCGGGCGGTGGATCAGGTCCACCATCCGACCGCCGTCGTAGACCTTGACCAGCCAGTCCTCCGGGGGCCGCTCGGCGGTGAAACCGGCCTGCCCCAGCGCCTCCAACGCGGCTTCGACGTCGGACTCGCGGATGAGGAAGTCGACGTCGTGCTCGCTGGAGTGCCCGCCGTGCGCGTAGACGGCGAAGCTGCCGCCGAGAGCGAACGGGATCTCGGACTGTTTGAGCACGGCGGCGACCTTCTTGAGGGTGTGTAGGAGAGTCTCGTCGTCGCGCTCGGCCATCTCGCCTCTCCCGTCGATTCGTCGGGGGTGCCACCGGTGGGATCTCCGATCGGTACCCGGCATTCCGGTCGTCCACACCTGCGCCGCGCGCGCAAGGGGACGAAAGGGGTTCAAACCGGATCTATGGTGCACCCTCGTGCGCTCGTCGGATAACCTTTCCAGGGTGGCCAGATCGATGGGAGCGCCCGCTACGACGGGAGTCCGCTGTGCCCGGGGCCGGCTTCGCACCGTGGCCCTGATCGGCATCGACGGCTCGGGCAAGACCACCCAGGCGTATCGGCTCGCCGAGTCACTCACCGCAGCCGGCTTACCGGCCACCTATCACCGCAACGCGGGTGGACGGCGCTGGCTCGGCCGGGCGGCGCACCGACTCGGTCGGCCGGATGCCCAGAGCCTCCTCGGCCGGGACGGAATGCTTTTGGCGGAGTCCGTGCTGCGCTGGTTGGCCATCGCGATGACGCTTGTCGGTGGCTTGTTCAGCGGACGGGTCGCGGTGATGGACCGCTATGCCGCCTGCCAGTACGCCAGCCTGCGGGCTCATGACGGGCACCGCTGGGAGCGGCTGGTCCGGGCCGCCTACCGACTCTTCCCCCGACCGCAGGTGACGTTCCTGCTGACCGTCGAGCCGATCGAGGCGTACCGGCGGATCGAGCGCAGGGGCACCGACCACGAGAGCCTCGGCTTCCTGGCCGCCGCTGACCTGGCCTACCGCACGCTGCCGGAGTATCCGACGTTCGTGCCGGTCAACGCGGATCTCCCGGCCGAGGAGATCGCCCGGGAGATCCGTGGGCACCTGAACGCCTGGCTGGCAGCCGGAGGCGAGCCGACCGACGTCGCGGCACCGGTGACGGAACTGGTGCCGCTTCAAGCCCGTCCGTAGACGGGTACGGCGGCACCGCTGGTGGGCGCCGACTCGTCCGACGCGAGGAAGCGGATCACCGAGGCGATCTCGGCCGGGTCCACCCATCGGCTGTGATCGGCGTCCGGCATCGCGCCGCGGTTGGTCGGGGTGTCGATGACGCTGGGCAGCACCGTGTTGCAGCGGACTCCGGCCGCCTTGTACTCCACCGCCACCGCGGCGGCGAAGCCGAGCACGGCGGCCTTCGCGGTGACGTAGCCGCCGACTCCCGGGAAGGGCGCGACCGCCGCCCGGGCAGCCACGCAGACGACCGCGCCACCACCGGCGGCGATCAGGTGGGGCAGCGCGGCCCGGGTGACCAGATGGGTCGGGCGGAGGTTGAGGGTGAGCATCCGTTCGAAGTCCTCGACCGGCGTCTCGTGCACCAGACCGCCGCTGGCGTATCCGCCGACGAGGTTGACCACGGCGCGTAGCGGTGCCTCGGGATCTCCGGCCGCCACCTCGGCCACCCGGGCGACGTCCTGCGGGTCGGTCAGGTCCGCGACCATCCGGACGGGAGCGTTGGCCTCAGGTCCGCGCAGCGGGTCCGGTTGCCGGCGTTGGGGCGCGACCACTCGCCACCCGGCCGCCACGAACGCGGCGCTGACCGCCGTGCCCAGTCCGCCCGTGGCCCCGGTGACCAACACACTGCGATTCGCCATGACCTGAGGTTAGTGCGATGCCCGATCGGCGGACCGTGAGACCCACCCGGAGGACTCCGGCCGGAAGCGGGCGTGACGGCTGAAGCCGGCGCGGCACGGGATCGCCACCCAAGGAGGCACCGGCCGGACGATCGTCCGGAACGGCCTCTCGACGGCCCTCATGGCGCGCCCGGCCACTCGCCACCCGGTTGCCACGAACGCGGCGCTGGGTCAGGAACGCGACAGCCGGCCGGAGCCCTGGCCGCGGCGGGCATAGGACCGGGGCGCGGATTGTTCATCAGGGCGTGGGGTATTACCACCGGCGTGGATGAACCGAGCGGTCCACGTACGCGTATCAGGCAGTGACCAGGATCGCAGCACGCTGGTGACCCGGGTCGCTGTGCCTATCGGCCGGGCAGTGCTGCCATGGACCGGAACGGACGGCGATCCGTCGATCCGTCGACCTCACGGGGTTCCTGCCGACGACAGCCAGGCAGGGTGCTGACAGCAAACGTGGACGCTGCTCTCAGCTGATTATCAGGCATTCGTGACACTTTCGACCCACGACATGGAATCCCCGACACGTCTCATCTGTTGTGTAGATGTCAGCACCGATGGGCACAGCGGAGGTTACGGGGGAGGGCTGATGGGCGTGGGGATGGCAAGGAACCGGGCAACCGGCGCGAGCGAGGGGACCGTGGGCACCGTGGACAAGAACATCGGAATGCGAACTGACGAGGTCGCCGAGGAACGCGACCTGGTCGGAGTCTACCTGCACGAGATCTCCCGGACGCCGCTGCTGGACGCCGCCAAGGAGGTCGACCTCTCCAAGGCCATCGAGGCCGGCCTGTACGCCGAGCACCTGCTGGGCGAGGACCGCGTCCCCGACGGGGCGACCCGGGAGGAACTGGAACGGCTGATCGCCGACGGGGAGCGGGCCAAGGACCTGTTCATCCGGGCCAACCTGCGACTGGTCGTGTCGATCGCCCGACGTTACGTCCGCTCCGGCATGCCCATGTTGGACCTCATCCAGGAGGGCAACACCGGTCTGGTCCGGGCGGTCGAGAAGTTCGACTACGAGCGTGGCTACAAGTTCTCGACCTATGCGACGTGGTGGATCCGCCAGGCGATCAGCCGGGCGATCGCCCAGCAGGAGCGCACCGTGCGGCTGCCGGTGCACCTGGTGGAGGACGTCAACCGGATGCGTAACGTGGCCCGGCAGCTCACCCGCGAGCTGGGCGGCGACCCGGAGCCGGAGCAGATCGCGGCGGCGCTGGGGGTGACCGTCGAGCGGGTCAACGAACTGGTCCGCTGGTCGCAGGACACCGTTTCGCTGGACACGCCCGTCGGCGACGACGGCGACACCAACCTCGGTGACCTGGTCGCCGACAGCGACGCACCCTCCCCGGAGGAGATCGTGCTCACCGGGTTGGAGCGGCAGCGGATCGAAGGGCTGCTCAACCACCTGGATGACCGTTCGGCCGGCATCATGCGGGCC
Organism: Verrucosispora sp. WMMD703; assembly: GCF_049178935.1. Lineage (NCBI taxonomy): Bacteria > Bacillati > Actinomycetota > Actinomycetes > Micromonosporales > Micromonosporaceae > Micromonospora > Verrucosispora sp. WMMD703. The sequence continues at coordinate 5,522,490 of NZ_JBMHMM010000004.1, read as the reverse complement.
CGGTACGGGCTGGAGGACGGCCGGGAGCACTCGTTGACCGAGGTGGCTTCGCGGTTCTCGCTGTCCCGGGAACGGATCCGGCAGTTGGAGATCCAGGCGCTCGGCCGGCTCCGCGAGCTGGCCCGAGCGGAGGGCCTGCAAGCGGCCTGATCAGGCGACAACAACGGCGAACGGCCGGCGTCTACCGGGACGCCGGCCGTTCGCCGTTCTTCCTTGTCGGACGCCGCCCACAACGGCACCTCACGACCGGTGGCTCAACGCACCCGACCGTAACCGTACGGTGGCATCAGGTCCACGGGTCGCTTCTCCACGTTGCGGCCGAAGGTCGGTGCGTGGATGACCTGCCCGTCGCCCACGTAGATGGCCATGTGGCCCAGGCTCCGGTAGAAGACGAGGTCGCCGGGGCGCAGCTCACTGCGACTGATGTGGGCCACCACGCCCCACTGCATCCGGGTGTTGTGCGGCAGGGATCGGCCTGCCGCCCGCCAGGCGGCCGAGGTCAGCCCGGAGCAGTCGTAGCTGCCCGGCCCGTCCTGGCCCCAGCCGTACGGCTTGCCCAGCGCGCCGTAGGCGTACCGGACGGCGACGCCGGCCTTGCCGGAGACGGCCGGCGCGTCCTGGGCGTTGCTGGCTCGGTTCGCCGGTCGCTCGGTTGCCCGGCCGTACGCCTCCCGGCGCATCTCGTAGAGCTTGGCGAGATCGCGCTCGATCCGTTTCTTCGCCGACGACAACTCGCGCGACTGCGCCGCCTGACGGCTGAGCGTGACGTCCAGCCGGGTCTTCTCGTCGAGCAGTCGCCGCTGGTCGGCGGTGTAGCTGGCGATGGTGGCCTGCCGTTGCCGGGTCAGGTGGTCAAGCGTGCCGAGCCGGTCCAGTACGGAGGTCGAGTCACCGCCGTGCAGCAACGCGTCGACGGTGCCGAGGTTGCCGGTCTTGTACGCGGTCACCGCCAACTCGCCGACGTCCGCCCGGCTCTGTTCGGCCTGCTGCTCCAGCGGGCCGATCCGGTCCTGCAACCGCTCCACCGCGGACCGGTTCTCCTTGATCTTCTCCCGCAGCTCGTTGTGGGCCTCCACCACACGTTCCAGCTCGACGGAGGCCTTCTCGATCCGCCGGGTCAGTTCGGCGGGGGAAGGTTCGGCCCGGGCCACCGTCGCCGGCACGAGCAGCGCCAGTGCGAGAGCGGCGACCGTCAGGGCGCGCGGCGTGTGCGTCAGGGACGACAAGAGCCCGAATGCTCCTCTCCCGGTGCCGGCGCGGGCGGCTGAGGCTCCGCGACGGCGACGGCCCGGTGCCGTCCTGGTGGACAGCGGCCGGCCGAGCCGACCTGCCCAACCTAGTACGGGACGGGAGTCATCCGCAGAGAAAGCCGGGACCACTGGGAGTGCTGTGGCGGAACACGCAGTGGCAATCAGCGTCAAGCAGGTTATCGGCGACATGTCGGACTGGTCGCTCCCGGCATATGACGTCGGATGCCGGGACGTTTTGACCGACAAGCCGGACTTGGTGGTCTCTTTCCGGCGACGGCGGTTGGTCGCAAGCCTCTGACCATCGGAAACGTCGCAGCCGGAGTGGCGCGCACGGCCCACAATGAATCGCGCGACCGGGATTCCCGCCAACCGGCGTCGATGCGCAGGGCCGACGGAGGCCAACCCGGTGCCACCAGCCGTGGGAGGAGGGGGCGTGAATCCTGATGGCGCGACAACGCGGACGCCACGAACACCCCGAGGCGCCGGCGCCGGGCCGACGTTGCTCTACGCCCGGCCCGGGATCATCGTCACGGTCGACCGGTTCACGGTCGGCCGCAGCACCTGGCGCGTCGCCGAGCTGACCCATCTGCACAGCACCCGGGGGCCGCACGACCGGGCGGCGACCCGGGCCGTGCTGGTCTCGACGGTGGTGATCGGCGGGGTGGGACTGCTGCTGGGGTTCACCGGAGGGCTGCAACGACTCACCGCCGGGGCGTACCTGCTGCTCGGTGCCGTGTTCCTGGTGCCGGTGCTGCTCGCGGCGGCGGGCGACCGCTGGCGGCCACCGGCGTACGAGCTGTGGGGCCGCCGGGCCGGTACCGACGAACTGCTGTTCAGCAGCGACGACGAGCAGCAGTTCGGCCAGGTGAGCCGGGCACTGCGTCGAGCCCGTGAGATGAACAGCTACGGCGGGTGGGAGGACCCGCTGGCCGGTGCCGACCCGTGGCGACCGCGACGGTGAGGGCGGGTCGCTAACCGGCGATCGGCTCGGGCGCCTGCGCCTGTTCCCGCTCCCGCTCCCGCTGCTCGGCGGTGACCAGCGCGCTCACCCGCCGCTCCGCCCAGAAGGAGACGAACGGCACGGTGCCGGCCAGCATCACCAGGATCATGCGCTTGAGTGGCCAGTCGGCCCGGCGGGACAGGTCGAACGCGGCGACCAGGTAAACCATGTAGAGGAAGCCGTGTGCCTGGCCCACGGTCTCCACCACGACCGGGTTGTCGAAGCCGTACTTCAGCGGCATGCCGATCACGACCAGCAGGATCAGCACCACGCCGACGACCCAGGCGATCACGCGGTAGCGGGTGAGGGCAGCGCGCACTTCTCGTCCGTCCTTCCGGGCCCGGCTCAGCCGGGATAGTCACCGGGCTTCGCGCCCGGATTGGCGTTCAACCATGACAGGTAGCGGTTGTAGGCGGCCAGGTCGGCGTCGTCCTCGCCGGGACCGGCGGGGACCCGGGCAACCCGCACCGGACGTCGGATCCCCGTCCGTGGCTGCTCGGCGTCGATCGCGTCGGGAGCGGTCACATCGTCGGGCCCGACGGCTTCGCCCGGCTGGCCGACGGACGCCGACGCGACCGTGTCCCCGGTCGGCGGCCCCGTGCGCAGCGCATGGCGTACCTCGCGCCACCAGACGAAGACCACGAAGCCCGCGAAGATCGGCCATTCCACCGCGTAACCCCAGCTGATGGCGTTGCCCGCGGCGGCCCGGCTGACCTGCCACCAACCGAGACCGAGAAAGGTGGTCACCAGCACGACCATGGCCACGTGGCGAGCGATCCACGCCGGGGTCCAGAGCCGCTTCATGTCACGAGGGTACCGAAACCGGCCGCCTTCTCCGACGCGGTGTCGTAGTGCGTCGTGGTTTGGCGACACCCGAGGCGGGCAACCGTACAGACGCCAGCCCAGGACGGACGAGGGGGCGAGATGACGGCATCGGGACGACAGGACGGATTTCCCGCCGGCGGTACGGAGGTGAGCCCCGAGCAGCGGATTCCCGAGTGGAGCGACGACCGGACACCGGCCCCCGCGCCCGAGGCCGACATGCTCGGCATCGATCCCGCCGAGCTGGGCGAGGAGGATCTCATTCGGGAGATGCAGAGCCTGCACCGCACCCGTCTGGACACGCTGCGCCACGCCACCGACTCGGCGCTCGCCAACCACCTGCGGCGTACCGCCGAGTTGGAGACCGAGTACCTCGCTCGCCACCCGGGGCGCGAGGTCGACCCGAGCCGGCTGCGGGACGCGTGATGGCGTACGCGGAACGGGGGGTGTCCGCGCCCCCGGAGGTCGTCTTCAACACGGCCACCGACCCCGACCGGATCTCCTCGTGGTTGCCGGAGCCGCTGCTGTCGAGTGAACCGGCCCGGGAGGGCGACGCCGGGCAACTGCGGGCGCGCTGGACGGCCCGTGGCGCCGACTGGTCGGCCGAGCTACAGGTGGAGCCGGTCGACGCTGGTGGTTCCCGGCTCCGGCTGGAACTCGGCGGCGGTGGCGGGGACGTCGACCAGCTCGCCGACGAGGCGCTGAACAGCCTTGCCCGCGAGGTGGCGGACAACCTGCAGGCCGGCTGACTCGATCGAACCCCCCGCCGGACTGCGGCGGATCGTAGCGTGACCCGAAGAGGAGGCCGGGTGAGTGACTTGAAGCAGAAGGTGGCGCGGTTGCGCCAGGCGTATGCGCCGCACGAGCACCGCCCGCTCGGTGGCTACCTGGCGGCGATGGGCACCTACGCCGGGGTGACCGGCGCTATCGCCGGCCTGGTGAAGGTGACCGGGCGGAGCGTGCCCGAGCGACCCGCCACGTCGGACGTGGTGCTGCTCGCCATCGCCACCCACAAGCTCAGCCGATTGCTGTCCAAGGATGCGGTGACCAGTCCGTTGCGGGCCCCCTTCACGCGCTACGACCGGCCGATCGGCAGCGGCGAGGTGATGGAGCAGGTACGCGATTCTGGCAGCTCCACCCGCCATGCGATCGGGGAACTGCTCAGTTGCCCGTTCTGCCTGGCCGTCTGGGTGGCCACCGGTCTCACCGGCGGGCTGGTGCTCGCGCCGCGACTGACCCGGCTCGTCGCCACGGCACTGACCGCGGTGGCCGCCTCCGACTTCCTGCAGATGGGCTACGCGGTGGCCCAGCAGGCGGCCGAGGGTGGCGACGAGAAGGATTGACGGTACGTACGACGCGGCCGACCCGGGAGACGGGTCGGCCGCGTCGTTGCTGCTGTCTGACCGGATGCCGGCGGCACGGCAGGTGACCTGGGGCTGCCTGCCTGGCCTACCTCGCGGGCGTCAACCAGCGGCAGAACCGCGATTCAGCGCTGCATTCCGGACCAGCCGCGCGGCGACTCCGGCTCCCGCTCGTCCTCGTCCGCGCCGGTGATGATGTCCCGGTCGACGGCGGTGCGGTCGTGCTCGTTGGCGAAGTCGGGTTCCGGCAGGGTGTCCGTCCCCTCCGGCGGCTGGCCGAGCGCGGGCGGATGGGGGTGCTGATCTTCCTCGCGCTGCGTCATCGTGTTCCTCTCCTCGTCGCCGGTCCCGGCCGGCTGATCAGCCCGCCGAGCCACCCAGCAGGTCGGTCACCTCGTCGACCGCGTACTCGCCCTGTGGCAACGCGTTGAGCCGGGACAGCAGCTGCGCCGGCAGCTCCGCGGCGACCGCGCGGCGGTAGATGTCCACCTGACTGATTCGCTCCTGACCGTGGTAGAGGTCGTCGAGCAGTTCGTCGAGCGGACGGGTGTCCACCTCCTCGGTCTCCACCTCGTCCCCGACTGCGGCAGCCGTGCCGGGCAGGTCGGTGGTGGGCGGATCGAGCGCGGCGGTGTCGACCACGGGCACGTCGGCCAGGATGCTGTCGGGCAGCCGAGCCTGCGTGGTGGGCGCCTCGGTCACGGGCACGTCATCGGTCACCCACCTGAGCTACCCGCCCCCACCCCACCAAAACACCCCACCCCCCACCCACCCATCCGCGTTGATCATGAGGTTGGCGGCACCGTGGAGATCGAACACAGTCGCTAACCTCATGATCAACACGGGTCGGCGGGGGGCGGGGGGCGGTTAGGCGGGGGTGGGGAGGGAGGTGGTGGCGCGGCGGGCGCGGACGGCGGCGGCCAGTTCGGCGAGCACCTCGTCGGTGGTGTCCCAGCCGATGCAGGCGTCGGTGACCGACTGGCCGTAGGTGAGTTCGCGGGTGGGGTCGAGGTCCTGTCGACCCGGTACCAGGAAGCTCTCCAGCATGATCCCCACGATGCCTCGCTGACCGGCGGCGATCTGTGCGGCCACGTCGGCGGCAACCACGGGCTGGTTCCGGTGGTCCTTGCCGCTGTTGGCGTGGCTGGCGTCCACCACCAGCCGTTCCGGCAGCCCTGCGGCGCGCAGCAGGTCCAGCGCACCGGCCACGGACGCGGCGTCGTAGTTCGGCCGGCCGCCGCCACCCCGCAGCACCAGGTGGCCGTCCGCGTTGCCCCGGGTGTGCATGATCGCCGGCGTGCCGGAGACGTCGATGCCGGGGAAGACGTGCGGCACGCCGGCGGCCCGGATCGCGTCGACCGCGGTGCCGATGCTGCCGTCCGGACGGTTCTTCATGCCGATCGGCATGGACAGCCCGGAGGCAAGCTGACGGTGCACCTGGCTCTCCACGGTGCGCGCCCCGATCGCCCCCCACGCGACGGTGTCCGCGATGTACTGCGGGGTGATCGGGTCGAGGAACTCGCAACCCACCGGCAGGCCGAGACGCAGCACGTCGAGCAGCAGCGCCCGGGCTCGACGCAGACCCGTGTTGACGTCCCCGGAACCGTCCAGCCCCGGATCGTTGATCAGCCCCTTCCAGCCAACCGTGGAACGCGGCTTCTCGAAGTAGACCCGCATCACGACGAGCAGGTCCTCATCGACCCGCTCGGCCGCCGCGCGCAGCCGCTGCGCGTAGTCGAGGGCGGCGGCAGGATCGTGCACCGAGCAGGGCCCGACCACCACCAGCAGCCGGTCGTCGGTGCGGTCGAGCACCTGACCGACCGACCGGCGGCCGGACAGCACGGCCGCCGTCAGGTCGTCGTCCAGGGGCAGTTCGTGCAGCAGCAGAGCTGGGGTGGTCAGCGGTACGACACGGTCGATCCGCTGGTCGATGACCCGGTGGTTCTCCGGGGTCGTCACGGTGGGCATCCTTCCGCCGACCGCACCCGGGGCCGGTGCCCGGGTCGAGCCGGCTGCTCGTACGCGAAAGGGCAGGAACGAAAGCTCCTGCCCGGCCGGCTCGACAACGGTGACGTCAGATCATGGTGAAGTCACCGGCCTGCGAGCCGGCTGGCTAAACCATCGATACGAGCGCGTCACGGCGGTAAGCGTACCCGACCGCGCCCGAGCGCTCATCCTCTCGTCGACAAAGCCTCGCCTCGCGTTCATCGGCACCGATGAAACTCCCGGTAACTCCAGCGCCACCCAACGCGGATCACCCGGAGGTCATCCATGGATCGTCGTACCGTCCTGCGCGCCACCGTCGCCGGTGGCGCCGCCGCCTTCTCCGGCAGCCTGTGGGCGGGCGCCGCCGTGGCCGCACCCGCTCAGCCCGGCCCCAGCCCCTACGGCTCGCTCCGGACCGCCGACGGCAACGGCATCCAGCTGCCCACCGGATTCACCAGCCGGGTGATCGCCCGGTCCCGCCAGACCGTCTCCGGGACGTCGTACACCTGGCACGACGCCCCCGACGGCGGTGCCTGCTTCGTCGCCGGCGCCGGCTGGATCTACGTCTCGAACTCCGAGATCACCCCGGGCGGTGGCGCCTCGGCGGTGCGCTTCAACGCCGACGGCAGCATCGCGTCGGCGTACCGGATCCTCTCCAACACCAACCAGAACTGTGCCGGTGGCGCCACCCCGTGGGGCACCTGGCTCTCCTGCGAGGAGGTCAGCCGCGGATACGTCTACGAGACGTACCCGCAGGGCGGCACCGCCGCGGTGCGGCGGGCGGCGATGGGACGGTTCAAGCACGAGGCCGCCGCCTGCGACCCGGACCGTCGGGTGATCTACCTGACCGAGGACGAGAGCAACGGCTGCTTCTACCGGTTCCGACCGAACAGTTGGGGCAATCTTGCCGCCGGCACCCTGGAGGTGCTGGTCGCGGGGAGCGCCACCAGCGGCCCGGTGACCTGGGCGCGAGTGCCGGACCCGGACGGGTCGCCGACGCTGACCCGCAGCCAGGTCTCCGGTGCCAAGCGGTTCAACGGTGGCGAGGGCTGCTGGTACGACGACGGCACCTGCTGGTTCACCACCAAGGGCGACAACCGGGTCTGGGCGTACGACGCGGTCAACCAGCGAATCGATCTGGCGTACGACGACTCGCTGGTCTCCGGCGCCGCGCCGCTGACCGGGGTGGACAACATCACCGGTGCCGGCTCGGGTGACCTCTACGTGGCCGAGGACGGCGGCAACATGGAGATCAACGTCATCACTCCCGCCGGGGTGGTCGCGCCGTTCCTGCGGATCACCGGGCAGTCCTCCTCGGAGATCTGTGGGCCGGCCTTCTCGCCGGACGGCACCCGGTTCTACTTCTCGTCGCAGCGCGGCACCTCCGGCTCCTCATCCGGCGGCATCACCTACGAGGTGCGTGGCCCGTTCCGCTGAGCCCAGCTTGGCGTCGTGGCAGGGCGCCTTCGTCGTTGAGGAGGAGCCCTGCCCGCCCCCGAGTGCGGGAGACGGGGGCGGGGTATGAGGAGCGGCATGACTGACGAGCGAAGCGACCAGGAGCGGGTGGAGTCCCGCGCCCACCTGCTACCGGAAGAGGCAGCGGCCGGCAGCGACGACGCGCATGCCCAGGCCGACGCGATCCTGACCGAGTCCGACGCCCGGGAAGCCGACCAGAACGCCGCCCCCGACACGGTGCTGGAGCGGCGTACGTCGGATCAGACCGTCAACCCCGTCGAACCGCCGGACTGAGCGCTGGCGCCACGCCCTCGACGGGATCCTCGGTAGGTGTGCTGGCGCAGCCAGGCCAGGGGCCCGGTCAACCGCAGTTCCTCCGGGAGGTTGCCCACCGGGTCGAAGGCCAGCGCGGCGTCCTCCCGCGCGCTGAGCTGATCGCCGATGGTGACCTGCCCGAACGGCCGCCACGGTCCGACGGCGGAGGCGACGGCGAGGACCAGCCCGGGCCGGCCGGCCGCCACCGCGGTGGACAGGCCGGACAGGTCGTGGCCCAGGTCGGGTGATTCCGGGTCGGCCAGCGCGGCCAACCAGAGCCGCCGCCGGCCGGCCCGGTACGACATGACCGAGCTGTACGTGCCGGTGAACCGACGTCGGGGCAGTGGCAGGTGTCGCAGCACCGGCGCGGCGGCGCTGGAGCTGACCAGCAGATCGAACGGTCGTCCGGCCTGGTGGTGTATCCGCACCGCCAGGCCGAGCACGTCGGGCCAGGCGTCCGGGGTGGGCGTTCCCTTGGAGAGGCGGACGGTGGCCGGGTAGTGACCGGGCCGGTCGAGCAGTCGGACGCCGGTCGGCGGGCCGGCCGTACCCCAGACGAGCACCTCGCCGGCGAAGGACCGGCCGGCCGGGTGCAGCATCCGTCCCCGGCGCAGCCGGGCCAGGGCCCGGGCCGCTCGTTCGGTGATGACGGCGGGCTGCGGCCAGGTAATCGTCGGCATGCCTTCCGCATACCCAGGGCCGTACCGTCGATGCCGTCTTCCGGCACTGCCGCCTGACGTGCGGTCGTCGCGGCACGGGCCCGCCCGTCGGCGCGGCTCGCCGGTGGGTGTCCCGTGGCCTGCCCGGGCGAAAGATCGGATAGCGTCGGTGCCATGCCCGACAGCGGTTACCCCTGGCCGATCTCGACGACCCGACTGGACAATGGCCTGCGCGTGGTGGTCAGCGAGGACCGCACCGCCCCGGCGGTCGCGGTCAACCTCTGGTACGACGTGGGTTCCCGGCACGAGCCGGCCGGTCAGACCGGCTTCGCCCATCTCTTCGAGCACCTGATGTTCGAGGGCTCCACGCACGTTGCGAAGACCGAGCACATGAAGCTGGTCCAGGGGGCCGGCGGCTCACTCAACGCCACCACCAACCCGGACCGCACCAACTACTTCGAGACGGTCCCGGCGGAGCACCTTGAGTTGGCGCTCTGGTTGGAGGCCGACCGGATGGGCGGGCTGGTGCCGGCGCTGACCCAGGAGACGCTGGACAACCAGCGGGACGTGGTCAAGAACGAGCGGCGGCAGCGCTACGAGAACGTGCCGTACGGGGACGCCTGGCTGCGGCTGCTGCCGCTGCTCTATCCGCCGGGTCACCCGTATCATCACGCCACCATCGGGTCGATGGCCGATCTGAACGCCGCCGACCTGGCCACCTTCCAGGCGTTCCACCGGACGTACTACGCGCCGAACAACGCCGTGCTCACCGTGGTCGGTGACACCACAGTCGACGAGGTCGTCAGCCTGGCCGAGCGGTACTTCGGCGGGATCCCGCCCCGGCCGGACATCCCCCCGGCGCCCGACGGCCGGGTCGTGCCGGCCACCGGAGTGCCCGCCGAGGAGACGGTGGTCACCGAGGTGCCGGCGCCCCGCGTGTACGTCGCGCATCGCACCCACCCGTTCGGCAGCCCCGGGTACGACGTGGTGACGGTGCTGGCCACCGTGCTCGGCAGCGGTCGGGGCAGTCGGCTCTACCAGCGGCTCGCCGACGGTGAACGGATCGCCCAGCCCGATCTGGTCGGGGCGTACGGGGTGGACCTGGCGCACGCCCCGGCACCGCTGATCGCCACCGCGACCGCCCGCCCGGGGGTCAGCGGTGAGCGGTTGGCCGCCGGGCTCGCCGAGGTGGTCGACGAACTGGTGACCGTGCCGGTCACCGCCGCCGAACTGGACCGCGCCAAGGCATTGCTGACCACCGCGTGGTGGCGGCAGATGTCCACGGTGGACGGTCGGGCGGACGCGCTGAGCCGGTACACCACCCAGTTCGGTGACCCGGCCACGGTGTCCGAGCGGTTACCGGCCTGGCTCGCGGTGACCGCCGAGGAGATCGCCGAGGTGGCGGCCGACACGCTCGCCGCCGCCGACCGGGCCACCCTGACCTACCTTCCCGAGGAGAAGCTGTGAGCGCGAGCAGTGAGCGGCCCTCAGTGACCCTGATCGCTGACCGGCCCGGCCCGGGCGCGGCCCGCCCGTACCGTTTCCCCCAGGTGGTCCGCCGCACCGTCGCCGGTGGCGACGTCGTCGCCGCGCACCTGCCCGGCCAGAACCTCGCCGTGGCGATGCTGCTGCTGGACGCGGGCGCCGGCCGTGAACCGGTGGGTCGCGAGGGACTCGGCGGGGTGTTGGCCAAGGCACTGGAGGAGGGCACCACCCAGCGCGACGCCACCGCGTACGCGCTGGCCATCGAGGCGCTCGGCACCGAGTTGGTGACCGGGTTGGACTGGGACACCTTCCAAGCGAGCGTGCAGGTGCCGGTGGGCCGGCTGGGCGCGGCGGTGGAACTGCTCGCCGAGGCGGTGCGCACCCCGAGGCTGGACCCGGACGACGTCCGGCGGGTCCGCGACGACGAGGTGACCGCGCTACGGATGGACTGGGCCAATCCGGGACCTCGGGCCGACGCGGCGTTGCGCGCCGACCTGTTCGGCGCCGGCAACCGTTGGGGCCGCCCGATGTACGGCGACCCCGACTCGGTGGCCGGTCTGGACGTGGAGGACGTCACCGTCTTCCACTCGGAGTGGTTCATCCGTCCGGGCACTCTCGTCGTCGCCGGCGATCTGGACCGGCTCGACCTGGACGCCCTCGCGGCCACGGCGTTCACCGGCACCGGCGGCGGGCCGGTTGACCGGGGCGTACCGATCGACGTGCCGGTGCGTGCCGAGCGGCGGATCATCCTTGTCGACCGGCCCGGATCGGTGCAGTCCACGCTGCGGCTCGGCCATCCCGGACCACACCGGGCGCACCCGGACCATGTGCCGATCGCGCTTGCCGGCACCGTGCTCGGCGGAGCGTTCACCTCCCGGCTGAACCACCTCATCCGGGAAGTGCGCGGTTACACGTACGGCATCCGGGGCGACTTCGCCTCGTCCCGCCGGTTCGGCCGGTTCGCGGTCAGTTCGGGAGTGCAGACGGCCGTCACCGCACCGGCGTTGGTCGAGGCGGTCGGGGAGATCGCGCGTACCCAGGCCGGTGGGGTGACCGAGGACGAGCTCGCGGTGGCCCGGTCCTGGCGAGCGGGCCAGCTCTCGGTCGAGTTGCAGAGCCCACGGGCCATCGCCGGGGCGCTGAGCACGCTTGTGGTGCACGACCTGCCGGACGACTACCACGCCCGGTTGCGGGAGGAACTGCTCGGTGCCCAGGTGGCCCAGGTCTCGGCGGCTGCCGCCACGCACCTGCGTCCGGAGTCGCTGACCCTGGTGGTGGAGGGCGATGCCGCGGTGATCAGGGACGAGCTGGTGGCCACCGGTCTCGGCGAGCTGATCGACCACCCGCCGGCGGGTTGATCGACGAGCCCACCGGCCGGGATTGTGACGTCGGTCGCGGCGTCGGCGGTCCGGGCTGAGATGCTGCGGTCGGCAACGGTGGTGCGGCGGTGTTCTTCCGGCGGAACCGGCCGGCGGGTGGTGACTGTCCCGGCCCGAACGGGCTCGGCCCGGCCGGGGGGATCCCCGGCGGTGGGAAAGCATTCCCGGTCCGGGCACCGGGCTGGGTAGCCTCGCGGGCATGAGGATCGGCATTGTGGGAGCCACCGGCCAGGTCGGTGGCGTGATGCGGCAGGTGCTGGCGGAGCGGAACTTCCCGGCGGAGCAGGTAAGGCTGTTCGCCTCGGCGCGCTCGGCCGGGCGTACGCTGCCCTGGCGCGGCGAGGAGATCACCGTCGAGGACGCCGCCACCGCGGACTACTCCGGGCTGGACATCGTGCTCTTCTCAGCCGGCAAGGGTTCCGCAAAGGAGTTGGCGCCTCGGGTCGCCGCCGCGGGTGCGGTCGTCATCGACAACTCCTCGGCGTTCCGGATGGACCCGCAGGTGCCGTTGGTCGTCGCCGAGGTCAACCCGCACGCCGCCACCGACCGGCCCAAGGGCATCATCGCCAACCCGAACTGCACCACCATGGCCGCCATGCCGGTGCTGCGTCCGCTGCACGCCGAGGCGGAACTGGTCGCCCTGGTCGTCGCCACCTACCAGGCGGTCTCCGGTGCCGGCCTGGCCGGCGTCGCCGAGCTGGACGAGCAGGTCCGCAAGGTGGCCGAGACCGCCACCGGGCTCACCTTCGACGGCGGCGCGGTGGACTTTCCCGCCCCCCGTTCGTTCGCTCAGCCGATCGCCTTCAACGTGCTGCCGCTGGCCGGCTCGATCGTCGACGACGGGTCGGCGGAGACCGACGAGGAGCAGAAGCTTCGCAACGAGAGCCGCAAGATCCTGGAGATCCCCGACCTGAAGGTCTCCGGCACCTGCGTACGGGTTCCGGTCTTCACCGGTCACTCGCTCCAGATCAACGCCCGGTTCGCCCGGCCGATCAGCCCGCAGCGGGCGTACGAGCTGCTCACCGACGCGCCCGGCGTCGCGCTTTCCGACGTGCCGACCCCGTTGCGGGCGGCCGGGCAGGATCCGACGTTCGTCGGCCGGATCCGCGCCGACGAGACCGTCGAGCACGGCCTGGCGTTGTTCTGCTCCAACGACAACCTGCGCAAGGGCGCGGCACTCAACGCCGTGCAGCTTGCCGAGCTGGTTGCCGCCGAGGGCTGAACCACACCGACACCGGGCTTGGCCTTCGCCGGTTGTGGCAGCCGACCGAACTGCGGCTGAGCGTGCGGCACCCGCGCGGTGACCGGCCACGTTACTGGCTGCGGCCGTCGGGTAGACCCCTGGCTGCCCGACACCCAGAGGGAGGCGCCATGACAACGGTCGGAGAGTTCATGACGACCCGGTTGGTGACCATGGACGGCAACGCCACGCTCGTCGCGGCGGCCCAGGAGATGCGCGACTCCGCGATCGGTGACGTGGTGGTGACCGACGGAGACAACGTGGTCGGCATCGTCACGGACCGGGACATCACGGTCCGAGGCGTGGCCGAGAGCATGGACCCGGACACCACCCGGCTGAACCAGATCACCACCAAGGACGTGGTTACGGTGAGTCAGTACGACGACGCCGTCGCCGCCGCCGACCTGATGCGGACGTACGCCGTGCGGCGGCTGCCCGTGGTGGAGGACGGCCGGCTGATCGGCCTGGTGTCCATGGGCGATCTGGCGGTCGAGCGGGAGCCCCAGTCGGTGCTGGCCGACATCAGCGCGGACGATCCCAACAACTGATCGCCTCCACCAACCGAAGCCGGTTCCCGAGCCATCGGGAGCCGGCTTCGCGCGGTTCGGCGCCGCGCGTCCGCCCCGCATCCGGGAACTCGCGGTGGCCGCTTACCGGGTCCACCGGCGCGCGGTCTCACCCCAAGCGGGTGAGGTTGAGCCACCGGGCGTCGGGGACCCCTCCTGCGGGACATGAGCGACCGGGAGGAGGGGCCCGATGGCGGACGCGACCACGCGGTTTTTCGAGGACCTCGACCAGCAGGGGTACGAACCTCTGCTGGCGAAGATTTCCGGAGCCCTGCGCTTCGACCTGCACGAGGGACCGCAGACCACCCACTGGCTGATGCGGATCGACCGGGGAAACATCCAGGTCAGCCGGCAGGACATGGAGGCCGACACAGTGGTCGGCACCAGCCCCGCCCTCTTCGAGGAGCTGGTCACCGGCCGGGAGAACGGGCTGGCGGCGCTGCTCCGGGGGGACATGACGGTCACCGGTGACGCCCGCCTGGTGGTGCAGGTCGAACGGATCTTCCCCAGCTCGCCGCACGCCAGGGGACCGCAGCGCTACCGGAAGGGGGTGAAGTGATGGCGCCCAGCCACACCGTACGGATCCTCGACGGCAACAACTTCGTCGTCAGCGAGGCGACCGGGGACATCGAGGCGACACCTACCGAACCGACGGGACTGTTCTCCATCGACACCCGCTTTCTCTCCAAGTGGGTGCTCACGGTCAACGGTGAGCGGCTGAACGCCCTCTCCTACGACGACCTCCAGTACTACGAGTCGCGCTTCTTCCTGGTGCCCGGGCTGGCCACGCACTACGTGGACGCGAAACTGTCGATCATCCGGGAGCGGGCGGTCGGTGGGAGCTTCCGGGAGGACATCACCATCCTCAACCACGACGAGAAGGCAGTCGACCTGGAGATCCGGATGGATGCCGGCTGCGACTTCGCCGACCTGTTCGAGGTCAAGGACGAGATCCTCAACAAAAAGGGTGAAATCTACTGTGAGGCCGAGCCGGACCGGCTGCGCCTGGGCTACCGGCGCGGCAACTTCAAGCGCGAAACGATCATCTCGTCCTCCGCGCCGGCCCGGTACGACCGCAACGGCTTCGCGTACTCCATCCACCTGGAACCGAACGAGCAGTGGGACACCCGCATCGACGTGCAGACCCTGGCGGTCGGCCCGGGCGGTCGGGACCTGCGTCTCGGATTGCAGACGCACGGCACCGAACGGCTCGCCCTGCAACACGACCTGGAGGAGTGGATCGCCAAGGCGCCGACGGTGAACAGCGAGCACGACAGTTTGTCCGCGACGTACCGCAAGTGCATCGTCGACCTGGCGGCGTTGCGCTTCTCACCGCTGTCGCTTGGCGGTCAGACCCTGCCGGCCGCCGGTCTGCCCTGGTTCATGACCATGTTCGGCCGGGACAGCATCCTGACCTGTCTGCAGACGCTGCCGTTCACACCGCAGCTGAGCGCGACGACGCTGCGGATCCTCGCGGCCCTGCAGGGCACCCGGTTCGACGACTTCCGGGAGGAGGACCCCGGCCGGATCCTGCACGAGATGCGGTACGGCGAGAGCGCCGCGTTCGAGGAGCAACCGCACTCGCCGTACTACGGAGCGGTCGACTCCACCCCGCTGTTCGTGGTGCTGCTCGACGAGTACGAGCAGTGGAGCGGCGACGGCGCGCTGGTCAAGGAGTTGGAGCAGGAGTGCCGCCGGGCCTTCAAGTGGATCGACGACTACGCCGACCTGGTCGGCAACGGCTACATCTGGTACGAGCGGCGCAACACCGACACCGGCCTGGAGAACCAGTGCTGGAAGGACTCCTGGGACTCCATCTCCTACCGCGACGGCACCCTGCCGCCGTTTCCCCGGGCCACCTGCGAGGTGCAGGGGTACGCGTACGACGCGAAGATGCGCGGCGCGCGGCTGGCCCGTGAGTTCTGGGACGACCCGGCGTACGCCGACCAGCTGGAGCGGGAGGCCGCAGCCCTGAAGGAACGGTTCAACCGGGACTGGTGGGTCGAGGACGGCGGCTACTACGCGCTCGCGCTGGATCCGGACGGACGACAGTGCGACGTGCTCAGCTCCAACATCGGCCACCTGCTCTGGAGCGGCATCGTCGACGACGACCGGGCCGAGCAGATCGCCAACCACCTGGTCGGGCCGCGGCTGTTCACCGGCTGGGGGGTGCGGACCCTGGCCGAGGGCGAGGTGCGCTACAACCCCATCGGCTACCACAACGGCACCGTCTGGCCCTTCGACACCTCGTTCTGTGCCTGGGGTCTGCGCCGGTACGGCTTCGCCGAGGAGGCCGCAATGATCGCCAACGGCATCCTGGACGCCGCCCGGTACTTCGACGGCCGGTTGCCGGAGGCGTTCGGCGGTTATCCGCGTGAGCAGACGAAGTTCCCGGTTGAGTACCCGACGGCGTGCAGTCCGCAGGCGTGGTCGACGGGGGCTCCGCTGCTGTTGCTGCGTACGATGCTCGGCCTGGAGCCACACGAGGGGCACCTGGCGGTCGAGCCGCGACTGCCCGTCGGCATGGGCCGGATCGAGGTGCTGGACATCCCCGGCCGCTGGGGCCGGGTGGACGCCTTCGCCCGTGGCCGGGTCGACCTGCACTCGCTGGCCGGGTGACAGGCGTGGCCGGGTTGCCCAATCGGGCGACGGGCGACCCGGCCACGCCCCGGCAGGTCGTGGCGACCACCGTCCCTACCGGTGCGTAACCTACCCAAGGTAAAGTTCCGGGATGCCGGAACTCGTGTATCCGCCCGTCATCGCCGCAGCCAAGACGATGTTCCGGGTCCTCGACCTGAAGCTCACCGTCGAGGGCGATCATCACGTTCCCCGTGCCGGGGGAGCGGTGCTGGCCAGCAACCACGTGAGTTACCTCGACTTCATCTTCTGCGGCCTGGGCGCCCTGGAGTCCCGACGTCTCGTCCGCTTCATGGCCAAGGACTCGGTGTTCCGGCACCGGGTGTCCGGGCCCTTGATGCGAGGCATGCGACACATCCCGGTGGACCGGCGTGCCGGCGCCGACTCGTACGCCGCCGCCGTGGCGGCGCTGCGCTCGGGGGAGGTGGTCGGTGTGTTCCCCGAGGCGACGATCAGCCGCTCCTTCACTGTCAAGGAACTCAAGAGCGGGGCCACCCGGATGGCCCGCGAGGCGCAGGTACCGGTGCTGCCGGTCGCGCTCTGGGGCACCCAGCGGCTGTGGACGAAGGGGCGTCCGCGTACGCTCACCCGCCGGCACACCCCGATCACCATTCTGGTCGGCGAGCCGATGGATCCGGCCGCGTACCCGGACCCCGCCGCGATGACCGAGGAACTGCGTATCCGACTGACCGCGCTTGTCGACCGGGCTCAGCGGGAGTACCCGGACCAGCCCGCCACGCCAGCGGACGGGTGGTGGCTGCCGGCGCATCTCGGTGGCAGCGCGCCTACCCCACAGGAGGCCGCCGCGCTCGACGCCGACGACCGGCGCTCCACGACCCGCTGACCACCGGTCCGACCGTCGCAGGGGCCTACCGCTGGCCGGACGCCGCGTCGTACGGCGGCGCGTCGGCCTGCCTCGGCCGGTAGTAGTCGTCCCGGGAGTGGAACTCCACCGGCAGGGCGCCGGGCAGCAGCACCCGCCCCGCGCCGCTCAACGACGCGGTCCGGGTCAGGCGGGCGAGCGCGTCCCGCTCGGGCGGGGACAGGTCCACCAGCTCCGGCCGGACCAGCCGGAACGTGGCGATTGCGTGGCGCAGCTGTCGGGCGAGCGCGCCGATCCGGTCGTCGGGACCGACCAGGGCGAGTGCCGGCTGCCGGATCGTACGCAACGCGTCGCAGACCACCAGCAAGGTCGCCGGGTCGCCGCCGGCAGCAGGCAGCAATTCCAGCCGGGACGGCCACTGCCAGCGGATCTGCCCGCTGACCAGCCCGGGCGGCCGGGCCGCCCCGCGCTGTCCGGGGCCCACGAGGGCGAGCTGAGCGCCGGCGCCGACGTACGTCAGCCGGTGATCGGTGACGGTGAGGGCGACCGGGGCGGGCAGCGCCCAGGCCCGGTGGGCGTCGCTCGGACCGAGAAGGTATCCGGCCACGTCCACCCGATGGCGGTCGAGCACGTGCTCGCCGAAATCCGGCACCAACTCGTGCCGCCGGTCCAGCACCGGGCCCGTGCCGTCGTCCACCGCGTCGAACCGGTGCGGTGCGATGAAGAACGGGGAGACGTCATCGTGCATCGTCGCGACCTCCGGTGCGGACGGCATCTACCCACGAGCCTCGCCCAGGCGTCCGCCGCTGTCATGACGCCCGTTAGGGGGTCGGCTGATCGGTCGACGCACGCGACCGGTAGATACCAATTTCCTCTGGTCGGACGAGTCCGTCCTCAATCGCCCGGGCGAGCAGCGCCGCCTTCGTGGCGGCCGGTCGGCCCGCCCGCGTGTACTTGATCCTCGCCCGGTCGACGTACTGCTTCACGGTGTGCTCGCTGATTCGCATCCGCCGGGCCACCGAAGCCTTCGACATCGACTGGAACCACAGCAGCAGCGCCTCTCGTTCCTTGTCGGACAGCACCGGGCGGTCCGGCCGCGGATCGCCGACCATCGCGCCGGCCAGCGCCGGCCCGACGTACGGTCGGTCGCTCGCCGCATCGAGCACCGTCGTCACACAGTGCTCCCGCCCCTCGTGCTTGGCCAGGAAAGCCACCGCCCCGGCGTCCAACGCGGCGAGCATCGTGGCGGGGTCGGAGTGCTCGGAGTAGACCACCACGCGTCGTCCGGCGGAGCTGAGCTCGGCCAGCTTGTCGAGCACCAGCCGGCCGTGCAACCGCAGGTCGAGGAGGACCACGTCGGCCTGCGGTGCCGCTCGCAGAACCTCGTCCGGATCGTCGCCGGTGGCCAGCACGGTCAACCGGGGCTCGGTGGCCAACCAGGCGCGCACCCCGTCGATGACAACCGGGTGGTCGTCCACGATAGCCACACCGACAGGCCGCCCCGGCGTCACCGGTGCCAGCGCGTCTGCGTCCATCTGATCTTCCCGTCCCGTTCGTAGAGGTGCTCCACCTGCCCGTCGTCGTCCTCCGGCGGATGCCCGGTGGTGTCCGGGCCCTCCCGGTCGGGTGTGACGAGACTGACCACCACCTCGTCGGGGCCGGAGACCACGGTCAACCGGGCCCAGTCCTGTGCGTCCGCGAGGCCGGCGGTGAGCGGATCCGCCAGGCTGCGGCGAATCCGCACCGGCAACGGTGGCGGTGTACCAATTGTGACCAGGTCGATCGGGAGGCCGTTGCGCTCGGCCAGATCGGCAGCGGCCCGCAACTCGTGCAGCAGGGGGTGGGGCACGTCGTCGGACTCGGCGATCAGGCGACGCAACTGGGCGGCGGCCCGTACGCAGCGGCGCTGCACCTCCGGGTCGGCCGGATCGACCCGTCCCTCGGCCAACTCGGTAAGCACCTCGCTGGCGGCGCGACCGACCAGATTCAGCCGCTCGCCCCGCTCGTGCCGGGCCCGTTCGGCGGCTTCCCGCTCGGCCACCATCGCGTTCGTGGTCGCCGCCGTGGCGGCGCGCTGTCGGGACAGCGCGGCAAGCACCGCCGCACCGGCGAAGACCGCCACCGGCAGCGACGACGTGCCGTAGAGGGCCATCGTGGCCCGGGCCAGGTCGGCGGCGCCCGTCGCACCGTGCAGCACGACGGCGGTCAGCGCGGTGGCCGCGTGCGCGGCCAGCAGTACCAGCAGCCGGCGCACCGGCCGCCCCCAGAGCACCACCAGGAAGAACCAGGCAAGGGTGCCCCACACCCAGTTCGCCGGGCTGAACAGATGTGCCCGGCCCACCGTGGCGAAGACCGCCACGTCGACTGCCAGCAGCAGGCCGGCCAGCGGCGTCGCCGGCAGCGGGGTGTCGTGTAGCAGCCGGATCCCGGCGATCACGCCGAGCGCCGCGACGAGTAACCAGCCCCCCAGCACCACCCCGGGCACGGCCAGCGTCGACCGGGCGGCGAGCACCGCGGGCAGCCCGATGGCCAGGTGCCAGACCAGCGCGATGGTGACCGCGACGATCCGGGCGCCCCGGTCGGAGGTGCGGGCCACCGCGGCGGCGGCCCGCACCGCACCGACCTCGTCGGACGCCGGCCCGGCCACGGGCTTCGGCACCGGGCCTGGCCGGGGCTGCCGCGGCAGGAACGCCGTACGGGCGGCGGTGCCTTCGGCGTACATGGTCGTGCCGGCTCGGACCCCCGTCGCGCTCGCCCCCGGGTCCGTCGACAGCCGCTCAGCCGACATCGGACCACTCCAGCCGGATCCGGGTGCCCCGACCGGGCGCGGAGTCGACGTCGGCACGCCCGCCGATCGTCGCCATCCGGCCGTGTACCGACTCGCGCAGACCGTACCGGTGCGCCGGCACGGTGGCCGGGTCGAAACCGGGACCGTCGTCGATCACCTCGACCGTGACGGTGCCGGCGTACCGCCGCAGTCGCAGTGTCGCCCGTGCGCCGGGGGCATGGTTCACCACATTGGCCAGCGCGGCGTGCGCGCTTTCCGCGACGGCCTCCGCGACAGGTGCGGCCACCGTGCACGGTGGCAGGTCGGTGGCGACCGGCAGGCCGGGCAGCCGGGCGATCACGGCCCGGAGACGCTCGTCCAGTCGGGCGGTCACGTCGTGCGGCACCGCGCGCGCCTCCGCCAGAGCGGCGAGGGTACGCAGGTCGGCGGCACACCGCTCGCGCAGCGCGGTGGAGGACCTGTCCACCGCGCCCTGCCCCACCATGGTGAGCGTCGCCAGCACGGTGTCATGCAGGTCGCGGTTCTGCCGTCGTTCCGCCTCGCGCGCGATCCGGGCGACCATGGCGTCCCGGGCGGCCCGCTGAGCGGCCACGAAGGCTGTGTCCGCCCGGGTGATGCGGCGGCGCATCACCGCGGTCATCATCGCCGTACAGGCGGTCTGGGCGAGCAGGGTGGCCGCGTGCGCCCTGGCCTCGGTCGAGTTCCCGGCCGTGTGCGCACCCGTCGCGTACGCCGCGGTGACCAGCAGCCCGGCCGGAATCGACAGGCGGGCCGGGGCGGTCGCCTGAGCGTTGATCACGGTGGTGCTGGCCAGTACCGCGATCCAACTGGCCTCACCAGGCAGCACCTCGGGTGCGACCAGGACCGGAATCGCCAGGCACGCGGCGCTGGTGAGCGCCACGTCGACGGCGACGAGTGGCGTGCCGACGCCGTCCCGCCAGGCGTGCAGCGCGTACCAGAGCGACCAGCCGGTCAGCGCCGCCACGGCGGGTAGCAGCAGCTCCGGACGTACCGGCGGGGTACGCACGGCGAGCGCCACCACGAGGCAGAACAGGCCGCAGGAGAGCCGCAGCAGCGCCGGCAGTCGGGTGAAGATGAACGCGAACGCGCTGGCGGCCGGACGGTCCACCGTGGCAGGTGACGTGATCGGGTTGGGCAGGGCCGACATCGGGAAGGCGTCCTTTGCGACAAACGACCCGATCCGGGTCCGCGCTGCGGAGATCGACGCCGGAGAATAACACACGGCAGTGGAGCTGATGACCGTGGGTTACGTCGAGGTCGACCCTTGGTCGCCTGTCCGTCACGCTCAGCCGCTGACCCCCTCGCGTAGCCCGACGCAGTCCTGCTGCCAGAACGTGGCCGAGTAGACGAACGTCCCGATCATCCACGGCTCGTACCCGGAGAGCCTGACCACCTGGAAGGCGGGTGCCGGAATGCGCAGCGACGGCCGACGGAAGCCCAGCTCGCCGGCGGCGGCGAAGCCGAGGCGGGCGTAGTACCCGGGATCGCCCTCCAGGAAGACCGCCGGCACGCCCCGCTCGTCGAGCAGGCGCAGCCCGTGTCTGATCAGAGCGCCACCGATGCCGCGCCGCTGCCGGCCGGGCGTGACCGCGACCGGGCTGAGCACCTGCACCGGTACGAGTCGACGCGGAGCGTCGAGCAGGCTGCGGGTGAACATCACGTGCCCCACGACCTCGTCGTCCTCCTCGGCGACCAGGCTGAGGGCTTCCGGGTCGTCGTTCCGCAGCGCCCGCACCAGCGCCGCCACCACCTCCCCATGGTCACCGAAGGCGCTCCGGTGCAGCTCGTGGACGGCATCGTGATCGGATACCAGTTCGTCGCGTAGGTGCATGGCGGTGACCGTACGGCCGGCGTCGCGGCCCAGGCCAGTGATATCCGGCGGAGGCACTGTCAACGTGGCGGTTCAGCCTGATTCGTGGGGTCGAGTCGGAACGTCGGGTGATTGGCCGGGTCGGGCAGGTCGTCCAGGAGACGTCGGACCTGGCCCTTGCCCATCGGTCCCGGTATGCGGCGTCGGCCGTGGTCGGCGACGCCCTTTTCCGGGCGAGTGCGAAGCGACATGCTAATTTACGGATATCGATACTTTAGGGGGTGGCATGAAGATCCGACTCGCGGTCGGGGCCGTACTCACCGCCGGTCTGGTCGTCGGCAGCGTCGGCCTCGCCGGCCTGGCCGGCGCGGTCCCGAGCGCCGAACGTCCGTCCGGTGCCCGCAACGACGCGCCACCCGCGCTGCTCGCCGTCGGCGACTTCGATTTCTCCCGGCCCGAGACGGTGGCCACCGGTCTCCAGGTGCCGTGGGGGATGGACTTCCTGCCCGACGGCAGCGCCCTGGTCGCCCAGCGACCCACCGGGCAGGTGGTGCGGGTCCGGCCCGGTCAGCCGACGGAACCCGTGGTCACCATCTCCGGTGTGACTCCGGTCAGCGAGGGCGGCCTGCTCGGCCTGGCCGTGTCGCCGACCTACGCTCAGGACGGCTGGATCTACGTCTACTTCACCACCGCGAGCGACAACCGGATAGCCCGGTTCCGGCTCACCGCACCGCAGACCCAGCAGCCGATCCTCACCGGGCTGAACCGCGCGGCCATTCACAACGGGGGTCGGATCGCGTTCGGACCCGACGGGATGCTCTACGTCGGCGTCGGCGACGCCGGACAAACCGCCTCAGCACAGGACCCGCAGAGCCGCAACGGAAAGATCCTGCGCATCCGGCCCGACGGTACCGTCCCGTCGGACAACCCGATCGCCGGATCGCCGGTCTACAGCCTCGGCCACCGTCACGTGCAGGGACTGGCCTGGGATGCCCAGGGCAGGCTGTACGCCACCGAGTTCGGTCAGAACACCTGGGACGAGATCAACCTGATCGTCGCCGGTGGCAACTACGGTTGGCCCACCGTGGAGGGGAGGGCGAACGATCCCCGTTTCCGGGACCCGCTGCTCACCTGGACCCCTGCGGAGGCGTCACCGAGCGGTGCGACCATCGCCGGGAACCGGCTCTTCGTGGCCAGCCTGCGCGGCAACCGCCTGTGGAACGTGCCGCTGAACGGGTCCGGCGGCGTCGGCACCCCCACCGCCGAACTGGCGGGCAGCTACGGGCGGCTGCGCACCGTCGAGTACGGCCCGGACGGGTGGCTCTGGGTAACCACCAGCAACCGGGACGGCCGCGGCACCCCGGCCGCCACCGACGACCGGATCCTCCGCTTCCCGCCCCGCGACGCCACCACACCGCCTCCCACCACACCGCCTCCCACCACGCCGCCTCCCACCACCCCGCCGCCGACCACGCCGCCTCCCACCACCCCGCCGCCGACCGTCGGGCCGGCGGCCTGCACGGTGAGCTGGACGGCCAACCAGTGGAACACCGGCTTCACCGCGGACGTCCGGGTCACCAACCGCGGCGCCGCCCTGACCAGCTGGACCGTGACCTGGTCGTTCAGCGGCAACCAGCAGGTCACCAACGCATGGAACGCGCAGGTCACGCAGTCCGGAAGGAACGTGACCGCGCGCAACGCCGCCTGGAACGGCAGCCTGCCGACCAACGGCACGGTGAGCTTTGGTTTCCAGGCCACCTACACCGGCACCAACGACCGCCCCACCGACTTCCGTCTCAACGGCGCCCCCTGCCAAACCAGCTGACCACGCCATCCGAGGCCGCGCCTGGTGCCAGATCGAGCCAATCTTGGAAAGTTCCCGTTCTCCGGGCGAACGGGAACTTTCCAAGATTGGCAGTGACGCAGGCGGGACGGGTGATCCTCCCTGTCCGGCCGGCACAGTCGAGGTGCGTCAGGATGGGGGGATGCTGCGACCACCTCGCGCGATCCTGTTGGACTTCGGCGGTGTCCTGGCCGACGCTCCACGGCAGCCACCGGCACCACCGGAGCTGGTGCGCCGGCTGTTCGACCTGGTGGGCGGTGCCGTGTCGGCCGAGCAGATCGCCACCGACCTGACCGAGGGCGGCCGGGCCTACGCGCGGTGGCGCGACGAAGTCGGCAACTCCGACGATCCGATCGAGCTCCCGCACGCGCAGGTGTGGGCAGACTTCGTCACCGTTACCTGGCCCGAAGCTGCCCGCACGGCGGTCCAGGAGGCGGCGACCCCACTGGCGTACGCGTGGGCGTGGCGACCGGAGTGGCAGGTCCGTCCCGGCATCCCGGAGGCGCTGCGAGCCGCAGCCGGGGCAGGTCTGCCGATGGCGGTGGTCAGCAACGCGCTCTGTGGGGCGGCGCATCGGGACTTCCTCGCCGCTGCCGGGCTGTCCGACCTGTTCGTGGCCGAGTTCTACAGTGACGAAGCCGGGCTCCGCAAGCCCAACCCCCGCCTGGCCTGGCTGGCAGCGGACGCTGTCGGCGTACCGATCGGCGACTGCTGGTTCGTCGGCGACAGCGTGCACCGCGACGTGGCCTGCGCTCGTCGGGCTGGTGCAGGTGCCGCGATCCTGATGCGCTCACCTCGCACCGACCGCGAGCCGTCCCGCCCCGACCTGCGGCCGGACGCCCACACCGAGGACGGCCACGGCCTACTCGCGCTCCTGAGCCGAGGCGGCTCCTCGCCCGAGGAAGACCTGCCCTAGCGTGCCGGTGGCTCCGCCCGCCGTGGTCATCCTCGGGCCGAGCCACCGGCAGCATCCAGCGTTACGACCGGCATCTCGCTGGAGATCGTCGGTCGTGGTGTATCTGTGCGGTAGTGACTACCAGTTCGGTGGCAGGTAGTTGCTCTTCGTAACCCCGCGGTTCTTGGTGATGCGGTAGTTGGACCCGCAGTTCGCCTTGGAGTACCCCCCGATACCCACACCGTTGCCGTAAGCGTGCTTCTTGTTGCCTGTGCTCACGTGCTTGCACTCGGTCCAGGCACGGTAGAAGCCGGTGCCACCCCGACACATGACCCCGTAGGTGGCGGTCCCGGGGGTGCCGTTGCAGTTCGTCGGCAGCGCCTGCGCTGGTGAGGCGGTGACCGCGACAACACCGAGGGTCGAAGTGAGCGCAAGGGTCAGGGTGACCGCTACCCGTTTGGCGGTACCGACCCTGCTTCCCGTCCCGTTATGGCTTGCTCGCACGTTGTTTCCCCCTTTGCCGGTCGGCCGGTTCCGACTTCGGCCTTCGTCGGTAGCTCTGGCGGTGCAGCATTCGCGCCGGCACGCCCGACTGAATCGAAAACCATCACTTTCGGGCGCGCCGAGATCCGCGGACTCGGCAACGCTCCCTTGTGGACGACTTCGCGGTCCACCGCCAGCGCAACCCTTTCAGCAAGCGGGCTAAAAGATCAAGTGCCGTGGACGTACCGACTTCAACCGAGGGAGTGCCAGGTCGACGTTGATCCTGGTTGTGGAGGCGGGTCACGGGCTGCCCGGGTGAGCCAACCTTCGGCCAGCCCGATGGTGCGGCGGTGGCTACCCCGGTTCGCGGCACCGGTGAAGGCGTAGCCGAACCCGGCGGTGGCAACGAGCCGCTCGACGACTCCGCCACCGCTGTATCGTCTGCGCGCCCGGCAGGATTCGAACCTGCGGCCTTGGGATTAGAAGTCCCCTGCTCTATCCGCTGAGCTACGGGCGCAACGTGGTATCGCGCGAGAAGGGTACCGCCGTCCGCCCTCCGCACGGTGAAACGGGTGGTCAGGCCGGGTCGTAGCGGCCGGGTGTCGGCGAGGCTCAGGCGTCCGCGGGGGAGTGGCTTGCGGGGTGTCCGTCCTCGGCCGAGGGCCGGGGCCGCGGCGGGGTCGGGCGGGTGGCCGTCGGTCCGGCGCAGAGGAAGGCTTCGGCCCACCGACCGACCTCGGCGAAGACCTGCTCGCGTACGGCGGGGCCGGAGAGCGTGAGATCGTGCAGGCCGCCGTCGAAGCGGGACACGGTGACGTGCTGGCCGAGCCGGGGAGCCCAGCGGACCATGTGCTCGACGTCGAGGACGGCGTCGGCCAGGGTCGCCGCATCCTGCCACTTCGTGCCTCGGAACGATCGGGTGGAGCAGGCGAGCAGCACCGGCACGGGGATGTCCAACCCGGCACGCAGTCGCCGCTGACCGGTGCGGATGGCGTCCAGCCAACCGGCCCGCACGGGGAAACCGGCAAGCGGCTTCCAGGCCAGGTCGTACGTCCACTCGCCGCGATGGTCGGCGTGCAGGCTCTCGCCGTACACGGTGCCGATCCCGAACGGGAGGATGCGGTGCGGCGCCCTGCGGCCCAGGCGCGCGACGGCGGCCGCGAGGGGTCGCCGCACGAACCAGGGAGCGTTGAGGTCGAAGAAGGGGCTGTTGAGGAAGATCCCGTCGACCAGTCCGGCGTCGCGGCGGGCGTCGGCCCACAGCGAGATGATCAGGCCGCCGGTGGAGTGACCCATGGCCAGCAGGGTGTCGTGCCCGTCCTCGTCCCGGATGATCCGTGCGGCAGCGTCCAGCTCGGGGAAGTAGTCGCCGAGGTCGCGACAGAAGTTCGGGGTCTGGTGCGGCAGCAGGCTACGACCGTACTTGCGCAGGTCGAGAGCGTAGAAGTCCCAGCCGCGCGCGGCGAAGAAGTCAGCCACGTGGGTCTGGAAGAAATAGTCGACGAAGCCGTGCACGTAGAGCACGGCACGTCCGGTGGGCCGCTCCGCCCGGCGGCGGACCAGCGTCGCCACCACCGGACCCTCGTCATCCCTGCCCAGGTCGATGATCTGCCGCTCGTAGGGCGGCCCAAGCACGTCCGGTTCCACCCACCGACGGTACTGCGGCTGGCTACCGGGCGGTAGCCCCCGCCCGCCCGCACCCGGCGGACAGGGGCTACCTCCTGGTCAATCGCCCACGGCCTCGCGCCCGGACGGCTCGTGCGAGGTCGAGGCCCGGCCACGATCCGGGCCGTACGGCGACACCTGGTCGACCGGCACCGAGCGGTGCTCCCGCCGGGCCGAGGACGAACCGCCCTCGACCGGGCCGTCGCTGTCCTGCACCAGCCGGGTTTCGCCGCTCCGGCGCATCTCGGGTTGCTGCACGTTGGGCATGTCGTTTCACCTCCACGGTGGGCGCGCCGGCCGCTCAGGTCCATCGGCCGGCTACGCGCTCACCTCTCGTCGGTCGTCCCGGCCCCGGCCAACTCGTCGGTCGGCGCGACCGGGCCGGGCGGTTCGTTGACCCGCAGGTGCTTGTTGTTGCGGGGTTCCTGCCGGGTCTTCGCGTCGTTCAGCTGACGACGCAGGTCGTCGCGGACGTCGTTGAGCGCGGCGTGCAGGTCCTCCTCGGTCGAGGTGGCGACCACCCGTTGCCGACCGGCGATCCAGCACTCCAGGGTGACCTTCTGACCCTTGGCCTCCCGATCCTTCACCGACAGCTCCATGTCGGTGGCGTCGGCGTGGAAGCCGGCCAGGCGGGCGTCGAGCGTCGTGAACTGCTCGACGATGCGGTTCCGCTCCCGGTCGGAGAAGCCTGCGCCCAGCCGGAGGCACTTGGCCACGGTGGCGGGGTCCTGCACGGCGCTCATCGCCGCACCTGCCCCGTAAGGCGGGTGGAACGGGTACTGGTCATCATCATGATCGCTGACCTTTCGTTCGACGTCGTGCTCACGGGTGCGCTTGCAGGGATCCGTACCCAGGTCGGCTCCGTCCGGAACGTGACCATTTCCGCTGCCTCTTGATCATCGCCGGGTGGCTGCCGGCGGGCCAGGGACGTTCGGCCTACCACAAGGGGACCTTGATCAGGCGTTTGTCCACAGGTGGTCCGGTCGTCCACAGGTGCCGCCTCCTGGGCTGTCTGCGAAGGGCAGCGGGCGGCAGGCTCAGTGGCGAGTCGACTCGCCGAAGCCACGCCCCGGACCTCTGAAGGAGGGACGATGTTCGATACCTATATGACGATTGTCGGAAATGTGCTCACGGCGCCGGAGTGGCGCCGAACCGCCCAGAGCAACACCCTGGTGGCCAACTTCAAGGTCGCCTCGACCGCCCGACGCCTCGACCGCGACAGCGGGCGCTGGGTCGACGGCAACAGCCTGCGGGTGCGCGTCAACTGCTGGCGCAAGCTCGCCGAGGGAGTTGCCGCCTCGGTGATGGTCGGTGACCCGGTCGTGGTCTGCGGCCGCCTCTACACCCGCGACTGGGTCGACGACGCCGGCAACCACCGCACGCTGTACGAGTTGGAGGCCGTCGCAGTCGGCCACGACCTGTCCCGGGGGCGTGGGCGTTTCCTGCGTAACCGGCCCAGCCTGACCACCAGCGCGGTCTCCGACGCCGACGCGGAGCGGCGGGTGCACGGGGAGCCGACCGAGCCGGTGCCGGACGACGAGGCACCGGCCCGACCCGACGACCGCCCGGTCGACGACGACTTCGAGCTGCCCGACATGTCGGGCTACGCCGCCGGTCTCGACGGCAATCTCGACCCAGGGCGGCTCGGCGGATTCGACCCGGGTTCGGGCGGGTCCGAGTCGTCGGGCGGCGGCCGGCTGCCGGCGGGGGAGTTGGACGATTTCGCCGGCGCTGGCGTCTCCGACGAGCTTGCCCCGGTGCCCGCCGAAGCCACCGAGGTCGAGGTCGAGTTGGCGGTGCGCCCGGAGGAATCGGGGGCGGGCGATGCCGCGACCGGGCGCGGTCGTCGAGGGCGCGGACGGCTGCCACAGCCCGTCTGACCACGCGCGAAAGGCGGCCGGTGTGCGCCTGCCGGTGTGCGCCTCGCCAGTGGTGATCAGGTGACCGGGCCGGCGACGTGCCCGGTCGCCTGCCACCCCAGGACAGCGGTGCTCGGGGTGACTACGGCGGGCGGATCCCGGGTGCTCAACTCGGCTAGGCTGGCCGTCCGGGGGTGACATGCCGTGCGACACGCGGGTGCGGTGGCGAACGCGACTGGCCTTGTCGCGGGCTACGCGCTGGACGCCCTGTTCGGCGACCCTCGTCGTGGTCACCCGGTGGCCGGGTTCGGCCGGGCCGCCGCCGCCCTGGAACGTCGCCTCTACCGCCCTGACCGGCTGGCTGGCGGAGTCTTCGTCGCGCTCTGCGTCGGTGCGCCGGTCGTGATGGGTGTGGCCGCCACCGTCGGCACCCGGCATCGGCCGGTGGCCCGGGCGGTGCTGGTCGCCGCTGGCACCTGGGCGGTGCTGGGCGGGCGTAGCCTGCGCCACGAGGCGAAGGCGATGGGCCGGTCACTGCGCGGTGGTGACCTGCCGGTTGCGCGACAGCGGCTCGGGCATCTCTGCGGGCGGGACCCGACGACGCTCGACGAGCCCGAGCTCGCACGTGCGACGGTGGAATCGGTGGCGGAGAACACCTCCGACGCGGTGGTCGCCCCACTGGTCTGGGGTGCGGTCGCCGGGCTGCCCGGCCTGCTCGGCTACCGCGCGGCGAACACTCTCGACGCGATGGTGGGCCACCGTAACGTGCGCTACGCGCGTTTCGGTACGCCCGCCGCGCGCCTGGACGACCTGCTCAACCTGGTGCCCGCGCGGCTGACCGGGCTGCTGACCGTGGCGCTGGCGCCGGCCGGCAAGGGAGACCGGGAACGAGCCTGGCGGGTATGGCGGCGGGACCGCGACGACCATCCCAGCCCCAACGCCGGGCAGTGCGAGGCGGCGATGGCCGGAGCCCTGGGCGTACGCCTGGGCGGACGCAACATGTACTTCGGCCGTACGGAGGTACGTCCGTTTCTCGGTGACGGTCCCCGTCCCGAGGCTCGGCACCTGACCCGGGCCGCCCGGATCTCCCGGGCGGTCGGCCTGGCGGCGCTCGGTCTCGCAGTGGCGTACCCGTTGACCGCGGGCCGACTGATCGGTGCCGCTTCCCGCCGGACGCTTCGATCCTTCCGGACGGTCCGACCGCTTCGGGCGCCTCGACCCCTGCCGCTGCGGAGCGGTCGGTGACCGGTGGGCTGCTGGTGGCCGGGACGACCTCGGACGCCGGCAAGAGTGTGCTCACCGCCGGCATCTGCCGGTGGCTGCACCGGCGAGGTGTGAAGGTCGCGCCCTTCAAGGCGCAGAACATGTCGAACAACTCCGCCGTCGTGCTCGGGCCGGACGGCCGGGGCGGCGAGATCGGGCGGGCCCAGGCGATGCAGGCGGCGGCCTGCGGGCTCGCGCCGGACCTGCGGTTCAACCCGGTGCTGCTCAAGCCCGGCAGCGACCTGGCCAGTCAGGTGGTGCTGCTCGGTCAGGCCGTCGACACGATCACCGCCGGCACCTTCCGGACCCTGCGTCCCCGGCTCGCCGAGACCGCCTACGCGGCCCTGGCCGAGTTGCGGTCGGAGTACGACGTGGTCATCTGCGAGGGCGCGGGCAGCCCGGCGGAGATCAATCTGCGCGACGGCGACTACGTGAACATGGGGCT
This sequence comes from Verrucosispora sp. WMMD703, assembly GCF_049178935.1. Taxonomy (NCBI): domain Bacteria; kingdom Bacillati; phylum Actinomycetota; class Actinomycetes; order Micromonosporales; family Micromonosporaceae; genus Micromonospora; species Verrucosispora sp. WMMD703. The sequence continues at coordinate 5,492,440 of NZ_JBMHMM010000004.1, read as the reverse complement.
GGCGCGGCACGCGCGGCTGCCCACCATCATCATCGGTGACATCGACCGGGGTGGCGTGTTCGCCGCCATGTTCGGCACCCTCGCCCTGCTCGACCCCGCCGACCAGGCCCTGCTCGCCGGCTTCGTGGTCAACAAGTTCCGGGGTGACCTCGGCCTGCTCGCTCCCGGGTTGGAGATGCTGCGCCAGCTCACCGGTCGCCCGACGTACGGGGTGCTGCCCTGGGCACTGGACCTGTGGCTCGACGCGGAGGACTCGCTCGCCTACGGCCGGGTCCTGGGTCGCCCGCCCGCCCCGCGCGGCACCGAGTGGCTCGACGTGGCCGTGCTGCGGCTACCCCGGATCAGCAACGCCACTGACGTCGAGGCGCTGGCGACCGAGCCGGGAGTGCGGGTGCGGCTGACCGTCGAGCCGGCCGAACTGGCCGCCGCCGACCTGGTGGTGCTACCCGGCTCGAAGTCGACCGTGGCCGACCTGGCCTGGCTGCGCGAGACGGGTCTTGCCGACGCCGTCACCGCGCACGTGGCGGCGGGCCGTCCGGTGCTCGGCATCTGCGGTGGCTACCAGATGCTGGCCCGCGCCATCCACGACCCGGTGGAGAGCCGGCAGGGCACCGTGCCCGGCCTCGGCCTGCTGCCCATCGAGATCACTTTCGACCACACGAAGATCGTCCGGCCGGCGCGGGGCAGCGCCGCAGCCGACCTTCCGGTCCACGGCTACGAGATCCACCACGGGTACGTCTCGACCGCCGACCCGCAGCTGACCCCGCTGCTGCGGGACACCGGTGGTGCCGGCGAGGGCGCCATGCACGGCGTCGTGCACGGCACCCACTGGCACGGCGCGTTCGAGTCTGACGAGTTCCGTCGCTGGTTCCTCACCCGGGCGGCCCGGCTGGCCGGGCGTACCGGCTTCCGGATCGCGCCGGACACCTCCTTCGCCGCCGCCCGGGAACGCAGTCTCGACCTGCTCGGTGACCTGGTCGAGGAGCACCTGGACACGGACGCCCTGTGGCGACTCATCGAAGACGGCCCCCCGACCGACCTACCGTTCGTCCCACCCGGGGCGCCACCTGGCAGTTAGGGTGCTCAGCCGGCGGACATCGGACCTGTGGTCCACTGTGGCGCGACCGCAGACGCTGGACCCGACGGCCCACCGAGTCAGTTGCGGACGTCGGCGGGCTGGTCGGAGAAGGGCAGGCCGGCCGACGTCCACGCCTCCACCCCGCCGATCATGTCGGTCGCCCGGTGCAGGCCCAGCGCGCGCAGGCTCGCGGCGGCGAGGCTGGAGCTGTACCCCTGCCGGCACATCACGACGATCTCCAGGTCGTACCCGGTGGCTTCGGGTATCCGCCAGTCACTGGCCGGGTCGAGTCGCCACTCCAACACCGTCCGGTCGATCACGATGACGCCGGGTAGGTCGCCCTGTTCCCGACGCTGCGCGTCAGTGCGCGTGTCGATCAGGAGCGCACCCCGGCTCGCGGCCTGCACCGTCTCCTGCGGGGTCAACCGGGTCATGCCCGCGCGGGCCTGTTCCAGCAACGCCTCGACACCGGGACTCATCACGGAATGGGACACGCCACGAGCATGCCGTCCGGTGCGCGGCTGCGCGATCCGAAGTGGCCCGGGACAACCCGATCGGTAACGTCGGTGTCCGTGGTGGTGGTCTTCGAGGCGTACGCCGGACTGGCTCGACGGGTGCTGGCGGGGCCGGCCCGGTTGGGGCGTACCCGGCTAGTGGCCATCGACGGGCCCAGCGGCGCCGGCAAGACCGTCTTCGCCGCGCGCCTCGCCGACGCCCTCGCCGGTGTGACGCCCGATGCGGCCCGGCCGCCGGTGGTGCACACCGACGACCTGCTCGACGGGTGGGATGACCAGCTGACCTTCTGGGAGCGGTTGGAGGAGCAGGTGCTCGCGCCGGTCCGGGTCGGACAGGCCGGCGCCTACCGGCGGTACAGCTGGGTGCGGCGGCGTTTCCTGCCCGCGCCGGTGCCGGTCCCGGTGACGCCGGTGCTGATCGTGGAGGGGGTCAGCGCGGCCCGGTCGTCCGCCGTGGCGGACCTGACCTTGGCGGTCTTCGTCACCGCCCCGCAACCACTGCGGCTGAACCGGGCGGTGGCCCGCGACGGCCCGACGATCCTGCCGGAGCTGCGACGCTGGCACGTCACCGAAAGCGCTCACTTCGCCGCCGACGGCACCGAGGCCCGCGCCGACCTGATCGTCGACGGCGCACCCACCCTGCCGCACGACCCGACGCGCTACTACTGCCGATGCGGCTGAGCACGCCGACCACACCCCGCGTGCTGGGCGGCAGGCCGCGCCGCCGGTGCGTCGTCCCGCGCCGCCGTGCCGTGTCGCCGTGTTGCGCCGCCCTGTCGCCGTGCCAGCCGTGCTGCGCCGTCCCGTTGCGGCCTGTCGTCCGGGCTGCGGTGATGGTCCGCAATCCCCCCGCGGGCCGCGCCGTGCGGTAAGGCCGGCATACGATGCCGGTCATGACCACACCGATCATGACCGAGTCCGACCTGCGGGAGGCCGTCGCGCGGGAGTTGCCTGGCGTACGCGCCGACCTGGAGCGTCTCGTCCGCATTCCCGGCATCGCCTTCGAAGGCTTCGATCACGCGCACGTGGAGCGGTCCGCCGAGGCGGTGGCCGAGTTGCTGCGCGGCTGCGGCCTTGACGTGGAGGTGGTGCGGGCCGGTGGTCAGCCCGCGGTGATCGGCCGGAAGGCGGCACCACCCGGTGCGCCAACGGTGATGCTCTACGCCCACCACGACGTCCAGCCGGTCGGCGACGCGAGTCTGTGGGAGTCCGACCCGTTCGAGCCGGTGGAGCGGGACGGCCGGTTGTACGGCCGGGGGGCCGCCGACGACAAGGCCGGCATCATGGCGCACGTCGCGGCGCTGCGCGCGTACGGTGACCGGCTGCCGGTCGGCGTGGTCGTGTTCGTCGAGGGGGAGGAGGAGTATGGCTCCGACTCCCTGGAGCGCCTGCTCGCCGAGCACCGGGACAAGCTTGCCGCCGACGTCATCGTGATCGCCGACTCGGCCAACTGGGATGTCGGCGTGCCGGCGCTGACCACGTCGTTGCGCGGCATCGTCAACTGCTTCGTCGAGGTGCGCACGCTGGACCACGCCGTGCACAGCGGCATGTTCGGCGGCGCCGTCCCGGACGCGCTCACCACCCTGGTCCGGCTGCTCGCCACGCTGCACGACGACGCCGGGAACGTGGCGGTACCCGGCCTGGTCGGCCGGGAGGCGGCCCGCGTCGACTACCCGGAGGACCGATTCCGGGCCGAGGCCGGGCTGGTTGAGGGAGTGCGGTTGTTCGGCACCGGCCGGATCACCGACCGGCTGTGGACCAAGCCGGCGCTCGCCGTGCTCGGCATCGACGCCCCGGCCACCGGCGAGGCGCCGAACGCGTTGGTTCCGGCGGCCAAGGCCAAGATCAGCGTACGGCTGGCGCCGGGCGACGAACCGAAGCGGGCGTACGCGGCGCTGCGCGCCCACCTGGAGCAGTGTGCACCGTGGGGCGCACAGGTCGAGGTGAGTTTCGAGCACGACGGCGCCCCCTGCGTCATCGACGCCACCGGCCCGATGTTCGACGCGGCTCGATCGGCCTTCCGTACCGCCTGGGACGGTACCGACGCGGTGGAGATCGGGGTCGGCGGCTCCATTCCGTTCATCGCCACCTTCCAGGAGATGTTCCCGCACGCGGCGATCCTGGTGACCGGGGTGGAGGACCCGCACGCCCGGGCCCATGGGCCCAACGAGAGCCTGCACCTGGGCGAGTTCGCCAAGGTCTGCCTCGCCGAGGCGTTGTTGCTGGCCAGAGTGGCTGAGGCGGGTCGCGCGTGAACCCGTAACTTCCTGTCGACAATGGCCGTTTCCGGTGTGTCGGGCGCGGGGCTGTTGTAGCCTCTCGAACATGCGTACGAATGAGGTTCTGGCCCGCCTGGAGGCCGCCGTCATCGCTCTGGGGGACGTCGACGTCTCCGCGTGGCCCGAGGACACGCTCAAGGAACAGCTCGGCGAGCTGTCCGCCGCCCTGGTCGCCCTGGATGCGTCGCTGTCGCGCATCGCCGACGGTGTCCGTGCCCGCGGACTGCGCATCGAGGAGCCGGTCCCGGCTTGACGCCGCGCCGACGTCGGTGGGCGCGGTGACGTCGGCGGCCGTCGTCCTGGTGGCATTGCTGGCGGGTCCGTACGCGGGTCGCGTCGGTTGTCGGTGGTGGCTGGCAGGATGAGGTCGTGCGGTTCCTCGACCTGGCTGCCACCTCGGCGGCCGTCGGCGCCACCAGCGGTCGTCGGGCCAAGGTGGAGCTGCTCGCCGATGCCCTGCGGCGGCTCGACCCGCCCGAGGTGGCGGCGGGCTCCGGCTGGCTCGCCGGTGAGCTGCGCCAGCGGCAGACCGGCGTCGGCTGGGCCAGCCTGCGTGACCTGCCTCCGCCAGCGGCCCAGCCGACGCTGACGGTGTCGGCGGTCGACGCGGCGATCGACGAGATCGCGGCCGTGCACGGCACCGGCTCGCAGGCCCGCCGTCGGGCCCTGGTGCAGGCGCTCTACGCGGCCGCCACCGCCGACGAGCAGCGCCTGCTGACCGGCCTGTTCCTCGGCGAGCTGCGGCACGGCGCGCAGGCCGGGCTGCTCGCCGACGCGATCGCCCGAGCCGCCGGGGTTCCCGTCGCCGTCGTACGCCGGGCGCTGCTGCTCGCCGGTGACCTGCGGGCGGTGGCGGTGGCCGCCCTCGGCGGCGGAGCTGCGGCGTTGGCCGAGTTCGGTCTGCGGGTCGGCCGACCCCTGGCGCCGATGCTGGCGCAGAGTGCGTCCACCGTCGACGAGGCGCTCGCCGCCACCGGGGTCCCCGCGGTGGTCGACGTGAAGCTCGACGGCATCCGCATCCAGGTGCACCGCAGTGGTTCCGACATCGCCGTGTTCTCCCGCAGCCTCGACGAGATCACCGCCCGGGTGCCCGAGGTGGTGGCCGCCGTGCGAGCCCTGCCCGCGCGGGAGGTCGTCCTCGACGGGGAGGCCATCGGGCTGGACGCCACCGGTCGGCCCCTGCCGTTCCAGCAGACGTCCAGCGCCGCCGCCCGCCGGGCCGGGGCCGCGGGTCCCGGGGCGCCGGTCGCACCGGCGGTACGCGCCGCCGCCGAGCGCACCGGCGAGACCGTGCTCACGCCGTACTTCTTCGACCTGCTGCACCTCGACGGGGTGGATCTGATCGACCTGCCGGGCCGGGAGCGGTGGGCGGCGTTGCGCGGCACGGCCGACGCGTCGCTGCTGGTCGGGCGGATGGAGGTGGACGACCCGGAGCGGGCCGGCGCGGCCTTCGCCGCCGCGCTCGACGCCGGCCAGGAAGGCGTGGTGGTGAAGGCGCCCGACGCGCCCTACGACGCTGGGCGGCGCGGCGCCGCCTGGGTCAAGGTGAAGCCCCGGCACACCCTCGACCTGGTCGTGCTCGCCGTGGAGTGGGGCAGCGGCCGACGCACCGGGTGGTTGTCGAACCTGCACCTGGGCGCTCGCGACCCGGGCAGCGGCGGGTTCGTGATGCTCGGCAAGACCTTCAAGGGGCTCACCGACGAGCTGCTGCGCTGGCAGACCGAGCGCTTCCTCGGCCTGGCCGTGGATCGCGGTGACTGGGTCGTCCGGGTCCGGCCCGAGCAGGTCGTGGAGATCGCCTTCGACGGCGTGCAGAGCAGTTCCCGCTATCCCGGTGGGGTCGCCCTGCGATTCGCCCGGGTGGTCCGCTACCGGGACGACAAGACGGCAGCCGAGGCCGACACCATCGACGCCGTCCGGGCGATCCACGCGGGCCGCCCGGCCGGCTGAGCGTCAGGTGGTGGCCGGCGTGTCGGCGTCGGCGGCCCGGTCGCGGGGGCGCTCGTCGAACACCCCGGCGATCCGGCGGGCCTCACGGCGGGCGATCCAGCCGTAGCCGACCACTGTCATCGCCGCGAAGATCCACCATTGGACGACGTAGCCGAGGTTCTGCCAGTTGTTGGCGTGGCCCACCGGCACCGCCCGGAACACCGGGTCGGCGGCCGGCGTCTGCTCGTCGAGGAGCAGGTACGCGCCGTGCACCGGGTACGGCAGCTCACCGGCGAGTTGGGGCACGGAGACCCGGCGGCTCTCCAACCGGCCCTCGCGGCGGGACACCTTCGCGTCGCCGCTCTCGCTGGCGTGCACCCGCCCCTCGACGGTCACCTCGCCGGTCGGCGCGGGTGGCACGTCGGGCTGCGCCACCGCCCCACCCGGGGCGGGTGGGATCCAACCCCGGTCCACCAGGACGGCGGTGCCGTCGGCCAGCACCAGCGGGGTGACCACCTCGAAGCCGACCCGACTGTCGACCGTGCGGCCCCGCACCAGGACGATGTTGTCGGTGTCGTACCGGCCGGTCACGGTGACCCGGGTGAAGGTCCGCTCCGTGGCCGGTGGCGCACCGACCGTGCCGGGGCCGCCGGTCGGCGCGGGCAGCGCCTCGCGCAGCGGCACCGGGTCCATTCGAAGGCCGGCGTCGATGCGCTCGTTGATCGCGGTCCGGCCGTGGTAGCGGTCCAACTGCCAGTTGCCGAGCAGCACCATCACCGTGGCGGCGGTCAGGGCCAGCACGAGGAGGCCCAGCCAGCGCGGCGTCAGCAGGAACCGGTACACGCCACGAGATTACCCGTGTGACCGCAGCCACTGCGCCGAGCCGTCCCGGCGCGAGCGTGCGGTCGTCGCCCTGCGCTGCCGCAGGCAGTGGCGCCGGCCGGAGACGGCGCAGGCAACCTCGTCGTGGCGGAGCGTACCGGCGTCGGGGCGGTCCGCCACCGACTGCCTGACCTGCCGGGGACAGGGCGGCGGAGGGTGCGTGTACGGCGTCCGCTTCAGCTATCGTCACGCGGGCGGAGCGCGCCGACGGTCGGCACGCCGACCGCTCGCGAGGAGTCGATGATGACCGTCGTGCCGCGTCTGGTGCTCAGTGCCCCTTCCTCCGGACACGGCAAGAACGCGCTGGCGATCGGCCTGCTCGCCGCGTTCGCCGATCGGGGCCTCGACGTGGCCGGCTTCAAGATCGGGCCGGACCAGGTCGACGCGGCGTACCTCGGGCTGGCCAGCGGCCGGCCGGGGCGCACCCTGGATCCGCGGCTGGTGGGCGCCGAACGCATCGCCCCGCTGCTGCTGCACGGCGCGGCCGGCACGGACCTCGCCGTGGTGCAGGGCAGCATGGGCCTGTACGACAGCCTGACCGGCCGGAGCGAGACCGAGTCGACCGCCGCCGTCGCCACCGTGCTGCGCAGCCCGGTGGTGCTGGTGGTCGACGTCGCCGCGATGGGTCAGTCGGTGGCCGCCCTGGTGCACGGCTTCCGGGCGTACGACGAACAGTTGTGGATCGGTGGGGTGATCCTCAACCGGGTGGCCTCCGCCCGACACGAGGCGCTGCTGCGGGAGGCGCTCGACGACATCGGCATCCCGGTCTACGGCGCGCTGCGCCGCCAGGACCTGCCCTCGGTGCTGCCGCCCCGTCGGCACGGCGTGGTGCCGGTCCTTGAGGGCGCCGGCGAGGCTGCCCGGGCGGTCCGGCGGCTGGGTGAGGCGGTGACCGCCACCGTCGATCTGGAGCGGCTGCTCGGGCTGGCCCGCTCGGCACCGGCGTTGGGTGCGCAGCCATGGTCACCGCAGAGCACCGACGAGGCGGCCCCGGCCCTGCCCGGCGGTGCCGCGCCTCCGGTGGTGGCGCTGCTCGGTGGACCGGGTGGCAGCTTCAGCCACGCCGAGACGGCCGAATTGCTGCGGGCCGCCGGGGCGGAGGTGATGATGCTCGACCCGTTCGCCGACGAGGTGCTGCCGGCCGGCACCCGGGCACTTGTGGTCGGCGGGGCGCTGCCCGAGTCGTACGCGGAGCAGCTTTCCGCGAACCGGCGGCTCTGCATCGCAGTCGCCGAGATGGCTCGCACCGGGCGTCCGGTGGTCGCCGAGGGGGCCGGCCTGCTCTGGCTGGCCCGGGAACTCGACGGGCTGCCGATGTGCGGGGTGCTCGACGCGATCGGCAGTCTGCGGGACGGGCTGGTGGTCGGCTACCGGGAGGCGACCGCCCAGGGCGACAGTGTGGTCGCCGGCCGGGGCGAGGTGGTGACCGGGCACAAGGAACACCGGGCCGTGCTCAATCCCCGGGGTGGGCAGCGTCCGGCGTGGAGCTGGCCGGGTGGCGCGCCGGAGGGGTTCATCTGGCGGGGCGTACACGCCTCCCAGCTCGTTCCGCACTGGGCCGCGTACCCGAGGATCGCGACCCGGCTGGTGGCCGCCGCTGCGGCCGAGCCGGCCACGGTCCCGGTCGGGGTCGGCGGCGGTGCCCCGGCCGGGCCGGCGGGTGTCGTGCCGGGCGACCCGGCCGGTGCGGTGGCGTCCGGGCCGGCCGCGGGCCCGCCAGCCTGATCGTCAACCGACGATCCGGTCCGACGGTGGGACGAAGTCCCGAACGGGTTTGCCCTTCAGTGCGTCGCGGAGGGTGTTCGACACCGCGACGATCGGGATCTGCGACTGCCCGTCGCCCACCGCGTTGAAGGGATTGTCGGGGTCGGAGATGAAGCTGGCCGCCGCCAGTTCCGGCGTGTAGCCGACGAACCAGGCGGATCGGGTGCTGTCCGTGGTGCCGGTCTTGCCGGCCACCGGGCGGCCCACCGTTCCGCGCACGCTGTCCGCCGTGGACCAGCCGCCGCAACTGCCCTTGGCCGGGGTGTCGCCGGTGGGACAGCGGGCGGCGTCGGTGGCGGCGCGCGCCGCGTCGGCGCTGACCACCTGGCGGCAGCGCGGCTTGGCGACCTCACGTTCGATGCCACCCGGTGTGGTGTAGGTGGTCGGGGTGCCGTCCCGGTTGTAGATGGCATTTACCGGCAGCGCCTCGCAGTAGCGCCCGTCGGCGGCGACCGCGGCGTAGGCGTTGGCCATCTCCAGGGGAGTGGCGTCGGAGACGCCCAGGGTGAAGGCACCCCACTTGTTGGCCTTCGCCGGGGAGGCGTGCTCCCGGTCCACGTCGGTACGCCAGCGCAGTCCCAGCTGCTCGGCGAGCCGGACGGCCCGTTCCGCCCCGACCTGCTCCTCCAGCCAGACGAAGTAGGTGTTCACCGACTTGCCGAAACCGGACCACATGGTCTGCATGCCGCTCATCGCGCCACTGGCGTTGGAGGGTTGCCAACCGTCGTAGACCTCCGAGCGGTAGCTGTGTGGCGCGTTGAAGGTGGTGTTGAGCGGCATCCCGGCGTCGAGGGCGGCCAGCATGGGGAACATCTTGAACGTCGACCCCGCCTGATAGCCGGGCAGGCCACCGCCGCCCATCAGGGGTGCCACCGTGTTCGGGTAGTTGGCTCGCACCTCTGGGCCCGCCTCCGGGTTGGAGCTGAGCGGATTCTCGTCGACCTCAAGCGAGTACCTGCGGTTCACCGCCATCGCCTTGACCCGTCCGGTGCCCGGCTCGGAGACCACGATGCCGTTTGCGAACGGGCTGCCGGTGTTCGACTCGGTGCCGACGTTCTTCTCCGCCGCCGCCTGGATCTTCGGGTCCATGCTGAGCACGATCCGGTACCCGCCCCGGCGTAGCTTGTCCAACCGCTGGAGTCGGTTCTCACCGAACGCCGGCTGGGCGCTCCACCAGTTCTTCAGGTAGTCGCAGAGGAAGCCCCAGCTGTTCCACTTGTCGGGAACGGCGGCGCAGTCGTTTGGCGGGTAGGTCAGCCGGAGTCGGATCGGCTCGCCCTTCGCCGCCTGGGCCGAGTCCGGCGAGAGGTAACCGAGTCGGGCCATGTTGTCGAGAACGTAGTTGCGCCGGGCGGTGGCCTCCTTCTGGTCGGAACTGGCCGGGTCGTACTGGGATGGCGACTTGACCAGCCCGGCGAGGGTGGCCGCCTCGACCGCAGTCAGCTCCTTGGGGGTCTTCGAGAAGAAGATCTCGCTGGCGGCGTAGATGCCGTACGCGCGGTGCCCGAAGTATGCCGAGTTGAGGTACCGCTCCAGGATCTCCTCCTTGCTCAGCTCCTTCTCCAGGTCGACCGCCATGCGCATCTCCTTGATCTTGCGTGTCGGGGTCTGCGCCGTGGCTTCCTGCACCTCCCTCGGGTTGGTGGCGCTGTCGCGCAGCGCCATCCGGACGTACTGCATGGTGAGGGTGGAAGCTCCCTGGGAGACCCCGCTGGATCGGGCGTTGGCCACGAAGGCGCGGGCGACCCCCTTCGGGTCGACGCCGTGGTGCTGGTAGAAGCGGTTGTCCTCGGCGGCCACGATGGCCTGCTGCATGTTGGGCGAGATGTCGGACAGCTTGGTGTACTGCCGGTACTCCTCGAAGAACATGGTCAGCACGGTCTTGCCGTCGGGCGCGTACAGGTAGGAGGTCTCGGCGGGCAGGGCCGTGGTCAGCAGCCGGGTCTTGCTCTCCACGGCGTGCGCGGTGGCCTTGGCGCCGATGCCGGTCACCGCGACGACCGGGTACGCGGCAGCGGCGACGACGACGCCGGCGATCAGCCCGGCACGGAGTAGCGGAACGAGACGACCAGCGGCAGCGAGGGGTCGGTAGCTCACACCGCCAAGTTATGACATTTCCGATTCGTCCATGAGAAATACTCATGAAGTGATCGGTGGTGATGTGGCCCACCCGCCGGGTCGCTGTCCCCCGCGGCGCCTTCCCGGCAGGATCGCGGTCATGCATGGGCAGCTGACCACGAGATCCAGAGCCTCAGTGACCGAGCCGGATCTCGCCCACCACGGTGACGTCGAGGTCGCCGCGGGCCTGGTCGACCTCGCCGTCAACGTGCGACGAGCCCCGCTGCCGCCCTGGCTGGCCGAGCCGATCACCGCGTCGATGGCCCACCTCGCCGCGTACCCGGACCCCCGTCCGGCCCGCGCCGCCGTCGCCGCCCGGCACCGCCGGCCACCGGAGGAGGTGCTGCTCACCGCCGGTGCCGCCGAGGGCTTCGTGCTGCTCGCTCAGGCACTGCGCGGAATCCGTCGGCCGGTGGTGGTGCACCCGCAGTTCACCGAGCCGGAGGCCGCGCTTCGGGCCGCCGGGCACACCGTGCGGCGGGTGCTGCTCGACCCGGAGGACGGTTTCCGGCTCCACCCGGAGCGGATACCCACCGACGCCGACCTGGTCGTCGTCGGCAACCCGACGAATCCCACCTCCGTGTTGCACCCCGCCGCCGACCTCGCCGCACTGGCCCGCCCCGGTCGCGTACTCGTGGTCGACGAGGCGTTCGCGGACACCGCCGCCACGCCGGGGGTACCCGGTGAACCCGAATCGCTGGCTGCCCGCCGGGACCTGCCGGGCCTGCTGGTCGTACGCAGCCTCACCAAGACGTGGGGGCTGGCCGGGCTGCGGATCGGCTACCTGCTCGGCGAGGCCGCGCTGCTGCGCCGGCTGGCCGCCGTACAGCCGCTCTGGGCGGTCTCCACCCCTGCGCTGGCCGCCGCCGAAGCCTGCGCGAGCCCTGCGGCGGCCCACGCCGAACGGGTCATCGCCGCACAGCTCGCGACCGACCGCGAACACCTGGTCGCGCGGCTTGCGGCGCTGCCCGGCGTACGCGTGGCCGGCCGCCCGGCCAGCGCCTTCGTGCTGGTGCGGATCTCCGGGGCCGACCGGATCCGGGACCGGCTGCGGGCGCGGGGCTGGGCGGTACGCCGGGGCGACACGTTTCCGGGCCTCGGCTCCGACTGGCTACGGATCGCAGTGCGGGATCGGGTGACCACCGACGCGTTCATCGACGTGCTGGCCGACATCATGGAGGCATGATGCTGGAGAACACCATCGCGGCCATCGGCCCGCTCGACAAGTCGGCGATGACCGCGGCGAGGCAGTTGCAGGCGCGCCTGACCAAGCCCGCCGGCTCGCTCGGCGCTCTGGAGGAGCTGTCCGTACGCCTCGCCGGCCTGGCGGGCAGCTGCCCGCCGCCGGTGCCCGACCGGGCGGCGGTGGCGATCTTCGCCGGTGATCACGGCGTACACGCCCAACGGGTCAGCCCCTGGCCGCAGGAGGTCACCGGGCAGATGGTCGCGAACTTCCTGGCCGGTGGGGCGGTGGTGAACGCCTTCGCCCGGCAGGCTGGTGCCTCGGTGACCGTGATCGACGTCGGGGTGGCGGCCCCGCTGCCGGTGGCCGACGTCGCTGGCCCGGACGGTGCCGGCGCCCTGCACGGCGCACCGGAACCGGCGGTGCCCCGACTGGTCAGCACACCGATCCGGGCCGGTACCCGGGACATGACCGTTACCGCCGCGATGACCCGGCAGGAGGCACGGACGGCGGTCGAGGTCGGTATCGCCAACGCCGGGAAACTGGTCGACGCCGGCGCCGGGATTCTGCTCACCGGTGACATGGGGATCGCCAACACCACCCCGGCCGCTGCCCTGATCGCCGCCTTCACCGGAGTCGACGCCGCCGAAGCGACCGGCCGGGGCACCGGCGTCGACGACCCGACCTACCAGCACAAGATCGAGGTGGTACGCGCCGCGCTGCGCCGCCACACCCCCGACCCGGCGGATCCGCTCGGTGTGCTGGCCGCCGTCGGTGGGCTGGAACACGCCGCGCTGGCCGGCTTCGTGCTCGGTGCGGCGGCGCGTCGCGTACCGGTGCTGCTGGACGGGGTGATCGCGGTCTCCGCCGCGCTCGCCGCGGCGGCCTTCGCCCCGGACTCCGTGGCGGCCATGGTCGCCGGTCACCGCTCCGCCGAGCCCGGCGCGACTGTCGCGCTGCGCCGACTGGGCCTCACCCCCCTGATCGACCTCGGCCTGCGGCTCGGTGAGGGCACTGGCGCGCTGCTGGCCCTGCCGGTGGTCACCGGCGCGGTCCGGGTGCTGCACGAGGTGGCCACCTTCGACTCCGCCGGGGTGGCCGAGAAGTGAGCCAGCGCACCCTTCGGATTCGCCGTCAGGTGCCGGGCGTCGCCGGTGCGCGGAGCGAGGCGGTATGAGCGAGTTTGCGAGTGAACCATCAGGCGCAGCAGCCGGCGGCTCGGGCGGCCCGAGCGCCAACGCGTACCCCCTCGGGCTGCGGCTGGCCGGGCTCCGCGTGGTAGTCGTCGGTGGGGGAGCGGTCGCGACGCGGCGGGTCCCGGCGCTGCTCGACGCGGGTGCGGACGTACTGCTTGTGGCACCGGACCTCACCCCGGCGCTGCGCGCACACGTCGACGCCGGGCGGCTGCACTGGGTGTCGCGCCGGTTCGCTGCCGACGATCTCGATGGTGCCTGGCTGGTGCAGGTCGCCATCGACGACCCGACCGCCGCAGCGACGGTCAGCGCCGCCGCCGCGGAACGTCGGATCTTCTGCGTACGCGCCGACGACCGGAACGCGGCGACGGCCTGGACGCCAGCGGTGACCCGGTACGGTCCGGTCACCGTGGCGGTGCTCGGCGGTGGCGACCCACGCCGCGCGATGAGCGTCCGCGACGCCATCCGTGCCCTGCTGGTGTCGGACTCCGCCGGTCCCGGGGAACCGCTCAACGCCCCTGCCGGCGGGGGTGACCGTCGCGGCCGAGTCGCCCTGGTGGGTGCCGGACCCGGTGACCCGGAACTGATCACCCTCCGGGGCTGGCGGCTGCTCAGCGAGGCCGACGTGGTGGTCGCCGACCGGCTCGTCCCCGGACTGCTCCTGGACGAGTTGCGCACCGGCGTGGAACTGGTGGACGCCTCCAAGATCCCCTACGGTCCGTCCCGGACGCAGGAAGAGATCAACCGGATCCTGGTGGATCGGGCGTTGGCGGGAGCCTTCGTGGTCCGGCTCAAGGGTGGCGACCCGTACGTCTTCGGGCGGGGCGGAGAGGAACTGCTCGCCTGCGCGGCGGCGGGAGTGCCGGTCACGGTGGTGCCGGGGGTGACAAGCTCGATCGCCGCGCCGGCCGCGGCGGGCATCCCGGTCACCCACCGATCGGTGGCGCACGAGTTCACCGTAGTCTCCGGGCACGTCGCTCCCGAATCGCCGGACTCACTTGTCCGCTGGGAGGCGCTGGCCGGTCTGCGCGGCACCCTGGTGATCCTGATGGGCCTGAAGAACCTCCCCTCGATCGCCAGCACGCTGCTGGCCCACGGGCGGGCACCGGGGACGCCGGCTGCGGTCATCCAGGAGGCCACCACCGGTGGTCAGCGGATAGTCCGCTCGACGCTCGGCGAGGTGACTGACGCGGTGACCGCCGCCGGGCTGCGTCCACCGGCTGTGGTCGTGGTCGGTGACGTGGTCGAGGCACTCGGGGTGGCTGGGCTGACCTGAGCGTTTCGGATGGTTGCGGTTGTTGGCAGGGGCCTCCGTGCCTGGCTTCGTGGGTGGTTGCTGTTTGAGAGCTGGGGGCGACCGTGCCCGGCTTCGGGCGGTCAGGCTTGATCCCTGCGCCGGGCACGGTCGCCCCCAGCCTGACCTGGTCGGCCCCCGTCCGGGCGTCGGCCAGCCGGGGTGGGTCTGCGGTCTGGTGGGTCTGCTGTCTGCTGTCTGGTGTTGTTGGATGTGCCGCTGGCCGGCACCCGGGTGTCGGGTGCCGGCCAGCGGCTTTCTGCTCCCCCTGTGGAGGAATGTCTTCGGTTGTTGTCTGACCGTGGTGGGGGTCAGCTGGCCCAGTGTTCGGCGACGAGGTCGGCGGCCTGCTGTTCCCACTGGGCGTAGTGGTCGGGGTACGCCGACACCTGCACGGTCTGCGCGGCCTGGGTGAGGGGCATGTCCTGCCAGCCGTCGACCTGCTTGAGCCCCTTCAGGAACGCCAGGGTCGCATACTCGGGGTCGGTGATCTGCTCCACCGTGCCCCAACCGGACGACGGACGCTGCTGGAACAGGCCCTGCGAGTCGTGGTCGTTGCGGTCACCCAGGTGACCCAGGTTCTCCAACTTCGACTCCTGCAACGCCGTCGCGATCGACACCACCGCGGCCCGCTCGTCCATCCCGGCCTTCTTCGTCGCCGCGATGATCGCCTTCACATTGCCGACCTGCTCATCGTTCAACTCGATCATCGACTGGTTGGCCGGGGTGCCGTGCGGCAGCAGCTTGCCCATGTCCGGCTTGTCAGCCTGCACCGCCGCGACCGGGGCGGTCTTGACCGGGGTGACATCGGCGTGGGCGGCCACCGGACCGGCGAACAGACCACCGGTGAAGGCCACACCCGCGATACCCAGCACGCTCTTCCGCAGCATCGTGTTCATGACAAAGCTCCATTCGGGGGTCGACGCACGCACACCGAGGGGGACGGGCGCACGCACGCAAGCACCAGAAAGGGCGCTCAAACCAACAGAGGGGGAAAGATCTCCGGCACGCGGGGCGTATCGCCGCTTCACGTCGCCGGGACCATGTCCAACGACCGCCGGCCCGCCATCATTCCCGGGGCCACCCGCCGTGGCGGGCAGTCGTTCACGGCCGTTCGGGAGTGTTCAACGCCCCCACCCCGCCACCCATTCCACCCCGAGCCCCCGACCGCCCAGCAATCTTGGTCCGAAACCGCCCACCCAAGGGCAAAATCGCACCAAGATCGCCAACGGACACCGGCGGAACCGGACACCCGGCACATTCGGGCGGGCCCACACCCCCAACCGCACGCACAGCGCAGCGCGACAGGCCACACGCCTACAACGCGGACCCACGCCCAAAGCGGAACCGGCCGGAGATCAGATGATCTCCGGCCGGTCCGATCTGACCATTCGTTACTGCTTGAGCATGTTGTCCAGCAGCAGCGCGCAGCGGATCACCCCGAGGTGGCTGTACGCCTGCGGGTGGTTGCCCAGGCCGCGCTCGGCCAGCGGATCGTACTGCTCAGGCAACAAGCCGGTCGGACCCGCCGTGTCGATCATTTGCAGGAACAGTTCCTCGGCGTCGGTTCGCCGGCCGGTGCGCAGGTACGCCTCGATCAGCCATGCCGTGCAGATGTGGAAGCCGCCCTCGCGGCCGGGCAGGCCGTCGTCCCAGTGGTAGCGGTAGACGACCGGCCCGCTGCGCAGATCCGCCTCGATCTTCAACACGGTGGAGAGGAAGCGGGGGTCGTCGCCGGCCAGCAGTCCGGAGATCCCGATCCAGAGCGACGAGGCGTCCATGTCCTCGTCGCCGTAGGCGACGCTGTACGCCTCGGCGTGCTCGTGCCAGCCGTACTCCAGCACGTTGGCGCCGATCCGGTCGCGCAGCTCCACCCATTCCGGCCGATCCTCGCCGCCGTGCTGGCGTACCACGTGCAGCGCCCGGTCGACTGTCATCCAGCACATCACCTTGGAGAAGACGTGGTGCCGGGGTGGCAGGCGGGCCTCCCAGATGCCGTGATCCGGCTCGTGCCACCGGCGGCGGACCGCCTCGACCATGTTCTCCAGCACCCGCCACTCCTCGGCGCGTACCGAGCCGCGTACGTCGGCGGTGGCGGCGATCAGGTCGGCGATCGGGCCGAAGACGTCCAGTTGGAGCTGGTGGTTGGCGAGGTTGCCGACGCGTACCGGTCGGGATCCGGCGTAGCCGGGCAGGGTGTCGATGACCGCCTCGGCACCCAGTTCGTAGCCGTCGACCGTGTAGAGGGGGTGCAGCCGCTCGGGGTGCCCGCCGGTGCGTTCCACACAGCCGTCCACCCAGCGCAGGAATGCCTCGGCCTCGGTTATCGAGCCCAGGTCGACCAGGGCCCGGGCGGTCATCGCGGCATCACGCAGCCAGCAGTACCGGTAGTCCCAGTTACGGACTCCGCCCAGTTCCTCCGGCAGCGAGGTGGTGGCCGCCGCCAGGATCGAGCCGCTGGCCTCGTGGCAGAGGCCGCGCAGGGTCAGTGCGCTGCGGGCGACCAGGTCCCGGGCGGTGGTCGGCAGTCGCAGCGAGGCCACCCAGTCCTTCCAGGGGCGTTCGGCTGCGGCCTGCCGTTCGTGGATGGGCAGCCGGTGGTGTTCCAGGCTGTGCGTACCGAAACGCAGCTCCAGCACCACCTGACCACCGAGCGCGGCGAGGTCCACCACCGCCTTGGCGGTCTCGTACCCGCCGTCGTTGCCGACCTCCCACTGCACCCCGGGGGAGTAGAGCGCGACAGGTTCGTTGGAGCCGAGCACCAGCAGGCCGTCACCGAGCGGCTGAAGCTGCACGGCGACCTGGGCGAACTCCGGCCGGGGCGCGAACTCAAGGCGAACCCGACCGGTGCCGGTGAGTACCCGGACCAGGGTCGAGTCACCGGAGATGATGGCTGGGCCGTCCGGCGTGGCCTTGGGGTCCGGCTTGTCCAGCCAGTCGGTGACGGTGAGACCGGACCAGCGGGTCTCCACGGTCATCGTGCCGGAGCGGTAGCGCTGGCCCAGCGGAATGCCGCCGCGTTCGGGTGCGACGCTGAAGTGCCCGGCCGGACTGCCGCCGACCAGGTCCGCGAAGATCGCCGCCGAGTCGGGCTTCGGGTTGCACAGCCAGCTCACCTTGGCGTCCGGCGTGAGCAGCGCGACCGTACGACCGTTGGCCAGCATCGAGTGCCGCTCGATCGGTACCGCCCGTTCACCGAACAGCCAGTGCCGTCGGGTCTCCAGCAGCAGCCCGAGTGCCCGGGCGGCCTCGATCGGCTCGGCCACCCGGTAACCGGCCTTGGTCTCGCCGGGGCCGATCTTGATGCCGACATCCGGACCGTGCAGGTTGCCGAAGGCGTTTTCGTCGGTCACGTCGTCGCCGATGAAGAGCACCGCACTGGCCGAGAGCTGGGTGCGCAACTGGTCGACGGCGGTGCCCTTGTGGGTGGCCACGACGGAGAGCTCGATGACTTCCTTGCCCTGGGTGACGGTGACGTCCGGCCAGGTCGCGGGACCGCTGCGAACCGCGTCGATGGTGGCGGCGGCGATCTGGGGATCCACCCCACGGGTGTGCACGGCGACACTTGCCGGCTTGCGTTCCAGTCGGACGCCGGGGTGGGCCGCGGCGATGTCGCGCAGGGCGTCCCGCAGCCGGGTGCGTACGGCGATCAGCTCGGGGGAGAGCCGCTCGACGAAGCCGATGTCGAATTCGGAACCGTGGCTACCGACCAGGTGGACCTCGCTCGGCAGCCGGGAGAGGGCGGCCAGGTCGCGCAGCGCGCGGCCGGAGACGACCGCCACGGTGGTCTGTGGCAGCGCCGCCAGGGCCCGCACCGCGGCCACCGACTCCGGCAGCGGTACGGCCTTGCTGGGGTCCTCCACGATCGGTGCGAGCGTGCCGTCGTAGTCGCAGGCGACCAGGAGTTGGGGTACCCGGGCGATCCGCCCGATGGCGGCGCGTAGTTCCGGGTCCATCGGGCCCGCGACGGGCGTGACGTTCTCGGTGGACGCCGCGTTCACGCTGCCTCCATGTCGGGCACACCGAGCTCGGTGAGGAAGGACTTCGCCCAGTGCCCCACATCGTGGGTGCGCAGATGGCGTTGCATTGTCCGCATACGGCGACGAGCCTCCGGCTTCTCCACATGCACGGCCCGTAGCAGAGCGTCCTTGACCGCGTCGGGGTCGTGCGGGTTGCACAGGAACGCCTGACGCAGCTCGGTGGCGGCGCCGGCGAACTCACTGAGTACGAGTGCGCCCCCGTGGTCCGCCCTTGATGCGACGTACTCCTTGGCCACCAGGTTCATTCCGTCTCGGAGCGGAGTAACCATCATCACGTCGGCGGCGGCGTACATCGCAGCCAGTTCGGTCCGACTGTACGACTGATGCAGATAATGCACCGCCGGCACGCCAACCCGGCCGAATTCGCCATTAATCCGACCAACTTCGCGCTCAACCTTGACGCGAAGTGCCTGGTAGTGCTCCACCCGCTCGCGACTCGGTGTGGCGACCTGCACCATAACCGCGTCGGGGACTGTCAACTTTCCGTCAGCCAGCAACTCGCGGAAGGCCTTGAGGCGGAGTTCGATGCCCTTGGTGTAGTCGAGCCGGTCGACGCCGAGGATGATCGTCCGGGGATTGCCCAGCTCCTCGCGGATCTCCTTGGCCCGCGCCTGGATCGCCGGGTCGGCGGCCAACCGCTCCATCTCCTGCGTGTCGATCGAGATGGGGAACGCGCCGGCCTTGACCTGACGGCCGTCCACCTGGATCATCTGGCCCTCGTACCGCAGCCCCAGCAGGTGCCGGGCGAGCCGGACGAAGTTCTGCGCGGCGAGCCGCTGCTGGAACCCGACCAGGTCGGCACCGAGCAGGCCACGCAGGATCTCGGCGCGGAACGGCATCTGCATGAACAGCTCGATCGGCGGGAACGGGATGTGCAGGAAGAAGCCGATCCGCAGGTCGGGGCGCAGCTCCCGGAGCATCGCCGGTACCAGCTGTAGCTGGTAGTCCTGGACCCAGACCGTCGCCCCCTCGGCGGCGACCTCCGCAGCGGCCTCCGCGAACCGGGCGTTGACCAGGCGGTACGCCTCACGCCAGCGGCGCTTGTAGGCGGGCGTCTCGACGGCGTCGTGGTAGAGCGGCCAGATCGTCGCGTTCGACTGTCCCTCGTAGTAGCGCTCCAGTTCCTCCGCGCTCAGCGGCACCGGATGCAGCCGGATGCCCTCCAGGTCGAACGGTTCGGGGGCCGCGCCGGTGCCGCCTGCCCAGCCGACCCAGGTGCCCTGGTGTTCGGCGAGAACGGGATGCAGTGCGGTGACCAGCCCGCCAGGGCTGCGTCGCCACTGCCGTCCCTCGGGTGTGCTCACCTCGTCGACCGGCAGTCGGTTCGCCACTACGACAAAGGAGCTACGGACGGTCACGATCGGCCACCTCCGGGTGCTGACGGGTCCACCGCGATGAGCGTACTGAGCGTAGCTGCGGCGTCTGTTCCCCTGTGCCGGACTCACCTACCCGCCCCGAACTCGGCGAACCCTGGACGTGATCATGTTGACAGGTGAGCCGCCCCGACCGGCCCTCGGGGCGGTGACGGGCCCCGGTGGACCTGGTCTGGCGGGGCGATGTGGGCGCAGCCCGGCGTACCTGTCAGGATTGACAACGGCGTGCGCGCGGCCGGCTCCCGGCCGACGGCGACGGACGGCGGCCCTGGCCCGCGTCCGTGGCACGCGAAATCGGCGATCGAAAGCGACGGAGGAGCCCGCACCGTGGCCCAGTTCATCTACGTCCTGGACAAGGCGCGCAAGGCGCACGGCGACAAGGTCGTGCTCGACAACGTGACGCTGAACTTCCTGCCAGGCGCCAAGATCGGGGTGGTGGGTCCGAACGGCGCCGGCAAGTCCAGCCTGCTCAAGATCATGGCGGGTTGGGATCAGCCGAGCAACGGTGAGGCCCGTCTGATGCCCGGCTTCACCGTGGGAATGCTCGCGCAGGAGCCGCCACTCAACGACGCCAAGACCGTGCTCGGCAACGTCGAGGAGGCGGTCGCGGAGACGAAGGTCAAGCTGGAGCGGTTCAACAAGATCGCCGAGCAGATGGCCACCGACTACTCCGACGAGCTGATGGAGGAGATGGGCCGGCTCCAGGAGGAGCTGGACCACGCCGACGCGTGGGACATCGACTCCAAGCTCGAACTGGCCATGGACGCGCTGCGGTGCCCGCCGCCGGACGCCGACGTCACCCAGCTTTCCGGTGGTGAGCGCCGCCGGGTCGCGCTGTGCAAACTGCTGCTGGAGGCCCCCGACCTGCTGCTGCTCGACGAGCCCACGAACCACCTGGACGCCGAGAGCGTGCAGTGGCTGGAGCAGCACCTGGCCAAGTACGCCGGCACCGTCGTCGCCATCACCCACGACCGCTACTTCCTGGACAACGTGGCCAACTGGATCCTGGAGCTGGACCGCGGTCGCGCCTACCCGTACGAGGGCAACTACTCCACCTACCTGGAGAAGAAGGCGGCCCGACTGGCGGTCGAGGGGCGCCGCGACGCCAAGATGAAGAAGCGCCTGGCCGACGAACTGGACTGGGTGCGCTCCAACGCCAAGGCTCGGCAGACCAAGTCCAAGGCTCGCCTCGACCGGTACGACGAGATGGCCGCCGAGGCGGAGAAGACCCGCAAGCTGGACTTCGAGGAGATCCAGATCCCGCCGGGTCCGCGTCTGGGCAACACCGTCATCGAGGCGAACAGCCTGACCAAGGGCTTCGGCGAGCGGGTGCTGATCGACAACCTCTCCTTCTCGCTGCCGCGCAACGGCATCGTCGGCATCATCGGCCCGAACGGCGTCGGCAAGACCACCCTGTTCAAGACCATCGTGGGGCTGGAGGAGCCGACCGGTGGCTCGGTCCGGGTCGGCGAGACCGTCTCGCTGTCCTACGTCGACCAGAACCGGCAGGGCCTCGACGGCGACAAGACCGTCTGGGAGGTCGTCTCCGACGGACTGGACCACCTCATGGTGGGCAAGGTCGAGATGCCCTCGCGGGCGTACATCGCGGCGTTCGGCTTCAAGGGCCCCGATCAGCAGAAGCCGACCAAGGTGCTCTCCGGCGGCGAGCGCAACCGGCTCAACCTGGCGCTGACGCTGAAGATCGGCGGAAACGTCATCCTGCTCGACGAGCCGACCAACGACCTGGACGTGGAAACCCTCTCCAGCCTGGAGAACGCGTTGCTGGAGTTCCCCGGCTGTGCGGTGGTGATCTCCCACGACCGGATGTTCCTGGACCGGGTCGCCACGCACATCCTGGCCTGGGAGGGCGACGACGAGGACCCGGCGAAGTGGTTCTGGTTCGAGGGCAACTTCGAGGCGTACGAGAAGAACAAGGTCGATCGCCTCGGCGCCGAGGCGGCCCGCCCGCATCGGGTGACGTACCGCAAGCTGACCCGCGACTGACCGGGCGGTCTGTCGTGGCTGACCGGTTCGTCTACCACTGCACCCTGCGCTGGTCGGACCTGGACGCGTACGGCCACGTCAACAACGCCCGCTTCCTCACCCTCTACGAGGAGGCCCGGGTGGCGTTGATGTTCGTCGGCGCCCGGGCGAACGGGGTGGGCTCGTTCGCCGAGGGCGTGGTGATCCGTCGGCACGAGGTCGACTACCTGCGCCCGGTGGACTACGCCCTCGATCGGGCCACCGTCGAGACCGCACCCACGGTGCGGATCGAGCTGTGGGTGGAACAGTTGCGCGCCGCGTCCTTCACCATCGGATACGAGATGTACGACGGCGAACTGCTCATCAGCCGGGCGCGTTCGGTGCTGGTGCCGTTCGACCTGGCTCGGCAGGTGCCCCGGCGGCTCAGCGAGCCGGAGCGGACGTTCCTGCTCGGCTACGCCCCGGGAGGTGCGTCGTGAGCGTCGGACACGGCATCGTCGACGTCGCCGACGCGGGGGCGTTCCTGGCCCGGCTCGTGCGGTTGGAGCGCGCCGCCCTGGTCCGACTGAGGCCGGCCGCTGTCGGCGCGCGTACCGCCCTCTGGGCGCGGCTGCCGTGGGAAGTGCTGGCCGTGCGTACGGTGGCCGGCGCGGGTCCTGGTGATGTGACGGTCGCCGCCGGGCAGTTGCTCGCCGAATTCGCGGCCGGCCGTGCGGACCTGCCGGCCCGCCGCGACGCGCAGTGGCGGTGGGCCTTGCCGCCAGCGGTGAGCCGGCGGGTCGAGACGATGCCGGGCGGGGAACTGCGCCGGCTGGCCGAGGCGGCGGCCGGTACCCTGCGCGAGGCGGCCGAGCACGGCGTCGGCGGCCGGGCGGTGGGGCAGCGGGTGCTCCGCGACGCCCTGCTGGACCACGTGGCGGTCGTGGTCACCCCCGACGACGAGCCTGACCGTCCGGTGGAGGTGACTCAGCGGATGGTGCAGGGTCTGGTTCGAATGGGTTTCCTCGGTGCCTCCGAGGATTCGGCAGCTGGTGACGGCGTGCAGGTACGTGCGGCTGGCCGATGGGTCGGATTGGTGGGACCGTACGGAGCCATCTGGTCGCAGAAGGCCACCGATCTTGTCGTGCGGCCATCCGTGACTCATCCGAACGGCTGACCGCTACCCATCCTTCCGGTTTGGTGCTGGCGTTGGGGGGGTGCTTCGTTCCGGCTGTCCGGGTACCGTCCATCCTCGGATCCACCCACTGTAGGCGACCGGATCCGCTGGGGAGTGAGGTGCGCGAGCGATGCCGTGGTGGTCATGGCGTCCAGGTCCCGCCAGTGGCGGTGACCCGGAAACTCGAAGCAGGATCATGGTGGAAGGTACGGTCCGGGTCGGCCCGCCGGCGCCCCGCCAACCGGGCGACGACTGCCCGGCTGCGGAGCGTCCGTTGATCGCCGACATGCCAGCCACCGTCGAACAGGTCACCCTGCGTCGGATCTGCGACGCGCTCGACCTGCTCGACGTGCGTTACCTGGCCGACGGCGACGGCAACCTGCTGGCCATGTGGGAGCGACACGCGGTGCTGGTCACCCTGGAGGGGCCGGAGGACGAGATCCTCGTGCTGCGTGTCCGGCCACACGCGACGGTGCCGCCGGACTGGGCGGACCGGGCCTACCGGGTGGTCAACGAGTGGAACCACACCCGACGTTTCTGCAAGGCGTACGTGGGTGATCCCACCGAGCGTGGCCAGTTGCCGATCTACGCCGAGTTGCAGGTCCCGCTGGCGGCCGGTGCCCACGACGCGCTCCTGGTCGAGCTGCTCGACTGTGGCGCCGCCGTGGCCACCAGCTTCGTCGACTGGCTGCACGACGAGGGCGCCCTGCTCTGAGCGGCGGAGGCAGCCGCCCCGCCGTGGTGGCGGGGCGGTGGAGGTCAGCCGTGGGCGGCCGGGTCCGCCATGTCGTTCACCATGAAGTACGCCGCCCGTTCGAGGTAGTTCCACAGCTCCGTGGCCAGGGCCGGGGGCAGGTCGAGGCTGTCGACCGCCCGGCGCATGTGTCGCAGCCAGGCGTCGCGTTCGGCCGCGCCGATCCGGAACGGGGCGTGGCGCATCCGCAGTCGGGGATGGCCCCGCTGCGCTGAGTAGGTGTTCGGGCCGCCCCAGTACTGCATGAGGAAGAGCCGCATCCGGTCGGCGGCCGGGCCCAGATCCTCCTCCGGATACATCGGGCGCAGCAGCGGATCGGCGGCGATGCCGGCGTAGAACTCCTCGACCAGCCTGCGGAACGTGGGCTCACCGCCGACGGCGTCGAAGAACGTGACCGCTTCGCCGTGGCCTTCGGACTCACCTGCGGGATTCACCGTTCCATCCTGCCAGGCCCGCCGGGGCGCTCGCCCGGTCGGCACCGGGTGAACGAGGGTGGCTCAGGTCACCGCGTGCCGAGGCCGTCCCGGACCCACGTGTCCGGGCCCGGGATCCTCGGCAGAGGTGTCCCCGGACGATCCGGCAGGGGCGGTGGCATCGGCACTCGCGACGGAGGCGGCTCGGGCGGCGTCGACGGAGGCGGCCACGGTCTGCTGGTCGGGCCAGCGCAGGGCGACGATCGACATCAACAGCACCCCGGCGACGCTCCACACCCCCACCACGAGTGGAATCGGGAAGCGCTCGGCGAGCAGCCCGGTCACCAGCACGGCCGCACCCTGGATGACCTGCATGCCGGTCGCCATGACACCGAACGCCCGGGCCCGGAAGCCGTCCGGGAGGGCCTGGACGAAGAGCCCGTTGGCCGTCGGAATCAGCCCGGCGACGGCGAATCCGCAGATGGCGGCGAGTAGCGCCACCACCACCGGCGGCGGATCCAACAATGCGGGCACCAGCGCCAGCGGGGCGCCCACGGCCAACGGCCGTAACAGGCGCAGTCGGCGGGCGGGTGCGACGGTACGGCCGATGATCAGCCCGCCGAGGATGAAGCCGGCCGGGGTGGCTGCCATGATCACGGCCTGGGCCAGCCCGGGGTCCATGCTCTGGCCGGCGTGCTCGTTGGCCCAGGCGGCGGCCAGCCCCTCCGGCACGATGGAGAAGAGCATGGCGCTGAAGACCAGGACGGCGATAGCACGCAGCACCGGCGTCCTGAAGACGATCTGAAAGCCCGCGGCGGTCTCCCGCAGCAGGTGACTGCGGTGGGCGTTGGTCATCGCCGGTGGTCGGTCGTGCACCCCGAGCCGGACGATCACGGCGGACAGCGCGAAGGCGACCGCGTTCATCAACAGCGCGGCGGTGGGGTTGACCGTCGCGATGGCGGCGCCGAGCAGGTAACCGACCACCTGGGCGGCCTGCCCCACGCTCGCGTTGACGGACAGCCCGACGACGAGTCGGTCCCCGGGCAGGATCAGCGGCAGCAAGGCCGACCGGGCGGCCTGACTCGGTGGGTTCGCCAGCGTGGTGGCGAACAGCAGCACCAGGATCAACGGCACCGGCATCCCGGGGATGGCGACCAGCAGCATCAGCGACATCCGGATGAGGTCGCAGACCATCATCACCTGTCGGTACGAGTGCCGTTCGGCGATCGTGGCCAGCAACGGGCCGCCGACGAGCCACGGTAGATAGCTGACCGCGAAGGCGGCCGCCGACAGCGCCACGGACTCGGTTTCCCGGTAGACCAGGAGGGTGACGGCTGCCCTGGCGACGTAGTCACCGACCCAGGTCAGCGTGCTGGCCGCGAAGACGGCGCGGTACTCACGCTGGGCGAAAACCTCCCGGAAGGTGGCCGGCCCCTCCGGAGAAGGTCGCTCGTCGGACACCATCGCCTCCATCGTCCCGGTGTCTGGCCACTCGTGATGGCGGCCCGGGACCATCGTCAGGTCTGCGGATCAGCGAGGACGTGACACCGCTCGGTAAGCGCGTGCACCGGATTCTGCCCGATCGTCTGACAACTGGCTAGGGCGAACGGTTGGTTGGTCGCATCTCCGACTGAACGAACGGACGATACCCGAGGGGGCCGCTCAGTCGCGACCCCCGCCGGTCGGTTCAGGTGGCGCCGCCTTGACCGGTCTCGGAGTCCGATCGAGTAGGTATGCCGGGGTAGAGGCGGCCCGCCGCGATCCTCGCCGTGATACCCGAGTTCTCCAGCGCCTCGGCCAGTCGGCGACGCAGCTCCCGGGCGACGGTGAACTGACCGTCGGCGGTCGTCTTCACCACCGTGCGCATCACCGTGCCCTCCACCGTGACCTGCTCGACGCCGAGGACCTCCGGCGGCTCGACGATCGAGCTGGCCAGTTCCGGGTCCACCGCGATCGACGCGGCGGCGGTACGCAGCACGGCCGTCGCCTCCTCGGTGCCGGCGAAACCGATGGGCAGGTCAACCACCACCAGCGCCCACCCCTGGCTCTTGTTGCCCACCCGGATGATCTCGCCGTTGCGGATGTACCAGAGCACGCCCCGGGCGTCCCGGACGGTGGTCACCCGGAGCCCGACCGCCTCGACCACGCCGGTCGCCTCGCCGAGATCGACGTTGTCGCCCACCCCGTACTGATCCTCGATCAGCATGAACAGCCCCGCGATCAGGTCCTTGACCAGGCTCTGCGCGCCGAAGCCGAGGGCCACGCCGGCGATGCCCGCGCTGGCCAGCAGCGGGGCCAGGTCGAAGCTGAACTCCTTGAGCACCATCAGTAGGGCGATGCCGAAGATGAACGCGGTGCTCATACTCCGTAGCACCGAACCGATGGCCTCGGCACGCTGCCGGCGACGCTCCGGAACGAACTCGCCAGGCTCGGTGGCGGCGGTCGGGATGCGCTCGCGCAGCGGGCGGAGCATGGTCGGCACACCGGCGTCGCTGGTGCTGCGGACGAGTCGACGGATCGTGCGGTGCACCAGCCATCGGGCAGCCAACGCCAGCAGCAGGATCAAAATGATCCGCAGTGGCTTGACGAGGATCCAGAAGCTGCCCTCGGCGAACCACACCGAGTCGGTCCAGTTCCAGACGATCTTGCACAGCGCCTCGTCCAGGCACTCCGGGCTCGGTGTTTCGGCCGGCTCCGGACTGGACGGGGCGGGGGTGGGGCTGAGGCTGCTGACGGTCACCCTGTGTTCGTACCTCAACCGGTCGGCGGGTCCGCCGTCGACCCACCGGCCGGTGCCGCCCGGCCGGCCGAGCGCGGCCGGGGGAAGGCGCGGGCTACCCAGGATTAGTACGTGCATTCCCGGTTCCGATCAGGGACTATTGGCGCAGCGGACGTCGGTGATCCGGCCGGCGTCGACGTGGTGTGGGGCTGTGCCCGACGCCGGTCGGCGGTGGCGAGTGGTAAGCCGCTTGACCGGGAGGGTGACGCGATGCCTGACATACGACCCACGGTGGGCTCCGGCGCGCTGGTCCTCAACGCCACCTACGAGCCGCTGTGTGTCGTGTCGGTACGTCGTGCCGCGATTCTCGTACTCTCCGCCAAAGCGGTATGTGTCGCCGACGGTGAGGGCATCCTGCACAGCGCGCGCAGCGCGCTGCCGGTGCCCTCGGTCGTCCGGCTCACCCGTTTCGTCCGGGTGCCGTACCGCACCCACGTGGGTCTGTCCCGCCGGGCGATCTTCGCCCGGGACGGCTGGCGGTGTGCCTACTGCCGGGGCCCGGCGGAGACCATCGACCACGTCTTTCCCCGCAGCCGGGGCGGCCGGCACGCCTGGGAGAACGTGGTCGCCGCCTGTGCCAGGTGCAACCACACCAAGGGCGACAAGACCCCGGCCGAGCTGGGTTGGCGGCTGCACGCGTTGCCCACCGCCCCGAAGGGGATCGCCTGGCGGGTGCTCGGCCACCGCGCCCCCGACCCGCGCTGGGCCGACTGGCTGGATCTCCGCGAACCCGAAGCCGCCTGACCTGTCAACGGCTCGCTTGTCCGCCCAGCTCAACCCCGCAAGATGCCCACCCGCGCTCGCGGACGACCCCGCGCCTCCCGCGCGGCGAGTACGCCGAACAGGTTTTCGGGGGAGCCCGACCCGCGCAGGGATCAAGCCTGACCGCCCGGAGCGGGTCGGGCTCCCCCGAAAACCCCACACAGGTCAGGCTTCCGGAAACCCCACAGCAAGCCCTACCGAGCCTCGACCAGAGAAGCGAACACCACGACGTTGTCCGCGTACCCGGTCTCCCCGCCGACCCAGCGCCCGCCGCAGGTGATCAGCCGCAGTTGGGGACGGCTGAAGTCACCGAAGACGTCGTCCGTCGGCAGTTGTTCCTTGTCGAACCGGTCGACCCGGTCGACCTCGAAGACCGCCACCGAGCCGTCCGAACGGGCAACCTCGACCCGGTCACCGGCCCGCAGCTGGGGCAGTTGATGGAAGACGGCCGGGCCCGTGGTGGTGTCGACGTGCCCCACGATGACAGCCGGTCCGTACTGACCGGGAGTGGGCCCCTGGTCGTACCAGCCGGCCTCCTGGGCCCGCTCGGCCGGCGGTGCGGCGATGCTGCCGTCGGGGGCGATGCCCACGTTGTGCACCGGTGCCGCCAGGTCGATCTTGTTGATCTCGATGCCGACCGGCTCGCTCGCCGCCAGCAGCGGAAACTTCTTGGGTGGTTGCGCCAGCCCGGCGATGAAGCGGTCCGGTAGCAGGCTCAGCCCGGTCAGCCGTTCGACGCCGAGCATCGCGATGATCAGCAGCATCAGCGAGCCGATCACCAGTACCGGTAGCCCTGGCCCGGAGCGACGACCGTGGTGTCCGGTCCCCACCGCCCAGGCCCGTGGCCGCCGGGGTGGTAGCGGCGCCGCCGCCGGATCGGGCGTGGCGACGCTTGCCGAACCCATCTGCGCCGCGACCCGGACCAGCCGGCCAGCCGCCGCGACCACCCTCCGCCGGACCCGCTGGCTCCGACGGGTGGTGGTTCGCCGTGGACCGGGGCCCGGTTCCGGCGCGGGTACGCGGAAGCCGGCCATGGCGACGGTGGGTCAGGAGCCGGCTCGACGCCGGCTGCTCAGCAGTCCGAAGACCACCGCCGCGGCCACTGTGGCGACGCCGCCCAGCAGCAGCATCGAGCCGGTGCCCCGGTCGGCCGTACCGCCGCCACCGGTCGCCGGCCCCTTGGTGGGCTGTTCCATGTTCAGCACGGTCAGCGTGGTGCTGGCGGTCCGGTCGTTGTCACAGCGCAGGTGCACCGGATAGTCGCCAGCCGCCTTGTTGCCGGGCACGGTGACCGAACCGGTGAGGAAGCCGTTGTCCGGCCGGAGGAAGACCCGGTTGAAGGCGTCCGAGGTCACCTCGGCCTGGCGGTCGTTGGCGTTGTCGCAGCTGGCCCGGATGTGCACCCGGGAACCGGCCTGGACGCTGTTCGGCGTCACCTCGACGAAGGTGTTCTCATTCGCGCTGGCAGGTGCGGCACCGGGCAGGGCCAGCCCGGCCAGAGCGAACGCCGCGATCAGGACGAAGGCCCCGAACAGTCGGGCGATGGTCGACGGGGCGCGGTGGACGCCTCCGTACGGTTGCAGACCTCGCATGATCCCCTCCCTCCCGGCACCGGCGTACCGGGCCTGTTGGGGCGACCCGGGTGGCTTTCCCCCTGCTCCGGCAGCTAACCCGCCTCCCGGCGACGGGGACGGCTGTCCGGAGGGGAACCTTCCCTCGGGGTGACGGGCTGCCAGGCGAGCGGGGTGGAGAGGACCATCGTGCTCGACGGCTGCCCGTAGGGGGCCAGGCGGTCGATGACCGCCTCGAAATCGCCTATCGAACCGGCCGCGACCTTCAGCACGCTGCACGCGTCACCGGTGATCCGGTGGATCTCCAGAATTTCCGGCCATCGCGCGACGTCGGGGTCGTGCAGGATGCAGCGGGCGCCGTAACAGGACATCCGGATCAGCGCGACCACGTTGCGACCGGCCCGGGCCAGGTCGACGTGGGCGTGGTACCCACTGATCACGCCGGTTTCCTCCAGCCGGCGCACCCGCTCGGCGACCGCGGGTGGGGACAGGTGCACCCGCCGGGACAACTCGCTGAAGGACAACCGTGCGTCGGCCTGCAACTCGCGGAGCAGGGCCCAGTCCATCTCGTCCATGCCCGTGACCTTACGTCCGACAGGTCGAACCCGACGAGCGGGTTCCGTTTCACAGGTCGACCACGGAAAGCGCCGTTGAACAGGCATTCCGTCCGGCCAACCTCGCAGGAGATCATGACTGGACGGGCGAGCCGGAAGGAGCGGACGCATGGAGCAGACGGATCTGCGCCCCCGAACGGAGGTGCGTCCGGTCACCGCACGGCAGCGGGTGGCGCGCGCCGCCCGCAACGGCGGCGAGCCCACCCTGGAATTCGCCGAGCGGGTGCCGTACGACGCGTACGTGCAGGCCAGTACGCTGCATCGCCTGCAACAGCCGCTCAGCGCCGACCCGGGCGAGATGTCGTTCCTGATGGTCAGCCAGATCATGGAGTTGTACTTCGGCCTGACCTGTCACGAACTGCGGGAGACGTCCCGGCTGCTGCGCTCCGACCGGGTGTGGGAGGCGTTAGCCCCGCTGCGCCGCGCCGCGCTGCACCTGGAAGGGCTCAACGCGGCCTGGCGGGGACTGCGCTGGATGACCCCGGCCGACTTCAACCGCTTCCGCAACCTGCTCGGCGAGGGGTCGGGCTTCCAGTCGGCGATGTACCGCCACCTGGAGTTCCTGCTCGGGCTGCGGGACCCGGCACTGATCCGCCCGTTCCGGCGGCAGACCGAGGTGTACGCCGAGCTCACCGACGCCCTGGCCAGCCCGAGCGTCTGGGACGAGGTGGTCGCCCTGCTCGCCCGGCACGGTCACGACCTGCCTGCTGACCTGCTGGAGCGGGACGTGGCCACCGAGCACGAGGCGCACCCCGCCGTCGAGGCTGCCTGGGTACGGATCTACGCCGACTCCGGCCCGGACAACCACCTGCGGCTGCTCGGCGAGGCGCTGACCGAGGTGGCCGAGCAGTTCGGTGACTGGCGGCACCACCACATCAAGGCGGTTCAGCGAACCATGGGCGCCAAGGTGGGCAGCGGCGGCTCCGCCGGGCTGGCGTGGCTGCAACGCAGCATGGCCCGGGTGGTCTTCCCGGAGCTGTGGTCGGCCCGGACGGCGATGTGAGGCGGTTGTGACGACGATGAGCAACGACACCGAGGCCGAGGCGCTCCGCCTCGACGCGGCCGAACCGGGGCATCGGCACCTGTTCCACGTGCCGCCGGCCGACGGTGGTCGCTATCCGGAGGCCGCCTACCTGGCGGGCAATTCGCTCGGCCTGCAACCGAGGGCCACCCGGGACGAACTCCTGGCCGATCTGGACGCCTGGAGCCGGCTCGGCGTGGAGGGGCATCTGGCGGCGGAACGGCCCTGGCTGCCGTACCACGAGCTGTTGACGGCGCCGGCCGCCCGACTGGTCGGCGCCCTGCCCACGGAGACCGTGGTGATGAACTCGCTGACGGTCAACCTGCACCTGCTGATGGTCAGTTTCTACCGACCGGCGGGCGAGCGGACCCGGATCGTCATCGAGGACGCCGCCTTCCCGTCGGACAGTTACGCGGTGCGCAGCCAGGCACGGTTCCACGGCCTCGACCCCGACAGCACGGTCGTCCGGCTCGCGCCGCGTCCCGGTGAGGACACCCTGCGCACCGAGGACATCACCGGCTACCTGGCGGCGGAGGGCCACACCGTGGCGCTGGTGCTGCTCGGCGGCGTCAACTACCTCACCGGCGAGCTGATGGACATTCCGGCGATCACCGCGGCCGGCCGGGCCGCCGGCGCGGTCGTCGGGTGGGACCTGGCGCACGCGGCGGGCAACGTGCCGTTGTCGCTGCACGACTGGGACGTCGACTTCGCCGCCTGGTGCTCGTACAAGTACCTCAACTCGGGGCCCGGCGCGCTGGCCGGGGTCTTCGTGCACGAACGGCACCACGGCGACGACAGCCTGCCCCGCTTCGAGGGGTGGTGGAGCACGGCGGCGCAGACCCGGTTCGAGATGGCTCCGGTGAGCCGGCCACCGGCCACCGTCGAGGCGTGGCAGATCTCCAACCCACCGATCTTCGCGATGGGGCCGGTCCGCACCTCGCTGGAACTGTTCGACTCGGTTGGCATGCCGGCGCTGCGGGCGCGCAGCCTCCGGCTCACCTGCTACCTGGAGCGGCTGCTGGACGAGGTCACCGCCGGCCGGCCGCTCACCGTGATCACTCCGCGTGAGCCGCGCCGACGCGGTTGCCAGCTGTCGGTACGCATCGGCGCGGGCAGCGCCAACGAGCTGACCAAGCGACTGCGCCACGAGCACGGGGTGATCGCCGACGCCCGGGAACCGGATGTGGTCAGGTTCGCCCCGGTGCCGCTCTACTCGACGTTCCATGACTGCTGGCGAGTCGCGGACGCGTTGGCCGCGACGGTTTCGGAGGCGGCCCGGTGACCGGGGAACGCGACGAGATCGCGGTGGTCGGTGCCGGGCTGGCCGGTTGCCTGCTGGCCTGCTTCCTGGCGCGCCGGGGTCATCAGGTGGCGCTCTACGAGCGGCGCCCGGATCCGCGCAGCGGCGCCCCCGAGCGGGGCCGGTCGATCAACCTGGCGCTCTCCGAGCGGGGGCTCGACGCGCTGCGTCGTATCGGGCTGGCCGAACAGGTGATGGCGGACGCGTTGCCGATGCGGGGCCGGATGATCCATCCGGTGGCCGGGGCACCGGGATTCCAGTCGTACAGCGTCTCCGGCGGCCGGGCGATCAACTCGATCAGCCGGGGCGCGTTGAACAACGCCCTGCTGGAGGCCGCCGCCAAGCTGCCGGGGGTGCGCATCGCCTTCGAGCACCGGCTGGTCGGGCTCGACCCGGCCACCGCGACGATGACTTTCGAGACGCCGGGGGGCACGGTCACCGCGGGCGCGCGGGTGGTGCTCGGCACCGATGGCGCCGGTTCGGCGGTACGCGGGCAACTGCTCGCCCACGGCCTGGTCACCGAGAGCGTCGACTTCCTCGACTACGGCTACAAGGAACTGACCATCCCGCCGCTGGGCGGCGACTTCGCCCTGGACCCGGGTGCGCTGCACATCTGGCCGCGCGGCACCTCGATGATGATCGCGTTGCCCAACCCGGACCGCTCCTTCACCTGCACCCTGTTCTGGCCCACCCACGGCACTGCCAGCTTCGCCTCGCTGGGCAGCGCGGCGGCGATCGAGCGGCATTTCGCGCAGCACTATCCGGACCTGCCGCCGATCGCTCCGAACCTGGTCGACGACTACCAGCACAACCCGGTCGGGGTGCTCGGCACGGTGCGGTGCGATCCGTGGCAGGTCGACGGCCGCGTCGCCCTGCTCGGCGACGCGGCGCACGCCATCGTGCCGTTCTACGGCCAGGGCGCGAACTGCGCCTTCGAGGACGTGGTGGAGCTGGACCGCTGCCTCGACGAGTGTGCCGGGGACTGGTCGGCGGCGCTGCCGCTGTTCCAGCGGCGCCGACAGGACAATGCCGAGGCGATCGCCCGGATGGCGCTTGCCAACTTCGTGGAGATGCGCGACAAGGTCGCTTCCCCGGTCTTCCGGACCCGGAAGCGCGTCGAGCACGCGTTGGAGCGTGCTCTGCCCGGCCGGTACGTCTCCCAGTACGAACTGGTGTCGTTCTCCACCGTCCCGTACGCGCAGGTGCGGCGTCGGGTCCGCCAGCAGTACCAGGTGGTCGGCCTGGCCGCGGCCGGCCTGGCGGCGGTGGTCGGCGCGGCGGTGGCGCTCGGGCTCAGGAGACGCGGATGACGCTCTGGGATCCCCGGCTGATGGCCGGACGGGCACCTGACGGTCCCGGTCTGCTGCGGAACTTCGTGGGCGGCGAGTTCGTCGCTGCCGGAACCCGGTTCACCAAGCGCAGCCCGGTGACCGGCGAGCCGGTGTTCGAGGTGGCCGAGGCTGACCGGTCCACGGTGGACGACGCGGTGACGGCGGCCCGGGCGGCATTGCGGGGCCCGTGGGGCCGGGCGGGGGAGCGGGAACGCGCCGAGGTGCTGCGCCGCGTCGCCGACGAGCTGGAGCGTCGCTTCGACGACCTGGTGGCCGCCGAGGTCGCCGACACCGGCAAGTCCATCTCGCAGGCCCGCACCCTGGACATCCCGCGGGGCGCGGCGAACTTCCGGGCCTTCGCGGAGATCGTGGCGACCGCGCCGACCGAGTCGTTCACCACTGTCACACCGACCGGTGGTCGGGCGCTCAACTACGCGGTGCGCAAGCCGGTCGGCGTGGTCGCGGTGATCGTGCCGTGGAACCTGCCGCTGCTGCTGCTCACCTGGAAGGTCGCCCCCGCTCTGGCCTGCGGCAACGCGGTGGTGGTCAAGCCGAGCGAGGAGACGCCCGCGTCGGCCACGCTGCTCGCCGAGGTGATGGCGGCGGCCGGGGTGCCGGACGGCGTGTTCAACCTGGTGCACGGCTTCGGGCCCGGATCGGCCGGCGAGTTCCTCACCCGTCACCCGGGCGTCGACGCGATCACCTTCACCGGTGAGTCGGCCACCGGCGGTGCCATCATGCGAGCCGCCGCCGACGGGGTGAAGGCGGTCAGCTTCGAGCTTGGCGGCAAGAACGCCGGGCTTGTATTCGCCGACGCAGACCTGGACGCGGCCGTGACCGGCTCGGTCCGGTCGAGCTTCACCAACGGCGGTCAGGTGTGCCTCTGCACCGAACGGATCTACGTGCAGCGGCAGGTGTTCGAGGAGTTCACCGCGCGGCTGGCCGAGCGCGCCGGCGAGCTGGCGTACGGCTGGCCGGCCGACGAGGCGACGGTGAACATGCCGCTGATCTCCCACGGCCACCGGGACAAGGTGCTCGGGCACTACGACCTGGCGCGGGCCGAGGGCGCGCGGGTGCTCGCCGGTGGCGGGGTGCCCCGGTTCGACGACGCCCGCGACTCTGGCGCGTACGTGCAGCCGACGGTGCTGACCGGGCTCGGCCCGGACGCGCGGACCAACCGCGAGGAGATCTTCGGCCCGGTGGTGCACGTGGCGCCGTTCGACGACGAGGACGAGGCGTACGCCCTGGCCAATTCCACCGAGTACGGCCTGGCGGCGACGGTCTGGACCCGTGACGTGGGCCGGGCGCACCGGGCCGGTGCCCGGTTGGACGCCGGCATCGTCTGGGTCAACACCTGGTTCCTACGCGACCTGCGGACCCCGTTCGGTGGGGTGAAGGCCTCCGGCATCGGTCGCGAGGGTGGCGTGCACTCGCTGGATTTCTACTCCGAGCTGACGAACGTCTGCGTGGACCTGTCATGAGCGAACGGAGTAAGCGAATCATCGGGTTCAGTGCGGTGGTGCCTCATGACGGCACGCAGCGAAGCGGAGTGCCGTCATGAGCGATCTTGATATGGCGGCCAAGGAACTGGCCGAGGCGCGCGACACCGGCAAGCCCTGCCCGCCGCTGCGCGGGCGACTTCTTCCACAGGGCGACGTCGGTGCCGCGTACCGGGTGCAGCAGCGCCAGGTGGGCGAGTGGCTGGCGTCCGGCCAGCGGCGGGTCGGCGCGAAGATCGGGCTGACCTCCCGGGCGGTCCAGGAGAGCCTCGGGGTGTACGAGCCGGACTTCGGGGTGCTCACCGACGCGATGGCGGTGCCCGACGGCAGCGAGGTGACGATCGGCCGCCTGCTGCAACCCCGGGTGGAGGCGGAGGTCGCCTTCGTGCTCGGCGCCGACCTGCCCGACGACCGGGTCACCACCGCCGACCTGCTGCGCGCCGTCGACCATCTGCTCCCGGCCATCGAGATCGTCGACTCGCGGGTCGCCGGCTGGGACATCTCCATCGTGGACACGGTGGCCGACAACGCCTCCAGCGGCCTGTTCGTGCTCGGCACCACGCCCCGCCGGCCGGCCGAGGTCGACCTGCGGCTGTGCGGGATGGTCCTCGAACATGCCGGGGAGCCGGTGTCGGTGGGGGCCGGAGCGGCCTGCCTGGGCAATCCGTTGCACGCGCTGGCCTGGCTGGCCGGCACGATGGCCCGCGCCGGTGACCCGCTGCGCGCCGGTGACGTGGTGCTCTCCGGCGCGCTCGGCCCGATGGTGCCGGTGACGCCGGGTGCCGCGTACGAGGCCCGGATCTCCGGTCTCGGCTCGGTCCGGACCTGCTTCTCCTCCAGGGAGGTCGACGGATGACGGGTGTGGCGGTGATCGGGTCGGGCAACATCGGCACCGACCTGATGATCAAAGTTTTGCGGTTGTCGGAATCGCTGCGGATGGTGGCGATGGCGGGTATCGACCCGGCTTCTGACGGGCTGGCCCGGGCCCGCCGGCTCGGCGTGGCCACCACCGCGCAGGGTGTCGAGGGTCTGGTCGCGATGCCCGAGTTCGCCGACGTGGACCTGGTCTTCGACGCCACCTCGGCCGGTGCGCACCGGCACAACGACGCGGTGCTGCGCGCGCACGGGCGGACCGTGATCGACCTGACTCCGGCGGCGATCGGCCCGTACGTCGTACCGCCGGTGAACCTGGAGGAACACCTGGGCGAGACCAACCTCAACATGGTCACCTGCGGTGGGCAGGCGACCGTGCCGATCGTCGCCGCGGTGCGGCGGGTGACCCCGGTCGCGTACGGGGAGATCGTCGCGTCGATCGCCTCGCGGTCGGCCGGCCCGGGCACCCGGGCCAACATCGACGAGTTCACCGAGACCACGGCCCGGGCGATCGAGGTGGTCGGCGGCGCCGACCGAGGCAAGGCGATCATCGTGCTCAATCCCGCCGACCCGCCGCTGCTGATGCGCGACACCGTCTACTGCCTCTGCCCGGACCCCGACGCCGACCGCGCCGCCATCGCCGCCTCCGTCGGCGACATGGTGGCCACCGTGCAGGAGTACGTGCCCGGGTACCGACTCAAGCAGGACGTGCAGTTCGACCGCGTCGACAGCTACGTACCGTCGCTGGGACGGCAGCTCACCGGGTGGCAGGTATCGGTCTTCCTGGAGGTTTCCGGCGCCGGGCACTATCTGCCCGCGTACGCCGGGAATCTGGACATCATGACCTCGGCCGCGC
Source organism: Verrucosispora sp. WMMD703 (assembly GCF_049178935.1). Classification (NCBI taxonomy): domain Bacteria; kingdom Bacillati; phylum Actinomycetota; class Actinomycetes; order Micromonosporales; family Micromonosporaceae; genus Micromonospora; species Verrucosispora sp. WMMD703. Next base: position 5,455,880 of record NZ_JBMHMM010000004.1, on the reverse strand, counting down.
TGCGCACCGCGCAGCGGCTGGTCGCCCTGCGGGCGGAGGTGCTGGCCAAGTGACAGAGTTGTACATCCAGGACGTCACGTTGCGCGACGGCATGCACGCCATCGCCCACCGTTACACCGTCGACCAGGTCCGCACCATCGCCGCCGCCTTGGACGCCGCCGGGGTGGCCGCGATCGAGGTGGCCCACGGTGACGGTCTGGCCGGGTCCAGCGTCAACTACGGCCACGGCGCGGCCAGCGACGCCGACTGGATCGCGGCGGCGGCCGAGGTGATGACGAGGGCGAAGCTGACCACCCTGCTGCTACCCGGCATCGGCACCATCGCCGACCTGAAGGCCGCCCGCGCGCTCGGGGTGACGAGCGTCCGGATCGCCACCCACTGCACCGAGGCGGACATCTCCGCCCAGCACATCTCCTGGGCCCGGGAGAACGGCATGGACGTGGCCGGTTTCCTGATGATGTCGCACATGAGCGACCCGGCCGGGCTGGCCGCCCAGGCGAAGCTGATGGAGTCGTACGGTGCGCACTGCGTCTACGTCACCGACTCCGGCGGCCGGCTGCTGATGTCCGACGTGGCGCAGCGCGTCGACGCGTACCGGCAGGTGCTTGAGCCGACCACGCAGATCGGCATCCACGCGCACCACAACCTTTCCCTCGGGGTGGCCAACAGCGTGATCGCCGTCGAACACGGCCGGATCGCCGGCGACGGCCCGCCGGGGTCGCCGGCCGGCCGGACGGTCCGGGTGGACGCCTCCCTCGCCGGCATGGGTGCCGGCGCCGGCAACGCACCGCTGGAGGTCTTCGTCGCGGTCGCCGAGCTGTACGGCTGGCAGCATGGCTGCGACGTCTTCGCATTGATGGACGCCGCCGATGACATCGTCCGCCCGTTGCAGGACCGGCCCGTCCAGGTCGATCGGGAAACCCTCTCCCTGGGGTACGCGGGGGTCTACTCCAGCTTCCTGCGCCACGCCGAACGGGCCTCGGCGCGCTACGGCGTGGACGTCCGATCGATTCTGGTGGAACTGGGCCGACGCCGGATGGTCGGCGGGCAGGAAGACATGATCGTCGACGTGGCGCTGGACCTGGCCGGCAAGGAAAAATCATGATCGGGCCGGACATCGCGGGGATTGCCGAGACGCTCGGTACGGCTGCCGACACGGCCACCGCCACCGCTCAACTCGCCGTCGAGACCGGGCTGGACGTCGACGCGGCGTACGCGGTGCAGACCGCGCTGGTGCAGCGCCGGCTGGACCGGGGAGAACGGCTCGTCGGGTTGAAGATGGGGCTGACCAGCAAGGCGAAGATGGCCCAGGTCGGCGTGGACGAGGTGATCTGGGGCCGGCTCACCGATGCGATGCGGGTCCCCGACGGCGGCACTGTCGACGTGGCCGAGTTCATCCATCCCCGGGTCGAGCCGGAGGTGGCGTTCCTGCTGGACCGGCTTCCCGAGCCCGGTGAACCAGTCGGTGACTTCACCGACGCGGTGCGGGCGGTCGCTCCGGCGATCGAGTTGATCGACTCCCGGTACGCGAACTTCACCTTCTCCCTGCCGGACGTCATCGCCGACAACACGTCGGCCGGCGCGTTCGTGATCGGCCCCTGGTCGCGGGTGCCGGACGGGCTGGACAACCTGGGCGTGTTGCTGGAGATCGATGGGCGGGTGGCACAGGTCGGCTCGACGGCGGCCATCCTCGGTGACCCGCGTCGGGCGCTCGACGAGGGCATCCGACTGGCGGGCCGACACGGCGTACGGCTGCGCTCGGGCTGGGTCTTTCTGGCCGGCGCGGCGACTGCCGCGGTGCCGTTGCGTGCTGGTGCTCGTGTCCGGGCTGTGGTCGAGAAGCTCGGTACGGCTTCCTTGCGGAGTTCGTCGTGACCGGCCTTGGGGTTCCGGGCAGCCCGACCGGCTCCGGGCGGTCAGGCTTGATCCCTGCGCCGGTCGGGCTGCCCGGAACCCTCGACGTGGTCGGGGTCCGTGCGCCGGTGCCAGGTGGATTGGATCTGGTGTGGCCGGTGCCGGTGCCGGTGCCGGTGCCGGTGCTGGCTGGGTGGGGGTCTGGTGCTGTCCGTCCGGGTTGTCGCGGGGGTCTGTCGTGAGTGGGGGTGACGGGGCTCGGGTGGTTGCCGGGAAGGCGGTTCCTCGGGGGGCGTTTCCGCATGTGAAGGTGGCGGGCGGGTTCGTCTTCGTGTCGGGGACGTCGTCCCGGCGGCCGGACAACACGTTCGCGGGTGTGTCGGTGGACGAGTTCGGCACGACCGACCTGGACATCCGGGCACAGACCCGGGCGGTGATCGAGAACATCGCGGACCTGCTGCGGTCGGTCGGTGCCGAGCTGACCGACCTGGTCCAGGTGACCAGCTATCTGGTCAACATGAATGACTTCGGGGGATACAACGAGGTGTGGGCGGAGTTCTTCGATGCGACCGGGCCGACCCGGACGACTGTCGCCGTGCACCAGTTGCCGCATCCGCACCTGCTGATCGAGATGCAGGCCGTCGCCCTGCTCCCAGAAGGAGGCCAGCCATGAGTGAGATCGCCGAGCCGTTCAGCTTTCCCGGCTGGATCGCCGAGAACCAGCACCTGCTGAAGCCGCCCGTGGGCAACAAGGAAATGCTGCCCGGCTCCGAGGACTTCATCGTGATGGTGGTCGGCGGCCCCAACCAGCGCACCGACTTTCACGTCGACCCGTACGAGGAGTTCTTCTACCAGGTCAAGGGCAACATGCACATCAACCTCATGCTGCCCGAGGGTCCGCGTACGGTGCACGTGCGCGAGGGCCAGATGTGGATGCTGCCCCGGAACACGCCGCACTCGCCGCAGCGACCGGAGGCCGGCTCGATCGGGATGGTGATCGAGCGGGTACGCGAGGAGGGGACGCTGGAGAAGTTCCAGTGGTACTGCCCCGAGTGCTCGCACAAGGTGCACGAGGTCGAATTGCAGGTGCGGGACATCGCCGCCGACCTGCCACCGGTCTTCGCCGCGTTCTACGGCGACGAGTCGGCGCGTACCTGCGACAACTGCGGCGCCCTGCACCCGGGCAAGGGCTGATGGTGTCTCCGGTGGTGGACGTGCACACGCACGTCGTACCGAAGGGCTGGCCGGACCTGGCCGCCGCGTGCGGCGGGTCCGGCTGGCCCTGGCTGCGGGTCGACTCGGAGCGCGCCGCCATGATCATGGTCGGCGAGACGCCGTTCCGCCCGGTCGGCGCGGAGTGCTGGGACGCCGACACCCGGCTGGCCGACATGAGCACCGACGGGGTCGACGTGCAGGTGGTCTCGCCCACCCCGGTCTTCTTCTGCTACGACCGGCCGGCCGACCAGGCGGTGAAGGTGGCCCGCATCTTCAACGACCTGACCCTGGAGGTCACCGCCGCGGGCGGGGATCGGCTGCTGCCGTTCTGCCAGGTGCCCTTGCAGGACCCGGACGCGGCCTGCGCCGAGGTGGACCGCTGCCTGGCGGCCGGCCACGTCGGCGTGGAGATCGGCAACCACGTCGGCGACCGGGACTTGGACGACGCCGGCATCGTGACGTTCCTGACCCACTGCGCCGAGGTCGGTGCGCCGGTCTTCGTCCACCCGTGGGACATGGCCGGCAGTCCCCGGCTGGACCGCTGGATGGCCCGGTGGCTCACCGGCATGCCCGCCGAGACCCACCTGTCGGTGCTGGCGATGATCCTCGGCGGGGTGTTCGACCGGGTGCCGGACACGTTGCGGATCTGCTTCGCCCACGGTGGCGGCAGTTTCCCGTTCTGGCTGGGGCGTGCCGACAACGCCTGGCACCGCCGCGGTGACCTGGTACGCGGTGCCTCCGCCGCGCCGCCCAGCTCCTACGTCGACAGGTTCTACGTCGACTCGGTGGTCTTCTCGACTCCCGCCCTGCGGCTCCTCGTGGACATCATGGGCGCGGAGCGGGTGCTGGTGGGCAGCGACTACCCGTACCCCCTGGGCGAACGCCCGGCCGGCGCGGTGGTCCGCCAGGCCGACTTCCTCACCGACGCCCAGCGCGCCAACCTGCTCTCCACCAATGCCCTCCGCTTCCTCGGGCGAGGCGATATATAAGGGTGGAATGCTCGTATATACTGGGGCCATGAAGACTGTTATTGATCTTGATGATGAGCTGCTCGAACGGGCCCGTCGTGAGCTGGGCACCAAGAGCAAGAAGGACACCATTCACGCCGCGCTCCGGATGGTCGCCGAGCGCAGCGAGCGGATGGATGGGATCCGGGAGTTGCTCTCCATCGATCGGGACTGGACCGGCTTGCTGGAGGATGACAAGACACCCGGCGGTAGGCGGGACGCAGCGTGACCCCTCCGCCCGGCCTATACCTGATCGACACCTCGGCCTGGGGCCGCCTCCGCCAGCCGATCGTCGGAAAGCGGATCCTGGCGCTGCTCGAGGAGAGGCTGGCCGCGACCTGCCTACCGTTGGACCTGGAGGACGGGCGTAGCGCCCGCGACTTCAGGAATGCGATGACGATCCGCGCCCGGCGCGCCGAGCTGATGATCGACCTTCCAATCACCCCGGCCGTGGCGACGAGAGCGCGGGACCTGCAACTCGCGTTGACCGCCCGGGGACACCACCGGGCCGCGAGTCCGGTGGATCTCATGGTCGCCGCCTCTGCCGCCGAGTACGCGGCCACCGTTCTCCACTACGACCGGGATTTCGACCTGTTGGCGGAAGTCGGTGGACCACGGTCCGAGTGGGTGTCGCCACCGGGCACCCTTGCCTGAGGCCGGACGCTCGTGTCGAGGCGGCGACGAGTGGCCTGAGCGGGCAGGATGGCGGCATGGCCGAGCCGCATGACCTGACCGCGCTGGAACAGGCCGCCGCGCTCGCCCGTGGCGAACTGTCCAGCCTGGACCTCGTCGAGCATCATCTGCGGCGGGTCGACGCGCTCGGCGACACGGTGGGCGCCTTCGTCACCGTCACCCCCGAGCTGGCGCGCGAAGCCGCCCGCGCCGCCGACGCGACGCCGGTCGATCGGCGTGGGCCACTGCACGGGGTACCGACCGCGATAAAGGACCTGACCCTGACGGCGGGCGTCCGCACCACGTTCGGTTCGGCCGCCTTCGCGGACTTCGTACCGCCCGTCGACGCCGACGTGGTGCGCTTCATGCAGGCTGCGGGCCTGGTCAGTCTCGGCAAGACCACCACCTCCGAGCTGGGCTGCTCGCTGTACTCCGAGACCCTGGTGGCGCCGCCGGCCCGCAATCCGTGGGCGTTGGCGTACACCGCCGGCGGCTCCAGTGGTGGCGCGGCGGCGGCTGTGGCGGCGGGCCTGGTGCCGGTGGCGCAGGGCTCCGACGGTGGAGGCTCCCTGCGGATTCCCGCGTCGCTGTGCGGGCTGATCGGCTACAAGCCAAGCCGCGGCGTGGTCTCCGGCGGTCCGCTCGGATTCGGCGCCTTCGGCCTGCCGACCAGCGGTCCGCTGGGCCGGACCGTTGCCGACGTGGCCGCGCTGCTGGACGTGCTGGCCGAGCCGGTGCCCGGCGAGCCGTACCTGCCGCCGGCACCGCCGCCGGGCGGCTATCTCGCCGCCGCCCGGGCCGCCGAGCCCGGCCCGCTACGGGTCGGCCGGTTCACCACCCCGATGCTCGCCGACGAGCCGGTCCACCCGGACTGTGTCGCCGCGGTGGACCGGGCCGCGGAGTTGCTCGTCGCCGCCGGGCACGAGGTCGTCGAGGTGCCGGTACCGCTCGGCCCGCAGGTCTGGCCGCTGTTCGAGATCGTCTGGTACGTCCTCGCGCTCGCCCCGGTGCCGCCGCAGCGGGAGTCCGAGCTGCTGCCGCTTACCCGTTTCCTGCGGACCCAGGCCGCCGGGATCTCCGCCGGCACGCTCACCGCGACCCTCGGCGAGATCCAGGCGCAGGTACGCCTCGGCGTCCGTCGTACCGCCGGCTGTGACCTGCTGCTCTGTCCCACCCTGGCGGCCCCGCAGGCGCCGGTCGGCTGGTTCACCCAGGGGCGTACCCCGGCGGAGGATTTCGACAGGCAACGCCGCTTCTCCCCGTACTGCGCGGTCTTCAACGTCACCGGTCAGCCGTCGGTTTCGCTGCCGGTTGGCGTGACCGCCGAAGGGCTGCCGGTCGGCGTGCTGCTCACCGGCCGCTACGGCGACGACGCGAGGCTGATCGCGACCGCTGCGCAACTGGAAGCCTCCAGTGGCGGATGGGATCGGCACCCCGCAGTCTGGCGGAGCGTCGGCTCCGCTAACGTGAATGACAGCGGAGTCGGGAGGTCACCGCGGTGATCCACCACCCGACCCGATCGAAGATCTCTCTTTCCGCCTGGGGGCGTTGGGATTGTCTGTAACCGACACGTTGCTGGTTTTCGTCGGCATCCCGGCAGCCATCGTGCTGGTGATCGCCGGCCTCGTCTACGCGGGCAGCCAGGGCGGGGGTGGCGGTGCCAAGCGGTACCGGCCGGGCCGGCCGTTCACCTTCACGCCGGTGTGGTTCCTCGGCCGCCCCGAGGAACTGGCCGACTCCGCGGGCACCGCGCTGTCGGTGGGGGCACAGGCGCCCGCGCTGACCAGCCGCACGCAGGAACAGGCCGGCGTAGAGGCGCCGACCGGTGGAACCGGAGGCGCAAGTGACCGTTGGTGAGAAGCAGCACGCGGCCGGGACGGAGAACCCGCCGGACGTGCTCGACGGGCCGTTCTCGACTCGCCAGCTGCTGCGCATCGACGAGGCGCTGCGGGTGGCCGACCGGACGACCGGCCTGGTCTTCTCCGTCTTCGTCGGCGGCCTCGACGAGCCGATCCGGGAGCACGCCGAGCGGTTGCACCGGCAGCTGGCCGAGCCCGACCGGTCGGTGCTGATCGCGATCTCACCCAACCAGCGTCAGCTGGAGATCGTCACCGGCCGGTACGCCCGCAAGCGCGTCCCGGACACGTACGCCAAGATCGCCGCGTTGTCGATGGTGGCCTCGTTCGGTGGCGGTGATCTCGCCGGCGGCATCATCCAGGGCCTCGACCAGCTCTCCCGCTACGCCGGCAAGGGCTGAGCCCGACCGGTACGACAAAAGCCCGGCCCGCGTCGCGCGCGGCCGGGCTTTTGCATGGCCAGGATTTCCAGCTTCACCTGGGCCAGGCGGACGGATCCAGCCGCATCGGCCACGGCTCGGTCACCTCGACCGGATCGTCCGGCCCGACCGTGCCGAGGAGGTTGTAGTGGACCTCTTTGACCAACTCGTAGCGGTACACCACCGGGCCGAAATCACCGCGCTCGACCCGCCAGTAGAACGGGATGCCGGCCTCGGCGTAGAGCGCGGGCTTGGCGAACCGGTCGTGTCGGCGGCTGTTGGGCGACTCGACCTCGACGACGAGCGCGACGTACGCCGGTTCCGCCCACATCCGGTCCTGCGGGGCTCCAACCTTGAGCACCGTGATATCTGGAATCAGGTTGCCGGCCGGCACCTGCACCCCGATCTCCCGGATAACCCGCCACCCCTCCGGGGCCGCCTGCCGCATCGCCATCCGAATGTCATCAGCCAACTCGTGATGATATGGACCGGCGGGTGGGGTCACGTGGAGGCTCCCGTCGATGATCTCGTAGCGGCTTCCATCCTCTGGCAGGTCGGAGAGATCCTGCTCCCGCCAGCTTCGCTCGGGTGGGCGCCGCTCGTGAATCGGCTGTGCCATCACGTCCACCTCCTTCCATCACCATAACCGGCGAAGCCGGCGCGGGCGCACACCCACGCCGGCTCCAGGCTCCCGCCTTGTCAGGCCGTTCGGGCGTCCCGGGCCTGCGCGGCGAGCGCGCGGACCACGCCGTCGCGGCCCTCGGCGACCAGCCGCCGCAACGGCCCGGGGTGGCCCTCCTGCGCCAGCCAGGCGTCGGTGGCCTCGACGGTGTCGTCCTGCACCAGGTAGGCCGGGTACAGGAGCATGGCGAACTCCTGCGCCGGCTCGCTGTCCCGGGTCGCCCAGACCTGCCCGACCGCAGCGAAGTAGCGGTCCCGGTAAGGCGTCACCAGTTCCACCTGCGTGGGGTGGCTGAAGCCCTGCAACAGGGCCCGGTGCCGCCAGTTCGGCAGCGCCTCGGGGCCGGTCAACTGAGCCCAGACGGCGGCCTTGTTCGCCTCGGTCGGCACCAGCGCGTGCGCGTACGCGGCCTCCCGCTCACCGCTTGAGGTCTTGTCCCGGGCCAGCTCCGTCTCGATCTCCGACGCCCCGGCCGCGCCGTTGGCCACCAGTGCCTGCAACACGCTCCACCGCAGCTCGGTGTCGATGGTCAACCCCGGGGTCACCTGGGTGCCCTCCAACCAGCCGCGCAGCACGGCCAGATCCTCGCCGGAGCGGGCTGCGGAGACGTACGCCCGGGCCCAGGCCAGCTGGAAGCCGCTGCCCGGCTCGGCCGCGGCGAGCGCGGTCTTCGCGGTACGGGCCAGGTCGGCCCAGCCGGTCGGCGCCCAGGCCGGGTCGGCGTAGAAGGTGAGCGCGCTGCTGACCTGGCGCAGCGTCGCGGTGACCAGGTTGATGTCCGTCTCCGCCGGCAGCCCGGCCAGCACCAGGGCGACGTAGTCGCGGGTGGCCAACTCGGCGTCGCGGGTCATGTCCCAGGCGGCGGTCCAGCACAGCGCCCGGGCCAGCGACGACTCGAGGCCGGCGATGTGCTGGACCACCGTCGCCATGGACCGCTCGTCCAGCCGCAGCTTGGTGTAGCTGAGGTCGTCGTCGTTGAGCAGCAGCGCGTCGGCCGCGGGCACGCCGGTGAGTGCGCCGAGCTCGGTCAGCTCGCCGTCGACGTCGACTTCGTACCGCTCGCGGCGGACCAGCCGGCCGTCGGCGAGGTCGTAGAGCCCCACCCCGATCCGGTGGGTACGCAGGGTGGGGTAACCCTCCGGCGCCTCCTGACGGACCGCCACCCGCTGGTAGGTGCCGTCCGCGTCGATGGTCAGCTCCGGGCGCAGCGTGTTGACCTGGGCGGTCTCCAGCCACTGTGAGGCGAAGGTGGTCAACTTGCGACCGGAGGCGGTCTCCAACTCGGACAGCAGGTCGTCGAAGGTGGCGTTGCCCCAGGCGTGCCGGGCGAAGTAGGCGCGCAGGCCGGCCAGGAACGGCCCCTCGCCCACGTAGGCGACCAACTGCTTGAGCACGCTGGCGCCCTTGGCGTACGTGATGCCGTCGAAGTTGACCTCGACGGCCTCCAGGTCGGGCATCTCGCAGTAGACCGGGTGGGTGGAGGAGAGCTGGTCCTGCCGGTAGCCCCAGTTCTTCCGGATGGACAGGAAGGTCGTCCACGCCTCGGTGAACCGGGTGGCGTGCGTGTTGCACCAGTGGCTGGCCCACTCGGCGAACGACTCGTTCAGCCACAGGTCGTTCCACCAGCGCATGGTGACCAGGTTGCCGAACCACATGTGCGCCAGCTCGTGCAGGACGGTGTTGGCCCGCTGCTCGTACTCGAAGTCGGTGACCTGCGAGCGGAACAGGTAGTGCGACTCGGCGTGGGTCACACAGCCGAAGTTCTCCATCGCGCCGGCGTTGAAGTCCGGCACCCACAGCTGGTCGTACTTGGGCAGTGGGTACCGCACCCCGAACTGCTGGTGGAAGAAGTCGAAGCCCTGCGTGGTGACCAGGTTCAGCTCGTCGGAGTCCAGATACTGCGCCATGCTCGCCCGGCAGAAGTAGCCCAGGTCGATGCCGTCGTGGGTGTACCGGACCTCGTGGTACGGGCCGGCACACAGCGCGGTGATGTAGGTGCTCATCCGGGCGGAGGTGGCGAAGTGGACGGTCTTGTGGCCCTCGCCGGCCGCCTCCTCCCGCTCCACCGGCATGTTGGAGACCACCTTCCAGTGCTCCGGAACGGTGGCGTGCCAGGTGTAGACGCTCTTCAGGTCGGGCTGGTCGAAGCAGGCGAAGACCCGCTGCGCGTCGGCCGTCTCGAACTGGCTGTAGAGGTAGGTCTCACCGTCGACCGGGTCCACGCTGCGATGCAGCCCCTGACCGGAGTTGGAGAACGCGAAGTCCGCGTCGACGACCAACGTGTTCTCGCTGGCCAGCCCGGTCAGCGTGAGCCCTTTCTCGGCCGAGAAGTCGGCCAGGTCCACCGGGGCGCCGTTGAGCGTCGCCGAGCGTACCGAGTCGGCCGCCACCTCGATGAACGTGCTCGCCCCCGGTTCGGCGCAGCCGAACCGCACCTCGGTGGTCGACCGGAAGGTACGACCGTCAGCGGCGTGAACAGCACTGGACAGGTCCAGACTGATGTCGTACCCGGTCACGTCGAGCAGGCGGGCCCGCTCGGTCGCCTCGACCTGTGTCAGGTTGCGCACTCCCGGCACTGTTCGTCTCCATCCCACTCTCGCCGTCGTCACGGTCGCACGTTCCGTCGACCGCTCGTGACGGCCGGTCCGGGCCTGAGTCTTCCATGTACGGGTAGGCGGTGGTGGGCGAGGTCACGGCTCGATCCTCGGGCAGGTGGCAGGGGGCGGAGCAAAGATCGGAGGTACGCCGGTGCGCCGGCGAAATCATTGCGAAAGGAACTCGTCGTGAACGAGCGCGTCACCGTTGACATGTGGTTTGACCCGATTTGTCCCTGGGCGTGGCTCACGTCCAGATGGTTGCTGGAGGTGGAGCGGGTTCGTCCGGTCGACGTCCGCTTCCAGGTGATGAGCCTGTCGGTGCTCAACGAGGGTAGGGAGCTGTCCGACGACTACCGGGAGCTGATGCAGAACGGGTGGGGGCCGGTGCGGGTCTGCGTCGCGGTGCAGCAGCGGCACGGCGCCGACGCGGTGCGGGCGCTCTACACGGCCCTGGGTACGCGGATCCACCTCGGCAAGGAGCCACTTGGTCCGGAGCTGTACGTCGCCGCCCTGACCGAGGCCGGACTGGACCCGGCGCTGGCCGAGGCGGCCGGGGACAGCGACCTCGACGCGCCGCTGCGGGCCAGTCACGAGGCTGGTATGCGGCCGGTCGGCACCGACGTCGGCACCCCGGTCATCCACGCTCCCGGCCCCGACGGCCGGCAGGTCGCCTTCTTCGGGCCGGTGGTCACTCCGGCGCCCACGGGCGAGGCCGCGGGTCGTCTCTGGGACGGCGTCCTGCTGGTCGCCGGCACCCCCGGCTTCTTCGAACTCAAGCGCAGCCGCGACCTCGACCCCATCTTCGACTGAGGTGCGAGCAAGGCACCTTGGCGACGCTTGGTGACCCGCCGGCCCCGACGCCCGGCAGCGCCGCTGCCGTGGGGCCCGGCGTCACCGGTGCGGTCACGGACTCGTTTGTCCCGATGTCCGCAGCCCACCGCTCGTGGAGGTGCCTGGTGGCCAAGCATCGTGCCCCGGTCGACGATCGCTGGAGTCGGGAGGAGGGCGTCGGCGGGGGAGTGCCACGGCCGGCGCCGATCCCGGGGAACGGTCGGGCGGGCGCCTGGTCCGCGCCCCGGCAGGATCGCAGCCCGAACGCGGCCGGCCGGTTCGGGCGCAACGGCGCGGTGGGCATCGCCTCGGTCCCCGCCACCTCGCGGTTGACCCCTCCCGGCCGCGAGATCCGAAACCAGGGGCCCCGGCCGGCGCTGCCGCGCCGTCCCATCGTGTTGCCAGCGCTCGCCGGCCGGCATCGACGGGCGGCCGAGGCGGAGCGTTGAGCTGGTGCCCCGGCTTTCATCTGGTGGGCTCGGGGCGGGTCCGGCGGCGACACCCGACGCGTCGCCGGTAGCGTCAACTGTCATGACGGTCGTGCACCCGATCACCCGCGCCTGGATCACCACTGGTGGTACCGGTGCCCAGAACTACGACGAGTTCGCCGACGACGCGGAGATCACCGCGATCATCGAGGCGAATCCGCACAGCGCCCTCGGCATCGAGATGCCGCACAAGGCCCCGGAGAGCCTCGGCCGGTCGTTCGCCGACGCCCTGCCGGACGCGGTGAGCCGGCTCGCGGAGGCGAAGGCCGACGGCAGCTACACACCGGCAGAACAGGTGGTGGTGCTGTACCGGATCAGCGCGCCGGGCGAGGAGCCGGCCTACGGGCTGTTCGCCATGGTCGACACCGACCAGATCTCCACCCGGGCCGACGAACCCGGCCTGGTCATCCGCAACGAGGACGTCTTCATCGCGAAGGTGCGCGAACGGGTCGCGTTGGCCGAGGCGTTGGGGCACCTGCTCTCACCCGTACTGCTGCTGCAGACCGGGCGCGGCGACGAGCTGCATGTGGCGCTCGCGGCGGCCACCGACGCGGCCGGGGCGCCCGCCGCCACCGACACCGACCAGGCCGGACGTACCCACGCCATCTGGCTGGTCGGCCCCGGCCCGCAGCAGGACGAGCTGACGGCCCTGGCCGGCGGGGGCGAGTTGGTCGTCGCCGATGGCAACCACCGCAGCCTGGCCGCGCAGACCGGCGGGATGTCCCGGTTCCTGGCGGTCGTCACCACTCCGGCCTCGGTGGCCATTCAGCCGTACAACCGCCTGGTGAGCGAGCTGACCACCACCCCCGGGGAGCTGCTGGAGCGGCTGGCCGCCGCCGGGGCGCGGATCGCCGAGCTGGACGGCCCGGCCGAGGTCCCGGCGACCGGCGGCAGCGTCGTGCTCCAGCTTCCCGATCAGGCGTACGCGGTGACGCTGCCGCACACCGGCGCGGGTCGCCTGGAGAATCTCGACCACGCCCTGGTCGAGCGGCTGCTGTTGCGCGACGCCCTCGGCCTGGATCCGGGTGACAAGCGGATCACCTACGTGGGCGGTGACTACCCGTCCAGCTGGCTGACCGGCGAGGTCCGGGCCGGTCGGGCCGAGTTGGCCATCCTCATCGCGCCGGTGACCGTCGACGATTTCGTCGCGGTGAACCTGGCCCGGGAGAAGATGCCCCGCAAGAGCACCTGGTTCACCCCGAAGGCACGCGGCGGCCTGGTGGTCGCCGAACTGCCCTGATCCGTTGCCCGTCCCATCGGGCGCCGCCCCGGCGGTGCCCGGTGGGACGGGCCTGACAGACTGCGCGTTATGCGCGTCTACCTGGGATCCGATCACGCCGGTTTCGAGTTGAAGGTGCACCTGGCCAACCACCTCGCCAAGCAGGGGTACGAGGTGGTCGACATCGGCCCGCACGCCTACGACCCGGAGGACGACTACCCGGCCTTCTGCCTGCACGCCGGCACCCGTGTGGTGGCCGACCCGGGCAGCCTGGGTGTGGTCATCGGTGGCTCTGGCAACGGCGAGCAGATCGCCTCGAACAAGGTGGCGGGGGTGCGGGCGGCGCTGGCGTGGAGCGTCGAGACCGCCCAACTGGGCCGACAGCACAACGATGCAAACGTGGTCGCCGTCGGCGCCCGTCAGCACACTCTCGACGAGGCCACCGCCATCGTCGAGGCGTTCCTGACCACCTCGTTCTCGGGCAGTGACCGGCACGCTCGTCGGATCGCCCAGGTCGCCGAGTACGAGCGCACCCGGCAGCTGCCCGACCTGCCCTGATCCGCGACTCTGGGACGATCACGCCTGATCCGGGGTGGGGCAGACCACTCGACCCCGGATCAGGACGGGTCAACGGCGGGGCAGCTCGTCGCGAGGGGTCCAGTTACGGCGGACGATCACGACCCGCTCCGCCGCCGCGGCGAGATCCTCGTCGGTGGGTCGGGCGGCGTCCCGCGCCCGCATCGCGGCGGTCACACTGACCTGCGACGACCCGGACCCGACCAGCCCGCGCAGCCCCCGTTCGCCTTCTTCGGGGGCACCGTTGCGTCGCCCACGCGGGGCCTCACCGCCGTCGTGCACCCCGGCCGTGGTGGCCGCCGCCGCACCACCGTCGATCCCGCCTCCCGGGGCGCCGTGGTGCCGATGCCGTCGTCGTCGCCGTTCCCCGCCATCCGCCACCCCCCGACCGTACCCCCACGGCCGTCACCCGACCGCCTCGCTGATCAGGCCGTCAGAAGATCTCCATGGCGGAGGGGGCTCGGTGCCAGGTGAAGGCGGGGCCGGTGGCGGTGAGCGCGCCGGGGCGTAGCTCGCGCAGCCGGCCGGTCTCCGCCAGTGCGGCCGGGGTCACGCCGCCGAGGAACAGCTCGCCGAGGCAGCGTACGTCGCAGGCCAGGTCGGCCGGCCCGCTCGCCGGTGTGCAGGTGGCCTCGACCGGACCGCCCCGCAGCCGCCACCGGCCGGTGTTCTCCGGCAGCAGGTGGTCGGCCACCTCGATGACCACGTCGATGTCGGTGGCGTAGCGCCGGGCGGCGAGCGCGGCCGGCACGTCCACCACCCGTACCCACAGCGCGTCGACCAGCCGGCAGTTGAGCCGGCGCGGTTCGTCGAGCAGCCGCAGCAGCGGCTCGTCCACCGCCGCCCGCATCCACGCCAGCCGTCGGGTCAGGTCGAGCGAGAGCAGCATCCGCCAGATCGCCAGATACCCCGCCGGGGTGCTCGCCACCACCTCGTCGACCGTGGTGAGACTGTTCGGGCCGCCGTCGTCCCACTCGGCCTTGGTGCGGAACAGCCCGTAGCCGTCGACACCGTCCGGTCCCTCGTGCAGCACCACCCGCCGCTCGGTGGCGCCACCACGGTGCGCCTGCGGGTCGACGAGCACGTACCGCCACCACCTGTCGTCGCGCGCCGACCAGCCGGGGCGATCGGCGCGTACGCGCTCGTACACCCGGGCCAGGTCGGCCTGGCGGTCGGTCGGCCGGTCCAGGCGCAGCCGGCCCTCGCCCGGCGTCGGTGCCGGTAGCCGCAGCTCGGTGGTCTCGCCGGAGACGTGGTACCGCTGCGAGGCCAGGCCGTAGCCGAAGCGCGGATAGATTCGGCCCTCGCTGGCCCAGAGCACCGCGACCGGCTCCCGGCGACTGTCGTAGATCTGACGCAGTTGGTGGTGCATCATCGCGGTGAGCAGGCCCCGCCGACGGTGGGTGGGCGCGACCCCGACCATGCTGACGTGTGCGGCGGCCAGGTCACCACCGGGCACGCCGAGCGTCCGGGTGAACGCGATGGCGGTGGCGACCAGGTCGGACCCGTCGCGGATCTGCAGGGCGCGTTCCGGTTCGAAGATCGGACGTTCGACTTCCTGGGCTTCGGTATCGAGCGTCTGATGGAACAGGGAACCGAGGAACCCGTTCATCTCGTCGAAGTCGTCGGCGGTGGCGGTCTCGATCGCCAGGGCGGAGGTGGTCACCGCTCGTGTCTAGCCGATCGGTGTGGGTGGGGCGACCTATTTGCGGGCTGGCTACCCTCGAAGTCTCCAGCAGCGTCCGGGGGCGCCGCCGGTGAAAGGGGGAGGGAACGACATGGCCGAGCAGACGCAGCCGTGGGCGGAGCGGACCGTCGAGGTGCCGCCGCAGCCCGATGGCGGGGTGCCGCCGCAGCGCGACCCGTACCGTCGGGGTGTGGCCCAGGTCGGTGCCCGGGCGCCGCGTACCGAGCCGTTCCCGACGGTGGAGCACGAGCAGACCGGCACCGGCTGGCCCGGCGAACCGGTGCCGCGTCAGCCGTTGAGTTGGCACGTGGCCCGGCTGAAGCGCGGCGGCGAGTGGAGCTTCGCGGGAGCGCTGTTCGCCTTCGTCTGCTGGGGGATCTGGGCGATCTCCGGCGGCGGCGACCTCGTCGGACCGGTGGTGATCTTCGTGCTGAGCCTGCTGGTCGCGGCCGGGTTGTTCACTCTGGCCCGGCTGCTCGGCCGAGTGGTGCTGGAACGGCAGTTGGGCCGGGTCCGGCGCACCGCCCGGGGAGCGCACCTGGTGACGGCGGTGTTCCTGACCGGCCTCGGTGTCGCGTTCCTGCAACAGACGCAGTGGATCATGGACGCCTGGACCTGGCTGACGACCTGAGTGGCCGTCACCGGGCGGGCCGGCTCGGCGGCCGACCCGCCCGGTTCGTGGTCGCGTCGCACCGCGACCGAGGTCGTCACTCCACCAGGACGGCCGCCTGCTTACCCCGCCCGACGCGATTCATCCCCGCCCGCCGGGCGGTGCGGGCGACACGCCCTAGGAATCCTCGGGCCGGTTGTCTGCCGCGGCCGGGTGGCCGTCGTCTCCGTCCGGCGTCGCCTCGTTGCTCGCCGCCTGCTCCATCGCGTACGCGCACAGTTCCTCGAAGGAGACGTTGTTCTCGAGCGCGATCGCGAACAGCTTCTCGAACGAGTCCATCACCTCCACCGGGACCGAGCCGCCGCGCACCCGGTGCAGCCAGGCGGACTGCTGTTCCAGCGGGTGGGTGCCGACCGCCGGTTCACCGACGTACAGGGGAAACGGCACGCGCGCCGTGCCGAACCGGCACGGGATCATGAAGTACCTCACCGGACCGTCCCTCCATCGGCACGGATGTCCACCGCACCGATGCTGCCGGTGTTGGCGATGTTGATGCCGCCGAGATTGTGTTGTTCGACCGCGCCGGTGCGCGGCGCCGGCTCGTGGCGCGGATGATCGTCGCCGTCGCTCACCTCGGCCGCGGGCGGTGTACCCCGTTCGGTGGACAGAGACGCAGCATCCGCCCGGGTCTGCCGTCGGGTACGGCTGGCGGCGACCACGGCGCTGACCACGGTGACCAGGAAAGCGCCCAGTCCGGCCCACCAGCTCGCGCGTTCGAGACCCTCGCTGGCCAGGAAGATCACGCCGATGACCAGCAACATGGCGCCGGCCAGCGCGTAGACCACGACCCAGCCGACGGCCCGCCAGTTACCCCACATGTCTCCATCGTGGCCCTTCACTTCCCGTGCCCCGTGGGCCGTTCGGTCAGTAATGGCCGCGCCACGTATGGTTGTGCGTCTTACCTGCGCCGGGTTTTCTGGTTCGGTGACACCGCCGCAGGATGACGTGCCATCCGTCAGTCGACCGCCACAGTCACCCGCTGATGCGCTTGCCGGGTTGCTCCGTGACCTGCCCGGTGGTGCGACCGGCGCCGCCGGGCAGGCCAACACGGGCGGTACGAACATCGCCAACAGCGGCGTCATCGAACGCCTCACGGTGGCGTTGTCGGCCGCACATCCACAACCATCGACCACCGCCTTCGTCAGCTACCCGGAGAGCGACCGGGACTGGGTGGAGCAGTCGCTGCTGGCGGCCCTCGATCCGCTGCCCATGCAGCTCTTCTACTCCGGTGGCCAACTGCACCAACCCGACGACTGGGAAATGGTGTACGCCGTCATGGACAAGGCGTCACTGCTCATCGTGGTGGGTCGGGACAGCTCGGTGGTGCGTGATCGGCGGGTCCGTGACCAGGTGGCCTATTGGCTCGACAACCATCCGGACCGCAGTGGTGTGGTGCTGGTCGGCCAGCCGGACAGCCGGCCCGAGGCGATCGATCGACGGCTCGCCGGCCTGCCCATGGTCGCGGTACCGGGCGGCGACGCGGCTGCGGTGGCCCGGGCCGCCGCGAACGACCGGCTGGTCCGGGTCATCCGCTTGACGCCGCGCGCCGAACCGGTCGCGACCCGGGACCGGGCGGCCGACGAGGACGCGCTCGCCCCGGTACGCGAGGCGTACCTGCGCTGGGTGTACCGGACGCACAGCGGTATCGACAGCGTGATCGCCGGGGTGTCGGTGACGATGCCGCTGGCCGAGTGCCCGCCACCGGGGCCGCTGGTTCGCGACGGTTCGACCGGCCGAGCGCGGACCACCGAACTCGATCATCTGCGTAGCCGGGCCCGTCAGGCGGCCGGCGGCGGCACAGTGCCGGCCAGCGAGGCCGAGTTTGCGGTGCTCGCCGATCGGCCGCTGCCGACGTACCTGTCTCCGGCACGATCGATCGACCGGCTCGACCTTTCCGGGTTGCCGAACCTGTCCCCCGGCCGACTGGCCGGCACCGTCTGGCGGGCGATCGTGCTCGGCGAGCCCGGCAGCGGAAAGAGCAGCATGGTGCGCCGGCTCGCACACGACACCGCCGCGCGGCAACTCGCCGACGACGGGGAGCATGATGAGGTGCGGCGGCTGCCGGTGCTCTGTCGGGCCGCCGATCTCGCCGTCGGGCTGGCCGGCGCCGAGGAATCGGCGGAAGGGCTGGCCGCCCTCGCCATCCAGCTTGGGTGGGCCGGTGCAGCCCCCACCGACCCGGCCAGCGGCGACCCGTTGCCGCCCGACGAAGTGGCCAGACTCGCCCGGGTGGCGCTGCGTAGCCGGCGGCTGGTCCTGATCGTCGACGGTCTCGACGAGGTGCCCTCGCTGACCGATCGCCGCTCCGTCGCCGCCGCACTGGATGTCTTCGCCGCCTCCGGCGGTGTCCGGCTGGACCACCCCGCGCGGGCCCGCGGAAACCAGACGATCATCACCAGCCGGATCGCGGGCTACTACGGGGCGGCGCTCAGCGACCGGTTCGAGCAGTTGCTGATCGGGCCACTCGACGGTGACGGGGTCGCAGCGGTAATCGATTACTGGCTCGGCGGTTACTTCGCCACCGTTCACGTCCCCGAGGCCAACCAGGCACAACGACGTACCGAGATCGATCAGGTGATCACCGGTGGTGGCTCCGCCGTGTGGCAGCTCGCCGCCAACCCGTACCTGCTGGTGTCGCTGATCTCGGTGGTCCTCTCCGGACTCTCCGGTCGTCCCGGTAGCCGCGGTGACCGGTGGCTACGGGCGGACCTCTACACCGCGATGGTCGAGCACGCGGTGCGACGAGGGGGGCTGCGTTTCCCCGACGCGTCGGTCGACACCCTGATCCGGCTTCAGGCCGCGGTCGCGTACCAGATACACGACGTGTCACGAAGCGGGCTCGTCGAACGCACCACGCTCACCACCCTGTGTCACCGGGCGCTGGACCTGCTCGGCGAGCCGGTGTCGCCAGTCGTTGCCGAGCAGGCGGAACTGGTGATCGCCAGCATCGACCTGCTCACCGATCGTGGGCAGGGTTTGTACGGGTTCCGGCACCTGACGGTGCAGGAGTACTTCGCGGGCCGGTGGCTCATCGACGCCGGCACCGTGGACGCGATCGTCACCGGGATCAGCGACCGCCTCGGCGACCCGCGTTGGCTGGAGGCGGTCCGGCTCGCCCTCGGTCAGCTCAGTCGGGTCTCGGAGAACGTCTTCTCGTCGGTACTCGACGAGTTGCTCACCGGGCCCACCAGACGACTGGCCGCCGAGATGCTCAGCCACAGCCTGGCCGACATCGCCGGCCTGCGCCGGCAACACCTGCGTGCCCTGGTCCGGGTAGCGGTGGAGACCGAGGCCGAGCTGACCGGCGCCGTCGTCACGCTGTACCCGGACGGCGCCCGGATGCTGGAGCCGCTGCTGCGCTGGAGCGTCAGCGTGCAGGGCGACACCGCACCTCGACTGATCTGCGAAGCGCTCTGCGAGCACCTGCGCGATCCGTTCCCGGCGAGCATGGTCGCCGCTGCCCGGCTGATCGACGCACTACGCCTCGACGACCGATCGGTCGTGCAGGCGCTGCTGGAGGCCCAGCACCGGGACGGCGCGGACCACGGCTGGCAGGCCACCCGCGCGCTGCTCTCCGTGCTGCACCGACGGATGGCCGCGACCGGTGGCGGTGACCCCGAGGAGGTCAGGTCCAGGCTGGACGCCGAGCAGCAGGCGCTGCTGACGGCGATGGCAAGTGCCGTACCGCCGACCGTCGGCGCGGGCAGCGGCCGACGTCGTGCCGGCATCCGCGGCACCACCACGATCGGCGTACGCAACCAGATGCGTATCGCCCTGACGACCGAAGCGGCGCTGCGCGACCGGGTCCGCGGCGACCTCGGGTGGCTCCGGGCGATCCTCTGCCTCTACGGTGGCATCCCCTTCCTCGACATGATCCACTGGCTGCGGCGGCGGGACGAGGCCATGTCGGTGTTCGCCGCGCCGACCAGCGGGCCGGCGGAACGCTACCGGGCCGCGGTCCTGCTCGACACCCTCATCCAACCGGCGATCGCAGCGCGTGGTCCGCACCCGGTGGCGCTTCGCCCGGAACAGATCGCGGTCGACAGCCCACTGACTGATCGACTGCTGACCTGGTTGCGTACCGCCGTGCCCGGCAGCGACCTGCCGGGCCTGCTCACCGACGTGTTCACCGACCGGCGCCTCGATACCGAGACACGCGGCGACGCCCTGGCGGCCTGGCTGGTGCTGGACACCGGTGAGCATCAGCCGTCCGCGACAGCGCCGTTCGTCGGGCCGGCGGCCGAGCCGGGCGACGACAGC
Source organism: Verrucosispora sp. WMMD703 (assembly GCF_049178935.1). Taxonomy (NCBI): domain Bacteria; kingdom Bacillati; phylum Actinomycetota; class Actinomycetes; order Micromonosporales; family Micromonosporaceae; genus Micromonospora; species Verrucosispora sp. WMMD703. The sequence goes on along the minus strand of NZ_JBMHMM010000004.1, from coordinate 5,435,847 downwards.
GCGACCGTGGAAGCGGTCCGGCAGCGGGCCCGGTGGCGGCTGGGCCGCACCGACATGCTGCTCGGCGACGCGCTCGCCGGCCTCAGCCCGCTGGCGGCCGGAGCCGGGCTCGCCGGGGACGCCTCCGCCGACCAGTCCCGGGACGTGTTCGCCGATGTCGTACGCGCACTCTGGGTCGTCGGGCATCCCCGACGGGGCGGCGACTCGTCGACCGACCGGCCGTTGTCCGAGGATCTGGCGCTCGCGGTCTGCGGGGCGAACGAGGACAAGGAGTACGACGTCGCCGTCATGCTCGACGTCAGCGGCCGGGACATGGTCAACGTCGCGGGCGGCCTGGCCACAGCGCTCGCCGGGGTAGCGCGTACCGAGTCCGTCGCCGCCGCCGGCACCGACGACTGGCTACTCGACCCGCTCTCGCCGCCCACCGACGACCTGGCGGAGGCACTCACCGTGCTCGCGGGTCTGCATGCCCGGTGGGGGTTCCTGCGGTGCTGGTTCCTGGATCGGCTGGCCGAGCAGATCATCGCTGCGGGATTCCGTACCGAGGCGGCCTGCCTCGCCTTGGAGGTGCTGATCACCGATCCGACCAGCGCCCGGCGTACCCTCGAACGACTCGGCACGGCTGGCGGTGCCCGGCCGTCCGGCGATGCTCCCGCCGAGGACTCCGACCAGCACGATGAGGCTGGTGACGTCGAGCAGGCGGCGGGCGATCAACCGCTCGCCGGGAGCGGGCTGCCAGGCGATCCGATGGCGCTGGCCGCCCTCGACCGGTCGGGTGGGCAGCCCCGGCCGACGTACGCTGATCTCCGTGGGCGGATCCGGCTGGCGGCGCTGCTCGGTGACCGCTGGACGCTGCCCGCTCTCGACCGGGCGCTCAGCGGCCTCACCGACGGACACCAGCGCCTGCGGGCGATCGAACTCGCCGTGCAGGAGCGGTTGATCGCACCGGCCGCCGACCTGCTGGAGCGGGCGGTGTCGGCGACCCGGCAGATCGACGACCCTGCGGCACGTGCCAGTGCGTTCGCCCGGGTGGCCCGGTGGGCTGACCCGGACACCGAGGAGGCCCTGCTGTGCGAAGCGCTCGTCGCGCTGCGGGGCGCACCGCCCGACGAGGTCGCCCGCGTGCTGTCGGTCCTGCCACCGCCGGCAAGCGACGAGACACGGGCCCGGCACGGACGGTGCGAGACGGTGCTGACCACACGCCGCCAGCGCAGCATCGCCCGGGGCGACGCGGCAGGTGCGCTGCTCAGCCATGACAGGGTCGGCCGGGACGCGGACACGACGCAAGCCTGGGCCGCGCTCACCACGGCCGTGCTCTGCCGTCGCGGCCTCGACCTGCTCCGGGATGCTGCCGGTCGGTTCACATCGGAACGTGCCGCCTGGTCCGCCCTGTCCGACGTCGAGCGACGCCCCGCCGCACTCGCCGCTCTGCGCGCGCGGGCGGCAGCCGGTGTGACCCCGCTTCGGCTGGAGAACCAGGCCGTGGCCGGCCTCGACGCGCTGCTCGCCGCAGAGCAGGTCGACGACGCCGTCGACCTGCTGGCATCCAGCCGGGCGACCGCACGGGTGCCGAGCCTGCCCCGGTGGCGTGCGCATCCCCGGGCGGAGTTTTCGGCCGTCGCGACGCTGCTGGCGATCGAGTCCGGGGAACTGGATCCAGCCGCCGTGGCTCGCCTTCCGGAACTGCTCCGCAGCGGTGACGACCGGATCCGGCTGCGGACAAGGACCGCCATCGCCACGGTGTCCCGAGGCGGGCAGGGTCCACCGAAACTGCGGGCCAGCGCACTCGGCGCGGCAACGATTGTCGAACTCGTACGGCTGGTCGGTGACGCCCACGAGCGTCATCCGCACCTCCACGGCGACCTCTCGTGGGCGCTGGCCGACGTTGTGCACGACGCACCCGGTGTCCTGCGAACGGCGCTGGAGACGCTCTCCCCGGAGCCGGGTACCCGGCAGCGACTGCTCGCCACGCTCCAACACCTGCGCCTGCCGGTTCTCGACATGTTGCTCGCGGAACTGCCCCGCCTCTGCGACGAGGAGCAGGCGAAGGTGCTCTGGGCGCTGCGGAGGGTGGCCTGGTCGCCGAGCCGCTTCGGCATGGAGGCCACCCGGCTGCGTCGGGCGGCCGGCGCAGCCCGACGATGTGTAAACGAAAGCGGCGACGGACCTGCGGCGCACGCATTGCGCCTGCTCGGACAGATCCTGCCCGTGACCGGTCTCTCCATCGAATCGCTGGTCGGCGAGGCGCTTTCCGGGGACGGGCTCGCCGTGGCTGCCTGCGACGGCGTCGGGTTCCTGCTGAACCGGGTGCGATGGGAAGCCCCGGATCTGGACACCACGGAGGCGATTGCCGAGTTGTGGCTGCTGGCTCGCGATCCGTACGAGCCGATCGCCGTCGCCGCGTTGACCGCGTTGACCCGTGCGGGAGCGACGATCGAGGACGACGCCTCCATCGCACCCGACCTCGTGCTGCGTGGCCTCGTCGGGGCGGTGGACCCGTTCCTGGCCGGCGACGAGTGGCTGGCCGGCCTACGGCGGGCCGCACGTTTCGTCCTGCACGGCGCCCCGGCCGGGCCCAGCGCTGCGCCGAACCCGCTGCTCGCGCTACTGCTGGACGAGGTTGTCGAGGAGATCGTGGACCGCGACGAGGCTGCTGACCGGGTGCGGTGGGATGCCGAGACCGACTATCTGTCCGTGCTGTGGGCGGTGGCGACGAGGCAACCGGCCGCCCTGCGGGAGGCAGTGGCCGATCAACCACACGACCTGCCCGCCCTGCTGCTGACGCTGCTCGGACGAGAGCCGGCGTGGGCGATCCGCAGTGTCGCCGGTGCGTTGCTGGTCATCCTGAGCGACGGTGACGCGCCGTCGCTGCGAACTCTGCTGGACATGGCGTGGGACACCGACGCGGTCGGCGAACGGGTCCTGAGCTCCTTCCGGTGGCTGGACCGGGTCACGGCTGCGGGCCTGGCAGAACTCGTCCGGGCCACGGCCGACCCGTTCGTCGCCCGGGCCTACTTCGCCGTGCAGATGCTCGCCGCGCTCGCGAAGCAGGGGGTACTCGGGCCCGAGGAGCAACGGACCGCGCTGGCTGCGGTGGCCGGAGCGGTTCGTCGCCCGGACGCCACCCGACACGTCCTGCTCGAACGGGACGGTCGGATCAGCAGCCTGGGCACCCTGGCGGACGCCTGCCGGCAGGCCGTCGGCTGGCTCGAATCCGATCGGCGGTCGCGTGAGTCGCAGGCCGCCCATGCCGGTGTGGTGCTTGCCGCCTCGGGCGTCGGTGGCGAGCCGGTTACCTTGCGGCTCACCGGCGACGTGCCGACCAGCGAGCCGATCCGCTACCAGATCGAATATCTACAGCAGACGGAGAGCATCGAACTGCCGGGCGTCCTGACCCAGCAACTCGGCGCGGTCACCGCAGCCGCCGCCGGGGCTGCCGTACCGCTGCGTGCCCTGCTGCCGGCGACCGGCGGGCAGGCGTCGTCCGCAGTGGCCCGAGAATGGGTGCCGAGCCGACCGGCCGAGCCGGAAGCCGCGCCGAAGGTCGCGCGGGACGAGTCGTCGACGCACCCGCTGCTGCTGGTCCTCGGCGCGAACATGGTCGGTGAGGAGATCTACAGCTACCTACGGGTGCCAAAGCAGCAGATCGAGGACATCCGCTCGGCGCTCGCCTCCGGTGCCCCGTTCACTCCGGCCGACTTCGGCACGGTGATCTTCAGCGGTCGGGGCAAGCCAAGCCCTGAGGTCACCGAACTCGTCGGCGTACCCGACTACCTGATCCAGTTCAACGCACCGTCAGCGGTGGTGCCCGGGCAAAGCGAACCATCGGACGAGGTGTCACCCACCGACGTGCCCGGGGCCGGGTAGCGCAGGTCCGTGCCGGGACGTCCAGGTCAGGCGTTCAGGTACGCCAGCACGGCCAGCACTCGGCGGTTGTGGTCGTCGGAGGGCGGCATGTCCAGCTTGGTGAGGATGTTGTTTATGTGTTTGCTCACCGCCTTCTCGGTGATCCGGAGCTTGGCGGCGATCGCGGCGTTGGAGCGGCCCTCGGCCATCTCGCCGAGCACCTCCCGTTCCCGGACGGTGAGGGCTGCCAGCGGCTCCCGGCGGGCGAGGAGCTGTGTGATGACCTCGGGATCCATGGCACTGCCGCCTGCGGCGACGCGGCGCACCGCGTCGATGAACTCGCCGACGTTGGCGACCCGATCCTTGAGCAGGTAGCCGACGCCACCCTGCGGAGTGCTGAGCAACTCCCGGGCGTACAACGGCTCGACGTGCTGGGAGAGCACCAGGATCGGCAGTCCGGGGATCCGGTTCCGGGCCGCGATCGCGGCCTGCAGGCCCTCGTCGGTGAACGTCGGTGGGAGCCGGACGTCGACCACCGCCACCTCGGGCTGGTGGGTGACCAGGGCGGGTAGCAGAGCCGGGCCGTTGTCGACGGACGCGACCACGTCGAATTCGAAGGCCTGCAAAATGCGGGTCAGTCCGTCACGAAGGAGTGCGTGGTCCTCGGCGATGACAACGCGCACGGCAACTCCATGGTGACGACGGTGGGCCCACCGGGCGGGCTCGACAGCGTCATCGTGCCATCGAAGGCGGCGAGGCGACGCTCGATACCACGCAGACCGGTGCCGCCGGCGGAGTCGGCACCGCCGGCACCGTCGTCGGTCACCACCATCGTCAACAGCCCCCCGACGTGGCGCAGCGACACCCACGCGTGGTGCGCGCGACTGTGCCGGACCACGTTGGTCAGGGTCTCGGCCACGGCGAAGTACGCCGCCGACTCGACCGGCGTGTCGAGCCGGCCGGGAAGCTCGGCGTCGACCGCGATCGGCACGGGCAGGCTGAGCGCCAGCGCCCGCACCGCGCCCTCCAGACCACGCTCCGCCAGTACGGGCGGATGGATGCCGCGGACCAGGTGCCGCAGCTCGACCAGCGCGGTACCGCTCGACTCACGTGCCTCAGCGAGCATCTCGTGAGCCGCGGCCGGATTACGGTCGATCAGTTCGTCGGCGAGCCCGATCATCATGCCCAGCGAGACGAGCCGCGCCTGGATGCCGTCGTGCAGGTCGCGTTCGATGCGGCGTAACTCGGCGGCCTGGGCGTCCACCGTGCCGGCCCGGGTCACGGTCAGCTGGGTGACGCGCAGCCGGAGTTCGGCGGCCCTGGTCGGCGCGAGGAGCAGCCGGTCGAACAAGGCGTCCACGCGACGCAGCCACGGTGCCGCCCACAGGCCGAGGGCCAGGATGGCCGCACCCTGCGGAACGCAGAGCAGGGCCTCACCCACCGAGTCGACGGACCAGACCGTGCCGTAGCCGTACCAGTCGGTGCCGAGCCAGATCCACACCGGCGTCAGCGTCAACCCCGCCAGCCCGTACAACGGTATGGCCAGCGCGACCACGCCGAGGGCGATCCCGACCAGGGCGCCCGGCACCAGCCAGGCGAGATCCCGCCAGGTGGCCGGGTCGGTGACGACCCACCGGAAGCGGCGCCAACCCCCGGGCACGGCCCGCTCCGGAGGCGGGTGGTACGGACGGGCCACCAGGACACCGGACCGGGCGGCGACCCGCCGCTCAAGATCGGTGCGTCTCCTGACCAGCTTCGTCGTCCAGGGCACCAGCGCCATGCCGAGGAAGGGCACCGGCACCAGCGCCAACGCGACAATCGACAGGACGAGCAGCGGGAAGTTCGTGAGCGCCAGGCCGATCGCGGCCACCCCGGCCAGCACGGAACGCACGCCCCGGCGGGCCCACGGGGCTATCCGTTCACCAGCTCCGGCCACGTCCACAGGTCACATTCTGCCCACGGTGGCCGCCGATTGTCGGTGGTGCCAGCACCCCCTCCGCAGAGGAGGTAGAACTCCTGACGCGCAGATCGTGACGCGGTTTGCTGGTTCCATGACGACCACGACGACCGGCAGCGATTTCGCCGTACTCGCCCGCCGGATCACCGGAGCGGGCCTGATGCGGCGGCGGCCCGCGTACTACCTCGTCCGCCTCAGCGCCGTCGCGCTCATGTACGTCGGCGGTTGGACGGCCTTCTTCGTCATCGGTTCCTCCTGGTGGCAGACGATCACGGCCGTCTTTCTCGCCGTCACGTTCGCCCAGGTGGCACTGGTGGCGCACGACCTGGCGCACCGTCAGGTGTTCCGTACCAGACGACCCAGTGAACTCGCCGGACTGCTCGCCGGGAACCTCGGCGTCGGGATGAGCTACGGCTGGTGGATGGACAAGCACACCCGCCACCACAACAACCCCAACCACGACGACCTCGATCCGGACGTGGCACCCGAGGTGCTCATCTGGGCGGCCGAGGCAGCCGCCGGCCGGCGCGGGCTGAAGGGCTTCATCACCCGGCACCAGGCCGTACTCTTCTTTCCGCTCCTGACGCTGCTCGCCGTCAGCCTCAAGGTGTCAAGCGTCAAGGCCCTGCGCGACGGCACGGTGCGCCGTCGCGGTGCGGAGAGCGCCCTGCTGGTGCTGCACGCCGTCGGCTACCTCACGGCGCTCCTCGTGGTCCTCACGCCACTCCAGGCGGTCGCCTTCCTGCTGCTGCACCAGGCCCTGTTCGGCGTCTACCTGGGCATGACGTTCGCCCCGAACCACAAGGGCATGCCGCACCCGACCGGCGACGAGGACTTCCTGCGCAAGCAGGTGTTGACCTCCCGCAACGTCCGGGGCAACTGGCTCACCGACGTGGCACTCGGCGGCCTGAACTACCAGATCGAACACCACCTGTTCCCCGGCATGCCGACGCCGAACCTGCGCAAGGCGCAACCGATCGTGCAGGCGTACTGCGCCGAGATCGGCGTGGCGTACGAACAGACCGGCCTCATCGACTCCTACCGCCAGGCCCTAAGACACCTGCACGAGGTCGGCGCCCCCGCCCGCGCCGAACACGCGGCCCGCTGAGCCAGTCAAAGTCGTACGTGCCGGGTGCCCAGGTTCGCGGGACATGGCTGCTCCAAGTCGCGGACGCTGGGAATCAGCGACCGCGCGCCAACTGCTCGACCTCGGCGAAGCTCACGACGCGGTCACACTCATCATCGGTCAGCTTGTTGATCAGAGCCTTGCCGGCCTGAGCCTGCCTGGTGCTGGGCAGGTCACCGGCAACAAGGTCCGGCAGCGCCAGTTCGTAGCCCACCCGAGCCCTGGCCGAATACCGATGACGGGTACGCGCCACCGCACTCGCCACCCGCACGGCATGTTCATTGCCCGGCGGAACATGCCGGCGGTCGACCTCACGGGCACCGAACCGCATCCGATGATGGAACTCGCACGTCTCGCACGCGGCCGGCCCCTGGGTCAGCCGTGACCCACACGCCGGACAGCTCAACCGATCGATCGCCCCGTCGACGGTCCGCCAGTCGTACGCCGCCGGATCATCGGCCACCAGCCAGGCCAACTCGACCGCCTCGGAAGAATCAGGCTCGACATCGAGGCCGACGGCAAACCGCTCCCACGCCTGACGAATCTCCGACTCGATCTCCGCGATCACACGAGCCAGCAGCGCGCTACGCCAAGTGCGGCAGTCACCAGTCACGGCGCCAATCGTGGCAGCACCACACGCACCACGGCGACCACTCCTCGGTGCGACGGTCAGCCGGCTGCCAGACCCGAACAACCCGGGGTAGTCAGCGACGCGGCAGCCCGATGGTCCGCCTCGTTGGTGTGACCAATTCCGCGATCGTCCGGCTGGCCTGTCGCCGTTAGCCGACGCCAAGCGGCGCAGTGGGTCCGATCGACTCAGCACGGGGACGGCGGCCACAGCTTCCCCGAACTATCGTGCCGCCCATGCTGTTCGATGCGTCCATCTCGCAGATGTTCTTTGCCTCGGTCTTATGGCTGGCTGGTCAGGTCGTCCTGTACGTCGTGATCCGGACAGCCGTGCGCCACGCCATCGAGGACGCGGATCGTCGCCGAGCCGCAGAGCAACGTGGGTGAGCCGGAGAGTCTCGCTCCGCCAGCAGGCCGAGTAACACGGACCGCACCGCGCGCTCGCGCCGTGCCTAGACGCCCGGACACCACCGAATCACAGGCGGTGCCGGCAGCCACGCTGCTACGAGCGAATAGACCGCTCTGCGGGGGAGAGCTGCTGCGGCAGAACCGCAACCCGGGCCCGAGCCACGGCCACTGCCATGATCGGGAACGGCACCTGGCCGCGTCTTGGCTGGAAGTTGCTGGAGCGGGCGACGGGAATCGAACCCGCACCGTCAGTTTGGAAGACTGAAGCTCTGCCATTGAGCTACGCCCGCGTACACCCGGAGGACCGGGTGCGCCCGACAGCCTACCCAATACCCGCGGCAGCCGCGCGGCCGTATCCCCGTGCCGCGCCTGCGCGTCGATCCTCGCAACTTGCGGCATGTTGCGGTCTCACGAGGCCGGGAAACCGCAACATCCCGCAAACTGCACCCGCCGACCCGCCGACCCGCCGACCCGCCGACCCGCCGACCCGCCGACCCGCCGACCCGCGCCGACCCGCCGGCCCGCGCCGACCCGCCGGCCCGCGCTGCCCCGCGCGGAGTGCTGGTGCCTGGTTTGTCCTCGTTCGGCGCGTTGGGGGACGCCCCGGCAGTCGGTTGTCGGAGGGACGGCATAGACTGCTCGTCGCCACGGGGTGTGGCGCAGCTTGGTAGCGCACTCGCTTTGGGAGCGAGGGGCCGTGGGTTCAAATCCCGCCACCCCGACTGCCGCAAGCACCGGACGGCGGCACCCGGACGACCGGCACGCGGGGCATGCCTGCAGCCGGCCCCGGGTGCCGCTGGTCCGCCGTGTCGGTTCGCCTACACTCGATGGGCCGAAAGTGTGCCCAGAATCAACCGAGATCCGTCAAGGAGTACGCCTGTGAAGAGCACCGTCGAGACTCTGAGCCCGACGCGCGTGCGGCTCGCCATCGAGGTGCCGTTCGTCGAGCTCGAGCCGAGCCTCAAGAAGGCGTACCGGGAGATCGGCCAGCAGATCCAGATCCCCGGCTTCCGTAAGGGGAAGGTGCCGCCGGCGATCATCGATCAGCGGGTCGGCCGGGGCACCGTGCTCAACGAGGCGGTGCAGGAGGCGATCCCGCAGAACATCCTCGCCGCGGTCCGGGAGCACGACCTGAAGACGCTGGGCCGTCCCGAGGTCGACATCACCGAGTTCAACGACGGTGACTCCCTCAATTTCACCGCCGAGGTGGACGTCCGGCCGGAGATCACCGTGCCCGACCTGGCCTCGATCGAGGTCACCGTCGACGAGCTGCAGATCGACGACAGCGAGATCGACGAGCAGGTGAACGGGCTGCGTGAGCGTTTCGCCACCCTGAAGACCGTCGAGCGCGCCGCGGCCGAGGGCGACTACGTCCAGATCGACCTGCGGGCGACCGTCGACGGCGAGGAGGTGCCGGGCGGTTCGGCCAGCAACATCTCGCACGAGGTGGGCAGCAAGCAGCTCCTACCGGGGCTGGACGAGGCGGTCGTGGGTCTCTCCGCCGGTGAGGACACCACCTTCACCACCCAGCTGGTGGGCGGCGACTTCGCCGGCCGCGACGCCGAGGTGCTGGTGACCGTGCGCACCGTCAAGGAGAAGGAGCTGCCCGAGCTGGACGACGAGTTCGCCCAGCTCGCCAGCGAGTTCGACACCATCGAGGAGCTGCGGGCGGACCTGCGCGAGCGGGTCACCCGGGGCAAGCGGGTCGAGCAGATCTACGCCGCTCGGGACAAGGCCCTGGAGCAGCTTGTCGCGGCCGCCGACGTGCCGGCGCCGGAAGGCGTGATTCGCGACGAGGTGGAGAGTCGCAAGGAGGCGATGGCCGACCAGCTGGAGCGCATCGGCGCCTCGATGGAGGACTACCTCGCCGCCGAGGAGAAGACCGAGGAGCAGATCGACGCCGAGCTGACCGACGCCGCCACCCAGGGCGTGAAGGTGCAGTTGCTGCTCGACACCCTCGCCGACGCCGAGGACGTGCAGGTTTCCGACGACGAGTTCGGTCACGAGATCGTCCACCGCGCCCAGCGCGCCGGTATGGCCCCCCAGCAGTACTACGACCAGCTTGTTCGCTCCGGTACTGCCGGCGCGGTCTACGGCGACGTCCGGCGGGGCAAGGCCCTCGCCTCGGTGATGGAGCGCATCACGATCAAGGACTCGGCCGGCAACGTGGTGACCATGGACGCGCTGCGTGAGGCGAGCGAGCAGGAGCACTCGCACGAGCACTGATCGCCGGGTGGGCCACCGTCCGCCGGTCGCGGTGGGTGGTGGCCCAATCCCTTTCCGGGTACGCCTTCGGCCTGCTGCGCTGAGAGCGAACAGTGCCCGGACCGGGAGTCCGGCGACCGGCCCAGCGGTTAGTGTCGGACACGACGGTACGGAGAGCGAAGGGCTGCCATGACCGACATGCACATCCCAGCGAAGCCGCTACGGGCGATCGACGCCCGCGGCGGTGACACCATTGGCAACCTCGACGACTCGGTCTACAACCGGTTGCTCAAGGAGCGGATCGTCTTCCTGGGCAGCGAGGTGACCGACCAGGTCGCCAACCGCATCTGCGCGCAGCTGCTGCTGCTCGCCGCGGAAGACCCGGACCGCGACATCAACCTATGGATCAACTCGCCCGGTGGCTCGGTCTACTCCGGCATGGCCATCTACGACACGATGCAGTTCATCGACAACGATGTGTCGACCGTGGCGATGGGCATGGCCGCGTCCATGGGCCAGCTGCTGCTCTGCGCGGGCACGAAGGGCAAGCGTTACGCCCTGCCGCACGCCCGGATCATGATGCACCAGCCCTCCGGCGGGATGGGCGGCACCGCCGCCGACATCGCGATCCAGGCCGAGCAGATGCTGTACACCAAGCGGATGTTCCAGGAGCGCGTCGCCTACCACACCGGTCAGCAGCCGGCGCAGATCGAGGCGGACTCGGACCGGGACCGCTGGTTCACCGCCCAGGAGGCCGTCGACTACGGCTTCATCGACAAGGTGATCACGGGTGCCGCTCAGGTTCCCGAGGGCGCCGGGACCCTGAGCTGATCGAGGAGCAGACGATGACCGACCTCAGCCTGCCGCCCCAGTTCGCGGCCGTGCACAACCGCTATGTTCTGCCGTCGTTCGTCGAGCGCACGTCGTACGGGGTCAAGGAGTCCAACCCGTACAACAAGCTCTTCGAGGACCGCATCATCTTCCTTGGCGTGCAGGTGGACGACGCGTCGGCCAACGACGTGATGGCCCAGCTGCTCACCCTGGAGGGGACGGACCCCGACCGGGACATCATCATGTACATCAACTCGCCGGGTGGTTCGTTCACCGCCATGACGGCGATCTACGACACCATGCAGTACGTCCGGCCAGACATTTCGACGGTCTGCCTCGGCCAGGCCGCCTCGGCTGCTGCGGTGCTGCTCTCGGCGGGCACTCCGGGCAAGCGGATGGCCCTGCCGAACTCCCGCATCATCATCCACCAGCCGGCCACCGAGGGCGGCTACGGGCAGGGCTCGGACATCGAGATCCAGGCCAAGGAGATCCTGCGGATGCGCACCCAGCTGGAGGAAATGCTCTCCCGGCACTGCAACCGCCCGGTCGACCTGGTTCGCAAGGACATCGACCGTGACAAGATCATGACGGCCGAGGAGGCCCGCGAGTACGGGCTGGTCGACACGATCCTCACCAGTCGTAAGAAGGGTCTGTTGGCCGCGAACGCGGCCAGCTGACCCCTACCGGGTCAGAGGTCGGTCGGGCTCGTTGCCGACCGACCTCTGACACACCCGTTTTGGGGGTCGGAGAAACCTCCGGCAGCGGGTAACGTCGGGTCCGTACCGCTTCGCCGGGCGACCGGCGGGCGATAGAAGACGGGCGGAGCGTCAGCGTCCGCAGGTCGTGGCCGGGGCTCCGGCCGATGAGTGCAGGGAGAACGTAGGTGGCACGGATCGGTGACGGCGGCGACCTACTGAAATGCTCCTTCTGCGGGAAGTCGCAGAAGCAGGTCAAGAAGCTCATCGCGGGCCCTGGGGTCTACATCTGCGACGAGTGCATCGATCTCTGCAACGAGATCATCGAAGAGGAGTTGGCCGAGTCCGGCGAGGTGAAGTGGGAAGAGCTTCCCAAGCCGATGGAGATCTGCCAGTTCCTCGACAACTACGTCGTGGGGCAGGAGGGGGCCAAGAAGGCCCTCGCCGTCGCGGTCTACAACCACTACAAGCGGATCCAGGCCGAGGCGGCCGGTGCGCCGGGCTCCGGCAACGACGGGGTGGAGCTGGCCAAGTCGAACATCCTCCTGCTGGGCCCGACCGGTTGTGGCAAGACCCACCTGGCGCAGACCCTGGCCCGGATGTTGAACGTGCCCTTCGCGATCGCCGATGCCACCGCCCTCACCGAGGCCGGCTACGTCGGTGAGGACGTGGAGAACATCCTCCTCAAGCTGATCCAGGCCGCGGACTACGACATCAAGCGGGCCGAGACCGGCATCATCTACATCGACGAGGTCGACAAGATCGCCCGCAAGTCGGAGAACCCGTCGATCACCCGTGACGTCTCCGGTGAAGGCGTGCAGCAGGCCCTGCTGAAGATGCTTGAGGGCACCGTCGCGAACGTGCCCCCGCAGGGCGGCCGCAAGCACCCCCACCAGGAGTTCATCCAGATCGACACCACAAACGTGCTGTTCATCTGCGGTGGTGCCTTCGCCGGCCTGGATCAGATCATCGAGGCGCGTACCGGCCATGGGGGCACCGGCTTCGGTGCCCGGCTGCGCGCCGTCTCCGACCGCTCCACCGATGACATCTTCAGCCAGGTGATGCCGGAGGACATGCTCAAGTTCGGGCTGATTCCCGAGTTCATCGGTCGACTGCCGGTGATCACGAGCGTCCGGAGCCTGGACCGCACCGCGCTGGTGAGGATCCTCACCGAGCCGCGCAACGCCCTGGTCCGGCAGTACCAACGCCTCTTCGAGCTGGACGGCGTCGAGTTGGAGTTCGAGCGTCCCGCCCTCGAAGCGATCGCCGACCAGGCGATGCTGCGTGGCACCGGCGCTCGTGGGCTGCGCGCCATCATGGAGGAGGTTCTGCTCTCCGTGATGTACGAGGTGCCCAGCAATCCTGATGCCGCCCGGGTGCTGATCACTCGTGAGGCGGTACTGGAGAACGTGAACCCGACCATCGTTCCGCGTGAGTTCACGGGGCGCCGTGCCCGGCGCGAGCGCGAGGAGAAGTCCGCCTGAACTCGACCGGTGGCTCGGTCTGCCCCCTGCCAGCGACGGCGGGACGCGGGCGGCGGCGACCGCCGCGCTGCTGGACGAGTTCCCCGCGACCGCACACTGCGGCCGGCCACCGTCCACCCGTACGCTGGCAGCCATGCGCGTCGCCGTCTGCCAGCTGAACTCCCGGGATGACCGAGAGGCGAACCTCGCCGCCGCGGAATCCCTCATCGAACGCGCTGCTGGCGCCGGCGCGGACCTGGTGCTGCTGCCGGAGTATGTCGACTATCTCGGCCCAGGCGCCGGGATGCCCGCGCCGGAGTCCGCGGACGGCCGCGTGGGCGCGTTCTTCGCCGCCGCGGCGCGTCGGCTCGGGATCTGGCTGATCGCCGGCTCCTTCCACGAGGCAGGCCCCGACCCGGACCGCACCTGGAACACCACGCTGGTCTTCGACCGTTCGGGTACGCTCGCCGCCTCCTACCGCAAGATCCACCTGTACGACGTGGAGATCCCCGGCCGCGTTTCCTATCGGGAGTCGGCGACTGTGGCGCCCGGGGAGCAGCCGGTCGTGGTCGACGTCGAAGGGTTACGGGTGGGCCTGTCCATCTGCTATGACCTGCGCTTCCCGGAGCTCTACCGGCAACTGGCCACCGTTGGTGCCGCCCATCTGCTGGTGGTGCCGGCGGCTTTCATGATGCACACCGGGAGAGACCACTGGGAGGTGCTGCTGCGAGCCCGCGCGATCGAGAACCAGTGCTTCGTGGCAGCAGCCGGGCAGACCGGTGACCACGAACCCGACCGCACCTGTTACGGGCGGAGCATGGTGATTGACCCCTGGGGGACAGTGCTGTCCCAGGTACCCGACGGTCCGGGGCTCGCGGTGACCGACATCGACCTGAGCTGCCTGGACCGGATCCGTGCCGAGCTGCCGAGCCTGGCGAATCGCCGGCTCTGACGCCGCTATCCCTGAAGTAGTACGCCGACAAGTGCGAAGCCGGCGATGGCGGCTGCGGTGATCAGAAGAGCGGTGCTCATCCTGGAGGGGCCACGTCGGGCCAGACGGCCGATCGAGACCAGGACCGCGAAGAGCACGAAGGCACCGATGAGCAGTTGCCATATCGGTAACAGCAGGCCGAGCAGCGCGTCCTCGGCGAGGACCGGGCGTACGGGCCGGGACACGTCATCCATGCCTGACACTCTGGCACGTCGGAACCCCTCATGGCCGTCTGCGGGGGACAGCAGCGGAGACTGCGCCCGTACCCGAACCGGCTTCGGTGAGCCGAGCCGTCGGCCGGGACCGAACACCGGGATGCCACCCGACCAGCGTCCACTGCACTCAAACCTCGTATCGATGAACGATGATTTGCCTTCTCGGGGGTGTCCGCGTAACTTTCTCTCTGCACGCGGGAGGCCGGGCAAACCGGCCGAGAACGGGCGCCAGCAACGCGAAGACCAGTCAACGCGGAGCTGAGGCCGGGCGGTGTGGAGCGACTCAGCGAGATGGAGTTGCGATCGCGAAGCCGACCGGGTAGGGTTCTGGAGCCGGCAGGAGCCGGGCGGGTTGTCCTGAGTGATGATCGGCCGGTCTGCGGTTCTCCACGACAGTCGCTGACACCGCAAGGTGGGCGATGGCGTGGGCCCCGAGCGAGTTACGAGAAGCCTGATTGTTCAGGTTGACCTCGGAACACAGTTCGGATAGTTTGGAGCGGTTGCCCCGGACGCGGTTCCTCAAATGAGGGCCCGGGTTTGGTGTGTGGTTGTTCTTTGAGAACTCAACAGGGTGCTTGATATGCCAGTGCCAAATTTTTGTTTGATTCCCGGGCTGGCCAGTTTTTCTGGTTGGTTTGGATTCCTTTGGCAACAATTTTGTTTGTTGCTGGGATGGATTTTCCTTCAGGTTTTTGTTGGAGAGTTTGATCCTGGCTCAGGACGAACGCTGGCGGCGTGCTTAACACATGCAAGTCGAGCGGAAAGGCCCTTCGGGGTACTCGAGCGGCGAACGGGTGAGTAACACGTGAGCAACCTGCCCTAGGCTTTGGGATAACCCCGGGAAACCGGGGCTAATACCGGATATTCACTTACGGACGCATGTTTGTGGGTGGAAAGTTTTTCGGCTTGGGATGGGCTCGCGGCCTATCAGCTTGTTGGTGGGGTGATGGCCTACCAAGGCGACGACGGGTAGCCGGCCTGAGAGGGCGACCGGCCACACTGGGACTGAGACACGGCCCAGACTCCTACGGGAGGCAGCAGTGGGGAATATTGCACAATGGGCGGAAGCCTGATGCAGCGACGCCGCGTGAGGGATGACGGCCTTCGGGTTGTAAACCTCTTTCAGCAGGGACGAAGCGCGAGTGACGGTACCTGCAGAAGAAGCGCCGGCCAACTACGTGCCAGCAGCCGCGGTAAGACGTAGGGCGCGAGCGTTGTCCGGATTTATTGGGCGTAAAGAGCTCGTAGGCGGCTTGTCGCGTCGACTGTGAAAACCCGTGGCTCAACTGCGGGCCTGCAGTCGATACGGGCAGGCTAGAGTTCGGTAGGGGAGACTGGAATTCCTGGTGTAGCGGTGAAATGCGCAGATATCAGGAGGAACACCGGTGGCGAAGGCGGGTCTCTGGGCCGATACTGACGCTGAGGAGCGAAAGCGTGGGGAGCGAACAGGATTAGATACCCTGGTAGTCCACGCTGTAAACGTTGGGCGCTAGGTGTGGGGGGCCTCTCCGGTTCTCTGTGCCGCAGCTAACGCATTAAGCGCCCCGCCTGGGGAGTACGGCCGCAAGGCTAAAACTCAAAGGAATTGACGGGGGCCCGCACAAGCGGCGGAGCATGCGGATTAATTCGATGCAACGCGAAGAACCTTACCTGGGTTTGACATCGCCGGAAATCTCGCAGAGATGTGGGGTCCTTCGGGGCCGGTGACAGGTGGTGCATGGCTGTCGTCAGCTCGTGTCGTGAGATGTTGGGTTAAGTCCCGCAACGAGCGCAACCCTCGTCCCATGTTGCCAGCAATTCGGTTGGGGACTCATGGGAGACTGCCGGGGTCAACTCGGAGGAAGGTGGGGATGACGTCAAGTCATCATGCCCCTTATGTCCAGGGCTTCACGCATGCTACAATGGCCGGTACAATGGGCTGCGATACCGTGAGGTGGAGCGAATCCCAAAAAGCCGGTCTCAGTTCGGATCGGGGTCTGCAACTCGACCCCGTGAAGTCGGAGTCGCTAGTAATCGCAGATCAGCAACGCTGCGGTGAATACGTTCCCGGGCCTTGTACACACCGCCCGTCACGTCACGAAAGTCGGCAACACCCGAAGCCGGTGGCCCAACCCTTGTGGAGGGAGCCGTCGAAGGTGGGGCTGGCGATTGGGACGAAGTCGTAACAAGGTAGCCGTACCGGAAGGTGCGGCTGGATCACCTCCTTTCTAAGGAGCACCATCCAGCGAAGGCTGGTATGGAGCCCGCGGCCCGCGGATGTCGGGTCGGGGTGCTCGATTGGCGGAGACACTGGCGAGTTTTCCTCGGCAACGGCCGGAATTTCCTAGTACAGCTGCCCTGTGGGGTGGTGGGAACGGGGTTGTGGTGCGGCTGGGGGAGGCGTAGGGCACCCTGTTGGGTCCTGAAGGAACAACCCGTGGTGGTTGTCTTTCAGAGCCGATGCTTGGGACGTGGTGTCCTGAGTGGCGCCAGGCATGGCCTGGTTTCTCATACCGCCGGTGGTTGCCGGGCTGGTGGGAGACGGTGGGTTGTGGGTTGGTTGTTTGTTGAGAATTGCACAGTGGACGCGAGCATCTTTGTGGTCAAGTTGTCAAGGGCGAACGGTGGATGCCTTGGCACCAGGAGCCGATGAAGGACGTGGGAGGCCGCGATAGGCCTGGGGGAGCTGTCAACCGAGCTGTGATCCCAGGGTGTCCGAATGGGGTAACCCGGCATCAGTCATGTGGTGTCACCTGCACCTGAACTCATAGGGTGTGTGGAGGGAACGCGGGGAAGTGAAACATCTCAGTACCCGTAGGAAGAGAAAACAACATGTGATTCCGTGAGTAGTGGCGAGCGAAAGCGGATTGAGGCTAAACCGGTTGCGTGTGATACCTGTCAGGGGTTGCGTGGTCGGGGTTGTGGGACCCTGCTACACGAGCTGACACTCGTGTGAGGAGTGATAAAGCCAGTGGTTAGCTGAATGGTCTGGAAAGGCCGACCGTAGACGGTGATAGTCCGGTAGGTGAAAGCTGCTGGTCTTCTGTGGGTGTTCCCGAGTAGCGGCGGACTCCTGAAATCTGCCGTGAATCTGCCAGGACCACCTGGTAAGCCTAAATACTTCCTGGTGACCGATAGCGGACGAGTACCGTGAGGGAATGGTGAAAAGTACCCCGGGAGGGGAGTGAAATAGTACCTGAAACCGTTCGCCTACAATCCGTCGGAGCCTTGCGGGGTGACGGCGTGCCTTTTGAAGAATGAGCCTGCGAGTTAGTGGCATGTGGCGAGGTTAACCCGTGTGGGGGAGCCGTAGCGAAAGCGAGTCTGAAGAGGGCGTTTGAGTCGCATGTTCTAGACCCGAAGCGGAGTGATCTAGCCATGGGCAGGCTGAAGCGCGGGTAAGACCGTGTGGAGGGCCGAACCCACCAACGTTGAAAAGTTGGGGGATGACCTGTGGTTAGGGGTGAAAGGCCAATCAAACTCCGTGATAGCTGGTTCTCCCCGAAATGCATTTAGGTGCAGCGTCGTGTGTTTCTTGCCGGAGGTAGAGCACTGGATGGTCTAGGGGGCCTACAAGCTTACCGAAATCAGCCAAACTCCGAATGCCGGTAAGTGAGAGCGCGGCAGTGAGACTGCGGGGGATAAGCTTCGTAGTCGAGAGGGAAACAGCCCAGATCACCAGCTAAGGCCCCTAAGCGTGTGCTAAGTGGAAAAGGATGTGGGGTCGCATAGACAACCAGGAGGTTGGCTTAGAAGCAGCCACCCTTTAAAGAGTGCGTAATAGCTCACTGGTCAAGTGGTTCCGCGCCGACAATGTAGCGGGGCTCAAGCACACCGCCGAAGCTGTGGCACTCACACAGAGCCCGGTGTCTGTCTTTCGAGGTGGGCATCCAGGTGTGTGGGTGGGTAGGGGAGCGTCGTGCCGGGGGTGAAGCAGCGGGGTGACCTAGTTGTGGACGCGGCACGAGTGAGAATGCAGGCATGAGTAGCGAAAGAAGGGTGAGAAACCCTTCCGCCGGATGACCAAGGGTTCCAGGGCCAGGTTAATCCGCCCTGGGTGAGTCGGGACCTAAGGCGAGGCCGAGAGGCGTAGTCGATGGACAACGGGTTGATATTCCCGTACCCGCGAAGGAGCGTCCCTGATGAACCTCGTTGTGCTAACCACCCGAGCCTGGTGCGGTCTTCGGACCAAGCTGGGGGAGCGTGGGAACCTGGCGGGTAGTAGTCAAGCGATGGGGTGACGCAGGAAGGTAGCTGAGCCCGGCCGGTGGTTGTGCCGGGGTAAGCGTGTAGGCCGACGTGTAGGCAAATCCGCACGTCATGAAGGCTGAGACGTGATGCCGAGCCGATTCAGGTGAAGTCAGTGATCCTATGCTGCCGAGAAAAGCCTCTAGCGAGTTCCGAGCGGCCCGTACCCCAAACCGACACAGGTGGTCAGGTAGAGAATACCGAGGCGATCGGGCGAACTGTGGTTAAGGAACTCGGCAAATTGCCCCCGTAACTTAGGGAGAAGGGGGGCCGGAGACGTGAAGCCCCGCGCGGGTGGAGCGTTGTATGGCCGCAGAGAGCAGGGGGAAGCGACTGTTTACTAAAAACACAGGTCCATGCGAAGAAGTAATTCGATGTATATGGACTGACGCCTGCCCGGTGCTGGAACGTTAAGGGGACCTGTTAGCTCTTCGGGGCGAAGCGGAGAACTTAAGCGCCAGTAAACGGCGGTGGTAACTATAACCATCCTAAGGTAGCGAAATTCCTTGTCGGGTAAGTTCCGACCTGCACGAATGGCGTAACGACTTCCCCACTGTCTCAACCACAGGCCCGGCGAAATTGCAGTACGAGTAAAGATGCTCGTTACGCGCGGCAGGACGGAAAGACCCCGGGACCTTTACTATAGCTTGACATTGGTATTTGAGTCGGCTTGTGTAGGATAGGTGGGAGCCGGTGAAGCTCATACGCCAGTATGGGTGGAGGCAATCTTGAAATACCACTCTGGTTGATTCGGGTATCTAACTTCGGACCGTTATCCGGTTCAGGGACAGTGTCTGGTGGGTAGTTTAACTGGGGCGGTTGCCTCCTAAAGGGTAACGGAGGCGCCCAAAGGTTCCCTCAGCCTGGTTGGCAATCAGGTGTTGAGTGCAAGTGCACAAGGGAGC
The DNA here is from genome assembly GCF_049178935.1 of Verrucosispora sp. WMMD703. Taxonomy (NCBI): domain Bacteria; kingdom Bacillati; phylum Actinomycetota; class Actinomycetes; order Micromonosporales; family Micromonosporaceae; genus Micromonospora; species Verrucosispora sp. WMMD703. The sequence continues at coordinate 5,416,351 of NZ_JBMHMM010000004.1, read as the reverse complement.
TTGACTGTGAGACTGACGGGTCGAGCAGGGACGAAAGTCGGGACTAGTGATCCGGCACTTGCGTGTGGAAGCGGTGTCGCTCAACGGATAAAAGGTACCCCGGGGATAACAGGCTGATCTTCCCCAAGAGTCCATATCGACGGGATGGTTTGGCACCTCGATGTCGGCTCGTCGCATCCTGGGGCTGTAGCAGGTCCCAAGGGTTGGGCTGTTCGCCCATTAAAGCGGTACGCGAGCTGGGTTTAGAACGTCGTGAGACAGTTCGGTCCCTATCCGCCGTGCGCGTAGGATACTTGAGAAGGGCTGTCCCTAGTACGAGAGGACCGGGACGGACGAACCTCTGGTGTGCCAGTTGTCCCGCCAGGGGCACGGCTGGTTAGCTACGTTCGGAAGGGATAACCGCTGAAAGCATCTAAGCGGGAAGCCTGCTTCAAGATGAGGTATCCCACCACCTTCGGGTGGGTAAGGCCCCCAGCTAGACGACTGGGTTGATAGGCCGGAAATGTAAGCCCGGTAACGGGTTCAGTTGACCGGTACTAATAGGCCGAGGACTTGACTATCAAAGTTGCTACGCGTCCACTGTGTAACTCACAACAAACAAACAACACCCCAACAAGCGTGTTGGTGTTGGTGTTGTTTGACATGTTGATAAGGTTACGGCGGTCATGGCGGAGGGGAAACGCCCGGTCTCATTCCGAACCCGGAAGCTAAGCCCTCCAGCGCCGATGGTACTGCACCCGGGAGGGTGTGGGAGAGTAGGACACCGCCGGACATTCTTCGATTCAGGGCCACCCCAACGGGGGTGGCCCTGAAGTCATTTCTGGGCGACCCACTACGTCTCTCGGGCCGATAGGCGCGGCCGTCGTCACCTGGGGTGCCGAGATGTACGGCGTACTCCTGGTGTGTCTTCTCGCCGGTGGCGGAGTCGTCCTGGTGGCCCTCGCCAGGCTGGCCACGCCGGTGCGGCACGCCCGTCCGAGCTGACCGGACGCGGCGGGTCAGTCTCAGCGTGGCCGGTCGCGCCCGAGGGAGGGCGCGGCAGCCGTCGCACGAGCATCCGAGTCAGCGGCCCCGCAGCCGTCAGTCGCGGGTCTGCATGCTCTCCCTGATCTGCCGCAGCAGACCGGCGGAGTCGTCGACCGAACGGGCGGGGAACATGGCCAGCACCACGCTGCCGTGGTCGGCCCAGCCGCAGACCGCGAAATCGCCGCCCTCGCCGCCGGTGCTGCCGCACTTCATCACGCCGCCCAGCCGCCCCGGCGACACGCCGCGGAGCCCGGTCACGGCTGCGGTCTCGTCTGCCATCAGCTCGAACAGACTTTCCAGATCCCGCTCAGGCTGCCACAGCAGAGTGGTGCCTCCGAAGATCAGAACCGATCGCCGGGCGTCGGCCGGGTCCTGGTAGACGGCGCCGAAGCTGCTGTCGAGCTGAATGTCGGCAGCCAGTCCGCTCCGCAGGTAGTCGGCGGTGCTGGCAGCCCGGTCGCTGCTGTCCAGACGAAGACCGGCGACCTGGTCGGGGATGGCGATCCGGGCGTCCTTCTGTTGCACGATCCGCCAGCCCCAGGTGCCGAACGCGCCCACCCCCACCAGCGCGATGATCGCGAGCGCCGCCACGACCAGACGTCGCCGCCGGGACCGCACGCCCGGCCGGTCGGTGGCGTCTGCCGGCTCGCGGTCGCCCAGTTCGATCGGCTCGTCGGTCAGCTCGACCGGCGGAGCGCCCTCGTCGAGCTGGCGGGCACTGAGATGTGCGTCGGACATAGCCGACACCGTACGCGAACGACAGGTGGCGCACGTCGGGTCCGTCGAAGCGCTCCGTAGACTTTCAGGGTGACCGAGAGACTGGATGCCCGACGCCCCGACGCCCCGACCCTCGCCGGCCAGTATCAGCCGGGTGAGGTAGAGCAGCGACGGTACGAGCAGTGGGTAGCCGACGGTCGATTCCGTGCCGCCGCGGACAGCGAGCGGCAGCCCTTCACCATCGTCATCCCGCCGCCGAACGTCACCGGCTCGCTGCACATGGGCCACGCGCTCGACCACACGGTGCAGGACGCGCTGGTGCGGCGCAAGCGGATGCAGGGCTACGAGGCGCTCTGGCTGCCGGGCATGGACCACGCTGGCATCGCTACCCAGAACGTGGTCGAGCGGCAGCTCGCCGCGCAGGGGCTCTCCCGTCACGACCTGGGCCGGGAGAAGTTCGTCGAGCGGGTGTGGCAGTGGAAGGCGGAGTCCGGCGGAGCGATCCTGGGCCAGATGCGCCGGCTCGGCGACTCGGTCGACTGGGACCGGGAGCGCTTCACCATGGACGAGGGCCTGTCCCGCGCCGTGCAGACCATGTTCAAGAAGCTGTACGACGACGGCCTGATCTACCGGGCGAACCGGATCATCAACTGGTGTCCGCGCTGTCTCACCGCGCTGTCCGACATCGAGGTGGAGCACACCGACGACGACGGCGAGCTGGTCTCGATCCGGTACAGCGACGAGGTGGTGGTGGCCACCACCCGGGCGGAGACGATGCTCGGCGACACGGCGGTCGCGGTGCACCCGGACGACGAGCGGTACCGCCACCTGATCGGCACCGAGGTCGAGCTGCCGTTGACCGGGCGGCGGATCCCGATCGTGGGCGACGCCCACGTCGATCCGTCGTTCGGCACCGGCATGGTGAAGGTGACCCCGGCGCACGACCCGAACGACTTCGAGATCGGGCAGCGGCACGACCTGCCCAGCCTGACGATCATGGACGAGCGGGGTGTCATCACCGCGCACGGACCGTTCGAGGGCCTGGACCGGTTCGAGGCCCGACCGGCGATCGTGGCGGCGTTGCGGGCCGAGGGACGCGTCGTCGCGGAGAAGCGGCCGTACGTGCACGCCGTCGGTCACTGCTCCCGGTGCCGTACCACCGTCGAGCCGCGGTTGTCGTTGCAGTGGTTCGTCAACACCTCGCCGCTGGCCAAGGCGGCCGGCGACGCGGTACGCGACGGTCGGGTGCGCATCGAGCCGGCGGAACTGGCCAAGCGCTACTTCGCCTGGGTCGACAACATGCACGACTGGTGCATCTCCCGGCAGCTCTGGTGGGGCCACCGGATTCCCGTCTGGTACGGCCCGGCCGGCGAGGTGGTCTGCGTCGGCCCGGACGAGCAACCGCCGGCCGGCGAGGGTTGGCACCAGGACGAGGACGTGCTTGACACCTGGTTCTCCAGCGGCCTCTGGCCGTTCTCCACGCTCGGCTGGCCGGAGCAGACCCCGGACCTGGCGAAGTTCTACCCGACCAGCGTGCTGGTCACCGGGTACGACATCCTGTTCTTCTGGGTCGCCCGGATGATGATGTTCGGCCTGTACGCGATGGACGGCCGGCAGCCGTTCGACGTGATCGCCCTGCACGGGATGGTCCGCGACGAGCACGGCAAGAAGATGTCCAAGTCGTTCGGCAACGTGGTCGACCCGCTGGACTGGATCGACAGGTACGGCGCCGACGCCACCCGGTTCACCCTGGCCCGGGGCGCCAACCCCGGCGGCGACGTGCCGGTCAGCGAGGAGTGGTGCCAGGGCTCGCGGAACTTCTGCAACAAGCTCTGGAACGCCACCCGGTTCGCGTTGCTCAACGGTGCGCACACCGACGGCCCGATGCCGGACGCCGGACGGCTGTCGACCGTCGACCGGTGGATCCTGTCCCGGCTGGCCCACGTCACCGCCGAGGTCGACGAGCAGTTCGAGTCGTACGAGTTCGCCAAGGTCTGTGACCTGCTGTACCACTTCGCCTGGGACGACGTCTGCGACTGGTACGTGGAGCTGAGCAAGCCGGTGCTGGCCGGCGGTGGCGAACCGGCCGAGGTCAGCCGCCGGGTTCTCGGTCACGTCCTGGACCAGCTGCTGCGGCTGCTGCACCCGGTGATCCCGTTCGTCACGGAGGAACTGTGGACGGCACTCACCGGCGGCGAGACGGTGCTGACGGCAGCCTGGCCCACGGCTGATCGGGCGCTTATCGACGACGCGGCCGAGACGGAGGTGGCCACCCTCCAGCGGGTGGTGACCGAGGTCCGCCGGTTCCGCTCCGACCAGGGCCTGCGCCCGACCCAGCGGGTCGCGGCCCGGCTCGACGGGCTGTCCGGTGCCGGTGTGGCGGCGCACGAGCCGTTGATCCGGTCGCTGGCGCGGCTGGATCCGGCCGGTGACGATTTCCAGGCCAGTGCGACGCTGGCCATGCCGGGTGAGGTAAGTGTCGCGTTGGACACCCGAGGCTCGATCGACGTTGCCGCCGAGCGGGCTCGGTTGACCAAGGATCGCGCGGCGGCGGAGAAGGAGGCGGCGCAGGCCCGGGCGAAGCTGGACAACCCGGCGTTCGTCGGTAAGGCCCCCGAGCACGTCGTATCCAAGATCCGCGAACGACTGTCGGTCGCCGAGGCCGACCTGGCTCGCATCGATGCCGCCCTGGAGGCACTTTCCTCGTGACCGACCCTGTCGACCGAACCGACCCTGTCCGCGCCGACCGGCCCGGTGCCGTACCCAGCGAACCGACCGACCGCGCCCGTACCGGTGATGGTGCGGGCGCGGACCGCCGGGAGCGGACCGGTCGGGCCGATCGTGCCGCCTTCGCGCAGGTGGAAGCCGAACTGGCCGCGCGTGGCTTCACCCGGATGGTCTTCGAGCTGGACCGCATCTCGTCCCTGCTGGACCTGCTGGGCAGCCCGCAGCGGGCGTACCCGTCGATCCACCTGACCGGGACCAACGGCAAGACCTCCACGGCCAGGATGATCGACTCGCTGCTGCGGGCCTTCGGGCTGCACACCGGGCGGTACACCAGCCCGCACCTGGAGACCGTGCGGGAGCGGATAAGCCTGGACGGCGAGCCGGTGGACGAGGCTCGGTTCACCGCCGTGTACCACGAGGTGAAGCCGCTGGCCGAACTGGTCGACGACCGTTCGGCCGAGCCGCTGACCTACTTCGACATGACCACGGCGCTGGCCTTCGCCACCTTCGCCGACGCCCCCGTCGACGTGGCCGTGGTCGAGGTGGGTCTCGGTGGCGCCGAGGACGCCACAAACGTCATCCAGGCGGGGGTGTGCGTACTGACCCCGGTCGGGCTCGACCACACCGAGTGGCTCGGTGACACGCTCCAGGACATCGCGGTGGCCAAGGCCGGCATCATCCACCCCGGTGCCACGGTCATCTGCGCCGCCCAGGAGGAGGAGGCCGCCCGGCCGATCCTGCAACGCTGCGCGGAGGTGGGCGCGACCGTGGCCCGGGAAGGCTCGGAGTTCGGCGTACTGCGCCGGGCTGTCGCGGTCGGCGGTCAGGTGCTCACCCTGCAAGGGCTCGGTGGGGTGTACGAAGAGGTCTTCGTCCCGCTGCACGGTGCCCACCAGGCACAGAACGCGGCGGTGGCGCTGGCCGCCGTCGAGGCGTTCCTCGGTGCGGGTGCCCGGCGGCAGCTCGACGTGGAGGCGGTGCGGGAAGGCTTCGCCGCCGCCAGCTCCCCGGGGCGGCTGGAGCGGGTGCGTTCCGCGCCGACGATCCTGCTCGACGGCGCACACAATCCGCAGGGCATGGCGGCCACTGTCACCGCGCTCCAGGAGGAGTTCGCGTTCAGCAAGCTGGTAGCCGTCATGGGAACCCTCGCCGACAAGGACGCCGCCAGCATGCTGGAGCTGCTGGAGCCGGTGGTCGACCAACTGGTGGTGACGCGGAACAGCTCGCCCCGGGCCCTGCCGGTCAAGGAACTGGCCGCGCTGGCTGCGGAGGTGTTCGGCCCGGACCGGGTCGAGGTGGCCGAGGAGATGCCGGACGCCATCGAGGCGGCGGTGGCGCTGGCCGAGGAGGACGTGCCGGGCGAGCTGGCCGGCGTCGGGGTGCTCATCACCGGTTCCGTGGTGACCGTGGCCGACGCCCGCCGGCTGCTGAAGCGATGACCGGCGACGGCGACGGCCAGCCCCGCCGGTCGGGCCTGCGCGACCCGCAGCGGGCGGTACGCGGGCTCGGTGCGGCTGCCCTCGCCCTGGAGGCGTTGGTGCTGCTGCTGGCGATCCAGCCGATCCGGGCGGTCGGCGCTGACCTCGGTGGCGTGGCGATCGCCGTGGTGGTGGCGCTGGCCGTGGTCTCCGCCGTGCTCGCCGGCATGATGCGCCGGCCGTGGGCCTGGCACGCCGGCACCGTGTTGCAGGGTCTGCTGCTGTTGTCCGGCCTGCTGCACTGGTCGCTGTTCGTGCTGGGCGTGATGTTCGCGCTGGTGTGGGCGTACGCGCTGCACGTGCGCCGCGTCATCCTCGGCTGAGAGCGGCCGCGGAGGTGCGTCAGGCTACCGGCTGCCCCAGGGGCCTCGTCATGCCTCGGCGAGTTCCCGCCACTGGGTCAGCGCGATGCCGTGCCCGTCGGGGTCGCGGAACGCCGCCGCCCACACCTCCAGCTTGCTGCCACGGTTGACCACCCGGGGCGGGTAGGTGAATCGGACGCCGGACTCGCGCAGCCGCTCGTACGCCGACTGGATGTCGTCCACGTCGAGGTTGACGTGGACCAGCCGGCGGCTGATCGGCTGGGCCCCGGTCACCTCGCGTAGCACCAGGCGGGTCGCCCCCGAGGAGAGCACCGCGTTGGCGGCACCCCGGTCGACCTCGGTGAAGCCGAGTCGATCCCGGTAGAACTCCAGCGAGCGGGACAGCTCGGTGACCAGCAGGGTGATGCCCACCCCGCTGATCGGTGCTGCCGGGTCGGCGGCGTCCGGGTCGAAGCCGAAGATCGCCTCGTCCAGTTCCCCCGCGTCGACCGCCTCCGCCCGGTCCGCAGCGGACTGCGGGTGATCGTCGACAGTCCGACGGTCGCCGGGCGTCGCCCGGCTGTCGGCCGTCGGGCGTTCGGTGCTGGCGGTCTGGCGCGGTTCCGGATCGTCGAGCGGCAGGTCGAGCGGGTCGAGGGGATCCATCGGATCGGCCAGGCTCGCGGCCGGGCCGGTCGGTGGCGGCGCTGATCGATCGCCCGTCGGGTCGGCAGGTTCGTCTCCGGCGGCGGTCGCCGCCGGGCTGAACGGTTCCTCAGTGAACCGCTCCTCGGCGGGCATCCGAGGCGCGGGGGTGGCGCGGCGGGGCAACCGCTGCTCGTCGGAGCGTTCCACCACGGTTCCCTCCAGCACGACCGGTCGGCCCGGGCGCTGGCGTACCCGCACCGTCTCGTGGTGCTCCACCGGTTCGGCCGCGGCCTCGTGCGGTCGGCCGTCCGACGGACCGCCGAGCGGACCTTCGGACGGATCGTCGGAGGGATCGTGGAAGTCGTCCTCCGGTGCCCGACCGGCCCACGGCGGCGCCTCCTGCCCGATCAGCACCTCGTCCGGCGGCACCGTGGCGAACTCGGGGGGCAGGTCGGCGGTGCTGCCGGCCTCGGTGTGGGTGAGCACCTCGTCCCAGAGCACCCGGACGTGTCGCGGGTCGTCCAACGCCACCCGGATCGGCAGGGTCTGCCCCAGCGACGGCCACTTCGACACCGGAACCCGCGGCTCGATGATCTTCTTCGAGCGGGGCGGCAGCCCGGGCGCGTCGATCACCAGTTGCAGCTCGCAGCGACCGAAGGCGTACTGGGTCGGCGGCTCGGATGCGCTGTGCACGTGGCCGGCGCCGACGACCCAGGTGCGGCCGCCGCTGCGCACGGTGGCCAGCGCGATCGCCAGGGCCAGCAGGGCGGCACCGAGTGCGACGATGGCCCAGCTGGTCATGCCCAGGCCGAAGAGGATGACGAAGGTGGCCACGGTGCCCAGCACCGCGGCGATCAACTTGCGTACCGGTGCGATGGGTCGGTTGCCGCCACCATTCGCCACAGTGGACCTCCCGGGGGTCAGGGCCAGGCTAGGCCGGATCGGGGGCCGGGGGAAGGCCGGCCACCGCGCCGGCGCCGGGTCCGGGTCGCTAGGCTGACCGTACCCAGCCCGACCGGCTTCCGCTCTGAGGAGGAACCCAGCGTGTCCAGCAGCAGCCCGGACGACCGCACGCTCGTCCTGATCAAGCCCGACGCGGTCCGCCGAGGACTGGTGGGCGAGATCATCTCCCGATTCGAGCGCAAGGGGCTGCGGATCGACGCGATGGTGTCCCGGACGATGGACGCCGCGCTGGCCGACGAGCACTACGTCGAGCACGTCGACAAGCCGTTCTACCCGCCGCTGAAGGCGTTCATGACCGGTGGCCCGCTGGTCGCGCTCGTGCTCTCCGGTGATCAGGTCATCGAGGTGGTGCGTGGCCTGATCGGCGCCACCGACGGGCGCAAGGCCGCCGCCGGCACGATCCGCGGCGACCTGTCCCTGTCCAACCGGGAGAACCTGGTGCACGCCTCCGACTCGGCCGACAGCGCCAAGCGCGAGCTGGCGCTCTGGTTCCCCGAGCTGGGCTGAGCCAGCCGCTCGGCTCAGGCTGCCCAGGGCAGCTTGTCCGGGTTGGCCACTAGGAAGATGTCGGTGATCCGACCGGCGGCCGTGCCGAGGGTGACCGCGTACGTGTCGCCGGCCGCGGTGACCACCACGGCGGCCGGCTGGCCGTTGAGTTCCGTGCGTCGCACGGCGTGCAGCCAGCCCTTCTCCCGGACACCCAGCACGAACCGGACGACCCGGTCCGCGCCGGTGACCGGGTTGCGGGCGGCCCGCACCCGGCCGCCGCCGTCGCTCCACGCGGTCGCGTCGGCGGCGACCAGGTCGGTCAGCGCGGCCAGGTCGCCCTCGGTCGCGGCGGCGATGAACGCCTCCAGCAGCCGTTCCTGCTCGGCCCGGTCGGCGGTGAAGCGGCGCTGGTCGCGACCGATCCGGACGCTCGCCCGGTGGTGCAGCTGGCGGCAGTCCTCGGCGGAGCGGTCCAGCAACTCGGCGATCTCCGCGTAGGGCAGCTCGAAGGCGGTGTGCAGCACGTAGACGGCGCGCTCCGGCGGGGTGAGCCGCTCCAGCAGGTGCAGCAGCGCGGTGGAGAGCGAGTCGCGCAGCTCGGCACGCTCCAGCGGCCCGAACGGCGACGGCGCGGTCGGCACCGGCTCCGGCAACCACGGCCCGACGTATGTCTCGCGGGCGGCCTGCCGGGCCCGCAGCCGGTCCATCGACAGGTGGGTCACCACCCGGGACAGGTAGCGACGCGGCTCGCTCACCTCGGCGCGGTCGACCCGTAACCAGCGCAGGTACGCCTCCTGGAGGATGTCCTCGGCGTCGTGCCGGCTACCCAGTAGCCGGTACGCCAGCCCGAGCAGCATCGGCCGGTGCGCGTCCAGCGCACCGGCCGCCTCCGCCGCGTCGACCGGACTCACACGTCCGTTGGCAGCTCGTTGCGGAAGGTCACCGCGATCCGGTTCCACACGTTGATTGTGGCAATCGCCAGAACCAGGTCGGCGAGGGCCTTCTCCGGCCAGAACTTCGCCGCGGCATCCCAGACTTCGTCGGGCACGCCGTGTTCGCCCAACTGGGTGACCGCGTCGGTCAGTGCGAGCGCGGCGCGTTCCCGCTCGTCGAAGAAGGGCGCCTCCCGCCAGGCGGCCACCGCGAACAGTCGCCGGCTCGACTCGCCGGCGCCGAGCGCCTCCCGGCTGTGCATGTCGACGCAGTACGCGCAGCCGTTCAGCATCGACGCGCGCAGCTTCACCAGTTCCAGCACGGTGTGGTCGACGTTGGCCCGGACGTACTTCTCCAGCCCCAGCACGGCGCCGAAGGCCTCCGGCGCCACCTCGGCCACGTTGATCCGTTGCATGACAACCTCCCCGATAGTGCGGTCTGACACCGCCTCGACGGATCGCGCGGCCCGTCGCGTGACACCTGGGGCATGTGACACCGGTCATGCGTCGTTTCGGCGGCGGTCACCCGGACGGACGCCGACGGCCACGTCCGGCCGGTACACCGAAGCGGTCAGTCCCCTCATTCAGGAGGAACGATGACCGAACTCGACCGACGTACCCTGCTGCGGGCCGGTCTGCTCGCCGGCACCGGTGTGGCCGGCGGTGCGCTGCTGGGTGGACCGGGCGCGCTCGCCGGGCCGGCCTGGCGGCCCGCCGGGCGGCCGGTGCTGACGCACGGAGTGCAGAGCGGGGCCGCCACGGCGGACTCGGCGGTGCTCTGGACCCGGGCTGACCGCCCGGGGCGGATGATCGTTGAGGTGTCCCGCCGGCCCGACTTCCGGGGCGCCCGCCGGGTACGTGGGCCGGTGCTGACCCCGGACACCGACCTCACCGGCAAGGTGCGGCTGCGCGGGCTGCCCGGCGCCGAGCGGCTGCACTACCGGGTGCGGGTGGAGAGCCTGGACCGGCCGGGGCTGGCCAGTGCGCCGTTGACCGGCTCGCTGACCACCGCCCCGCACCAGCGGCGCGACGTGCGGTTCGTCTGGACCGGGGACATCGCCGGACAGGGCTGGGGCATCGCACCGGACTTCGGCGGGATGGAGATCTTCCGGGCGATGCGGGCGTGCCGGCCGGACTTCTTCCTGTGCAGCGGTGACACGGTGTACGCCGACAATCCGCTCACCGAGGCGGTGACGCTGCCCGACGGGCGCGTGTGGCGCAATCTGGTGGTGCCGGAGAAGCTCAAGGTTGCCGAGTCGCTGGCCGAGTTCCGTGGGCAGTTCGCGTACAACCTGCTCGACGAGCACCTGCGGGCATTCGTAGCGGAGGTTCCGCAGGTCAACCAGTGGGACGACCATGAGGTGACAAACAACTGGTATCCGGGCGAGGTGCTCACCGACAGCCGCTACACCGAGCGCCGGGTGGATGTGCTCGCCGCGCGGGCCCGGCGGGCCTTCGACGAGTGGCTGCCCACGCCGTCGCGTGGCCCGCGCTACCGACGGCTGCCGTACGGCCCGTTGCTGGATCTCTTCGTGCTGGACATGCGGACCTACAAGGACCCCAACGACGGCAACACCTACGCCGATCCGAAGCGTGGCCTGCTCGGCGCCGAGCAGCGGGCCTGGCTGATCCGGGAACTGACCCGCTCCCGGGCCACCTGGAAGATCATCGCCATCGACCTGCCGCTGGGGCTGGTGGTGCCCGACGGAGCGGGCGCGCAGGAGGGGGTGGCGCAGGGTGACCCAGGTGCTCCAGCCGGGCGGGAGCTGGAGTTCGCGCAGGTGCTCGGTGCGGCACACCGGGCGGGGGTGACCGGGATCGTCTTCCTCACCGCGGATGTGCACTACACCGCCGCGCACCACTACGACCCGGCGCGGGCGGCGGTCGCCGACTTCACCCCGTTCTGGGAGTTCGTCTCCGGGCCGGCGCACGCCGGTGCCTTCGGCCCCAACGCGCTGGACGGCACCTTCGGTCCGAGGGCCGTCTTCGTCAACGCCCCACCGCGGGCCAACACCTCCCCGGCAGAGGGCTTCCAACACTTCGGCGAGGTCCAGATCGACGCCGAGACCCGAGCCCTCACCGTCCACCTCCGCGACCGCGCTGGACGCTCCCTCTGGACCACCACCCTCCCCACCCCCTGACTCGCCCCCACCCTCCACCGTCTCCGCGATCTTGCACTTTTCGTCGTGCATAACGGTGTGAAAGCCGCCAAGAGGGGACCGGAACTGCAAGATCGCGGAGGGCGGGAGCGTCGGGGTTATTGGGGGGAGGGGTGGAAGGTGGGGTGGGTATCATGGGCGGGCGGCGATGATCCGGCTATCACCGGGGAGCTTCCGGAAGAACGGCCGGGTGACCGGCTCAGTAGAACCGGACGGGGCGGCCCGTCACAGCCGACCTAACGAGCGGGCGGTCGAACCTGACCGCCAAGCGGGGTGGTACCGCGGGCCCCCGAGGCGCCGGTCACGGCGTACCGGAGCGGCTCGTCCTCGCAGACCCACAGGACAGTGAGCGTCAGCGAGGAGCGACCCCCGATGGCCTATCCGTTGCACGACCCGACCGCCGGCGGCGTACCGGCGAGCCCGGACCTGCCCGCGGTCGAGCGCCGGGTGCTGGAGCACTGGACGGCCGACAAGACCTTCGAGGCGTCTGTGGATGCCCGCCCGGCCGGCGACCAGGGGAAGAACGAGTACGTCTTCTACGACGGCCCGCCGTTCGCCAACGGCCTGCCCCACTACGGCCACCTGTTCACCGGGTACGTCAAGGACGTGGTGCCGCGTTACCAGACCATGCGTGGCCGGCGGGTGGAGCGGCGCTTCGGCTGGGACTGCCACGGCCTGCCCGCCGAGGTGGTCGCCGAGAAGCAGCTCGGCATCACCAGCAAGGCGGAGATCCTCGACCTCGGTGTGGCCCGGTTCAACGACGCGTGCCGCAGCTCGGTGCTGGAGTTCGCCCAGGACTGGGAGCGGTACGTCACCCGCCAGGCTCGCTGGGTCGACTTCACAAACGACTACAAGACCCTCGACCTGGACTACATGGAAAGCGTCATGTGGGCCTTCAAGACCCTGCACGACAAGGGCCTGGTCTACGAGGGGTTCCGGGTGCTGGCGTACTGCTGGCGGTGTGAGACGCCGCTGTCGAACACCGAGACCCGGATGGACGACGTCTACCGCGACCGGCACGACCCGACGCTGACGGTCTGGTTCGAGCTGACCGCCGACGACGCCGCGCCGGAACTGCTCCGCGGGCCGGTGCGGTTGGGTGTCTGGACCACCACGCCGTGGACCCTGCCGTCGAACCTGGCGCTCGCCGTCGGCCCGGACATCGAGTACGCGGTGCTGGAGCGCGACGGTGTTCGTCACCTGGTGGGCGCGGCGCGGCTCGACGCGTACGCCAAGGAACTCGACGGGTACCAGCAGGTCGGCACGGTGCGTGGCGCGGACCTGGTCGGCCGCCGTTACACTCCGCTGTTCGACTTCCTGGTGGAGCAGGCCGGGCCGAACGCGTACCAGGTGCTCGGGGCGGACTTCGTGACCACCGAGGACGGCACCGGGATCGTGCACCTGGCGCCCGCCTTCGGCGAGGACGACCAGAACGTCTGCAACGCCGCCGGCATCCCGACCATCGTCACCGTCGACGACCACACCCGCTTCACCGCGCTGGTGCCGCCCTTCGAGGGCGAGCAGGTCTTCGACGTCAACAAGCCGGTGATCCGTCAGCTCAAGGAGCGGGGGGTGGTGCTCAAGCAGGACACCTACACCCACTCGTACCCGCACTGCTGGCGCTGCGACACGCCGCTGGTCTACAAGGCGGTGTCGTCGTGGTTCGTGGCGGTGACCCGGTTCAAGGACCGGATGGTCGAGCTGAACCAGCAGATCAACTGGACGCCGGGGCACATCAAGGACGGTTCCTTCGGCAAGTGGCTGGCCAATGCCCGGGACTGGTCGATCAGCCGCAACCGGTTCTGGGGGTCGCCCATCCCGGTGTGGAAGTCCGACGATCCGAACTACCCACGGGTCGACGTGTACGGGTCGCTGGCCGAGATCGAACGGGACTTCGGGGTACGCCTGAGCGACCTGCACCGGCCGGCGGTGGACGAGCTGGTCCGCCCCAACCCGGACGACCCGACCGGCAGGTCGATGATGCGTCGGGTGCCGGAGGTGCTGGACTGCTGGTTCGAATCCGGCTCGATGCCGTTCGCCCAGGTGCACTACCCGTTCGAGAACCGTGAGTGGTTCGAGCACCACTACCCGGGTGACTTCATCGTCGAGTACATCGGGCAGACCCGGGGCTGGTTCTACACGATGCACGTGCTGGCCACCGCGCTGTTCGACCGGCCGGCGTTCCGTAACTGCATCAGCCACGGCATCCTGCTCGGCTCCGATGGCCGCAAGATGTCCAAGAGCCTGCGCAACTACCCGGACGTCTACCACGTCTTCGACTCGTACGGCTCGGACGCGATGCGCTGGATGCTGATGTCCTCGCCGGTGCTGCGCGGCGGGGACATGCCGGTCACCGAGGCGAGCGTGCGTGACGCCGTCCGGCAGGTGCTGCTGCCGCTCTGGAACGTCTGGTACTTCTTCTCGCTCTACGCCAACGCGGACGGGTATCAGGCTCGTCGTCGTACCGACTCGGCGAACGTGCTCGACCGGTACGTGCTGGCGAAGACGAACGAGCTGGTGTCGACGGCCGGCGCGCAGATGGACGCGTACGACATCTCGGGCGCCTGCGCCACCGTCCGGTCCTACCTGGACGCGCTGACCAACTGGTACGTGCGTCGCTCCCGGGACCGCTTCTGGGCGGGCGACCCGGACGCGTTCGACACGCTGTGGACCGTGCTGGAGACGCTCTGCCGGGTGGTGGCGCCGCTGGCGCCGCTCACCGCGGAGGAGATCTGGCGCGGGCTGACCGGCGAGCGGTCGGTGCACCTGACCGACTGGCCGGTGGCCGAGGAGTTCCCGGCCGACCACGAACTGGTCGCTGCGATGGACACGGTACGGGCGGTGGCCTCGGCGACGCTGTCGCTGCGCAAGGCCAAGGGGCTGCGGGTGCGGCTGCCACTGGCGAAGCTGACCGTCGCCAGCCCGGCGGCCGGGCAGCTGGGGCCCTTCGCCGACCTGGTGGCCGACGAGGTCAACGTCAAGGAGGTCGACTTCACCGACGCGGTGTCGGCGTACTGCCAGCAGGTGTTGACGGTGGTGCCGCGGGCGCTCGGGCCCCGGGTCGGCAAGCAGGTTCAGCAGGTGATCAAGGCGGTCAAGGCGGGGGAGTGGGAGCTGGTCGACGGCGCTCCGGTGGCCGCCGGAGTGACCCTGGCCGAGGGCGAGTACGAGCTGCGCCTGGTCGCCGCCGACGCGGAGCACTCCGCGCCGCTGCCCGGCGGCGAGGGGGTGGTGGTGCTGGACACCACGGTCACCGCCGAACTGGCCGCCGAGGGGCTGGCCCGGGACTTCGTCCGGGTGGTGCAGCAGGCCCGCCGCGACGCCGACCTCGACGTGTCCGACCGGATCGTGGTGACCGCGTCGGGCTCCGACGAGGTCCGGGCGGCGGTGGCCGGGTACCGCGACTTCGTGGCCCGGGAGGTGCTGGCCGACAGCGTCGACTTCGCCGAGGGGATCGACGGCTTCGCCGGTGAGGTCGGCGAGGGCGTGCCAGTGACGGTGGTCGTTCGCCGCGTCTGAGTTGCACCGGAGGGGCCCTTCCGACCGGAGGGGCCCCGTTCCGGCAACCCGCACTCAGCCAGCGGACCAGCCCGACCTCACGCATGCTGTCGTGGGACGGTCCGCTACGGTGACACCGCCTCTTCCCTCATTCGATCCGCCGGAGGACCAGTGCCGCTGCTCTACACCATCGGCAAGCTCACCGTGGGGCCCGCGATGCGGCTGGCGTTCCGTCCGACGGTGGAGGGGCTGGAGCACATCCCGGACAAGGGCGGCGCGATCTTCGCCGGCAATCACCTGTCGGTGGCCGACGAACTGTTCCTCGGCACGGTGGTGCCCCGGCACCTGGCGTTCTGGGCCAAGTCGGAGTACTTCACCGGCACTGGCGTCAAGGGCCGCTTCTCCAAGTTCGTCCTCACCGGCCTCGGTGCGATCCCGGTGGAGCGGGCCGGCGGGCGTGCCGCGCTCGCCGCGTTCGACGCCGCCATCCCGGCGCTCAAGGGCGGCGACCTGGTGGTCGTGTACCCGGAGGGCACCCGTTCGCCGGACGGGCGACTGTACCGGGGGCGCACCGGTGCGGTCCGGCTCGCCATCGCGGCCGGTGTGCCGATCATTCCGGTGGGCATGATCGGCACCGAGAAGGTGCAGCCGATCGGCGCCCGGGTGCCGCGCCCCTTCACCGGCAAGATCACCGTCAGGTTCGGCAAGCCGCTCGACTTCACCGGCCGGCCGGACGACCGGCTGTCGCTGCGGCAGATGACCGACGAGATGATGGGTGAGATTCAGAAGCTCACCGGCCAGGAGTACGTCCCCCGCTACGCGCCGCCGCGGGCCCACCCGCCGGTCACCGGGGAAGCCGACGCCCGCTGAGCTATCCCGCTGGCTGCGCCGCGGCGTGGCTATCCCGCCGGTGGCGCCGTGGCGTGCCGTCGTCGACTCGATCAGCCGTCTGTGGTGACGATCTGATCCCGTAGGGTGCCCAGCAGTCGGGAGCTGTCGTCCACGGAGAGCCCGGTGAAGACGCCGGTGGTGATGCTGCCGTGGTCGACCGAGGTGCACACCACCGCACCGACTCCGTCGGTGCGTCCCACCGCGCAGCGTTCGTGGCGACCTCGGACACCGGTATCCATGATCTGCTGCTCGCCGAGTGCGTACTGGTCGGTTAGGCGCTGGATCTCGGCGTCGGCGTCCGCCGACGGGGTGAACCGGAAACCGGTGCCGCCGAAGACGGTCACCCGCTTGCCGTTGCTCGTGTGGTAGATCCCGGCGAAGGTGTCCTCGGCGAGCCAGTGCGACTGACGCATCTGGGTCTCCAACTGTCGCGCGTCACGGGCGCTGCGCGGATCCTCGCGCAGCCGTAGGTCGGCCACCTGTTGCGGCAACGCGGCGTTCGCCGGGTACTGGCTGGCCATCGGCATGCCGTAGTAGGCCGGGCAGCCGCAGCAGCAGGCCAGGGTCAGCAGCAGCAACCAGGGCCAGCGGCGCCGTCTGCGGACCGGCACCGGGACGTACCCCGCCGGCGGCTGCCAACCCGGTGGCGGTGCGACCGGTCCAGCCTTGGCCTTCTTCCTGCCCCGCCGACCGGGCGGCGGTGGTGGTGCCGGTGGGCCGGCCGGGATGGGCGGGTAGGGCCCGGGTGGTTGCGGCTGCTGTGGCGCGACCGCCGGGGGTTGTGGCGCGACCGCCGGGGGTTGTGGCTGTGGCGCGACCGCTGGCGGCGGAAGGGGCGAGACCGGTGCCGGGGAGACCGGGGGCCCGGAGTACGGCCGGGTCGGGGGCGGGCTCGGGTAGGACAGCGTCGGTGGCAGGGCGGGGAAGTCGGTCGAGGGAAGATCCCAGCCGCTGGTGTCGACACCAGCCCACGGATCGACGGGAGTCTGATGCTCCGGCTGCGGCACCGGGGTTGCCGGCGGCGGGGTGGGCTCTGCCGACTCGCCCCAGCCGCGTCGGCGCGGTGCTGCCGGCGGTACCGGCGCCGAGCCGCTCCATCGCGGGGTGGCCGCCTCCGGCGCGGACTCGGGCAGCACGCGAGTGCCCTGCGGACCGACCTGCGGCTCCACCGGCAGCGGCGGCTGACCCTCGTCGGGGACGGCCTCGGTGGGCCGCGCGTCCGCGTGGTCAACGCCGGGCGGCCGCCCGGCCCGCTCTGTGGGCGCGCCGGCCTCGGTGGGGGCCACCTTGGTCGGTTCGGCGTCGGCCGGCTCGCCGTCGGCCGGCGTGCTTCCGGCCGGTCCGGTGTCAGCTGGCCCAGCCGGCTGGTCGGCCTCGGCCGGGTCGGTGGGCAGTTCGTGGGTGACCGCCGGCTCCCCGTCCCGGTGTTGCTCCGGACGGCTCCCGTCGACCGGCCGGTCGGCTCCCGGCTGCGGCTCCGGCATCGCGGCAATCTCCTCTCGCGCCGGTCCGAGGTTAGTACCGGTGTGCCACCGGGACCGACCCGGGATGACGGGAAGGCCGATGCAAGCCGGCTCGCCGGTGCGCGCCGTTCACCGTTGGTGGCCGGATGGACACCTTTAGTCTCGGCCTATGCCCGAGTCAGCGGCGACATCCGGTGCGCCAGCGGTCAGCGAGATCGTCCGGATGACCGGATTCAGCGACGGGGTCTTCGCCATCGTGATCACCTTGTTGGTGATCGAACTCCAGGTCCCCGACCACGCCCCCGGAGAACTGCTTCACGCCCTGCTGAAGCAGGCTCCGGCGTACCTCGCCTTCCTGCTCTCCTTCGGGTACGTCGGCGTGATCTGGCTAAACCACCACACTCTGCTGCGCCTCATCCGTGGGACCACGGTCGGCCTCAACTGGATCAACCTGTGGCTGCTGCTCGGCGTGGTGATCATCCCGTTCCCGACCACCGTGCTCGCCGAAGCGTTCGCCCATGGCGGCACCGACCGTGACCGCCGGGTCGCCGTGGTGCTCTACGCCCTCGCCGCAGCCGCGATGTCCGCACCCTGGCTCGCCTTCTTCGCCTATCTCCGTCGGCATCCGATGTTGTTCCGGGAGGGGGTCGACCGGGTGTTCGTGTCCACCCAGCGGCTCCGCCCGGTGGTCGGCATGGCGCTCTATCTCACCAGTGCGGTCCTGGGCTGGTTCGTCAGCCCGGCCATCGGGCTGATCGGCATCGGTGTCATGATCTTCTTTCACGCGCTGACGAGCGAGGGTGTCCAGCGGGGGCGGGCGAGGCGGCGGAGACCGGTCTGACTGACATCGGGATCGAGTCGGCGGCCCCGGCGGTCACCTCGAACGGTGCGTGCGGCGGTGGCTCCAGGTGATCAGCGGTTGCAGCGCCGCCATCAGCTGCCGCCCCTGCTCGGTCGGGGTGTACCTGATCTGCACCGGGGTACTCGGGATCACTGAACGTTCGATCAGTCCGTCGGCTTCCAGTTCCTTGAGTCGGGCAGCCAGCAGCCGGTCGGAGATGCCGGCCACGGCGGCGCGGTATTCACCGAACCGCCGGGCACCGCGCACGGCTGCCAGCAGGATCGCGCCGGTCCACCGGCGGCCGACCAGTTCCAGGGCGTCCTGGAAGCCGCGGCAGGCCGGTTCGGGGATCTGCCGGTACGCCTCAAGATCTGTCTCGACGTCGCTCACTTATCTAAGATTAGTGACTAACCTGCGGTTTGCCCAGCCGTGGTCAACCACCGATCGTTGATGTCATGAACGATCACGGACATCCGATCACCTTCGGCGTCAGCCTGGACCCGTCCGCCGAGAGCCTGGCCGCGACCAGGCGCATCGCCCAAAGCGCGGTCGACGGCGGATTCGACCTGCTCGCCGTGCAGGACCATCCCTACCAGCCCGGCCATCTCGACAGCTGGACGATGATCAGTCATCTGGCCGCTGAGACGGACCGTGTCTCCTTCCTCACGGACGTGGCCGACCTGCAGCTACGTCCGCCAACCATGCTGGCCAAGGCCGCGGCCTCGCTGAGTGTGATGACCCGGGGCCGGGTGATCCTCGGGGTCGGCGGTGGCGCCAGCACGGACGCCATCGCCGCCATAGGGGGTGCCCGGCGCAGCGGACCGGAGATGGTCGCCTACACGGAGGAATCACTATCGATCATGCGACGGGCGTTGGCCGGCGAACCGATCCGCCACATCAGCGACCAGCACGCGGTCGAGGGATACGTGGCTGGCCCGGTGGCGCCCACTCCGGTGCCGCTCTGGGTGGGCGCACAGAAACGCCGGATGCTCACTCTCGTCGGCCGGCACGCCGACGGGTGGATCTCCCCGCTCAACATCTACGTACCGCCGACCGAGGTGCCCTCCCGTCAGGCGATCATCGACGAGGCGGCCCGCGCGGCCGGCCGCGACCCGGCGCGGCTGCGTCGGATCTACAACGTCATCGGCGCCGTTGGCCCGTACCGGGGTGCCGCCGGGCTCGTCGGCGACGTGAACCTTTGGGTGAACACGCTTACCGAGTGGGCTGTCGAGCTCGGCTTCGACACCTTCGTGTTCTGGCCGATCTCGGCCGCCGCGGCGCAGGTCGAACTCTTCGCCAACGAGGTCGCGCCGGCGGTACGCGAGCGGGTGCGCGTGGTCCGGGGGCAGCGATGAGTGGGCGCAACGCCGGACTGACACCGGCACCCGAGCAGTTGTCCGGTCGAATCGTGACACCCGGCGACCGCCGGTACGCGACGTTGCGCTCGACCTATACCCGACGGGCCACTCCGGCGGCCGTGCTACTGCCGAGAAGCACCGCCGACGTGGTGGCCGCGCTGCGGTACGCCCGGGAGCAGGGCCGGCCGATCGCAGTCCGTAGCGGCGGTCACGGCCTAGCCGGTTCGTCGTCCGTCGACGACGGGGTGGTCATTGACCTGTCGGGGCTGAACCGGATCGAGGTGCTTGATCACGCGGCCCGGCTGGTCCGGGTGCAGGCGGGGGCCCGCTGGGCCGAGGTGGCCCGGGCCCTGGCCCCCCACGGCCTGGCGATCAGCTCCGGCGACCACGGCAATGTCGGCGTCGGCGGCCTGGCCATCGGCGGTGGCGTGGGCTGGCTGGTGCGCTCGTACGGCCTGACCATTGACCACGTACGCGCCGTCGAGGTGGTGCTGGCCGACGGGACGGTGGTACGCGCCGACGCGCGCCGTGAACCCGAGCTGTTCTGGGCGGTCCGTGGGGCCGGCGCCGGGGTGGGCATCGTGGTGGCCTTCGAGATCGAGGCGGTGGAGCTGCGGCAGGTCGGGGTGGCACAGATCGCGGTGGAGGTCCGGCCAGACGGCAGCACCGTGCGGCAGTGGGCAGAGGTGCTGCGCCAATCGCCCCGGGAACTGTCGACCGCTGCCATGCTGATGCCCTATGGGCCGGTCACGGTCATGTCGATCACGGCGGTGGTCGCCGCCGAGAGCCTGCGCCGGGTGCGGCCACTGGTCGCGCCGCTACGCGAGATCGGCACGTTGCTTGACGACCGGGTCGACCTGGTGCCGTACCCCACCCTGGTGCCCACGTCCCATCTGCACGCCAACGTCGGACAGCAGCCGAACCTGACCACCAACGGCTTGTTCACCGGTATGGGCGACGAACAGGCACGGGCGGTGACGCGGGCGGCGGGTCAGGCCCTGATCCAGCTTCGCTCGGTCGGCGGCGCGGTCAACGACGTCGCGCCGACGGAGACCGCCTATCCACACCGGCACCAGGACACTCTGGTGATCGCATCGGTGTTCCCGCCGCAGGGGCCAACTGCGCTGGACGCGGCGTGGAGTGGGCTGGCCAGGCACGCCGACGGGGCGTATGTCAACTTCGAGAGCCGGCCGCGGCCGGCGGCGTTCGACCGCGTCTACCCAGGCGAGACCGGTAGGCGGGTGGCGCGTGCCTGGCGCCGGTACGACCCCGAGGGCGTTCTCCGGCCCGCCTGGGGTGCCCGGGTATGAGCGGCGGGCGGTGGGCGGGCGCGTACTCTTGGGCATCATGAGCGTCCCGCCCACGACTTCGCGTCCCGTCGCGGCCAACTCCGTGTGGCCCCGGCTGGAGCCGCTGCTGCCCCAGGTGACCAAGCCCATTCAGTACGTCGGTGGTGAGCTGGGCGCGGTGGTCAAGGAGTGGGACGCGGCGACCGTACGGTGGGCGCTGATGTATCCGGACGCGTACGAGGTGGGGCTGCCCAACCAGGGTGTGCAGATCCTCTACGAGGTGCTCAACGAGCTGCCGGACACCCTCGCCGAACGAACGTACGCGGTCTGGCCGGACCTGGAGAAGCTGATGCGCGCCCACGGCGTGCCGCAGTTCACCGTCGACGCCCACCGCCCGGTCCGCGACTTCGACCTGTTCGGCGTGTCGTTCGCCACCGAGCTGGGCTACACGAACCTGCTCACCGCGATCGACCTGGCTGGCGTCCCGCTGCTCGCCGCCGACCGCACCGACGCCGATCCGGTGATCGTGGCGGGTGGGCACGCCGCGTTCAACCCCGAGCCCATCGCCGACTTCGTCGACGCCGCCGTGCTCGGGGACGGCGAGGAGGCGGTCCTGGAGATCACCGGGATCGTCCGGGATTGGAAGGCCGAGGGCTGCCCGGGCGGCCGCGACGAGCTGCTGCTGCGGCTGGCGCGTACCGAGAGCGTCTACGTACCGCGCTTCTACGACGTGGACTACCTGCCGGACGGCCGAATCCAGCGGGTCGTGCCGAACCGGGCGGACGTGCCGTTCCGGGTGCACAAGCGCACGACGATGGATCTGGACGCCTGGCCGTACCCGAAGAAGCCGCTCGTTCCGCTGGCAGAGACGGTGCACGAGCGGTACGCGGTGGAGATCTTCCGGGGCTGTACCCGGGGTTGTCGGTTCTGTCAGGCCGGCATGATCACCCGGCCGGTGCGGGAGCGGTCGATCACCACGGTGGGGCAGATGGTGCAGCAGGGGCTGGAGTTCTCCGGCTTCCACGAGGTGGGCCTGTTGTCGCTGTCGTCGGCCGACCACTCCGAGATCGGTGACATGTGTTCCGGCCTGGCCGAGCAGTACCAGGGCACAAACGTCTCGCTCTCGTTGCCGTCCACCCGGGTCGACGCGTTCAACATCGAGTTGGCGCAGGAGCTGTCCCGTAACGGCCGGCGGACCGGTCTGACCTTCGCCCCCGAGGGCGGGTCGGAGCGGATCCGCAAGGTGATCAACAAGATGGTGTCGAAGGACGACCTGATCCGTACGGTGGTCACCGCGTACACCAACGGTTGGCGGCAGGTGAAGCTCTACTTCATGTGCGGCCTGCCGACCGAGACGGACGACGACGTCCTGGAGATCGCCGACATGGCGCACGAGGTCATCCGGGCCGGTCGCGCCGCCACCGGCTCCAAGGACATCCGGTGCACGGTCTCGATCGGCGGGTTCGTGCCCAAGCCGCACACCCCGTTCCAGTGGGCGGCCATGGAGCGGCCGGAGGTCATCGATCACCGGCTCAGGCTGCTCAAGCAGGCCATCAACGCCGACCGCTCGTTGGGCCGGGCGATCGGGTACCGCTACCACGACGGTGAGCCGTCGCTGATCGAGGGCCTGCTGTCCCGCGGTGACCGTCGGGTCGGCGCGGTGATCCGCCGGGTCTGGGAGAACGGCGGTCGGTTCGACGGCTGGAGCGAGCACTTCTCCTACCAGCGCTGGGTGGACGCGGCAGCCGAGGTGCTGCCCGATTTCGGGATCGACCTCGACTGGTACACCACCCGGGAGCGCGACGAACTGGAGGTCCTGCCCTGGGACCATCTGGACTCGGGCCTGGACAAGGACTGGCTCTGGCAGGACTGGCAGGACGCGCTCAGCGAGTACGAGCAGGACGACTGCCGGTGGACGCCCTGCTTCGACTGCGGCGTCTGCCCGGCGATGGACACCGAGATCCAGATCGGCCCGACCGGCCGGAAGCTGCTCCCGTTGACCCCGGTCAACGGCCTGAAGCTGTCCGCCGGCGCCCAGTAGTAGCCCGGCGCCACGGGTGGGGCCCGACACCGAGGAGCACGACGATCAGTAGGAAACCACAGCCCGAGGGGGGCCAGGCGCCGGTCGTCCAGCGCGTCCGGATCCGGTACGCCAAGCGTGGCCCGCTGCGGTTCACCTCGCACCGGGACTTCGCCCGGGCCTTCGAGCGGGCGCTGCGCCGGGCCGGCGTACCGGTCGCCTTCTCGCAGGGTTTCACCCCGCACCCGAAGATCTCGTACGCCAGCGCGGCGCCGACCGGGGTGGCGAGTGAGGCGGAGTACCTGGAGGTCGGCCTGCGTGAGCCGGTCGATCCGGAGCAGTTGCGGTTGGCGCTGGACGCAGCGCTCTCGCCCGGCCTCGACGTGCTCGACGTCGTGGTGGCCAGCGGTGCGAGCCTGCCCGACCGGATCGAGGCGTCCCGCTGGCGGATCGAGCTGCCGCAGGTGGATCCCGACGTGCTGGCCAAGGCGGTGGCCGCCTTCACCGCCGCCGACGAGGTGCTGGTCGAGCGCATGACCAAGCAGGGACGGCGCACCTTCGACGCCCGTGCCGCAGTCGTCGACATCGATGTGATCGCGGCATCGGCGACGCCTTCCGGGGACCCGGCCGTACCGTGTGCGATACTCGAACTGGTCGTGCGGCAGGTCACCCCGTCCGTACGGCCCGATGACGTCCTTTCCGGCTTCCGCGTGGTGGCCGGCCTGGAGCCGCCGGTGGCCCCGAAGGTGATCCGGCTGGCTCAGGGCACGCTGACCGCGCAGGGTGCGATCGTGGATCCGCTGGACGCGGACCGCGACGGGGCAACCATCGGCGGGCGCTGACCGACGGTCGGCGTCCAGGCAGGCAGACTTCGCCGGCGCGCACCCTGTGCGCCCGGGGAAACACCTTTTGCGGCAACCCTGCGTGGCAGCGCTCACCCGCGCCCGGGGAAGCCAGAACTGGAGAACGTCCATGCTCGAGAACGAGCCCGAGGGCAGCGAACGGGCCGGCATCAATCCGGCCGACGAGAGCGGCACCGCCGAGGCGACCGGATCGCCCCCGCCGCAGGAGGTGGCCGAATCCGGTCCGGTCGCTGACCCGCCGGTGGAGATTGCCGGTGCCGTGAGCGGCACCGCCGACCTGGATGGCGCGACCGACGGAGAGCCGGCCCCGCGTCGTCGGGCGACTCGCCGCCGGGCCACCTCGGTCAGCCGGCCCGAGCAGACCGACGCGCCGGTGGAGGCGTCCGGTGCCGCGGCGGCAGGTAGCGGGGAAGCTCCCCAGGCCGAGGTTTTCGCGCCGGTTTCGGGTGATCTCGACCCGGCCGCGAAGACACCGCGACGCCGTCGCAAGGCGACCACCGGGCAGAAGGCGGTCGAGGAGCCGTTGGCCGTGGCCGAGGCGGAGGCTGCCGACAGCGACGTGGTGCCGCCGGTCAAGGTGACCCGTACCCGTCGTCGGAAGTCCACGCCAGCCCCCGCCGAGCCGCCGGCCGACGCCGTGATCGAGCCGTCCGCCCAGGTCGAGCCGACCCAGCCCGCGGCCGGTCCCGCACCGGCGGCCGGCACCGACTTCGGCTCCGCCGCGCTGCCCGCCGAGGGCGCCGCCGATCCGGAGCAGGCGGCCGAGCCGGCCGAGAACGCTGCGCCGGAGAGTCCGGTCGAGCCGGTGGGCCCGGACGCTGTGCCGGCCGAACCCGAGGGCCGCTCCCGCCGTCGAAAGGCCGCGCTCACCGCACCGACTGTGCTGTTCATGGCGCCGGAAGAGGTGCTCGCCGCCCGGGCTGCCGCCGCGCAGCCCAGCGTGGAGGAGCCCGCCGAGGAACCGGCCGAGCCGTCCCGGCGTCGTCGTCGTGGCCGGCGGGAGGCCGAGCCGGTGGTGGCGACCGAGACCGAGGAGGAACCCGCCGCGGCGACCGAGGAGGTCGCCGAGGAGGAGGACGAGGACGAGGAGACCGCGGGCGGCCGGCGTCGCCGCCGGCGCGGTCGCCGGGGCCGGGGCCGGGGCAAGGGCGGCGCCGACGACGGCGAGGAGGCCGAGGAGAGCGAGTCTGCGGAGGCCGTGCAGGCCGAGGCGGACGAGCCCGAGGCCGAGTCGGAGGAGAGCGACGAGGCCGAGGGTGACGGGATGACCCGTCGGCGGCGTCGGCGGCGTCGCCGGGGGGCCGGTGACACCGACGGTGCCGCCGACGACGGTGTGCCCACCGTGGTGAAGATCAGGGAGCCACGCCGAACGGTCGACGAGGTGCAGGGCGTTTCCGGCTCGACCCGGCTGGAGGCCAAGCGGCAGCGCCGTCGGGACGGCCGCGAGCAGCGCCGTACCCGCCCGCCGATCCTCAGCGAGTCGGAATTCCTGGCCCGCCGCGAGGCGGTCGACCGGGTCATGGCCGTGCGCCAGCGTGGCGACCGGACGCAGATCGCCGTGCTGGAGGACGGCGTCCTGGTCGAGCACTACGTCACCCGCAGTTCCGCCGGCACCATGGCCGGCAACGTCTACCTCGGCAAGGTGCAGAACGTCCTGCCGAGCATGGAGGCGGCGTTCGTCGACATCGGCCGAGGTCGCAACGCGGTCCTGTACGCCGGCGAGGTCAACTGGGACACCACCGGCCTGGAGGGACGGGCCCGCTCGATCGAGCAGGCGCTCAGGTCCGGTGACTCGGTGCTAGTGCAGGTCACCAAGGACCCGATCGGGCACAAGGGTGCCCGCTTGACCAGCCACATCGCGCTCTCCGGTCGGCACCTGGTCTACGTGCCCGGCGGCAACGCGTCCGGGATCAGCCGCAAACTGCCGGACACCGAGCGTAAGCGGCTGCGTGACGTGCTGAAGAAGCTGGTGCCCGAAGGCGCCGGGGTGATCGTCCGGACCGCGGCCGAAGGTGCCAGCGAGGACGAACTGGCCCGGGACGTCAAGCGGCTTCAGGCGCAGTGGGAGGACATCCAGGCCAAGGCGGCCGAGGGCGGCGCGCCGGTGCTCCTCTACCAGGAGCCCGATCTTGTGATCAGGGTGGTCCGCGACCTGTTCAACGAAGACTTCCGCGAGCTGGTCATGGAGGGCGACGAGGCGTACGACATGGTCGAGTCGTACCTGTCGCACGTGTCGCCGGACCTGGTCGCCCGGTTGCGTCGGCACATCGGCACCACGGACGTCTTCGCCGAGTACCGCATCGACGAGCAGATCCTCAAGGGGCTCGACCGCAAGGTCTTCCTGCCCTCCGGTGGGCACCTGGTGATCGACCGGACCGAGGCGATGACGGTGGTCGACGTGAACACCGGCAAGTACACAGGTGCCGGGGGCAACCTGGAGGAGACGGTCACCCGCAACAACCTGGAGGCGGCCGAGGAGATCGTCCGGCAGTTGCGGCTGCGGGACATCGGCGGCATCGTGGTGATCGACTTCATCGACATGGTGCTGGAGTCGAACCGCGAACTGGTGCTGCGCCGGCTGACCGAGTGCCTGGGACGGGACCGCACCAAGCACCAGGTCACGGAGATCACCTCGCTGGGCCTGGTGCAGATGACCCGGAAGCGGATCGGTGCCGGGCTGCTGGAGGCGTTCAGCGAGACGTGCGAGTGCTGCAAGGGTCGGGGCCTGGTCATCCACACCGAACCGGTGCCGGAAAAGCCGCGCTCCGGGGGCGGCGACAAGGTCAAGGCGGTTGCCTCGGCAAGTGCCCCGGCGGCTGAGCAGACGACCGCTTCGTCCCGGCGCCGTGCGCGTAAGGGCACCGCCACGGCGGAGCGGACCGTGGTGGAGGTCACCGAGACCGACACCACGAGCACCGCCGACGCCGACTTCCACGACACCATGGGCTACGACCTGTCGCGTTACGAGACGGATACTCCGGCCGCGGCGGACGTCGCCGACAGCCAGCAGGGCGAGGCGGCACGGCTCGCCGCCCCGGACGACCCGGACGCGCTCGGCGACACCGACGAGGAGGAGGGCGGCACCGGTCGGCGCCGTTCCCGCCGCGGGGGCGCGCGTCGCCGTACCCGGCCCTGACCGTCGGTAGGGGCAGCTCGGCCCGCTAGCGGGGCAGACGACGGTTCGACAGGTCCCGTCCGGCGGTGATGTCCGCCGGGCGGGGCCGTCCCGTATGGTCGATGAGCGGTCGCCGCGGCCCGGCCGGGGCTCACCCCGTGTCCTGGGGCACGCGGGGGTAGACGCGGCCGCCGGAGGAGGAGTCGATGCGCCGACCGCTCGCCGTCGCCGTGGCCACGGCCGCACTGCTCGTCGGCACCGCCTGCTCGGCCGAGCGGCCCGACGCGGGCGAACCGTCCGCCCCGGCCTCGACGGGTGTCGACGTCACCACCGGCCCGGCGACGCCCACCCCGGAACAGCCGGTGGCGACCCCCGCACCCGGGGCGGCAGGCGGAAACGCCCCGGAGATCTGCGCCGCCGCCCAACAGGCCAGCGGTGACGCGGGGAAGAAGTACGTCGAGCAGCTCGCCGCGATGGTCACGGCGACCGGCGCGGGTGACACCGCCGACGCACAGGCCGCCGGCCGACGGGCCGAGGCGGCCCTGGCCGACTGGGAGAAGGCGCTCAGAGCACAGGCGGCACGCGCCGACGACCAGCGGCTCAAGGAGCTGCTGACGGAGTTGTCGACCGAGGTCGGCCAACTCGGCACCGACATCGAGGCGCTTGAGGGGACCGCGCTCGACCGGTTGCAGCAGCGCCTCGACAAGCTCTGCGCCCGCTGACCGGCCCGGCCCGGTTTGGGCCTCGGCCCGACCATGGCGTACGCTAACCTGCGGCGCACTTTGGTGTGCCGAGTTCCCGCGTGCCCGCGCCGCCGTGCTTCTGCTGCCCGGCGAGCCGCCGTGGGGACGACCGACCGGCAACGGTGGGAAAAGACGCTAGCAGCCTCAACGACAGGGAGTCCGCCTCCGATGTACGCGATCGTCAAGACCGGCGGCAAGCAGTACAAGGTCGCCGAAGGCGACGTGATCGAGGTCGAGAAGCTCACCGGTGCCCCCGGTGACGCGGTGAAGCTCGCCGCGGTGCTCCTCGTCGACGGTGACGACCTGGTGACCGACGCGGCGAAGCTCGCTCAGGTCGAGGTGTCCGGCGAGATCGCCGCACACACCAAGGGCCCGAAGATCCGGATCCACAAGTTCAAGAACAAGACCGGCTACCACAAGCGCCAGGGTCACCGCCAGCCGCTGACCCAGGTCAAGGTGACCGGCATCTCCAGCGGGAAGTAGGTCGTCCTCCAATGGCTCACAAAAAGGGTGCGTCCAGCTCGCGTAACGGTCGTGACTCCGCGGCCCAGCGACTCGGCGTGAAGCGCTTCGGTGGTCAGGTCGTCAGCGCGGGTGAGATCCTCATCCGTCAGCGTGGCACCAAGTTCCACCCCGGTGACCTGGTCGGCCGCGGCGGAGACGACACGCTCTTCGCGCTGGCCGCCGGTGCGGTCCAGTTCGGCACCAGGCGCGGTCGCAAGACCGTCAGCATCGTGCCGCAGCAGTAGCTGTCCGGCGTAAGCGGGCCGTGGACCTGATGTCCCGGCCCGCTTCGCCTTTTCTCGCGCAGGGCCGGGCCCTGCTGGAAGGATTACGTCGTGACGACGTTCGTTGACCGGGTCGTCCTGCATCTGCAGGCCGGCGACGGCGGGCACGGCTGTGTCTCGATCCACCGGGAGAAGTTCAAGCCGTTCGGCGGCCCGGACGGGGGCAACGGCGGGCACGGTGGCAGCGTCTCCCTGGTGGTCGACCCGCAGGTGCACACGCTGCTCGACTTTCACTTCCGGCCGCACGTCAAGGCGGAGAACGGGCGGGGCGGCGCGGGATCGAACCGGGACGGCGGCAACGGTGCCGACCTGGTGCTCAAGGTGCCCGACGGCACGGTGGTGCAGACCAGCGACGGCACCGTGCTGGCCGACATGGTCGGTGCCGGCACCACCTTCGAGGTGGCCCGGGGCGGGCGCGGCGGCCGGGGTAACGCGTCGCTGGCCAACGCGCGCCGCAAGGCACCCGGCTTTGCCGAGCTGGGTGAGCCGGGCGAGCAACTGGACGTGGTACTGGAGCTCAAGAGCGTCGCCGACGTCGGTCTGGTGGGGTTCCCGTCAGCCGGTAAGTCGTCCCTGATCTCGGTGATCTCCGCCGCCAAGCCCAAGATCGCCGACTATCCGTTCACTACACTGGTGCCGAATCTCGGCGTCGTACGGCTCGACAACCACACCTTCACCGTCGCCGACGTGCCCGGGCTGATCCCGGGCGCGGCCACCGGCAAGGGGTTGGGGCTGGAGTTCCTTCGGCACGTCGAGCGCTGTGCCGTGCTGGTGCACGTCATCGACACCGCCACTCTGGAGCCGGGGCGCGACCCGTTGGCCGACATCGACACCATCGAGGCGGAGCTGGCCGAGTACGGTGGGCTGGCCGACCGGCCCCGGCTGGTCGCGCTGAACAAGGTCGACGTGCCGGACGGCCGTGACCTCGCCGAGATCGTCCGACCCGACCTGGAAGCGCGTGGTCTGCGGGTCTTCGAGGTCTCCGCGGCCACCAGGGAAGGGCTCAAGGAACTCACGTACGCGATGGCGGAACTGGTGGAACAGTCGCGAGCGGCGGCACCACCGGCCGAACCGACGCGGATCGTGATCCGGCCGAAAGCGGTCGACGACGCCGGCTTCACCATCGAGCCCGAGGATGACGGCTCGTACACGGTGCGCGGTGTCCGCCCGGAGCGCTGGGTGCGTCAGACGAACTTCGACAACGACGAGGCGGTCGGCTACCTCGCCGACCGGCTGGCCCGTCTCGGCGTCGAGGACCAGCTGGCCAAGGCCGGTGCCCAGCCCGGTGACCTGGTCCGCATCGGCGAGCGGGAGTTCGACTGGCAGCCCACCCTCTACGCCGGTGCGGAGTTCGTCCCGGGTGCCCGGGGCCGTGACGTCCGGCTGGAGGAGAAGCCGACCCGGGCCAGTGCGGCCGAGCGGCTGGCCGCCCGCAAGGCTCGCCGGCAGCGACCGGCCGACGAGGTCGAGTCGGCACCCGCCGGCAGGGATGACGCCGAATAGCTTGATGCGCTCCGAAATGGGGACGACTGTTGGAAACCCTCGCGAAATTTCGTCGCCCTAGCGTGGAGTGATGCTGATCCAGTCCCGCCCGCTGGCGGATCCGGAGGTCGCCGCCCTTGCCGCGGCCGAGCAGCGCGAGCTGCGTGAGTTCACGGGCGACGCCGCCGGGCGGGACATCGGCCCGCACCGTGACACCTGCTGGCTGACGGTCGTGCTCGCCGGCCGGGCGGTGGCGTACGGCGGGATCCGAGTCCGCGACGACGACACCGGCGAGTTGGAGCATCTGTACGTGCGCCCCGCCTACCGGCGTCGCGGTGTCGGCCGGCAACTGCTTGCCGCGTTGGAGGAGTTGGCGTACCAGCGGGGGCACTCGCTCGTCCGGGTGGAGACCGGGCCGTACCTGTCGGTGGCTGTGACGTTCTTCCGGGCCTGCGGGTACGAGCCGGTTCCCGGAGCCGGTGGGCCAGGTGGCGGGCTGTATCGGAGGTGCTTCGCCAAGCGGCTGCCGGTACCGGCCTGAGCCCGCTCAGGGGCGGTCGAACGGGCGGTCGAGGCGGCCGTCGCTGCCGCCGGCCCTCGCCGACAGCAGCAGCCCGAGCAAGAGCATCCCGAGGCCGAGTCCCAGGTGCAGCCAGTTGTCCGCGTCGTTGAGCGGGATGAAGTTCGCGCCGCTCTCCTCGCCGACGGCCAGCCCGTAGATCCACAATCCGAGGTAGAGCGCACCGCCTGCGATGAGATAAAGGCGGGCACCGGCCACCCTGCGGGCCAGCGCGAGCCCGGCCACGGCGAAGCCGAGATGCAACAGGTTGTGCAGGACCGAGACCTGGAAGAGACCGAGGAGCCGGGCACCGGAGTGGTGTCCGGCGAAGGTCATGTCGCCGTAGCCGGTGGTGATGCCGGGCACGAACCCGAGCACCCCGAGGAGCAGGAACACTCCCGCCACGACCAGGGCGGCGAGTTGGACCCGGGTGCGCGTGGCCCCGCCGCCCATTGCCCGACGCGCCATCGATGTCACCTCCGTGGATCCGCGAGACGGAACTCCTGACAGCTGGACGCCACGCTCCGTGAGGTCGCCCCGCCGATCCTTCATCCTGTCGCTCGTCCCGGCCGATCCGCAGGGAAATTCCCGATCGAGCACGGCTGGCCGATCGCAGGGTGGGCCGATCGGCGACAGCGGCGGGCCCGGCCGCCCGGTTCAGCCGACGCGCCGCACGGCGGTGACCACGAAGCCGCTGCCGGGCAGCGCCGGCATCCGGCTCAGGTCCACCGCGAGATCCTGCGGCGGTACGTCGTAGCGGATGACCTCGGTCAGCAGCGCCACCGCCCGCTTCATCAACTCGATGGTGATCCACTCTCCGGCGCAGCGATGTCCGGTGAGGTGGCCCCCGCCGCCCTGCGGTATCAGCGTGAACGGGTCGCCCGGCCAGCCGGCGAAGCGCTCCGGCCGGAACCGCTCCGGCTCCGGCCACACCTCGGGGTGATGATCGGTGCCGTAGAGATCCAACAGCACTCGGCGGCCCTGCGGAAAGTGGTAACCCTGCCAGTCGAAATCCCGCCTGACCCGAGCCGCGGTCACCGGGAAGAACGGGTAGTAGCGGCGCACCTCCTGCACGAACTGCCCGGCGGCCTCCTCGTCGTGGCGTACCCGTTGCCGCCAGGCGGGATGGTCGTGCAGGGCCAGCGCGGCGAAGACCACGAACCGGGCCACCGCGACGGTCGGGCGGAGCACGTTGAGCAGTTCCACCGCGGCGACGCGGCGGGGCAGCCGATGCCCCGCGCCGTCGCGGTGCTCGGCGATCACGCGCAGGGCGGTGCCGTCGGGCGGGGACAGGGCGCCGCCGCGTACCCGCTCGACGAGGTGGCCGGCCCAGTGCTCGCCCCGCAGCCGGCCCAGCCGGCCACGCCAGTGCCGGGGACCGAGCGCGGCGGCACTGTTGATCATGGCTTGTAGGTCGGCGGTACGCCGGTCCAGTTCGCCGTCGCCCAGCGGCACCCCTGCCCAGGCGCAGACCGCTCGGGTCAGCATCGTTGCGACCTCGGTGTGCAGGGTCACCGTTCCGGCCAGTTCCCAGGCGGGCAGCCGGGCCTGCCACTCGTCGGCGAAGAGCTGCCCAAGCCGCCGTACCGCCGTCGGGGTCATGAACGACATGAACATGACCTTGCGGTCGTGGTGGGCGTCGCCGTCGAGACCCTGTACGCCGCCCCGGCCGGTAAGCGTCCGTTGACCGCGAGCCGGCATGGCACCTTCCCGCACGAACCGGTCGGTGTCGTAGAAGAGTTCGACGGCGGCCCGGCCACGCAGGCAGATCGTCGGTTCCAGCAGCAGGCGGGTCTGGAAGATGTCGGTGCCGTACCGATCGCACCGGTGACCGACGAACTGGTAGCCGGCTCGCAGGAAGGCCAGGGTGCTGTCCGGGCTGCGGTCCGTCGGGATGGTCGCCATCGGGTCCCCTGCTGCCGGGGCGCGGCCGTCGCCGACCGGCCACTCAATCGTCGCGGGTGGTATCTACCCAGGTCAGGGCGGCGCAACCGTGCCAAAGGGTGACAGTGCGGCCGAGCCGGTCAGGTAGGTGAGCTGCTGGCCCCTCCCAGGACGGGGGAAGCCTGGTTTGCTGAATTCGGCGGCGTCGTCGACCTGCCCGGCGGTGCACCGGCCGCCGGCCCGGTTGGGTGGGTACGTCGCCGGACAGGGGTTCGGCGTGCCACGGGGAGGACGGATGTGGGACAACCGTGCGGCGTACTGGCGCTGGCGGAGGGCCGGGACGGCCGGCGAGGATCGGCTACCGCTGGTGGGGCGTCCGCGCCGGCCGTCCCGGCCTGACCGTCATTTCACCGCGCATCTCGGCTTCACCGCTGCCGACCTTGTCGCCGCCCGTGAGGTGGCCGTCGGGTACGCCGAGGCGTTGAGCGTGCTCCGGCCCGAGCTGGCGATCGGTGCCTCCGCCCTGTCGCCGGCCGACGCCTGGCACCGTGCGGAGCGGCTGTTCTGCGGTGCCCTCGGGCCGGACGCCGAATGTTGTGTCGATGTCGCCGGCCACGCCGGTTTCCATCACGCGCCCGGTCCCGGTGGCCTCGGCTGGGGCGACGGTGACTAGGCGAGCGACACCGCGTCCCCGCTCAGTCCAGATCGAACTCGCCGTCCTGGGCGCCCGCGACGAAGGCGTCCCACTCGGCCTGGGTGAACACCAGCACCGGGCCGTCCGGCTCGGCGGAGTTGCGCATGCCGATGAGATCGTCGACGAAGGCGACCTCCACCGCGGCCTCCGAGGTGTCGCCCTCGGCCCGTTGCCAGACCGCCCGGGAGAGGTCGAAGTCTCCCTTGGGGTGCGCTGTCATGGTCCCGTCCTCCAGTACCAGGGGAAATGGGGAAGCCGGTTCGTTCCCTCATCGGGCAGGATAAGCGGATGCCGAGCCTGAGCCGTGCAGAGGCGACCGCGCGTGGCGCGTCGATCACCGTCGAGTCCTACCAGGTGGACCTCGACCTGACCGGGGGCGGTGAACGGTTCCGCTCCCACGTCACGATCCGGTTCCGGGCCACCGGCACCGAGACCTTCGCCGAGGTCAAGCCGGCGAAACTGCTGGCGGTACGCCTCAACGACACCGATCTCGATCCTGCGACGCTGGACGACAACCGGCTGCCGCTGACCGGCCTGGCGACGCAGAACACGCTGACCGTCGACGCTGAGATGGCATACACGAACACCGGCGAGGGGATGCACCGCTTCGTCGACCCCGCCGACGGTGAGACCTACCTGTACGTCATGTCGTTCCTGGACGATGTGCAGCGGGTCTTCGCCGCCTTCGACCAACCGGATCTGAAGGCGCCGGTCACGCTGTCGGTGACCGCGCCGAAGCACTGGACGGTGGCGGCCAACGCGGAACTGGCGGCCAACCCGGCGCCGGGTCGCTGGGAGTTCGCTCCCACCCTGCCGATCGCGACGTACTTCTTCACCCTCATCGCCGGCCCCTGGCACGTACGCCGGGACACCCACGACGGGATTCCGCTGGGTGTGTACTGTCGGCGTTCGCTCGCCGAGCACCTCGACGCCGACGCGGCGGAGATCTTCACCGTCACGAAGCAGTGCCTCGACCGGTTCCATCAGCTGTTCGACGAGCGCTATCCGTTCGGCAAGTACGACCAGGCGTTCGTGCCCGAGTTCAACGCCGGGGCCATGGAGAATCCGGGCCTGGTCACCTTCCGCGACGACTACGTGTTCCGTTCGGCGGTCACCGACAGCCAGCGCGAGCTGCGTGCCACCACGATCGCCCACGAGATGGCGCACATGTGGTTCGGTGACCTGGTCACCATGCGTTGGTGGGACGATCTGTGGTTGAACGAGTCGTTCGCGGAATACCTGGGCACCCGGGTCACCGCCGAGGCGACCCGGTTCGACCGGGCGTGGACGACGTTCGCGTTGCGCCGCAAGGCGTGGGGATACGCCGCCGACCAGCGCCCCTCAACCCATCCGGTGGCGCCGGATCGGGTGGCCGACGCCGCCGAGGGGCTGCTCAACTTCGACGGCATCTCGTACGCCAAGGGGGCCAGCGTGCTGCGGCAGCTGGTGGCGTGGCTCGGTGACGAGGCGTTCCTGACCGGTCTCAACGACCATTTCGCCCGGCACCGCTTCGGCAACGCCACCCTCGCCGACCTGCTCCAGAGCCTGGCCGCCAGCAGTGGCCGGGAGCTGACCGACTGGGCGGAGTCCTGGCTGCGGACCGCGCAGGTCAACACGCTGCGGGCCGAGGTGACGGTGGACGCCGACGGCCGGTACGACGAGGTCGTGATCGCTCAGACCGCGCCGCCGACGCACCCGGTGCTGCGCCCGCACCGCATCGGCGTCGGCCGGTACGCCGTGGACGGCACCGCCGAGCGGTTCGAGGTCGATCTCGATCCCAAGACCGACGACGGCCGTACCCGGCTCGTCGGGTTGGCCGGGGAGCCGGCGGCTGCGGTGCTGCTGCCCAACGACGGCGACCTGACCTTCGCCAAGATCCGCCTCGACGCCGCGTCGGCCGATGCGGTGCCACTGCTGCTGCCCCGCCTGACCGACCCGCTGGCCCGCGCCCTGCTCTGGGGCGAGGCGCTGGACGCGGCGACTGACGGAGAACGGCCGGTCACCGGTCTGGTCGACCTCATCGTCACGGCACTGCCCGTCGAGACGGAAGTGATCATTGTCGAGGACGTCCTGTCGATGAGTCGCGCGCTTGTCGACCGCTATCTCGACCCGCTGGCCCGACGGTCCGCCCTGGCCCGGGTCGCCGAGTCCTGCCGGCGACTGCTCGACGGCGCCGCGCCGGGGGAGTCGTTGCAACTGGCCGCCGCCCGGGGGCTGATCGCTGCGAGCACCGACGCCGAGTTGCTCACCGGGTGGCTGGCCGGCCGGGCCGTACCCACCGGGTTGGCCGTGGACACCGAACTACGGTGGGCGCTGCTCGGCCGGTTGGTGGTTCTCGGTGCCGCCGGTGTGGCCGAGATCGAGGCCGAGACGGCAGCCGACCCGAGCGCCACAGGTGCCGAGCGGGCCGCCCGGTGCCGGGCAGCCCTGCCCGATGCCGCTGCCAAACAGGCCGCGTGGGAGATCATCGTGTCGAACACGGAGCTGTCGAATCGGCTGGTCGAGGCGACCGCGGAGGGCTTCTGGCAGCCCGAGCAGGCCGACCTGACCAGCGCCTACGTGGCCAGCTACTTCGCGGACATGCCGGCCGCCGCGCGGCTGCGTACGCCCTGGGTGGCCGATGAGGTGGCGAAGCTGGCCTTTCCCCGGCACGCGGTGTCCCAGCCCACCCGGGAGGCGGCCGCGGCGTTGCTGGCCCGTGACGACCTGACACCGGGGCTGCGTCGGGTGGTCACCGACGCCGACGACGACCTTCGTCGGGCCCTGGTGGCGCGCACGGCGGTGGCCGCTACGAGCGCGTGACGACCGCGGCCGGGCCGGGCCGGAAGGGTGACGGCCCGGCCCGCCCCCGGTCTTGCACGCCCTAGGATCATGGGGTGGAGGAAGACATCCGGCGGATCGGCATCATGGGTGGAACGTTCGACCCGATCCATCACGGTCACCTCGTGGCCGCGAGCGAGGTGGCGGACCGGTTTGGCCTCGACGAAGTGATCTTCGTGCCGACCGGGCAGCCGTGGCAGAAGGCCGACGTCCCGGTCAGCTCGGCGGAGGATCGTTACCTGATGACCGTGATCGCCACCGCCTCCAACCCCCGTTTCCAGGTCAGCCGCGTCGACATCGACCGGGGTGGCCCCACCTACACCGTCGACACGCTGCGCGACCTGCGTGCCCAGTACGGTGCGAAGGCGCAGCTGTTCTTCATCACCGGCGCGGACGCCCTGGAGAAGATCCTGAGCTGGAAGGACCTCGATGAGATCTTCGAGCTGGCTCACTTCATCGGGGTCACCCGGCCGGGTTTCGCGCTGACCGCCGCGCACCTGCCCGCCGACACGGTCAGCCTGGTGCAGGTGCCGGCCATGGCGATCTCTTCCACCGACTGCCGGGCGCGGGTCGCCCGGGGCGAGCCGGTCTGGTATCTGGTGCCGGACGGTGTGGTGCAGTACATCGCGAAACGGTGCCTGTATCGGGAGTGATTCGGCCGTTTCATGCCGTTTTCCGGCTGAAACTGGCGAGTCGAGAATCCGGGCCGTGTGAGAGGCTGGAAACCTCGCACGGTTGATCGAAGGAGAACGGTGACAGTTTCCGAACGCGCTCACGAGCTGGCGATCGTCGCCGCCCAGGCGGCGGCCGACAAGAAGGCTCAGGACATCGTCATCATCGACGTGGGCGACCAACTCGCCATCACCGACGCGTTCCTGCTCGCCGCGGCCCCGAACGAGCGCCAGGTGCTGGCTATCGTCGACGCCATCGAGGAGGCCCTGCTGGACCTGCCGGAGAAGGCGAAGCCGGTGCGTCGGGAGGGCGAACGCGGCGGCCGTTGGGTGCTGCTCGACTACGTCGACGTCGTAGTGCACGTGCAGCACACCGAGGAACGCGAGTTCTACGCCCTTGACCGGCTCTGGAAGGACTGCCCGACCATTCCGTTCGTCGACCGGGACCTCGCCAGCGCAGAGGCCGCCGCCGGATCGGGCGAGTGACCAGGCTGATCATCTGGCGGCACGGCAACACCGACTGGAACGCCGCCAGCAGGGTGCAGGGACAGACCGACGTACCGCTGAACGACCTCGGCCGGGAACAGGCGCGCAGCGCAGCGCCGCTGCTGGCCGCGCTGCGCCCGGACGCCCTGGTCGCCAGCGACCTGAGCCGCGCCGCGGACACCGCCGCCGCGCTCTCCGCGCTTACCGGTCTGCCGGTACGCTCCGACGCCCGCCTGCGGGAGCGGCACTTCGGCAGCTGGCAGGGGCTGCTGTTGACCGAGGTTGCGGAGCGGTTCCCCGGGGAGTACGCCCGCTGGCGGGCCGGGGATCCCGACCCGGGAGCGGACATCGAACCGCTGGACGAGTTGGGTAAACGCATCGGCACCGCGTTGCAGGAGGCCGCCGACCAACTGTCCGGGGGCACCGTGGTGGTGGCCACTCACGGCGGTGCCGCCCGGCAGGGCTGCGGACACCTGCTCGGCTGGGAGCACGCCGTGCTGCGTGCCGTCGGCTCGCTGCGCAACTGTCACTGGACGGAACTGCGCCACGATGTCGAGCGCGGGTGGCACCTGCGCGCCCACAACGTCGGTCCGATGGAGGCCGGCATCGCCTCGACCGGCACTGCCGCGACCGGAATTCCGGTCTCCGCCGAGCCGGTCTGAGCGGACGCGTCCAGGCAGCCGCCCAGCTTGATCCGCTACGGTGCCCGCATGCCAGTCGCGGTCGTCACCGACTCCACCGCCTACCTTCCACCCGAGCTGCTGCGGGAGCACGCGCTGACCGTGGTGCCGCTGACCGTCGTGCTGGCCGGCGTCGAAGGGCTGGAGGGCGTCGAGACCTTCCCGGCGGACGCGACCCGGGCGCTGCGCGCGCGGCGGGTGTCGGTGAGCACCTCCCGCCCGTCGCCCGAGCAGTTCGGCCGGACCTACCGGGAGCTACTGGAGGCGGGGGCGGAGGGTGTCGTCTCGGTGCACCTGTCGGCCGGACTCTCCGGCACAGTCGAGGCCGCCGAGCTGGCCGCCGCCGAACTGGGCGACCGGGTCAGCGTGGTCGACAGCCGTTCCTGCGGCATGGGTCTCGGTTTCCCGGCGATCGCGGCGGCCCGGGCCGCCGCGCGGGGCGCCGACCTGGCCGGCGTACGGGCTGCGGCAGAAGCCGCCGTCGGTCGTACCAGCATCCACTTCTACGTGGACACGCTGGAGTTCCTTCGTCGCGGCGGGCGGATCAACGCGGCGGAGGCGCTGCTCGGCACCGCGCTGTCGGTCAAACCCATCCTGCACATGCCCGAGGGACGCATAGTGCTGCGGGACAAGGTCCGCACCGCCAGTCGGGGCATGGCTCGGTTGGTGGATCTCGCCGTCGAGGCGGCCGGCGACGGGCAGGTGGACCTGGCCGTACACCATCTCGACGCACCGCAGCGGGCCGAGGAACTTCTCGACACCCTGACCGTTCGGCTCGGCGACCGGTTGCGTGCGGCGTACGTCTCCGAGGCCGGTGCCGCCGTCGCGGTGCACGTCGGGCCCGGCCTCGCCTGCGTGGTGATCCACCGTAGGCCGGACAACGCCAGCTGACCAGTCGAGCCGTCAGCGCACGTCCGCGCCGTCGCGCGCGAGCCGCCGCCGGTGCCTTCGACCCGCTGGCCTGTTCGCCGTTGGTGGCGTGGGTGGGCGAGGATTGGTCGCGTGGCCGGGCCTGGGGAGGTGGGGCGGATGTCCTGTGTGGTGACCGGTGGGGGACGCGGGGTCGGGCGCGGCATCGTGGAGAGGTTGCTCGCCGACGGCCGGACGGTCGTGGTGGTCGAGCGCGATCCGGGTGCGCTGTCCTGGGTGGAGGACCACGCCCGAGCCGACCGGCTCGCGGCGGTGGTCGGTGACGCCGGTGACGAGGGCGTCGCCGGGCGGGCCGCCGACCTGGCGGAGCGCTTCGGCCCGTTGACCGGATGGGTGAACAACGCCGCCGTGTTCCGCGACGCCTCGGTGCACGACGCGCCGGTCGGCGAGGTCGTCGACCTGATCACCCGTAACCTGCGCCCCGCCGTGGTCGGCGCCGCGACCGCGGTACGCCGCTTCCTCGCCGCCGGCACCGCTGGCGTCGTGGTCAACGTCTCGTCCCACCAGGCGAGCCGGCCGGTGCCGGGCTGCCTGCCGTACGCCACGGCCAAGGCGGCCGTGGAGGGGCTGACCCGAGCGCTGGCCGTCGAGTACGGCCGGCACGGCATCCGTGCCAACGCGATAGCCCTCGGCTCGGTGGCCACCGAACGACACGAGGCGTTCCTCGCCGAGACCGAGCCGGACCAGGCGCAGCGGGTCGAGGCGGAGCTTGCCCGGCTGCACCCGGTGGGCCGGATCGGGCAGCCGCAGGACGTGGCGGAGGCGGTGGCGTACCTGCTCTCGCCGGCGGCCGCCTTCGTCAACGGGGTGACCCTGCCGGTCGACGGCGGACGCGCCGTCCTCGGTCTGGACCCGCAGGCGCGCACCGACTGAACCGACGGATCGGCGACCTGCGTCGCACGTGTCGGGCTCGTGCGACGGTCTCGGTCACGACAGGCGGCGGCCCGGCAACGCGCGGAGGCCATAGCAGATCGGGTGCATGATCGGGCTGCTGTCCACAGAGCCTCGCGCTGTCCACAGGCGGACCGGCGCGGCGCGCTCGACCGGGCCCCGCCGCCCTAACCTCGCGCCGTGTCGAAGGACGAGGACGAGGAGATGGTGGTCCGGCGGCGTCTGTGGCAACTGATGCCCAACGCGCTGGACCTGCCGGCGGGCGCTGCCGAACCACCGATGTCGGGCGGCGACCGGACGGCCCTCGCCGGGTGGCCACCGTTCGCCGAGCGGCCTCCGCCCGTCGACGTGCCCCCGCTCGCCGAGCGGCCCCCGTCCGTCGGCCTGTCCCCGCTCGCCGGGGCGTCCGGCGGGGCGCCGACGCCGGTCACGGAATGGCCGACCGTGCTGCTGCCGCTCCAAGCTGCCGGCCGGGTCGATGACTCCGGTCCCGGTCGCGCCGACGGACCGATCCGGGCCGGTGGCCCGGCCAGCAGCGGCGGCCCGGCCCGGCCCGGTGGTCCGGTTCGGGTCAGCGACGAAGGACCGGTCCACGACGAGCGAGGGCGGACGGTCGACGAGGAGTCGCCGAAGCCCCTTGCGGGGCCGAGTGCTTTCGATCCGGGGCGGCGGGGAGTGCGAGCGCTCGCCGCCGTCGCCGTCCTCGTGGTGTTGGTTGCGGCCATCTGGGCCTGGCAGTCCCGTCCTGAGGTGGAGCCGGTCGTGGCGGAGACCGGCACCGTCGTGACACCTGACCCGTCCGTCGAGACCGGCGACGAGCCGGCGAAGCCCCAGACGGAGTCGACCGGTGAGCTGGTGGTCGCCGTCGCCGGCAAGGTCCGACGGCCCGGACTGGTGCGGCTGGCGGCCGGCGCGCGGGTGGCCGACGCCCTGCACGCCGCCGGAGGGGCGTTGCCAGGGGTGGACGTGGCGATGCTCAATCCGGCCCGCCGGATCAGCGACGGCGAGTTGATCCTGGTCGGCGTACCGGCACCTCCGGGCGCTGCGGCGGGCCCCGGGTCTGGAGCCGGCCCGGTGCCGGGCGGCGGACCGGGCGCGGGCGGGCGGGTCAACCTGAACACCGCGACGTCGGTACAGCTCGAAACCCTGCCCGGGGTGGGGCCGGTGCTCGCCCAGCGGATCATCGAGTATCGCGATCAGCACGGCGGCTTCCGGTCCATCGGCGACCTGCGTCAGGTGACCGGAATCGGCGACGCCCGGTACGAGCAGCTCAAGGACCTGGTGACGGTGTGAGGGCGTCGGCAGCCCCGGTCGCACCGTCGGCCGGAATCCCCGGTGTCGCGACCGGCGGGCCCGCGCCGGACCTCCGCCTGGCGGGGCTGGCGGTCGCGGCCTGGCTCACCGCGTTGGCGGGGCTGCATCTCGATGCCCGGCGGACGCTGCTGCTGGCCGCAGGCGCGGCCGGTCTCGCCGGGGTGGCGGCGCTGCACCTGTTCGGCTTCGTCGGGCGACCCGGCCCGACCGTGCGCCGCCACGGCTGGGTCGCGGTGGCGATCCTGATCGGCGTGGTCTGTGGCGGGGCGGCCACCTCGGCGCGGCTGACCGTACGGGACGCGGGCCCACTGCGCGTCCTGGTGGACGAACGGGCCCGGGTCACCGCCGAACTTGTCGTCCGGGACGATCCCAGGCCGGTACGCGGCGGCATCGTGGGCCGTCCACCGACCCTGCTGGTGCCGGCGAGGCTGGTGACGCTGACCGGGCCGCAGGGCCAACGGATCAGCCTTCCGGCGCGGGTGCTGGTGCTCGCCGACGACCCGGCGTGGCGGGGGCTGCTGCCCGGGCAACGGCTCACTGCGGACGGGCGCCTGGCCGAGTCACGCGGCGGCGACCTCACCGGGGCGGTCCTGATGGCCGTCGGCGCACCCATTCGACTTGGTTCTCCCTCGGCGTTGCAGCGCGCGGCCGGTCGGCTGCGCGCCGGCCTCCAGCAGGCGTGCGCACCTTTGCCGGACGATCCCGGTGGCCTGCTGCCCGGCCTGGTCGTCGGGGACACCAGCCGGCTGCCTGACCCGGTGGAGGAGGATTTCCAGGCCACCGGAATGACTCACCTGAATGCTGTTTCTGGGTCGAATGTGGCAATTGTGGTGGGTGCGGTGCTGTTGCTGGCCCGCTGGGCCCGTGCCGGTCCCGCGCTGGCGGTGTGCTTCTGCGGCCTGGCCCTGGTGGGCTTCGTCATCCTGGTCCGACCGTCCCCGAGCGTGGTACGCGCGGCCACCATGGGCGCGATCGGGCTCGCCGCGTTGGCCGCCGGCCGGCCCCGGGCGGCAGTGCCCGCGCTCGCCGCCGCCGTGGCGGCGCTGGTGCTTGTCGATCCGGGCCTGGCCGGCGACCCCGGCTTCGCGCTGTCCGTGCTGGCCACCGGCGGGTTGCTGCTGCTCGCACCGAGTTGGCGGGACGGCCTGCGTCGGCGGGGCGTCCCGCCGGGGGCGGCCGAGGCGCTGGCGGTGCCGGCCGCCGCACAACTCGCCTGTTCGCCGGTGATCGCCGGACTGACGGGCACGGTCAGCCTGGTCGCGGTGCCGGCGAACCTGCTCGCGGTGCCGGCGATAGCTCCGGCGACGGTGCTCGGCGTGGCGGCCGCGGTCGTCTCGCCGATCTGGCCGGCCGGTGCCGAGGCCGTTGCCTGGCTGGCGCACTGGCCGGCGTGGTGGCTGGTGCTGGTGGCCCGGTACGGTGCCCGGCTGCCGGCGGGCAACCTGCCCTGGCCCGGCGGGATCTCCGGAGCGCTGCTGCTGACGGCGCTGACGGTGGCCTTGCTGGTGGCCGCCCGCCACCCGCTGGTACGTCGACTGGTGGCGGTCTGCGCCGTCGCGGTCGTGCTGGGTGCCCTGCCGGTGCGGGTGATCGCGCCGGGATGGCCGCCGGACGGTTGGGTC
Organism: Verrucosispora sp. WMMD703; assembly: GCF_049178935.1. NCBI lineage: Bacteria > Bacillati > Actinomycetota > Actinomycetes > Micromonosporales > Micromonosporaceae > Micromonospora > Verrucosispora sp. WMMD703. Next base: position 5,374,008 of record NZ_JBMHMM010000004.1, on the reverse strand, counting down.
GTCACCGCCTGTGCGGTAGGTCAGGGCGACACGATGCTGCTTCCGGTGCGGGCAGGCCGGGCGGTGGTGGTGGACGCCGGTCCGGATCCGGCGGCGGCGGACGCCTGCCTGCGCCGGCTCGGCGTACGTCGGGTGTCGCTGCTGGTGGTCAGCCACTTCCACGTGGACCACACCGGCGGGGTGGCCGGAATCTTCCGGGGAAGACCTGTGGACACGGTGTTGGTTCCGCAGTGGCCGGAACCAGTGGCCGGCCGGGATCTGGTGCGCGGCACCGCCGCGGCGTACGGCACGCCGGTGGTCGCCGCAGCGGCGGGTTGGCGCTATCGGGCCGGCGCGGTCGACCTGACCGTGCTCGGCCCGCCGTACCCGATGCGCGGCACCCGCTCGGATCCGAACAACAACTCGCTGGTGCTGCTCGCCATGGTCGACCGGGTGCGGATTCTGTTGACCGGCGACGCCGAGGTGGAGGAGCAGCGGGCGCTGCGGGAGCGGCTGCCACCGGACGGGCTGCGGGCGGACGTGCTGAAAGTCGCCCACCACGGCAGCGCGTACCAGGATCCGGCCTTTCTGGACGCGGTGCGGCCGGCGGTGGCGCTGGTGCCGGTCGGCGCGGAGAACAGCTACGGCCATCCCAACGAGGCGGTGCTGGCCCGGCTGGCCCGGGGTGGCGCGCGGGTGCTGCGTACCGACGTCGGGGGTGACCTGGCGGTGGTGCGGTCGCCCCGAGGGCTGGCGGTGGTGAGCGCTGGCGTCGACCGGGTCCGTCCATCGTGATGAATCGACGGCGATTTACTGCGAAAAGCGGAAGATAAGTCTTATGTCTGGATTTGCGTTGAGTGCGGGGTCTGCCGGCAGAGTAATGACGAGCAGGCTGGACCGACCGGCCGCGCGTGCGAATATGGGCGGCGTGACCGCCGCCAGTGCCGCTCCTATTGTGCTCGTCCTCGGCGACGAGGAGCTGCTCGCCACGCGCGCGGTGTCCGAAACCGTTGCCGCCGCCCGCGCCGCTGACCCCGCCGTTGACGTGCGCGAATACCAGGCCAGCCAGCTCGCCGTCGGCGAGATCGACGAGATGCTCAGCCCGTCGCTGTTCGGCGGACGTCGCGTGCTGGTGCTCCGGTCCGGTCAGGACGCCCGCAAAGATCTGGTCGCCGCCCTGTTGGCGTACGCGAAGAACCCCGACCCCGAGGTGCAGCTCGTGGTGGCGCACCTCGGGGGCGCCAAGGGCAAGGCGTTCGCGGACGGCCTGAAGTCGGCCGGTGCCCGGGTCGTGACCGCCGCGAAGCTCAAGGGGCACCGCGACCGGGTGTCCTTCGTCCGCGACGAGATCCGCCGGGCCGGCGGACGGTGCACGGACGACGCCGCCGAGGCGCTGATCGCCGCGGTCGGCAACGACCTACGCGAACTCGCGGCAGCCTGCTCCCAACTGATCGCCGACACCGACGGCCGGATCGACGCCGACACGGTGGCGCGCTACTACCGGGGCCGGGTGGAGGTCAGCGGGTTCACGGTGGCTGACGCCACGATGGTCGGTGACCTCCCGGGCGCCTTGGAGGCGTTGCGCTGGGCCTTGCACGTGGGGGTGGATCCGGTGCCGATCGCCGACGCCCTCGCCGACGGCATCCGTACGGTCGCCCGGGTCGCCTCGGCCGGCCGGGGCAGCCCGTACCAACTTGCCAGCAGCCTCGGCATGCCGCCGTGGAAGGTCGAACGGGCCCAACGGCAGGCCCGGGGCTGGACCCCCGACGGGCTGGTCCTGGCGATGCGGGCGGCGGCCGAGTGCAACGCGGCGGTCAAGGGCGGCTCCGACGACCGGGCGTACGCGCTGGAGAAGGCGGTCTTCTCGGTGGCGGCCGCCCGGCAGGGCGGCACCAGGTGAGCGGAGCCCTCCGTGGCTCGTGGGCCACGATCCCGGCCGACGAGGAGCGGTACCGGCCGTTCTACGCGCGGGTGCTCGGCCTGCGGTTCGTCAATCCGGGTGGGGTGCTTTGCTTCATCTTCTTCGAGGGGGCGATCGCGCTGGCGGCGCTGCTCGCGCTCGCCGAGCTGGTGACCTGGTGGGCGGTGCTCGTGCTGCCCGCCACGGTGGCCGTGATGGTCAAGCTCAACGATCTGGTGGCCGCCACGGTGGTGCGCTCCGCCGCGGCCGTACCCGAGCAGGAACGTGACCGGTTCCGTCAGCAGATGGAGCCGGTGGTCGGGCGGGCCCGGGTCGACTGGCTGCGGCACAGCGTGCCCGGGGTCGTGGTGCGATCCGAACCGGTGGAGATGGAGCGTCCCGGCGTGGTGCGGTCCGAGCCGGCGGAGGAGCGCCCTGGCGCGACGCGGCCGGCACCGCCTGCCGCCGGTGCCGGACCCGACCGGTTCCCGGGCGGCGCGGCCCGGGGGACAGCGGCGGCGGGGCGCGGCGGGGCGGCCGCGGAGCGCAGTGATGTCGGGTCTCGGCCGGAAACCACCGAACCCGGGTCCTGATCAGGGCGCGCGGCCGGACCGGAAGCGGACCGATGCCGGGCGGATGGACGTGCGGAAGCCCCGAGGCACCGCCTCGGGGCTTCCGTCAGGTCTGGGCGCTGGCTCAGGAGGCGAGCGACGCGACGCGCTTGGCGATCGCGGACTTGCGGTTCGCGGCCTGGTTGCCGTGGATGACGCCCTTGCTGACCGCCTTGTCCAGCTTGCGCGAGGCATCCTGCATGAGGGCGGCGGCCTTCTCGACGTCACCGGCCTCAGCGGCCTCGTGGAACTTGCGGATGGCGGTCTTCAGCGACGACTTGACCGACTTGTTACGCAGCCGGCGCTTCTCGTTCTGCCGGTTGCGCTTGATCTGGGACTTGATGTTCGCCACGCGACAGCCTCGTCTTGATAGCTCGGGTTGGTCAGCTTGTGCGCGCGACGAGCATGCGTCATCGCTGCGCGAAGAGCCAGGTTACCAGGTCCGGTTCGGGCGGGCCAAAACGGCACCCGCACAGGTCGCCGCACCACCCGCACCCAGGCCGGTTGCCGCCGGGACACCCGCACCCAGGCCGGTCGCCGGGACACCAGCGTGTCGTCAACCGGTGGGGGCGGTGCCTCAGGCCCAGGCGCGGCGGTGCGAGAGCCAGGCGAGAGCCTGCTCGCCGGTCCACCGTTGGTGCGCCGGCAGGTGGGTCGACGCGGTCGGTGGCGCCGACGTCGAGGCGGTGAGGTGGTAGCCGGCCAGGGCGGCCAGCGTGACGTCCAGCGCGTCGTCGGGCGCGCCGGCCGCGGCCGGGTGGGCGGCGAAGCGGGAATCGACGTCCAGCCCGCCGGCGTACCCGGTGATCAGCAGGGTGACCAGGTCGAACCAGGCCGGCCCCTGGCACAGCCACGACCAGTCGCAGAACCAGGCCGCGCCGGCGGTGTCGATCAGCACGTTGTCGACCCGCAGGTCGCCGTGGGTCAGCCCGGTCGAAGCGGCGGCGTACCCGGGCAGGCGCGACTCCAGCGCGACCAGTTCGGCCAGCCGTCCCCGCGCCGGGGCGGGCAACGGCGGCACCGGTTCCCGGCCGGCGGCGACCTCGCCCCACCAGAGGATGTCGTCTCGGGCCAGGTCGCTGAGACGGGGCAGGCCGAGGGCGGTCAACTCGGCCGGTGGATCGGCGAGCGCCTCGGCGACGTCGGCGAAGGCGGTGAGGGTGGTGCTGAGTTCGACCTGCGCCCAGGGCAGCCGGGGGGTGTGACCGTCGATGGCGTCGAGGCACAGCACGTACCAGCCCGCCTCCCACAGCGACCAGTGCGGGCGGGGCACCGGCAACCCGGCCGGCAGCCGGTTGAGGATCGCGGCCTCCCGGGCGTACCAGTCGACCAGGTGTGGCTGCTCGGCGTGGGGCGCGGCCTTGACGAACGCGCGGTGCCCGTCGGCGGTGTGCAGCAGCGCGGCGAATCCCCGGGTGAAGCCGGCGCTGGCGGTCGTGGCCTGGACCACCGGGGCGCCCAGCCGGGCGGCCACTGCGGTCCGCAGTCGCGCTGGCAGGACCGACCACTCGGGCCGCTGCGCGGTCGCGTGGTACTCGGGCGGAGAGGCGGAACTCACCCGACCATGCTGCCCGGTGGCCGGTCGGGCGGCGACCTCCGGCGCGGATCCGGGCACCCGGGGTGGCGTCTGCCAGACTGCCGGACCATGAGGACCGACGACTTCTGGCAGTTGATCGACCGCGCCCGCACCGGCGGGGGAGAGCCGGACGCCATCGCCGCCCGAGCCGTCGCGCTGCTCGCCGCCCGCGACCCCGAGGAGATCGTCGGGTACGCCCACCACCAGCAACGGGTCCTCGGCGCGTCCTACCGGGTCGACCTGTGGGGTGCCGCGTACCTGATCAACGGTGGCGCCTCGGACGACGGGTTCGAGTACTTCCGGGGTTGGCTGATGACCCAGGGACGGGAGGTCTTCGCCCGGGCGGTCGCTGATCCGGACTCGCTGGCCGAGCTGCCGCAGATCCGGTCCGCCTCGCTGAGCGGTGAGGAGTTCGAGTGCGCGGACATGCTCGCGGTGCCGTGGGACGCGTACCGCAGGGCCACCGCGACCGACCTGCCGGGGGAGCGCGCGGCGGCACCGCAGCCCGACCTGAACGACTTCTGGGACTTCGACGACGAGGAGGAGGCCCGCCGTCGACTGCCCCGGCTCGCCGCCCTCTTCGTCGAGCCGCCGCAGGAGTGACGGACGCCCGGCCGATGCCCGCCGGGGACATGGGAGCATAGAGGGGGCCGGCGCGTGCCGGCCCGCTCACGTCAGCCGACCAGAACGGACCGCTGTGCCACCGACGCTCGATCCCGGCGCGAACGCTCCTGGTGCCACCGACCCGGGGCGGATCAGGAACTTCTGCATCATCGCCCACATCGACCACGGAAAGTCGACCCTGGCCGACCGGATGTTGCAGCTCACCGGCGTGGTCGACCCGCGGCAGATGCGCGCGCAGTACCTCGACCGGATGGACATCGAGCGCGAGCGTGGCATCACCATCAAGAGCCAGGCGGTCCGGATGCCGTGGACCATCGCCGAGGGCGAGCGGGCCGGCGAGCAGGCCGTGCTCAACATGATCGACACGCCTGGCCACGTCGACTTCACCTACGAGGTGTCCCGGTCGCTGGCCGCCTGCGAGGGCGCGATCCTGCTGGTCGACGCGGCCCAGGGCATCGAGGCGCAGACGCTGGCCAACCTCTACCTCGCGCTCGAGAACGACCTGCACATCATCCCGGTGCTCAACAAGATCGACCTACCGGCGGCCCAGCCGGAGAAGTACGCCGAGGAACTGGCCCACCTGATCGGGGGCGACCCGGCGGACTGCATCAGGGTCTCCGGCAAGACCGGTGAGGGTGTCCCGTACCTGCTCGATGAGATCGTCCGGCAGTTCACCCCGCCGGTCGGCGACGCCGATGCACCGGCCCGCGCCATGATCTTCGACTCGGTGTACGACGTCTACCGGGGCGTGGTCACCTACGTGCGGGTGGTCGACGGGCGGATCAGCGCCCGGGACCGGATCAAGATGATGTCCACCGGCGCCACCCACGAGCTGCTGGAGATCGGGGTCATCTCGCCGGAGATGGTCAAGGCCGACGCGCTCGGCGTCGGTGAGGTCGGCTATCTGATCACCGGTGTGAAGGACGTCCGGCAGTCCCGGGTCGGTGACACGGTCACCATCAACGGGCGGCCGGCGGCCGAGGCGCTCGGCGGTTACAAGGACCCGAAGCCGATGGTCTACTCCGGCCTGTATCCGATCGACGGGTCGGACTACCCCGCGTTGCGGGACGCGCTGGACAAGCTCAAGCTCAACGACGCCGCGTTGACCTACGAGCCGGAGACCTCCGGTGCGCTCGGCTTCGGGTTCCGCTGTGGGTTCCTCGGCCTGCTGCACCTGGAGATCATCCGGGAGCGACTGGAGCGGGAGTTCAACCTCGACCTCATCTCGACCGCGCCGAACGTGGTCTACCGGGCCATCCAGGAGGATGGCGAGGAGGTCGTGGTCACCAACCCCAGCGAGTACCCGACCGGCAAGATCGCCGAGGTGTACGAGCCGACGGTGCGGGCCACGGTGCTCACCCCCAACGACTACGTCGGTGCGGTGATGGAGCTGTGTCAGGGCCGGCGCGGCAGCCTGCTGGGCATGGACTACCTCTCCGCCGACCGGGTGGAACTGCGCTACACGCTGCCCCTCGCTGAGATCATCTTCGACTTCTTCGATCAGTTGAAGAGCCGTACGAAGGGCTACGCGTCGTTGGACTACGAGCCCTCCGGCGAGCAGGCGTCCGACCTGGTCAAGGTCGACATCCTGCTGCACGGCGAGCCGGTGGACGCGTTCAGTGCGATCGTGCACAAGGAAAAGGCGTACGCCTACGGCACCACCATCGCGGCGAAGCTGCGCAACCTCATCCCGCGTCAGCAGTTCGAGGTGCCGATCCAGGCAGCCATCGGCAGCCGGGTGATCGCCCGGGAGACGATCCGCGCCATCCGTAAGGACGTGCTCGCCAAGTGCTACGGCGGTGACATCAGCCGTAAGCGCAAGCTGCTGGAGAAGCAGAAGGAGGGCAAGAAGCGGATGAAGATGGTGGGCCGGGTGGAGGTCCCGCAGGAGGCGTTCATCGCCGCGCTCTCCTCCGACTCCGACGGCAAGGCGAGCGGAAAGAAGTAAGCGCATCCGTCCCGACGGGCGCTCGGCCACCCGGCCGGGCGCCCGTCTGCGTGGCGCGGTCTTTCGGGGTGGTCGCGACCTCTCGGCCAGAAAAGCCGGTTTGGGATCTTCGCTCGTCGGGCATTAGGCGGTCACGACAGGAACACCACAAACGTTGAACGTCTTTCGTGAAGGAGAGCGACCATGGAGCTCACCGTCTGGGGCATCATCACCGCCCTGATCGTTGGTCTGATCGTCGGTGCGCTTGGCCGACTGGTGGTGCCGGGCCGTCAGAACATGCCGATCTGGCTGCACATGCTCATCGGTGTCGGTGCCGCGCTGCTCGGCACCGTGATCGCCCGTGCGTCCGGCTTCGCCGAGACCGCCGGTATCGACTGGCGGGAGCTGATGCTCCAGGTGCTGCTGGCCGCCGTCGCGGTGGCGCTGGTCGCCGGTGTGGGCCGCAACCGCCGGGGTGTCACCCACCGGTAACAGCTGAACCGTCGAAAGGCGCCCGACCGTCGAGGTCGGGCGCCTTTCGCATGCGTACGACAAACGTGGTGCGCGACCGACCTGACCAGCGGGCGGTGGCGCGCCGAAGCCGCTCCCCTAGGATGTGATCATGACGGGCAGGGTGGCATCGGTGAACGTCGGCATCGTGACCGAGGCGGCGTGGGCCGGTGACGCGAGCGGGCGCAGCGGCATCGACAAGCGGCCGGTCGAGGCTCCGGTGTTCTTCCGCACCGACGGGTTGGTCGGCGACTTCATCGGCGAACGGTCCCACCACGGTGGTCCGGACCAGGCCGTCTACGCGTACGCGGTGGAGGACGCGGCCTGGTGGGAGGCGGACCTCGGGCGCGCCATCCGTCCGGGGGGCTTCGGCGAGAACCTCACCACGCACGCGGTCGACGTCACCGGCGCCGTGATCGGCGAGCAGTGGGCCGTCGGCGAGGTGCTGCTCCAGGTGACCAAGCCGCGTACGCCGTGCACCACCTTTGCCGGCTTCTGGGGGGTACCGGATCTGATCAAGCGGTTCACCGCCCGTGCGACGCCCGGCGCCTACCTGCGGGTGGTGCGGGAGGGCGCGGTGGGCGTCGGCGACCCGATCGAGATCGTGCACCGGCCGGCCCACGGGGTGACCCTCGGCGAGGTGTTCCGGGCGCTCACCCTGGAGCCGGCGCTGCTGCCCCGGTTGCTGGCGGCCGACGACCTGCCCGAGCCGGTTCGCGAGAAGGCGCGTCGCCGGCTGGGCGAGTCGGCCGGCTGACGGACCGGCACGTCCCCGAGCAGACGCGAACAGGCCCCGTGGGCCACGTCCAGGCGTGGCCACGGGGCCTGTCGTCACGGTCCGGTCAGCGGAGCCAGGGGATGCTGCGGTTCAGCAGACCGCGCTGCTTGAGCTCCTTGCGCAGCGGGATCTCGTCGTCGATGTAGCCGTCCCAGTTGATGCCCCAGTAGTTCGCCGTGTGGGTGCCCTCCCCGAGCAGCTGGCGCTGCACCGGCGTGCGGTTGCGGTACCACTCGCCGTCCTTGTCGGGGTGCAGCTCGTCGAGCGGGCGGATCCACCGGTAGGTGTAACCGACGAACAGCATCTTGCGGGTGATGTTCGACAGGTTCGTCGACCGGGAGTGCCACTGGCGGCGGTCGAAGATGAAGGCGTCACCCGGGTTGGCGGTGATCTCGACGGTGCCCTCGGGGTCCGGGTTGTGCACGCTCAGATCCGACGGGCGCGGCAGCGAGTTCCACAGGTGGCTGCCAGGGATCACCTTCGTCGCGCCGCGCCCCTTCTCCGACAGGTCGGAGAGCACGTAGGCGACCTTCAGCGAGAACATCGGCCGGGGCAGATTCGGGTCCATCGTCTCCGGGTCGGAGTTCTGCCGGTACCCGTCCTGGTGCCAACCCCAGTACGGCTTCTCGGGCTCCAACGCCGGCGGCGTGACGTCGAGGTGGTTGTGGTGGGTGTAGATGTTCCAGCCCGCCAGGCCCCACATGTAGGGGAACGCGATCGGGTGGGTGAGCAGCTCGCCGAAGAGCTCGTCACGCTCAAGGAAGCCCAGCAGGTGCAGGGTGCCGTCCTTGGTGGTGTTGCCCTTGGCCTTCTCCTCCTCGTACACCCGGTCGACCGCGGCCTCGAGAGCGGCCCGGTGATCCTCGGTCAGGACGTTGCGCAGCAGGAGAAAGCCCTGCTCGTGGAACTCCTTGCGGTCGACGTCACTGATCGGTTCGTAGCCGGTCCGGTCGCCGTAGTCGAACGCCACGTAGTACCCCTCCCCAAGAGGTGAAACCATTTCTGGCACAGGCCGCCGATCGTAACGCGCGTCCAGGCGGCTCGGGGGGCACCCCGCGACCTTTCCACAGGTACGGCGACTGAAGGCGGTTGGACGACTACCACACGTCACTCAACGTGGCGAGACGTGGCATTACGTACCAAATTGCCGAATTTTGCGGTGACTGCGGGTAAGGGCGGTCGGTCCAAGGAGATCGAGGTCGGTCAGACGTCGGCGTGGACCTCGGCGAGGACCTCCGTGTCACCCCGGTCGCTGTCCGGCAGGCGCTTCCAGTCGCCGCGCTTGGCGGTCCACTCCCGGCCGTCGTAGGTCACCCGCTTCACCCCGTGCTCCTTCGCGTGGGAGACCAGCCAGTGCGTGTACCGCCAGCCGGCCCGCACACCCTCGGCGGAGGGCGATTCGTTGATCCCCACCTTCAGCAGGGTCGGGTTGCCGGAGCTGTCGACGGCAGAGGTGAAGTAACTCCTGCCCACCTGCCGGTCGTCGTCGCCGGTGAAGGCCACCAGGCCCCAGTCGAGCGCCAGCCCCTCGGTCAGCGCGGCGATGGCGGCGGCGCCGCGCACCACCGGATCGCCGCCCACCGCGCAGGTGACCGCCGTGCTGGCGTGACCGAGCAGCGCCCGGGTGAGCACCTGCGACTCGTCGGCCCACTTCTCGTACGCCTCGGGGAAGGCCGAGCGCTGCACCTTCTGCGCGGCGTCGGTGACCCGCATGTCCTCCCAGCCGCGCACCTTCTTCAACGCCGCGTAGAACTTCCCCGCCGCGTACCGGGGGTCGCGGATCTGCTTCGGTGTGCCCCAACCCTGGCTCGGTCGCTGCTGGAACAGCCCCACGGAGTCGCGGTCACCACCGGTCAGGTTGCGCAACCCGGACTCCTGGTACGCGGTGGCCAGCGCCACCACCACCGCCCGCTCCGGCATCTCGCGTTGCACGCCGATCGCCGCGATGGTCGCCGCGTTCGCCATCTGCTGCGAGTCGAGCGTCACCTCGCCGTCGGCCTGGACCGTGCAGGCCCGGCCGGCCAGCGGCAGCCGTAGCCCCTCACCGGCCTGCCTCAACGCCACGATCGTCCCGATCGCGACGATCAGGACGAGGACCACGAAGCCCGTCGCGACAGCCCGAGTTCGCACCCGCACCTCCTGTGTCAAGGTCCGCCAAGCGTACGTCCCTCATCGACATGTTCGGGTCGTCCGACCGGTTCCCACCTCCCGCGGCACCTACGCGCAACGCGAGGTTCCCCGTCCCGGCCGTACCTCACCCACCGAGTTCCGCCACCCAGCGCGGCGGCCGCTTCTCCCGGAACGCGGTGACCCCCTCGACGCCGTCCGCCGACAGGAAGTACCCGGTGGACACCTCGGCCAGCTCGGTCAGGTCGGCGCGCAGGTCGACGGCGGCCGGTCGGCGCAGCAGTCGCTTCGCGCCGGCCAACGCCGACGGGGCCCCGCGTACCAGCGAGTCGCAGTACCGCCGCACCGCGGCATCCAGCTCCGCGGCCGGCACCGCGGCGGTGACCAGGCCGATCTCGGCGGCCCGCCGGCCGTCGAAGGTGTCGCCGGTCAGGTACAGCTCGGCTGCCGCCCGGGTGGTCAGGCGGGGCAGCACCGTCGCGGAGATCACCGCGGGGATCACCCCGATCCGCACCTCGGTGAAGGCGAACGTGGCCTCGGCCGCGCAGACCGCCAGGTCGGCTGCCGCGATCAGGCCCAGTCCGCCGGCCCGGGCCGGGCCGGCGACTCTCGCCAGCACCGGCTTCGGGCACTCCCAGACCGCCGCGAGCACGTCACCCAGCATCCCGGCGGGCACCGTGCCGCTGGCGTACGCCGCCGCGGTCTCCTTCAGGTCGGCGCCGGAGCAGAAGACCGGCCCGGTGTGGTCGAGCACGATCACCCGGACCGCGTCGTCGGCGACCGCGGCGGCCAGCCCGGCCAGCAGTTCGGTCATCAGCGGCGTGGAGAGCGCGTTGCGGTTGTGCGGACTGTCCAGGGTGAGCGTGGTCACCCCGTGGGCCGTGGCGACCCGCACGAACACGTCGGGAGAGGTCATGCCAGGGCACACTAGTGGCCATGCCCGGCGTCCTTCCAGCAGGCGAGCCCGTCCCCGCCGACGGGTCGCTGCCCGCGTCCGCCCGTGCGTCCGTAGCCGTCCGGGGTTTCGGGGTCTACGTGCATGTGCCCTTCTGCGCGAGCCGCTGCGGCTACTGCGACTTCAACACGTACACCGCCGACGAGTTGGGCGGCGGCGCGAGCCGGGAGGGCTACGCCGACGCAGTGCTGGCGGAACTGGCGCTCGCCGCCCGGGTGCTGGACGACACCCCACCGGCCCGGGTGGAGACGGTCTTCGTCGGCGGCGGCACCCCCACCCTGCTGCCCGCCGACGACCTGGCCCGCATCCTCGACGCGATCGACCGGACCTGGGGGCTGGCCACCGACGCGGAGGTGACCACCGAGGCCAACCCCGAGTCGGTGACGCCCGCCTCGCTGAAGGAGTTGCGTGCGGCCGGGTACACCCGGATCTCGCTGGGCATGCAGTCGGCCGCGCCCGGGGTGCTCGCCGTGCTCGACCGCCGGCACCACGCCGGCCGGGCCACCGCCGCCGCGCTGGAGGCCCGTGACGCCGGCTTCGACCACGTAAATCTCGACCTGATCTACGGAACGCCGGGGGAGCGGGCCGAGGACTTCGCCGCCTCGCTGGACCAGGTGGTCGCCGCAGGCGTGGACCATGTCAGCGCGTACGCCCTGATCGTCGAGGACGGCACCCGGCTGGCCGCCCGGATGCGCCGTGGCGAGCTGCCGTACCCGGACGAGGACGTCGCCGCGGACCGCTACCTGGCCGCCGAGTCCACCCTCGGCGCGGCCGGTTTCTCCTGGTACGAGGTCTCCAACTGGGCCCGCACGCCAGCCGCGCGCTGCCGGCACAACCTGCTCTACTGGACCGGCGGGAACTGGTGGGGCCTCGGGCCGGGGGCGCACAGCCACGTCGGCGGGGTGCGCTGGTGGAACGTCAAGCATCCCGCCGCGTACGCGCAACGCCTCGCCGCCGGGGCGTCACCCGGGCAGGCCCGGGAGGTGCTCACCGGCGACGAGGCGCACATGGAAGACGTCATGCTCCGGTTGCGGCTGGCCTCCGGCCTGCCGCTGGACGTGCTGACCGACGCCGGGCGGGCGGGTGCGGCGCGGGCGTTGGCCGAGGGCCTGCTCGCCGAGCCCGCCCACGCCGCCGGCCGCGCCGTGCTCACCCTGCGCGGCCGGTTGCTCGCCGACGCCGTGGTCCGCGACCTGCTGCCCTGACCCCCGTCATCCGGCCGGCCCGCGCGGTCAGCGCTTCACGAACGAGTAGCTCATCGGGTACTGGTAGAGCACCCCGTCGTTGGCCTTGACCCCGCCGATGATGCCGAAGATCACCGGCACGATCCCGGCGATGATCGGCGCGAAGAACAGGATGCCACAGGTGATCATGGTGAGCACCCAGCTCAGCACACCGACGATGGCCCAGGTGAGCTGAAAGTTCAGCGCGGCCACCGAGTGGGCCCGGGCGATCGGGGACTGCTGCCCGCGGGTCATCATCGCGATCAGCGGCGCCACCCAGCCGAAGAGCCCGCCACCGACGACCACGCCGAGCGGGCCGCCGAAGTGGGCGATCAGGGACCAGGTCTTGTCCTCGTTGTTGGCGTAGCCACCGCCGGGAGCGCCGTAACCGCCGGTCGGGTAGCCGACACCGGGGGCTCCGGGTGGGGGAGGGTAACCGCCGGGCGGCGGGTAGCCCCCGGGCGGCGGGTAGCCGGCCGGCGGCGGTTGGTCGCCGGTGGGAGGTGGATAGCCGCCGGGCGGGGGATAACCGCCGGGCGGGGGATAGCCGCCCTGGCCTGGCGAACCGGACAGTGGTGTCGTGGGTTCGTCGCCGGAGTCCGGGGGACGAGGTGGTTCAGTCATGGAGGTCACGGTAGGTGCCAGCGGCAACGGCGCACCAGAGCGACACCGGCGAGTGTCAACCCGCCGATCGGTTCGATGACGAGCGGGCCGACTTGATCATCGCGTCGAGGGGGACGCCGACGTAGACTGGCACTCGCTACAGTCGAGTGCCAGAGTGTTCCTCTGGTGGCCGTGACGCTGCGGGCTGACCTGCGACAGGAGGTGGCAAGGATGGGTCTGGACGACCGGAAGCTCGCCGTGCTCCGGGCGATCGTCGAGGACTACGTCGCCACCCAGGAGCCGGTCGGCAGCAAGTCGCTGGTCGAGCGGCACCAACTTGGTGTCTCGCCGGCCACCGTCCGGAACGACATGGCCGTGCTGGAGGAAGAGGGCTACATCCGTCAGCCGCACACCAGCGCGGGGCGGGTGCCCACCGACCGTGGCTACCGACTCTTCGTGGATCGGTTGAGCCGGGTCAAGCCGCTCAGCCCGGCCGAGCGCCGAGCGATCGAGCGTTTCCTGGCCGGCGCCGTCGATCTCGACGATGTGGTGCACCGCACGGTGCGGCTGCTGGCACAGCTGACCCGGCAGGTCGCCGTCGTGCAGTACCCGAGCCTGGCCCGGTCCCGGGTGCGTCACCTGGAACTGGTGCCGATCTCCACCACCCGGCTGATGCTGGTGATGATCGCCGACACCGGTCGGGTCGAGCAACGGCTGGTCGAGCTGCCCGCACCGGTCCTCGCCGACGACGTACTGGACCTGCGCCGGCTGGTCAACGAGAAGCTCGTAGGTGTCCGCCTGTCGGAGACCCCGCCGCTGGTGCAGGCCCTCATCGACGACTCCGTGCCGCACCTGCGCCCGGCGATGACCACCCTGTCCACGGTGCTGTTGGAGACGCTCGTCGAACGGCACGAGGAGCGGCTCGCCCTGGCCGGCACCGCCAACCTCGCCCGGGGCGGTCTGCTCGACTTCCAGGGCTCGTTGCGTCCGATCCTCGAAGCTCTTGAGGAGGAGGTCGTGCTGCTCAAGCTCATCGGCGAGGTGGAACCGAGCACCCTGCGGGTGCGCATCGGCGACGAGAACGAGATCGACAACCTACGGGCGGCCTCCGTGGTCAGCACCGGGTACGGCCCGGGCGCGACCATCGTCGGGGGGATGGGCGTGCTGGGACCGACCCGGATGGACTACCCCGGAACCATCGCCACGGTGAGGGCCGTGGCACGCTACGTGGGCGAGCTGCTGGCCCAGAACTGACAAGTCAGGGCCGACGGCAGGCTGCCGCCGCCGAACGGCGTAACTCGAGACGAACACGAGGACACGGAACGCAGTGGCCAGGGACTACTACGGCATTCTCGGCGTGAGCAAGGGTGCCTCCGATGACGAGATCAAGCGCGCCTACCGCAAGCTGGCGCGCCAATTCCATCCGGACGTGAATCCGGATCCGGAGGCACAGGAGAAGTTCAAGGACATCAACGCCGCGTACGAGGTCCTCTCGGACGATCGGAAACGGCAGATCGTCGACCTGGGCGGTGACCCGCTGGCACCCGGTGGAGGCGGGCCCGGCGGTCCGGGTGGCCCCGGCGGGGCCGGCCCCTTCGTCGGCTTCCAGGACATCATGGACGCGTTCTTCGGGGGCGCCACGGGCGCCGGGCGGGGCCCGCGTCCGCGTACCCGCCCCGGCGCCGACGCGATCCTGCGACTGGAGCTGGACCTCCAGGAGACCGCCTTCGGCGTCGAGGCGCCGATCACCGTCGACACCGCCGTACTCTGCACCACCTGCTCCGGTGCCGGCACCGCCGCCGGCACCCACCTGGCCACCTGCGAGGCGTGCGGTGGCCGGGGCGAGGTGCAGTCGGTGCAGCGCACCTTCCTCGGGCAGGTGGTCTCCGCTCGCCCGTGCACGGTCTGCCAGGGCTACGGCACCACCATCCCGAGCCCCTGCCCGACCTGCGCCGGCGACGGCCGGGTACGCACCCGCCGATCGCTGACCGTCAAGATCCCCGCCGGGGTGGAGGACGGCATGCGGATCCGCCTCGCCCAGCAGGGCGAGGTCGGCCCGGGCGGCGGCACCGCCGGGGACCTCTACGTGGAGATCCACGAACGGCCACACGACGTCTTCTCCCGCAAGGGCGACGACCTGCACTGCCGGGTCACCGTGCCGATGACCGCCGCCGCACTCGGCACCCGGCTGACCATCAAGACGCTCGACAGCGAGGAACCGGTCGACGTCAAGCCGGGTACCCAGCCGGGCAGCACCCTGCGGCTGCGGGCCCGAGGCGTACCGCACCTGCGCGGCGCCGGCCGGGGTGACCTCTACGTCCACCTCGACGTGCGCACCCCGACCAAGCTCGACGCCGACCAGGAACGGATGCTGCGCGACTTCGCCAAGACCCGCGGCGAAGAGGTCGCCGAGCTGACCAAGCAGGGTGGCTTCTTCTCCCGCATGCGCGACGCCTTCAACGGCCACGCCTGACGTGTCCGCCCCGCTGTTCCTCGTCGAGTCGCTGCCGACCGCCGCCTCGATGGTGCTGGACGGGCCCGAGGGCCACCACGCCGCCACCGTGCAACGGCTGCGCGTCGGCGAGCAGGTGCTGCTCGCCGACGGGCGGGGCGGCACGGCCACCGCCATGGTCACCGCCGTCGGCCGGGGCACCCTCGATCTCGACGTGACCGACCGGGGGTACGTCGACGCGGCGAACCCGCGGCTGGTGGTGGTCCAGGGCATCGCCAAGGGCGACCGGGGCGAGCTGGCCGTGCAGGCGATGACCGAGGCGGGCGTGGACGAGCTGGTCCCCTGGGCGGCGGGGCGCTCGGTGGTGCAGTGGCGCGGCGACCGGGGCGTACGGGCCCGCAGCCGGTGGGTCGCTACCGCCCGGGAAGCGACGAAGCAGGCCCGGCGGGCGTGGCTGCCGGTGGTGGCGGGAGCGCCGGACGAGAGCACCGCATCGGTGACGCGCCGGATCGCCGGGGCGGCGGCCGGGTACGTGCTGCACGAGGAGGCGACCGACCGGCTGACCACAGTCGAGCTGCCCGAACACGGCGAAATCGTGTTGGTGGTGGGGCCGGAGGGCGGCATCACCCCGGACGAGCTGTCGGCCTTCCAGGAAGCCGGCGCCCGACCGGTACGGCTCGGCAGCTCGGTGCTGCGCACCTCCACCGCGGGTGTGGCCGCCCTGGCGGTCCTCGCCACCCGCCTGCTGCGCTGGTGAGCGTCGCGCGGACGTCGCCGAGGAACCCTTCCTTACACTGCCCGGATGGGAAGCGACTGTCTGTTCTGCCGCATCGTCGCCGGAGAGATTCCGGCCACCGTGGTCCGCGAGACGCCCACCACGCTCGCCTTCCGCGACATCGACCCGAAGGCACCGGTACACGTGCTGGTCGTACCGAAGGAGCACTACGCCGACGTTGCCACGCTCGGCCAGGGTGACCCGGCGCTGGCCGGCGAGGTGCTGGCCACCGCCGCCGCGGTGGCCGAGGACGAGGGCCTGCTCGGCGACGGGTTCCGGCTGATGTTCAACACCGGGGCGTACGGCGGCCAGGAGGTCTTCCACGTGCACGCCCACGTGCTCGGCGGCGCCCCGCTCGGCCCGATGCTGGCCCGGAGTCTCGGATGACCTCCGCCGCCGGCCGCACCTCCGCCGCCGGTCGCCTGGACCGGCTGGTGCGCCAGGTCCAGGCGCAGGCCCGGGTGCCGGCGGTCTCGGCGGCGGTGCACCGCGCCGACCGGCCGCTGTGGACGTGCACCGCTGGCGGCACCGGAAACGACACGGCCCTGGACGAGCAGACCCGGTTCCGGATCGGCTCGGTGACCAAGACGTTCACCGCCGTGCTGGTCATGCAGTGCCGCGACGACGGGCTGCTCGACCTCGACGACCCGCTGCGGCGGCACCTCGACCTGCCGGCGCACGGTGAGCTGACCGTGCGCCGGCTGCTGTCGCACACCGCCGGCCTGCAACGCGAACCGTACGGCGACGTCTGGGACACCCTGCGCGCACCGGACACCGACCAGCTGATCACCGAGCTGGACCGGGCCGAGCGGGTGCTGCCGACCGGCCGCCGCTACCACTACTCGAATCTCGGCATGGCGCTGCTCGGCCACCTGGTCGGGCAGGTACGCGGCGGCACCTGGGCGGAGGTGCTGACCGAGCGGGTGCTGACCCCGCTCGGGCTGACCGCCACCACAACCACCCCGGGCCCGCGCGCCGCGACCGGGTTCCTGGTCGACGCGTACTCCGACGAGGCGCATCCGGAGCCGCCCACCGACTTCGGCGCGGTGAGCCCCGCCGCGCAGCTGTGGAGCACGGCGACCGACATGGCCCGGTGGGCCGCCTTCCTGGCCGACCCGGCGGCGTTGGACGCGGCGGGTCGGGTGCTCGCCCCGGCCACCCTGGACGAGATGCGCTGGCCGGTGACGGTCACCGACGAGGCGGTCTGGGCCGGCGGCTTCGGTCTCGGTCTGATCCTGGTACCCCAGGGGGAGCGGGTGGTGCACGTCGGGCACGACGGGGCGATGCCGGGCTTCCTCGCCGGGGCGTACGGCCGCCGGGGCGGCGAGGGCACCCCGGGGGCGTTCGGCGCCGCCGTGCTGGGCTCCTCCGGCACCGCCGTCGAACTGCTGGAGTTGCCGCACCGACTGCTCGCCGCCGCGGTCGAGCACGATCCGGCCGACATCGACCCGTGGCGTCCCGGTGAGCCGGCGCCGCCGGACGTGCGCGGACTGCTCGGCCGCTGGTGGGGCGAGGGCTTCGAGTACGTCTTCTCGTGGCACGAGGGGGCCCTGCGGGCCCGTGGCGCCGGTGACCCGCCGGGGAAGCCACCGGCGGTGTTCGCCCCGGTGCCGGACCAGCCGGACGTGTTCCGTACCGTCTCCGGCCGGGAGAACGGCGAGTTGCTCCGGCTGACCCGGGACTCCGCCGGCGTGGTGGTCCGGATGCACTGGGCGACCTACCGGTTCACCCGCCGCCAGGAGACCTTCGACGGTTTCGACTTCCGCGTCTGACCGGGCGGTTCATCGGGGTGGAATGCCCTGCTATGTCCGGTCGTGCCGGAGCGTCACAGCGGCGGAAATGGGCAGCGTGTCCCCGCCGTTGAACCGATACGATGGGGGTAACGTCCGCACGCCGTGCCACGGGCCCGGCACCGAGATCGAGAGCAGGTGGCGCAGGGCCCTCGGGCCCGACCTATGACCGGCACCCCACCTCCCGGCCCGCCCCGGGTCCAGACCAGGATCACGGTCCCCGACTCGAAGATCATGGTCAACCTGCTCGGCGCGGGCGACGAGATCCTGCGACTGGTCGAGCGCTCGGTGAACAGTGACGTGCACGTGCGTGGCAACGAGATCACCATCACCGGCGCTCCCGCCGACAACGCCCTCGCCGAGCGGCTCTTCAGCGAGCTGCTCGAACTCATCGAGAAAGGCGAGACCCTGACCACAGATGCCGTCCGGCGTACCGTCGGCATGCTCGAACAGGGTGGCACGGAGCGGCCCGCCGAGGTCCTGACCCTCAACATCCTCTCCCGGCGCGGGCGCACCATCCGTCCCAAGACACTGGGACAGAAGCGCTACGTCGACGCGATCGACGGGCACACGATCGTCTTCGGCATCGGCCCGGCGGGTACCGGCAAGACCTACCTCGCCATGGCCAAGGCGGTGCAGTCGTTGCAGGCCAAGCAGATCAACCGGATCATCCTGACCCGGCCGGCGGTCGAGGCGGGGGAGCGGCTCGGTTTCCTGCCCGGCACGCTCAACGAGAAGATCGACCCCTACCTGCGCCCGCTCTACGACGCGCTGCACGACATGCTCGACCCGGAGACCATCCCGAAGCTGATGGCCGCCGGCACGATCGAGGTCGCCCCCCTGGCATACATGAGGGGCCGGGCGCAGCCGTACGACGCCCGCGTGCTGACACCGGAGGGCTTCAAGCGGTTCGGTTCACTCCAGGTCGGCGACCTGGTGATCGGCTCGAACGGCATGCCGACCCCGGTGATCGGGATCTACCCGCAAGGACCCAAGCAGGTTTACCGGGTGACCACGCAGGACGGGGCTTCGACCCTGTGTTGCGGTGAGCATCTCTGGACGGTCGCCACCCCCGAGGACAAGCGGCGTGGTCGCCGACGCACGCTGGAGACCCAGGAGATGATCGGGCAGGAGCGGCGGGGTCACCTCCGCCGTTACGAACTGCCGGTTGTGGCTCCGGTGCAGTTGGAGCCGCAGGACGTTCCACTCGATCCGTACGTCCTCGGCCTGCTGCTCGGTGACGGGTCGATCTCGCGCCGCACGACGCCGGGGTTCACCACGGCGGACCCTGAGCTCGCTCGCGCGATCGAGGACAACCTCATCGACATCGAGCTGCACCGCAAGAGCGAGTACGACTATGTGCTCCGGCACACCAAGGGGCACCGAGGTGGAGTGATCGTCGCCAACCCGGTGACGGTCGCGCTCCGCGAGCTGGGTCTGGCCGGGACGAAGTCGGGCACCAAGTTCGTCCCGTCCGTCTATCTCCAGAACAGCGTCGATGTCCGCCTGGCCGTCCTGCAGGGGCTGCTGGACACCGACGGCGGGCCGGTCGTCCAGGCGGGACGGACCTGCCGGGTGCAGTACTCGACGACCTCTCCCCGGCTCCGCGACGACGTCGTCCACCTGGTCCAGTCACTCGGTGGCGTGGCGACGTGGCGCGTTCGGGTGGCCGAGGGTCGTAAGCCTGGCCTGGCGAACGGTCGTCCGGTCGGCTACCGGTCGGACGCCTATGTCGTGGAGATCCGCTTGCCGGAGGGCGTAGCGCCGTTCCGGTTGGCGCGTAAGCGCCAGCGGTACGAGGAGTGCGGTGGCGGCCGGCCGATGCGCTTCATCGACTCGATCGTCCCCGCCGGTGTCCAGGAGACGATGTGCATCCAGGTGGCGGCGGAGGATTCGCTGTATGTCACCGATGACTTCCTGGTCACGCACAACACGCTCAACGACGCGTTCATCATTCTCGACGAGGCGCAGAACACCACGCCCGAGCAGATGAAGATGTTCCTCACCCGGCTCGGCTTCGGCTCCAAGATCGTGGTCACCGGCGACGTCACGCAGGTCGACCTGCCCGGTGGGACGACGAGCGGGCTGCGGGTCGTCCGGGACATCCTGGCCGGGGTCGAGGACGTGCACTTCGCGCAGCTGTCCAGCGCCGACGTGGTACGTCACCGGCTGGTCGGAGAGATCGTCGACGCGTACGCGCGGTGGGACGCCGAGAACCAGCAGGCGCAGGGCGTGCACGCGGTGTCCGGGCGCAGCGCCCAGGGCAACCGCGGCGGCCGGCGCCGCTAGACCGAGGGAAGACAGTTGTCCATCGAGATCGCCAACGAGTCCGGTGCCGAGGTCGACACCGACGCCGTGCTCGCCGTCGCCCGGCACGCGCTCGACGAGATGGGAGTCAATCCGCTCGCCGAGCTTTCCGTGTTGTTGGTGGACGTCGACTACATGACCGAGCTGAACCATCGGTGGATGGGCGGCGACGGCCCGACCGACGTGCTGGCCTTTCCCATGGACGAGGGCAGCGTCGACCACGGGCCGGGTGAGACCGCCGCCGCCGGTGGTGAGCCCGCACTGCTCGGCGACATCGTGCTCTGCCCGGAGGTGGCGGCGAAGCAGGCGGCCACCGCCGGGCACAGCACCGCCGACGAGTTGCACCTGCTCACCGTGCACGGTGTCCTGCACCTGCTCGGTTACGACCACGCGGAGCCGGAGGAGGAGCGGGAGATGTTCGGGCTCCAGGCCCGGTTGCTGGCGAGCTGGCGGTCGGCCCGCTCCCGGTGATGGACACTCCGCTGGCCGCGGCCGCCACCGGCCTACCCGACCTGCAACTACTCGTTTTCGCTGCCGGGCTGGTGGTACTTGCCGGCCTGATCGCGATGACCGAGGCGGCCCTTGCTGCGGTCTCTCCGGCCCGCGCGGCCGAGCTGGCCCGCGAGGGGATCCGAGGCGCCCGTACCCTCCAGACGGTCGCCGGTGACGTGGTCCGGCACCTGAACCTCCTGTTGTTGCTCCGGCTGCTCGCCGAGCTGACCGCCACCACACTGGTGGCGCTGGTGGCGGTGGACACCTTCGGCGCGGGCTGGCGGGCGGCGCTGGTCACCGCGGGGGCGATGACCGTTGTCAGTTTCGTCGTGGTCGGCGTGGGCCCGCGCACCCTCGGCCGGCAGCACGCGTACGCGGTGGGCCGTTCGGCCGCGCCGCTGGTGCGCTGGCTGGGCCGGGTCCTCAACCCGCTGGCCTCCCTGCTGATCCTGATCGGCAACGCGGTCACCCCGGGCCGTGGGTTCCGGGAGGGGCCGTTCGCCACTCAGGTCGAGCTGCGTGAGCTGGTCGACCTCGCCGAGCAACGGGGCGTGGTGGAGCACGGCGAGCGGCAGATGATCCATTCGGTCTTCGCCCTCGGTGACACCATCGCCCGCGAGGTGATGGTGCCGCGTACCGAGATGGTGTGGATCGAGTCGGGCAAGAACCTCTCCCAGGCGCTCGCGCTGTTCCTGCGCTCCGGTTTCTCCAGGATCCCGGTGATCGGTGAGAGCGTCGACGACGTGCTCGGCATTCTCTATCTCAAGGACCTGATCCGGCGTACCCAGGGCGGGGCCGTCGAGGACCGTCAGCTACCGGTGGCCGAGCTGATGCGGCCGGCGACCTTCGTGCCCGAGTCCAAGCCCGTGGACGATCTGCTGTCGGAGATGCAGGCCGCCCGCAACCACCTGGTCATCGTGGTGGACGAGTACGGTGGCACCGGCGGTCTGGTCACCATCGAGGACATTCTCGAGGAGATCGTCGGAGAGATCACCGACGAGTACGACGTCGAGCGCCCCCCGGTCGAGCAGTTGCCCGACGGTGCGGTGCGGGTCACCGCCCGGCTGCCGGTCGAGGATCTCGGCGAGCTGTTCGACACCGAGCTGCCGCACGACGAGGTGGAGACCGTTGGGGGTCTGCTCGCCCAGGCCCTGGGTCGGGTGCCGATTCCGGGCGCGCGGGTCGAGGTGGCTGGCCTGCGGCTGGTCGCCGAGGGCACCACCGGTCGACGCAACCGGATCGACACGGTGCTGGTGCGCCGGGTGGAGCCGACCGACACGAAGGACGCTCCGGGCGCTCCGCCGACCGCGTCCCGTTCCGACACCGACCAATCCGAGGAGAGGCAGCCCGCCGATGCCTGAGTCACCCGCCGTACCGGCCGTCCGGTCCACCGGCTCCGAATTGAGCGCCGAGGACGGCAAGCTGGTCATCCTCGCCCGTGGTGCCAGAGGCCGGGTGGGTGCCGTGGAGGGTGCCGCGGTCCGGGATCAGGATGGTCGGACGTACGCGGCGGCCAGCGTGTCGCTGCCCTCGCTGACCATCACCGCACTGCAACTGGCGGTCGCCTCGGCGGCTGCGGCGGGTGCCACCCGGTTGGAGGCCGCGGTGGTGGTGACCGAGGCGTCCACGCTGGACGGCGCCGGCTACGCGGCCGTGCGTGACCTGGCCGCCGACGCGCCGGTGCACGTGGCCGGGCCAGATGGCACGGTGCTCGGCACGGTGACCGAATGAGCGAGCGGAGCGAGCGAATCGTCGGGTGCGGTGCGTGGGTGCCTCATGGCGACGCAGAGCGTAGCGGAGCGACGTCATGAGCGAGCGCAGCGAGCGCTCCTATCGGGCGGGTTTCGCGTGTTTCGTCGGGCGGCCGAACGCCGGCAAGTCCACGTTGACCAATGCCATCGTCGGGCAGAAGATCGCGATCACGTCGAACAAGCCCCAGACCACCCGGCACGTCATCCGGGCGGTGCTGCACCGGCCGGAGTCGCAGCTGGTGCTGGTCGACACTCCGGGACTGCATCGTCCCCGCACCCTGTTGGGTGAGCGGCTCAACGATCTGGTGCGGCAGACCTGGAGCGAGGTCGACGTGATCGGTCTCTGCATCCCGGCCGACGAGCCGATCGGCCGTGGCGACCGGTTCATCACCGGGGAGTTGGCCGAGCTGAAGGCGACCGTGCTGGCGGTGGTCACCAAGACCGACCTGGTCGATCGCAAGCGGCTGGCCGAGCAGTTGCTCGCCGTCAGTGAGCTGGGGGATTTCGCGGAGGTGGTGCCGGTCAGCGCGGTTTCCGGGCACCAGGTGGACACCCTGGTCGAGGTGATGACGCGCTATCTCCCCGAGTCGCCGCAGCTGTACCCGGACGACATGCTCACCGACGACCCGGAGCAGGTGCTGGTGGCGGAGCTGATCCGGGAGGCTGCGCTGGAGGGTGTGCGTGACGAGTTGCCGCACTCCATCGCCGTGGTGGTGGAGGAGATGATTCCGGAGGGCCGGCTGACGAAGATCTATGCCGACGTGTATGTGGAGCGGCCCAGCCAGAAGGCGATCGTCATCGGGCATCGGGGCGCTCGGCTCAAGGGCGTCGGCACCGCCGCGCGGCGGCAGATCGAGGAGTTGCTGGGCACGAAGGTCTACCTCGATCTGCACGTACGGGTGGCCAAAGACTGGCAGCGCGACCCCAAGCAGTTGCGCAAGCTCGGGTTCTGAGCCGATCCGGCGGGCCGGTGAAATAGGGCGACCGGCACCGGACCGTCTGATCGGGGCCCGTCAGGCATATGGGAAGTTTCACTAACGCAGTGGGTCGCTGACCGGTTCGTCGGCGGGCAGCGGAGGGTAGGGGACGCAAGAGCCTCCGCACCCCCGACACAGATGCAGGCTGATGCGAAACAGATACCTGGACCTGCTGCGCGCCTTGGCCATCGTGCGGGTGGTCGTGTACCACGTCACCGGCTGGGGATCGCTTACGCTGTTGTTCCCGGCCATGTCGGTGATGTTCGCGCTGGCCGGTTCGCTGATGGCCGCGTCCCTGCTGCGGTCCGGGCCGATGGCGGTGGGTCGGCGACTGCGACGGCTGCTGCCGTCGCTGTGGGTGGTCGCCGTGATCTTCGTGCCGGCGATGCTGCTCACCGGGCTGCCGCTCACCCCGGCGGTGCTGCTCTGGCTCTTCCCGGTGGCCGACCCACCGGCGAACTACTGGGGTGCGCTGGCGCTGAGCCCGATCTGGTACCTGCGTGACTACCTGTGGTTCGTGCTCGCATCCCCGGTCGCGCTGTGGCTGTTCCGCCGGTTCCCGTTACCCACCCTGCTTGCCCCGTACTGCCTGCTGCTCGTCATCGAGTTGGGCATCTACCAGAACCCGCCGGTCGTGCTGCGCCATTTCGGGCTCTACTTCGGGGCGTGGCTGCTGGGTTTCGCCCACCAGAGCGGGATGCTGCGCCGCCTGAGCGCCTGGATTCTGGTGCCGACCGCGCTGGCGCTGGCGGCGGTGGGCGGCGCCTGGATCCTGACCCACCAGGGTCCGCGCGGCTACGACCTCAACGACATTCCGCTCGGCAACGCACTCTGGTCGGCCGCGTTCATCCTGGTGGCCCTGGGCCGGGCACCGGCGACCGTCGCCTGGGTGGACCGGAGCGCGCTGGTAGGCCGGGCGGTCACCGTGCTGAACCGGCGGGCGTTGACGGTCTACCTGTGGCACATGGCGTTCGTGGTCGCACTCACCCCGCTCGTCGACGTGGTCGGCTGGTCGCATCAGGACCTGCTGGGGTTGGCGATCCGGGTGGTCCTGGTCTTCCTGCTGGTGGCCCTGGTGACCGCGATGGTGGGCTGGGTCGAGGATGTGGCGGCGCAGCGTCCGCCCGAGCTGGTCCCCGGTGGCCGCCGTCCGGCGGCGCGCCCCACCCGCCTGCACGCGGAGTCGCGCACCGGCGAGGATCACGAGCCGGGTGCCGGGCCGGTGGCACCGGTCCCGGAACAGCGTGGCCGGGGCGGTGGGGTCATCGCGAGGTGACGGTGATGTCGCCGCTGCCGGTACGCAGGTCGAGCACGGACGCGGCGGAGGGATCATCCGGGACACCCAGGTCGATCTCGCCGGAGTCGGCCCTCGGCCGGATCTGGTACGCCCCGCCGGGCACGGTCAGCGTGACGTTGCCGCTCGACGCGTGCGCCCGCGCGGAGACGGGCTTGTCCAAGTCGAGGGTGACGTCGCCGGACTTGGTTTCCGCGTCCACCTCGCCGCCGAGCCGACTTCCCGTCACGTTCCCGGAGGAGGCCCGCAGCACGACAGGCTTGGCGATGTCGTACACCTCGATGTCGCCCGAGCCGGTCTCCACCCGCACCGTGTCGGTCGCCGCGGCGACCCGCACGTTGCCGGAGCCGACCTCGAGGTCCACCCGGCCGACGCGGCTGAGATCGACGTCCCCGGAGCCGGTCTCGCCGCGTACGCCCACCCCCGCGTCGACCGTCACCTCGTAGGAGACGGTGCACCGGCTGCCGCAGGAGGTGTCCAGCACCAGTTCCGTGCCCTTGATCTCGTACGTCGCGTCCGGCTGGTTGCCCTGGTAGCGCACCACGCGCTTGACGCGTACCCCGTCCGCTCCGCCGTCGGCCCGGACCACCACATCGCCGGAACCGGGCAGCACCTGGATCGCGGTGATCCGGGCGGACTCGGTGGTGTCGAAGTCCAGCTGCCGGTACGACAGGTTGTCACACCCGACCAGGACGATGAGGGCGGCGGTCGCGGCGACCGCCATGCCGGTCCGACGCACGGTGCTCGCTCGCGGCGCGGTGGTTCGGCGCGCGGCGACGGGCTGATCTGCGGCGGTGGGCCGGGAGACGGTGCTGGTCCGGTACGAAGCCATGCCGAGCACGCTACGACCGGCCCCACCGGGCGCGCATCCGGGTTCGCCGGCACGGCGACCCCGAGCGGACCCTGAATTCCGACCCGGGGTCGGACCTGATTCCCGGCCGGAGGGGAGAATGGCGCGATGGCCGGATACCGCCGACAGCTCTACCGCGACGACGCGGTGGTGCTGCGTGTGCAGAAACTCGGCGAGTCCGACCGGATCATCACCCTGCTCACCCGGCGGCACGGCCGGCTCCGCGCGGTCGCCCGGGGGGTACGCCGGACCATGTCGAAGTTCGGTGCCCGGCTGGAGCCCTTCGGTCACGTCGATGTGCAGCTGGCCGGCGACCCCAAGGGGGAGCACGGCAGTTCGCTGCACAGCGTCAGCCAGGTCGAGGGGATCGATCTCTACGGCAAGCGGTTTCTCGGTGACTATCCCCGCTACACCGCCGCCAGCGCGATCGCCGAGACTGCCGAGCGGCTCACCCCGGTCGAGCGGGAACCGTCGTTGCGGCTGTTTCAGCTCACCCTGGGCGCGCTGCGCGCCCTCGCCGACGGCGGGCATGCCACCACGCTGGTGCTCGACGCGTATCTGCTGCGCGGGATGGCGTTGGCGGGCTGGGCGCCGGCGTTGACCGCCTGCGCGGTCTGCGGCACGCCGGGCCGGCACCGGGCGTTCTCGGTGCCGGCCGGGGGCGCGGTCTGTCCGGACTGCCGGCCACCGGGGGCCGCCCACCCGGCCCCGGCCACCATCGACCTGATGTCGGCGCTCACCGTCGGTGACTGGCGGATAGCCGACGCCACCGAGAACGGGGTACGCCGGGAATGCAGCGGCCTGGTCGCGGCGCACCTGCAGTGGCACCTGGAACGCGCGCTACGCTCGCTGCCGCTGGTCGACCGGGGTGGGATGCCGTCGGCACCCGGCGCACGGCGGCCGACCGGCGAGGCCGGCACCATGGCCTCGACCGGCGACGCCGGCACTGTGGCCCCGGCCGGTGCAGCGCTGCCGCCCGACCGGGCGTCACCGGACGTGAGTAGGGAGAGAACCGAGTGATCCGATCGTCCAGGGCCGGGCGGCGCGAACCGGTGCCGCCGACACCGCATCCGTCCGGAGCCCGACCGCCGGCGCTGCCACCGGGGGCGGTGCCCCGCCACGTCGCCGTGGTGATGGACGGCAACGGTCGGTGGGCCAAGGAACGCGGTCTGCCCCGCACCAAGGGCCACGAGGCGGGGGAGTTCTCCCTCTTCGACACCGTCGAGGGCGCTATCGAGCTGGGCATTCCGTACCTGTCGGCGTACGCCTTCTCCACCGAGAACTGGCGACGTTCACCCGATGAGGTGCGGTTCCTGATGGGCTTCAACCGGGACGTCATCCGCCGCCGCCGGGACCAGCTGGTCGACCTCGGGGTGCGGGTGGTGTGGTCCGGTCGGGCCGGGCGGCTGTGGAAGAGCGTCATCAGCGAGTTGCAGACCGCCGAGGAGATGTCCCGCGGCAACTCGACGCTGACCCTGCAGTTCTGTGTGAACTACGGCGGGCAGGCGGAGATCGCCGACGCTGCCGCCGCGATCGCCCGGGACGTGGCCGCCGGTCGGCTCGATCCGGCCAAGGTCACCGAGAAGACGGTCCAGCGGTACCTCTACCACCCTGAGGTGCCCGAGGTGGACCTGTTCCTGCGACCCTCCGGCGAGCAGCGGACCTCCAACTTCCTGCTGTGGCAGAGCGCGTACGCCGAGTTGATCTTCCTGGACACGCTCTGGCCGGACTTCGACCGCCGGCACCTGTGGTACGCCTGCGAGTTGTACGCCCAGCGCGATCGTCGGTTCGGTGGCGCGCTGCCCAATCCGGTGGCCCCGACCACCTCGGCGTCCGTGGTGCCGGCAGGCTGAGCGTCGGCCTTCCGGCGTGAGCGTCGGTGGTTCCGGCCACCTGAGCGCATACGCGGCGGCAACACTGGGTATCACCGCCGACAGCAGCCACTGACGGAGGTGAACCCATATGATCCGCAAGCGCATCGGGCAGTGGGCGGTGATGGCCATCGCGGTACCGGTCGCCGCCGCCGGAGCCCGGAAACTGAGCCACACGCTGGAGTCCCGCCGTGGCCCCAACCGGGCCACTCGGCTGCTCAACAAGGGCGCCGACCTGATCCGCCCCCAGCAGGCCAAGCGCCGCCGCTTCTTCTGACGCGACCGGCGCGGCCGGTAGCTCGGCAATACGGCATCTCGCGGTATCCCTCAGCAGGGATACCGCGAGATGCCGTATGTCGGGGGGGGGTATCGGTGTCGGCCTCGACCTGCGGGTCAGGCCTCGACCTCGGCGCGGTCGGGGGTGGCCCAGAGGGTGTGGAACGATCCGTCCCGGTCGACCCGGCGGTAGGTGTGCGCGCCGAAGTTGTCGCGCAGCCCCTGGATCAGTGCGGCCGGCAGCCGGTCTGCCCGCAGCGCGTCGAAGTACGCCAGCGACGAGGCGAAGGCGGGCGCCGGTACGCCGGCCCGGGCCGCCTCGGCCACCACCCGACGCCAGCTCGGCACGCCGTCCCGCACGGTGTCGGCGAACCACGGCGCGACCAGCAGGGTGGGCAGCTCCGGCTGCTCGTCGTACGCCTGCTTGATGCGGTCCAGGAAGCGGGCCCGGATGATGCAGCCACCGCGCCAGATCGTCGCCGTACCACCCAGGTCGATGCCCC
Source organism: Verrucosispora sp. WMMD703 (assembly GCF_049178935.1). Lineage (NCBI taxonomy): Bacteria > Bacillati > Actinomycetota > Actinomycetes > Micromonosporales > Micromonosporaceae > Micromonospora > Verrucosispora sp. WMMD703. Next base: position 5,345,857 of record NZ_JBMHMM010000004.1, on the reverse strand, counting down.
AGTCGTACTCGGCGCTGCCGGCGCGGATCTGGTCGAAGCCCTGGGCGTACGCGACGATCTTCGAGGCGAGCAGCGCCCGCCGTACGTCCTCGATGAATGCCTCGCGGTCACTGACCTGCCACTTCTCGCCGGCCTCGGGGAAGGCCCGCAGCGCGGCCTCGCGCTGACCCACGTGCCCGGACAGCGACCGGGCGAAGGTGGCCTCGGCGATGCCGGTGATCGGGATGCCCAGGTCGAGAGCGATCTGGACGGTCCACCGGCCGGTGCCCTTCTGCTCGGCCCGGTCCTGCACCACGTCCACGAACGCCCGCCCGGTGGCGGCGTCGCTGTGCGCCAGCACGTCGGCGGTGATCTCGATCAGGAAGGACTCCAACTCGCCGGAGTTCCACTCCCGGAAGATCTGCGCGATCTCCGCCGGCTCTGCGCCCAGCCCGGCCCGCAGCAGGTCGTACGCCTCGGCGATGAGCTGCATGTCGGCGTACTCGATGCCGTTGTGGACCATCTTGACGAAGTGCCCGGCACCGTCCGGCCCGACGTGCTGGCAGCAGGGCACGCCCTCGACCTGCGCGGCGATCTTCTCGAAGATCGGTCCGAGCTTGCGGTACGACTCGGCCGAGCCGCCCGGCATGATGCTCGGCCCCCACAGCGCCCCTTCCTCGCCGCCGGAGACACCGGTGCCGACGAAGTGCAGGCCCTTGGCCCGCAGCGCCTCCTCCCGGCGTCGGGTGTCGGCGAAGTGTGCGTTGCCGCAGTCGATGATGATGTCGCCCGCTTCCAGCAACGGCACCAACTCGTCGATCACCGCGTCGGTGGGACCGCCCGCCTTGACCATGATGATCACCGCGCGGGGGCGCTCCAGCGCGGCGACGAAGTCCGCCAGGGACTCCGTCGGGACGAAGGTGCCCTCGTCGCCGTGCTCCGCCACCAGCGACCGGGTCCGCTCCGGCGAGCGGTTGTGCAACGCCACGGTGAACCCGTTGCGGGCCAGGTTCCGGGCCAGGTTACGACCCATCACCGCCAGCCCCGTCACACCGATCTGCGCCGTAGCCCGATCCGCCATCCTCGTCGCCACCTTCCGCCGTCTACCTGTAGTGCTGCGACGGTATCGCGGTACCGGTTCGGCGCGCGCCGTCCCCCCACCGCTGGTCATCAGGTGGTCGCGTAACGCACCACGATGCCCCGCGCGGACCGGTGGCGTTAATTCGGCTGCGCCCACCTCGCCGGGGCGATAACGTGCGGGCATGCGCTACTGACGCCCCTTTCCGAGCCGGGTTCGCCGCTGTCGTGCCGCGACCCCGTGTGCTCCCGGGCGTCCGCGTGTGTGTCCACCCGCCGTCGGCGGTGGCGTCCTCCGTGGCCGGTCCCGGGCAGCAGTCCGTACCGTCCCCGACCGCCTGATGGCGGTCCTCACGACGCGGTCGGCCGACCGTCCACCGGTTGCCGGCCGAGCGAGGAGGCACAGATGCCAGCCAAACGCAGCTCCCGGAAGTCCCGTCCCGACCGTCACTCGGCGGAACTCGCCGCCGTCACACCCGCGAACCTGGACGACGTCGCGATCGCTCCGGTGCCCACCCTGCCGGCCGGGCGGCCGGCCGCCCCCAAGGCGGGGCCACCGGCCACCGGCACCTCCGGTGTCGGACGTGGCCAGCGGACCGGCCAGGTCCGCCGCTACGCCTTCCGGCGTAGCTGACGGTCCACGGGGGGCCGGGTGCGTGTCGGTACGCGCGCACCCGGCCCCCTGACCTCGCCCGTCGCGCCGGTGCCGGGGGCGACGGTCGGAGGATCACCTCAGTGGTCGGCGCAGCAGGGCGTCGGGTCGGGCACCTCGAACGGGGCCAGGCCGCCCGCGTGGTGCGGCATGGTGACCAGGACCAGCTCGCCGTCCTGCCACTGTGGCCGGACGAAGTCCCTGGTGTGTACCGGCGCGTCCGGGGCCACCGGCGTCCCACCCAGCCCCACCACCCGCTCGATCGCCCCGGCGGCGAGCAGTTCGGCGACGGTGAGGGTGCCGACCATCCGGTCCGCCCCCGGGTAGTGCACCGCGCGCCCGGAGCGGCGGGCGGCGTGCTGACCGGCTGCCCGGGCCGCTGCGGTTCGTAGCTCGGGTGGGGTGACCGCCAGCTCCGCGAGCCGCTCGGCCGCCGTGCCGGCCACACTGAGCGCCACATGCGGGTACGGCCCGGCGACCAGGTGGGTGCAGGCGACCAGATCCGGCCCGAGCCCTGTCACCTGCTTGGTGAGCCAGTGGTCGGCCTCAAGCAGGGTGCGGTGCCCCAGGCTGAGGCCGACGATCACTTCGGCAGGACCCAGATCGGGTTGGCGTAGAACCACAGGTCCTCCCACGGGTTGGCGGCACCGGCGACGTCCAACGCGGGACCGAACGGGTCGACCCCCGCGCCCATCAGACCGGGCTGGCTGCGCTTGCCGTCGGTACCCCGGATACGCAGGTAGAACGGCTGATCCACCCGGCCGAAGGAGTAGCTGAACGAGACCCGGCCGGTCTTGGCGGTGACTTCGAAGGATTTCACCACCCGGGTGTTCGGGGCGGTGAAGCTGTCCTGGTCGGCGACCGGGCCGGTCACCCGGCCGGCGATCACGTCGACGCGGGCGAGCACGGGCACGAACTGCGACCAGTTCGGGATGTCGGCGAGGTCGATGTCGATGGTCACCTCGACGGCGGTGCCACGCCGGACCCGCAGCACCCCGCCGAGCGGCGTGCCGGAGTTGGCCCGCCGGTCACCGGCGACGCGGGCGCGGACGTCCAGCCCCTTGATCAAACCGCCGTGGTCGACCCAGACCCGGCCGGCGCGCAGACCGTCCATGACCGCCCGGTAGTTGAAGCTGCTCGCCCCGACATGGGTGCGGCTGTACTGCCCCGGCCAGTAGTCACCGGCGTCCGTGATCACCGGTCCGTGGACCGGGTCGTTGTACCTGCCGTTGAGGTTGAAGTCGCTGCCCGGGCCCCGCTGCGAGGTGTCCAGGTAGTTGACGTGCGAGTCGGAGTTGGCGCTGATCCACCAGGCCCGACCCTCGGCGAGCAGGCTGTCCCAGAGCCCGCCGACCGTCGAGGTCATCCAGTCGAACCCACCCCAGGTGCGGTAGCTCTCCAGCGGGTAGCCGGGGAACGAGTTGGCCGACGGGTTGTTGTCGTAGTAGCCGCGGGCCCGGCCGCCACTGTCCCGGGGCAGGCCGGCGGCCTGGTGGCCCGGGGCACCCTCCATCCCGATGGCGACGCTCGGGTCGGCGTCGCGCCAGGCCCGGATCTCGTGCGGGGAGTCGATGCCCCGACGGGCCGGGTGGTTGGCCAGGAAGAGCGCACCCTCGACGCGGCGCTTACGGACCGCCTCGCCGAGGAACTTGATGCCGGCGACGGCCAGCGCCTCGTTCGCCGGGGTGTTGTCGCCGGCGCTGCGGACGCTGCCGTCGAAGGAGTTCTCGAACTCCTTGAGCACGGCGACCTCGTTGCGTCCGGGGTGCACGAAGACGGTGGCGTGCTCGGCGGCCGGGATGTTCCACTCCAAGCCCTGGTAGATCAGCAGATCCTTGAGCCGGGAGCGGGCGGCGACGATGTCCGGGTTGACCTTCTCCACGCCGATCTTCGCGTGCGTAGCGCTGCCGTGGTCGGTGACGACCATCCAGTCCAGGCCGTACGCCCGCGCGTGCCGGGCCTGGTCGATCACCCGGTACATGGCGTCGGAGCTGTACTGCGTGTGGATGTGGTGGTCGCCCGCGAGCCAGTGGAACCCGCCGGTCCTGCCGTGGTCCCCGCCGGGCCCGTGACCGTGGTCATGGCCACCGGCCACCGCCGGGGTGCCGGTCGCCAGCACGGTGGTGGCCGCGCCGGCACCGAGCAGGCCGGCGTTACGCAGGAAACCGCGCCGGTTCAGGTCGGCCGGCGGCAGGTCGCTGTCAGGAATGGACAGGTCGAGCGCCGGGGGCACGTCGGTACCGCTGGCGGCGTCGTGGTCGTGGTGGTGCGCGTGGCCGTGGCCCATCTGCTGCTCCAGATTGATCGAGGAGTCGTCGCAGGCCAATCTGGTCGTAGCGGGGGAACGCGGCGTGTCACCTTCGCGGCGAACATGCGAACATGCGATCCCGACCATGTGTGGTGTCGGCCGGGTCCGTCGCTGACCCGGTCCGCTTCGACGCGTGGCGGCGGGGTCAGCCGACCAGCGGGCGGAAGACGCCGAGTGCCACGCTGACGGCGAGCGCGGCCCCGGCGGTCGCCGTCGCGCCGACGACGAGCAGCCAGTCGGCCGTGACGAAACGCTGTCGGCGGGCGAAGGTGCGCGGCATGCCGCTGTCGAAGCCTCGGGCGTCCATCGCCACCGCGAGCCGGGTGCCCCGCCGGATCGCCCCGACCAGCAGCGTGAACGCCGTCGAGACGAACAGCCGTAGTCGGGCCACCGGGTTGCGCCCAGCCTCGACTCCGCGCGCCCGACGCGCCATGGTGATCATCTGCCACTCCTGGCCGAGCAGCGGCACCAACCGGAACGCCGCCAACGCGCCGATCGCGAACCGGGCGGGTGCCCTGGCGTTCTGCACCAGCGCGTCGGCCAGGTCCGTCGGGTCGGTGGTGGCGAAGACGATCACGCCGGGCAACGCCACCGCGAACAGCCGCAGTACCAGGCCGAGCGCGGTGACCAGCACCCCCGAGGTCACCACGACCGGCCCCGCGTCGAGCAGCACCCGACCCGACCGGTCGGCGGCGAAGAGCACAAGCGTGACCAGGATGCCGCCGCCGGCGGCCAGCAGCGGCCAGGCCCGTCGGGCCAGCAGCCCGGGGTGCACCCCGAAAAGCGGCAGCACCGCCAGCTCCACGGCGATCGCGATGGCCGGCGTGACCGGGTCCAGCGTGGCCATCAGCGGAAACGCGAACAACATCGCGGCTGCCAGTTTGGCCACCGGATTTCGCCGGGCCAGCGGCGCGCCCGGCCGGGCGATCGGCTCCAGGGTGATCATGGTCGTGCCGGTCCCGTGTCGGGCGGAGCGAGGGCCAGCGTACGGTCGGCCAACGCGGCCACGAAGTCGGCGTCATGGGTGACGGTGACCAGGCCGTGTCCGGCGTCGCGCAGGTCGGCGAGGAGATCCACCAGCTCGCGCCAGGTGCGCCGGTCCTGGCCGAAGGTGGGTTCGTCGCAGATGAGCAGGCGGGGCGCGGTGGCCAGGGCGGTCGCCACGCTCAGCCGCCGCGCCTCGCCGCCGGAGAGGGTGTACGGGTTGGCGGCGGCGAGCCGATCCAGCCGCAGCCGGCTCAACAGTTCCGTCACGCGGTCGTGCACCGCCGATTCGGACGCCCCGGTCCGCCTCGGCCCCAGGGCCAGCTCGTCGAAGACCGTGCCGGTGACGAACTGGTGCTCGGGATTCTGGAACACCGAGCCGATCCGGCGGGTCAGCGCCGGTGCCCGCCATCGGTGCGGTGCGGTGCGCGAGTCCGTTCCGGCCAGTTCCGGGCTGGCCGTCAGCCGCCCGGTGCCGGGCCGGAGGAGTCCGCCGAGCAGCAGCGCCAGGGTGGACTTCCCGGCGCCGTTCGGTCCGAGCACCGCGAGCGCCTCGCCGGCTCGTACGGTCAGGTCGGTGGCGGCCAGCCGGGGTGGCTGGCCGAGCTGTTCGGCGGTGAGCAGCACCTCGCCGGCCGGGCCGGCGGCCCGGCGTGGCGGGATCTCCCGGCCGGGCACCCAGACCCCCTCGGCGGCGAGGGCGTCGCCGTGCGCGGCGAAGACCGCCTCCGGTGGGCCGTCGGCGCGGACCCCGCCGCCGGGTTCGAGCACCACCACCCGGTCTACCAGGGGCAGCGCTTCGGCGACCCGGTGCTCGACCAGGATCAGGGTGGTGTCGGCGTCCACCGCCCGGGTGAGCGCCGCGCGGATCAGGGCGGCACCCGCGGGGTCGAGGTTGGCGGTGGGTTCGTCCAGCAGCAGCAGGCCGGGACGCAGCGCCAGCACGCCGGCCAGGGCGAGGCGCTGTTGTTCGCCGCCGGAGAGCGCCGCGGTGGGTCGGTCCCTCGGGTACGGGAAGCCCACCCGGTGCAGCGCCTCGTCCACCCGCGGCCAGATCTGTCCGGCCGGCACGCCCCGGTTCTCCAGCCCGAACGCCACGTCGTCGCCGCTGCGGGCCATGACGAGCTGGGACTGTGGGTCCTGGAAGACGATGCCGACCCGGTCCCGGGCCTCGTCGACCGGCCGGCCGTCGATCTCGATGCTGCCCTCGTGTTCCCCGGAGTCCTCGGGCAGCAGGCCGGCCAGCGCCGCCAGCAACGTGCTCTTGCCGGCCCCGGACGCCCCCAACAGCAGCACCTTCTCGCCGCGCTCCACCCGCAGCTCGACCCCGCGCACCGCCCAGTCACGCCTCCCGGCATGCCGCCACCCAAACCCCCGTACCCACACCCCCTCACCCATCCCGCCCTCCTTTTCTTCCTGACGGTTGCTGTGGAGATCGACACTGCCGGGGAGGTCAGACCAGGGGGCGTTCGCGGGCGGCGGGGAAGCGGTCGAGGACGCCGGTGCGGGCCAGGGCGCGGGTCAGGGCGTGCGCGCCGGCGCCGGCGATGACGGTGGCGCTGACGACGGTGAGCGCGGCGTAGGGCAGGCGGTAGGTGGCGATGTCGCGTTCGGCGTTCCAGTAGACGAAGTCGAAGATTGCCGCGCTGAGGCCGGTCAGCGCACCGGCCAGCAGGGCGACCGGCAGCCGGTAGGAGCGGTACCGGAAGGCGGCGAAGGCCAACTCGGCGCCGACACCCTGCATCAGGCCCTGCAACAGGACGATGGTGCCCCACTGGCTGCCCAGCAGGGCCGAGATGATCGCGGCCAGCAGTTCGCAGTACAGCGCGGCGCCGGGCTTGCGGATGACCAGGCCGCCGAGCACGGCCGGCACCAGCCAGACACCGTAGATGAGGGTCTGTGCCGGCGGGAAGAAGCTGAAGGCGCCCTCGGTGGCGCTCCACACCACGCCCCAGGCCCAGAAGATGACGCCGAAGGCGACGGCGATGACCGATGCCACCACGATGTCGATGGTGCGCCAGCGGTTGCTGTCGGTGGTTTGCACGATGATTGCTCCCAGTCCAGATGCGAACCAGGCAAGACGCACGCCCCGGCCGGCGGCGCCGAACGGTGGCGGGCTGGAGGTGGACCGAACTCCCTGCGCTGGCATTACCCAGATCAGGTACGGAGGGTCTGCGGGCGGACCCGCACTCTCAGCGCTGTGCGCTCCCCTGTCGGAGGTGTTGTCTGTCTCGCCGACGCTAGCACCACGGAAGATCCACCGGCAATGTGATCTCCCCAGGTCACGACGGTTACTCGCATCCGTTGGTCCGGTGGCCGGGGGCTCCCGGAAGTTTGGGCGAATCTGTGACATCCATCGACGTCATCCGCGCCGGACGGTAATCTCAGTCCGCCGATCCGCCACGGCCGAAGGGTGACGGGTGACCACAGACACTGACCGGGCCGTGCCGGGCGAACCGGAGCCCCGATCCTCGGCCGGGGGCGTCGACATCGAGACGCGCCCACCGGAGCCTGCCGGTGGCGAGCCACCCCGGCGCTGGCTCGGTGACCGGATCGGCTCGGTGGAGGTTCTCGCGGCGCTGCTGATCATCCTGATCATCTTTCGGGAGCCGATCGCCGCCGCCCTGGACGATCCCCGCATCCAGACCTGGACCACCGTCTTCGTCTCGATCATGGTGCAGGCAGTGCCGTTCCTGGCCTTCGGAGTGCTGCTCTCCGCCGTGATCGCGGTCTTCGTGCCCCGATCCTTCTGGGCGAAGGCGTTGCCCCGGCACCCGGCGTTGGCGGTGCCGGCAGCCAGCGCGGCCGGGGTGGTGCTGCCGGGCTGCGAGTGCGGTTCGGTACCGATTGCCGGGTCACTGATCCGGCGGGGCGTGACCCCGGCCGCCGCGCTGGCGTTTCTGCTCGCCGCCCCGGCTGTCAACCCGATCGTGCTCACCGCCACGGCGGTCGCCTTCCCGAACAACCCCGAGATGGTCCTTGCCCGGGGCGTCGCCAGCCTGATCGTCGCCATGATCATGGGGTGGCTCTGGCTGCGGCTCGGGCGCACCGAGTGGATCAGGATGCCGCGCCGCCCGGAGCTGGACGACGCGTCCCGGGGCCGGGCCTTCTGGGCCGCCGTCCGCCACGACGTGACTCACGCCGGTGGTTTCCTGGTACTCGGCGCGATGGCCGCCGCAAGCATCAACGTGCTGGTGCCGGAGCGGTGGTTGCAGACCCTCGCCGACAACGCGTGGCTGTCGATCCTGGCGCTGGCGCTGCTCGCCGTGCTGCTCTCGCTCTGCTCGGAGGCTGATGCCTTCGTCGCTGCCTCGCTGTCCCAGTTCTCGCTCACGTCCCGACTGGTCTTCCTGGTGGTGGGGCCGATGGTCGATCTCAAGCTGATCTCGATGCAGGCCGGGGTGTTCGGCCGCCGCTTCGCCTTCCGGTTCGCGCCGACCACCTTCGCGGTGGCCGTGCTGGTCGCCGTCGGCGCCGGGGCGGTGCTGCTGTGAACCGGCAGGCGCAGGCGGTGATCCTGCTGCTGCTCGGCGGCGCGGTGATCCGGGCCAGCGTCACCGACCTCTACCTGCGCTACGTCAAGGAGGGCCTGCGTCCCTTCCTGATCGCCGCCGGCCTGCTGCTGGTCGCCGCCGCGATCATGACGCTCTGGTACGAGATGCGCCCGCCGGCCCCCCGCGCGCTGGTCCCCGCCGACGGTCCCACCGTCGGCCCCGACCGCCCCGACCGCCCCGACCGCCCCGACGGGCACGACGGGCACGGGCACGCCCACCACGAGCCGCGGGTCGGTTGGCTGCTGATCCTGCCTGTGCTCGGCCTGCTGCTGGTCGCCCCGCCGGCCCTCGGGTCGTACGCGGCGGGTCAGGCCGGCACGGCGTTGAGCAGCCAACAGCAGTCGGACTACCCGCCGCTGCCCGAGGGTGACCCGGTGCAGGTCAGCGTCCTGGACTACGCCTCCCGGGCGCTGTTCGACCGGGGCACGTCGATCGGCGATCGGCGGGTTCAGCTCACCGGCTTCATTGCCACCGGCGCGGACGGCCAGCCGATCCTGGCCCGGATGGTGCTGTCCTGCTGCGCCGCCGACGGCCGACCGGTCAAGCTCGGGTTGACCGGCGACGTACCGGCCGGGCTGCCCGACGACAGTTGGGTCGAGGTGACCGGCCGCTACAGCGATCGACTCGGCCGGGATCCGGTGAACGACGCGGAGATCCCCTACCTTGAGGTCGAGTCCTGGCGGCAGGTGCCTGTCCCCAAGCGTCCGTACGACTGACGTCGCGCCACCCCCTGCGAGATCGGTGCCCGCTGCGGGCTTGACCCTGACGCTGCGTCAGCCCTCCATGCTGATCGGCATGACAATCCCGGCGACGACCAGTGAGCTTCAGGGGCCCGCGATCCGGGTGCGGGGCCTGGCGAAGTCGTACCAGAAGCTGCACGTGCTGCGTGGCGTGGATTTCGAGGTCGCGCGGGGGAGCATCTTCGCCCTGCTCGGCTCGAACGGCGCGGGCAAGACCACGGTGGTGAAGATCCTTTCCACGCTGCTCAAGGCCGACGCGGGCACCGCACACGTCAACGGCTTCGACGTCGCGACGCGGGCGGCCGACGTGCGCGAGTCCATCAGCCTCGCCGGGCAGTTCGCGGCGGTCGACGAGATCCTCACCGGGCGCGAGAACCTCGTCCTCGTCGCCAGGCTGCGGCACCTCAAGGCACCCGGCGCGATCGCGGACGAGCTGTTGAAGCGCTTCGCATTGACCGAGGCGGGTGCCCGCAGGGTGGCGACGTACTCCGGGGGCATGCGCCGCCGGCTGGACATCGCGATGAGTCTGATCGGGAATCCGCCTGTCGTTTTCCTCGACGAGCCGACGACCGGGCTGGACCCGCAGGCGCGCCTTGAGGTGTGGCACGCCGTCAACGAACTCGCTCAGGGCGGCACGACCGTGCTGCTCACTACCCAGTATCTCGACGAGGCGGAAAACCTCGCCGACCGGATCGCGATCCTCCATGAGGGACGAATCATCGTGGACGGCACCCTCGACGAGCTGAGGCGGATCCTGCCACCCGCCGAGGTCGAGTACGTCGAGAAGCAGCGGAACCTCGAAGACATCTTCCTCACCCTCGTCGGTGCCGGCACAGACAAGGAACAGCACTGAAGCGGCATGTGCCGATCGCCTTCATGCTGCTGTTCGTCCACGGCTTCGGTGGTGCGATCGAGACCGGGTCCGACTCGTACGTGGCCTACCGCGTTAGCCCGACTCGGCCGGGCCCGGTGTGGTGGGGGCAGGATCGGGGCATGCTGACGATCGGTCAACTGGCGGCGTACGCCGGTGTCACGGTGCGGACGGTGCGGCACTACCACCAGATCGGGCTGCTGCCCGAGCCGGAGCGGGACGCCTCGGGTTACCGGCGGTACGGCCCGACGGCGGCCGTGTCCCTCATCAGGATCCGCACTCTCGCCAACGCCGGTGTGCCGCTGTCCCGGATCAGTCAGCTACTCGAAGCCGATGCGGCGACCTTCGCGGAAGCGATCCGCGGGATCGACGGTCACCTGCGGGAAGAGATCGAACGGTTGCAGACCAGCCGTCGGCAGATCGCGCAGCTCGCGGCCGGGGACGGTCTGACACTCCCCCCGGAGGTGACCGCCTACCTCGATCGGCTCCGGGAAATCGGTGTGTCCGAGCGGGTGATGGCGGGCGAGCGGGACGGCTGGATCCTGGTCGCCGCCCGCTGGCCCGATCACATCCGCGAGTTCATGCCCGGCAAACTCGCGCAGCTCGACGACCCGCGGGTCGTCCGGCTCTACCGGGTGCTGTCGGAGATCCTCGACGGCGACGCCGACGACGACCCACGCTTGGCGGAGGCCGCCGACATCATTGCCAACCTGGCTGAGCAGGCGTACGCCGCCGGCACGTTCGAACCCTCCGATGGGGACTACCAGGACCTGATGCACGACCTGCTGGACGCGCTCGCCGTCGAGGCCGATCCCCGGATGCAACGACTGCAGGAGTTGTTGCGCGAACGAGGCTGGACCGGTTGGAACCGGATGGAGCGGCTGGCCGAGCCGCCCTGTTGATTGTCACCTTTCGGAGCCGGCGTCGGGTCGTCGGTAGGCTGCCGGCATGCGCATCGATGCCCGAGGTCTGCGGTTCGACGTCACCACCGGTGGTCCGGAGCAGGGCGAACCGGTGCTGCTGCTGCACGGTTTCCCGCAGCACTCGGGTGAGTGGGACGACGTACTGCCGGCCCTGCACGCCGCCGGTCTGCGCAGCTACGCGCTGAACCAGCGGGGCTACTCGCCACACGCCCGGCCCACCCAGGTCGAGGCGTACCGGCTGGGTGAACTGGTCGCCGACGCGGCTGCGGTGCTGGACGCCCTCGGGGTGCCCGCCGCCCACGTGGTCGGGCACGACTGGGGTGCGGTCGTCGGGTGGGCGCTGGCCGCCACCCACCCGAACCGGGTACGGACCCTGACCGCGGTCTCCGTGCCGCATCCGGCGGCCATGGCGTACGCGTTGACGCACGACCCGCAGCAGAAGGCGCGCTCGGCGTACATGGTGCTGTTCCGGAAGCCGGGGGTGGCGGAGAAGACGTTGCTGGCGCTCGGTGCGGCCGGGCTGCGGCGGCTGCTGCGTGGCGTCGGCGACGGCGCCCGGGTGGCCGCGTACGCCGATCCGATGCGTGAGCTGGGTGCGCTGACCGCCGCGTTGAACTGGTACCGGGCGATGTCGAAGTCGGATCTGGCGGCGATCGGCCCGGTGCCGGTGCCGACGACTTTCGTCTGGAGTGACGGTGACGTCGCCATCGGGCGGGTCGCCGCGCAGGCGTGCGCCGCTCACGTGACAGGGGATTTTCGATTCGTCGAACTGGCCGGGGTCACCCACTGGATCCCGGACGAGGCGCCGACGCCGCTGGCCGAGGCGATCCTGGCCCGGGTACGCCCGGCGGTTTGAGTGGGCGGAGAGCGGGCACCGGGGATCCTGAACGGGTTTCGGGTCGCACCCGGTGGGGCATCAGCGTGACCGCCGGCGGCGAGGGCCGGCGGAGCCCCGGAGGTCCGCAGTGTCAAAGGAAACCGAGAAGCAGCGGTGGCAGCGCAACTTCGCCGACCTGCTACAGGAATTGCGGGTCGCGCAGACCGGCGTGCAGATCCTCTTCGCCTTCCTGCTGACCCTGCCGTTCAGCGCCGGCTTCGACGACACCACCCAGTTTCAGCGGGACGTCTACATCGTCGCGCTGCTGGCCGCAGCCGGCGCCACCGCGATGATCATCTCGCCGGTGGCGTTCCACCGGGCGCTGTTCCGGCAGGGCCGCAAACCGGAACTGGTGCGCTTCGCCCATCGGATGGCCAGTGGCGGTCTCGGCTTCATGCTTGTCGCGATGGTGAGTTCGGTGCTGCTGATCACCGACTTCGTGCTCGCCCGACCGATCGCGTTCCTGCTCAGTGCCGTTACCGGTCTGTGGTTCCTGACCCTCTGGATGATGCTGCCGTTCGCCCGCCGCAACTGGGGTGAGGACGACATCGACGACGACGAGGACCCGAGCGGCCTGAACCAGGACTGAGTCGGCCGCTGCTGCGGATATCCGTGGCTACCTTTGGGTAACAAACGCGGGTAGCCTGCTGAACAGGCGGAACAGTCCGACTGTCCGGATCGACCCCCGGGGGTTTGCCGTGGCCATCGCCGAGAACCACCGTCCGTCAGCCACCGACAGCCGTAACGCCGACCTCGCGCCAGACGCGGCGGGCCAGGTGCCCGCGCCGGACGCGGCGGGCCAGGTGTCCGAGAAGGAGGCCCGTCAGGTCGCCGAGGCGGCCCGCCAGACCACCTGGGACCGGCCCAGCTTCGGCAAGGAACTCTTCCTGGGCCGGCTGCGGCTCGACCTGATCGATCCGTGGCCGCGACCGGATCCGGAGGAACAGGCCCGCGCCGAGGAGTTCCTCGGCCGGCTCCGCGACTACGTCGCCACCGAGGTGGACGGCGCGGCGATCGAACGCGACGCGCGGATTCCCGACGAGGTGTTCCAGGGGCTGGCCCGGCTGGGCGCCTTCGGGATGAAGATCGGCCGGGAGTACGGCGGGCTCGGCCTGAGCAACCTGCACTACTGCCGGGCGTTGATGCTCGCCGGCTCGGTCAGCCCGGCGATCGGCGCGCTGCTGTCGGCACACCAGTCGATCGGCGTACCTCAGCCGTTGAAGATGTTCGGCAGCGAGGAGCAGCGACGTCGCTTCCTGCCCCGGCTGGCCGCCGGCGAGGTCTCCGCGTTCCTGCTGACCGAGCCGGACGTGGGCTCCGACCCGGCCCGCCTGGCGACCACCGCCGAGCCGACACCCGACGGCACCGGCTACCGGATCAACGGCGTCAAGCTGTGGGCCACCAACGGCACCGTGGCCACCCAGCTCGTGGTGATGGCCCGGGTGCCGAAGGCGGAGGGACGTCGCGGCGGCATCACCGCCTTCGTGGTCGACGGCGACGCCGAGGGCATCACGGTCGAGCGGCGCAACGCCTTCCTCGGCCTGCGTGGACTGGAGAACAGCCTCACCCGATTCCACGACGTCTTCGTACCGAAGGAGAACGTCATCGGTGGCGAGGGCAAGGGGCTGCGGATCGCCCTGAGCACGCTGACCACCGGCCGGTTGTCGCTGCCGGCGATGTGCGTCGGCGCCGGCAAGTGGGCGTTGAACGTGGCCCGGGAGTGGTCGGCGGAGCGGGTCCAGTGGGGCCGGCCGGTGGGAGAGCACGAGGCGGTCGCCCAGAAGCTCTCCTTCATCGCCGCGACCACGTACGGCATGGAGACCATGCTCGACCTCTGCTGCCTGCTCGCCGACGACGACCGCAACGACATCCGGATCGAGGCGGCGCTGGTCAAGCTGTACGCCAGCGAGATGGCGTGGCGGGTCGCCGACGAACTGGTCCAGATCCGCGGTGGCCGGGGGTACGAGACGGCCGAGTCGCTCACCGCCCGGGGCGAACGCCCGGCCGCGGTCGAGCAGATGCTCCGTGACCTGCGGATCAACCGGATCTTCGAAGGCTCTACGGAGATCATGCACCTGCTCATCGCCCGGGAGGCGGTGGACGCGCACCTGTCGGTGGCGGGCGACATCATCGACCCCGACGCCGGGCTCGCCCGCAAGGCGAAGGCTGGTGCCCGGGCGGGCGCGTTCTACGCGCGGTGGCTGCCGACCCTCGCGGTCGGCAAGGGGCAGCAGCCCACCGGGTACAGCGAGTTTGGTCCGCTCGCCGGGCACCTGCGTCAGGTGGAACGCGCCAGTCGGAAGCTGGCCCGGTCCACCTTCTACGCGATGTCCCGCTGGCAGGGAAAGATGGAGCGCAAGCAGGCGTTCCTGGGCCGAGTGGTGGACATCGGCGCGGAGCTGTTCGCGATGAGCGCGGTCTGCGTACGCGCCCACGCCGAGCGCGACGCCCGGCCGGAGAACGTCGAACTGGCCGACCTGTTCTGCCGGCAGGCCCGGGTCCGGGTAGACGCCCTGTTCACCGCCCTGTGGGAGAACACCGACTCGATCGACGTGACGGCCGCCAAGCGCATCCTCGCCGGCCGCTACACGGCTCTGGAGGACGGCGTCATCCCGCCACCCGCCGACCTGCCCTGGGTGGCCCCCTGGACCCCCGGCCCCTCCACCGCCCCCTCCACCGCCCGCCGCCACCTCCCCCCGCCCACCTGACCCCACCCCCACCCCTAACCCCCCACGCGGTCCCGCGCCAGGCCGTGTTGATCAAGAAGTTCTGGTCTGAATCGGCGCGATTCACGACCCAAACTTCTTGATCAACAGGGGAGTGGTGGGGAGGTCAGGGGTGGTGGGGGTCGCGGAGGCCTAGGCGGCGGAGTTCTAGGGCGGCCAGGGCGTTGACCGTCGCGTCGTCGCCACGGCGCCACGCTTCGGCGACGTCGGGGGCGATCCGGGTGAGCTTGCGCAGCGGCTGGCCGGCCAGGGCGCGCAGGGCCAGCAGGTCCCGGCCGGCGGGTGCGGCGGCCAGTGTCGCCGCCGAGCCGGCCCGGCGCATCCAGCGCACCCGCAGCGGCAGCCAGCCGAACACCACAAGTCCGAGCGGCACGATCAGCAGCCCGACGGCCAGTGCCAGCGCCAACTGGTCGACCAACTCCTGCTGGTCGCGGCCGGCCTCGGCCAGCGAGCGAGCGGCACCGGCCGCCCGCTCGAAGGGTGCGGTCAGCTCATCACCGACCAACGGCACCCGGCCGACCTTGCCGCCGGCTTCGGCGAGGTTGTCGGCAAGTCCGCCGCCCGCCCCTTCCAGCTTCTGTCCGGGTACGGCCAGTTTCTGCACCAGGTCGTGCAGCCACAGCGCGCCCCGGATCGTCGCGTACACCCAAGCGATGACGAGCAGATCGGTGAGTAGCTGTCGCAGCGCGGTCGGGAAACGATCAGCGTAGATCTTCACGCCGGACAGACTGCCACGGACCCCGCCAGCCGGCACCCCGACAGTTGCCCGTCAGATCTCGCCGATCACGTACTTCTGATCGCCAGCACGCCGACCCGGGCGGCACCCGCAGTGACGCGACGAGGAAGACCGGCGGCCGACCGGTCAGCGGGCGCAGGTCGGGCAGGTGCCGAAGATCTCCAGGGTGTGACTGACGTCGGTGAAGCCGTGCTGCGCGGCGACCCGGTCGGCCCAGGTCTCCACCGTCGGCCCGGCGACCTCGACCGTACGGCCGCAGGCCCGGCAGACCAGATGGTGGTGATGCCCCTCGCTGCACCGGCGGTACAGGTGCTCGCCGCCCGGTGGACGCATCACGTCGATTTCGCCCGCGTCAGCCAGCCCCTGCAACGTCCGGTAGACCGTGGTCAACCCGACCCGCTCGCCACGATCGCGCAGCATCGCGTGCAGTTCCTGGGCGCTGTGGAACCCGTCCGTCTCGGCGAGCAGCGCGCTCACCGCCGAACGCTGACGGGTGTTGCGAACGGCCGTATTACTCTCGCTCATGATCCCTCCCCGGCGTGGCTGACCGCGTCGGCCACGATGTGCGCGACGTGCTCGTCGACCAGGGTGTACGCGATCTCCCGCCCCCGCCGGGAGCCCCGGACCACGCCCGCCCCACGGAGCACCCGCAGGTGCTGGGAGACCAGCGGCTGGGCCACGCCGAGCTTGTCCACCAGCTCGTGCACGCAGCGCTCACCACCGGCCAGCTCGCTGACGATGGCCAGCCGGATCGGTGCCGAGAGGGCGCGCAGCAACTCGCTGGCACCCTCGTACGCGTCATAGCCGGATCCGCTGGTCACCCTGCAACGGTAACCAATACCGGTGGGCAGCTCGTGATCAGGATCCGCCGAGCACCACCTCGTGCGGCTCCGGAGCCGGCGCGGGTTGGGGTCGGGCCCGCCGGAGCCGGCGCCAACCGGCGGCCAGCAGGGTGACCACCACGAACGAGGCGATCGCGAGGACCACCACCGAGGCGCCGGGCGCGGTGTCGGCGACCGCTGCCATCCAGATGCCCGCGCCGCCGGCGAACAGACCCAACGCCATCGCCGCCGCCATCGTGCTGCGGAACCCCCGGGTGACCTGCTGCGCCGTGGCCACCGGGACGACCATCAGCGCGCTGATCAGCAGTACGCCGACCGCCCGCATGGCGATCGTCACCGTGATCGCCGTGGTGACCGCGAGCAGCAGGTTGAGCGCGCGCACCGGCAGGCCGGAGACCCGGGCGTACTCCTCGTCGTGACAGACGGCGAACAGCGCCGGCCGCAGCCCGATCATCGCGATCAGCACGGCCGTGCCCAGCACCGCGATGGTGGCGACATCCGTCCGGGACGCCGTGCTCAACGCGCCGAACAGGTACGCGTTGAGATTGGAGCTGGTGCTGTCGGAGAGCCCGACCAGCACCACCCCGCCGGCGATGCCGCCGTAGAAGAGCAGCGCGAGAGCCAGGTCGCCGGAGGTACGGCCGCGTTCCCGGATCAGCTCGATGGCGACCGCGCCGATGGTGGCCGCGATCACGGCCATGATCACGGGGGAGGTCTGGAAGAGCAGGCCGGCACCGACCCCGGTCAGCGCGACGTGCCCGATGCCGTCCCCGATCAGCGCCAGCCGCCGCTGCACCAGGTAGATGCCGAGCGCGGGCGCGGTGAGCCCGATGATCAGAGCGCTGACCAGCGCAAGCTGCATGTACTCGTACTGGAAGAGGTTCAACTCGCGCTCCACAGCCCGGCGGGCTCCTCGGGGCCGTGCGGATGCACGTGGTCGTGGTCCGGCGCCGCGTGATGCCCGGCCGGCTCCGGCACGGCGCCGTCGTGCGCCACGAACCCCTGGTGTACGACGATCGCCCGGCCGATCACCGGGCGCAGCGGACCCAACTCGTGGGCGACGAGCAGGACGGTGCCGCCGCCGACGGTGAAGTCGCGTAACGCACCGGCGAACGCCTCCTGGCTGGCCGCGTCCACGCCGGCCGTCGGCTCGTCGAGGATCAGCAGCTCGGGCTGCCCGGCCAGGGCCCGGGCGATGAGCGTGCGCTGCTGCTGCCCCCCGGAGAGGGTGCTGACCGGGTCCTTCGCCCGGTCGGTCAGGCCGACGGCGCGCAGCGCCTCGGCGACGGCCTCCCGGTCGGCGCGCCCGGGCGGACGCAGGACTCCCCGGCGGGCCAGCCGCCCGGCGGCGACCACCTCGGCAACGGTGGCCGGTACGCCACTGCCCGCGCCGAGACGCTGGGGGACGTACCCGACGCGGTGCCACTGTCGGAACCGGCGGACCGGTCGGCCGAACAGGGTCACGGTGCCGGAGCTCAACGGGACCAACCCGAGAATGGCGCGGATCAGGGTGGACTTGCCGGAGCCGTTGGCACCGAGGACCGCGACCACCTCACCGGCGGTCACGGTAAGCGAAACGTCACGAAGCACGGGGCGGCCGTCGTAGCCGACCACCCCGTGCGTGACGGTGATGACGTCAGGTGTCACGAGCAGCTCAACGCCGTCCTCAGGGTCTGCAGGTTGGTACGCATCACCGAAAGGTAGTCCCCGTCGCCCTCGGCTGACAGGCCCTCGATCGGATCCAGCACCGCGGTCTGGGCGCCGACCTCACGGGCGATGGTCTCGGCCACCTTCGGGCTGACAAGCGTCTCGAAGAAGATCGTGGTGGCCTGGTGCTCCCGGGCCTCCTCGGCCACCGCCGCCAGTCGCTGCGGGGACGGCTCGTCCTCCGGGGTGAGTCCGCTGATGCCGATCTGCTCCAGCTGGTACTTCTGCGCCAGGTAGCCGAACGCGGTGTGGCTGACCACGATCTCCCGACGCTGGCAGGTCTTCAGCCCCTCGGTGAACTCGGTGTCCAGCTGTTCCAACTCGGTACGCAGGGTGGCGGCCCGCTGGGTGTACTCGTCGGCCCGGTCCGGGTCGGCCGTGCCGAGCCGCTCGGCGAGCTTGTCGCCGATGGTGGCCAGCCGGATCGGGTCGAGCCAGACGTGCGGGTCCTTGGCGCCGTCGGACGCCTCCTCGGCGTGCTGCTCCTCCTCGGCGTGCGCCTCGTCCTCGTGGCCGTGTTCGTCCTCCTCGCCTTCGTGGCCGTGGTCGTGACCACCGGCGGTGGCGTCCAGCAGGGGCTCCACGGTCGCCACGTCGAAGGCGCGGTCACCGGCCTGCTGTTCGACCGCCTCGTCCACGGCGGGCTGGAAGCCGTGCAGGAAGAGGACCAGCTCCGCCTCGCTGATCTGGCCGACCTGACCCGGGTTCAGCTCCAGGTCGTGCGGCTCGGCGCCGGGGCGGGCCAGGTTGGTCACGGCCACGGCGTCGCCGCCGATCCGCTCGGCGAGGAACTGCAACGGGTAGAAACCGGCCACCACGTCGACCCGCTGCGGGTCGGCGCCGGCCGGGCTGTCGTCATTCGAACAGGCGGTGACGCCGGTCAGGGCGAGCAGGGCGGCCGTGGCGGTGGCCAGGGCGCGCGGGGCGGAGCGGAAGGTCATGTCATCGACTCTCCGCGACAACGACAATGATTGTCAAAAACGCATGATTGCATGTCAGAGCAGCTTCACCAGACCGGCTGTGACCAGCAGGGTCAGCACGACCAGCCGGATCGCCCGGGTCTGCGGCGTCTGCACCGTCCAGGTGGTCACCAGCAGGGCCGCCAGCGCGCCGGCCAGCAGCAGCGTCAAGAGCCCGCCGATCACGCCCGGAGTGAAGAACGCGACCAACGCGAGGACGAGGGTGACCAGGAACACCGTCGTCGGGTTGGTCCGGGCCAGTCGGCCGGCGATGCCAGGCTGCGTACGCTGCATTCCACAGACTCTACGAGGAGGAGAAGCCGGTGCTGGTGACCAACCGGTTCGTGGTCGACGAAGACGTCGCGGAGGCGTTCACCGCCCGGGCCCACGCGGCCCTCGCCGCGCTCGCCGCCCGGCCCGGCTACCAGCGCGGACAGCTGGTCCGGGCGTTGGACGACCCGCGGCACTGGTGCCTGGTCACCGAGTGGGAGTCGGTGGGCACCTACCGCCGCGCCCTCGGCGGTTTCGACGTGAAGATCACGGCGGTGCCGCTGCTCGCCGAGAGTGTCGACGAGCCGTCCGCGTACGAGCCGTTGGCGACCGCCGCGCCGGGCGGGGACGTGGTCACGGTGGCCAGCGACCGGGCTGCGGGTCCTTACCGCTGAGTCGCCGGGCACTACGCTGGCTCCTATGACCGCTCCCGGACCGGCAGCCCCACCACCAGACCCATCGCCGCCCGGCCAGCAGGGACCCCAGGCGGCGGACGAAAACGGCACGCCGGCCGCCGGTCCGGTGCCGCCCGGCCCGCCGCCGGGTCAGGTGCCGTCCGGTCCGGAGCGGGGCGCTCCGGTGCCGCCGCCCGGGCCCGGGGTGGCGCCGCCGTTCGCGGCACCACCGACCGAGGGCGGTCGGTCCCGGCTCTGGCTCGGTCTCGGTGCGGGGGCGCTGGCCCTGCTGCTCTGTTGCGGTGGTGGCGGCACGGCGGTCGTCGGCCTGCTGGTCAGCGGGGTGCAGGCGATCGAGGAGCAGGGGCGCACGGTCTCCGGCGACTACTACCGGGCCCTCGCGGACGGCGAGTACGGCCAGGCGTACGACCAGCTCTGCGAGGACGCCCGGCGGCGCGAGTCCCGGCAGGAGTTCGAACGCCGCTCCGCCGCCGAGCCGCAGATCTCCTCCTACCGGGTCGGCGAGGTGGACACCACCACCCTCACCGTGCCGGTGGAGGTGACCTACCGCGGCGGCGGCCAGGAACGCCAGCAGGTCGTGCTCGCACAGGATCCGCAGACCGGTGGCATGGAGGTCTGCGGAGTCAACTGACCGGTCGCAGGTAATGTGCTGGGTTCGGGACCGCGCCGGTCGTACCGTGGTCCCGAACCGTCCCCGCCGACCGTGACGTCCCCGCCGACCGCCAGTCGGCGTAGGAGGAAAAATGCCAGCCGACCGTATCGACGCCGTTGTCAGCCTCGCCAAGCGCCGGGGCTTCGTCTTCCCCTCCAGCGAGATCTACGGGGGCACCCGGTCGGCGTGGGACTACGGTCCGCTCGGCGTGGAACTCAAGGAGAACGTCCGCCGACAGTGGTGGAAGACCATGGTCCAGCAGCGTGACGACGTGGTGGGTCTGGACTCCGCGGTGATCCTCGCCCGGGACGTGTGGGCCGCCTCCGGGCACCTGGAGGCGTTCGTCGACCCGCTGACCGAGTGCCAGTCCTGCCACAAGCGGTTCCGCGCCGACCATCTTGAGGAGGCGTACGAGGCCAAGCACGGCCGCCCGCCGACCTCGTTGGCCGAGCTGAACTGCCCCAACTGCGGCAACAAGGGCACCTTCACCGAGCCGCGGATGTTCAACGGCCTGATGAAGACCTATCTCGGCCCGGTGGAGAGCGACGAGGGTCTGCACTACCTGCGGCCGGAGACCGCCCAGGGCATCTTCGTCAACTACCGCAACGTGGAGACGGTCGCCCGCAAGAAGCCGCCGTTCGGCATCGCGCAGACCGGCAAGTCGTTCCGCAACGAGATCACCCCGGGCAACTTCATCTTCCGTACCCGGGAGTTCGAGCAGATGGAGATGGAGTTCTTCGTCGAGCCGGGCACCGACGAGCAGTGGCACGAGTACTGGCTCGCCGAGCGCTGGAACTGGTACCTCGACCTCGGTCTCTCCGAGACCAACCTGCGCTTCTACGAGCACCCCAAGGAGAAGCTCTCCCACTACTCGAAGCGCACCGTCGACATCGAGTACCGGTTCCAGTTCGGCGGCACCGAGTTCGCCGAGTTGGAGGGCATCGCCAACCGCACCGACTTCGACCTGTCCACGCACAGCAAGCACTCCGGCGTCGACCTGTCGTACTTCGACCAGACCAAGCAGGAACGGTGGATCCCGTACGTGATCGAGCCGGCCGCCGGCCTCACCCGCGCGGTGCTGGCCTTCCTGCTGGAGGCGTACGACGAGGACGAGGCGCCGAACACCAAGGGCGGTGTGGACAAGCGCACCGTGATGCGCTTCGACCCGCGACTGGCCCCGGTCAAGGTGGCGGTGCTGCCGTTGTCGCGTAACGAGGCGCTCTCGCCGAAGGCGAAGCAGCTCGCCGCCGACCTGCGCAAGCGCTGGGTGGTCGAGTTCGACGACTCGCAGGCCATCGGTCGCCGCTACCGCCGGCAGGACGAGATCGGCACCCCGTTCTGCGTCACCGTCGACTTCGACACGCTTGACGACAACGCGGTGACCGTGCGCAACCGGGACACCATGACCCAGGAACGGATCGGCCTGGAGCAGGTCGAGCGCTACCTGATCGACCACCTTCCCGGCTGCTGATCCCCGCCCCCGCCCGGGCACGCCGGTCTGAATCCGGCGGCCCGGGACGGGTGCGACGGTCGAGCCGACTGGCATCCATGGCCAATGATGTCTTCAGGCGGGCGTATCCGCACGGAGACGATGAAGGGCCAACGACGTGGAGCCGGAAGCACGCGAGGAGATCTTCGAGCGGGCGCGGGAGTACTCCACCCGGCCGGCGGGCTGGGAGCAGGCGGACGCGCTCTGGGTGCGGGTCATCGAGGCGTACCGGCAGTCCGTCGCGGGCGGCCAGGTCGACCGGCACGATCAACGTCAGCTGGCTCGTGCCCTGTGGCGGCACAGCATGGTGTTGGCCGCCATGGGTCGCCACGACCGGGCGAAGGAGTCGGGCCACCAGGCCGTCACGCTGTTCGCGGAGATCCATCAGGCGGTGGCGGCGGAGCATCCGGATCCGACCCAGCCGCGCCGGGACGAGGCGCTTGGTGAGCTGATCACCGCGATGGTGGACTCCGGCGAGTCGGCGTTCGTGGCCGGCAGCCCGGAGGTCCGGCTGAAGTTGCTGGAGAAGGCAATCGAGATCGGTCTGCACACCGCCGGTCCGCCGCCTGGCGCGGGGCCGCGCACCCGTGCGGCGATGGCCACCGCCTACCACAACTATGCGAACGCTCTGCTGCACCGCCACCAGCAGCAGGGTGCGGAGTCCGATGCTCAGGAAGCGGCGCTGGCCGGCTCCCGGGCGATGGAACTGCGGCTGAAGGCGCTCGACCCGCAGCAACCGATCACCATCTGGGAACTGGCCAACACGTACTCGATCTACGCGCACGCCCTGGTGGCCATCGGCGACGTCGAGCGTGCCAGGTTGGTGGTGAAGCAGGGCATCCTGCTGACCGACATGCTGGGTGTGGGCGGGACGGAGATCCAGCAGAAGCTGCGGGCGGCGGAGGCGCTGGTCCGGCAGGCGTCCGGTGGCGGGGGTCGCCGGTGGCCGTGGCGGCGGCGCTGACCACGGTCCCCGTACCCTTGAGCGGTGGAAACCGCCCTCCCTCCCGCCGCCGACCGGCCGTCGCTGAGCATCGGGCCGCACCAGGTCTGGCCCCCGGTGGTGCTCGCCCCGATGGCCGGCATCACAAACGTCGGCTTTCGGCAGCTCTGTCGGGAGCAGGGCGGCGGCATCTACGTCTGCGAGATGATCACGACGGTCGCCCTGGTCGAGCGGAACCCGAAGACGCTGCGGATGATCGCGTTCGGGGCGGACGAGCGCCCACGCAGCCTCCAGCTCTACGGCACCGACCCGGAGACCACCGCCGCCGCCGTGCGGATCGTGGTCGAACGGGACCTCGCCGATCACATCGACCTCAACTTCGGCTGCCCGGTGCCGAAGGTGACCCGGCGCGGTGGTGGCGCGGCCCTGCCCTGGCGGCGGCGGCTCTTCGCCCGCCTGGTGCGCGCCGCCGTGGACGCCGCGTCACCCGCCGGGGTGCCGGTCACGGTCAAGATGCGCAAGGGCATCGACGACGAGCACCTGACGTACGTCGAGGCGGGGCTCGCCGCCCAGGAGGCTGGCGTCGCCGCGGTCGCCCTGCACGGTCGTACGGCCGCGCAGCGGTACTCGGGCACGGCAGACTGGGACGCCATCGCCACTCTCAAGCAGGCCCTCGACGTACCGGTGCTCGGTAACGGCGACATCTGGGAGGCCGACGACGCGCTGCGGATGGTGGCGCACACCGGGGTCGACGGCGTGGTGATCGGTCGCGGCTGCCTCGGCCGCCCGTGGCTCTTCGCCGACCTGGAGGCGGCGTTCAACGGCTCGTCACAGCGCCGGCTGCCCACCCTCGGCGAGGTCGCGGTGACCATGCGCCGGCACGCCGAGCTGCTGGTCGAGCAGTTCACCGCCGGTTCCCGCACCCCGGCCCGGGGTGAACGGGACGGCTGCACCGACTTCCGCAAGCACGTCGCCTGGTATCTCAAGGGCTTCCCGATCGGGAGCGAGCTGCGCCGCTCGCTGGCGATGATCGACAGCCTGGCCCAGTTGGACGACCTGCTCGGCAAGCTCGACCCGGCGGTACCGTTCCCGGTCGAGACGCTGGGGCAGCCGCGCGGTCGTACCAACTCGCCGGGCAAGGTCTTCCTGCCCGACGGCTGGCTGGCCAGCCGCGACGACGACACCGTTCCGGAGGGCGCCGAGCTGGACGACTCCGGCGGCTGACCCTGCCCACCCGTCCGCACCTGGCCCCCCATGCCTGCCCCGGCGTCCGCCTGCCCCGGCGTCCGCCTGCCCCGGCGTCCGCCTGCTGGCGGGAGCCCAGCCAGCAACATCGGGGATGTTGCCGTGTCACGCCACGGCGAGGGAGCAACATCCCCGATGTTGTCGAAGCCCGGGGTGGGTTGGGGGTGGGACGACGAAGGGCCGGCCCTGGGTGGGGTCGGCCCTTCGTGGTGTTTCGGTTGGTCAGGAGGTGGCGCTGTAGCCGCGGGTGGCGATCCAGTCGGCGAGGGCGTCGATGCTCATTCGGTAGGAGGCTTGGGCGGGGTCGGCGGAGTCGGCGATGGTGACGGTGTCGCCGCCGTCGCGGTAGCCCACGACGCTGATGTAGTGGCCGCCTTCGAAGCTGTGGGTGGTGCCGTCGGTGTCGGTGGCGGTGCCGGCGATGTTGGCGACTACGGCGCGGCCGTCGTTGACGGTGCGGACGATGTCGTCGCGCAGCTTGTCGGTCTGCTTGTCGTCGGCCTTGGGGTCGGCGATCTCGACCGAGCGGTAGACGTCCTTGCCGGTCTCCTTGTTGAGCACGGGGGTGATGTCGTTGATGGAGTTGGTGCCGGCCTCGGTGGTGCGCATCTGCTTGGCCATGGTGTCGACGTCGATGTTCTTGCCCTGCACGCTCAGGGCGTTGCGGGCGGCGGCGGGGCCGCAGTAGTAGAAGTTGGGCTGTGCTTCGTAGCGGACGCCGAGTTCGCGTTCGCCGCCGGGCTTGCGGTCGGCCTGCACGGCGCTGGCCTGGGCGCCCGGGGTGGCGTGGGCGGCGATCGCGGGGCCGGCGATGCCGCCGGCGGTGGCGGCGGCAGCGGCGATGGTCAGGGCGGTCTTACGCAGGATGGTGGTAGCCATGATGATCTGCACCTTTCGGTCGGGGGTGCGCGCGGCTGCGCCCGCGTGTGGGGGATGCGGGTGAGCCATGCGGAAAGGGGGGAGGTTTTGCGGCGTTCGTCCGGTGTCCCGGGAGGCGGGGTGACACCGGGGGCTCGCGGCCCGGCCAGGTGTAACGCCGGGTGGGCCGGGGTCATTCCGGGGGCCTCGCGGGGAGGCGGATGGCGCTGGCGTTTGTCGTCCGGGGGTGTAACGGGTGTAACGCCCGACGGCGGGGAGCCATTCCGGCCCGGGCCGGGGGCGGCGCTCGGAGGCGCTCGTGGTTACGCCATGTACAACCACCGGACCCGGCCCGCGATTCCGCCGCGGGGGTGGCCTCGGCCACCGGCGAACCGGACAACCCGGCCATTCGGTGATCCGGGTGTCAGGGGCGGGCCAGGAGTCGGGCGCCGGTGACGCCGAGCCAGGTGAACCCGGCATATATCGCGATCCGCTCGAACAGCCCAGCCGGCGCGTCGGGGAGGCACCCCGGCATGGTCGAGGGTGACGAGCGTGGCGCAGGTCAGGAAGGCGGAGTTGTTCCTGGACGGACTGGCGGCTCGCCGGAGCGGCTGACCGGCGGGGGCTCGGCCGGCTCGGCGCCGGGCGACGGCCTGCGCGGGGCGGGCACCGGCGGCGTCGCCGGCCAGGGCAGTTCCGGACAGCGGTGGTACGCGATGCCCGCCGCCGCCCACCGTGTGCCGTGCAACGCCAGTCGCTCGCGGAACGCCCCCCAGTCGTGCGTCGACCGGGGTGACCAGCCCAGTTCGGCGATGGCGGGCAGCCGGGGGAACAGCATGAACTCGATCTCGGCGAGGGTGGTCACCGACTCGGTCCACAGCGGCGCCTCGACACCGAGCACCGCCTCGGCCGGTACGCCCGCCAGGTGACTGGCAGGATCCCAGTCGTAGGCCCGGCGTACGTCGATCAGGCCGGCCCAGTCGTGCCCGATCGGGGTGTCCGGGGCGTACTTCATGTCGAGGTACGCGTGGTTGCCGGGAGAGAGGATCAGCCGGGCGCCTCGGCGTACCGCCTCGGTGGTCACCGGATCCTCGCCGGTCGTACCCCACCACTGGAGGATCCGCCGGTCGGCGTGGGCGGCGGGGGCGATCTGGTGCCAGCCGATCACTTCCCGGCCCAGTCCGGCGACGATGTGTTGCACCCGTTCGACGAAAGCGGCGTACACCTCGGCGGGCACCTTGAACGCCTCGTCGCCGCCGATGTGCAGCCACCGCCCGGGGGTGAGCGCGGCGATCTCGCCGAGCACGTCGGCGACGAAGTCGTAGGTGCGCTCGCTGGCCGGGTCGACATAGCTGAAGCCCACCTCGGTGCCGGTGTACGGCGGCGGCGCGACCCGGTCGGGGGCCAGCTCGCCGTACGCGGTCAACGCCGCGTGGGTGTGGCCCGGCAAGTCGATCTCGGGGATCACGGTGATGTGCCGGTCGGCGGCGTACGCCACGATCCGTTGGTAGTCCGCCCGGGTGTAGTAGCCGCCGGGGGCTTCGCCGACCGCGCCGGCCCCGCCGACGGTGGCCAGCCGGGGCCAGGAGTCGATCGCGATCCGCCAGCCCTGGTCGTCGGTGAGGTGCAGGTGCAGCCGGTTGAGCTTGTACCGGGCCAGGTGGTCGATCACCCGCAGCACGTCGGTGACGCCGAAGAAGTGCCGCGCCACGTCGAGCATCGCTCCGCGGTGCGGGTAGCGGGGGCGGTCGAGAATCGACCCGCCGGGCAGCACCCAGCGTTCGGTGGCCGGCGTGGCGCTCTCCACGGCGGCGGGCAGCAACTGCCGCAGCGTCTGAACCCCGTGGAAGAGACCGGCGGCGGTGCCGGCGGCGATGCGTACGCCGTCGGTGGTGATGTCGAGCCGGTAGCCCTCCGCACCCAGTGCGGCCTCGCCGGACAGGTCGAGGGCGATGCCACCGGACGGTACGGGCGTGGCGGCGTCGGTCACCGGCAGCGGGTATCCGGTCGCCGGGCGCAGCAGCGCGGCTAGCTGCCCGGCGACGGCCACTGCGGCCGGATCGGCGCTGACCCGGATCACCGCATCGGCGGCGAGCAGGTAGTCGGCCGTCGCGTCCGGTTCGATCCGTTCCGGCGCGGGCACCACGTCGCCCAGCCGGGTCGGTGCCGGCGGCGCGAGCAGCGCCGCCGCCTTCCGCTCCGCCGCCCGGGCCAGTTCCCCAGCGGTACGTCCGGCAGCCTGGGCCGCATCGTCGGCGCGCGCGGCGGTCTCCGCCTCCGGGGCGGGTGCCGCTTCGGGCGGTGCGGGGAGGTCGGCGAGCTGGGGCGGGTCGAGTGGTTCGGGTGCGGCGGACACGAGGACTCCCGAGGGGGGTGTATTCGCGGCGGTTGTGGCAATGGTGCGGGGTGGTGACGGAGCGTGCCGTCAAGGGTACGAGGAGGTCGGCAATTGCGTGAATGTGCGCGTGGAACCGTTCCCAAAAACCGTGCTGAACGCGAACAGTCGTGATTGCTGTGCCTATTGTCACCGAATGCTCCCGGGCCGCTCGTTGTTCGCTTAGCCTTCGCCCACCGATCGGCACGACTCCCTGGATTACCAGCTGGTGGATTCGGGGTACCACAAAACTTAACCTTCGTTAAGTGTCAATCCGGGCGCGTGGGAGGCTCTGGTGGCAGCGCAAGAGACGGTTGAGCACAAGTACGTCTACGACTTCGCCGAGGGCAACAAGGATCTCAAGGACCTCCTCGGCGGCAAGGGAGCGAACCTGGCCGAGATGACCAATCTCGGCCTGCCGGTGCCGCCCGGCTTCACCATCACCACCGAGGCGTGCAAGGCGTACCTCGACACGGGTGCGGAACCGGCCGGGCTGGCCGACCAGATCAGCGCGCACCTGACGGCGCTGGAGCGCGAGATGGGCCGGCGGCTCGGTGACCCGGACGACCCGCTGCTGGTCTCCGTACGCTCCGGGGCGAAGTTCTCGATGCCCGGAATGATGGAAACCGTACTCAACGTCGGTCTCAACGACCGCAGCGTCGAAGGACTGGCCCGGCAGGCCGGTGGCTCGACCGACCAGGCCGCCTCCGGCGGTGCGGACAGGTTCGCCTGGGACTCCTACCGGCGGCTGATCCAGATGTTCGGCAAGACCGTCTGCGACGTGCCGGGCGAGGAGTTCGAGCACGCGCTCGACGAGGCCAAGCGGGCCAAGGGCACCGACCTCGACCTGGACCTGGACGCGGACGACCTGCGTGGACTCGTCGACGCGTACAAGAAGATCTTCACCAAGCACACCGGGCGGGAGTTCCCGCAGGAGCCGCGCGACCAGCTGGACCTGGCGGTCCGCGCGGTGTTCGACTCGTGGAACGCCGAGCGGGCGGTGGTCTACCGCCGGCAGGAGCGCATCCCGACCGACCTGGGCACCGCCGTGAACGTGGTGGCGATGGTCTTCGGCAACCTCGGTCCCGACTCCGGCACCGGCGTCGCCTTCACCCGTGACCCGGCCAGCGGCGCCCAGGGCATCTACGGCGACTACCTGGCCAACGCGCAGGGCGAGGACGTCGTCGCCGGCATCCGAAACACCGTGCCGTTGCAGGAGCTGGAGCGGATCGACAAGGACTCCTACGACGAACTGCTCGACTACATGGCCCGGCTGGAGCGGCACTACCGGGACCTGTGTGACATCGAGTTCACCATCGAGCGCGGCAAGCTGTGGATGCTCCAGACCCGGGTCGGCAAGCGCACCGCCGCCGCCGCGTTCGTCATCGCCGGCCAACTCGTCGACGAGGGCCTGATCGACCTCGACGAGGCCCTGCACCGGGTCAACGGCGCACAACTGGCCCAGCTGATGTTCCCGCGCTTCCAGCTCGACCACGAGTTCCAGCCGGTCGCCACCGGTATCGGCGCCTCGCCGGGCGCGGCGGTCGGGAAGGTGGTCTTCACCTCGGCCCGCGCGGTCGAGCTGGCCGCCGCGGGCGAGGCCGTCATCCTGGTCCGTCGGGAGACCAACCCGGACGACCTCAACGGCATGATCGCCGCCAAGGGCATCCTCACCTCGCGGGGCGGCAAGACCAGTCACGCCGCCGTGGTCGCCCGGGGCATGGGCAAGACCTGCGTCTCGGGCGCCGACGAACTGGACATCGACGTGCCGAAGCGGCGGTTCGCCGTGGCCGGGCACACGGTCACCGAGGGAGACGTCGTCTCCATCGACGGCACCACCGGCAAGGTGTACCTGGGCGAGGTGCCGGTCAGCCCGTCCGAGGTGGTCCGCTACTTCGAAGGTGAACTCGATCCGGCGTCCACGGACGACGCGCTGGTCAGGGCCGTACACCGGATCATGTCGCACGCGGACGGCAGCCGGCGGCTGGCGGTGCGTACCAATGCCGACACCGCCGCCGACGCGGCCCGGGCCCGGCGCTTCGGTGCCGAGGGCATCGGGTTGTGCCGCACCGAGCACATGTTCCTCGGCGACCGGCGTGAGCTGGTGGAACGGCTCATCCTGGCCCGCGATCCGGCCGAGCGGGAGGACGCGCTCGCCGCGTTGCTGCCGTTGCAGCGGGCGGATTTCGTGGAGATCTTCCGGGAGATGGACGGCCTGCCGGTCACCGTCCGGTTGATCGACCCGCCGCTGCACGAGTTCCTGCCGCCGCTGGAACAGCTCGCCGTCAACGTGGCGGTCGCCCAGGAGCGCGGCGAGGACGTCGCCAAGGAGGAGGCGCTGCTGGCGGCGGTACGCCGGATGCACGAGGAGAACCCGATGCTCGGGCTGCGCGGCGTACGACTGGGCCTGGTCATCCCCGGCCTGTTCGCGATGCAGGTCCGGGCGATCACCGAGGCGGCCGTGGAGTGCACCCGCCAGGGCGTACGTCCCTGCCCGGAGATCATGGTCCCGCTGGTCGGCGCGGTCCAGGAACTGGAGACGGTACGCGCCGAGGCCGAGCGGATCATCGCCGAGGTGGTAGGTGGCAGCGACGTCGACGTGCTGATCGGCACGATGATCGAGGTGCCCCGGGCGGCGTTGACCGCCGGGCAGATCGCCGAGGCCGCGGAGTTCTTCTCCTTCGGCACCAACGACCTGACCCAGATGGGGTGGGGCTTCTCCCGCGACGACGTGGAGGGGGCGTTCTTCTGGCGCTACCTGGAGCTGGGCATCTTCGGCATCTCACCGTTCGAGTCCATCGACGCCGACGGGATCGGTCGGCTGGTACGCATCGCCGCCGAGGAAGGGCGGGCGGCCCGCCCGGGGCTCAAGCTCGGGGTCTGCGGCGAGCACGGCGGTGATCCCGACTCGGTGCACTTCTTCCACTCCGTCGGGCTGGACTACGTCTCGTGCTCACCGTTCCGGGTGCCGGTGGCGCGGCTGGAGGCCGGCCGAGCCGCAATCGTCACCACCGGCTCCGACAGCCGCTGACCAGGCGGCTCGCCCCGCCCCGGGCGAGCCGCATACCCGCCGCGCCGCGTCGTGCCGCGCCGCGTCGTGCCGCGCCGCGTCGTGCCGCGCCGCGTCGTGCCGCGCCGCGTCGTGCCGCGCCGCGTCGTGCCGCGCCGCGTCGTGCCGCGCCGCGTCGTGCCGCGCCGCGTCGTGCCGCGCCGTGCCGTGCCGCGCCGCGCTGCGCGGTGAAGCACAGCAACATCGGGGATGTTGCTGTGTCGAGCGGCCGTGAGACGACAACAGCCCCGATGTTGCTGCATGGCGCGCGGGGTGGCGCGTGGCGTGCGGCATGCGGCGTGGCGCGGGGTGGGCGTATGGGGTGAGCGTGGCAGGCGGCGTGGCACGTGAGGTGCGCGTGGCCTGCGGGGTGCGCGTGGCGATCGGGGTGCGCGTGGCCAGGCGGCGTGGCGTGCGGGGTGCGCGCGGCGTGCGGGGTGCGCGTGGCCTGCGGGGTGCGCGTGGCGTGCGGGGTGCGCGCGGGGTGCGGGGTGGCGCGGGCACGGGTAGTGCGGCGCGTGGGCGCATGACGTGGCGGGCGGCGCGTGTGGATGCCGCCCGTTGCCTGGAGCGGTCAGATCGGGGGGCGCCGCCAGGTGATGGACTGTGCGCGGCGGGGGCGTTGGTTCGGCATCGTGGCCATGGGTGTGCGTACCGCCAACGGGGCGTGCGGATCCGGCTGGTCGGGCAGCAGCGTCGGGCGGCGGCAGGCGGCGAGGGCCGGACCGGTGCGGCGGACCACCCCACGGGCCTCTTCGCGCAGTGCCGCCAGATCCGCTCCCGGTTCGGCGACCAGGGTCAGTAGGGCATCCCGACCGGCCGGGTAGGTGACCACGCAACCGGCCGCGGTGTGCACCACGGACTCGTGGAACTCGCCTTGCCGCACGGTGGCGGCCATCCGATGCCCGAGGCCGAAGCTGGCTGCGGCCAGCGCCGCCAGGTGAGTGGCGTCGGTCGTGGGCAGGTCGCTGGAGATGAGCAGGCCGTCCGTGCCGGCGAGGACCGTGCCGGCGACCTCGGGACGGCGTCGGCGCAGCCCCCGGAGCTCGGTACCCATCATCGTTTCCGCGTTCACGAGCGTGTCTCTCCCACCGGTCGTGTCTCGCCCCAACAGGTGACGTTCCGCGATGGCGACGCTACCCGTGGATGTCGATGAGTGCGATCCCGTTACCGTCGGCAATCGGGCGACAACTCTCGTCTGATCGGAGGATGTGGGCCCGCCGCGGGCACGTCGTCGGCGCGCCGAACCGGGGCCCCGGGCGTAACCTGACTTCGCCCGTGGACAGTCGTTTCGCGAAGGGGTGGACGGATGGGATCGCGTGCCGAGTTGTCGGAGGCTGTCGGTGTCGCGGTGGCGGTGCCGGCATGACCGCCGTGTGGGAGAGCCTGACCGTCGATGCCCGTGACCCGGGGCGGCTGGCCCGCTGGTGGGCCGAGGCGCTCGGGTACCAGGTGGTCGAGGAGCGACCCGACGAGGTGGAGATCCGGCAGAGCGCGGACCGGTTGCCCGGCATCGTGTTCGTGCCGGTGACCGGCGTGAAGGAGAGCAAGAACCGGCTGCACCTCGACCTGCGCCCGACCGACCGGGAGGCCGAGGTGGAACGGCTTGTCGACATGGGTGCCCGGCACGTCGACATCGGGCAGGACGGCGACGACTGGACGGTGCTGGCCGACCCGGAGGGCAACGAGTTCTGCGTACTGCGGCAGCGTGGGGATTGAGTGCTGCCTCCGGTGAGCCGGACGCGGCGCGTCGGGTGGCGGAGCCGGTAAAGGACCCGGAGCACGGCCGGTCCCCGTACGAGCGGGACCGGGCCCGGGTGCTGCACTCGGCGGCGTTCCGCCGGCTGGCCGCGAAGACCCAGGTGCACACGGCCGGCACCGACGACTTCCTGCGTACCCGGCTGACCCACTCGCTGGAGGTGGCCCAGATCGCCCGGGAGATGGGTGCCCGGCTGGGCTGTGATCCGGACGTGGTGGACACCGCCGGGCTGGCCCACGACCTCGGGCACCCGCCGTTCGGCCACAACGGCGAGGCCGCGCTCGACGAGCTGGCCGCCGACTGCGGTGGGTTCGAGGGCAACGCCCAGACGCTGCGGGTACTGACCAGGCTGGAGGCCAAGGTGTACGGCCCGGACGGGACGTCTGCCGGGCTGAACCTGACCCGTGCCTCGCTGGACGCGGTCGGCAAGTACCCGTGGACCCGCCAGCCTGGCCGGCGCAAGTTCGGGGTGTACGCCGACGACCTGCCCGCCTTCGCCTGGCTGCGGCAGGGCTCGCCGGCCGGCGAGCGGCAGTGCCTGGAGGCGCAGGTGATGGACTGGGCCGACGACGTGGCGTACTCGGTGCACGACGTCGAGGACGGCATCCACGGCGGCTATCTCACGCTGGAGCCGTTGCTCGTCGACTCCGACGAGCGGGCGGCGCTCTGCGCCGACGTCGCCGCCGTCTACTCGACCGAGTCGGCCGACTACCTCGACGAGACGCTGACCGGGCTGCTCGCCGACCCGGTGCTCGCCCCGTTGGCCGGCTACGACGGCAGCCATCGGGCCCAGGCCGCCCTGAAGGCGACCACCAGCGTGTTGACCGGTCAGTTCGTGGCGACCGCGGTTGCGGCCACCACCGAACGCTTCGGGCCAGGGCCACACCGACGGTACGCGGCCGACCTGGTCGTACCCCGGCCGTTGCGTGCCCGGTGCGCGCTGCTCAAGGGGATCGCCCTGCGCTACGTGATGCGTCGGCCCGGTGCGCAGGGTCGCTACCAGCGGCAGCGGGAGATCATTGCGGGGCTCGTGGCGACGTTGGCCGCGCGGGCACCCGGGGCGCTCGACCCGGTCTTCGCCCCGCTGTGGCGGGACGCACCCGATGACGAAGCCCGGCTGCGGGTGGTGATCGACCAGGTGGCCTCGCTTACCGACCCCGCCGCCCTGGCCTGGCATGATCGTCTGATCAGAAGCTGACATCCGGACCGGGGACTGAACGGCGCGTGGGAGTTAGGTTAGCCTAACCGAATGACGGATCGTTCGAAGAAGGTCACCTCCGCCCGCGTACTGCGCACGTCGCGGCCCACCCGGCACGTGGTCCGGCTGGTGCTCGGCGGGGAGGAACTGGCCGGCCTGCCGGTCGGCGAGTTCACCGACCACTACATCAAGATCGTCTTTCCGGTCGCCGGTGTCGACCACCCGCGCCCACTTGATCTCGCCGCCATTCGTCGCGACCTGCCGCGCGAGCAGTGGCCCCGGCTGCGCGCGTACACGGTCCGCGCCTGGGACGCGGCGGCCGGGGAACTGACCGTCGACGTGGTGCACCATGGCGACGAAGGGCTGGCCGGCCCGTGGGCGGCGGGGCTGCGTCCCGGTGACGAGGTGCTGTTCGTCGGCCCGGGCGGGGCGTACGCGCCGAGCCCGGCGGCCGACTGGCACCTGCTGGTCGGCGACGAGAGCGCCCTGCCGGCGATCGCCGCCTCCCTGGCCCGGCTGCCCGTCGGTGCGCCCGCGTACGTCTTCGTCGAGGTCGACGGCCCGGCCGACGAGCAGCCGCTGCCCAGCCCCGGCGCGGTCCGGCTGACCTGGCTGCACCGGGGCGTACGCCCGGTGGGTGAGGCGCTGGTGGACGCGGTGCGTGAGCTGAATTTCCCGCCCGGCACCGTGCACGCCTTCGTGCACGGTGAGGCGTCCTTCGTCCGCCAGTTGCGCCGGTTGCTGCGGGTGGAGCGGTCGGTGCCCCGCGAGTGGCTGTCCATCTCCGGCTACTGGCGAAAGGGCCTGGACGACGAGGGTTGGCGGGCCACCAAGCCGGACTGGAACCGCCAGGTCGAGGCCGACGAACAGGGCCGCGTTCCCGTGCCGCTCGGTTGACCATCCAGCCGATAACCGGCAAGGTGGCACCCCAACGCGCCCCTGAACGGCCGAAAGTCGACCCTGAGGGTGCGATTAGCCGGATTCTCGGAGCACGGCGGCAGGGGAACGGGAGGATGGTCAGGGGTGACCATGAGCGAGCAGGTAGACGAGAAGACCGCCGAATCTGGTGGTAGGGGCGGCACGATCGATCCGATCGTGCTGGGCCTGGGCGTCGGCGGGGTGCTCGCCGTGGTGCTCTGGGGGGTTCTGGCCCGTGACTCGCTGGCGAGTGTCGGCGAATCGGGTCTGGCCTGGGTCATCGACACGTTCGGCTGGTTCTTCGTGGTGGCGGCCAACGCCTTCCTGGTGCTGGCGGTGGTGCTGGCGCTGTCCCGGTTCGGCCGGATCCGGCTCGGCAAGGACGACGACGAGCCGGAGTTCAGCACGCTGGCCTGGATCGCCATGATGTTCAGCGCCGGCATGGGCATCGGTTTGGTCTTCTTCGCCGTGGCCGAGCCCATCCAGCACTACGCCACACCACCACCGGCGACCGGCGTCGAGCCGCAGACCGGGCAGGCGGCGTCCGCGGCCATGCAGTTCACTCTCTTCCACTGGACCCTGCACCCGTGGGCGATCTACGCGGTGGTGGCGCTGGCCCTGGCGTACTCGACGTTCCGACGGGGCCGGCAGAACCGGATCTCGGCGGCGTTCCGCCCGCTCAT
Source organism: Verrucosispora sp. WMMD703 (assembly GCF_049178935.1). Classification (NCBI taxonomy): domain Bacteria; kingdom Bacillati; phylum Actinomycetota; class Actinomycetes; order Micromonosporales; family Micromonosporaceae; genus Micromonospora; species Verrucosispora sp. WMMD703. The sequence continues at coordinate 5,311,068 of NZ_JBMHMM010000004.1, read as the reverse complement.
CGGCGAGCGTGCCGACGGCGCCGTCGGTCAGGTCATCGACCTGCTGGCCGTCTTCGCCACCGTCTTCGGCTCTGCCACCAGCCTCGGCCTCGGCGCCCTCCAGGTCGCCGCCGGACTGGACCTGGTCGCCGGGGTGCCGGACTCCACAGCGGTGGAGCTGGTGGTGATCGGGGCGCTGACGCTGGCCTTCGTCATCTCCGCCTTCACCGGCCTGCACCGGGGCATCAAGTGGCTCTCCACCACGAACGTGGTGCTGGCCGTCGCGCTGATGCTCTTCGTCTTCGTGGTCGGGCCGACCATCTACACCCTTGAGGTGCTGCCGGCCTCGATCGGCGACTACCTCAGCAACCTCGTCTTCATGTCCACCCGGACCGGGGCGTTCTCCGACCCGGCCTGGCTGGGTGGCTGGACGATCTTCTACTGGGCGTGGTGGATCTCCTGGGCGCCGTTCGTCGGCACCTTCATCGCCCGCATCTCGCGGGGCCGGAGCGTGCGGCAGTTCCTGATCGGTGTCCTCCTGGTGCCCAGCGGCGCCAGCGCCGTCTGGTTCGCGATCATGGGCGGCAGCGCGCTGCGCGTGCAGGCCACCGGGGTACGTGACCTGGTGGCGGACGCCTCCGCCAGCAGCGAACAGGCGCTGTTCGGTCTGCTCGACGCGCTGCCGCTGGCGGCGTTGACCGGCGTGCTGGCCATGGTGCTCATCGCGCTGTACTTCGTCACCAGCGCCGACTCCGCCTCGCTGGTGCTCGGCTCGCTGACCTCCCGGGGCGCGCTGCGTCCGCACCGGCTGGTCGTGGTCAGCTGGGGAATCCTGATCGGCGCGGTCGCCGCCGTGCTGCTGCTCGTCGGCGGGCTGGACGCGCTGCAACAGGCCACCATCATGGTGGCGTTGCCGTTCGTGGTGGTGATGCTCGGGCTGGCCGTGGCCCTGGTCAAGGACATGGCCCGCGATCCGCTGCTGGCCGGGCCGCCGCGCACCCGCCCGCACGGGCTGGCCGACGCGGTGCGCGCCGCCCGGTCGTACGAGGAGGAGGATCCGCCACCGGTACGCCGCTACCTGCGTCGCCGCCCCCGCTGACCGGTCCTGCCCGCCCGCCGCGCCGTTCCGCCTCCGTGGCGGAACGGCGCGGCGTCGGTGTTCGCGCCCCGCGTCGATGGTGTCGGGAAGGGTGCATCCGCTGTCGGAGACGTCACCAAGGGGCCCTTCCGCGCGCCGTGGTCGGGCAGGGCAGGATGTAGGTCGAGGAGGTGGCGGGTATGGCGGGGCGGATCCGGGACGAGGACATCGCGTTGGTCCGCGAGCGTACGTCCATCGCCGAGATCATCTCCGACACCGTGACGCTCAAATCGGCCGGTGGTGGCAACCTCAAGGGGCTCTGCCCATTCCACGACGAGAAGAGCCCGTCGTTCAACGTCTCGCCCGCCCGCAACGTCTGGTACTGCTTCGGCTGCGGTGCCGGCGGCGACGCGATCAAGTTCCTGATGGACGCCGAGCACCTCAGCTTCGTCGAGGCGGTGGAGCGGCTCGCGGCCCGCGCCGGTCTGCAACTGCGCTACGTGGAGGACGACCGGTCCGCGCCCCGACCGAACCGCCCGCAGCAGGGCCAGAAGCAGCGGCTGGTGGCCGCGCACGCCGCCGCCGTCGAGTTCTACACCGCGCAGTTGGCCACGGCCGGCGCGCGTCCCGCCCGAGAGTTCCTGGCCGAGCGCGGCTTCGACCGGGCCGCCGCGCAGCGGTACGGCTGCGGCTTCGCCCCCGACGGCTGGGACCTGCTCACCAAGCACCTGCGTCAGCGTGGCTTCAGCCACGACGAACTGGTCACCGCCGGGCTGTCCCGCCCGGCCCGCTCCGGGAGTCTGATCGACAGGTTCCGCCGCCGGCTGCTCTGGCCGATCCGGGACCTGACCGGCGACGTCATCGGCTTCGGTGCGCGCAAACTCTTCGCCGACGACGACGGCCCGAAGTACCTGAACACCCCCGAGACACCGATCTACAAGAAGTCCCACGTGCTCTACGGCATCGACCAGGCCAAACGGGAGATCGCCAAGCAGGGTCGGGTGGTGGTGGTCGAGGGTTACACCGACGTGATGGCCTGCCACCTGGCCGGCGTACCGACCGCCGTGGCGACCTGCGGCACCGCCTTCGGCGCCGACCACATCGGCGTACTGCGCCGGCTGCTGCTGGACACCGACGCCGTGGCTGGCGAGATCATCTTCACCTTCGACGGGGACGCGGCCGGGCAGAAGGCCGCGCTGCGCGCCTTCGACGACGACCAGCGCTTCGTCGGGCGTACCTTCATCGCGGTCAGCCCCGACAACATGGACCCGTGCGAGCTGCGGCTGGCAAAGGGCGACCTGGCCGTACGCGACCTGGTCGCCCGCCGCGAGCCGCTTGTCGACTTCGCGCTGCGCCACGTGATCAGCCGGTACGACCTGGACACCGTCGACGGTCGGGTCGAGGCGATGCGGCGTGCCGCGCCCCTGGTGGCGAAGCTCAAGGACCGGGAGAAGCGTCCGGAGTACGTCCGCAAGCTCGCCGGTGACCTCGGGATGGAGATCGAACCGGTGCAGCGGGCGGTGCTGACCGCCGCCTCGGGACGACCGGGGGACGAACCGGCCGCGCGTCCCGCCCGGACCGAACCGACTGTGGACAGCCCGCAGTCGATGGTCGAGCGGGAGGCGCTGAAGCTGGCCCTCCAGGAGCCGGTGCTGGCCGGTCCGATGTTCGACGCGGTCGAGGCGACCGACTACCGGCATCCGGTGCACGTGGCCGTCCGGGCGGCGGTCGCCGCGGCCGGCGGAGTCGCGTCGGCAGCCGGCGGCGCGGTGTGGATCGAAGCGGTACGCGACGCCTGCGAGGATCTCGCCGCCCAGGCCCTGGTCGGTGAGCTGGCCGTGGAACCGTTGCGGATCGACGGCGAACCGGACCCGCGCTACGTCTCGATCACCATGGCCCGGTTGCAGTGGGGGTCGGTCACCGCACGGATCCGGGAGCTGAAGTCCCGGATCCAGCGGATCAATCCGGTAAACAACAAGGACGAGTACTTCGCCGCCTTCGGTGAGCTGCTCTCGCTGGAGCAGCACGCCCGTGCCCTGCGCGAGCAGGCGGCGGGAGGGTTGTAGGGATGCCACTGTTCCGCCGCCGGCCGAAGCTGCCACCGGCCGACCGGCCGCCGCTGGAGCGCGACGAACGGGTGCTGGCCTGGGCCGCCGCCGGCAACGGGGAGGGCGACGGGGTGGTGGTCGCCACCAACCTCGGGCTCTGGCTGCCCGGCCGGGGCCACCGGATCGGCTGGCACGACGTGGTCAAGGCGGTCTGGTCGGGCCGGGAGCTGACCGTGACCCCGGGCGAACGGGTCGCCGAGCGGGACGGCTACCTGGTGGTCGCCGAGCTGCCGGCCGAGCGGTACCTGCTGCTCGATCCGGGTGAGCTGCCGCACCAGGTACGCACCCGGGTCACCCGCTCCGTCGCGTACACCCAGCACCACGCCCTGCCCGGCGGATCCGGCCGCATCGTCGGACGCCGGGTGCCCGGCAGCGACGGTCTGACCTGGATGGTCCACTACGACCCCGGCACCCCCACCGACGCCCCCGACGTCCTCGCCGAAACCGACCGCCTCGTCGCCGCCGCCCGTACCGCCACCACCCCCGCCGACCTCTGAACTCGTTAATCCGTTGGGAAGTGTCGGACCGGGTGTCTAGGGTCCGGGAGTGACCACGGGGCGACCACTCATTCAGGCACGGGGGCTGGTGAAGCGGTTCGGCGACTTCACTGCCGTCGACGGCATCGACGTGGAGGTCAGCGCCGGTGAGGCGTTCGGCTTCCTGGGGCCCAACGGCGCCGGCAAGTCGTCCACCATGCGGATGGTCGGCTGCACCTCGCCGCCCAGCGGCGGAGAGCTGCACATCCTGGGCATGGATCCGGTGCGGGACGGGCCAGCCATCCGGGCTCGGCTCGGCGTCTGTCCACAGCTCGACAACCTCGACCCCGAGCTGACCGTCCGGGAAAACCTCACGACGTACGCCCGCTACTTCGGCATTCCCCGCCGGGTGGCCCGGGCACGGGCCGCCGAGCTGCTGGATTTCGTGCAGCTCGGCGACTGGGCGGACAGCAAGGTCGAGCCGCTCTCAGGTGGCATGAAGCGCCGGCTCACCATCGCCCGCGCGTTGGTCAACGAGCCGGACATCGTGCTCCTCGACGAGCCGACCACAGGTCTCGACCCGCAGGCCCGGCACCTGGTCTGGGAACGGCTGTTCCGGCTCAAGCAGCAGGGCGTCACGCTGGTGCTCACCACGCACTACATGGACGAGGCCGAGCAGCTCTGTGACCGGTTGGTGGTGATGGACGGCGGCCGGATCGTCGCCGAGGGGTCGCCGCGCGCGCTCATCGAGCAGCATGCCACCCGCGAGGTGGTCGAGCTGCGGTTCGCCGCCGAGTCGCAGGAGACGTTCGCCGGCAAGCTCGACGCGCTGGGGGAACGCGTCGAGGTGCTGCCCGACCGGGTCCTGGTCTACGTGTCCGACGGTGACGCGGCGGTGGCCGAGGTGGCCGCGCTCGGGCTGCGACCGGCAAACGTGCTGGTCCGACGCAGCAGCCTGGAGGACGTCTTCCTGCACCTCACCGGCCGCACCCTCGTCGACTGAGCCAGGACTTGCTGGAAGGGGCTGCCGTGACGGCACAACTCACCCGGGACCGACCCGCCCTGCCGCGGGTGCCGGCCCTCGCCGTACTCGAATACCACCTGGTGGGTTACCGGCGCACCTGGCGGGCCGGAGCCTTCTCGTCCTTCCTGCTGCCCACGCTCACCGTGCTCGGGTTCGGGGTGGGCGTCGGGGCGTACATCGACCAGGGCGTGGGTGGCGTCTCCTACCTGGAATGGATCGCCGGCGGGCTGCTCGCCTCGACGGCGTTGCAGGTGGCGATCAGCGAGTCGACCTGGCCGGTGTTCGGCAACCTCCAGTGGCAGAAGATCTACCTCGGGCAGCGCTCGTCGCCGCTGCGGGTGGCCGACATCCTCGCCGGTCACCTCTCGTTCGTACTGTTCCGGGTGCTGACCGCCGTCATCGCGTTTCTCCTGGTGACCGGGGTGCTGGGGGCGCTGCGCTCGCCGTGGGCGGTGCTGGCGGTGCCGGTGGCGGCGCTGCTCGCGCTGGCCGTCGCCGCGCCCACCTTCGCGTACGCCGCATCGGTCGACTCGGACAGTTGGCTCGCCATGCTGTTCCGCTTCGCGGTGATCCCGATGACCCTGTTCGCCGGGGTGTTCTTCCCGGTCGAGTCGCTGCCGCTGGCGCTGCGCTGGCTCGCGTACGTCACGCCGCTCTGGCACGCCGTGGACCTGTGCCGCGCGGCGGTGCTCGGCGTCGCCCCGCAGTGGTCGGTGATCGGCCACCTGTGCTACCTGGCCGCCTGGGCGGCCGGAGGATGGCTGCTCGCCCGCCGCGTCTTCGCCCGCCGGCTCGTCGTCTAGGAGAGGGTCATGGTCACTCTGGTGCTGCCCCGGCTTGTCGACGTCTCGGCCGCGTCGCGGCGATCCGCGTCGGTCACCGAACGGAACGTCGCCGCCCTGAGGTCCGTCTACTGGCTGCTGCTCGTCTCCGGCTTCGTCGAGCCGCTGCTCTACCTGCTTTCCATCGGCGTCGGGGTGGGTGCGCTGATCGGCGACCTGACGCTGCCCAGCGGTGCGGTGGTGACGTACGCGGCCTTCGTCGCCCCGGCCATGCTCGCCTCGTCGGCGATGACCGGCGCGCTGGCGGAGACCACCTTCAACTTCTTCGGGAAGATGAAGTACATGAAGCTGTACGACGGGGTGATCGCCACCCCGGTGCAGCCATTCGAGATCGCCCTCGGCGAGCTGGCGTGGGCGATGCTGCGGGGCAGCGCGTACTCGGCCGCTTTCCTCGTGGTGATGGTGGTGATGGACCTGACCGCGCCCGCCCGCGCGCTCGCCGCGTTCCCGGCGGCGGTGCTGGTTGGCTTCGCGTTCGGCGCGCTCGGCATGGCCATCGCCACGTTCATGCGCAGCTGGCAGGATTTCGACCTGATGAGCTCGATGCAGTTCGTCCTGTTCCTGTTCTCCGGCACCTTCGTGCCCGCCGAGGCGTACCCGGCGGTGCTGCGGTGGCTGGTCGAGGTGACTCCGCTCTACCGGGCGGTGCACCTGATCCGTGCGCTGACCGTCGACACCGGCGGCTGGAGCTGGACGCTCGACGTGCTCTACCTGCTCGCGGTGCTCGCAGCCGGCCTGCTCATCGCCTCCCGCCGGATGGGTCGCCTGCTCTACAAGTAGCTGACGCTCCTGCCGGCCCGCTGGGCGGTATGGCCCTGTGGGCGGTGCGCGTTGTGGGCGGTGCGTGCTGTGGGGCGGGGCGGCCTGTGGGCGGTGTGCGCTGTGGGGTGGGGCGGCATGTGGGGCGGTGCGCGCTGTGGGGTGGGGCGGCCCGTGGGCGTGTGGCCTCGGGGGCGGTGCGGCTTGTGGGGGCCGGGCCTGTGAGGCGGCGCGGGTAGTGGGAAGCGTGGCACTCCAGGCACCTGCCGGCCGGCGTGTCGAGCGCAAAGACTGCCACGCTTTCGGCACCGCACCGCACCGCCTCGCCCTGCACCGCTGTGCAGTGCAGCGCACTGCACGTCGGCGCGGCGGACCGCGCGTCAGCGGGGGCGGGCCCAGGTGAGGAAGCGGTCGGCCAGGACGCCCGGCGAATGTTGGCCGGTGAGGTCGCCGGCCGCGTCGTACATCATCGTGCCGAGATAGATCAGCAGGCCGGTCCGGTTCTCCCGGTACTCGCCGAGCAGCGCCAGCCGGGCCGGCGAACACGGCCAGGCCGCCCCGCACACCCGGCACCGCCACGAGGGGCGGGCCGCGATATGCGGCCGGTAGCGGGGCATCAGCGCTGCTCCGGCTCGCCGCCAGGGGACGACGGCTCATCCCGGGGCGGTGACCAGCGGCCCCCGTTGGCCCGCCACTCCTGTGCCCGAGTGAGCCACCCCGGTCGCCCCGGGCGGTTGAGGGGGAACACCTCGGTCGGTGCCGCCGCCCAACTCGGGCGACAGCGGTCTTGCTGCGACGGTGTCGGGCGGCGCGGGTTTCGCTGCGACGGTATCGGGTGCGCTGGTTTGTCGGCGGCCGATGTGGGTCGCATGCCTGGTCCCGACGCGCCCCGGCGGGGCGGCTGGGCGGAGCTGCCGGGTGCCGGGTTGGTCGAGGTGGCCCGGTCGGTCATGTCCTGCCACCAGGCCGGTGGCAGGGGGCGGGCGTTCCGGGTGCGCTGGGGGAGCGGCGCGGGTGCCGCCGGGGGCCGGCATCGCCAGAACCTGATTCGCATGAAGCCTCCGTCGAGGTGGATGGGGCGCCGGCCGAATGTCGGGTGTTGCCGGCGCCCCGGCCTGGTTCCGCCCGCCGTCCGTTCCCGTGAGCGGTTCCGCTGCGTGACAGTCTGGTGAGGACACGACTACGGTGGGAGGCCCGGCGCGGCGACGACCAGCGCGTCCACGGCCGGTCCCAGGCGGTACGAGGATGTACGGAGGGTGTCCGTGGAGCGCTCGTCCATGCTGGAGCACTTCGCCGAGGAGCTGCGGCTGGCCCGGGCCGGCGCCGGCATGTCACAGACCGCGCTGGCTGAGGCGCTCAGCTACTCGGCCGCCCTGGTAGCCAAGGTGGAGACCGGCGAGCGCCGACCCAGCCTGGACTTCGCCCGCCGCAGCGACACCGTCTTCGGCGGGGACGGTCGGTTCGAGCGCATCCAGCGCCGAATCAGCCGCGAAACGGTGGTGCCATGGTTCCGCGACTGGGTCGGTGTGGAGCAGGAGGCGACCACGCTGCGCTCGTTCGAGCCGCTCTGCGTGCCGGGACTGTTGCAGACCGAGGGGTACGTCCGTGCGCTGCTCTCCGGTGGCGGCTTGTTCGCCCCTGACGAGATTGAGCAACAGGTGACAAACCGGCTGGACCGCCAGGCGGCGCTGACCCGTGACCGGCCACCGCTGTTTACCGTGGTTATCGACGAACACGTGCTGCGCCGCCGGATCGGCGACGCCGAGGTGATGCGCGAGCAACTGCGGCACCTGGTGAAGGTCGGCTCGACGCTGCCCCGGGTCCGCATCCAGGTCGTGCCGCTCTCCGCTGGGGCATACGCCGGACTTGGCGGCCCGTTCGTGATCGCCACCCCACCGCACGGGGAGGACGTCGTCTACCTGGAGGGACAGCGCCACGGGCAGGTCGTCGACCGCACCGAGTACGTCCAGCGCATGATTGACGTTTGGGAGTCGATCCGGGGTGAGGCACTATCGCAGCAGCAGTCCCTCGACCTGATGGCGGAAGTGGCGGAGACATGGAGTTGACCGACGCTCGTTGGCGCAAGAGCACCCGCAGTGGTCCTGACGGCGGCAACTGTGTGGAGGTGGCCGACAACCTGCCTGGTCTGGTGGCCGTGCGCGACTCCAAGGATCCGACCGGCCCAGTGCTGGCCTTCCCGCCCACCGCGTGGCGCGCTTTCCTGACCCGGGTCACCGAACAGCCGTAACCCCTGAATCTGATCGCGGAGTGGCGGAGACATGGACATGACCGGTGCCCGATGGCGCAAGAGCACCCGCAGCAACGGGCAGGGCGGCAACTGCGTGGAGGTGGCCGACAACCTGCCTGGTCTGGTGGCCGTGCGTGACTCCAAGGACCCGACCGGCCCGACACTCACCTTCCCGCCCACCGCGTGGCGCAGCTTCCTCACGCACCTCCCCGTAAACCCGTAACCCCGCCACGCTCCACCGTCCTATCTGGTCAATCTTGGACAGAATCCGTTAGCGAATAACGGGAAGTGTCCAAGATCTGGTGGTGTTGGGGCCGGTGGGGCGGCCACGGTCGGTGGATGGTTCCCGATGACGCGGCTGGGGCGCTGGAATGGCTGGCCTTCGAGCAGGCCGGTGTGCTCACCAGCGCGCAGGCCCGCAGCGTACTGACCGACGGCACCGTACGCGGGTTGGTGCGTTCCCGGCGGTGGCGGGCGATAAGTCGCGGGCTGCTGCTGACCGGCAATGGCCGGTTGACCCGGGATCAACAGTTGTGGGTCGCGGTGCTCGCCGCCGGAGCGGGTGCGGTGCTCGGGGGTGCCACGGCAGCCACCGAGGCGGGCGTACGTGGCCTGCGATCCGAGCCCCTGCACGTGCTCGTGCCGGCGTCCCGTCGGGCCGGGCGGACCATCCTGCGCCAGTTGCCGATCGACATGGCCGCAGTCGTGGTGCACCGGACATCGGTCCTGCCCGATGCGCATCTTCAGGTTGGTCGTCCGCCCCGCACGACCACCGCGCGGGCCCTTGTCGACGCCGCCAGCTGGGCACCCTCGCCACGGGTGGCGCAGGAGACGCTCGCCGCCGGCTGCCAGCAGCGGCGGGTGCTGCCGGAGGAACTGGCCGCGGTGCTGGACGTGCTGCCTCGCGCGCCTCGGCGGCAGTTGATCCGGCAGACCATCGACGACATCGCCGGTGGCGCTCAGGCGTTGAGCGAGATCGACTTCGTCCGGCTCTGCCGTCGGGCCGGTCTGCCCCGGCCCGACCTGAAACAGCGGCGGACCGACGCGGCGGGCCGGACGCGCTGGCTGGACGCGTACTGGCGGGAGTGGGGTGTGCACGCGGAGATCGACGGCGCGCACCACATGGACGTACGCCAGTGGACGGCGGACATGCGACGGCAGAACGACGTGTGGACCGCGGGGGAGCGGATCCTCCGCTTTCCCGCCTGGTTGGTCCGGGCACACCCGGAACAGGTCGCCGACACCGTCCGCCGCGCCCTCCTGGCCGCCGGCTGGCAACCCGACGCCACAAACCGCTGAGATCTTGGAAAGTTCCCGTTCGGACGGCGCTAACGGAAAAAGTCCAAGATCTCAGAAGCGGGGAGCGGGGAGCGGGGAGCGGGGGCTCCGTGGCGAGTGGGTCAGGCGCCCTGGTAGTAGCGGGCGGCGCCGGGGTGCAGGGGGATGGGGTCGGTGGTGGCGGCCGACTCGCGGTTGAAGTTGCGGGCCTCGGGGTGCGCCACGGCCAGGTCGGCCTGGTACGTGAAGAGCAGGCGGGTCAGGTCGTACGCCAGGTCGTCGGGCATCTCCGCGCTGACCAGGATCACGTTGGGGACCGTCACGGTGGGGGTGCCCGAGGGGGTGTCGTAGGCGTCGGGGGGCAGTTCGGCGGTGGTGTAGACCGAGCCGTGCGTGGCGCTCAGCGGCTCGATCAGGTCGGCGACCGGCAGCAGCCGGAACCGGTCGGGGGCGTTGGTGAGCAGGTCGGCGATGCCCGGAGTGGGTAGCCCGCCGGAGAAGAACATCGCGTCGAGCGTGCCGCTGCGCATCCGGGCCACCGTCTCCGGCAGCGAGACCCGGGCTCGGCGTACGTCCCGTTCGGGGTCCAGTCCGGCGGCGGTGAGCAGCCGAGCGGCGATGACATCGGTGCCGGACTTCGGTGAGCCGGTGGAGACCCGTCTGCCGCGCAGTCCCGCGAGGTCGGCGATCTGCGCGTCGGCGCGGACGATCACGTGGGTGTAGTTGCTGTAGACCCGGGCCAGCGCCCGAACCGGCTGCGGGCGACCATCGAAGGCGCCACGGCCGGCGGTGGCGTCGGCCGCCGTGTCGGCGAGGCTGAAAGCGATCTCCATGTCGCCGTCGACCAGCCGGGTGATGTTCTCGACGGAGGCCCCGGTCGGTTCCGCCCGAGCCTCGTAGCCGGGCAGGTGGCGGCTGATCACATCGGCGTAGCCGCCGCCGAGCTGGTAGTAGACCCCGGTGGTGTTGCCGGTGGCGAGGAAGATGCGCCCGTCGTGCCACGGCCGAGCCTCCGGGGTGCGCTCGGCGCCGCAGGCGCTGACCAGCGCGACCGCCAGCAGCGCCGCCACCAATCGCCGCCCCCGGCTCATGCCGGCACTCCGCCGGGGTGGTCCGCCCAGTTGCGGGCCGCCGGTTCGAGCGCCTCGGCGACCCGCTGGACCAGCGTCGCCGTTTCGTAGCCGATCTGGCCCAGGTCGCAGCCGGCGGCGGCCAGCACGCCGAGCAGGGCGCGGTCACCGACCGCCATAACCAGCAGTACGCCGCCGTCCATGTCCACGATCTGCTGTCGGACCCGGCCGGCGGACATCAGCCGGGCAGCGCCGACGGTCAGGCTGGCCAGGCCGCTGATCACGGCGGCGAGCTGGTCCGCCTGGTCGGTCGAGAGGTGCGGCGAGGCCGCCAGCCGCAGCCCGTCCCCGGAGACGGCGAGGGCGTGCGACACGTCCGGTACCTGCTCGGCGAAGTTCGCCAGGAGCCAGTCGAGGCCGGGGCTGCCGTTGGGCATCATTCAGGGTCTCCCGTTCGTCTGCTGGTTACGTCGCATCGCGTGAGCCACCCCGGCGGAGAGGGCGGACAGCCGGGCCCGTACCACCTCGGGGTCGAGCAGGTCCGGCGCGGCCTGCGGCGGCGGCACGTCGTGCAGTTCGGACTGCAGGCCGCCGCCGCGTACCCGCCGGGGCAGGCCGGCCGCGGTGGCTTCCTCGGGGCGGGCGGTGCCGGGTCGCCAGGCCGACGCGCCGTTGGCCGACGCGGGCGGCCCGTTCGGCGCGAGGCCGACGGGCTGTGCGGGCGGTCGGTAGTGCGGTTGACCGGGCTGTTCGGGTGACCAGGCCGCTGCGCCGTTGCCCACCACCGGCAGCGTCATCGTGGGGGCGCGGTGCACGTCGTACCGGTCTGCTGCGGCACCGACCACCGCCGGAGCGCCCCGGTGCCGGAACCAGGCGCCGGCGGCCGGGGGCGCCGGCCGGCCGACCGCGTTCGGACGGCCGGTGAGCTGCTCCATCCGGGTCAGCAGCGACTCCGGCACGTCCACCTGGGCGACCGTTCCGGCACCGGCGCTGTGCAGCCGCACCTGGATGCCGTGCCGGGCGGCCAAGTGGGCCACCACGTGCAGGCCCATGCTGCCGGCCGCGGCGCTGGACAACGCCGCCGGGGCGCGCAGCCGCTCGTTGATTTCGGCCAGCCGGTTCTCGCCGATGCCGATGCCCTGGTCGTGTACGCGCAGCGTCAGCCCGTCGACGGTACGTCGACCGTCCACGTGCACGGGAGTGTGCGGCGGGGAGTACGAGGTGGCGTTCTCCAGCAGCTCGGCCAGCAGGTGCACCAGGTTGCCGACTGCCGAACCGTGCACACCGGCGGTGGGCACGTCGATCTCGACCCGGGCGTACTCCTCGATCTCGGAGGCGGCGCCGCGTACGACGTCGGCCACCAGATGCGGGCCGTCCTGCGAGCGTCCGGGCTCGCCGCCGGCCAGGACCAGCAGGTTCTCGCCGTTGCGCCGCATCCGGGCGGCGAGGTGGTCGAGGGCGAAGAGTCGGGCCAACGCGTCCGGATCCGTCTCCTCCTGCTCGAACTCGTCGAGCAGCCGCAGCTGCCGGGTGATCAGCGTCCGGATCCGGCGGGCCAGCGCCTCGACCATCCGGGTCACGTCCATCCGCAGTTCGGCCTGCGCACCGGCGAGCCGCAGCGCGGCCCGGTTGACGGTGTCGAACGCCTCGGCCACCTGGGCGATCTCGTCGCGTCCACGGCTGATTCCCGCGGTGAGTTGCGAGGCGGTGCCCTCCGTCGGGCCGCTGTCGCCGGCCGCGATGGCGGTGATCCGCTCGGGCAGCTCCCGATGTGCCATGGTCAGCGCCGCCACCCGTAGCCGGCGCAGCCGGCGGCTGGTGCGTACCGCCAGCAGCGCGGCGCTGGCCAGCGAGACCAGCGCCAGGCCGGCGGTGGATCCGCCGGTGACCAACGCCCGTTGTCGGGCGTCCGTGGCCAACTCGGCGGCGCGCTGGTCCAGCTCGTCGGAGAGTTCCCGGCCGAGCAGGTTGAATCGGCGGATGGCACCGCTCTGGGCGACGTACCAGGCGTCTCCGTCGGCGGGCAGCGCGGCCGGCTCGGCGTCGGCGTTCAGTGCGCTGTCGCGCATCCGCCGGGCGGTGGAGACGTCGCCGCCGGCGATCAGACGGGTGTACGCGTCGGTGGCGCGTTCCCCGGCGATCCGGGAGAACTCGGCCTGCCGCTGCTCCTGCGCGCCGCGCAGCCGGCCCAGCCGGGCGAGCTCGCCCTCGACCAGCTCACCTCGCACGAAGATTGCCCTGAGCAGGTCACGTTCCAGCGACGCCAGGTGTTCCTGGGCGGCGACGGCGGCCACCTCACGGGCGCGGTTGGCCAGCTCGGGGTCGCGTAGCTGAGCGGGCAGCGCGTCGGCGACGGCGAGCAGCGACTCGACCAGCGCCGCGTAGATCCCGTCGGCATTGTCGGTGGTGAGCGCGGCGATCCGGGCCTCGTCGAGCTGGTCGAGGTGTTCGGTCACGCCGTCGAGGTCCTGGCCGAGGTCCGGGGCGGTGCGGCGGGCGTCGGAGCTGGCGGTCCGGTAGCGTTCGCCGGCCTCGTCGACCCGGCGCCGCTGGGCGTCGACCAACTGCCGGCCGGAGGTACCGCCGCGCTGGCGGAGCGCCGCCGTCTCGCCGAGTTCCCGTTCCAGCTCGTGTACCAGCGAGACGGTGGCGGTGGCGGTGCCGGCCAGCACCCGGGCCCGTTCAGCGTCGGTGGAGGCGGCCAGGGCGTCACCGGTCTGGATGGCCCCCAGCACGAGCAGGCCGGCGGTGGCGATCAGGATCGGTGCGAGCAGTTGGGTACGCACCGACCAGAGTCGGCCGGTGTGGCCGGACGGACGGTTGTGCCGGCGTACGCGGGCCAGCGAGGACAGCGGCACGGGGGTCTCCCGAGGTAGGGGCGGCCGGGCCGGAGGGGAGGTGCCGGCCCGGCCGCCGTCGGTCAGCTCGCGCCGAGGTCCTGCAACGCCTTGGCCGCGCCCCGGTGCAGACCGACCGGGTCGGTCTTGCGGGCGGTGTCCAGGGCGATGCCCTTGGCAGCGGGATTGGCCTGGGCCAGCGCGTCCTTCTTCTCGAACACGGTCCGAGTGATCGCGCAGGCCACGTTGGCGTCGAGGTCCTTGCGGACGAGCAGCACGTTCGGGACCACGATGGTCGGGGTGTCCGCCACTGTGGAGTACACGTCCTTGCCGATCATGCCGGCCTGGTACGCGGGGTTCAGCTCGCTCATCTTAGGCAGCAACGGCGTGATGTCGATGAATTTGACCTTGTCACCAGCGGTGGTGAACAGGTCGGTGAGGCCGCCGGTGGGCAGCCCGCCGGACCAGAAGAAACCGTCGACGGTGCCGTCCTTGACGCCCTCCACGGTCTTGGTGAGGTCGAGCCGCTGGGCCTGGACGTCCGTGGCCGGGTTCAGGCCGGCGGCCTCCAGCAGCCGGTTCGCGATGACCTCGGTACCGGACTTGGGGGAGCCCGTCGAGATCTTCTTGCCGCGCATGTCGGCCACCGAGTTGATCCCCGCGTCGGCCCGGACGACCACCTGGGTGTAGTTGTCGTAGATCCGGGCCAGCGCCTCGACCGGCTGCGGTGCGCTGAAGCTGTCCTTGCCCTCCACCGCGTTGACGGCCGTGTCGAACAGCGAGAAGGCCACGTCGTACTGGCCACCGACGAGCTGTTCGATGTTCTGGACCGATGCTCCGGTCTCGGCTGCGGTGCCGGTCAACCGGCCGCCGGTGCTGTCCGCAAGCTGCCCGGCCAGGGCGTTGCCGACCACGTAGTAGACGCCGGTGGCGTTACCGGTGGCGATGCCCACCCGGGTGTTCTCGGCCACCTCACAGGTGACGGCGCTCGCGGTGTCGTCCGTGGCCGCGGCGTCCTGGCGGCCTCCGCAACCGGCGGCGCCGGCGGCGACGAGGGTGAGGACTCCCACCCCGGCGACGAGCCGCGCGTTGATCCGTCCCACAGTGTCTCCTTCCTGGGTCATGCCGGTGATCCGGCTCGCGTTCCGCCGGAGGGGCCGGCGGATCCGCGTCGTATGAACACGCCCACCGCCATGACGCCGGCCAGCACGGCACCGATCGCGACGGGCACGGGTTGCAGCCAGAGCAGCGTCAGTCCGGCGGCACCGCCGATGACGCGTTCCGGCGCGCCCGCCGCGCCGACGCCGGGCAGCCAGCCGCCCGCCGCGACGGCCAGCACCGCGACACCGAGGGCCGTGACAACGGCCGCGACGAGGATCCGCCGGGGGCCGCCGATGCCGAGCAGGCCGAGCCCGGTCGGGGTGATCACGAATGCCAGCGGAATCAGGTACGCCGGCAGCGCGTACCGCAGGGTGTGCCACATGGTCGGCACCAGTCGTCCACCGGTGACCGCGGCGGCGGCGACGGCGGCGAGCGCGGTCGGCGGCGACACCTCGGACAGCACCGCGAAGTAGAAGACGAACATGGCGGCGGCGGGAGCGCTGACCCCGAGGTCCAGCAGCGCCGGCCCGATGATCACCCAGCCGATCACGAACGACGCGGTCACCGGGACCGCCAGGCCGAGCAGGCTGAGCGCGACGGCGGCGAGCAGCGCGGTCAGCGCGAGCACCACGGCCGGCTCGGAGCTGACCGCGCTCGCGGCGCCGACCAGGAGTGCGGCGGCCTGCGGACCGAGCCCGGTCTTGGTGGTGGTGGCGGTGATGACGCCGGCCGCCGCGCAGACGACGGTGACGGCGAGGACTCCGCGTACGCCGTTGGAAAGCGCCGCGACCAGTCGGGCGGGGGTGAGCCGGTGACTGCGGTCCAGGAAGGACAGGACGATCGCGAGGACGGTGGCCAGCACCACGGCACGGGTCGCCGACAGCCCGACGGCGAGCAGCCCGACGATGGCGAACAGCGAGGCGAAGTGATACCCGGACCGGGCCAGCAGCCGCCAGGCGGAACCGGCTGCGAGGGATGCCGCCCGCACTCCGGAGCGGCGTGCGTCGATCTCCACCGAGAGCACGATGCCGAGGTAGTAGAGGACGGTCGGCACCACCGCCCAGCCGAGTACCTGGAGGTAGGACACGCCGAGGTACTCGGCGATGATGAAGGCCGCCGCGCCGAGCGTCGGTGGGGACAGGATGGCACCGACGCCGGCTGCGGCGAGCATGCCGCCGGCCCGTTCCGCCGGGTACCCGGCACGGCGCAGGATCGGCCAGGTGACCGCGCCGATGCTGACGGTGGTCGCCGCACCGGAGCCGGAGACGGTGCCGAGCAGGAAGCCGGAGGCCACCGCCGTACGACCGGCGGCGGTGCGCGAGCGCCGGAACGCCGCGGCGGACAGGTTCACGAAGAACCGGCCGGCGCCGGAGAGATCGAGCACCGCCCCGTAGATGGTGAACAGCACGATGTACGTGGCGGCCACGTCCAGCGGGGTGCCGTAGAAGCCGCTGTCGGAGTTGTAGAAGGCGTCGACCAGTTGCCCGAAGTCCAGCCCGGCGTGCGCCACCGCCCAGGTCTGTGGCAGCAGTCCCCCGTAGTAGCCGTAGCCGAGGAAGAGCAGACAGACGGCGGGCAGGATCCAGCCGGTGGTGCGTCGGCAGCCCTCCAGCAGCAGGAACAGCAGGACGCTGCCCATCGCCACGTCCATCCCGACCAGCAGCCCCTGCCGGTCGAGGAAGGCGTCGTAGCCGCCGCCACCGCCGGCCAGGGCGATCGGCAGCACCGGGTACAGGCAGCCGGCCAGCGCCGCGGCGGCCATTAACCAGTCGACCCGGCTGGGCCCGGACCCGGTCGGCCTGGATCCGCCGGACCCGGTCGCGTCGGGTGCCGACGCCGACGAGGCTCGACCTGCGAACAGCTCCCGCAGGCGGCGAGGCGGCCGCAGGTCGGCCGGGTAGACGAGGAAGACCAACGGGAGTACGCCGGCGAGGAAGAAGATCAGGTAGTACTTGCTGCCCTGGGCCAGCGGCCGGAACACCTGCCAGAGCGCCAGCAGGCTGATCGCCAGGGTGGCCGCGGTCAGTGCGAGAGCGATTGGTCCGGTCAGCACCCGACCCGGCTTCTCGTCCTCGAACCGCCCGGCGATGTCGACCGGATCGATCTGGACCGGATCGGTCCCGACGGCGGGTGCCTCCGCCTCCGCGACTCGGCTGTGTCCGCCGCGACGCTCAGGTCCGGAATCTTCGGTGAATCGGATAGCCGACACGAGGGGGGACGATACGCGAATTGACTCCACGTTGGGGGACATAGTCGCACATCGCTTCGCTGAGTGACTTTACATTCTTTCAAGTCATGCGTCGCGGCAATAATTAAGAATAGCGTTCATGATTGGCCCGGACGTGCCGATGGAGGTAGGGCTGGTCGCCGGAGAGGGCAACGACAGCTGTCCGTTTTATCGGGTTAGCGGGCATCTTGCGGGCGGATTTGTCGACTAGAAAATCTAGTCGAGTGATTACTCTCCGTGTATGCAACTACGGTAGGTGTCGCTCCGAACCGGCTGGGTTGTCGCCTGCTCGACGTCCTCCGGAAGATTGACGCGGCCGGTCCCGGGGCGCATCGCCGGCCGGTGGGCCGATCCCGGCGGGCGAGGCACGACCAATTCCCCGCAGTGATCGCATTCGTCTGAGCCGGTGGATGGGAAGCATCGTAGGCGCATTTCCCGGGTCTGCCCGAAACCGGAACCGCGCCGACCGTCTCGCACCCTGGCCCGAGGCTTCGGGCCAGCCGGGCGAGCGGCTGCCCGGTGGGGTTACTTCACGTCGGTCGCTGGGCATGTCTCCTCAACCAGCACCGAGCGGAGCCGAGGGGAGAGGCGATGGCCTCCGAGGAGTCTTCCCGTCCAGACCGGCGTGACCCGGGGCTCGACACCGCCCCCGAGGGGCAGCGGGACGAGTCGGGTGCCGCCCGCGCCCGCGCGGAGCGGCCGGACGACCGTGACCGCGAGGGGCGGCGGGACGAGTCGGGTGCCGACCGCGACCAGGTGCCGGTAGGGCGCGAGGCAAGTGACCCGCCGGCACATCCGGGCCGGTTGTCGCGGGGCGAGTGGCTGGCGGCGGTGCGCCGGACGGTGCGCGAGTTCGGCGACGACAGCCTGACCGACTGGGCCGCGGCACTCACCTACTACGGGGTGCTCTCCATCTTCCCGGGCCTGCTGGTGCTGGTTTCGCTGCTGGGCCTGCTGGGCGCGGCGGCCACCCGGACGGTACGCGACACCGTCGCGGAGTCGGTGCCCGAGGAGAACATCCGCATGATCCTCGATGCCGCGATCGAGCAGGCCCAGCAGAACGGCGGGTTGGCCGGTATCGCCGCGATCATCGGTCTGCTCGCCGCCTTCTGGTCCGCCTCCGGTTACGTCGCCGCCTTCATGCGTGCCTCCAACGCGATCTACGACGTGCCGGAGGGGCGACCGATCTGGAAGACCCTGCCGATCCGGGTGGGGGTCACCGCGCTGGTCGGTGTGATGCTGTTGGCCAGTGCGGTGATCGTGGTCTTCACCGGCCGCTTCGCCGAGGAGGTCGGCGCTGCGCTGGGGGTGGGGAGCACGGCCGTGGCGGTGTGGGACATCGCCAAGTGGCCGGTGCTGCTGCTCCTGGTCAGCCTGATGTTCGCCATCCTCTACTGGGCGTCGCCGAACGCGCGCCAGGGCGGCTTCCGCTGGGTGAGCCCGGGTGGGGTGCTGGCGGTGCTGATCTGGCTGCTGGTCTCCGGCCTGTTCGCCTTCTACGTCGGCAACTTCGGCTCGTACAACAAGACCTACGGGGCGCTGGCCGGGGTGATCATCTTCCTGGTCTGGCTCTGGTTGAGCAACATCGCGATCCTGTTCGGTGCGGAACTCGATGCCGAGCTGGCGCGGGCGCGGGCGATCAGCGGCGGCCTCCGGCCGGTCGACCGGGAGCCCTACGTTGAGTTGCGCGACGATCGCAAGCTGCGCTCGAAGGAAGGTGGCGGGCGTGCCGGCTGAGGGTCGTCGCCGTGCCTCGGGAGCGCTGGGGCACGGCGACGATCTCAGCTGCGTACTGCGATTGACTGTCAGCCGCAGGCCGAGACGAGACACCAGGCGTTGAGCGTGATTTCCTGGTAGTCCCTGACCCGGTGCCAGCCGGGACGATAGGTGCTGCCAATCTTGTCGCAATAAATGTAGCCGCTCGGCACCTGGAACCCGTCGGTGTTTCGGAAATCGTAGTGGTAGCTGGAATCGGAAGCGGTGCCCTGCCCGGCCGGGAGCATCATCGTCTTTGTGTTTGAAGGCCAGTTCCCGGAGATTTTCAACTACCTGCCGAGCCAGTTCTTCACCTCTCCGCAAAAGACCCCAGCGGCGCAGTTGCCGAGCGGCGTCACGTCTCGCTGGTGGAGGATCGCAGCAGCTCAGAGAGCTCGCCTGGGGTCGTCCTGCGGTCGGCTGACGGTGCGCTGCCCGCGGTGGTCGACGGTGCCGCATCGGCTCGGGCGGCTGGGGTGACCAGTAGCGTGGCCTACAAAGCTACAGCCGTCGCCCGATGGCCCGTGTTCGTGGATTTCCGCCCTGTGTGCGGACCCGAGGAGGGTGCGCATCGTCAACGAACGTGTCGTCGGTATTCCCCCGTGTCTGGTCGGGGCGCTACCTTCGGTGTCAATCGGTGTGACGCGACTACATTGACTGGCGTTTCTGTTTATGGGCCGGGCTGGCCGGACGGATTTGCGCAATGTCCTCGCCCGGACGCATGTCATTCGACACCTGTCGTCGTGCGTCTGCTGGTGCGACGAGGGTCGATGGATTGGCTGCGGCGGGGGTGCTGGCCTGCGGCTCGGGCATGGTGTCGACCCGCGGGTAGCTTTTGCTAGATCCAGCAAAAGTTGGGCACAGATTGGTTCTAAGGTCTGGACAGGGTGCACTGAAGCCTCCTACTGTGTCGGGCACCACACGTCGGCATTTCGTCGATGTGAACACCCCCGGTGGGAGAGGTGAGCCCGTGCCCAACGCCGACCCCCTGCACGTCCGGTTGTTGCGGTTGTTACGCGACGAGGGAGCGCTGTCGCGGGCCGAACTCGCCGACCGTCTGGAGATGCCCCGGCCCCGGTTGCTCGCCGAACTGGAGCGGCTGGTCGCCCTCGGCTACGTGGCGGAGGCGGGCAAGGCGGCCTCCCGGGGCGGGCGTCGGTCGACGCTTGTCGAACTGAGCCCCGAGCTGCGTTTCGCCGCCGTCGACCTGGGTGCCAGCTCGATCGACGTCGAGGTCGTCAACGGCCGGCTGGAGCCGGTGGCAGCGTACGCGGAGGCGGCCGACATCCGGTCCGGCCCGAAGGCGATCCTCCAGCGCGTCAACGAGCTGCTGCACAAGGCCCGGGTCGACGGCGTCTACGAGCGACTCGACGCGGTCGGTATCGGTGTGCCCGGCCCGGTCAGCTTCCGCGACGGAGTGCCGGTCTCGCCGCCGATCATGCCCGGCTGGGACCGTTTCCCCGTCCGTGAACTGCTCACCCGCGAGCACGGCTGCCCGGCGGTGGTGGACAACGACGTGAACATCATGGCCATCGGCGAGCGGCACGGCGGCGTGGCCCACTCGGTCGACGATTTTCTCTTCGTCAAGATCGGCACCGGTATCGGCTGCGGGATCTACCTCAGCGGCGACGTCTACCGGGGTACCGACGGGTGCGCCGGCGACATCGGCCACATCCAGGTCGACCCGCAGGGGTCGATCTGTTCCTGCGGCAACGCCGGCTGCCTGGAGGCGCTCTTCAGCGGGGCGGCCCTCGCCAAGGACGCCACCGCCGCCGCGCGGGCCGGCACCTCACCCGCCCTGGCCGAACGGCTGGAGGCCAACGGCTCGGTCACCGCTCTCGACGTCGCCGCCGGGGCGCTCGAAGGGGACGTGACCTGCATCCAGCTCATCCGCGAGGGGGGACGGCGGGTCGGCGGCGTGCTCGCCGGGCTGGTCAGCTTCACCAACCCCTCGATGATCGTGATCGGCGGCGGACTCGCCCAACTGGGGCACATCCTGCTCGCCGAGATCCGCAGTGTCGTGTACCGCCGCTCGCTGCCGCTGGCCACCGGGAACCTGCCGGTGGTGCTCTCCGAGCTGGGCCCGCGGGCCGGTGTGGCCGGCGCCGCGGTGCTCGCCAGCGACCTGGCGTTCGGGGAGGCGGCATGACCGGGCAGGACATCGCGAGCGGGACTGGCGCGTCGCCGGACCCGGCGACCACCGGCGCGGGCGAGGTGGTGCTGCGCCTGACCGACGTGGTCAAGACCTTCCCCGGCGTACGCGCCCTGGACGGCGTGCAACTGGAGGTCCGCGCGGGCGAGGTGCACTGCCTGCTCGGGCAGAACGGTGCGGGCAAGTCCACCTTGATCAAGGTGCTCGCCGGGGTGCACCGGCCGGACTCGGGGCACATCGAGTGGCGCGGCGACCGGGTCGCCTTCGCCAACCCGCAGGCCGCGATGCGCGCCGGGATCGCCACCATCTACCAGGAACTCGACCTGGTCGATGACCTGTCGGTGGCGGAGAACGCCTTCCTGGGACACGAGCCCCGTCGGCTCGGGTTCATCCGTCGGGGCCACATGGCCAGCCGTACCCGCCAGATCCTCGGCCGGCTCGGCCACGCCGAGATCCCACCGGGCCGGATGGTGCGGGCACTGCCGGCGGCCGGCAAGCAGGTGGTCAGCATGGCCCGGGCGCTGTCCCACGAGGCGCGGCTGATCATCATGGACGAGCCGAGCGCCGTGCTCGCCCACGACGAGGTGGAGAACCTCTTCCGGATCATCCGCGAACTAACCGCGCAGGGCATCGCGGTCATCTACATCTCGCACCGGTTGGAGGAGATCCGCGAGATCGGTGACCGGGTGACCGTACTCAAGGACGGCCGGACCACGGCGGCGAACCTGCCGGCCCGCGAGACCCCGACCAGCGACCTGGTTTCCCGGATGACCGGCCGGACCATCGAGTACGTCTTCCCGGACCGCGCCGCCGACACCGTGATCGGCGACGAGCTGCTCCAGGTCAACGGGCTGACCCGCCACGGCGAGTTCGCCGACGTGTCGCTGTCCGTCCGGGCCGGTGAGATCGTCGGCATTGCGGGCCTGGTCGGCTCCGGCCGCTCCGAACTGCTGGAGACGATCTACGGTGCCCGGGCGGCCGAGGCCGGTTCGGTGCGGATGGCCGGCCGGACGCTGCGGCCGGGCAGCGTCGGCGCGGCGGTGAAGGCCGGCATGGGCATGGCCCCTGAGGAGCGCAAGAGCCAGGCGCTGCTGCTCGGCGAGCCGATCTACCGCAACGTCACCCTCGCCACCTTCGGCCGCTACGCCCGCTTCGGCTTCACCGACGTGAGCCGGGAACGGGCGGAGGCCGACCGGATCGCCGAGAGCCTGGAGATGCGCCCGCGCGACGTCCGCCGGGCGGTACGCACGCTCTCCGGCGGCAACCAGCAGAAGGTGGTGGTCGGTCGCTGGCTGCTCGGCGACACGAAGCTGCTGCTGCTCGACGAGCCCACCCGAGGGGTGGACGTCGGCGCCCGGGCCGAGCTGTACCAGGTGATTCGGCAGCTCGCGGCTCAGGGGGTCGGGGTGCTGCTGGTCTCCAGCGAGGTGCCCGAGGTGCTCGGCCTGGCCGATCGGGTGCTGGTGATGCGCGAAGGGCGGGTCGTCCGGACCGCCCCCGCCGACGAACTCGACGAACCCACCGTGCTCGACCTCGTGATGGCGGGGTCCCTGATGGAAGGCGCAGCGGCATGACCGATAGTCCGCCCACGACTAAGCTGCCGGCGCAGTCGCCGCCGGTGGACCCGGCCGAGACCGAGGCGGCGGGGCACGCCACGGCGGGCCCCACCGGCGGGCTGTCCTGGTGGCACGGCGACGGCGGTGAGGGCGCCAAGCGGAATCTCGCCCTGATCGGTGTGCTGCTGGCACTCTTCGTGATCGGTGCTGCCACCCGCTGGGACCTGTACTCCAACCCGGACTGGGTCTGGGCGAACATGCTCAGCATCCTCAAGCTCGCCTCGGTGGTTGGCGTGGTCACCGTCGGGATGACCTTCGTGATCATCGGTGGTGGCATCGACCTCTCGGTCGGCGCGATCGTTGCGCTGGCCGGGGTCTGGTGCACCACGGTGGCGACCCAGAGCTTCGGCGCCGGCGGGATGATCTTCACCGCGATCGTCGTCGGGGTGGCGGTCGGCCTGGTCAACGGGACGCTCATCGCGTACGGGCGGCTGGTGCCGTTCATCGCGACGCTGGCCATGCTCGTCGCCGCGCGCGGGTTGGCCGCCGAGATCTCCCAGAAGCAGACCCAGATCTCGCAGAACAGCACCATCAACGGCATCGCCAGTACCGATCTGCTCGGTATCCCGCTGCTGGTCTACATCCTGGCGGCCGTGGTCGCCGCAGGCTGGGTGTTGCTCAACCGCACCACCTTCGGGCGGCGCACCGTCGCCGTCGGCGGCAACCCGGAGGCCGCCCGGCTGGCCGGCATCAACGTCCGGCTGCACACCCTGCTGCTGTACGCGCTGTCCGGCCTGTGCTGCGGCATCGCCGCCATCATGCTCACCGCGCAGGCCACCTCCGCCCAGGCGGCGATGGCGAACCTCTACGAGCTGGACGCGATCGCCGCTGTGATCATCGGCGGCACGCTGCTCAGCGGCGGGCGGGGCACCATCGTCGGCTCCCTGCTCGGTGTGATCATCTTCGCCACCATCACCAACCTCTTCGCCATCAACGGCCTCTCCACCGAGGCGCAGAACATGGTCAAGGGCGGCATCATCGTCGCCGCCGTCCTGATCCAGCAGATCCAGTTCGGCAGTCTCTCCCAGTTCTTCCGTCGTAACCGGCTCACCACGAGCTGAGCACCACCGCATCCGGGCCACCCGAACAACCGACGGTGGTCGGGCTTCGTACACCCAAAATCCCCACCAGTGAATAACCAGGAGGTCGTCATGACCCAGCACAGTCGCGACATGTCGCGGCGCCGGCTGCTCTTCGGCGGGGCGGCCGTCGGCGCCGGCGTACTGCTCGCCGGTTGTACCAGCAACGAGCAGTCGCCGACCGAGGCACAGACCAAGGCGGCCGACGGCAACGCCAACTCCGAGCCGGGCAAGCAGGTGACCATCGGCTTCTCCGCGCCGGCCGCCGACCACGGCTGGATCGCCGCGATCACCAACAACGCCAAGTCGCAGGCCGCCGCGTACTCCGACGTGGAGTTCAAGACGGTCGAGGCCGGTGCGGACGCGGCGGCCCAGCGGGCGGCACTGTCCACCCTGATCTCGCAGAAGCCCGACGTGATCGTGCTGCTGCCGCACGACGGCAAGGAGCTGAACTCGTTCGGGCTGGAGGCGATGGCGGCCGGCATCCCGGTGGTCAACCTGGACCGGGCCTTCCCGGACGCCAAGGCGTACCGCCTGCAGATCAAGGGCGACAACTACGGCATGGGCGTCTCGGCGGCCACCTTCATCGTCGAGCAGCTCAAGGCCAAGGGCGTGAGCAACCCGGTGATCGCCGAGATCGCCGGGATGGACGAGTTGGAGCTGACCCAGGAGCGTACCCAGGGCTTCAACGACACCCTGGCCCAGCACGGCCTGAAGGTGAAAAACCGCCGGGCGGCGCGGTTCACCGCCGACTCGGGCCAGCAGGAGGCGAGCCAGCTGCTCCAGGCTGAGCCGAAGATCGACGCGATCTGGAACCACGACGACGACCAGGGCATCGGTGTACTGGCCGCGATCAGCCAGGCCAACCGCAACGAGTTCTTCATGGTCGGCGGCGCCGGCTCGAAGAAGGCGATGGAGGACATCCAGGCCGACAACACGGTGCTGAAGGCCACGGTGACCTACAGCCCGTCGATGGCGTCCTCGGCGATCTCGCTGGCCCGCCTCATCGGCCAGGGCAGGGGCATGTCCGACCTGGTGGAACTCCAGGTTCCGAAGGAGATTGTCCTCGCCTCCGAAACGATCACCAAGGAGAACGCGAGCAACTACCTCAAGCTCGGGTTCTGACACAACGGGGGGAGACCCACCTTGTCCACGACAAACAACGAACTGCGGGTCGGCATGGTCGGCTACGCGTTCATGGGAGCCGCGCACTCGCAGGCGTGGCGCACCGTGAACCGGGTGTACGACCTGCCGGCGCGGGCCCGGATGGCGCTCATCTGCGGCCGGGACGCCGGGAAGGTGGCCGACGCCGCCGACCGGCTCGGCTGGGACGAGCACACCACGGACTGGCGGGAACTGGTGAACCGCCCGGACATCGACGTGGTCGACATCTGCACACCGGGTGACAGCCATGCCGAGATCGCGCTGGCGGCGCTGGCCGCGGGCAAGCACGTGCTGTGCGAGAAGCCGTTGGCAAACACGGTCGCCGAGGCCCGGGAGATGGCCGCTGCGGCGGCCACCGCCCAGGCCGGCGGGGCGCGGTCGATGTGCGGCTTCAACTATCGGCGGGTGCCCGCGGTGGCGCTGATGCGTCAGCTCATCGCCGACGGGCGGCTCGGCGAGATCCGGCACGTCCGGGCCACCTACCTGCAGGACTGGATCGTGGACCCGCAGTTCCCCCTGGTCTGGCGGCTCCGCAAGGAGGTGTCGGGCTCCGGTGCACTGGGCGACATCGGTGCGCACATCATCGACCTGACCCAGTACGTCACCGGACAGCGGATCAGCGGGGTCAGCGCGGTGACCGAGACCTTCGTCAAGGAGCGGCCGTTGCCGGCCGAGTCGAGCGGGTTGGCGGCGCAGGCCGACGGGGCCGGCGCCGCCACCGGCCCGGTCACCGTCGACGACGCGGCGATCTTCGTGGCCCGTCTGGACGGCGGGGCACTGGCCACGTACGAGGCGACGCGGTTCGCCACCGGGCGCAAGAACGCCCTCCGTGTGGAGATCAACGGTTCGCTCGGCAGCGTCGCCTTCGACCTGGAACGCCTCAACGAACTGGAGTTCCTCGACGCCACCCGGCCCGCCGCCGAGCAGGGTTTCAACCGGATTCTGGTGACCGAGGCCGAGCACCCGTACCTGTCGGCCTGGTGGCCGCCGGGGCACATCATCGGGTACGAGCACTCCTTCACCCACCAGATGCGCGACTTCATCGAGGCGGTGGCGACCGGCGTCGACCCGTCGCCCTCGTTCGTCGAGGCGTTGCAGGTGCAACTGGTGCTGGACGCGGTGACCCGCTCGGCCGAGCTGGGCTCCTCCTGGGCCGCGGTGGAGCCGTCGATGGCGACGGCCGCCGCCTGAACCACCTCCGGAGCCGACCGGCGAGGATCGGCCACGGTTGCGCCCCGTGGCCGGTACGGGTCGGGTCCGGAGGTCGTGCTCCCGGGCGACCGGCGGCACGAGCAATGCGGCTCCTCCGGTGCGGCCGGACCGGGATTCCCCGGCAGCACCGGAGGGCCGCCGCCCACCTACCAGTCCGCTGACCACCCACCTGGAGACTCCCGCCGCAAGGCGGACCGTGTCCGACGAGTCGTCCGACCGGGACACCGTCGTCCCGGCCGGGCCGGATGCGGGGGAGGCAGGGGCGAGACGCCGACTGCCCCTGCCTGCCAGCCCCGTCCGACCGACCCACCCGGTACGCCGGCCCGACGTCGTCGCCGCCGACCTCGGCGCCGGCCGGCGAGTACCCACCGGGGGGCGGCGGACGGGGCGCATCGGCTTAACCCGTATCTTTTTCAACTTTTTCCTGATATCAAGATGCAATCGATGCTTGTCGGTTTCTGGACACCGGAAGGAGCGCCATGCGTACAGGTGTCTGGCTGGTGGGAGCGCGTGGCTCGGTCGCGACCACCAGCATCGTCGGGGCGCTCGCGCTGCGTGCCGGGCTGACCGGGCCGACCGGCTGCGTCACCGAACTGCCCGGGGTCAATAGCCCCGCCCTGCCGGGCTTCGCCGACCTGGTCTTCGGTGGCCACGACGTGGCCGTCACGCCGATCGCCAAGCGCGCCGAGGCGCTCGCTGACGCCGGTGTACTGCCGGCCCGCCTGGTCGCCGCGCTGCCCGAGGAACTGTCCGCCGTGGAACGGGAACTGCGCCCCGCGCCCACCGCCGGGACCCAGGCCGACCGGGCCGCCGCGCTCGTCCGCGATCTCACCGCCTTCCGGCAGCGACACGAGTTGGCCCGGGTGGTGGTGGTCAACGTGGCCGCGACCGAACCGGCGCCCCGCCCGCATCCCGGGCACGCCGACGCGGACGCGCTGCGGGCCGCTCTCGCCGGCCCCGACGAGGTGCTGCCCCCCAGCTCGCTCTACGCGTACGCAGCCGTCGCGGCGGACTGCCCGTACGTCGACTTCACCCCGTCGACCGGTCTACGGCTGCCGGCGCTGACCGCGTTGGCCGACCGCCACGGCGTGCCGTACGCCGGCCACGACGGCAAGACCGGGGAGACCCTGCTCAAGTCGGTGCTCGCCCCGATGTTCGCGATGCGTCACCTCACCGTCCGGTCCTGGTCCGGGCTCAACCTGCTCGGCGGCGGTGACGGCGCCACCCTCGCAGATCCCGACGCCAACGCCGCGAAGGTGCGCAGCAAGCAACGGGTGCTCGGCGAGACGCTCGGTTACCTGCCGCAGGGCGACACCCGGATCGGGTACGTCGAGGAACTCGGTGACTTCAAGACCGCCTGGGATCTGATCACCTTCGCCGGGTTCCTGGGCACCGGGATGCGGCTGGAGTTCACCTGGCACGGCTGCGACTCGGCGCTGGCCGCCCCACTCGTGCTCGACCTGGCCCGGCTCACCGCCGCCGCGCACGCCGCCGGCCGCACCGGGCCGCTTACCGATCTGGCCTTCTTCTTCAAGGATCCGCTGGGCACCGCGACGCACTCGCTGGCCGACCAGTGGACCCGGCTGTGCGCGTTCGCGAGCAGCCTGGACGCCGGAGGCATCGATGCCACGCGTGGCTGATCTGGCCGAGCTGGTCCGCGCCCCGGCCGCGCTCTCCGTACCCGGGGACGTGGTCGCCGGCGCCGCTGCGGCCGGCAGCCTCGGTCCGCGTACCCCCGCCCTCGCCGCCGCGTCGGTGCTGCTGTACTGGGCCGGCATGGCCGCCAACGACTGGGCCGACCGCGAGCTGGACGCCGTGGAACGCCCCGAGCGGCCGATACCGAGCGGCCGGGTCGGTCCCGGTCTCGCGGTCGGCCTCGCCGCCGGTCTCACCGTGGCCGGCGTCGGGCTCGCCGCCGCAGCTGGCGGACGGCGCGCCACCGCCGTCGCGTTGCCGCTCGCCGCCGCCGTCTGGGGGTACGACCTGGCGGCCAAGAACACCGCCGCCGGCCCCGCCGTGATGGCCACCTGCCGGGGGCTGGACGTGCTGCTCGGTGCCGCCGGGGGTCGGACGGCGCGGGCGTTGCCGGCGGCGGTCACCGTCGCCGCGCACACCTGGACCGTCACCGCGCTGTCCCGCCGGGAGGTCAGTGGCACCGACCGCGCCCTGCCGCTGCGTACCCTCGCCGGCACCGCCCTGGTCGCGGCGAGCGCCGCGCTCCCGCCCGGTCGCCAGCTCACCGCGAGCGGCACCCGGGCCGGTGGTCCGGCGGAATCCGGCCGGCGCGCCCCTGTGGTCCGCGCCGACGGTCAGCGAACCGGCGACGTCGGAATCGGTCGGCGTGCCCTTGACGCGGCGGCGGTGGCGCTGCCGGCCGTCCTCGCCGCCTGGTACACCGTTCGCTACGGCACCGCGCAGGCGCGGGTGGCGGCCGAGCCCACCGCCGCGCGGGTCCGCTCGGCGGTGGGCGCCGGCATCACCGGCCTGCCCGCCTTGCAGGGGGCGCTCACCGCCCGCGCCGGGTCCGGTCTGCTCGGACTGGCGGTGGCGGCGGCCGCGCCGTTGGGCCGGCGGCTGGCCCGGAAGGTCTCACCGACATGACGGCCGCCGGCACCGACACGGCCGCCGACGAACTGCGGTTCGGGTACGGGACCAACGGCTTCGCCAACCATCGCCTCGACGACGCGCTCGCGGTCATCGCCGATCTCGGTTACGCCGGTGTCGCACTCACCCTGGACCACGACCATCTCGACCCGTTCGCGCCCGGACTGGCGGGGCGCGTCGACGCCGTCGCCCGTCGGCTGGCCGAACTCGGCCTCGGCCTGGTGATCGAGACCGGCGCGCGGTTCCTGTTGGACCCCTGGCACAAGCACGCCCCGACGTTGCTGCACGACGACCCCGCGCTCCGGATCGAGTTCCTGCGCCGGGCGGTGGCGATCGGCGCGGATCTCGGCGCCGAGGCGGTCTCGTTCTGGGCCGGTGTCCGGCCGGGCACGGTCTCCCCGGCGGTGGCCTGGGACCGCCTGGTCGCCGGCTGCGCCAGCGTGATCGAGGCGGCGGAGGCCGTCGGGGTGACGCTTGGATTCGAACCGGAACCGGGCATGCTGGTGGCGGACATCGCCGACTGGCGTCGCCTGCACGCGGCCCTCGGCTCGCCGGCCCGCCTCGGCATCACCCTCGACATCGGACACTGCCGTTGCCTGGAGCCGCAGTCGGTGCCCAACTGTGTCCGTGACGTCGCCGCACACCTGGTCAACGTGCAGATCGACGACATGCGGCGGGGTGTGCACGAACACCTGGAGTTCGGTTCCGGCGAGATCGACTTCCCGCCGGTGCTGGCCGCGCTGCGCGAGATCGGCTACCGGGGCCTGGTGGCGGTCGAGTTGCCCCGGCACTCGCACGCCGCTCCCGCCGTCGCCGCCCGCTCGCTGGATTTCCTGCGCACCGCCGCCTCGCGGCACGCCCTTTGCTCTGCTTCAACCGGCGCACCGCCAGGCGTCCGCTATCCGGACAACGACCGACGCGTGGAGTGAAGCAGAGCAAAGGACGCACGCGGTAACACCGCCACGGCCGTCGACGGCGGCGGACGAGGGAGGAGACGCGATGACAGTGGACGAGCTGCGGGCGGCCCTGCGGGGCGTACCCGATCCGGACTGGTTGGCCACGGCCCTGGACCGCGTCGCGACCGACCCCACCGCCATCGCGCGGTTCTTCCCGGCGGCCGGTCGTCGCTGCGGGCGACACGACCTGCCCGACCTGCCCGGATGGACCGCCGACGAGGCCGCCCGGGCCGTGCTGCTGGCCAGCCTGCCCACCGACCATGCCGAGCAGGCCGAGATTCTCTACCGCACCGGGGACGCCGCCGAGAAACGGGCCGTGCTCAAGGCGCTGCCGCTGCTGCCGATCGGCGCGGCCGGAGTGGCGCTGCTGCACGACGCGATCCGCACCAACGACACCCGGTTGGTGGCCGCAGCCCTCGGCCCGTACGCCCGCCACCTCGACCCGTCGGCCTGGCGGCAGGCGGTGCTCAAGTGCGTCTTCACCGGCGTGCCGCTGGCGGTGGTGGCCGACCTCGACACCCGCGCGGACGGGGAACTGGCGGAGATGCTCGCCGCGCTGGCCGCCGAGCGCCGGGCCGCCGGTCGGAGCATGCCCGCCGACGCCACCGAACTGCTGGATCGGCTCACCGCCGCCAGCCAGCCCCAGCCCAGGGAGGTGTGATGCGGATCTTCGACCCGCACATCCACATGACGTCGCGCACCACCGACGACTACGAGCGGATGGCCGCCGCCGGCGTCCGGGCGGTGGTGGAGCCGGCGTTCTGGCTGGGCCAGCCGCGTACCAACGTCGGCTCGTTCACCGACTACTTCGACTCGTTGGTCGGGTGGGAGCCGTTCCGGGCCGGGCAGTTCGGGATCCGCCATCACGCCACGATCGCGCTGAACCCGAAGGAGGCCAACGACAGGCGTTGTCGGCCGGTGCTCGACGAGCTGCCCCGCTACCTGGAGAAGGACGGCGTGGTGGCGGTCGGCGAGATCGGGTACGACTCGATGACCCCCGAGGAGGACGACGCCTTCGCCGCCCAACTCGCCCTGGCCGTGGCGCACGACCTGCCAGCGATGGTGCACACCCCGCACCGGGACAAGGCCCGGGGTGTCGAGCGCAGCCTGGCCGTGGTCGCCGAGTCCGGCATCGCGCCGGAGCGGGTGGTGCTCGACCACCTCAACGAGACGACAGTGAAACTGGTCCGGGACACCGGCTGCTGGCTCGGCTTCTCCATCTATCCGGACACCAAGATGTCGCCGCCGCGAATGGTCGAGCTGCTCAAGGCGTACGGGACCGAACGGATGCTGGTCAACTCGGCCGCCGACTGGGGACGCTCCGACCCGCTGCTCACCCGGGCCACCGGCGAGGCGATGCTGCGCGCCGGCTTCACCGACGACGACGTCGACCGGGTGCTCTGGCGTAACCCGATCGAGTTCTACGGGCAGTCCGGGCGGCTCGACCTGACCGACGACGACTTCGCCGAGCCGACCTTCGCCGGCAACTCGATCCTGCGCGGCGGCAGCTGATGCGGCTACGGCACGCCGGCGGGCGCACCGTCCACCTCGGGTACTGCACCAACGTGCACCCCGCCGAGGACCTCGCCGGCATCGTCGCCCAACTGGACACCTACGCGGTGCCGATCCGCGAGACGCTCGGCGCCGACCCGCTCGGGCTGGGCCTGTGGCTGGCCGCTCCGGTCGCCGCCGAACTGGCCGCCGACCCGGCCGCCCGTCGTCGGTTGCGCACCGAGCTGACGGTACGCGGGTTGGAGGTGGTCACCCTCAACGGCTTCCCGTACGCCGCCTTCCAGGCACCGGTGGTCAAGGGCGCGGTGTACCGGCCGGACTGGACCACGGACGACCGGCTCGGGTACACCCTCGACCTGGCCCGGGTCCTGGCCGACCTGCTGCCCGACGACGCCGCCCGTGGCTCGGTCTCCACCCTGCCGCTGGCCTGGCGCGCGCCGTGGGACCGCAGCCACGCGGAGGCCGCCCGTCAACGACTCGACCGGCTCGCCACCGGACTGGCCGCCGTCGAGCGGGACACCGGCCGGCCGGTGCGGGTCGGTTTCGAGCCGGAGCCCGGCTGCGTGGTGGAGAGCACCCCGCAGGCCGTCGCCGCGCTGTCCGGAATGGACACCGATCGCCTCGGGATCTGTCTGGATCTGGCCCACCTCGCCTGCGCCTGGGAGGAGCCCGCCGCCGCTCTGGAGCGGCTGGCCGTCGCCGGCCTGCCGGTGGTCAAGGTGCAGGTGTCCGCCGCGCTGGAGGCGGCCGACCCGACCGCTGACGCCGCCGCCCTGCGCCGCTGGGTCGAGCCGCGTTTCCTGCACCAGACCCGCACCGCCGGCTGCGCCGCCGCATCGGCCGGTGGGCTGCGGGCCGCCGATCCGGCGGATCCGAGCTGGGCGGCCGACGATCTCGACGTCGCCCTGGACGCCGGGCTGCCCGGGCCGTGGCGGGTGCACTACCACGTGCCACTGCACGCCCCACCCGAACCACCGCTGGGCTCGACCCTGCCGGTGCTGCGCGCCGCGCTGGCCGCGCTCTTCACCGGTGCGGACGCCGGCTGCGACCACCTCGACGTCGAGACGTACACCTGGGGGGTGCTGCCGGCCGCGCGGCGCCCGCGCACCGACGCGGAGCTGGCCGCCGGGATCGCGGCCGAGCTGGCCTTCACCCGGGATGAGCTGGTCGCCCTCGGGCTGACCCCGCTAGCTGAGGCGGTGAGAGCATGAGCAGGCAGCTGGTGGTGCTCGATGTGGTGGGGTTGACCCCCCGGTTGCTGGCGCACATGCCCCGGCTCCGCGCGGTCGCCGACACCGGATTCCGCGCCGAGTTGGGCACCGTGCTGCCGGCGGTGACCTGCTCGGTGCAGTCGACCTTCCTCACCGGCGCCCTTCCGGCGGAGCACGGCATCGTCGGAAACGGCTGGTACTTCCGGGACCTCGGCGAGGTGCTGCTCTGGCGGCAGCACAACGCGCTGGTCGGCGGGGAGAAGCTGTGGCAGGCCGCGCGCCGCGCCCGACCCGGCTACACGGTGGCGAACGTCTGCTGGTGGTACGCGATGGGCGCGGACGTGAACTGGACGGTCACCCCGCGCCCGGTCTACTACGCCGATGGTCGCAAGGAGCCGGACTGCTACACGGATCCGCCGCAACTGCACGACGCGCTCACCGGCCGGCTCGGCACGTTCCCGCTGTTCACCTACTGGGGGCCGGGCGCGGGCCTGCCGTCGTCGCGTTGGATCTGCCGGGCGGCCGAGCAGATCCTCACCGAGTCCTCGCCCGATCTGACCCTGGTCTACGTGCCGCACCTGGACTACGACCTGCAACGTTTCGGTCCGTCCTCGCCCCGGTCCGCCGCCGCGGCGGCGGAGCTGGACGGCGTGCTCGCGCCGCTGCTGGACGCCGCGCAGAGCCGGGACGCGACGGTGGTGGTGCTGTCGGAGTACGGCATCACCGAGGTGTCCCGGCCGGTGGACGTCAACCGGCTGCTGCGCGCCGAGGGACTGCTGCGGGTGCACACCCAGGCGGGCATGGAGTACCTGGACCCGTGGACCTCGCGCGCCTTCGCCGTCGCCGACCACCAGATCGCGCACGTGTACGTGCGCGATCCGGCCGACGTGCCGGCGGTGGCGAAGCTCTGCGCCAGCCTGCCCGGGGTGGCCGAGGTGCTCGACGCCGACGGCAAGGCGGCCCACGGGCTGGACCATTCGCGCGCCGGTGAGCTGGTGCTGGTGGCCGAGCCGGACGCCTGGTTCACGTACTACTACTGGCTTGACGACGCGCGTGCGCCCGACTTCGCCCGGCTGGTGGAGATCCACCGTAAGCCCGGGTACGACCCGGCGGAGCTGTTCTTCGACCCCGCCGCGCCGGGTGCGGCGAAGCGCCGCGCCGGGGTCGCCTTGGCCCGCAAGAAGCTCGGGATGCGGTACCTGATGAACGTGGTCGGGTTGGATGCCGGCGCACGGGCGGTCCGGGGCTCACACGGACGGCTGCCCGCCGATCCGGCCGACGGGCCGGTGCTGCTCTGCTCCGACTCGTCGGTGGCCCGGGACCGGATAGCGGCCACGGAGGTGAAGGGGCTGCTGCTGGAACTGGCCGGGTTGGAGGGACGGTGACGGTCGCCGAGGCAGCTGTCGATTCCGCCGGGCTGCGGGCCCGCTTCGACGCCGAGCTGACCGCGTTCCTCGACCGGCAGGATCCGGACTGGCCGGACGGCGCGCCACGGGGCGTCTTCACCACATTGCACCGGTTCGTGCTGGCCGGCGGGAAGCGCCTGCGACCACTGTTCTGCTACTGGGGCTGGCGGGGCGCGGGCGGCCCGGACGGCACACCGATCGTGGTTGCCGCCGCCGCGCTGGAGCTGTTCCACGCCTTCGCGCTGATCCACGACGACATCCTGGACGGCAGCGACCGCCGCCGGGGGGAGCCCTCGGTGCACCGGATCTTCGCCGACCTGCACGCCCGCTCCTCCTGGCGGGGCGACCCCGAGGCGTACGGGCGCAACACCGCCCTGCTCTGTGGTGACCTCTGCGCCGCCTGGTCGGATCAGATGTTCCACGAGTGCGGGTTGAGCCCCGACCAGGTGCACCAGGGGTACGCCGTGTTCGCGCTGATGCGGACCGAGGTGATCGCGGGGGAGTATCTCGACCTGGTGTCCGGGGTGGGCGACGGCTCGGTGGCGAGCGCGCTCACGGTGATCCGGATGAAGGCGGCCCGCTACACGGTCACCCGGCCGTTGCAGATCGGCGCCGCGCTGGCGGGCGCCCCCGTCGAGCTGCTCGACGCGCTGGCCGAGTTCGGTGACCCGCTCGGGGACGCCTTCCAGTTGCGCGACGACGTGCTGGGGGTCTTCGGTGACCCGGCGGTCACCGGCAAGTCCGTCCTTGACGATCTGCGCGAGGGCAAGCCGACGGTGATGATGGCGCTGGCCCGCGATGCCGCCGACCGGGCGCAGGGCGCCCGGCTGCGCGAGCTGTTCGGCAATCCCGACCTGGACGCCGACGGCGCCGCCGAGCTGCGCGAGATCATCGAGAGCACCGGCGCTCGCCGGAAGATCGAGCAGATGATCCAGGTCCGCGCCGAGGCCGGGCTCGCGGCGCTGGAACACACCGAGGTGACCGCGGAGAGCCGGACCGCCCTGATGGAGCTGGCCGGCCAGGCCATCGACCGACAACGCTGAATGCCATCGACCGGCGGCGCTGAGCGCTGTCGCGCCGGAAGCCCTCTCGTACGGCTTTTGATCGAACTGACTAAAGTCGGCATCCGGCGGGCAAAAGATATAGACACATCAACGTATGACGTTTAGTGTCGTCGCTAGGACCAACACGTTTCGTCAAGGTAAACCGGCGTCGCGGCACCCCTCCTCGGCACCCCCGCTACGGCATTCGGCGCGACGGCGCGCGCCCCGCCCTGGCAGAGGGCGGACGGTACGAAAATCCAGTTGTGGGCGTGCAACGGGGGCGTCGCGCAGGTCTGAGGAGGGGCCCCTCGTCAACGCCTAGTGTTGGTAAGGGGCCCCTCCTGACACAACGATCGTTGGGAGAGCTAGATGCGAAAACTCCTCCGAACAACCGTCGGCCTGGCCACCGCCGCCCTCGCCGTACTCGCCTGCACCACACCGGCCACCCCGGCCAGCGCCGCCGACGCCCCGTACGACGTGCTGGTCTTCTCCAAGACGGCCGGCTTCCGGCACGACTCCATCGCGGTGGGCACCCAGACCATCCGGGACCTGGGCGCGGCGAACAGCTTCACCGTCACCGCAACCGAGGACGCCGCGGTCTTCACCACCGGCAACCTCGCCCAGTACGAGGCAGTGATCTTCCTCAACACCACTGGTGACGTGCTGAACAACAGCCAGCAGAGCGCCTTCGAGTCGTACATCAGCTCCGGCGGAGGCTACGTCGGCGTGCACTCCGCCGCCGACACCGAGTACGGCTGGTCCTTCTACGGCAACCTGGTCGGCGCGTACTTCCGCTCCCACCCGGCAATCCAGCAGGCCACCGTCCGGGTGGAGAACCGCGCCCACGCGGCCACCGCCCACCTGCCGCAGAACTGGGTCCGTACCGACGAGTGGTACGACTTCCAGAGCAACCCCCGCGCCAACGCGCGGGTGCTGGCGAACCTCAACGAGTCGACGTACTCCGGCGGTGTGATGGGCGCCGACCACCCGATCGCCTGGTGCAAGACGTACAACGGCGGCCGGTCCTTCTACACCGGCGGCGGGCACACCCAGGCGTCGTACGCCGAGCCAGCCTTCCGGGCGCACCTGCTCGGCGGCATCCGGTACGCAGCCGGCCGCACCAAGGCCGACTGCCGGCCGGAGACCGGCTACACCACCCTCTACAACGGCTCGACCAGCGGCTGGTCCCAGGCCGGGCCGGGCAGCTTCAGCAACTCGGACGCCACGCTGACCTCCGTCGGCGGGATGGGGTTGTTCTGGCACAGCGCCAAGCAGTTCACCAACTACTCGCTGAAGCTGGACTGGCGACTGGCCGGCGATGACAACTCCGGCGTCTTCATCGGCTTCCCACCGTCGAGCGACCCGAACTCCGCCATCAACAACGGCTACGAGGTGCAGATCGACCCCACCGACGCCGCTGACCGGACCACCGGCGCGGTCTACGGCTTCAAGTCCGCCGACCTCGCCGCCCGGGACGCCGCGCTGAACCCGGCGGGGGAGTGGAACACCTACGAGCTGCTGGTGGAGGGGGAGCGCCTCCTGGTCTTCCTGAACGGCTCGAAGATCAACGATTTCACCAACACCGACCCGGTCCGGTCGCTCGCCGGCCACATCGGCATCCAGAACCACGGCACCGGCGACGACGTCTCGTTCCGCAACATCCGGATCAGGGAACTCGGCGGCACGAACCCGCCGCCGGACGGTGACCGGACCGGTCGGATCACCGGACTGGCCGGCAAGTGTCTGGATGTGCGTAACGGCTCGTCGGCGAACGGCACGCAGATCCAGCTCTGGTCCTGCAACGGCGGCGCGGCGCAGACCTGGACGGTGACGCCGAACTCGACGATCCGGGCGTTGGGCAAGTGCCTGGACGTCAACGGTGCCGGGTCAGCCGACGGCACGAAGATCCAGCTCTGGACCTGCAACGGCGGTGGTGCGCAGGTCTGGTCGGCGCAGTCCAACGGCACCCTGCGGAACCCGAACTCGGGCAAGTGTCTGGACGTGTCGAACAACAGCTCCGCCGACGGGCAGGCCGTGCACCTGTGGACCTGCCACACCGGCGCCAACCAGCGCTGGGTCCTTCCGTAACCGAACCAGCGGTAGTGCCCCGGTGCGACGCTCACCCGTCGCGCCGGGGCACTTTCCTACCGCGCGCCGCCCGCCTAGAGTGGGAGACGGCGACCGCGAGGTGGCCGGTGAGTCGACGGGAGGCGCAACCCGTCGGCCCCAGACGCGACAAGCGTCCACCGGTGCACCGTCGGGGCCGCCGCATCCGGCCATCCTCGCCCCGGTCCCGCAGGTAACGGAATCCCCAACACGACAGGGGAAAAGGACACATGGCGCGACCGATCACGCTGTTCACCGGCCAGTGGGCCGACCTTCCGTTCGACGAGGTGTGCCGGCTCGCCGCCGAGTGGGGCTACGACGGCCTGGAGATCGCCTGCTGGGGCGACCACTTCGAGGTCGACAAGGCCCTGGCCGACGACTCGTACGTCGAACGCAAGCGGGAGACGCTCGCCAAGCACAACCTTCAGGTCTTCACGATCTCCAACCACCTGGTCGGCCAGGCGGTCTGCGACCACCCGATCGACGAGCGGCACCAGGGCATCCTGCCCGCCCGGATCTGGGGCGACGGCGAGCCCGAAGGAGTACGCCAGCGGGCCGCCGAGGAGATCAAGGACACCGCTCGCGCGGCGGCGAAGCTCGGCGTGAACACCGTCGTCGGCTTCACCGGCTCGTCGATCTGGCACACCCTGGCGATGTTCCCGCCGGTGCCGCCGGAGATGATCGAGCGCGGCTACCAGGACTTCGCCGACCGGTGGAATCCGATCCTCGACGTCTTCGACGAGGTCGGGGTGCGTTTCGCCCACGAGGTGCACCCCAGCGAGATCGCGTACGACTACTGGACGACGAAGCGGACCTTGGAGGCGATCGGTAACCGGCCCGCGTTCGGGCTGAACTGGGACCCGTCGCACTTCGTCTGGCAGGAACTCGACCCGGTGAACTTCATCTTCGACTTCGCCGACCGGATCTACCACGTCGACTGCAAGGACGCGAAGGTGCGTACCGGCGACGGCCGTCGCGGTCGGCTGGCCTCGCACCTGCCCTGGGCGGATCTGCGCCGCGGCTGGGACTTCGTCTCCACCGGCCACGGCGACGTGCCCTGGGAGGACTGCTTCCGGGCGCTGAACGCCATCGGCTACTCCGGGCCGATCTCCGTCGAATGGGAGGACGCCGGGATGGACCGGCTGGTCGGCGCCCCGGAGGCGCTCCAGTTCGTCCGCCGGCTCGCCTTCGACGCACCGTCCGCCGCCTTCGACGCGGCGTTCAGCAGCAAGGACTGAACCGTACGGACGCCCGGGAGCCGGCCCGCGCCGGCTTCCGGGGGTCGGCGTGGTCAGCCGGCGCTGAAGACGTGCTCGCTGGCCAGGTGGGCCGCGCCCACCACGGCGGCCCGGCCGGCCAGATCCGACAGGACGATCGGCATGGCGCCGGTGGCCAGTGGCGCCGAGCGTCGGTAGACCACGCCACGGATCTCGGAGAGCAGGAGGTGACCGAGCCCGTCGGGCGCCCCACCGATCACGACGATGCCGGGGTTGAAGAAGCTGACCAGGCCGACCAGCACCCGACCGAGCCGGCGGGCGGCATCACGGACCAGCAACTGGGTGGCCGCATCCCCGGCGGTGGCGGCCGCGGCCACGTCCTCGACGGTGAGCCCGCCCGCCTCGGCCAGCCGCGCGGCCAGCGCCGGGGAGCGACCCGTCCGGGCGACCGCCAACGCCGCCCGGACCAACCCCACGTCCCCGCAGTACGCCTCAAGACAACCGGCCTCCCCACAGGCGCAGGGCGGGCCCTCCTCGCCGAGCGGTAGATGCGCGATGTCGCCGGCGCTGCTGGTCGCACCCCGGTAGAGCGACCCGCCGAGCACCAGCCCGCAGCCGATCGCCGTACCGAGCTTCAGGTAGAGAAAATCCTCGACGGTACGGCCGATGCCGGCGTGCCGCTCGCCCAGGGCGAGCACGTTCGCATCGTTGTCGACCAACACCGGGCAGCCCAGTTCTGCGGCGAACGCGTCGCGGACCGGGAAGCGCTGCCATCGGGGCAGGACGGCCGGTGCAGTGGAGGTGCCGCCGTCGACCGGCCCGGGAAGGGCGACACCGACCCCGGTGAGCTCGGTGACACCCAGCTCGGCGCGGAGTTTGTCGACCAGCTCGACGGCCCGGCCGGTCACCGGCTCCGGTCCGTCGCGCACGTCCGCCACCTCGTCGGTCTCGGCCAGCACGTTCAACTCGCCGTCAGTGATCGCAACGGTGACCCGGTCGGTGGCGACCACCACGCTGGCGAAGCGCACGCCGCCGGAAAGGCGGAGCAACGACGACCGGCGCCCGCCCCGGGAGGCCGCCGGCCCGGCGGTCTCGACCAGCCCTCGGGCGGTGAGCCGGTCCAGTTCGGTGGTGAGGGCCGTCCGGGACAGACCCAGCAGGTCACCCAACTCCACCCGGGAGCGGGGACCCTCGTCCCGCAGTAGCCGGACCAACCGTGCCTGCTGCGGATTCTCCGGCCGGACCAGGGCCATCTCGACCACCTCCGTGCGGAGTGTTCCACGGCGGTGTTTCAGGCCAGTGGCCGGCCGGGAGCGGACCCGTCAACGCCTGTCGCCGCAGCGGCCCGGCGTGACCCGCCGCCGGCCGGGCACACGGACGGGCCCGGCCACCAACATCGGTGGCCGGGCCCGTCCGGGGGTGCTCAGAGGGTGCTGCCGTTGGCTCCAGAGCCGGACGGCTTGCTGCGGGGGGTGGCGGACGTCGAGCTGGAACCCGACGAGCCGGAACCCGACTTGGTGCCGGCCGTGGCCGGCGTACCGGCGAACGCGTCGTCGGCGGGGGTGATCCCCGCCTTGCCGTTGGCGTTCAGCTTCTCGCCCAGCTTGGAGTTGCCGAGCTTGTCCCTGCCCTCGTGGTAGAGACGGTTCGCCTGGGCCTGCGCGACCCCGGCCGCCTCCTGGACGGTCGGGTGGTCGAGCACCTTGCGGCCCCGGACCACCAACTCCTCGTACTTCTCCCGGCCGGCACGGGCGCCCAGGACGAACCCTGCAGCCAGCCCGCCAAGGAACATGATCTTTCCGCGCATGGCGGCTCCTTTCGTACCTGACGCGCCGCCGTCCCGCTCCCGGATACCCGGGTGGCGGGACTGACCGATTCGCGCCTGCGTCCTGTCGTCGGCAGCTAACTACCCATCCTGCTCTCCGCTCATACCTCCTTGTGCCAGGATGACGATTTGTCCGGTAAACCGCCCCCGGGCCGCTCGGTGGTGGCCGATGAACCCCCTGGACCAACACCCCCCGCCGTCCTGTACTCTTGTGCCCGGCGCGCGGTGCGGAGCGATCCGCTCCGGGCGTTGTTGCGGTCCCCCGTAGCTCAATTGGCAGAGCAGCCGGCTGTTAACCGGCAGGTTTTTGGTTCGAGTCCAAACGGGGGAGCTTCCCTCCCCACCACGACGCCCACCGGCCAGATCCGGTGGGCGTCACTCGTGTCCCCACCAGATCCGGCCGACCGGCGCGACGCCGGGCTTCAGCGGGCGGCACCCGGCCGACGCGTCTACGCTGGTGCGCGTCGATCCTGCGACGACAGCCGGTGGGTGGGATGTCCGGAAACTGGAAGATCGGCTCGGTCGAGCCGCGACCATCCGAGGCCGCTGCGCGCCCCACCCTGGCGGCACGGCCCGCCCGCCGCCAGCCCGCACCGGCACGACCAGCGCAGGGCGTACCCCATGTCCGCTGACACCGACGTTGTGATCGTGGGCGGCGGCCTCGCCGGTCTCGCCGCGGCCCGCCGCCTGCATCGCGCCGGGGTGTCCTGGCGGTTGGTGGAGGCCGCCGACCGGCTCGGTGGCCGGGTCGCCACCGACACCGTCGACGGCTTCCTGCTCGATCGTGGATTCCAGGTCCTCAACACGGCGTACCCCCGGCTCGGCGCGCTGCTCGACGTGGACCGTCTCGACCTCGGCTTCTTCGTTTCCGGGGTGCTGGTACGCAAGGGCGACCGGCTGCTGCGACTGGTCAGTCCGCTACGCGATCCCGCCGGTGGGCCGGGCACCGCCCTGGCCCCCGTCGGGTCGCTGCCCGACCGGCTGCGCTTCGCCGCCCTCGCCGCGAGCTACGCCACGTTGCCCGCGGAACGTCTGCTCGCCAGACCCGAAACCACCGCCGAGACGGCGCTGCGTCGCGCGAACCTCTCCCACGCCATCATCGAGGATCTGCTGCGCCCGTTCCTGTCCGGCGTGCTGCTCGACCGGGAACTGGCAACCTCCAGCCACGTCCTGGCCATGGTGCTGCGCTCGTTCGCCCGAGGCCGGGTCGGCCTGCCCGCCGACGGCATGGTGGCGTTGCCCCGGGCCGTCGCCGCCGCGCTGCCGGCCGGGCTGCTGGACCTGAACACCACCGTCGCCGCGGTGGCGCCGGGCCGGGTCAGCACCAGCGCCGGTGAGCTGCGCTGCCGGGCCGTCGTCGTCGCCGTCGACCCGCTCACCGCCACCCGGCTGCTGGACCTGCCGCCGGTGCGCATGCACAGCTACACCACCTACTACCACGCCACCGCCGAGCCACCGGTGGGCGAGCCGATCCTGCTCGTCGACGGCGACCGCCGTGAGATGGTCGCCAACACGGTAGTGGTCAGCCGGGCCGCGCCCAGCTACGCGCCACCCGACCGGCACCTGATCGCCACCTCCGTGGTCGGCCCGTCGGTACCGTCCGAGTCGGCCGTGCGGCTGGAACTGACCCGGCTGTACGGGCGGCCCACCGCCGACTGGGAGCACCTGACCACGGTCACCATCCCCGCGGCGCTGCCCGCCGCGCCGCCGCCACAGGGCCGGCTACGAAAGCCCGTGGCGCTGGGAAACGGGCTGTTCGTCGCCGGTGACCACCGCGACAGCCCGTCGATCCAAGGGGCACTCGCCAGCGGATGGCGCACCGCCGGAGCCACCCTGCGGCACCTGCGTCAGCACTGAAATTCGGGGTCACCAGGCCCGATGATGATCACCTATGATCCTCGCCATGCCCCGACCCCTCGCGCCGCCGGTGTTCGACGCCGCGGCGGCGTACCCCCAGGTGGCCGCCGCCCGTGACGCGCTGGCCGCGGGCGACTGGCCGGCGATGCGCACCCTCGTCGACGCCCAGGACGCACACGGCAGGACGGTCCTCGTCGGCGAGGTCGGCGACACGGCGGACGCCGAGACGTTCCTCCGGAAGGCGCTCGCCGAACAGCCGGACGACCCGGTGGCCGCTGCCATGCTGGGGGCGCACCTGATCCGCGCCGGGTGGCGGATCCGGACCGCCCAACGGGCGCAGGACGTCAGCCGCGAACAGTTCGCCCAGTTCTTCGAACATCTGCGCCGGGCCGAGCAGGTCCTCATCGAGGCCACCGCCCGCCACCCGGAGGACGCGGCAGCCTGGACCCAGCGGGTCACCAGCGCCCGCGGCCTGCAACTCGGCCAGGCCGAGGCCCGCCGCCGCTACGACCGCCTCGCCGCCAGGCACCCGCACCACCTGCCGGCCCAGAGCTCCCTGTTGCAGCAGTTCTGCCCGAAGTGGAGCGGCACCTGGGAGAAGGCGCACGACTTCACCCGGGAGTGCACCGCCGCCGCACCGGCCGGCGCGCCCAACGCGGTCCTCATCGTCGAGGTGCACCTGGAGCAGGCCTTCGACCACGGCACCCTGTCCGCTGCGCGGGCATTCCTGCGCGGCCAACAGGTGCGCGCCGCGATCCACGATGCGGCCCAGCGCTCCATCTGGCACCGCGAGTTTCGGCACGGCTGGGGTTGGGTCCGGGTACGCAGCACCTTCGCCCTCGCCTTCTGCCTGATGGAGGAGTGGACGTCGGCGGCGCAGCAGTTCGCCGCCCTCGGTGACCTCGGCGACGAGTCGATGTTCGGCTACTTCGGCGACGCGGTCGCGCAGTTCCAGCGGTTCCGCGACAAGGCGTACGCGAAGGGCGGCCAGCCGTGATCCAACACCTGGAAACCGACGGGGTGCCGACCCTGCTCGCCCCGACCGGCGGGCCGATGCGCGCCGGGCTGACCTTCCGGGTCGGCACCGCCGACGAGACGCTGGCCCGCCACGGCATCACGCACCTGCTCGAACACCTCGTTCTCGCCCCGCTGGGCACCGCCGACTACCACTTCAACGGCGCCACCGGACCGACCTTCACCACCTTCCACATGCAGGGCTCAGCACCGGACATCGCCACCTTCCTCACCTCCGTCTGCGCCAACCTGACCGAGCTGCCGACCGGGCGGTTGGAGGTGGAGAAGGACATCCTGCGCACCGAGTGGAGCAGCCGGGGAAGCGCGGCCATCGACGACATCCCGCTGTGGCGCCACGGTGCCCGCGACCACGGGCTCAGCAGCTACCCGGAATGGGGACTGGGCAGGCTCACCGCCGAGGAACTGCGCCAGTGGGCCGCACGCTGGTTCACCCGGGAGAACGCGGTGCTCTGGATCGCCGGCGACCGGGTTCCCGAAGGGCTGCGGCTGGACCTGCCCGCCGGCAGCCGGCAGCCGGTACCGGCCGCCTCGTCGGCGCTGCCGACCACCCCGGCGTACTTCGTGCACGGCTCGCGGGCGGTGGTGCTCGACGCGGTCGTGCGGCGCCGCACCTCGGCGAACGTCTTCGCCGAGGTGCTGGAGCGCGAACTGTTCCGGGCGCTGCGCCAGGACGCCGGACTCTCCTACACCATCGGCAGCGGCTACGAACCGCGTGGCGACGGCCAGGCCCACCTGCGGGCCCTGGCCGACTCGCTGGCCGAGAAGCAGGACGCCGTGCTCGGTGGATTCATCGACGTGCTGGCCAAGCTGCGGGTGGGCCGGATCGAGCAGAGCGACCTCGACGCCGTGGTGGCCAAGCGGATCGACATGTACGCCACCGCCGAGGCCGACGCCACCCGGCTGCCCGCGTACGCCTTCAACCTGCTCACCGGCGAGCCAAACCGCACCATCGACGAGCAGCTCGCGCAGTTGAAGGTGGTCACCCTCGCAGACCTGCACGAGGTCGCCCAGGAGGCGTACGCCTCGGCGCTGCTGATGGTGCCGAACGGGACCAGCGCCGACTGGGCCGGCTTCACCGCCGCGCCCACCTCGTCGGAGTCGACCGTCGCGGGCACCACCTACCGCGCCCGCGACGACGACAGTCGACTGCTCATCGGCACCGAGGGGGTCAGCCACCTCAGTGCCGGCGGCACCCTCACCGTCACCTACGCCGACTGCGCCGCGATGCTCGCCTGGCCCGACGGCGCCCGGCAGCTCATCGGGCACGACGCGATCGTGCTGCACATCGAGCCGACCCTGTTCGACACGCGTCCGGCGGCGATGCAGGTAATCGACAGCGGAGTACCGATCGACCGGCAGATCACCATGCCGCCCCGCGATCCGGAGAGCATCCCGCAACCGCGTACCCTCCGCGAGGCCCGC
Source organism: Verrucosispora sp. WMMD703 (assembly GCF_049178935.1). Lineage (NCBI taxonomy): Bacteria > Bacillati > Actinomycetota > Actinomycetes > Micromonosporales > Micromonosporaceae > Micromonospora > Verrucosispora sp. WMMD703. Next base: position 5,266,869 of record NZ_JBMHMM010000004.1, on the reverse strand, counting down.
GAGCGCCTGACCCGGCCGAAGCGGGCCGGGTGGGAGGTCCTGCTGATGGTGCTCAGTGGCCTGGCCACGCTGGTGGTGGGCGGGTTCACCCTGCTGCTCACCATCGGCATGCTGATCAGTCCTACCGCCGAGGAGGACGTCGCCGTACTGTGGGGTGCGGTCGTGATCGGCTGGCTGCTCACTGTTATCCTCGCGTTGCCCATCGTGCTGCTGACGCGGGGGCGACGCCGGTGAGGAGAGGCCGCGGCCGCCGAATCCCTCCCGACCTGCACCGCACGGCGCTCACATCGAGCGTCCGACCGTGCGGTCCGGCGGACCGCAGGGAGGTCGGGAAGGTTAGTTGGCCGGTGATCGACTGGGCGGGATAAGATCCGGCCCGGTGCCGGGGCGGTAGCTCAGCCGGTTAGAGCAGGGGACTCATAATCCCTCGGTCGCGGGTTCGAGTCCCGCCCGCCCCACGCAACTTTCTGACCTGCCGTTTTGTGGCGCCGTGTGTTCACCATGCGAACCATCGGCATGGTGTCTGGAGGAACGGTGGACGCCGCAGCAGATTTTGGTCATACTTATGACCATGACGACGCTGCCGTTGGGGGAAGTGAAGACTCGGCTCTCTGAACTGGTGGGGCGGGTGCACGACCACCATGAACGGGTGACCGTGACCGTGCATGGTCGGCCGTCGGCCGTGCTGGTGTCGGTGGAGGACTTGGAGCGTCTGGAGGAAACCGTCGCGGTTCTCGGGGATGCGGGCACCCTGCGGCGGCTGGCCGACTCCGACGCCGAACTGGCCCGAGGTGAAGAGGTGTCCGCCGACCAGCTTGCGGAGACCATTCGCGCCCGTCGCGCCTCGGCCGCGTGAGCCCTCGGCTGCCGGAAGATCCGCACACGCTGCGCACCACACCGACCGTCCGTCGAGCGCTCGCCGAACGGTTGCCGGAGGCCGTCGCTGTCGCCGCGTACGAGTTCATGACCGGGCCGTTGGTGCGAGAGCCGTACCGGGTCGGAAAGCGTTTGTTGCCGCCGTTGTCGGATCGGTTCAGCGCCCGGCGAGGTACCTACCGGATTATCTACCGCATCGACGACGACAACCGCACCGTGACTGTTGTGGACATTGATCATCGAAGGGATGTGTACCGCTCCTGACGCCCCTGGCTCTCCGCGCCCGATGGCGTCGAGGCATTCAGTACGGTAGGTGCCGTGTCGATGAGTGTGGCAGACGAGGCTGCGGCCCTTGAGGCTGAGGTGGAGCAGTATCCGGACGAGCGAGGTGAGATCCTGCTCGAGGCTGCCGACGCATGGCGCCGGTCGGGGCGGTTCGACCGAGCAGCCGACCTGCTGACCAGGCTGATCACTGACGCCGGTGGGGACGGCTGCTCCGCGATGGCGCAGCTCGCTGAGGTGCGATTCGAGCAGGGCGACGTCGATGAGGCGTACGTCTTGCTGGATGCCCTGGCTCACGACGCAGCGGTGGATGACGGTCACTGCACCTTGGTCGCCGAGCTGCTCGCCGAGCGAGGCGACCTGCATGGTGCGTTGCGCTGGTACGAAGGGGTCGCAGAAGCGCAGGCCGCAGCCGGTGTCGCCGGCCGCGCTGCCGTACGGCGGCCGGACCCCGCACCAGGGTGGTGGATTCGTGGGTCAGTTCTGGCCGGGGCTTGCTACGGGTAGTCCTGCTTCCTTGGCGCATTCGAGCAGCCGCCGATCGTAGGTGACGAAGGCGGTGAGTGCCGCGCCGGACTCGTTGGTCAGCACTTGGGCGGTGGCCAGGTGGATGGCGTCGAGGCTGCGGAGCGTCGGCTCGGCGAACGCAGCTGCGGTCGCACGGATCGTGCTGTCGATCTCCAGTCGGAACAGCCGTCCGACGGCAGCCGGTACTCCGATCAAAGCTTGCGGAGCTGATCGGCGCAGCGCTCTGGGTACTTCCACCTCGACGAGAGCGGAGGAAACCAGCGGCACGTCGTCGTGCTTGTTGAGCCAGGAGACAAGGTCGGCGCTGCACATCTCCTGCCGAACCAGCTTGACGACGGCAGCTGAATCGAGATAGATCACCAGCGCTCCTCGTCACGCATCGCAGCGAGTGAGGCGGCCGCGTCCACACTCTCGTCACCGAGCTTCGGCGGAAGTGGAACAGAGCCGCCGCCGGTGGGGGCGACGGCTCGCCCTGCCGCTACCAACTTGGCCAACACCGACCTGTCGTCGCCTACCGGAACAAGTCGGGCAATCGGGTGTCCGCGATCGGTAATCTCGACGGTCTCGCCGCCACTCACCCGAGCCAGCACCTGGCTCGTGTTCTGGTTCAGTTCCCGGACACCGATGCGTTCCATGGACACAAGTGTAGAACTAAATGTTCTACGGTTCTACCTCCTGGCGTCATCCGGGCTGCCTGTTCGCCGTCCAGAGAGGTTTACGGGTCTAGACCACGGCGACTGGCTGGCGGTTCGGTGGGTGGTGTCGGAATCATCGCGCACGACCCGAGGTCCGTGGGCCGGGCAAGTTCAGGGTTAGCGGATCGCCTGCGATCGTGGCGACACGGTTCGCATGGTGGCACCTCCGGCCCACCAGTTGTTTTCCCTGGTCAGCCAGGCTACCGATGACCCGGACGCCCCGCGTCAAGATCTGGACCGATCGCCGTCAGTCCGCAATGAGTCCGCAGCAGCACAATCCGCCGCTCGCGTCACCGTCCTCGAAGGCGTGGTGTCGGAGTGAGCAGGGCACGTGCATCGGGTTCGAGTCTTTCCTGGCCAACACGAGAGCTGCATGCATAATGAATGCATGGTTGCTCTCCAGATTCGGGACGTTCCGGAGGAAGTGCGAGACGCCCTGGCGGCCCAGGCCAAGGCGCGTGGGCAGTCACTGCAGGCGTACCTGCTGGAGTTGGTGGAGACGCAGGCTCGACGGCTGCGCAACACGGCGGCCCTTGATCGCTTCGCAGGTCGATCCGACGGTGCTCGCTCTCTGCCGGGGGAGAGCGCCGCCGAGTTGGACGACCAGCGGGAGCAGCGCGGACCGTGGGGAAGCGCCGCGTGATCGTGGTGGATGCGTCGGTTCTGGCCGACGCTCTGGTCGATGATGGGCCGGTCGGGGATGCGGCGCGGGCGGAATTGACCGGAGATTTGCACTGGGCCGCGCCGAGCCACCTTCTGGTCGAGGTCATGTCCGTGATCAGAGGCAAGGTCCTCGGGGGGAAGCTCGGCCTTGCTCGGGCGCAGGAGGCGATCGACACCCTGCCTTCGTTGGTCATCGACGAGGTTGGTGCCGCGACACTGCTTGATCGGATGTGGCAGTTGCGGGGCAATGTCACGGCGAATGACGCGGCGTATATCGCGGCGGCGGAGCTGCTGGCCTGTCCACTCGTGACCGGTGATGGTCGGCTCGCCACAGCCGGCGGCGTCCGCTGTGAGATCCGACTGCTCGTGGCCTCCTGACGTTGGCCGCCCGATGATCATCGGCCTGACGCCCTTGGAGCGGCCAACCTGAGTGGAAGCGGCTCACCGACGATCGTCGCACTGTGGTCGCATGGTGGTACCTCCGGCCTACCTTGCTGATCTTTGATGCGAGCCAGTCCCCGCAGCGCGTCGTGACGCTCTGCTTGGCTGCTCGACGCGGACTGTGGCTGGCCATGGATCCCCCGCGGAGGGACGGCCGGTGGGCGAGTTGGGCCTGGGCCTCTTCCGGGCACTGTCAGGCGTGGGCCGAACTGTCCGATCACACCTTGAGGACGTCCACGTCGTACAGCGCCATCGACGCGTCGCGTGAGGCGAGGGTCAGCCCTTCGGTGATTGCCTGTGCCACCAGCATGCGGTCGAAGGGATCGCGGTGATGCGATGGCAGGCGGCCTGCGGCGATGGCGTGGGCGTGGGTCACCGGGAGTTCCCGGAAGCCCATGTCTCTTACCCGCTCTGCAAGGTCAGTGGGGCCGGCGAGTTTCCCGATGCTCTGTTTGATGGTGATCTCCCACAGGGTGACCGGGGAGAGGAAGATGTCCGGCTCGTGGCGTAGTCGGTCGAGCAACTCGGTGCCGAGGGTCGGGTCGCCGGTGATGGCCCAGAGCGCGACGTGAGTGTCCAGCAGCAGATTCATGCGCCGATGCCGAAGTCGTCGGCGATCTCGGCGTTGGTCTGTGGTGAGTCCCAGTCACCGGAGAGGTCCAGTTGGCCGGCGAGAGAGCCGACTGCGGTGCGGTTAGCCCGCCGGACCAGCGGTACGACCTTCGCCACCGGGGTGCCCGCCCGGTCGATAATGATCTCTTCGCCGCGTTCCACCCGCTCGATGATGCGCGACAGGTGGGTCTTGGCATCATGCATGTTGTAGTGCACGGCCTCGGCCGACATGGCGCAACCTCCTCGCTTAGCTAAGGGATTAGTTTAGCCTGCTCGGTCGCATGCGTCAGTTGATGGCGTGCCCACTCGTGACCGGTGATGGTCGGCTCGCCAAGGCCAGTGGTGTCGCTGCGAGATCCGACTACTCGCTGCGTCCTGACGGTGGCCGGGCGAGTGCGCTGACGTCTACTGGATTGGATCACCGTCTGTGGCGGGGTTCAGTTCGGCGCCGAGGCCATCCAAGCGAGGTAGCGGGCGGCGTGGTTCACGGTCGCCAGCCAGGTTGTCCGGTATCTGCTCAACGACGACCGCCATCGAGCCAAAGCGGCGCATCGTCGTCCCGGCTGGCGGTTGTTGGTCTGTGATGAGCCAGACGCCCGTCGAGGTCAGTTGACTCAGGGGCGGCCCGTCGGGATCACCGCTGGTCATCTTCACATGGTGATCCGTAGTGACCTGCCAGGCGGCCTCAACGGTCAGGCCGACAAGGTCAGGCACCGTCGTTTCCCGCTCGCTCGCCGGGCCGATCCAGACCACGCCAGCCTCCATGAGAGTCCACATCGCACAAGTCGTCGCGCGAGGAGTCCCGTTCCCCGTCCGGCCAACGTTAGTGGACGCCTCAGCAGCGGTCCTCCGCCACAAGGTCGGCGTTACTCCGCCAGCGACTGGCCACCTCGACGGCGATGGACAGCGCTTTTCGTGGTCAGCGACGCGACAAACGCGCTGCCCGACGCTTCTCAAGAGCCCGGCGACGGCGATCGCGCTCGTCGGCCGAGAGGTCGGTGATCGGCCGCTCCGACCGCCCGGTCGATTCGCCGTGGAACCGGGCGCGCCAGTGCTTGCGCAGCAGCACAGCGGACCAGCCGACCAGGCCGACGGCTGCGGCGGCGAGCAGTACGCGTACGGACGTCGGCAGGTCCTCCATGGTGGCGAGGACGGCTGCCAACCAGCCGAACCCCGCGGGAATCGCGGCGGTCATCGCTCGCAGGCTGACGGCCCAGCCCGCCACGTAGAACCGCATGAGGGTGTCCGTCCAACGGGACCGGTGGACGGGCAGCAGCGACAGGGACACCTGCGTCAACGTGACACCCATGGTGCTCCCACGCGCCCCTCGCGTCGTGAAGGACAGCGCGTCGTCGGCGTAGGAGGGGCGTAGCGACCGGACCAGAAAGGTGAACGACAGCAGCATCGGGGGCAGCGCCGCGCACGGCAGCATCCACAGCACGCCGGCGCCCCAGAGCAGCGCGAGCAGCGGGAGCGAGATCACGATCGCGATCGCCTCTGCCGGGTTGTGCAGCGACTCGGCGACGCCCCCGGTGATGAGCTCGACCTCGCCGAGGGCGCCGGTGACATCGGCCCAGACCAGAAAGGCCAGCATCCCCGGTCCGAGCGCGAGGATCACCGTCGAGAGCGCCGCCCACACGAGCCCGATCAACAGGTAGCCGAGAGGCCGGAGCGCGAGCGCCACCGGACCACGATGCCGGACTGGCGGGGCCGTCTCGGACCGTACCCGCGCACTGCTCACCCCGTCGCCCATCGCTGAGTTCCCCTCGCTCGTCCGGCCCGCAGCTCGTTCAGCGTCAGCTGCACGTCAGGTGCTCGCCTCGTTCGACCGCGCCAAACGGTAACGCCGCCTCCGACGGCGTCCGGCAGCGACGTCCTCAGGATGGAGCCCGCGTCGAAATCGCTTGGTATTCAGTGTTGCTATCTACCGGTACCTAGCGCTACTGTCTACCAGTAGTCAGCGTCGCTTGGTAGCGAGGGGATGAGGACATGGGCAACCAGATGACCGAGATGCTGAAGGGCACCCTCGAAGGCATCGTCCTGGCGATCCTGGCCCGCAGGTCCGCGTACGGCTACGAGATCACCGCGTGGCTGCGCGACCGCGGGTTCTCGGACATCGCGGAGGGCACCATCTACGCACTGCTCGTCCGCGTGGAGCAACGGGGGTTCGTGGACGTGGAGAAGGTGCCCTCCGAGAAGGGGCCCCCGCGGAAGGTGTATTCGCTGAACGCGAAGGGGCGGGACCAACTCGCCGAGTTCTGGAGGACGTGGAGCGTCCTCACGGATCGCATCGAGCAACTCCGTCACAACGGCAACCAACACGACCAGGGAGCATGAGCATGGCCGCGAAGTGGATCGAGACGCTCGTCGGATCGCTGGAGCAGAAGAAGCAGTACAAGCACCACATGGCCCGGATCGAGGCCCTGCCGGAGCCCTACCGCGGCTCGGCCAAGGCGCTGCACAGGTACTTCATGTACCACGGTGGCATCCTCGACGGCGACACGATCACCACGATGCTCGGCGACTTCGTCGACCTCTGGGAGCGTGCGGTCGCCGACGGAACGCCGGTCCGTGCCGTCGTCGGCGACGACCCGGTCGAGTTCGCCGAGACGTTCCTACAGGCGTACGCCGGCCGGCAGTGGATCGACAAGGAGCGCGAGCGTCTCCGGAAGGCGATCGACGCCGCCGACGACAACAACCGGCAGGAGGACAGGCCGTGACCAACCAGACGCGTGAACCCGCGATCAGCGTGCGGGCCGTCACCAAGTCCTACCAGGACCTGCACGTGCTGCGGGGTGTCGACTTCGACGTGGCGGCCGGGAGCATCTTCGCGCTGCTCGGCTCGAACGGCGCCGGAAAGACCACGCTGGTGCGGATTCTGTCGACGTTGCTGAAGGCGGACAGCGGCAGCGCGAGCGTCCACGGCTTCGACGTCGCCGCTGCTCCGGGCGAAGTACGCGGGTCGATCAGCCTGACCGGCCAGTTCGCCGCAGTCGACGAAACGCTCACCGGTCGGGAGAATCTGATCCTGATCGCGAAGCTCCGTCACCTGAAGAATCCCGGTGCGATCGCCGACGACCTGCTCGCCCGCTTCTCGCTCACTGAAGCCGGAAACCGCCGGGCGGCGACGTACTCGGGCGGCATGCGACGGCGGCTGGACATCGCGATGAGCCTGGTCGGCAACCCGCCGGTCGTGTTCCTCGACGAGCCGACCACCGGCCTCGACCCGCAGGCCCGCATCGAGGTCTGGCAGACGGTGAAGCAACTCGCCAAGGATGGCACCACCATCCTGCTGACCACGCAGTACCTCGACGAGGCCGAGCAACTCGCCGACCGAATCGCGATCCTGCACAAAGGCACCATCATCCAGCACGGCACCCTCGCCGAGCTGCGGCAGCTTCTCCCGTCCGCCAAGGTCGAGTACGTCGAGAAGCAGCCGACCCTTGAAGACGTCTTCCTTGCCCTCGTCGGCGGCAGCAGTGACACCACCGACGAGGCGGCCATTCCTGCGGGAGAGGAATCCCGATGACCGCCCACGTCCTCAGCGACACCGGAACCCTCACCGGTCGCTCCCTGCGCCACATCCTCCGCAGCCCGGACACCATCATCACCACAGCGATCACCCCGATCGCACTGCTGCTGCTCTTCGTGTACGTGCTGGGCGGGGCCATCAACACCGGCACCGGTGAGTCATACATCAACTACATGCTGCCGGGCATCCTGCTCATCACCATCGCCTCCGGCATCGCCTACACCGCGTACCGTCTGTTCCTGGACATGCAGGGTGGCATCTTCGAGCGCTTCCAGTCGATGCCGATCTCGCGTCCCTCCGTGCTCTGGGCACATGTCCTGACCTCGCTCATCGCCAACCTGGCCTCGCTCGTGATCGTCATCGGCGTCGCGCTGATCATGGGATTCCGCACCAGTGCGTCCGTGGTCGACTGGCTCGCCGCCGCCGGCATCCTGGTCCTGTTCACCCTCGCCCTCAGCTGGGTCGCCGTGATGCCGGGCCTGACCGCCAAGACCATCGACGGCGCGAGCGGCTTCAGCTACCCGCTGATCTTCCTGCCCTTCATCAGCTCGGCGTTCGTCCCCACCGACTCGATGCCCGGCCCGGTCGCCTGGTTCGCCGAGAACCAGCCGGTGACGTCCATCGTGAACACCCTCCGTAACCTCTTCGGGCAGCAACCCGTCGGCAACGACATCTGGATCGCCCTCGCCTGGTGTGTCGGCCTGCTCGTGGTGGCCTACGTCGCCGCGACCGCGATCTACCGCAAGAAGATCAGCTAGCCGATCGTACGAAACGGCGCCGCGTCCACCCGGACGCGGCGCTGTCCCCTGTGCAGGTCCGCCCCCTGCGGGATCAGCTATCGGACTGGTGACGGCCGCCGCAGGCGAGGCCGGCTCAGGGGTGTAGGGCGCGTTCGAAGACCAGGCGGTTCGCGCGTACGTACTCCGCGTCGTTGAGGTACTGGATGTGGTGTCCGTCCGCGAGATGGCCGGCGAAGGCGGTGTTGCCGGCGGCTGCCTGGGCGTGCATGAAGTCGACGAGTGCGTGCAACCGGGCGACGGTGACGTCGACCAGGTCGGATCGGGCGCTGTCGTCCAGTCCGTAGCGGTCGCAGAACGTCCGGAGCCGAGCGGCCTGTTCCTCGGCGGTCCCGAAGCCGTCCGTGTTCTCCGGAGCGGTCATCGGCACCCATCGGTAGGCCGCGTAGGCGACATCCCAGATCCGGGGCCCGAGCTGGGCGTGGTCGAAGTCGATGATGCCCACGACACGGTTGCCGTCGAGCACGCAGTTGTGTGGCGCGTAGTCACCGTGACAGATGACCTCGACCGGCTCGGTCGCCGGCACCTGCCAGCCGTCGCGGGGCGCTCGCCGCGCGTACTCGGCGGTCGCGTCGTGATACGCCCGCAGCAGCGCGGCGGCACTCTCCAATGCCTCGACCGAGGCCGCCGCGGGGGTGGGCGGATAGTTCGACACCTCGCCCGGCAGGAAATCGAGGATCTCGAAGCCGGGCTCGCTCGTGTCGCGTAGCCGGGGCGCCGCCGGGAAGCCCTGGGCGGCGAGATGCCGCAGCAGTTCGTGGACCCGGACGGACCAGGGGCCGGTAGGTCGACGCACCGTGTCGCCGATCCGGACGACCTCGTTGACGCCGCCGCCCGTCAGGATCTCCCGCTCGACCATCCGCCCCCACTCCGTCGCGTCGACGCCCGTCCGACCGGCTGAGCGCCGGCTGACCGAACCTGACCGTACGACGGTACGAGGCCGCTCTTGAGCGTCGGCCTGGAGGGTGCAGGTGCGGTGGTCGCCGGGTACGGGCCGGAAGGCGAGTGCTACTGCCGGCAGCGAACGGCAAACTACCGCTTTCGCAAATGATTGTTTGTGTTAGCGTGGGGGCATGTCCATCTCGCTGGCACCCGCCCCGGAGCTCGACTCCGCCTTCGCCGCCCTCGGTGACCCTGTCCGGCGTGCCCTGGTGGCCCGTCTCGCGCGCGGTGACGCCACGGTGGGAGAGCTGGCTGCGCCCTTCGACCTGACCCCACAGGCGATCTCGCACCACGTCGGGGTGCTGCGCCGGTGCGGCCTCATCGAGCAGCGGCGCGAGGGCACGAGGCGTCCCTGCCGGTTGAGGGCCGATCAGCTGTCGTTGCTCGGCACCTGGATCGACGAGCAACGCCGGGTCTGGAACGACCGGCTCGACGCCCTGGAGCGGCACCTCGCCGACGAGGAGGCGGCCCGATGACCGCCAGGTCGCAGCTTCGCGGCGACGAACTGATCGCCAGCCGCCACCTTCCGGCCGAACCCGATCGCGTCTGGGTGGCCTTCACCTCACCGGCGGGGATCGCAGCATTCTGGGGCGGTTCGCACGCCGTCGTGCCGCCCGAGTCCGTGGTCGTGGACCTGCGTCCCGGCGGGGAGTTCGCGCTCGACACCCGCGCGCCGGACGGCGCCACCCGTCGGCTCCGCTTCGTCTACGTGCGCGTCACCGCACCGCACGAGCTCGTGTTCGACGAGCCGTTGACCGGGCTGCGGACCACCGTGAGTCTCCACCCCGCTGGCGGCGGCACCGAGCTGACCGTGCACCAACGTCGACTGCCCGCTGAGCTTCGCACGACCCAGGCGGCCGATGGGCTCGCCTCGATCCTCGACGCGTTGGCGGCGCACCTGCAACAACCCGACGCCCCCACAGGACGGAGCACATCATGACGCAGCAGACCCAGCGCGACCTCGTCGCGGATTACCTCGAAGGTTTCCGGACGAGCGACCACCGGCGAATCCTCGCCACCCTCACCGAAGACGTTGAATGGGTCATCCACGGCCACCGGACCACCCGAGGCAAGACCGAGTTCGACAGCGAGATCGAGAATCCAGCCTTCACCGGCAGCCCCGACCTGGACGTCCAGCGCGTGTACGAGGACGGCCCGGTGGTCGTCACCACCGGCGAGGGGCGTGGGACAAGCGTCGAGCACGGACCGTTCCGGTTCGCCTTCAACGACCTGTTCACCTTCCGCGACGGACTGATCGCCCGCGTCGACTCCTACGTCGTCCCACTGCCCTGAGCCGCTTGTCGGCCTTCAGCCGAGCTGTTGAGCCAGGCCGACGACGATGCCCTCGGGGCCGCGCACGTAGCAGAGCCGGTAGCTGTCCTCGTACTGCGCCAGCTCGCCGACCAGGTCGGCCCCGTGGGCGCGCAGGCGGGCGACGACGTCCTCGATGTCGTCGACGGCGAACATGATGCGCCGGATGCCCAGGGTGTTCGCCGGTGCCTCCTGCGGCTCGGGGGTGATCGCCCTCGGCGTGTGGAACTTCGCCAGTTCGATGCGCCCGTGGCCGTCGGGGGTCCGGAGCATCGCGACCTCCTGCCGGACGTCGTCGATGCCGATGACGCGTTCCACCCAACGCCCCTCGATCGGCGCCCTGCCCTCCAGTTCCATGCCGAGTTCGACGAAGAACGAGATGACCCGGTCAAGGTCGTGGACCACGATGAGGACGTTGTCCAACCGCTGGATCGCCATGCTTGTCTCCTTGAAGATGATGCGGCCACAGCGACCGATCAACCGCGTAGCAACGCGTTGAGTCGGGCGGCCTGCCGGGTGAGATGGTCGATTTCGGGAAGGCTGGGCGCCGATCGGGCGGCCTTGGCGTAGAGCCGCGCTGCGGTCGCCAGGTCGCCGTCACGCTCATGCAGGTAGGCGGCGACAGCGGCGTACCGGGGCAGGGCCGGGTCGAGATCCGCCAGGGCTGCCAGGCCGGCCCGTGGCCCGTCGGCCTCGCCGACCGCGACGGCCCGGTTGAGGCGGGCCACCGGACTGTCGGTGAGGCGCACCAGTTCGTCGTACCATTCGACGATCTGCACCCAGTCGGTCTCCTCGGCGGTGCGGGCGTCAGCGTGCAGCGCGGCGATGGCGGCCTGTGCCTGGAACTCGCCCAGGCGGTCGCGGGCCAGCGCGTTCTGGAGCACCTGCACGCCCTCGGCGATCAGGCGGGTGTCCCAGCGACTGCGGTCCTGTTCGGCCAGCGGCACCAGCCGGCCACCGGCGGCGGTCCGCGCCGTGCGGCGGGCGTGATGGAGCAGCATGAGCGCGAGCAGGCCGGCCACCTCCTCGTGTCGGATCCTGGCCGCCAACTGGCGGGTGAGTCGGATCGCCTCCGCAGCGAGGTCGACATCGCCCGAGTAGCCCTCGTTGAAGACCAGGTAGAGCACGCGCAGCACGGTGCTGACGTCACCGGGCTGGTTGAACCGGACTCCCGAGACGGTCCGCTTGGCTCGGCTGATCCGCTGCGCCATGGTCGTCTCCGGCACCAGGTAGGCCCGGGCGATCTGCCGCGTGGTCAGTCCACCCACCGCCCGCAGCGTCAGCGCCACCGCCGAGGCCGGGGTCAACGACGGATGCGCGCACAGGAAGTAGAGGGCGAGCGTGTCGTCCACCAGTTCACCCGGGCCGGGCGCGGGCTCGACCTCCGCCAGCGCCTCGCGCCGTCGCCGCGAGGTGTCCGCGCGAGCCGCGTCCAGGAATTTCCGCCAGGACACGGCGACCAGCCAGCCCTTGGGATCGCGCGGCGGGTCGGTAGGCCATGCCCGGACGGCCTCGACCAGCGCGTCCTGCACGGCATCCTCGGCCGTCGCGAAGTCGACCCCGCGACGGACGAGGATGCCGATCACGGCGGGAGTAAGGGTCCGTAGGACGGCCTCATCCACCGTGCGTCACTCCGAGATGGTCGGCGGCTCGGTCAGGAACGGCCGCACCTCGAGCCACTCGTGCAGCGGCTTCCCGCCGGCACCCGGTGCCGCGGACAGCTCACCGGCCAGTTCCAGCGCCCGGTCGTAGGTCTCGACGTCGATCACCATCCAGCCGGCGATCAGATCCTTGGTCTCGGCGAACGGGCCGTCGGTGACCGGCGGTCGCCCCTCGCCGTCGTAGCGGACGAACGTTCCCTCCGGGGAGAGCGCCTGACCCTCGACGAACTCGCCGGTGTCTTCGAGCCGAGCCGCGAAGTCGCGCATGTACTGCACGTGGGCCGAGATCTCCTCGGGCGTCCACTGGTCCATCGGCACGTCGTGCAGCGGGGTCGGGCCGCCACGGTAGTGCTTGAGCAGCAGGTACTTGGCCATCGGATGCTCCTTGTCAGGTACGGGGCCATTGTGGCCGCGTTCGCAACGAGGACGGAGCCCGACCCGGCTTCTCGACATGCCGCCGGGAAATTTCTCGCTGAGATTCGCCGGACGCCCTCACACCGGTACCGCCGGCACCCTGGCCAGGCAGGTCAGCGCCCGCGCGGTGGCGGTCGACGTGGCGGGCAGCAGCGGAGGACGGACGAGCGGCGTCGGGATCCGCCCCTGGGCGTGCAGCACCGCCTTGACCACGGCAGGGTTGGGCTCGGCGAACAGCGCGGCCGAGAGGGCGGCGAGCCGGTGGCCGAGCGGCCGGGCCCGGGCGACGTCGCCGGACCGCCAGGCCGAGACCAGCTCGGCGTAGTCGGCGGTGGCGAGATGCGCGGAGGCGAGGATGCCACCGGCCGCGCCGAGAGCGAGCAGCGGTGCGACGTACGCGTCCTCGCCGCACAGCACCGCGAAGTCGGACGGCGGGTCGGCCAGCAGGGCGATCGTGTCGGCGTCGATGCCGCCGACCGCGTGCTTGACGCCCACCAGGCCGGGTAGCCCGGCGAGGCGGCGCAGCGTGCCGACGCCGAGCTGCTGCCCGGTGCGGTACGGGACGTGGTAGGCGACAAGCGGCACGGGGGACTCCTCGGCCAACCGGGCGTAGTGCGCGAGTACCGCCTCCTCGCCGGGGCGCAGGAACGGCGGGACCAGGCAGAGCGCCGCCCCGACCTCGGGTCGCTCGGCGAGGGCCCGCAGTTCCGGCGCGGTGTGCGCGCCGACCAGGAGACCGGCCCGGTGCTCCCGGCAGGCCGCGGCGACCGCGTCGACCACCATCCGCTGCTCGACGGCGCTGAGGGCGTGCGGCTCGGCGGTGGTGCCGAGGGCGACCAGACCGACCGCACCGGCCGCCAGCACCTCGTGGGCGAGAGCGCTCAGCGCGTCGAGGGCGACGGCACCGTTCCCGTCGAACGGCGTGATCATGGGTACGTAGAGCCCGGCAGGTGTCATGCTGCCAGCCTCCGCCAGCGGAAGATGAAGCACCAGTTCCGATTGCTCACCGAATACGTAAGCTGAGCTGATGCTTGACGTTCGCCGGCTGCGCCTGCTGCGGGACCTGTCCCACCTCGGCACCATCGCCGCCGTGGCCGAGGCGCACACGTACACGCCGTCCGCCGTCTCCCAGCAGCTCGCCGCGCTGCAACGCGAGGCCGGTGTCGCGCTCCTGGAACGCGCCGGCCGGCGGGTCACCCTGACCCCGGCCGGGGAGGCGCTGGTCCGGCACACCGAGGTGGTCCTCGCCGCGCTGGAGGCGGCCGACGCGACCCTCGCCGCCGCCCGGGGCGGGCTCTCCGGCACGGTACGCATCGGCGCGTACCCCAGTGCCGTGCGTACGCTGCTGCTGCCCGCCCTGGTCGCGCTCGGCCGTGACCATCCCGCGCTGGACCTGATGGTCACCGAGTTGGACCCGGTCGCGGTGCCCGACGCGCTGCGCGACCGCCGCCTCGACGTGGCCCTCGTGCACGACTACGACATCGTGCCCGTCGAGCCGGATCCGGCCTTGGACTCGGTGCCACTGCTCGACGAGACGGTGTTCCTGGCCGTCGGGGCGGACCGCCACCCCACCGGTGACCCGATGCGCTCGGTACGCGACGCGGACTGGATCGTCGCCAGCCCGGGCACGCTCTGTCACGCGGTGACCCTGCACGCCGGTGAGCTGGCCGGCTTCCGCCCGACCGTGCGGCACCACGCCGACGACTTCGCCGCCGTGCTCGCCCTGGTCGCCGCCGGTCAGGGCGTTGGACTGGTGCCCCAACTGGCGGTTGATCGGCCGCCCAGCGGGGTGGTCCTCGTTCCGCTCACCATCCGACGGCGGACCCGGATCGCCTACCGACAGGGCGCGGCTGGCCATCCCGCGGTGGCCGCCAGCATCGCCGCGTTGCGCGCCGCCGCCAGCGACCTGCCAGGGGCGTAGCTGGCCGGATCGTGTCGTCCGGCCAGCTCCGCCGCCGGGCAGCGGGGAAGATGACGCCGCGTGCAACTGTCGCGCCGACCGAAAGCCCCGCCCAGGTGTGCCTGGGCGGGGACCGACGGGCTCAGACGCTCGACGAGAAGGTCGAGCTGAACGGGGCGTCCTGCGGACGGCCGGCGTTGCTGAAGCAGGCGACCGGCAACACCGCGTCGCTGCCGAACTGCGCCCACAGCTCCTGGACCGTGCAGTACGAGGGGTCGTCACCGATCGCGGTCACCTGCGCGGTGGTGCTCTTCTCGTGCAGGGCCGGGAACTTGACGACGAAGGTGCCGGGGCCGGTGGGACCGAAGCCGTTGGCGCCGACGCCGAGCGGGTACGAGTAGTTCGTCGGGCCGGCGAACGGTGTCGCAAGGTACCCGAAGTGCTTCGGCGGGCCGAACGACGCGTAGACCGAACGCTCCCGATGGAACGACACGGTGAAGTCGCTGTTCATCCGCGCGCCGGTGAACGGATCATGGCAGGCGACGTAGACCACCGCGTCCAGGCCGGCCGCACCCCAGCGGAGGATCTTGCATCGGCGCGGTTGTGCGTTCGGCTGCTGGGCGGTCACCTGGACGTTTCCGGACAGCACGCCGGGTGGCGCGCCGACCGCCCGGAAGCGCACGTCGTAGATGCCCACCGCGACGTTGGCGACGGTGACGGGCGCACCTGTTGAGTTGTACGACTGGGCGAGGACGTTTGACAACACCTGCGCCGAGGCGTACGCGCCGACGCCCGCCGGGAGGATGCCGGAGCTGACCGTCCACAACACCGTGAACGGGGTGTCGGCCGGGGTGCCCCCGGGCCGGAAGCACTGCACGTCGACGATCTCGTCGGCGCCCGAACTGCCCCACCGTACGAGTTCGCAGAAGCGGCCGTCCTTCGCCACGGCGGTGACGTGTGCGTTGCCGCGCGAACCCAGGCCGATGGCCGGGAACCTCACCAGGAACCGGCCGGGGGCGACCTTGCCGCCGGTGGCCGTGGGCCCCGGCGCCCAACTGCCGAACTGGTAGGCCGCGGGCAGCGGCGTCCAGACCGGCACCGTCGGATCGTCGACGTACGCGAATCCGAAGCGGTCGGCGGTGGCGGCCGTGGCCGGTGCGCCGGTGATCGACAGCGCCGCGGCCAGCACCACGGCTAGGACGGCGGCAAGGTGACGGAGACGGAGACGGAGAGACATGGGCCACTCCAATCGGTGGTAGTCGAAGCTTGCTGCCACTGTTCCGGGCACCGGTCAAGGTCACAGTCGGCTTGCCTACACCGGCGAGGCGGGTGCCCGGCACCAGCGCGGTCGCCCTGCCGACAACCGATGGCAGCGGGACGGACGTCGGTGGACAGTCGGCAATACGGTGTTGTCGATGCCGCGTTGGTGGAGAACGTCGAGGATCCTGCCCGCCGTCCTGGTGGGGCTGTTGGTCGCGACCCTGCTCGTCGGCGACCGGGGCAGGGGCGGCGCGGCGCGCCTGCGCCTGGACGTGACGCCGGCCGTGGCGCTCGTCGACCAGCCGTTGCGGGTACGCGTGAATGGCCTGGCCGCGAGGGAACGGGCGGTGATCGCCGCCGAGGCGGAGGATCACGCGGGGCGCGTCTGGCGTGCGGCGGCGACGTTCGTGGCCGACGCCAACGGTGTGGTGGACGTGTCACAGGACGCCCCGGTGGACGGCTCCTACTCGGGTGTCGACCCGATGGGTCTGTTCTGGTCGATGGATCCGCTGGACGGCGACGCCTCCTCCTTCGCGCCCATCTGGCCGCACCTGCGGCGTGACTTCCCAGTCCGGCTGTCGGCCGTGGGTGGCGGGCGCGAGCCCGCCACCGTCACCGTGCGGCGGGACTGGACGGCGGGTCAGGTCTCCTTCACCGAACTGACCCCGGCGGCCGACGGGGTTCGCGGGTTGCTCGTCCTTCCGCCGCCGGACGTGCCCCGACGGCGCGGGGTGCTGTGGTTCGGTGGCTCGGAGGGCGGCGTCGGCGGGCTGTACGACGCACCCCTGCTCGCCTCCCGGGGGCACCCGGTGCTGTGCCTGGGCTACTTCGGCGCTTCCGGACTGGCGGACAGCCTGCACGACATACCGCTGGAGTACTTCGTCACCGCCGCCGAACTGCTCGCCCCGTACTCCGGTGGCGAGCCGGCGGTGATCAGCTACTCACGCGGCACCGAGGCCGCGTTGCTGCTGGCGCAACAGCGTCCCGACCTGGTACGCGCCGTCGTCGCCTACGCCCCGAGCAGCGTCGTCCACCTCGGCTACCCGTACACCGGAGCGCCCGCCTGGACCTACCGTGGCCGACCCGTCCCGAGCGGCCCGATACCTGTCGACCGGATCGACGGACCGGTACTGGCCATCGCCGGGGCGGACGACCTGCTCTGGGACGCGCCGAGCTATGCCGCCGACCTGCTGCTGGCCCTCGGTGGCCCACCCCACCGGGTGCTGCTCTACCCGGACGCGGGCCACGGCGTGGGCACCTTCCCGTACCTGCCGTCGAAGACGGTGCACCAGGGGCGCACCGGCGAGCAGACGCACGGCGGCACCCGGGCGGGCGACGCCGCCGCCCGCCGGGACGGGTGGTCCGAGGTGCTCGCCTTCCTCGCCGCCCTCTGACGGCATGCCCTACGGGGTGCCGGTGCCACGGCCGCGGTCGTCGAGGACCAGCGGGGCGCGGCCGCGCACCGTGTACCGGATGTGGGTGACCTGCGGGCTGGAGACCACCCGGTCGGCGCTGAGCTCGATCGCCTCGAAATCGTCGAGGCCCAGGTCGTCGAAGAGCCGTAGCCCGCCGCCGAGAACGACCGGCACCACGTGCAACTCCAACTCGTCGAGCAGCCCGGCCCGCAGCACCTGTCGGACCAGGCTGCCACCGCCGGCCACCGCGACGTTCTTTTCACCGGCTGCGGCCCGCGCCTGTGCCACCGCGCTGGCCAGCCCGTCGGTGACGTAGGTGAAGCTGGTGCCACCCTGGCGGTGCAGGGTCGGGCGGGGCCGGTGGGTCACCACGAAGACCGGAGCACGGAACGGTGGTTCGTCGCCCCACGGCACCTCGCCGCCGTCGGCCATCCGGCGACCCATCACGTACGCGCCGGCTGCGGCGAACGACTCGGCGATGATCTCGGAGTCGGCGTCGTGCCGGCCGCCGGCGAAGCCCTGCCGCTCGCGCCACGCCATCGCCTCGGTGGCCCACCGGGTCACCCGGAAGAACCCGTGGCTCTCCGCCGACCGCAGCCAGTCGCCGTCGCCGTCGTGCTGTGGGCCGGCGTAGTAGCCGTCCAGCGACACCGACAGTTGGGCGGTCACCTTCGTCATGTCCGTTCCTCCCGAATCCGTCGGCACCCGGCGTGGGTGCCGATCCACGTGTGGATCGGAGCCGGACGGCTCGCTTCTACCGGATCCGGTGGTGACCTGGCTCACACGGATGCTGGCTCGGATCGCTCGCGGCGGCGGCGCGGCGCAGCAGGTACCGCCGTTCGGGATCGCTGCCGGCACGGTCCGCCGCCGCCCGCCACTGCGCTGCGGCGGCGGCCCGGTCGTCGGCGAGTTCCAGCAGGTGGGCGCGGACGGCGTGCAGTCGGTGGTGCCCGGTCAGCGGCCCCGACTCCACCTCGGACAGCAGGGCCAGCCCGGCGGCCGGCCCGTGGACCATGCCCACCGCCACCGCCCGGTTCAGAGTGACCACCGGATTGGGTGCGATCCGCTCCAGCAACTCGTAGAGGGCGAGCACCTGGGGCCAGTCGGTGGCCTCGGTGCTCGGCGCTTCGGCGTGCACCGCCGCGATGGCGGCCTGGATCCGGTACGGCCCGGGTGGTGTGGCGGCCAGGCTGCGTTCGACGAGCACGCGCCCTTCGTCGATCGCCGTCCGGTCCCACCGCCCGCGGTCCTGTTCCGCCAGCGGCACCAGCTCGCCGTCGGGGCCGACCCGGGCCGCCGCTCGGGCCTCGGTCAGCACCATCAACGCGAGCAGGCCGGCCGTCTCCCCGTCGCCGGGTAGTTGCTCGTGCAGCCGGCGAGTCAACCGCAGGGCCTGCCCGGTCAGGTCGGCGCGACGTAGCTGGGGGCCGCTGCTGGCGCTGTAGCCCTCGTTGAACATCAGGTACAGCACCTGGCGTACAACGGCCAGCCGGGCCTCCCGTTCCGCCGTCGGCGGCGGTGCGAACCGGGCGCCCGCCTCCCGCAGCCGCTGTTTGGCCCGGGAGATCCGCTGCCCCATGGTCCGCTCCGACACCAGGAAGGCCGCGGCGACCTCGGCGGTGGTGAGCCCACCCACCGCGCGCAGGGTCAGTGCCAGCTGCGCGGGTGCCGGCAGAGCCGGATGGCAGCAGAGCAGGAACAACTCCAGCAGGTCGTCCCGGGGCGCCTCGGCGTCGGGTGGCGGGGTGACCAACGCGTCGCGTGGGGTGAGGTCCAGCGCCGTGCGCTCGCGGCGGGCGCGGGCGGCCTCGCTGCGTACCAGGTCGACGTAGCGGCGGGCGGCGACGGTGTGCAGCCAGCCCGACGGCTGCTCGGGTACGCCGTCGAGTGGCCACCTCTCGACGGCGGCAGCCAGGGCCTCCTGCACGGCGTCCTCGGCCCGGCCGAAGTCGCCGTACCGGCGGACGAGCGCGGCCAGCAGTTGCGGCGCGAGCCGGCGCAACAGGTCGACGGTGGCCGCGTCGAGGCTCAGTGGTCCGCTCCGGTCATCAGCGGCCAGATCTCCAAGCCGCCGCCGGCGGTGCCGAACCGCAGGCCCGGATAGTCACGGGCGATCTCCAACGCCCGCTGTTCGTCGTCGACGTCGACCACGAGGTACGAGCCCACGTACTCCTTGGCCTCCAGGTACGGCCCGTCCGTGACCACCGGAACGTCGGCGCTGATCCGCACCGACCGGGGGCGGGACACCAGCCCCTGTACGTCGACCAACTCGCCCGAGGCCCGCAGCGCCTCGGTGAAGGCGTCGACCTTCCCGATCAGGGTGGCCAGGTCACCGTCCGGAAGGCTGCCCCAGATCTCCTCGTTGCCGTAAATCAACATCAGATACTTCACGTGTCGCCTCCATAATGGTCAATATGTCCGGAAACGGACAAGACGGCGGAGCGTACCCCGACGCACTGTTGTAGCAGGTAGCGAGGCTGCGGATGGCGGGCCACATCCGATCCTCCGGCCGGGGTGGGAACCGCGACGTCCCGCCGGCCGCCAGTACGGATCCCGCCGGGGCGCGCCGCTGCGCCACCCGGCTCCGGCCCGCCGCCGTAGACCAGCCGCACCGACGGTGTTGCACCCGCTGGGCACGGCGACCAAGCCAGGAAGGAGCCGCCATGGCCGCTCCCACCGCCAACGCCTCGATGAATCCCACCACCTACTCGCCGGGCGAGCAGATGCTGCTGACCGTCAACTACGGCGACCCGGACCACCAGCGGTTGACCGTGACGGTCACGGTGGCCGACGCGCAGGGCAACCGTAGCGCCCCCGTCTCGGTGACCGCGGTGATCGATCCGCTCACCGTCACCGTCGCCGACGACTCGGGGCGCACCTGGTCCCGGGTCTCCGACAACGGCGCGGTCGCCGTGTTCCGGGCGGTGGCGTGATGCCGAGGGTGACCGTCACGGTGCGCGACTCCGCCAGCCGGACCGCCAGCGCCAGCGTCGCCTACACCGTGCTGCCGCCGGTGCTGGGCGGGTACTACCTCTCCGGCGGCGCGGACCCGACGGCCGACATGGTCGGCGGCAACTTCCGGTCGCTGACCCAGTACCGCAGCTTCGCCGACGGCTACATCTTCCCCGGCTACCAACGCCCCTGGCTGATCACGCTGGGGCGCGCCGGGGTGCAGCTCAACATGGTGCTCGAACTGAAGCACTACGGCGCGCCCGACACCGGGCCGCAGACCTTCACGGTGGACGGGGTGCGATACACCGTGCCGGCGCCGGCGATGACCATCCAGCAGCGGCCCGGCGCGGTCTGGCCGAAGGCGTACGGCTACGGCCAGGTCCTCGCCGGGCAGTGCGACGGGCTGTTCGCCCGGGCGCTGTCGCAGTACCTGACAATGGGTTTCGGGGTGAACATCCAACTCGCCTCCGAGCTGGACACCGATCACGAGTTCGGCACCACGGAGGCCGGAAAGGCGTACACCTGGGCCGAGTCCGACGCCCGGGCGGTGCAGGCCGTGACGTACATCGTCAACTGGTTTCGGGCCAAGGGACTGCCCCAGGGCAGCACCTTCTCGGTCGGGGTCGGTGGCTTCAACCGGGACTGCTTCCGGCGCACCCACCCGGAGGCGTTGATGACCCGGCTGGACTACCTCCAGTGGAACGTCTACGCGACAAGTGCCAGCCACACCGCACTGGAACGGTTCCGGCGCACCAAGGACTGGGCGGTGGCCGATCTCGGCCCGGTGGCGTTGTCCCGTCCGGTGCTCATCGCCGAGTGGGGCGTACGGGTCATCGAGTTCCCCGACCAGGCGGCCTGGATCGCCACCGTGCCGCCGGCCATCGCCCGGCTCAACGCCGAGCGTGGCCCGCTGATCGCCCGGACGAACTACTTCAACTCCGGCTGGGGCACCCTCAGTCCGAAGGCGACCGGTCTGGCCGCGCTGCGGGCCGCGTACGCCCGCCCTCCGTACGGCTGAAGCTGAACCCCGTAGGGCGGCCCGGTCCGGGGTGACTTCCGGACCGGGCCGCTCTCCGTCCGTCCGCCCCTTGACAGGGGAACCACCCTGGTTGCATGGTTAGTTACATGAGTAATGAACCAGGCAACCAGGGTGGCGTCTGGGGATGGTGGGCGTGATGGAGGACGGCCGGCCGATCTTCCTCCAGATCGCGGAGCTGCTGGAGAACTCGATCCTGGACGGGACCCTCGCGGAGGAGGGTCAGGTGCCGTCGACCAACGAGCTGGCCGCCTTCCACCGGATCAACCCCGCGACCGCCGCCAAGGGGGTCAACAAGCTGGTCGACGACGGAACTCTTTACAAGAAGCGAGGAATCGGCATGTTCGTCTCTCCCGGCGCCCGCGCGAAGCTCCGCGGCCGGCGCCGCGACGAGTTCGCCCGACAGTACGTCCGGCCGCTGCTCACCGAGGCGCGCAAGCTCGGCATCGAACCGGCCGAACTCAAGAACATGATCGACACCTGGGAGGAGGGCCGATGAGCGCGGTCGTCACCGTCACCGATCTAACGAAGCGGTACCAGGGAGTCACCGCCCTGGACGGGGTCAGCTTCTCGCTTGCCGAGCATCGGATCCACGGCCTGCTGGGGCGCAACGGTGCCGGCAAGACCACCCTGATGCAGATCCTCACCGCGCAGAACTTCGCCACCAGCGGTGAGATCAGCGTCTTCGGGCAGCACCCGTACGAGAACGAACAGGTGCTCTCCCGGATCTCCTTCATCAAGGAGAGCCAGACCTACCCGTCGCACCTGCGGGTCACGCACGTCCTGCGGGCGGCCCGCCTGGTGCATCCAGGCTGGGACGAGGCGCTCGCCCAGCGACTGGTCGACGTGTTCCAACTGCCGCGCGGGCGCAACGTCCGCAAGCTCTCCCGCGGCATGCTCTCCGCGCTCGGCATCGTCGTCGGGCTCGCCTCGCGTGCCCCGCTGACCTTCTTCGACGAGCCCTACCTCGGGCTGGACGCCGTCTCCCGGCAGCTCTTCTACGATCACCTGCTGGCCGACTACACCGAACATCCCCGCACCATCGTGCTGTCGACCCACCTCATCGACGAGGTCAGCGACCTGATCGAGCACATCCTGCTGATCGACCGGGGTCGGCTCCTGCTCGACGTCGAGGCGGAGGCGCTGCGCGGCCAGGTGGTCACGGTCTCCGGCCCGGTCGCGGCGGTGGACGAGTTCGCCCGTACCGGCACCGAACTGCACCGGGCGTCGCTCGGCGGCACGGCTCGGGCCACCGTACGCGGCGACTTCGGCCCGGCCGCGCACGACCGTGCCCGGTCGCTGGGCCTCGGCCTCGAAGCGTCCTCGCTCCAGGACATCGTCGTACGCCTGACCACCTCGAACAACGGGCACGCGGCCGGTAGCGCCGCCGCGGCAGACAAGGAGGCTGTCCGATGAACCGCGCCCTGACCGTGGCCCGGCTCCAGTTCGTCGGCTGGCGCAGCGTCGTCGGCTGGCCGTGGGGGATCCTCGCGCTCAGCTTCCTCATCAACCTGGCCCTGTTCAGCGCGATGAACGAAGCCGACGACTTCGAGCCGACCACCGGTGGGCTGATGAGCATCTACGTGGTGATGTTCATCGCCAGCATCAACGCGATCACCCAGGACTTTCCGTTCGCCATCGGGCTGGGCGTCTCCCGCCGCAGCTTCTACCTCGGCAACGTGCTCAACTACCTCGGGCAGGCGGTCAGCTACGCGGCGGTGCTCTATCTGCTGGCCGTGATCGAGGAGGCCACCGACGGGTGGGGCGTCAACCTGCGCTTCTTCGGTATTCCCTTCCTGATGGTGGACAACCCGGTGCTGCGGTTCCTCAGCTTCGCGATCCCGTTCCTGCTGCTCGGCTTCATCGGCATCGCCATCGCGCTGGTCTTCAAGCGCTGGGGCGTCAACGGCCTGCTGATACTGAGCACCGTCGCGTTGGCCGGGATCGGTGGGCTCGTCGTGCTCGCCACCTGGCGGGGCTGGTGGTCGGCGATCGGTGGCTGGTTCGCCGACCAGCCGGGCTGGGCCCTGCTGGTCGGCTGGCCGGCTCTACTCACCCTGCTGCTCGCCGGCCTCAGCTATCTGACCATCCGACGCGCGACGCCCTGACCGTCGACGTGCCGGCGTCCGGAGTGGGTGGACGCCGGCCGCTCGGCGCACCGTGGGACGGGGGCGGCCCCTCCCGGTCGGGGATCGGGAGGGGCCGCACGGTGCGGGCGGTGCCAGGTGCGGTCAGCGCCAGGTGTCGGTGAGCGTCGGCGAACCGGAGGCGGTGGCGGTACGGTTCGCGCCCGACTCCCACACCACCTGCCCGGAGTCGGTCCGCTTGACGTACTTGTAGGCGAGAGTGGTGCCGGCGGGCAGGCGCACCGCACCGGTCCAGACCGGATACTCCGTCGGTGACAGCCGGATCCCTCGGGCCGGATCCCAGCCCCCGAGGGCGGGCAGGTCCCCAACCAGATACACGTGCTGCCCGTACGTGGTGTCGGCGGTGACCCGTACGGAGACCGTGGCGTCGCCCGGTGGGTCGCTCGCGGGCTGGTTCCAGGTGGCGGTCACGGCGGTACCGCCGAGGCCGGTGCGGTTGGGATCGTTCTCCCACTGCGTCGTGCCGTTGCCGACCTTCACCAGCTTCCACTCGAACGCGGTGCCGGCCGGAATGTCCACCGACCCGGTCCAGGTCGGGTAGCTGCCCGACGTGGTGGACAGCTTCACCCCGTTGGCCGGGTTCCAGGAGCCGAGCTGCGGAACCGAACCGACCACGTACACCTCCTGGCCCGGGTCGGTGGAGACGGTCGCGGCGAACCGGGTCGACCCGGCCGGCGGGGACGGGCTCGCGGTCGGCGTCGGCGTGGTGGTCGGCGTCGCGGTAGGCGTCGGGTTCGGGGTGACGCCGTCCAGCCGGGCCTCGACGTGCAGGGCGACCGCCTGGTCGGCCGGGATGGCGGCGGTGAAGCTGCCACCGGTGACGGTGACCGCACCACCCGGGCAGGCCCCGGTCGACCGGTCGTACGCGCCCCGGCCCACGTTGCAGTAGCGGCCGTCCGGCAGCGAGGTGGCGAAACTGCGGCTCCAGGTGCTGCCGGTGGCGTTGAAGGCGGCGTACCCCCGGTCGCCCCGGGCGAACGCCAGCCGACCGTTGCCCTCGGTGGTGACCGACCCGATGCCGGTGCCGGCGACCGCGTTACGGAAGCCCGGCATGCCGGCCACCCCGGGGTCGCGGTGCTCGCAGATCCACGCGTCGCTGGCGCAGTCGGTGGCCAGGGTGGTGCCGTTGGAACTGCTGGGCGGCCCCTGCCCGTGCACCGAGCCGTACGCGTAGCTCGACATCAGCTGGGGCCGGCCGTACGGGTGGGCCATCATGAACGTGTCCGCCAGGTAGTAGCGGGCGCCGCTCTTGTAGGTGAGCGTCGGGTTTTCTCGCTGCGTGTCGTGGTTGTCGATGAACACCACCGCCTGCTGCGCGGTCAGCCCGCCGTAGTTGGGCAGGTTGCCCAGCTGGGCGATGTTGCCGTCGCGGAACGCCGACGACACGGCCCGCTGGTAGTCGAAGTTGGTCACCCCGCCGTACGGGGCGTACGCGGTGTAGGGGATGGTGCCGTCGCCGTACACCTCGTGGAACAGGTCCGGCCGGCCGCCGAAGCCGGGCACGTCCCGCAGCCGGCTGATGATGTCGGCCAGGTGCGCCTCCTGTACGTGCTTGGCGGCGTCCACCCGGAACCCGGCCACCCCGAGGTCGATCACCGCGTTCATGTACTTGGCGACCTTTCGCCGTACCTCGGGGTCGGCGGTGTTGAGGTCGGCCAGGTCGAGCAGTTCGCAGTCCTGCACCTCCTGCTTGTTGCCCCAGTTGCTGATCCGCCGGTAGCAGGGCCCGAAGTCGGCGTAGCCGTAGCTGTCGCCCGAGCCGTCGTCGAACAGGTTCGGGTAGCTGTACTTGCTGTAGACGGTGCCCGCGCTGCCCGGGCCGCTGCCGGCCGAGCCGGTGCCGCTCATGTGGTTGAGCACCATGTCCACATAGATCTTGACGCCCTGGGCGCGACAGCGCTGGACCATGTCGACGAACTCGGCCTTCGTGCCCCGCCGGGTCTGATCGAGCCGGTACGACACCGGCTGGTAGTCCTGCCACCACGGGTAGGTGGCGCCCTCGGCGCTGGGCAGCACCACGTGCTCCTGCGGCGGGGAGACCTGTACGCCGCCCCAGCCGTTGGGGCCGAGGTTGCGCTCGCACTCGTCGGCGACGGAGTTCCACCGCCACTGGAACAGATGGACGATGGCGTCGCCGTTGACGCGTACGTCGGCGGCGCTGGCAGGCCCGGTGCCGGCGGCGACGGAGGTGAGACCGACCGCGACAAGTATCGCGGCCAGGGCCGCGGGGATCGCGGCGCGGGGACGGGGGATACGCACGGTGCCCTCCTCGGGGGACGGTCAGGCAGACGTCGGCGAAAGTCCGTCTTCCTGCAAGGTGTGCAAGAAGTTGCGGTGGTTGCGTGACCGTAACAGTGGCATCGATGGTTGGGAACCTATCTTTCACAACACGATGCAAGGCGAGGCTGTCCCTTGCGGCCAACTGCAAGACCTGCAAGGATTTCCGGCTATCCTTCCGGAAGCGGCCGGCGAGCGTCCCCGAGCGCCACCGCCGGTGGCTTACCTATGCTCGACCCATGGAACTGCGGATCTTCACCGAACCTCAGCAGGGCGCCAGCTACGACGACCTGCTCGCCGTGGCCCGACGTGCCGAGGAGACCGGCTTCGGCGCCTTCTTCCGCTCGGACCACTACCTGAAGATGGGGTCGGTCAGCGGCGAGCCCGGCCCCACCGACGCCTGGACGACGCTGGCCGGGCTGGCCCGGGACACCCGGTCCATCCGGCTCGGCACGCTGATGAGCGCCGCGACGTTCCGGCTGCCCGGCCCGCTCGCGATCACCGTCGCCCAGGTCGACCAGATGAGCGGCGGCCGGGTCGAGCTGGGCATCGGCACCGGCTGGTACGACGCCGAGCACCAGGCGTACGGAATTCCGTTCCCGCCGCTGGGGGAGCGGTTCGACCGGCTGGACGAGCAGCTGGCGGTGATCACCGGTCTCTGGCGCACCCCGCCGGGCGAGACGTTCGACTTCACCGGCCGGCACTACCAGGTCAGCGACTCGCCCGCGCTGCCCAAGCCGGTCCAGCGCCCGCACCCGCCGATCCTGCTCGGTGGCAAGGGCGCGAAGCGTACGCCGCAGCTAGCCGCCCGCTACGCCGACGAGTTCAACCTGCCGTTCGTCTCGATCGACGAGACGGTGGCCCAGTTCGAGCGGGTCCGTGCCGCCTGCGCCGACATCGGCCGCGACCCGGCCCAGCTGACCTGGTCCAACGCGCTGGTGCTCTGCTGCGGCAAGGACGACGCCGAGGTGGCGCGGCGGGCCGCCGCGATCGGCCGCGAACCGGACGAGCTGCGCGTCAACGGCCTCGCCGGCACCCCCGCCGAGGTCATCGACACCATCGGCCGGTACGCGGAGATCGGCAGCCAGCGCCTCTACCTCCAGGTGCTCGACCTGAGCGACCTGGATCACCTGGACCTGGTCGCCACCGAGGTGATGCGGCAGCTCTGACCGTCCCGCCCCGGGCGGCTCCCGCCGCGGGCGGCTCCGATTGCGGCAAGTCGGGGTATCAGCGGCCCTGGAACCCCGGCACGCCGCAATCGGAGTCGATCTCGCCCAGATGCCGCCCGCCTGACCGGTCGAGTCGGGCCGGGCGGGCCGGGGCGGCGCGTCAGACCCGGTGCTCCTCGCGCAGCACGGTGTCGAGTTGGCCGTCCCGGTCGCGGTCCAGGTAGGTGACGTCCGGTAGCCCGTCGCCGTCAAGGTCGAACTGCACCTGGTCCGCGACGCCGTCGCCGTCGAAATCGGTGACCACCTGCACCGAACCGTCCATGTGCCGGGTCACTATCGACCGGGCGCCGGCCTCGACCCGGGGCGGCGGGCCGGGGGCGGGCGGCGGTTCCGGCACCGGCTCCGGGGTGGGGCTGGGCTGCGGATCCGGCTGGCTCGCCCACGGCCCCGCATCGGACCAGGTGACCGGGGAGCCGTCAACGGTGCCGGTGAAACCGGTGGCGGGCTCCACACCGTTGCCGGCCGGGTCGATCTCCTCCTCGGAGGGATACACGTCGCCGCGAGGGGCGGGATCACGGTAGCTGCTCATCGGCGTAGGGTTCCCCGACGGAGCCGGCGGTAACCGCCGGCGTGCAGAGGGGGTCGGGAGTGTCGACGCACCGCAACTGGGCTGGCAACGTCGAGTACGCAGCCCGGGCGTACCGCCGGCCGTCCTCGATCGACGAGCTGCGGGAACTGGTCGCCGGCAGCGACCGGATCCGGGCAGTGGGCAGCGGACACTCGTTCAACCGACTCGGCGACACCACCGGAGACCTGGTCACGCTGGCCGGACTGCCGGCCACCCCGCGACTCGACGAGCAGCGGCGGGTGGTGCATGTGCCGGCCGCGCTGCGCTACGGCGACCTGGCCACCTGGCTGCACGAGCGCGGATACGCGCTGGCCAACCTCGCCTCGCTGCCACACATCTCGGTGGCCGGCGCGGTCACCACCGGCACCCACGGCTCCGGCGAGACCGTCGGCAACCTGGCCACCGCCGTCGCCGGCCTGGAACTGGTCACCGCCGCCGGTGACCTGCTCACCGTGGACCGTACCGACCCTGATTTCACCGGCATGGTGGTCTCCCTCGGCGCGCTGGGCATCGTCACCCGGCTCACCCTGGACGTGGTGCCGACCTTCGAGGTACGCCAGTACGTCCGCCTCGACCTGCCTCGCCAGGCGCTGGACGAGGCGCTCGCCTCGGCGTACAGCGTCAGTGTCTTCACCGACTGGCGCTCCACCCGCGGCACCCAGGTCTGGCGCAAGCAGCTCGCGGACCAGCCCGCGCCCCCGGCGGACTGGCTCGGCACCACGGCGGCCGACCGGCCCTGGCACCCGGTGCCCGGCATGCCGGTGGCCAACTGCACCGAGCAGCTCGGCGTGCCCGGCCCCTGGCACGAGCGGCTACCGCACTTCCGGCTCGGCTTCACGCCGAGCAACGGTGACGAGTTGCAGTCCGAGTACCATCTGCCCCGCGCGGTGGCCGCCGACGCACTCGCCGCGCTGGACGAGGTGGCGCACCTGATCGCCCCGGTCGCGCAGACCAGCGAGCTGCGCACGATCGCCGCCGACGAGCTGTGGCTCAGCCCGCAGTACGACCGCGACAGCCTCGCGGTGCACTTCACCTGGATCGCCGACGCGGCGGCGGTACTGCCGGTCCTCGCCGAGGTCGAGCGGGCACTGGCCCCGTTCGCGCCCCGGCCACACTGGGGCAAGGTCTTCACGATGCCGACCGGGACGATCGCCGCGACCTACAGCCGCTGGACCGACTTCGCCGCGCTGGTCAACCGCCTCGACCCCAACGGAAAATTCCGCACCGAGGAACTCGACCAGCTGTTTCCCCGCTGACCACGACCGGCGTACCGACGCGGCGCGGCCCGGTGGACATGCCCGGACATCGAACTAGGATTAGCCCATGAGCGCTGAGGCTGTCGGCATGCACATGCCCGCCGTCGTGACGCTCGACGACGTGGCGGCGATGAACGCCGCCGATGCGAACGGTCATCGTTACGAGACCAGCCCCGAGGGGGTTCTGTCGGTCATGCCGCCGCCCGACTCGGAGCACGCGACGATCGCGAGCCGACTGTTCGCCTGGCTGATCATGGCGGGCTGGCCCGCGGAACAGGTGCTCCAGGCGGTCGGCGTACGCATCCCCGGGCCGGACGGAAACGGTGGTCGGATTCCGGACCTGAGCGTCTGGCGCAAACCTCCCCGGCGCGGCGTGTGGTCGGCGGTGGCCGACATCGCGCTCGTGATCGAGATCGTGTCGCCCGGCTCCGAGGCGATGGACTCGGTGACGAAGGTGCGCGAGTACGCCCGGGCCGGCATCCCCCGGTACTGGGTCGTGGACCGGGACGGCGCGCAGACTGTCACGTTGCACGAACTCGGCGGCGACGGTCGGTACGTCGAGCAGGCCCGCATGCCGTTGGCCTGGCTGTTGCAGACCGCCCCGGCCGACCACCTCGACTGAGTCAGCGCGGTCGGCGGTCAGCGGCCGGTGGTGAGCTGGTCGCGCATGCTGCTGCGCTGCACGGCGCGGCTGATGTCGCTGGGGGAGACGATGCCGACCAGGCGACCGTCGGTGACCACCAGGGCCCGGCCGTCGGCACAGTCGCTGAGCCGGGGCAGCAGGTCGGTAAGCGGCTCGTCGGGAGAGGCGAGCACCAGGTCGTCGGCGCGACAGGCCACCGCCGCCAGGGTGGTGCTGCCCCGCTCGCCGGACGGCACGCCGCGTACCCGGTCGAGGGTGACCAGCCCGACCGGCCGGCCGTCCTCGGTCAGCGGCAGCGCCGTGTGCCGGTACGCGAAGAGGTAGTTGTCCACGAAGTCGGCCACCGTCAGCTCACCCGAGGCGGTCTGCGGCTGCGGGCTCATCACGTCGGCGACCCGGATGCCGCGCAGCGCGTCGCCCACCCGGGCCTGCCGCTCCTCCATGGTGGCCGCGCCGATCAGGAACCAGCCGATCAACGCCAGCCACAACCCGCCGACACCGGTGCCGGTGAGGAACCGCCACAGGCCGAAGCCGATAAGCGCCAGGCCGAGGATCCAGCCGGCTCGGGCCGCCACCACAGTGGCTCGGGTCCGGTCGCCGGTGGCCTTCCACACCGCCGCCCGCAGCAGCCGCCCGCCGTCCAGCGGTGCCGCCGGCAGAATGTTGAACACGGCCAGCAGCAGGTTGATGCCGCCGAGCCAGGCCATCACGCCCAGCAGCAACCCCTGGACCCCGGCCAGGGCGAGCAGCGTCGCGATGGCACCGAAGAAGACGCCGATGATCAGACTGACCAGTGGGCCGATCCCGGAGATGCGCAGCTCGGCACCGGGGGAGCGGGCCTCGCCGCGCAGCTCGGCGACCCCGCCGAACAGCCACAGGGTGATCCCCTGCACGCCCAGGCCGTTGCGCTTGGCCACCACCGCATGCGACACCTCGTGGGCGAGCAGCCCGAGAAAGAAGACCACCGCGGCGGTCAGCCCGGCCAGCAGGTACGCGACCACCGACCGGTCCGGATACGACTCCGGGAACAGGTTGGCCGACAGCCCCCACCAGATCAGCGCGAAGATGACCAGGACACTCCAGTTGACCCCGACCGGTACGCCCACGATCCTGCCGAGCCGGAAACTCGCCCTCATGTGTCGGTCATACCCCCGCAGCCCGTTCCCATGCCAGGGTCGAACGTCACCGAATCGCTGCCCTGACCAATTTGTGGTGCCGGACGAACATCCGGGTCAGCTCCGTACGGCCGCGCTGCACGACGTCAACAAGGGCGGTCAGGTCAGACCCCTCCGGTACGGGCAGGTCGGTGAACAGATCACGCACGCCGAACGGTTCGCTCAGCCAGCGCTGCAACGCCCGCCGATCATCGGTCGCAGCTAGCCGGTCCGCCATAGCCCACACGTCTTTCACGTACGGCGTGTCGTCGTCTCCGAGCGCGGTGAGCAGACCGGAGTGTCGTACCAGACAGGGGTAGCAACATCCGCAGTGTGGGTCCGGCCGATCTCTGGGCGGGCGACCACAGCTGACAGTGGCGTTGGTAAGCGTCGCGCCCTCGAGCCCTGCCCGCAACGCCCGTTGACATACCTCGCCCTTGGTGAGGTGCAGGTAGGGGTTGATGACGGTTGCCGTACCTCCGACCGTCCCGATGATTTCGTTGAGGAGGCTCAGCGTGCCGGGATGCACTGAGCGGGTCGAGCAGGCAGCCGCCCGAGCGGGGGTCAGCGCCGGGTTCAGGGCCAGCTGACCATTCTCCGGTACGGCGATGTGGGGGACGTCGTGTACCGCCGCCAGGTAGACGGCGGTCGCCATGTACAACAGCCCCCGCGTGCGTGCCGACTTCTCCAGTTCGACATTAGGGGCGCGTACCTGTTGTGACGCCTTGAACTGCTGAATTCCCCGTGAAGCTGCCGTCCGGATCGTCGCCAGTGCGACGTCCTGCTGCCTTCCCCAATGAGGTTCGTAGTAGGAGACGAGCAGGAGGTCACCCGCACCTGCCGTGGAACGCTCAACCGCGTGCGCCGTGGAATCCAGGCCACCGGAGAACAGCGCGACCTCCTGCACCTGCTGGGCCGAAAGCATTCGGCCCTGATGCGGCCACCGAACGGCCCCAGGACGAACGTTGATGGCCCAGTGGTCCGAGGACAAGGCCTCCAGCAGCCGGGACAAGAGCACGAGCGTCCGTTCAGTCCATCGATCTGGCTCCACTACCTCTACCGAGAGCTCGATGTGTCGGGTCCAGCCGTCGTCGGAGCGTGCCCGCGAGGACAGCTTGTCCGCCAGGTAGACAGCACGCGCGATCTGGACCAGGTCCTGAGCCCAGCCTGGTCGGTCGCCCGGAACTTCGGCGAGCTGCTGTAGTCGACGATCAGCAGGTAACAGCAGTTGTGGGTCAAGTCCCGTTGGTCGACCTGGACCTGAGAACCTCGTCTTGCTCGGATACTGGTAAGCGAAACTGGCGGGGCTCATGCTGCCAGCTCCAGACCGGAGTCGCCCAAGCCCAGCGCCTCCGCGACGGTTTCTGCGAGCAGGTCCCGGGCGGTATCGACGAGGTGTGGCTGTTCGGAATCGTGTGCGTTCGCCACCGCACAGGGATCAGGCAGGATCTTGACGATCTGGTCGGCGACGAAGCCGGCCACCGTGTCGGTGGGGTCGAGCGCCAGCACCGGCAGTGCGAGTTTGACGTTCTCGGCGATCAGGATGTGCACGAACTGGCCGACCAGATCTCCGAAGAAGGACTGGTAGAGGGCGCAGAACAGCTCACCGCTGATACCCCCTGGTCGCAGCGGGTCGGCGAGCGGGCCGTCGTGGTCCACCAGCCGCTCGACCACGCGGCGCGCGGCCCGGCGGGTGGCTGCGTCGACAACCAGTCGGCCGTCGCCGCCGACCTCGGCGACGAACCGACGAACGAACTCGTCCGCCGGAGCGAGGTATGGGTGGTCCGCGATGCCCCGGAGCAGGGCCGGGTCCGGCTGGCGCAGGTCGTCCAACACGGTGACGAGACGGTCTCCGCTCGCCCTGGCGGAACTCTGGATGCCGAATCGCTCCGGGTCCTCGCGGAGCGCGTCACGCAGCGCGTCTCGGAACTTCTCCGCCGTTCGCTCAGCCTTTCGGCGGTCGTCCTCGACGAGCGACCCGGGTTGGCTCTGCGGGCGCGGGGTCCAGCTGCTGAGGCTGCGCTTCGCGCTGGTCCAGCCGCCACCGGTCGGGCCGGGTAGTCGAGTCGATGTGCCCAATGCGACCTCCCGGAGGGGGCGGGAAAGCGCGTAGGTGCGAGTCTATGAAGCAGAAAGTGTTCGTTCAAGTGCGGAACGTGTTGCCGCTCTTACGTTGACGCGGGTTGTGCGCTGCGCGGACGTGTGACCGGTGAGGGGCGAAGGCTGAGCCGGGTGGTTGCCGGACGTGGTGGAGGAGTCGGCCCGGATGCCGACCCGTACCACGTGTGGGCGAACGTCGAGTTCGTCGGCACCGATGGGTTCCATCAATGAGGTTGACGCACTCGTACTCACCGCCAGCCAGCCAGACGCTCTACCTCGCGGAGGCTGGATCGAGGCGACCGACGCCTCCCGCACCCGAGTCGGCTGATCAGTCCACAGCGCCGAACGGGTGGCGCCGATCAGCCGAGTCGCCATGTCGACAGCCGGCGGGTCGGGTGCCGACACGGATGTCGGCGATAGTTCGAGGGTGGCGATCTCGACCGACGACAGCGATGACTCGTACCTCTGGTTGGAGGACCTGGACGGCCCGGAGGCTGCGACGTGGGTCCGGGAGCGCAATGCCGAGACCGTCGCGGCCCTGACCGGCGGTCCGGCGTTCGCCGCCCGGCAGGCCGAGGTCCGGCAGGTGCTCGACGCGGACGACCGCATCCCGTACCCGGCCTGGCGCGGCGACGGCTACTACTACGACCTGTGGCGCGACGCGACCCATCCACGCGGGCTGTGGCGGCGTACCACGCTCGATCAGTACCGCCGGCCGGAACCGGAGTGGGATGTCCTGCTCGACCTTGACGCGCTTGCCGAACGGGAGGGCGAGAACTGGGTCTGGGGTGGGGTGGCGACCCTGCCGCCGCAGCACCGGCGCTGCCTGGTCAGCCTCTCCCGGGGCGGTGCGGATGCGGTGGTGGTGCGCGAGTACGACCTGGGTGATCGGGCCTTCGTGGCGGACGGGTTCACCGTGGCGGAGGCCAAGACCGACGTCGGCTGGATCGACGCCGACCACATCTGGATCGGCACCGACCTCGGGCCAGGATCGCTTACCGACTCCGGGTATCCCCGGGTGGTGCGCCGGTGGCGGCGCGGCACCCCGCTGACCGAGGCCGAGATCGTCTTCGAGGCGTCCACCACCGACATCGGGGCGTACGGCTGGCATGACCTGACGCCCGGATTCGAGCGCGACTTCGTCACGCGCACCGTGGATTTCTACCGGTCGGAGAGCTACCTGCTGACCGGGGCGGGGGAGCGGATTCGGATCCCGGTGCCCGAGGACGCCGGCTGGGACGTACACCGGGAATGGTTGCTGGTCCGGCCGCGTACGCCGTGGCAGGTGGGCGAGGTCGGCCACCCGGCGGGTGCGCTGCTGGCGATCCGGTTCGCCGCCTTTCTCGCCGGTGACCGGGATTTCAACGTGCTGTTCGAGCCGGACGACCGGACCTCGCTCGACGGGTACACGTGGACCCGCAACCACCTGATCCTGACCACCCTCACCGATGTCCGCAGCCGGTTGGAACTGCTCACCCCCGGTGAGAGTGGCTGGCGGCGCGAACCGCTACCCGGGGTGCCGGTCGATCAGGAAAGTTGCGTCGTGGAGACGGATCCGGACCGGGACGACGCGTACCTGATCGCCTCGGAGGGTTTCCTCCAGCCGGCCACGCTGCGGCTCGGACGGGTCGGTGGCAGCGTCGAGACGCTCAAGCGGGCACCGGCGTTCTTCGACCCCGACGGCCTGGCGGTACGCCAGTTCTTCGCCACCTCCGCCGACGGCACCCGGGTGCCGTACTTCGTGGTCGGGGATCCGGCCGCGCCCGCCGGGCCGACGCTGCTGCACGGGTACGGCGGCTTCGAGGTGTCCCTGACCCCCGGCTACGACGGCATCGTCGGCCGGGGCTGGCTGGCCCACGGCGGCACCTACGTGGTGGCGAACATCCGCGGCGGCGGCGAGTACGGCCCGCGCTGGCACCGGGCCGCGCTGCGAGCCCATCGAACCCGCGCCTTCGAGGAC
Source organism: Verrucosispora sp. WMMD703 (assembly GCF_049178935.1). Taxonomy (NCBI): domain Bacteria; kingdom Bacillati; phylum Actinomycetota; class Actinomycetes; order Micromonosporales; family Micromonosporaceae; genus Micromonospora; species Verrucosispora sp. WMMD703. The sequence goes on along the minus strand of NZ_JBMHMM010000004.1, from coordinate 5,232,218 downwards.
TTCGCGGCCGTGGCGACCGACCTGGTGAGCCGGGGCATCACCACGCCGGCCATGCTGGGCATCGAGGGTGGCAGCAACGGCGGCCTGCTGATGGGCGCGATGCTCACCCGCTATCCGTCGCTCATTGGCGCCGTCGTCGCGAACGTCCCGCTGCTGGACATGCGTCGCTACCACCGGCTGCTGGCCGGTGCCTCCTGGATGGCCGAGTACGGCGACCCGGACGTCGCGGAGGACTGGGCCTTCCTGCGGGACTACTCGCCGTACCACAACGTGCGCAGTCACGAGCGGTATCCGCCGGTCCTGTTCATCACCTCCACCCGCGACGACCGGGTGCACCCCGGGCACGCCCGGAAGATGGCCGCCCGGCTGCGCGAGCACGGCCACGACGTGTCGTACTACGAGAACGTCGAGGGTGGACACGGCGCGGCGGCTAACAACGAGCAGCGCGCCTTCATCGAGGCGTTGTCACTGGAGTTCCTCTGGAGAAAACTGGCCCCTTCGGCCGAAGCCGTGCCCGCCCAGCGCATCCGGCCGGAGGAATGGACACCCGCCGGCGGCGAAGCTCGCGAGATCGCGTACTGATCCCAGGGAACCTGGAGCAGCCCACCGCGCCACGCTCGTACCGGCTGCCCAGCGTCACATCGCCCCGCAGCGTGACGGACGGTGTCTGCACCGCCCTGCCACCGGCGTCCGATCATCGGCTCAGGCGGTGGCGGGTGGGGCCGGCAGCTCGTCGACGACGACCACCGGCGTGCCCGGACGTAGCTTCTCCAGCAACAGGCGCTGGCCGCTGGCCGTCAACCGGATGCAGCCGTTTGTGGTCTGCTGGCCCAGCTCACCGTCGTGGTACCAGGTGTGGATGCCGATGTGGGCGCCGCGCAGCCCGGCGGGCACCGAGTCCAGGTCGTCGGGGATCGAGCCGAGGGCGTAGATGTCCACCCCGCCGTAGACCGACTCCGGCGGTGGGGTGCGGCCCAGCACGAAGGTCCGGCCGAGTGGGGTTTCCTGGCCGCGTTGGCCGAGACTGATCTGCCAGGAGCGTTGGGCGGTGCCGTCGCGGTACCAGGTGAGCCGGAACGGGGTACGTTCCACCACGATCTGGTCGCGCAGCGCGACGGTGCGGAAACCGCCGGGCGGCAGCCAGGCCAGTTTGCGGTTGGCCGAGGGGAGCAGCACCGCCGTCCAGCCGGACTCGCGGCGGGCGACCGGCACGGTCAGCTCCACCTCGCTGATCGTCGGCATCAGGAACGCCAACGGCCGGCCACCGGGCGCGTCGTACGCGGCGAGCTTGCGGGTCGGGTGCAGGCCCTGGGTCAGCGGTGTGGTGTCGAGGGTGTCCGGGTCGTCGGGGAAGCCGGCGGGGGCCGGGTCGTAGTCGATCTCCGGCAGCCCGTCCGGCGCCGGTGCGGCGGGCAGCACCCGCTCGGCGTCGGCCGACGGCGGCACCTCCGCCGTCGGAGGCGCCTCACTGGTGGGCCCGGCGACGGGAGTCGCCCCGGGCGTCGGCGTCAGCGCCCATCCCGTGTACGCGGCCCCACCCATCAGCACCGCCACGCCCACCGCGAAAGCGACCCCCCGCCGCCCCCGAGACCCCAGAACTCCCAAAACCCCCACCCACCCACCTTACCCCCCAAAACCCCCAAACAACCCCAAAACCCCAACCCCCCCCGCCCCCTGCCCCCGCCCCCCGCCCGTTGATCAAGAAGTTTGCGTCGGGGTTGAGCGGGCGGGGCGACCAAAACTTCTTGATCAACGCGGGCGGTCAAGGGGGGAGGGGGGGAGGGGGTGGGTGGGGTGGGGGTTAGGGGAGGCGGGCGTTTAGGTGGAGGGCTATGGCGTCGTGGGCGGGGACGTTGGCGGCGAACCAGCCGTTGGCGTCGACGGTGACGACCGGGCCGGAGCAGGTGCCGTTGGTGAAGGTGCCGTGGATGACGTCGCAGTAGCGGCCGGCCGGGAGGCCGGTGTAGTAGGAGCGGCCGTTGATCGCCGAGCCCTCGTCGTTGATGGTGATGAAGCCCCGGCCGGTGCGGCTGAAGGCGATGTGGTTGTTGCCGTTGTCGTACCAGTTGCTGACCCCGGCGCCCTCGGTGGCGTTGCGGAAGCCGACCATGTTCGCGATCACCGGCCAGCGGTGCTCGCACTCCCAGCCGGAGTAGCAGACCGTGTCGCGAGTCTTGTTGCTGCCGTCCGAGGGTGGGCCGGCGTCGCGACTGCTGAAGGTGTAGCTCGACATCACCGTCGGGGAGCCGTACGGCCAGGCCAGCATGAACGCGTTGGCCAGCGCGTAGATGCCCCGGTCGCGGTAGGTGAGCACCCCGCCGTCGTCGCGCTGGGTGTCGTGGTTGTCCACGAAGACCGAGGACACGGCGCTGGGCAGGTGACCCCAGCCCTCGCCGAAGTTGCGCAGGTACGCCAGCCGCTCGGAGCGGAACACCCGGGCCAGGTCCTTGCCGTAGCGGAACTCGTGCACGTCACCGTTGCCGGTGTACTCGTTCGGCGTGATCGGCTCGCCCGCGCCGTAGATGACCTCCTGCACGATGTACGCCGACCGGTTGAGCCGGCTGCGGATGTTGGCGATGTCGGCCGCCGGCATGTGCTTGCTGGCGTCCAGGCGGAAACCGTCCACCCCGAGCGACAGCAGGTCGTTGAGGTACGCGGCCAGCCGGGAGCGGACGTAGTCGGACTCCGTCTTCAGGTCGGAGAGGTTGACCAGCTCGCAGTTCTGCACCTCGTAGCGGTCGTTGTAGTTGGCGATGTCGTTGTTGCCGTTGCGCCCGCAGTAGTGGAAGTCCTGCGACTGGTAGATGCCGGGGTAGACGTGGTGCTGGTAGGTCGAGCCGGCCCAGCCGGTCCCGCCGTTGTCCTGGCCGGACATGTGGTTGATGACCGCGTCGACGATCACCTTCACGCCGGCCGCGTGGCAGGTGTCGACCATGGACTTGAACTGCGCGCGGGTGCCCTTGCGGGACTCGATCCGGTAGCTGACCGGTTGGTAGGCCACCCACCACTGGTTGCCGCGTACGTGCTCCTGCGGTGGTGACACCTGGACGTAGCCGTAGCCCTTCGGGCCGAGGGTGCTGCTGCACTCGCTGGCGACCGAGGGCCAGTTCCACTCGAAGAGGTTGGCGATGACCTTCTTGCCACCACTCGGGGCGGCGGCGGCCGGGGGTGCGGTCACCACGCCAGGGGCGAGGAGGCCGGCGATCACGGCGAGGGCGACGATCGCGGGGCGGAGTCGACGTCGATGCATCGGGTGCTCCAGGGGTGCCGGGGGACGGGGAGGTGGTGCGGTTGCCCGGATCTTGCAATCAGGGCTGAAAATTTCGGAAAGGTTACAAGCTGATTTCAACGCCTGTCAATGTGCTGGTGTGGACGGCCGGCGGCAGGGCCGTTATACGCGCCGGGTGGCGGGGCGGTTCGACAACTCGGCGAGATTTTTTCTTACGACACTGATCCGACCGGAGCCGCGCTGCGTACTGGAGTGGGGAACAGGGTCGGCCGGCGGTGCGCCGCCGCGAGACGATCGAGGAGCAGATGGTCCGGGCTACGCAGAACGAGAAGGCAGCTGCCGTACGTACCAGCAGCAGCAGTCGAGGGATCCGCGTCCGGTCCCGCGGCCAGATCATGGCGCTCTCCGCGTCCGGGCTCGCCGCCTTGTGGGCGTTGACGATGCTCACCGGCGCGGGCCAGCAGATGTACGCGATGGGCTTCTTCTTCACCGAGTTCTTCGCCGGCGTGATCGCGCTTGTCGCGCTGAGCCTCACGGTGATGATGGGGCTGCTCGCCACCGACCGGTTGGTGCTGCTCATCCGGCACCGGGTGCTGTTGCAGTCCGCGCACCGGGCCACCGGCATCCTCGGCGTGGCCGGGCTGGCCTTCCACGTCATCACGAAGATCGCCAGTGGTCGGGCGGGGGTGACCGACGCCGCCGTGCCGTTCGTCGGTGGTCGGGGCCTCTACATCGGGCTGGGCACCATCGCCGCGCTGCTCATGGTGGGTGTGCTCTGGACCGGAATCATCCGGGCGCGGTTCGCCGACGTCGGACCGAAGTGGGTGTGGCGTGCGCTGCACTCCATGGCGTACGTCTCCTGGCCGTTCGCCATCTTCCACGGCCTGCTCGCCGGCCGTCCGCCCGCCACCTGGGTGGGCCTGAGCTACTTCGCCTGCGTGCTGCTGGTCGTGATCGCCCTGATGGTCCGGCTCTCGGTCACCCTGCAACGGCGCAGCCGCGAGCAACAGCAGGCCGCCGTTCTGAACGAGGTCATGAGCGGGGCCAAGTCCACCGAGGAGACCCGGGGCAAGTCCCTGCTCGGCACGCTGACCGGCCGCCGCGACGAAGCCGACGACGGTCGCGAGAAGCGGGTCCGTCGCGACACCAGCTGGGCCGACAGCACCTCCGGGACCTGGGCCAGCCCCACCATCCGGCGCAACGACCCGGAACGGTTCACCGTGCCGGTGGTTCCCGAGCCGGGCACGCTGCGCGAACCGGTGCGGTCCGGTCGGGACCGTCGCGACGAGGAGTTCGAGCCGGTCGTCCGGCGCGCCTCGCGCCGCGAGGAGGAGGAACTGGAGCGGGTGGTGCGCCGCGAGACCGAGGTGCTGGAGCCGGTGGCGCGCCGCCGTCGCGATGCCGAGCCCCGGCGGTCCTCCCGCCGCGACGAGGAGTTGGAGACCACCGGGCGGCGTGCGGCGCGGGTCGACGAGGACCTGGAGCCGGTCGCCCGCCGGTCGCGGCGCGACGAGGAACCGACCGGCCGCCGGTCGCGGCGCGAGGAGGAGCGCGAGCCGGTGGGCCGTCGGGCGTCCCGTCGCGACGAGGACCTGATGGAGTACGAGGAGCCGGTGCGTCGCCGCCGTCGTGACTCCGACGACGAGGAGGAGTACGGCCGTTCCCGCCGGTCCCGGACCGACAGCCGGTACTCGGCTCCGCCGCAGCGCGTGGAGGACGAACCGGAGGAGCCCTGGGACAGCCCTCGCCGGTGGGAGTCGGCCGCCCCGATCTCGGCCGACCCGATCTCCGGTGCGCCCATCTCCGGCTCGCCGATCTCCGCCGCGCCGCGCAGCGGCGGGGGGCGGCACAGCGCCGAGGACGACCTGCCGGCGGCGGAGACCGACTACTGGCGCCCGCCGGCCCGGTACGCCCCGGACGACGTGGCCGACGACGACACTCCGACCCTGGTCGACCTGGCCTCCCGACGTGCCCGCCGGGCCTCGTCGACCGAGAGCCGACGTCGCCGCCGGGCCGACCCGGACTCGGTGGACGGCGCCTACTGGGCCGGACTGCGGGGTGAGGCCAAGTGACGATGCGGACCACCGTTCCCCCGGTGGCTGCCGTGGGTGAGCCGCGGCTCACTGCGGGGTTCGCCGAGTTCGGCCGGCTCGACCTGCGTGCCCACGAGCTGGTGCACGGGCCGATCAGCCCGATGGAGCCCTCCAACCTGCTGCGTCTGGCCGAGGGCATCCAGCTCAAGGGCAAGGGCGGGGCCGGCTTCCCGTTCGCCCGGAAGCTGCGGGCGGTGCTGGAGTCCTGTGAACGCCAGGATCTGCCGCCCGTGGTGGTGGTCAACGCCACCGAGGGTGAGCCGGCCAGTTGGAAGGACAAGGTCCTGCTCACCCGGGCACCGCACCTGATTCTCGACGGTGCCGCGCTGGCCGCGTTCGCGCTGGACGCCGAGGAGATCGTGCTCTGCGTGGCCGATGACCTGGTGGGCCGGGACTCCCTCATGGAGGCCCTGGACGAGCGCCGGATGCCGGCGCCGACAAGCGTCGTGACGGTGCCGCACCGGTTCATCAGTGGTGAGGGCGGCGCGCTTGTGAACGGGATCAACGGGCTGCCGCACATCCCGCCCGGCACCAAGAAGCGGTCCAGCGACTCCGGCGTGGGCGGGATGCCGACCCTGCTGTCGAACGCCGAGACGTACGCCCAGATGGCGATTGCCGCCCGACTCGGCCCGTACGAGTACGCGGCGCTCGGCACCGACGACGAACCCGGCACGGTGCTGCTCAGCATCACCGGCGCGGCGAAGCGCCACGCGGTGGTGGAGTGCGCGGCCGGTACCCCGCTGGCCGAGATCCTCGAACTGTGCGAGGTGCCGGACGGTCCCGGCATCCTCATGGGCGGCTACCACGGCAAGTGGATCACCCGGGAGGCGGCGGAGCGGGCCGAGGTCTCCCGCAAGGGGCTCGCCGCGGTCGGCGGCACGCTCGGCGCTGGCATCATCGTCCCGCTGGCCAACGACACCTGCCCGCTCGGCGAGGCGGCGCAGGTGGTCCGTTACCTGGCCGGCGAGTCGGCCGGGCAGTGCGGCCCGTGCAAGCGGGGTCTGCCCGACCTGGCCCGCGCCGTCGACCTGGCGGTTTCCGGCAGCGCGCCGGTGGAGGTCGTCCGGGCCGCCGCCGGCGACGTCAAGGGCCGCGGCGCGTGCAGCCACCCCGACGGTACGTCCCGCTTCGCGCTCTCGGCGATGGAGGTCTTCGCCGACGACCTGAAGAAGCACACCACCGGCGAGGGCTGCGGACGGCGGGTCAAGGGCATGATGGGTCTACCCGGCGCTCCCGACCCCGACCCACAGAAGCTGGTCCTGGACTGGTCCCGTTGCGACGGTCACGGCCTCTGCGCCCACGTGGTGCCGGACTTCATCCGGCTGGACCAGAACGGATACCCCGCCTTCCCGCCCACCCCCGTGCCGACCTGGTTGCGGGAGGGCGCGGTGAAGGCGGTCAAGGTCTGCCCGGCGCTGGCGCTGCGGCTGACCGAAGCCTGAGCCGGTCGACCGGGTGGCACGGCTGCCCGGGTCGACGGGCGAGCGAACCGAAGGAGACGCCGATGGGGTCGGTTCCACGAACCGGACGGGTCACCGGGGCGGTCACCGCCGCTCTGCTCGCCGCCGTGCTGGCCACCGCCGGATGCGGCACCGGTCCGGACGCCGAGGCGGCCCCGCAGGCCGGTGGTCCGGCGTCCGCCACCGCCTCGTCCCCGTCGACCGGGCCGGCCGGCCCGGTGCCGGACACCCTGCGGTTCACCGGCACCACCCTGGACGGCGCGGCCTTCGACGCCGCCACCCTGGCGGGCCGGCCGGTGGTGCTCTGGTTCTGGGCGCCCTGGTGCGCCACCTGCGCCAGCCAGGCGTGGACGATCGCCGAGATCGAGCCCGGCTTCCGGGAGACCGTGCCGATCATCGGCGTCGCGGGGCTCGGTGAACGCAAGGCGATGACCGACTTCGTCACCGAGTTCGAACTGGGCCCGATGCCGCAGATCGAGGATCGCGAAGGGGTGATCTGGCGGCGCTTCGAGGTTGTCGAGCAGAGCACCTTCGTCATCATCGACCGGGACGGCCGGGTGATCCACCAGGGTTGGCTGGACGGCGAGGACCTCACCCGCCGCGTCACCGCGCTGGCCACCTGACGCCCCTGCCCCCTCGCCGAGGCACTGGGGTGGGGGCGGTCAGTGCGGGGTTAGGCGGTCGGTGGCCAGGCGGGGGCGGAGGACTTCGGGGACCAGGACCGAGCCGTCGGGCTGCTGGAACTGCTCCAGGATGGCGGGGAGAAGGCGGCTGGTGGCCAGGGCCGAGCCGTTGAGGGTGTGCACGAAGCGGGTCTGCTTGCCGCCCGGCTCGCGGTAGCGGATCGCCGCCCGGCGGGCCTGGTAGTCACCGCCCCAGGAGACCGACGAGACCTCCTTGTACTTGCCGGTGCTGGGCATCCACACCTCGATGTCGAGGGTCTTCCGCATCGACGCGCTGGAGTCGCCGGCCGCGAGCAGGCTGCGCTGGTAGTGCAGACCCAGCCCCTCGACCAGGCTCTCCGCGTGGCTGACCATCTGTTCCAGCGCCGCGTCGGCCTGCTCGGGCAGGGTGAACTGGAAGATCTCCACCTTGTTGAACTGGTGCCCCCGCACCGTGCCCCGCTCGTCGGAGTGCGAGCCGGCCGCCTCGCGCCGGTAGCACGGGGTGTAGGCGAAGACCTTGAGCGGCAGCTTCGCGGTCTCCAGGATCTCGTCCTGGTACGCACCGAGGATCGCCGTCTCCGCCGTCGGCAGCAGGAACTGCCCACGCGGCGCGGACTGCTTGTCCAGGTGGTAGACGTCGTCGTAGAACTTGGGGAACTGACCGGCGGCGAAACCTGCGCTGTCCAGCAGCAGATGCGGCGGCAGGAGGAACTCGTACCCGGCCTCGATGTTCCGCTCGATCAGCCAGTTGATCAGCGCCCACTCCAGCCGGGCACCCAGCCCGGTGTACATCCAGAAGCCGGAGCCGCCGAGCTTGACGCCGCGTTCGTGGTCGACCAGACCCAGCATCCGGCTCAGCTCGACGTGGTCGCGGACCTTCTCGATGGCCGGTGGCGCACCGAAGGTCTTCACCACCCGGTTGGCCTCCTTGCCGCCGGGCACCACGTCCTCGGCGGGCAGGTTCGGCAGCTCGCTCATGGTGGTACGCAGCCGCGCCTGCACCTCGTCGAGTTCCGCCTCCAGCTCGGCGACCTGCTTCCGACCGTCGTCAGAGGTGACCTGCGGCTCGACACCGGCTCGCTTCGCCTGCGCGTACGCCCGGGCCTCGGCCTTGCGGCGCTGGCGTTCCCCGTCGATCTCACTGATCAGCCGGCGACGCTCCCGGTCGAGCTGCTGGATCTCCTCCAGCACCCGGTCGACCTCGGCGGCGTCCAGCCGCTTCGCCAGCGCGGCCGCCACCGCGTCGCGATCCTTCCGGATCAACTCCATGTCGAGCATGCTGCTCCGTACGCCTCCGTCCGGGCTCGGGTGGACCTCCAGATGCTACCGTCGCGCCCGAATCGCCCCGCCTCCCGCACCCGACCCACCACGGACCGGCGGTTTCCGACGTCCGGTCCGAGCCGGACAGGTCGCCGCAGTCAGAGCCGGATCGGCATCAGGATGGAGAAGGCGGCCGGATCGTCGGGCCGGCGAATGGCCAGCGGGGTGACCGGGCCGTCCAGTTCCAGCACCAGCCGCGGACCGCCCGCCGCGTGCAGCGCGTCGAGCAGGTACCCCCCGTTGACGCCGACCCGCAGCTCGGCGTCGGCCCGACCGGCCGGGTCGTCGGTCAGTTCGTCCGGGCCGAGCAGGCGTAGCGTCTCCCGGCCGCCCAGCCCCAGCACGGTCACCGGCAGCGGGCCGCCCAGATGTTCCCGGGTCACCGTCGGTGTTCCGGACCGTAGCGCGGCGACCAGCCACGGCGCGTCCACCGGCACCCGGCGGGCGGGCCCGCCGGTCGCCGCCGGCAGCAGGGCGTGATAGTCGGGGAAGTCGTACGGCAGGGTCGTCACCCGCAACCGACGCCCGGCGACGTCGGCAACGACCTGCCTCCCGACCAGGGTCAGCCGCACCTCGTCGGTGGCCGCGGCGCCGGACAGCCGGCGCAGTCGGTCGACCGCGGCCACGGGCAGCAGCGCACGCACCGCCGGACCGCGGACCGCCGCGCCGGCCGTCGCCACCGCCAGCCGGTGCCGGTCGGTCGCCACCAGCCGTATCCCCTCGTCGGTCACGTCGAGCAGCACGCCGGCCAGTCCCGGCAGCGCCGGATCGGTGCCGACCGCGAACCGGACGGCGTCCACGGCGGCGGCCAGCGCACGCCCGGTCAGGACGAGCCGGGTGGCCGGCGGGGGTTGGTCGTCGGCGAGCAGGCGACGGATCCGGGCGACCTCGTGCCGCGCCTCGGCCAGTCCGTCGGCCAGCCGCCCCAGGTGCGCGTCGAGCAGCCGGTGCACCACCGGGGGTTCCGCGCGTACCGCCCGGGCGATCTCGGCGACCGGCAGGCCGATCCGGCGTAGCCCGGCCACCAGCCGGGCCGGTGCCACCTGGTCGTCGGCGTACCAGCGGTAGCCGGTGACCGGATCGACCCGGGCCGGGACCAGCACCCCGGCGGCGTCGTAGAAGCGCAGCGCGCTCACCGTAAGCCCACTGGCCCGAGCCAGCTCACCGATGCTGCGCAGGTCACCGTCCACGGTCCGATCCTGCCCCCTCGACCTGGTCGAGGGTCAAGCGGCCGACTCGTCCTTCAGCACCCGGAAGGTGATGCCGGCGGCGGTGAGACGGTGCAGCAGCGCGTCGCCCATCGCGGTGACCGGCGTGACCTGACCGGCGGTGGCCGGCAGGTCGTCGTAGGCCAGACAGAGCGCCGACTCGGCGAGCATCTTCGCGGTCTCGTCGTAGCCGGGGTCGCCCCCGGCCACCTCCGTCACCACGCGTCGCCCGCCGCCGACGCCGACGAAACGGACAGTGAACCACGACTTCGCCCGCTGCTCGGCGCTCGGTCCCTGACCGGAGGCGAGCCGGCCGAGCAGCCAGCGTCGGGTCGGCGGCAGCTTCACCAGCCCGACCACGGCTCCGAGTCCCGCACCGGCGGCCAGCACCGTCGGCAGCCGCCGCACGGCCGCGAAGTGCCGGTAGCGGAAATCCGGACCGTACTCGGGGCGGGCCACGGCCGAGCGGCGGACCACCTGCGGGTCGATGGTCGGCAGCGGTACCGCCCAGACCGGCAGGTCCCTGGAGCGGGCCAGTCGGCCCGACACGGCCCGCACCCGGCGGTCGGTCGGGCGTGGCTCGGCGGCGCGGCGTTCGCGGGCCGCCCGCGACGCCTCACCGGTACGCGAGAAGGCGGTCAGTACCGAGTGGTACGTGCCGGCGGAGAACCGTCCGCCCGCCCGCACGTACCCGTCCACGGTGACGGCGGTGTCGGCGGGCAGTTGTTTGACCGTGAACCAGACGCCGAGGTCGTGCGGGACCGAGTCGAAGCCGCAGGCGTGCACCAGCCGCGCGCCGGTGCGCACCGCCTCGGCGTGGTGGCGCAGATACATCCGGTCGACGAACTCCGGTTCGCCGGTGATGTCGAGGTAGTCGGTGCCGGCGGCGGCGCAGGCGGCCACCAGCGGTTCACCGTGATGGACGTACGGGCCGACGGTGCTGGCCACCACCCGGGCGTCGGCGGCCACCGCGCGCAACGAGGCCGGGTCGGTGACGTCGGCGGTGAGCAGCGGCAGTCCGGCCAGCGCCGGGTCGATCGCGGCCAACTGCTCCCGGACCGCGGCCAGCTTGTCGGGGTTGCGGCCGGCGATCGCCCAGCGCAACCCCGGCGGCGCGTGCCGGGCCAGGTAGCGGGCGGTGAGACCACCGGTGAACCCGGTCGCCCCGAACAGCACCACGTCGTACGACCGTTGGGCAGCCATCCCGCGATCATGCCACCGCCACCGCCGATCCGCCCGTTGCCGGTCAGTGCGGGGTGAACACGGCGCGTAGACACTCCTCGGGCCGGTCCCGGAACAGGGCGTACCCCTCGGCGGCCCGCTCCAGTGGGAAATGGTGCGAGGCCAGGTGCTCGGTACGCAGCTCGTCGCGAGCCATCCGATCCAGCAGCATCGGGATGTGCCGCTGGCCGTGCTGGCGTCCCCCGCGCACGGTCAGTCCCTTGTGCACGACGATGCCGGCCGGGAACGCGTCGACGTGGCGGACGCCGCCGTTGAGGACGAAGACGCTGCCGCCCTTGCGGCAGGCGTACACCGCCTCCCGGACCGCCTCCGGCACCCGGGCACGGCCGGCGAACCGGTCGGCGAGCGAGCGGTGTTCCCCCGCCGGACCACCGACCGCCTCGACGCACACGTCCGGCCCCCGCCCACCGCTGAACTCCCGCAGCTGCGCCGCGACGTCGGTGTCCCGCCGGTCGATGGTCTCGGCGCCGACGTGCTGCCGTGCCATCAGCAGCCGCCCGGGGTGCCGGTCGACGACGACCACCCGCTCGGCGCCGAGCAGCCAGGCTGCCCGGGCGGCCAGCTGACCGACCGCGCCGGCTCCCCACACCGCCACCACGTCACCGGGGCGCACCTCGCCACCCTCCGCACCCAGCCAGCCGGCCGGTGCGGCGTCCGAGGCGAACAGGGCCCGGTCGTCGCCGACGGACTCCGGCACCGGAAACGCCCCGACATCGGCGTACGGCACCCGGACGTACTCGGCGTGACTGCCGGCGAAACCACCTGCGGCCCGGGGTTGGCCGAAGCAGCCCGCCACCGGGTGACCCCACTCCGCCTCACTCGCGGTCGGGTCGCTGCTGCCGTTGTCGCAGCACGACGGTAGCCCTCGCCGGCAGTACCAGCAGGCACCGCAGGCCACCGACGCGCAGACCACCACCCGGTCGCCGATCCGGTGCCGGCGTACGCCGGGGCCGACCTCGACCACGTCGCCGAGGAACTCGTGGCCGAGCACGTCACCGGCGGCCAGGCCCGGCGCCTGCCCGGTGAGCAGCGGCAGGTCGGCACCGCAGGTGGCGCTACGCCGCACCCGGACGATCACGTCGTGGTCGTTACGCAGCTCCGGATCGGGCACCTGGCGGACGGCCAACTCGCCACCGGTGGTCCAGCACAGCGCTCTCACCGTGGCGGCCCGTCCGCTCGCGGCGGGAAGCTGTGGGTCGGCGCCACCGGCCCGCGCTCGCCGGGTGCCCGGTCGACGCGCAGCACCTCGCCGGTCTCGGCGAGCTGTTTGACCTGCCACAACGCCTGCCGTACCAGCAGGCCGGGATCGTCGCCGAGCAGGTGCGCGGCGAGCCCGGGCCAGGCCGCGTGCGGCCGTGGCCGGGCCGCCAGTTCGGTACCCCGGCCACCCGGCGCGCGTGCCACCGCGACCTCGACGGCACCGTCAAGGCGGCGGAGCGGCGTCGGCCAGGCCCCGGTGGGCAGCACCTGCTCCGGCGGCCGGTCGACCGTCACCACCTGCCAACCTCCCGGGTGTCGAGCGCGCCGGGTCCGCCGCCGGATGACGGCGGTACGCGAGGCCCTGGCCGCCGCCACGCCGAGGGCGCCGGCCACCGCGACAACAGTCCCGACCTGTCCCACTCGTACCTCCGATTCCGCTTCCGCACCGTGTGGTCCGTCCCAACGAACGGCCTCGGCGGGTGACCCGGTGGGATCCGCGACGCGTCCGCCCAGCTCAGGGCCAGCGTTGCCGCTGGCGGGGTGAACCCGGTTCCCCCGGAAGGGGTGAACCGTCGCGGGTCGGGTAACCGCCCGCCGCAGGGCCGGGGGAGGAAGCACGCGTCCGTGGGGGTGGGCCGGATGCCGGATGACCGCAGCACCGTCCGGGCCGACGCAGGGGTCCGCCCACCGGGCGGCCCACCCCTGCTGGCCTCCCGGCTGGCACCCGCCGTGCCGGGCGAGACGATGGTGCTCCGGCCCCGGCTGGCCCGGTTGCTCGACGAGGCGGTGACCCGCCCGGTCACCCTGCTCCGGGCACCGGCCGGTTGGGGTAAGACGACGCTGCTGGCCACCTGGCGACGGACGCGGCAGGAGGCTGAACCGGAGGCCCCGGTTCCGGCCTGGGTGTCGGTCGAGGCGGGGGACGACCCGGACCGCCTCTGGTCGTACCTCGGTGCCGCGTTGCGCTCCGTCGCGGATCCGGCGGAGACGCCGATGCCCGACCGGGCGCCACGTCCGGACGAGTTGGAGATCATGGCCGCCGCCCTAGCCGTCCGGGAACGGCCGGTGGTGCTGGTCGTGGACGACCTGCACCTGATCACCGAACCGGCGGCGCTGGCCGGTCTGGAGTTCCTGCTCCGCCACAGCGAGCAGCGGCTACGGCTGGTGGCGGCCGGACGGACCGGTCCGCCGTTGGCGGTGCACCGGCTGCGGCTGGCCGGGGAGTTGACCGAGATCGGCCCGGACGACCTGGCTTTCACCGGCGACGAGATCGCCGATCTGCTCACCGCGCACGGGGTGGTGGTGCCGGCCGCCGCGGTGGCCCGGCTGCGGCAGCGGACCGGGGGGTGGGCGGCCGTGCTGCGAATCGCCGCCCTCGCCCTGCGGGACCAACCGGACCCGGAGCGCTGGATCAGCGAACTCGGCGCCGACCAGCCGGAGATCGCCGGCTACCTGCGGGCGGAGCCGCTGGCCGGGCTGGAGCCGACGGACCGTGAGCTGCTGCGCCGCGCGGCGATCGTCGACGCCGTCTGCGCCGGCCTCGCCGCCGCACTCAGCGGCGACGCGGACGCCGAGGAACGCCTGCGCACGCTCGCCGACGACAGCGGTCTGCTCCACCATGACGGCAGCCGGCCGGTGTGGTACCGGTGCCATCCGCTGCTGACCGACCTGCTGCACCGCGAGCTGGTCCGGCTGCCCGCAGCGGAGCTGCGCGACCTGCACCTGCGGGCGGCCGGATGGTACGCCGGCAACGGCCGACCCGCCGACGCGTTGCGCCACGCGCTCGCCGCCGGTGACTGGACCGCCGCCACCGATCTGTTCGTGATCCGCTGGCCGGAACTGGTGCCCTACGAGCGGCCGGCCGGCGTCGGGCCGGTGCCCGCGTCACCCCCGCCGGAGGCGGTGGAACGTGACCCGGAACTCGCGCTGGCCTGCGCCGCCGAACGGGCCCTCGACGGCGACACCGGGGCGGCCGAGGCTTACCTGCGGCTGGCCGGCGGGCACCTCCGGCGGCTGCCGCAACCGCGCCGGGCCCGGTTCGGTCGGCTGGTCGCCGCGGTCGAACTCACCCTGGCCCGACTCGCCGGTGACCCGCCGCCCGTACGCGCCGCCGCCGCCCGCCTGCTCGCCACCGACGGTGGACACCCGACCGGCGACCCGCGAGCCGACCATGCCATCGAGGACGCCGACGTACGGGCCGTGGCCGGCACCGCGCTCGCCCTGCTCGCGTTGGACGACGGCGACCTGACCGGGGCGGCGACCGGCTTCGCCGAAGCGCTGGCGGCCGCCCGGGAGGCGGCACGTCCGCGCACCGAACTGGTCTGCGCCAGCCGATGGTCCCTGGTGGCGGCGCTGCGTGGACAGCTGCGCGCCGCCGAGGAACTGGCCCGGGTGGCGTTGGCCCTGCCGGCCTGCCAGGGCTGGGCGGCGTTGCTCGACTGCGGGTACGCGCACCTGGCGCTGGCCGTGGTGGCGCTGCACCGGAACCAGCCGGCGGAGGCCGAGGCGCACCTGGGGCTGGCCGCGCCGGCCGGCGCGGAACCGGTGCCCGGCGCGGTGGCCGGTTGGTGCCGCGCGTACCTGCGCCTCGACGAGGGCGAGCCGAGTGTCGGTCACCGGCTGCTGGTGGAGGCCCGCACCGGGTGGGGGGCGCGCGGCGGTGAGCTGGGCACGTTGCTGCGCGCCGCCGAACTGGACCTGCACAGCGCGCGGGGCGACGTACAGACGGCCCGGGAACTGGCCGGTGAGCCGCCGGCCGAGCCGATGACCGGTGCGGCGGCGGCGCTGGCCGTCGCGGCGGCCCGGACCGAACTGCGGGCCGGTGACCCCCGTGCCGCCGACCGTCTGCTACCGGACTGGACCGCCGCACCTGCGGCCGACTGGCCGCTGCCGGTACGCCTCGACGCCGCGCTGCTGGCCACGGTGCTGGCCGTCCGGTCCGGTGACGACCGTCGGGCGGGCCGGTTGCTGGAACAGGCGCTCGACCTGGCCGCGCCGGAGGATTACCGTCGCCCGTTCCGACAGGCCGAGCCGGGACTGCGGGAACTGCTCACCGCCCACCTCGACTCCGGTACCGCCCACTGGTCGCTGGTGAGTGACCTGGTACGCGCCGTCGACGCGCCGGCCGGACAGACGGGCGGCCCAGGTGCCGCCGACGCGGCGGTGCCGTCGCTGGACGAGCCGCTCACCGAGCGGGAGCTGACGATCCTGCGGTACCTGCAGAGCATCCTGTCCAACGTGGAGATCGCCGCCGAACTGTCGGTCTCCGTCAACACGGTCAAGACCCACGTCCGCAACATCTACCGCAAGCTCGATGCAACCCGCCGTCGCGACGCCGTCCGCCGCGCCCGCCAACTCCGCCTCATCTGACTGTGAGGCCGGCCTCGTGAAAGGTCAGGCGGCGGCGTCGACGACGGTCAGGAGGCTGGCTGGGGTGAAGTCGCCGTCGTGGCGGATGTCGTTGACGAAGAGGGTGGGGGTGGCGTCCACGCCACTGCGGATGGCGCCGACGAAATCGTGCCGGATCCGGTCGCCATGGGCGTGCCGTCCGATCTCTGCCTCCACCTCGTCGACCGGCAGGCCGAGCTGTTCGACACCGAGCGTCAGGTGCACCGGATCCAGCTGGTCCTGGTGCTCGTAGAGCCAGTCGTGCATCTCCCAGAACCGACCCCGCCGTCCGGCGGCCTCGGCGGCCTCGGCGGCCCGCTCGGCGTACGGGTGCATGTTGGTGATCGGGAAGTGGCGGTAGACGTGGCGGACGGTGTCGGCGCGCTGCCGCAGCACCTCCGTGAGATTGGCGTGGGCGAGGGCGCAGAAGGGGCACTGGAAGTCGCCGTACTCGACGATCGTCACCGGTGCGTTCAGCGGACCACGGACGTGGTCGTGTTCGGTGACGGGTGTGCGGAGTCGCGCAGTGACCTGTAGGGGCGTGGTCAGCTGATCGGTCATACCCCCCAGCCTCGGGCCGGGCCGGGTGAGCGCGACTCACCCGACCCGGGTGGTTCCGGGCGACTCAGCGGAGCACCGGGGCGACCGCGATGTGGTTCTGCACCTCCCGGATGCCGGGGGCGGACCAGACGACCCGTTCCACCTCGGCGCGTTCGGGCATCGAGTGCACAAGTCCGCCGAGCAGCACCGTGTCGCCGTGTACGCGTACCGTCACCTGTTCCGCGTCGGTGGCGCGGTTGCGGGCCAGCGCGTCGACGATGCGCCGGGCCAGCAGGGCGCCGTCGGGGCGTACCGACGGCCGGACGCTCATGCCGTTGCTGACCCCGCGTACGCCCTTCAGTTGGCCGACGGCCTGCTCGGCGGCGCGGCGCTGGTACTCCCACTCGACCTCGCCGTGCAGGGTGACCCAGCCCTGGGAGACCGTCACGTCGAGCGCGTCGACCGGCACGAACGCCTGCCACTGGAGGGCGTGCTGGACCGCGGCGGCGATCTCCGGGTCGGTGCGTTCCGCGCCGGTCACCAGGCGCACCGCGAGGTCGTTGGCCACCGCCCGCACCTGCGTGACCCGGTGCGCGGCGCGCTCGGCCGCCCACTTCTTGGCGTAGCTGTCCACATGCCCGGTCAGCGTCACCACGCCCTCGGTGACGGCCACCCCGATCTCGTGCGGCCGGACCCGGGGCTCCCAGTCGAGTTCGTCCAGCACCGCGGACCGGATGTCCTGGTCGGTGCGGTTGATCGTCGAGATGCTGGCCATCGGTCGCTCCCTTCTCACCACGGTGGCGCGGGCCGGCGGACCGGCACGCCAGGTCCGCCGCGACCGAGCCTGGTGACCGTCCGGATGAATCGGCCTCACCCGGATCGGACGAGGTCGGCCGCCCCGACCTGGGCTGCTCAGAAGGTTCCGACCGGCGAAGGGCTGATGCATGACAGCACGACGGGCCCCGCCCGACCGCCTCGGTCGGTGGGGCCCGTCGTCACACAGAACCGTCAGCTGACGGGATTTGTCGGGTCGGCGGGGGAATCGGGTCGGTCCACGTCGACGAACTCGATGTCCTCCAGGGCCCGGTCCCGGCTCCCCGCGGCGCGTGCCGCGGTGCCGGCGGCCCAGCCGACCGCGGCGCCGACCAGGGCGGCGCCGATCAGCAACGTCCAGGGCAGCGCCGGGCGGCGTCCGGCAAGCGCGTCGAAGGCGCGGCTGGCGCGGTGACGGGCCTCC
Source organism: Verrucosispora sp. WMMD703 (assembly GCF_049178935.1). NCBI lineage: Bacteria > Bacillati > Actinomycetota > Actinomycetes > Micromonosporales > Micromonosporaceae > Micromonospora > Verrucosispora sp. WMMD703. The sequence goes on along the minus strand of NZ_JBMHMM010000004.1, from coordinate 5,214,637 downwards.
TCGGCGGCCGACTCGACCAGGTCGCCGGCGTCGCCGGCGAAACCGGCGGAGCTGTGGCGGGCGGTGCGGGCGGTGTCGCGGAGGCTGTCGCCGGCGTTGTTCACCGCCGAGACGAGGTGTTGCCACGCCTGGTCCGCGACCCGCTCCGGCTTGCTGCGGCGCTCCAGCAGATGTGTTCCGAACATTGTGGTTCCCTCCTCGACAGTGCCGGAGCCGGTGCACGCATCAGCTGTCGGCGGCGTTGTCCGGCCGGTGACGGTTCGCATCGGAGGCTGTGCCCACCCCGACCCGGACGCAAACCACCGAAACGCTCGTCTCGACCGGAAGGGCAGGTGCGCCCCCCCCCGGGTTCGTCGCATTGGTCAGCGGACGGCGACCGCCACCGCCGCGGCGCGGGCGAAGTCGTCGTCATCGTCATCGTCGTCGTCACCATCGCCGCCGCCGAAACCGCAGGCCAGTACGAGGGCGAGCAGGGCACTGACACCGGCGAGCGCGGCGAGTCTGCGGAGCATGATGTGGTCCTCCCGTCATAGGGGTCACTCGTGATGCTAGGCACACCGTGCCACTCCCGCGCACCCAGCGCAGGTCAGGCCGGTTGTCCGTGGGGCACGCCGGGGTGCTGGAAAACGACGGGGATGGCGTCGGCCCGCTACCCTGGTTCGGCGGCGTCGGCAGAGGCCGAACGCTGAGTGATAAGGCCAATAAAGTTCGGATATGGGTGATTTGTTGTGCCCGCATCCGTGAATTGCTCATCCCGAGGGGTGGCGACCGAGGCGGTTGAAGGAATACTGTCGGTCGCGGCCCGCGTACTGATGAGGCGCCCGTCGTACGGGCGAGTGGAGGTGCTCGCGTGAGCCTGTCGATCCTGCAGACGGTTCGGCCCGGTGGTGTCATCGAGATCGCCCCTCGGGGTGAGATCGACGTCGACACCGCGTACGAGGTGAAAGAGGCCATCGCCGAGGTGCTGGCCAAGGGGCGGCCGGCCCGGATCGAGCTCAACATGCGGCTGGTCACCTTCATCGACTCGGTGGGCATCAGCGCGATGGTCGCCGGATTCCAGACCGCCGAGGTCAGCGGGGTGAAGCTGATCGTCACCGAGCCGAGCCGGTTCGTGCACCGGCAGCTCTGGGTGACCGGCCTGCTCGGCCTCTTCGGCGCGCCGGAGCCCTACTACGCCGGGGCGGCCACGGCTCCCGAGGTGCTCCCCGGGGCCTGACCGCACCGACTACCGCAGGGGCACCTGATCACTCCCGGTCGAGGCCGGACAGGTCCACGTCGGCCACCTCGGTGACTGCCCGGACCGCGGTCACCGACGCGTAGCCGTCGGCGAGCAGAGCCAGATCCGTGCCGGGCTGTACCGCCTGTCCCGGCTCCTCCAGCGAGGTACGCACGAAGCCGTGCCCGGATTCGGCGACGGTCATCTGCACCTGGCCGAAGGTCGCCAGGGTGGCCTGGCGTACCCCACGCAGTCGAGCCAGCGGTAGATCGGGCGCATTGACGTTGAGCACGCTCTCCGTCGGCGCGGCGGTCAGCCGGGGCAGCAGATCCAGGGCGACGCGGGCGGCGGTGGCCCAGTTCCGTTCGGCGTCGCGAACCCGGGCGGCAGCCGCCACCGCGGCACCTCCGCTGGCTGCCGTCGCCTCACCCGCCGAGAGCACGTCCAGCGACACCGCCATCGCCCGGCAGCCGTTGGCCGCAGCGGTGAAGGCGGCCCCGACGGTGCCGGAGTGCAGCACCGCGCGGCCGGCGTTGGCGCCGCGGTTGATGCCCGACAGCAGCACCGACGGCGGCGGTCCGAAGGCACCGTGTACGGCGATGAGCGCGATGAACCCGGGCGAGCCACCGACGCCGAACGCCGGCACGCCGTCGAGTTCCGGTAACGGATGGTCGTGGACCACCACGTGCCCGTCCTGCTCCATGGCGCTCATCGCGGCGCTGGTGCCGCTCGCCTCCTCCAGTGGGGCAGCCACCACCACGTCCAGGCCCCGGTCGACGGCCGCCCGAGCCAGCGCCTGGATGCCCGGCGCGGCGATCCCGTCGTCGTTGGTGATCAACACCCGCAGCGTCATCGGCCACCCGCCCGTTGTGCCAGTTCGTCGGGGGTGGTCCGCTCCTGGGGACGGCTGCCCGCCGGTTCCAACCGGACCCGGTCGACGAGGCCGTTGATCGAGTCGAGGCGGCCGGTGCCGAGGCCGTGTCGGGTGACGTTGAGCGCGCCGGCCGCCGCGCCGGTACGGATCGCCGTGCGGACGTCGCCGCCCCGGGCCACCACGGCGGCCACCCCGGCGGTCATCGAGTCGCCCGCCCCGCGCGGGTCGGCGGCCTCCAGCCGCGGCATCCGCACCTCGAACACCTCGCCGTCGACAAGCGCCAACGCGGGCTTGTCGGCCCGGCTGACCACCACGTTCTCGGCGCCGGAGGCGTGCAGGTCGTACATCGCGCGGGTGAGCGCCTCCTCGTCGTCGCCGTCGGCCCGCCCGTCGGCGATCAGCTCCTCGTGGCTGACCTTGAGAAAGAAGACACCGCTTTCCAGGACGGCGGCGAGGTGCTCGCCGCAGAGATCCACCACCACCCGGCCACCGTTGGCACCGAGATCGGCCGCGAAGCGCCGGTAGAGGTCGGCGGGGACCAGGGACGGATGGTTGGGCCCGCTCAACACGCTCACCGGCGCGCGCAGGCCCTCGCCGAGTGCGAGGTTGTAGAGCTCGTCCAACTCGTGCCGGCTCAACGGCTGGCCGATGACGTCGACGATCTCCTGGCGGGTCCCCTCGCGGCGGTCGTGCACGTACCCGCCGGTGCCGCCGGAGTCGCGGGCCACCACCTTGAGGTCGACTCCCTCGCTTACCAGCAACGGTTGCAGTACCTGCCCGACCTCGCCGCCGAGCGCCGCGCAGAGCACCACGTCGACGCCGAGGGACAGCACCATCCTGGCCTGCCACACCCCCTGCCCGCCCGGGTGCAGGTGCAACTCGGGTGCGTCGCTCGGCTGGTCGATGGTCACGGTCAGCAGCGGTGTCGGTGCGAAGATCATGACGCGGCCGGTCATGACCGCTCCCCGTTGTCCGTACCGCCGCCGGGCCTGGCGATTCGCTCGTTCATGGCGTTCCTCCCGTTAGCGGACAAATACCGCTTCCTGGTACGACGGTAACCAAGGAGGCGCGTCGATGCGCGCCGAAGGGACGGTGCCCCGCCGGCCAACGGTGAAACGCAGCGCCGGGTGAACCGCTCGTGAAGAGCAGTTCACCCGGCGCGACGAGGAAGTCAGTACACCGACAGGTGGACGTGGTTGGTGTGGTCGCTGGACGGGTCACCCCGGGCGCCGCTGTACGACTTCCAGCCGCTGCTGGGCAGCCAGATCTGCCTGTACCAGATCACGTAGAGCACCGCGAGCCGGTCGGCGTTCTTGACGAAGTACGCCGCCAGGTTGTTGCCGTAGGTCCGGTCGCCTCCGGTCGCGTCCCCGCCGAAGCCGTTCTTCTGGGCGGCGAAGTCGCAGGCCCGACCCTTCGGGTGCTCGCCCGAGCCGCCGGAGCGGTAGCAGGAGACGTACCGGGTGAAGCCAGCCGACTTGGCCTGCTTCAGCGCATGCAGGGTGCGTGGGGTGATGCAGCCGTTGGCCGGGGTGGGGTCGTTGACGCTGCACGACTCCGAGGGCCACGACCCGTCGGAGTTGCGGGGAGCGGGCTTGGCGGTGGGACTCGACCCGCTGCTCCGCGACGGTGACCGGGCGGCCCGCTCGGCGGCCCTGGCCCGTTCGGCCGCCTCGTCCCGCTCGATGGCCACGGTCAACGCCCGCTCGGCCTGGTCCTTGCGCTTGGCCATCACGGCCACCTGCTTGCGCTGCTCCTGGATCTCCACGTCCAGGGCCTGCTTGGTGGCGCTGACCTCGTCCCGGGCCACCTGGAGCTCACGCAGCGCGCGATCCTCGTTGGCAGCCACCGCGTCCAGCGCTGCCGCCCGGTCCATGAAGCCGGCCGGTGAACCGCTGTTGAGCAGAGCCGACGCGGCGCCCAGCCGCCCGGTGCGGTACGCCTGTGCGGCGATCTCGGCGACCTTGGTGCCCCGCTCGGCGACCTGACTCTCGGTCGTCTTGAGCTGCTCGGCAAGCTTCTTCTGGCGCTTGACCGAGCGGTCGAGTGCGGTCTTGGCGTCGAGGTAGCCCTTGCTGGCGGCCTCCAGTTGGGCCCGCAGCGCCGGGGTGCCACCCTCGTCGTCCACGTCGCCCGGGGCAGCCGCCCGCAATGGCGGCGATGCCGCGGCGGCGGGGGTGAAGGGGGCCAGCGCGACGCCGAGAGTGAGGGCGAGCGCGGCGGCGATCAGGGCCGCCGTACGGGCGGCCGGTCTTACCGTTGCCACTGCTGGCATGCACGTTTCCTTCCGTCAGCCGCCGACCGGGTTAGCTGACGGGTTCGGGACGGAAGATCCCTACCGCTGACGCGGATACACCCCAGGAACCTGGTTCCCCGGTTCGCCCTGGCGGGCGATTAGGCGGCGGCCGCCGCCGGCACCTGTGGGTGCCGCCTGGCGGAGGCCGGGTCCGAGCCTACCGGTGCCCATGTGACCGGTGCAGCTGCTGTTACTGCTGGTGTTCAGTTGTTGACTAGTAGAACAGACCAAAAGCGGACAATGACCCCTTTTCTCTGATTCTTCCGGTCACCACTGCGCCGCCCCGCAGTGCCCGGGATCCGACCGCGGCTCGATCTGGAGGGTCGCGTGCTCGATCTGGAAGTCCTCGTGCAGCGCCGAGCGGGCCGCCGCCAGCACGGCGCCGACGTCGGCGCCCGGTCTGACGGTGAGGTGCGCCGAGGCGACCTCCATGCCGGAGGTCAACGTCCAGACGTGCAGGTCGTGGACGCCGGCCACGCCCGGCACCGCGGCCAGCCGGTCATACACCGCGGTGACCTGAAGGTGTTCCGGAGCGGCCTGGACCAGGATGCGTACCGCGGCCCGGCCCAGGCGCCACGTCCGGGGCAGGATGAACGTGGCGATCGCGGTGGCCACCAGAGGGTCGGCCCACCACCAGTCGGTCACGGCGATCAGCAGGGCGGCCGCGATCACGCCAAGCGAACCGAGCAGGTCCGCCAGCACCTCCAGATACGCCCCGCGCAGGTTGATGCTCTCCCGCGCCCCCGGACGCAGGAGGGCGAACGCGGCGACGTTGGCGAGCAGGCCGAGTGCGGCCACCACCAGGACCGGGCCGGCGAGCACCTCGGGCGGATCGCCGATTCGGCGTACCGCCTCGACCAGCACGTACACCGCGACGCCGGAGAGCAGTACGGCGTTGGCCAGGGCCGCGAGCACCTCCAGTCGGTAGAGCCCGAAGGTGCGTTGCGGGTCCGTGTCGGCCCGACGGGTGGCAGCCACGGCCGCGAGGGCCATCCCGATGCCCAACACGTCGGTGAACATGTGCCCGGCGTCGGAGAGCAGGGCCAGCGAACCGGTCCGCAGAGCGGTGCCTGCCTCGATCACCATCAGCGCGCTGAGCAGGGCGAACGCTGCCCACAGCCGGCCGGAGTGGCGGTGGGCGGCGTTCGACACCGCAGCGTGGTGGTGGTCATGGCCGGCGCCCACCCAGACACCTTGCGTCGTCCGCCGGACCGGGGACGGAGCTATGCCAACATCGCTATGTATGCAATCGTCGGGCGGGTCGCGGTGCTCGGGTTCACCCGGCCGGGTCGACGGTGGTCAACCGCTGGGTGGCCCGGGACAGGGCGACGTAGAGGGTACGGACACCGGAGCCCGGCTCCGCCCGGATCTCCGCCGGGGCGACCAGCACCACACCGTCGTACTCCATGCCCTTGGCCTCCAGGCTGGTCACCACCTGCAACCGCTGCCCGCCCAGCGCCCCCAGCCAGGCCGCGACCTGGTCCCGTCGGGGCACCGGAGTGATCACGCCGACGGTCCCCTCGACCTCGCCGAGCAGGGCGCTGGCGGCTGTCACGACTGTGGTCTCCAGCTCGGGCGCCGGCACCTCGAGCTGGAGTGGATCGATCCCGGTGGAACGGACCGCGGTGGGCAACGCGAGATCCGGGTACGCCCGCCGGATCTCGGCCGCCGCCACCGCGAAGATCTCCGCCGAGTTGCGGTAGTTCGTGGTGAGCGTGAAGCGGTGCCGGCGGCGGCGCCCCAGCGCCTGGTCGCGGGCCCGGGCCAACTCCTGTGGATCTCCCGTCCACGCGGTCTGCGCCGGATCACCCACCACCGTCCAGGACGCCAGCCGCCCGCGCCGGCCCACCATCCGCCACTGCATCGGTGAGACGTCCTGGGACTCGTCGACCACCAGGTGGGCGTAGTCGCGGTAGTCCTCAGGGCGTTCCCGGGCGGCCTGCCGGGCAGCCCGCTGCCGGTCGGCAGCGGTGCTCAGCTCACGTACCCCGCCGGCCAGCTGGAACGGGTCCCGTTTCGGGCGGGCGGGACGCATCGGCTTGCCGAGCAGCGCGTCCAACTCGTCCAGCAGCGCGACGTCGGCCACGGTCGGCCCGTCCGTGGCCAGCTCCCGGTACGCCGCACCGAGCAGCCGGATCTCGGCACCGGAGAGCAGGCCCCCGCCGTACCGGCGCAGCCGCTGCGGTTCGGCCAACCAGGCGAGCACGTGCCGCGGATGCAGCCGGGGCCACCACGCCTTGAGGAACTCGCGGAAGTCCGTCCGGTCGATCAGCTCGTCCTCGAAGGCACGCTGTTCGGGCAACCCGGCGATGCCCAGCCGGCGAGCCTGCGCCCAGAGCGCGGCGAGCACGCCGTCGAAGCCGGCCCGACGCACCTCGTTGCGGCGGGCGCCGCGGGGCAGCGCGCGGTCCCGGATGGCGTCCAGCTCGGCCCGCTCCAACCGCAGCAACGTGCCCCGGTACAGCAGGCGCAGCTCGGTCGGGGAGTCGGGGACCGCGTCCCGGGCCGCCCGTTCCAGCACCCGGCGCATTCGCAGCGAGCCCTTGATCGCCGCCACCTCGGGCGGGTCGGTGCGGGTGGCCACCACCCCGGGAAACAGGGTGCCCAGCGAGCGCAGGGTGGCGGTGTCCTCGCCCAGCGACGGCAGCACCGAGGCGATGTACTCGACGAAGACCGAGGAGGGACCGATCACCAGGATGCCGCCTCCGGCGTACCGGCTGCGGTCGGCGTAGAGCAGGTACGCCGCGCGATGCAGCGCCACCGCCGTCTTGCCGGTGCCCGGGCCGCCGGAGACGAGGGTCACTCCCGAGCCGGGGGAGCGGATCGCCTCGTCCTGCTCGCGCTGGATGGTGGCCACGATGTCCCGCATGCCCCGGCCGGTGGTCCGGGACAGGGTGGCCAGCAGCGCGCCGTCGCCGACCACCGGCATGTCCGTCGGGGCCGCGTCCGGGTCCAGCAGGTCGTCCTCGATCCGGGTGACCCGCTCCCCGCTGGACTGGATCGTCCGACGCCGGACGACGCCCAGCGGCTCGGCCGGGGTCGCCCGGTAGAAGGCGGCGGCAGCCGGGGCCCGCCAGTCCACCACAAGCGTGGTGGCGTCCTCGTCGCGGATACCGAGTCGCCCGACATACAGGGTCTGCCCGTCACGCAGGTCGAGTCGGCCGAAGACCAACCCCTCGTACTCGGCGTCGAGCACATGGCGTCGCTGCGCGGCGTGGAAGACCATCGCGTCGCGTTCGACAAGCGCACCGAAGTTGCCGACCCGGGCCAGCCGGTAGCCCTCCCGTTCCGCGCGCACTGCCGATCGGCGCAGCTCGGCCAGTCGCGCGTACACCCGGTCGAGATGCCGTTGCTCGGCGGCGATCTCCTGATCCAGGGTGCTCTGATCCACCGCTCGCTCTCCTCGTGACGCCGCCTGGCCAACCGCACGAGATTACGCCCCGCCGCCGAGCTGGGCGGAACGGCATTGGGCGGGACGGTCAGGCGTGGACGCGCCGCTGGGTCGGTAGGTCGTCCAGGACCCGGCGCAACACGCCGGCCAGGGCGGCGTTGACCTCCTCGGGACGCTCCATCATCAACATGTGTCCGGCACCGGGGCAGACGGTCAGCTCGGTGGCGGGCAGCGCGGCGGCGATGGACTGCGCACACGGCGGCGGGGTGAGCCGGTCCCGGTCGCCGACCAGCGCCGCCGCCGGCAGGTGAGCCAGCGCGGTGAGCGTGGCCAGCCGGTGCTGGGTGCCGATGGAGGCGCGGAACCCGCCGATCGACCGCAGCGAGGCGCGGGCCACCGCCGAGGTGACCAGCCGGATGTCCGTGGCGTCGCAGCTGTCCCCGAACAGCATCCACCGGATGCTCGGTCGGAGCGCGCGCAACAGGGCGCGAGGCGGTCGCCAGGCGCCGCAGCGGGCGAGAACCCCGGCGCCGGTGGTCTCGGCCAGCCGGATGATCCGGGCGATCCGGGGAGAAAGGCCGTAGACGGTGTGGGTGTGCCCTTCGGCGGTGGTGGAGACGAAGACCAGACCGGCGGTGCGTCGGGAGAAGTGGTCCGGGTGGCGGTGCGCGTACTCCATGATCGTCATGCCGCCCATCGAGTGGCCGACCAGCACCACCGGGCCGGTGGGCGCCACCGCGTCCAGCACCGCGGCCAGGTCGTCGCCCAGTTGGGCCAGGGTCGCCGTGGGCAGCGCCATGCAGCTGGACCGACCGTGCCCACGCGCGTCGTAGGTGACCACCCGGACCGAGCCGAACGTCTCGCGGAGGGCGTCCAGTTGCCGGTGCCAACTGCGCCCGTCCAGGGTCCAGCCGTGCAGCAGCACGGCTGTCACCTCGGCGTCGACCGGCCCGGCAATCTCGACGTGCAGGCGTACGTCGTCGCCCAGCCGTACCTCGGTCGGCTCCGGCATCGCCACCTCCCCACGGCGCACGGATGCGTAACACCGGGGATACCCGGTGGTAACACCGGCTACCCGTCATGACAACACGCCAACCGGGCTGTTGAGAAGATCTCGTCGATCGGCTCCGCCCGGGCAACGGCCCGGCCAGGCTGAGGACATGGCAATCACGGGGGGAGTACCCGCCGGTTCCGCGCTGGCCGGCCAGGCCCGCGGGGGCACGCCGCGCGCGGCCCTGGCCGAACTGCTCGCCGGCAACCGGCGCTTCGTCAGCGGCCAACCGGTGCACGGCCACGACGTGACCGCGGCGGCCGCGACCGCCTCCGGCGACCAGCAGCCGTACGCCGTGGTGCTGGGCTGCATCGACTCGCGGGTGCCGTTGGAGGCGATCTTCGACCAGACCTTCGGCTCGATCTGTGTCATCCGCACCGGGGCGCACGTGCTGGACCGGGCGGTGCTGGGCTCGATCGAGTACGTGGTCGAGGTGTTGGGCGTAGCGCTGGTGATGGTGTTGGGCCACGAGCGGTGCGGCGCGGTGCAGGCGACCGCCGAGTCGCTGCGTGCCGGCCGGCGTCCCGCCGGCGCGCTGGCCCATCTGGTCGACCGGATCACGCCGGCTGTCACCGAGGTGGGGTTGGACGAACCGAACCTGCTGCCCCTCGCGGTCCGCCGGCACGTGGTCCGTACCGTGGCCGCGCTGCGCGCCGACCCGAGGCTGGCGCCGCCGGTGGCCGCCGGCCGGGTCGCCGTCACCGGAGCCGTCTACGATCTCGCCACCGGTGAGGTCGCCCTGCTGGATCCGCCGGACCGGGCGTGAGACGGCGAACGCCCGCCGGGGGCGACCCGACGGGCGTTCACAGGTGGTACGCAGCGGGCGCGGCGCCCTCGGCCGATCAGGCCTCGAAGACGCCGGCCTCGACCAGGCGCTTCTCGGTGGCGTCCCAGCCGTCACCCGGGTGGGCGGCGTTGAGACCGTTGAGCTCGGCCCGGATCTTGGCGGCGTGGCCGGCGGCAGCCAGCACCCGGATCTCCTCGATGAAGGCCTCGGAGTCGGTGCGCAGGTGCGCCGTCCTGCCGTTGGTGAGGTTCCGCACGTAGGCGTGCTTGCCGCCGTTGAGCGGGATCACGTACTTGAACTCGCCCAGCACGCTGAGGGCGCCACCCTGGCCAGCCTGGCCGGCCCGGACTGACGCGCGCGCGGTCTTAGAGGTGTTGCTCGCCACGGAGGTACTCCTTGCAAGACGTACGGAGGACGGAACGTCCGGGGGCTGTTGCGGGGGCCGTCAGAGGCGAGACCCGCGGAGGCTTACGCGGCACAGGCCGCCGATGGAACTGTACACGACCCACGATGCCGGCTGGTCATCGCGGCGTCACGAGGTGGAACCGCGGTCACCTGTCCGGGTATTCCGAGCGGCGGATTTTCCGATTCCCTGGCGTACCATCCGTCACACCAGTCATCATGTGTTCCACAAGCCCGGATCGGGCGAGGTCGTAGGGGAAGACGCACCTCGCACTCCGGGAGGTCACCGTGCCAACGCGTGGCGTCGTATACGTCCACTCGACCCCGCTCGCCGTGTGCTCGCACGTCGAGTGGGCGATCGCGCGCGTCCTCGCCGCGCCGGTCAACCTGCAGTGGACGGCTCAGCCCGTCGATCCCGGCGCCCGCCGGGCCGAGTGCGGGTGGTCCGGTAGCCCGGGAACGGGCGCCGAGTTGGCCGCTGCCCTCCGGCAGTGGCCCATGATCCGTTTCGAGGTCACCGAGGAGCCCAGTCCCGGGGTCGACGGCGAGCGCTTCATGCACGTGCCAGGCCGGGGCCTGTTCCGGGCGACCGTGGGGGCGGCCGGTGACATCCAGCTCGGCGAGGACCGGCTGCGCAGCATCATGGCCGGCGCGCGGGCGCCGGAGGCCCTGGCACACGCCCTCGACAAGGCGCTCGGCACCGCGTGGGACGCCGAACTGGAGCCGTACCGCCACGCCGGGGACGGTGCGCCGGTGACCCTGCTCACCCGGGTCGGATAGGCAGGTCCGGCCGTCCACCCGGGCCCCGGTCGAGTTGCCCGGTACGCGGTGAACTGGTGGGATGGTCCGCGTGTCGACTACCCCTCGGCGCGTCGCCACCGCGCTCGTCCTGGTGACCGCGCTGCTCGTCGCCGGCTGTTCCGAGGCCGGCCAACGCCCCTCGGCGGGCCCCGCCTCGACCCCGGTCACGGAGCCCGCGCCGCCGTCGAGTGTGCCGCCCGAGGACCCGGCCACCCGGGCCGCCGCCCTCGTCGCCGAACTTGCCGACGAGGACCTGGTCGGCCAGGTGCTGATGCCGTACGCGTACGGCGACCACGCGACGAAGGTGTCTTCCGGTTCGGCGGCCGGTAACCGGGCGCTGGCCGGGGTGGACACGCCCGCCGAAATGGTCGAGAAGTACCGCCTGGGTGGGCTGATCCTGGTGGGCTTCAGCGCGGACGACCCCACCCAGGGCAACCAGGAGACGACAAACGTCGACAACCCGAAGCAGGTCCGCAGGCTCACCACCGGGCTGCGCGAGGCCGCCCGGCGGCTGCCCGCCGGCGCGGCGCCCTTCCTGATCGGCACCGACCAGGAGTACGGGGTGGTCACTCGGATCACCGATGGGGTCACCATGCTGCCCAGCGCGCTCGGTGCCGGTGCCGCCGGTGACCCGGACCTGACCGAGGCCGCCTGGCGTGCCGCCGGCACCGAACTGACCGCCATGGGCATCAACGTCGACTTCGCGCCGGTGGCCGACGTGCTGGTGAAGCGCAGCACCGTCATCGGGTCCCGCTCGTTCGGCTCGGATCCGCAGCGGGCGGCCGACCAGGTCGGCGGCGCGGTACGCGGGTTGCAGACCGCCGGGGTGGCAGCCACTCTCAAGCACTTCCCGGGGCACGGCCACAGCGCCGTCGACTCGCACAAGGACCTGCCCCGGCTCCCGCAGTCCCGGGCCAAGCTGGCGGCCGAGGCGTGGCCGCCCTTCTCCGCCGGCATCGAGGCCGGCGCGCTGGCCGTGATGTCCGCCCACCTCGACGTGCGCTCGGTCGACCCGGGCGTGGCCGCCACCTTCTCGTACAAGCTGCTCACCGAGGTGCTGCGCGGGGAACTCGGCTTCCAGGGCGTGGTGATCACCGACGGGATGAACATGCCGCCGGCCCGTCGTTTCCCGCCCGGTGAGGCGGCGGTGCGGGCGCTGAAGGCCGGCAACGACCTGATCCTGATGCCGCCGCACGTCGGCCAGGCGTACGAGGGGCTGCTGACCGCGTTGCGCGACGGCACACTGCCCCGCAGCCGGCTGGTCGAGGCGGCCACCCGCGTGCTGACCATGAAATTCACCCTGGGCGACGCACCCGCACCGGAGTTGTCCACGCTGGGCGCGACGGCACATCGCGAGGCGGCCGACGCGCTGGCGGCCGGCGCGGTGACCGTGCTGCGCGGCCGGTGCGACACCACCGGCGTCCGTGGTCCGGTGACCGTCACCTCGTCGGGCGGGCGGGCGCACACCCGGGCGGCGTTGACCGAGGCGCTGACCTCGGCCGGCGTGCAGGTGGTGCCCAGCGGTGGCACTGTCGTGCATCTGGTCGGCTACGGCGACGGCGCGAAGGACCTGCGGAGCGACGCGGCCGTCACCGTGGCCATGGACACCCCGTACGTGCTGGCCGAAGCGAAGTCGGCCACGCTGCTGGCCACCTACTCGTCAAGCCGGGCCTCGATGACCGCGCTGGCCGACGTGCTTGCCGGCGAGACCCGTCCGACGGGCCGTTCCCCGGTCAAGGTGCCCGGGCTGCCCGCCACCACCTGCGCGGACTGACCCCGCCGGGCCGGGGGCCGCGCCCCTTCGGGTCAGGGTGCCGCGACGAGGGTGTCGCGGGCCAGCCGGTACGCGGGCAGCACGTCGAGCGGCTCACCGAGGCTGGTGCTGCTCGCCTCGACCAGGACCGTCCGGTCGGCCACCGTCACGGCCAACGCCCACTCCCGCACGTCGGAGTCGGTCAGCGCCCGTCGGCTGAGCCAGGTTGCCTCCACCACGTCGAGGTCGCCGGCGCGGGTCTCGCGGTACTGCTGGCCGCTCGACTCCGGTTCGGCGGTGACGAACGCCTCCAACGCCTGCCGGGCCGGGGTGCCTGCGCCGTCGGCCGTCCAGACCCGCAGGAAGCCCGGTACCACCGCACGGCCGTCCACCTCGCAGCGCACGGTCGAACCGCCGCGTCGGGTCAGCGCCTCGGCGACCGCGTCACCCAGCTCGTCGGTGGGGTCCGGTGTCTCGATCGGCTCCGCCTCCCAGCCCTCGGCCAGCTCGAAGGTGACCGGCAGCGGGCAGGGCGCACCAGCGCCGACCGTGCCGGCGGGTGCGGCGGCGGCCACCTCGTCGTGCCACGGCTCTCCGGTCGCGCCGCCGGCACCCTCCCCGGTGCCGCCGCACCCGGCGAGCAGCCCGACGGTCAGCGCCGCCGCGATCGTCCGTCGTCCCACGTACCCAACCCCCGTCAGTGATCGACAAGGGAGCCAGCAAAGCGGTGTCCCGAGTGGAAGTCAAGTCGCCGGGGCGACCACTGCTCGCCGGTCCGGGAGTGCCGGGAAACACCGCGGTCGTGGCGGGTTTCCCGACACCCGCGTCGGCTCAGGGCCGGGTGAAGACCAGCGCCACGTTGTGACCGCCGAAGCCGAACGAGTTGTTCAGCGCGGCGGGCACGTCCATGTGCCGGGCCTTGTTGGCCGCCACCTCCAGGGTGAGGCCGTCGTCCGGGTCGTCCAGGTTGATCGTCGGCGGCACCACGCTGTCGCGGATGGTCAGGATGGTGGCGATCGACTCCAGTGCGCCGGCCGCGCCGAGCAGGTGACCGGACATGGACTTGGTGGCGGTGAGCACCGGATGGTCGCCCAGCGCTGCCCGCAACGCGGTGATCTCCGCCAGGTCGCCCACCGGGGTCGAGGTGGCGTGCGCGTTGACGTGGACGATGTCGGACTTGGCCACGTCCGCGTCGGAGATCGCCTTGGCGATCGCCCGGATCGCGCCGGCACCCTCCGGGTGCGGCTGGACGATGTCGAAGCCGTCGGAGGTGATGCCCGCGCCGGCGAGCCTCGCGTACACCCGGGCATTTCGGGCGGCGGCGTGATCGGCGCGCTCCAGCACGATGACGCCGGCCCCCTCGCCGAGTACGAAGCCGTCGCGGCCCTTGTCCCACGGGCGGGAGGCCCGCTCCGGCTCGTCGTTGCGGGTCGACATCGCCCGCATCGAGGAGAAGCCGGCGATCGGCAGCGGGTGGATGACCGCCTCGGTGCCACCGGCCACCACCACGTCGGCGCGGCCGGCACGGATCATGTCCAGACCGAGCGCGATCGCCTCCGCGCCGGTGGCGCAGGCGCTGGCCACGGAGTGCACGCCCGCGCGGGCACCCAGCTCCAGGCCGACCCAGGCGGCCGGACCGTTCGGCATCAGCATCGGGATGGTGTGCGGGGAGACCCGCCGCGGACCGGACGCCTCCAGGACGTCGTCCTGGGCGAGCAGGGTCAGCGCCCCGCCGATGCCCGAGCCGACGCTCACGCCGAGCCGCTCCGGGTCGAGCCCGGAGTCGGCCAGGCCGGAATCCGACCAGGCCTGGTGGGCGGCGATGAGCGCGATCGCCTCGGAACGGTCCAACCGGCGCAGCTTCACCCGGTCCAGCAGGCCAGCCGGATCGACCGCGAGCTGGGCGGCGATCCGGACCGGCAGTTGCGCGGCCCACTCCTGGGCGAGCGAACTCACCCCGGAGCGGCCGGCGAGCATGGCGTCCCAGGTCGACGCGACGTCCCCGCCCAGCGGGGTGGTCGCGCCGAGCCCGGTGACGACGACGTCGATGCGACTCATGATCAGGACTGCGCCTCGATGTAGCTCACGGCGTCCCCGACGGTCTTGAGGTTCTGCACCTCGTTGTCAGGGATCTTGACGCCGAACTTCTCCTCGGCGGCGACCACGACCTCCACCATGGAGAGCGAGTCGACGTCCAGGTCGTCGGTGAAGGACTTCCCCTCGGCCACGTCGTCCGGGTTCACCCCGGCAACCTCTTCGAGGATCTCGGCGAGGCCGGCGGTGATCTCGTCACGGGTCATTGCGGTGGGTTCCTCTCATCGGGTTCTCTCGACGGGGCGGCGACGCCACCCGTCGCTCCTCGGCGCTGCGCGCCGTGGGGGTATCAGGGGCAGCGGACGACCTGACCGGCGTAGGTCAGGCCGCCGCCGAAGCCGAACAGCAGCACCGGGGCGCCGGAGGGCACCTCGCGACGCTCCACCAGCTTGGACAGGGCCAGCGGAATGCTGGCCGCGGAGGTGTTGCCGGACTCGACGATGTCCTTCGCGATGATCGCCTGTGGGATGTTCAACCGCTTCGCGATGCCGTCGATGATCCGGGCGTTGGCCTGGTGCGGGACGAAGGCGGCCAGCTCCGACGGGTCGACACCGGCGCGTTCGCACGCCTGTAGGGCGAGCGGTGCCAGCGCCGTGGTGGCCCAGCGGAACACCGTCTGACCCTCCTGGGCGACGTACGGCCGCCAACCCTCGATGCGTACCGCGTCGCCGCGCTCCGGCACCGAGCCCCAGACCACCGGACCGACGCCCGCCGGCTCGTCCTCGGCGGCAGCGGTGACCACGGCCGCGCCCGCGCCGTCGCCGAAGATGATGCAGGTGGAGCGGTCGGTCCAGTCGGTGAAGTCGGACAGCTTCTCCGCGCCGATCACCAGGGCGTTGCGGGACGCGCCGGCGCGGATCGCGTGGTCGACCGTGCCCAGCGCGTACGCGAAGCCGGAGCAGGCGGTGTTCACGTCGAACGCCCCCGGGACGTTGATCCCCAGCTTGGCGGCCACCCGGCAGGCCACGTTCGGGCTGCGGTCGATCGAGGTGCAGGTGGCGACCACCACCAGGTCGATGTCGGCAGCGGTCAGGCCGGAGTTCGCCAGCGCCTTGTCGGCTGCGGCTGCGGCCATGTCGGCGACCGTCTCGTCACCGGCGATCCGGCGGGTCGCGATGCCTACCCGGTCGCGGATCCACTCGTCGCTGGTTTCCACCAGTTGAGCGATCTCGTCGTTGGTCACCACCCGGGACGGCTGGTAGTGCCCGAGGGACAGGATCCGGCTGCCCGTCATGACGAGGCCTCCCCAGCATGGTCGCGAGACGTGAGCGAAGTGTTTTCGTTTACCGGACCGCCGGCCGTCGTGCCGTGCCGGGCGATGAGCTCCCGGGCGGCGGGCAGGTCGTCCGGGGTCTTCAAGGTGACGATCTCCGGTGCACCGGCACCGGCAAGCTCGCGCTTGACCAGGCCGGCGAGCGTGCCGGCGGGCGGCAGCTCGATCACGCCGGTCACGCCGAGGGCGGCGAGGGTGGCCATGCAGAGGTCCCAGCGGACCGGGGCGGTGACCTGGCGGACCAGCCGTTCGAGCAACTCCCGGCCGTTGTCGACCGCCGTCCCGTCGAGGTTGGACAGCAGGATGCGGTCCGGATCGCTCGGGGTGATCCCGGCGGCGACGGTGGCCAGCGCCGCTTCCGCCGGAGCCATGTACGGGGTGTGGAACGCGCCGGCCACCTGCAACCGGACGACCCGGACCCGTTCCGGGGGCTCGGCGGCCAGCTTCTCCAGCCCGTCGAGCGCGCCGGCGGCGACGACCTGGCCCTTGCCGTTGCGGTTGGCGGCTGACAGTCCGTGCGCATTTATCGCGGCGGTCACCTCGTCCGGGTCGCCGCCGAGCATGGCGGCCATGCCGGTCGGTTCCAGCGCGCAGGCGGCGGCCATCTCCCGGCCGCGTACGCCGGCGAGGGTGATCGCGTCCGTCGCCGGTAGCGCCCCGGCCAGCGCCGCCGCGCCGAGTTCACCGACACTGTGCCCGGCGGTCACCGCTACCTGGCGCATCGGCAGCTGCTCGGCGGCGAGCAGCGCGGCGGCGACCAGCAGCGGCTGGGTGCGCGCGGTGTCCCGGATCTCGTCGGCGTCGGCGGTGGTGCCCAGGCGCACCAGGTCGACGCCGGCCAGCTCGGACCACGAGCGCAGTCGAGCCTCGGCGTCGGGGAGGTCGAGCCAGGGGGTCAGAAAGCCGGGTTTCTGGGAACCCTGGCCGGGGCAGAGTACGGCGAGCACGTCTATGACTCTCCTGGATACCCATGGGTTGCGCTGTGCCGGCTGGCACCAAACCGCACTAGGTCAGTTGGAGGGATCCTACAAAGACTGACGCTGGTCATCACCATGCTGTGATCTTTTACTGACTGGTGGGGCCAATGTCTGGGTAGGTACCACCGGATCCAGCCGGCCAACCGTCAGCGCGACCCGCAGCGCGAAGGCGTCCCGGGGCGCCAGGGGGCTGAAGCCGGTCACCTCGGAGATCCGCCGCAGCCGGTAACGCACCGTGTTCGGGTGCACGTACAGCGCCCGGGCGGCGCTCTCCAGCGTGCCACCGGCGGCGAAGAAGGCGTCCAACGTCTCCAGCAGCTCACCGCCCGCGCGGACCAGCACCGCGTACACGTCATGGCGCAGCCGCCGACGGGCCTCGGCGTCGCCCGCCAGGGCCCGCTCGGGCAGCAGGTCACCGGCGTGCACCGGACGTGGTGCCGCCGGCCACGCCGGGGCGGCCCGGTAACCGGCCAACGCCGCCCGGGCCGACTCGGTCGCCTCGTCCAGGCTCGGCACCGCCGGACCGACCACCACCGGTCCCTCGCCGAAGGCGGTGAGCAGCTTGCCGGTCGCCGCGACCGGGTCGGCCGCCCCGCCGAGCACGATCACCAGGCGGTCGCCGTGCACGCCGCCGATCACCTCGACCCCGATCCGTCGGGCCTGTCGGTAGACGGTGTGCAGGACCGCGGCGACCTCGCCGCCGGGGGAGGGGCCGACCGCCACCGCCACCGGTGGCGCGTCCGTCCAGCCGAGCGCGGCGGCGCGGCTGGCCAGCACGTCCGGTGAGTCGCCGCGCAGCAGCGCGTCCACCAGCAGGGCCTGCAACCGGGCATCCCAGGAACCGCGCGATTCGGCGGCCCGGGCGTAGACCCGGGCGGCGGCGAAGGCGATCTCCCGGGAGTACCGCAGCACCGCCTCCCGCAGCTGCGGCTCCTCACCGGGGGCGGCGAGGTCGCTGACCTGCTCCTCCACCACGTCGATGGTCACCTTGATCAGGGCGACGGTCTGCTGGAGGGTGATCGAGCGGGCCAGGGCCTGCGGCGCGGTGGCGAACACCTCGTCGGAAACCTCCTGGGTGCCCTCGGCGGCCCCGCCGCCGGAGCGCAACCACTGGACCAGGGAGCGGGCGCCGGCCTGGGCCACCAGCATCACCCAGGAGCGCTGGTCGGCCGGCAGTTCCCGGAACCAGGGCAGGGTCTCGTCCATCCGGACCACGCTCGCGGTGGCCAGCGCGCCGGCCGCCCGCTCGATCCGGCGCAGCGTGGCTGACAGGTCCGTGCTGCCCGACTCGCTCACCCGCCTAGCCTGACATGCGCTGACCTGGACCTTGACGGCAGGCGTCGACACCGGTGCCGCCGACGGCCGAACCGGTACGCGCTGCGCGGCGGGTCAGAACCGGCCAGTACGGTGACAGGGCACGTCGGGTGGGCGCCGGCGGGTGAGGGCGAGCGTGAGGAGACGCCGATGGCGTACGGGGAGGCCGACCACGGCTGTGCCCAGGGGGAGCCGTGCCGACCGGGCCCGCACGAGCAGCCGGCCCTCGCCAAGCCCCACCGCAGGCCGCCCGGTCTGGCGCATCCGGTCGAGCCGGGCGCCGGTCGAATGGCGGAGCGCCCTGAGGACGATCCCGCGTCCGCCCGGCAGCGCGGCGGCGAGCCACCGGTGCCCCGTCAGCGCACCGTCGAGCCGTCCACGGCAGGGCAGACCGACCCGACGGCCAGCGGGTGCCGCAGTGACCTGCCCGGCTGGGCCGGGGCGCACCGGCACGGTCCGGTCCGCCCGGCCCAACGCAGCCTGCGGCGGGAACGCCCGCCGGGTCGTTGGTGCTGAGCGGCGGTACAGCCCAGCCAGCCAGGCTGCTGCGGGGCGTGCGCGGGCCGGACGATCGAGCGCCGGAGGTGGCGTCAGTGGGTACGGCGGCGGATCAGTAGCGCGATCCCGGCGAGCCCGAGGGTGATCACCAGCACCACCGCGACGTTCAGCAGGAGCAGGCGGCGCAACTCGCTGAACGCCTCGTTGATGTCCTGCGCGGGGTTGAGCGCGTCCTCCGGGATGATGCGTTCACCACCGCCGGCACCCCCGCTGACCGCCTCGTAGGTCCGTTCCAGCGGCACACCGGCGGTGCGCAGCGTCTCGGACATGCTGACCCGTCCGAGGTACCAGGCCGCGCTGACCTTGCGGTCGGGCTGCTTCGCCGGGCGGTAGACGCGCGGCCCGCCGACCGCCTTCGGGTAGAGGTCGTAGGTCTGCTTCGGAGCGTCACCGGCCAGCACCAGGACCGTGTACTTCGGACCGAGGTCGTCCTTCTTCGGACCGCCGGACTGGCGGACCAGGCCCTTGTGATTGACCTGCTCGATGACGGCGACGACATGCGTGGGGTGGGTGTCGGCGCGCAGGCGCAACGGCTCGGCCAGCCCGTGCCCGGTGATGTCCACGCCAGCCGGTGGCGTCTTCGGCGCCGCCCCAGCCACCTCGGCAGAGGTGAGCGACAGGAGCAACGCCGCCATCGCACCCGCCGTCGCCCGGGCCAGTCGCCTCATCCGTCGGACCATGCCGCCTCCTCGCCCCGTTCGATGGGTGGCCGTGCTGCAGGGGTCACACACGTTGGAAGGCCGACGGTGGTGACCGTGCCCACAGGACAGGTACCCACTCAAAGACTCCGCGGAACGCCGATCGGTTGCAGCTGATGGAACACTAATTGGAACTATCTGCGATTGCGACCCGACCAACGACCAGCCGCGAAGCAGCGGGCGGATTTTACCTTTGCGGAGGCCATGATGGGGGGCAGGATAGCGCGTCTGACGCGTTTCGGGGCAGCGGTGTTCGGCGTGGCGTTCGGCGTGTCGTTGCTGATGCCGGCGGTGCCGGCTGCCGCACACAACCAGTTGACCGGCAGCAGCCCTCGCGACGGTGCCCGGGTGGCCGAGGCGCCGGAGCGCGTCGAGCTGCGCTTTCTGGCCCGGCTCGACGAGGACACGACGAAGGTCACGGTCACCGGGCCGGACAATGTCGACGCGGCCGGTGGAGAGCCGCGTTTCTCCGGCAACCGGGTCAGCGTGCCGTTCACTCCCGGCGCGGCGGGGCTGTACGTCGTCGGCTACCGGCTGGTGTCCGGCGACGGTCACCCGATCACCGGCGAGGTGCGGTTCACGCTGACCACCGGCACGCCCGCCGACCCGACCCCGGAACCGACCGCCGCCGATCCGACGGCGACCGGTACGGCCGCGAGTACTCCGGCACCTGTCACTCCTGAGGCAGCCACGCCCATGCCCATGTCGGACGAGTCCTCCGGCGGCGGATGGTGGTGGGCGGCCGTCGCGGTGCTGCTGTTGCTGGCCGTCCTGGCCACTGCCCGGCTGATCCGCCGCCGCGCCGCCCGCCGTGGCTGAACGCTGACAGCCCGGCCGCTCGGCCAGGGCCGGTGCAGTCAGACCAGGCGGACCCGGGCCGCGCGCATCCGGGTCAGCGCGCGCTCGCGCCCGAGCACCTCCAACGACTCGAACAGCGGCAAGCCGACGGTCCGGCCGGTGACCGCGACGCGTACCGGTGCCTGGGCCTTGCCGAGCTTGAGGCCGCGCTCCGCGCCGACCGCCTCCAGCGTTGTCTTGAGCGTCTCCGCGTCCCACGAGTCGACAGCCTCGAAGGCGGCGATGGCGGCGTCGAGCAAGTCCGCCGACCCCTCCTTCATCGCCTTCGTCCAGGCCGCTTCGTCGATCAGCGGGGAGTCGACGAAGAAGAAGTCGACGTTCGGCACGATCTCGCTGAGCACCGCGATCCGGGTCTGCGCCAACGGGGCGACCGCCGCGAACACGGCCGCGTCGAACTCGGCCGGCTGCCAGGGCGGCGGCGCGATGGTGCCGGTGCCGGTCAGCCAGGGCTGGCACGCCTCGATGAACTCGGCCACGGGCAGCGCCCGGATGTACTCGCCGTTGAACGCGCGCAGCTTCTTCTCGTCGAAGAACGCGGGGGACGGGTTGACCTCCGCCAGCCGGAACTCGTCCTCGATGACCGACCAGGGCACGATCTCCCGGTCTCCGGAGGGCGCCCAGCCGAGCAGCATCAGATAGTTGCGCATGGCCTCGGCGAGGTACCCCTCGTCGCGGTACGCCTCCAGGGCGACCTTGTCGCGGCGCTTGGAGAGCTTCTGCCGCTTCTCGTTGACCACCACCGGCACGTGCGCCCAGATCGGCGGCTTCACCCCGAGCGCGTCCCAGAGCAACTGCTGTTTCGGGGTGTTCGGCAGGTGTTCCTCGGCTCGGATCACATGCGTGATCCCCATGGTCATGTCGTCCACCACGTTGGCCAGCAGGAAGACCGGCGAGCCGTCCCCCCGGGCGATGACGAAGTCCTCGATGAGCTTGTTCTCGAAGGTCGGCTCGCCCCGGATCAGGTCAATCACCACCGTGGCACCCTCGTCTGGGGTGCGGAAGCGCAGCGCCCGGCCATCACCGGGGGGCAGCGCCCGGTCGCGGCAGTAGCCGTCGTAACCGGTGTACTGGTTGCCGGTGCGGGCCTGCACCGCCTCCCGGGTGCAGTCGCAGTAGTACGCTCGGCCCGCCTCGTACAGCCGCCGCGCGGCGGCCCGGTGCTCACCGGCGTACGAGGACTGGAAGTAGGGCCCCTCGTAGCTGCCCCGCTCGATACCGATCCAGTCCAGCGCGGAGAGGATGCCCTCGGTCCACTCCGGCTTGTTGCGGGCCGCGTCGGTGTCCTCGATGCGCAGCACGAACACCCCGCCCTGCTGCCTGGCGTAGATCCAGTTCTGAAGTGCTGAGCGGGCACCGCCGACGTGGAACATACCGGTCGGGGAAGGGGCGAAGCGCACACGTACCGTCACGACCTCCAGCCTACGGCGACATGCGACCGCACTCGGCCAAGGGGTACGCCTCAGGGCACCGAGCGGATCTTCAGGACCAGGACGCTACCGAGCAGGGTCACCGCGGCGGTGGTCGCGTAGAGCGCCGGATATCCGCCCAGGTGCACCACGATCGGGGCGGAGACGGCCGGACCGAGCACCTGGGGCGCGGAGTTGGCAATGTTGATCACGCCGAGATCCTTGGCCCGGTCGGTGGCCCTCGGCAGCACCTGGGTGATCAGCGCGGCGTCCACCGACAGGTACACGCCGTAGCCGGCGCCGAGGACCAGCGCGGCGATCACCGCCACCGGCCAGGTGGGGGCGGCGGCCAACAGCAGCGCCGCCGCGGCCATCACCACGCCCGCGGCGATCACGAAGACCTTCCGCCGGCCGGAGCGGTCCGAGAGCCGACCGGCGATGACGGTGGTGGTCATCAGACCGGCGGTGTAGAGCAGGATCAGCACCAGCAACCCGCCCTCGGGGTCGGCGACCCGGACCTCGTCGGTGAGGAAGTAGAGCAGGTAGAGCGTGCCGAAGGCGTTGCCGAGCTGGACCAGGAACCGGGTGATCCACGCCCAGCCGAAGTCCGGGTACCGGCGCGGTGAGACCCACATCCCGGCGAGCAGACCGCGCAGCGCCGGCCGGTGCGTGCGGGGTAGCGGATCGTCGGTGGTGCGCAGGGCGAACGGCAGGGCGAGCAGCAGGACGGCGGCGGCGACGGCCAGGTAGCCGGCGGTGTTGCCGGTGACCAGGACGGTGACCAGCACGACGCCGAGGACCAGCCCCAGCGCCTGCGGGATGCCGACCCAGCCGGAGACGCCGCCCCGCTGGGCGACCGGAACCCGGTCCGGCACCGCGGCGGTCAGGCTGGCCAGCATCGCGTTGAAGCAGACCTGGGCGGCCACCCAGCCGACGGTCACCCCGAGCACGGTACGGGCCTGAGCCAGCAAGGCCAGCGCCAGCGCGCCGAGCACCGCCCCGCCGAGGGTCCAGACGTGCCGACGGCCGAACTCCCACCGGCCCAGTCGCAGGCAGGTGCGGTCCGACAGGGCGCCGGCGAGCGGGTTGGCGAGCACCGCCGCGAGGGCGCCGAAGCCGGTGACCACGGCCAGCATGGTCTCCTTCTCCGTCGGTGCGATCTGCCCGATCTGCTGCGGTAGCAGCACCTGGATCGGGGTGAAGAAGGCCATCCAGACGCCGAGGTTGGCGGCGAACAGCAACGCGATCCATCCGCGCCGGACCGGCACGGTCGGCTCGGCGAGCGCGGCCGGCAGCGAGGCCGGCGTGGGGTCGACGGTGGTCACCGAGGTTCCCGCCGGGCGGTCGCGACGACCTCGCGCAGCCAGGCGTACGAGGACTTGGGCGTGCGCTGCCCGGTGCGGAAGTCCACGTGCACCAGGCCGAATCGCTTGGTGAAGCCCTCGGCCCACTCCCAGTTGTCCAGCAGCGACCAGACGAAGTAGCCGGTCACGTCGACCCCGTCGTCGATGGCGGCGCGGACGGCCCGCAGGTGACCGTCCAGGTAGGCGATCCGGTCCGGGTCGGGCACCTGTCCGTCGGCGTCGGGCGCGTCGTCGTAGGCGCAGCCACTCTCGGTGACCTGGATCGGCGGCAGCGCCCTGCCGTAGCGGTCACGCAGCCAGCCGAGCAGCTCACGCAGCCCCTCCGGGACCACCGGCCAGTCGAAGGCGGTACGCGGGTATCCGGTGAGCGGCACCAGCTCGAAAGGCAGCGGCGATCCCTCCTCCGGGGCGCGTACCGCGGTGGGGTTGTAGTAGTTGACGCCGAG
The DNA here is from genome assembly GCF_049178935.1 of Verrucosispora sp. WMMD703. Lineage (NCBI taxonomy): Bacteria > Bacillati > Actinomycetota > Actinomycetes > Micromonosporales > Micromonosporaceae > Micromonospora > Verrucosispora sp. WMMD703. The sequence goes on along the minus strand of NZ_JBMHMM010000004.1, from coordinate 5,191,078 downwards.
CACGTCGATCGGCGCGGCGATCACGTCCAGGTCGCCGTCGCGGACCGCAGCGGTGTCGAAGTTCAGTTCCGCCGGGTACCCGCGACCGAGCAGCGGGTCGGTGAAGAGCTGGTTGTGCAGGGCGTCGTAGGCCGCCCCTGCGGCGGCGTCGGCCTGGCTGCCCCCGACGACGCGCACCGGCGAGTAGTTGTTGGCGATGGCCACCGGGCTGGTGCTGCGGGCACGCAACGCGGCGACCGCGAGCCCGTGACCGAGCAACTGGTGATGGGCGACCGGGAAGGCGTCGAAGAGCAGCATCCGGCCGGGGGCGTGGACGCCGGTGGCGTGCCCGAGGCTCATGTGGATGAAGGGTTCGTTGAGGGTGATCCAGAGCCGGACCCGGTCGCCGAGGCGCGTGGCCACCACGTCCGCGTACTCGGCGAAGCGGTGCGCGGTGTCCCGGTTCAGCCAGCCCCCGGCGTCCTCCAACGGCTGGGGCAGGTCCCAGTGGAAGAGAGTGGCGACCGGATCGATGCCGTGCGCGAGCAGCTCGTCGACCAGCCGCTCGTAGAAGTCCAGCCCCGCGGGGTTGACCTGGCCGGTGCCGCTGGGCAGCACCCGGGGCCAGGCGATCGAGAAGCGGTACGCGCTCACCCCCAGCCCGGCCATCAGGGCGACGTCCTCGGCGTACCGGTGGTAGTGGTCGCAGGCCACGTCGCCACTGCTGCCGTCGATGATCCGGCCGGGGGTGTGGGCGAAGGTGTCCCAGATGGACGGTCCCCGTCCGTCGGTGTCGGCGGCGCCTTCGATCTGGTACGCGGAGGTGGAGACGCCCCAGCGGAAGCCGGTGGGGAACTCGGGCATCGGTGCGGTCGACATACGCCCTCCCGGTCGCTCGAACGCGAAACGTGCTCGGAACTCTAGGGGGCGGCGAGGCGGTGCGCCATAGGCTCCCGAGCGGCCGAGAGCAATACCTTTCGGCGTGTCTTTTACGAACCCGTCCATATACGTCCGTTTTTGCGCATAGAGTGCCGAATATTGTGGGATGTCCTCACTGGAGGAAGACGGAAATGATCCTCGTGGAACGCAGCGCGCACGTGGCGGCGCCGGTGGAAGCGGTCTGGGACGTGGTGCAGCGGGCCGAGCAGTTGCCGGCCTGGCTGGCCGGGGTCCGTGCGGCCGAGGTCCTCTCGGGGGAGGGCTTCGGTCGGCGGCAGCTGGTCCAGGCCGGACGCGGCGCCGCGCATGAGGCCGAGGTGATCGCCTATCAGGAGCCGACCCTGATCGGCTGGCGCGAACGCGCCAAGGGCGCCGGTGCCCGAGCGGAGGCGCGCACCGAGATATACGTCCAGCTCACACCCGACGAACAGGAGGGCGGCACGGTCGTGCGGCTCATCGTCGTTCGCTGGCCGGCCGGCCCGGTCAAGGCCGCCCTGCTTCGGCTCGGCCTGCGTCGGGTCGGCGCCGACCTGGAGGACTCGCTGGCCCGGCTGACCGATCTGGCCGCCGTCGGCTGACGGGCCGCGTCCCGGCGTCACCCGCGAAGGTGGCGGCCCCGGTGTCCCCTCCAGGGGCACCCGGGCCGCCACCGCTCGTCGGTACCCGGCGCGACAGGTCACACGACCACGGTGAAGGCGGCGACGCGTACCTCGTCGAGGTGCCGGAACTCGAAGAACAGCCGGTAGGTGCCGGCCGACGGCACGGTGACGCCGAACGCCACCACCGAGCTGGGCTGGCTGGCCGCCGCCGGATGCACGTGCAGGTACGCCAGATCGCCCTGGCGCAACGCCACCAGGTGGCCGTACGCGCCCAGATGCCGTTGCAGGTCATTGACTGGCTGCCCGTCGTGCCCCAGCCACACGAGCACCTGGTTGGACTCGCCCGCCCGCAGCCCACCGTCGAGGGTGACCGTGTAGCCGTCCACCAGGATCGTCTCCTCGGGCGGAGCCAGCGGACCTGAGGCGTACCGGCCGGGAACCGGCACGTCGATGCCGAGCGTGACGCCCGCCGGTGCCCCCTGCGGCCAGAAGTCCGCGATGGCCCGGAGCGGGCCGGGCGCGGTAGGTGTGACAGTGACCCGCCAGGTGCCGTCGGCCGACATCTCCGGGTGCACGTGCTGATAGCCGGAGAGATCCCGACCGACCAGGATCAGGTGCATCCGGCGCTCATGGTTCTCCTTGAAGGTGGTGAGCGCCGCGCCGGCCGCGTCGGTGATCCGGAAGGCCAGTTCACCCGGCCGGCCGGCGGTCAGGCTCGGGGTGTCCAGGGCCAGGGTCCAGCCGTCGCGGGACACCTCCAGCCCGCCCGGGCCGTGACCGAGGTGCGCGGTGGACGCCGCCTGCGGTGTCGGACCGGAGGTCGGCGCACCCGCGCGACCGGCGAAGAAGCCGACGGTCAGGGTCAGGCCGAGCACAAGCGTGGCGGCGGCGTACCGCCACGCGGTGCCGCCCGGCGGCACCGGGTCGGGGCGGGGGCGCCCCGGCTGGGACGCCCCCTCGACCTGGCCGGCGGCCGTGCCCGGCCGATGGTCGGTGGCGGTCATGACAAGCGCGGCTGGAGTACGAACAGCCCCTGCTCGATGCCGCTGACCACCACGATGCCGCTCGGGTAGTACGGGTAGGTGCTCCACGCCCCGTTCATCGAGGCGCTGTTGCTCGACGGGTAGATGTCGAAGTACCCGGCCTCGGTGGCCTGACCGCCTGCCACGTTACGCAGGTCCAGGATGCGCAACCCGGCCCGGTAGTTGGCCTGGTAGCTGTAGCTGCCCTTGACGTACTGGTTGTGATCGGTGGCCTGGACCCCGGACGGGGCGCTGTAGGTGCCGATGTGCCGGGGCGCGTCGAGGTCGGCCAGGTCCCAGATGTAGGTCTGGGTCCGCACCCCGCGCCGGGTCTCGTCCAACTCGTCGTCGAGCAGGAAGTAACGCTGGTTGTCGGTGAACCAGCCCTGGTGGGTGTACGCCCGCCCGCTGTAGCCGATGCGGGACAGCTGCCGAGGAGCCGACTTGGTGGTCACGTCGACCACGGTCACCGTGTCCTCGTTGGAGCTGACGCAGATCTCCCGCCCGGTGTAGGTGGTGTCCGGACCGCGGTAGACCACGCACTGGGTGTCGTGGGTGTAACCGTCGTTGCTGACACAGCCGGCGTACACCGGCGACTTCGGGGTGCGGATGTCGACCATGTGCAGGCCGCCGCTACAGGTGTTCGTGCCGACCGCGTACGCGTACCCGGTCTGCTCGTTGATGGCGATGTTGTGCGAGTTGCCGAACCGGCTGTAGTGCGTGTTGGCCGTCCAGGTCTGCGGCGTGGTGACGCCACGCAACCGGGTCAGGTCGAACACCTGCATGCCGTGCCCGGAGACGTCCGCCACCACGTACGCGTGGTCCCGGTAGACCTTGATGTCCCGCCAGATCGCGGTGCGGTTCTGGTACGCGGGCAGGTTGCCCAGGTAGACCGGGGCGGTCGGGTTGGACACGTCCACGAACGAGGTGCCGTTGCGGCGACCGACCAGGGCGTACTCCTTGCCGGTCTGCGGGTCGGTCCAGCCCCAGATGTCGTTGGCCTGGCTGCCGCCGATGCTGGACAGCGGCATGAACGACAGCAGGTCCACATTGCGGCAGGGATAGCCCGCCGCCTGGCCGTTGGTGCAGGTCGCGGCGGCGGCCGCGACGAGTTGCTGAGTGGGTTCGCGCTGGGCCATGAACTCCTGCGCCGACGCACGCCCGGCCGGGGTGGCCGGGTCGTGGGCCACCGAGGGCGAACTCGCCGGGAGCATCGACACCACCAGGGCGCCGACGGCCAGGGCCAGACCGATCCGAACAGGTCGCATGTGCACTCCCTCCCGTCGCGCGCCAATGCGGCGGTGACGTCCCGGCCGGCGGTGGACGGGCGCGACGGGGTGAGTTCACCGGCCGGCCTGGTGTCCCTGGGGCAAGCTGAAACACCTATCGGCAATTGTGGATGCGTTGTGTTACACGAAAAAGATGCTCGTCGATACCGGAAGGGTCATACCTGCGGACTGGCCCGGTGGGCCCCACCGAGCCACGGCGCGGGCACCGCACGCGAAAGGGCCCGGCGCGGTGTGACACCGCGCCGGGCCCCTCGGGATGGAACTGTCAGCTGTCGCCGCCGGTTTCGCCGACCGGGGCGGCGTTCACGTCGTCGATGGCGTACTTCTTGGCCGCCTCGGCCGGCACGTGGGCCGGCACCGCCCCACGCAGCGCGAGCTGCCGCAGCGTCGCGACCGCCACCGACTCGGCGTCGACGTGGAAGTGCCGCCGCAGCGCGTGCCGGGTGTCGGAGAGCCCGAAGCCGTCGGTGCCCAGCGAGGTCCAGTCGCCCGGTACCCAGCGGGAGATCAGGTCCGGCACCGCGCGCATCCAGTCGCTGACCGCGACCTTCGGGCCGTCGGCGTCGGCCAGCTTGCGCTGGATGTACGGCACCCGCTGCTCGGCGCCCGGGTGCAGGAGGTTGTACTCCTCGCACTCCACCGCGTCGCGGCGCAGCTCCGTCCACGAGGTGACCGACCAGACGTCGGCGGCCACCCCCCAGTCCTGCGCCAGCAGCTGCTGCGCCTTGAGCGCCCACTGCATGCCGGTGCCGGAGGCCAGCAGGTTCGCCCGGGGGGCGTCCCCGTCCAGCGACGGCGCGGGGGAGTAGCGGTGGATGCCCTTGACGATGCCCTCGACGTCCACGCCGTCGGGCTCCGCCGGCTGGTGGATCGGCTCGTTGTAGACGGTGAGGTAGTAGAAGACGTTCTCCGGCTCCGCGCCGTACATCCGGTGCAGGCCGCTCTCCATGATGTGCGCGATCTCGAACGCGAACGCCGGATCGTACGCGACCACCGCCGGGTTGGTGGCGGCCAGCAGCAGGGAGTGACCGTCCTCGTGCTGGAGCCCCTCACCGTTGAGCGTGGTGCGTCCGGCGGTGGCGCCGAGCACGAAGCCCCGGGTCATCTGGTCCGCCGCGGCCCAGAAGCCGTCGCCGGTGCGCTGGAACCCGAACATCGAGTAGAAGATGTACATCGGGATCATCGGCTCGTCGTGGGTGGCGTACGACGTGCCAGCCGCGGTGAACGAGGCCACCGAGCCGGCCTCGTTGATCCCCTCGTGCAGGATCTGCCCGGCGGTCGACTCCTTGTACGACAGGAACAGCTCCCGGTCGACCGAGGTGTACCGCTGGCCGTGCGGCGAGTAGATCTTGGCGGTCGGGAAGATGGAGTCCAGACCGAAGGTGCGCGCCTCGTCGGGGATGATCGGCACCCAACGCTTGCCGAACTCCTTGTCCTTCATCAGGTCCTTGAGCAACCGGACGAAGGCCATCGTGGTGGCCACCTTCTGCTTGCCCGAACCGCGCTTGACGTCGGCGAAGCGCTCCGCGGCGGGGATGGCCAGCTGCTTGGCGCTGGTCCGGCGGGTCGGCAGGTAACCGCCGAGCTGCTTGCGCCGCTCGTGCAGGTACTGCATCTCGTCGGACTTGTCGTCCGGCCGCAGGTACGGCGGCAGGTACGGGTTCTCCTCCAGCGCCGAGTCCGGGACGTCCAGGTAGAGCCGGTCGCGGAAGGTCTTCAGGTCCTCCAGCGTCAGCTTCTTCATCTGGTGCGTGGCGTTGCGGCCCTCGAAGTGCGAGCCGAGCGTCCAGCCCTTGATCGTCTTGGCCAGGATCACTGTCGGCTGGCCGGTGTGCTCGGTCGCCGCCTTGTACGCCGCGTAGAGCTTGCGGTAGTCGTGCCCGCCCCGCTTGAGATTCCAGATCTCGTCGTCGGTAAGCCCCTCGACCATCTTGCGGGTGCGCGGGTCACGGCCGAAGAAGTGCTCCCGCACGTACGCCCCGGACTCCGCCTTGTAGGTCTGGTAGTCACCGTCGGGCGTGGTGTTCATCAGGTTGACCAGCGCGCCGTCGGTGTCGGCGGCGAGCAGCGGATCCCACTCCCGCCCCCAGACCACCTTGATGACGTTCCAGCCGGCACCCCGGAAGAACGCCTCCAGCTCCTGCATGACCTTGCCGTTGCCGCGTACCGGCCCGTCCAGGCGCTGGAGGTTGCAGTTGATCACGAAGGTGAGGTTGTCCAGCTCCTCGCGGGCGGCCACCCCGATCGCGCCAAGCGTCTCCGGCTCGTCCATCTCGCCGTCGCCGAGGAAGGCCCAGACGTGCTGGTCGGAGGTGTCCTTGATACCCCGGTGCTGCAGGTAACGGTTGAACCGGGCCTGGTAGATGGCGTTCAGGCCGCCCAGACCCATGGAGACCGTGGGGAACTCCCAGAAGTCCGGCATCAGCCGGGGGTGCGGGTACGAGGGGAGACCGCCGCCGGGGTGGGAAAGCTCCTGCCGGAAGCCGTCGAGCTGGTTCTCGCTGAGCCGGCCCTCTAGGTACGCCCGCGCGTACATGCCGGGGGAGGCGTGCCCCTGGTAGAAGATGTGGTCGCCGCCACCCGGGTGGTCCTTGCCCCGGAAAAAGTGGTTGAAGCCGACCTCGTAGAGCGACGCCGAGCTGGCGTAGGTCGAGATGTGGCCACCGACGCCGATCTCCGGCCGCTGCGCGCGGTGCACCAGCATCGCCGCGTTCCACCGCACGTACGCCCGAATCCGGCGCTCGACGTGCTCGTCACCGGGGAACCACGGTTCGCGCTCCGGCGGAATGGTGTTGATGTAGTCGGTGGTGGTCAGCGACGGCACGCCGACCTGACGCTCCCGGGCGCGCTCCAGCAGCCGCAGCATCACGTAGCGGGCTCGCTTGGTGCCACGGTCGTCGATGACACCGTCGAGCGACTCGACCCACTCGCTGGTTTCTTCGGGGTCGATGTCCGGAAGCTGGCTCGGCAGGCCGGCCGTGATCACCGGGCGCTTGCGTTCCGTAGCCACAGGCGTTCCCTCGGTTGTGTGTGGGATAGGTCTCTAGCGCCATCCTGCCCCGTCGTGGCACTCGGCGTCACGTCCACCCGGCCGAAGGGCGACGCTCGACACAGGTACCCACCAGTAACTTTGCCGGTCGGTGGCGGTCGCGGCGGGCGCACCGGTGGGTACCGGCGGGCCGTCGCCGGGTGGGGGAGAATGCGGGTGTGCGCAGTGAGCTGATCACCGTCCGGACCGGGTCCCGGCCGACCGTCCGGGACATCACGGCCGAGGCCGAACAGTTCGTCGCCGGCTCGGGCGACGGCCTGTTGCACGTCTTCGTGCCACACGCCACCGCCGGCGTGGCCATCATCGAGACCGGGGCAGGATCGGACGACGACCTGCTGACCGCGCTGGATGCCGTGCTGCCCACGGACGGGCGCTGGCGGCACCGGCACGGCTCGCCGGGGCACGGCCGCGATCACGTGCTGCCCGCCTTCGTCGCCCCGTACGCGACGCTGCCCGTGCTCGATGGGCGGCTGGCCCTGGGCACCTGGCAGTCGATCTGCCTGGTCGACACCAACGGCGACAATCCCACCCGGCAGGTCCGTTTCTCCTTCCTGTCCGGCTGATTTCCGTCCCCGCTCAGGGCCGAGCGGAACTGACCCGACGAACCTCTCGGTAGCCCGACGCCGTCAGTCAGACGAGGTCGCAGGCCGCCGCCCTAGGATGTGACCATGTCACGGCCGATCATCGCCCCGGCCGGCCCGGAACCGGCCGACCGCGCCCGGCTGGCCGGTGACGCGGTACGCCGGATCATGCACGTCGCCGCCGCCCTGCGGCACCACCAGGATCTCGACATCGCCACGCTGGGCCTGACTCCGGCCGTGGCCCGCGCCCTGTACCAGCTCGACCCGGACCGTCCGCTGCCCGCCCGCGAGCTCGCCGACCAGCTGCGCTGCGACCGGTCCAACGTCACCGCGCTGGTCGACAAGCTGGAGCAGGCCGGGCTGGTCGAGCGCTGGGTCGACCCGGCAGACCGGCGGCAGAAGACGTTGGTGGTGACCGATGCCGGCCGGCGGATGCGCGAGCGGGTCCATCTCGTACTCTCCGACTCCCGACTGCTGACCCGGCTCGACAACGAGGAACTCGCCGCACTTCGTGATCTGGTGTGGAAGGTTTCCGACGGCGGCTGCCCGGAGGACTGCGGCCCGACCGGGCAGCCGTGAGAGGCACTCGGCTGTGCGAGGCGTGCCCCGGTCGGTAATGCTGTCGGACGTGACCACCCCGCAGGATCTCGACGACCGGTTCCGGGAGTCCCTGGCCGCCCTCGCCGCGCCGCCGCACCGGAGCGACCCGGCACGGCCGGTGGCCGAGGGCAGCGCACTGACCGGTGCCCAACTGCTGGACCTCTTCGACGCCCAGGTCACCAGCCGGCAACTCGACCTGGCCGGCCGCTGGCTGCGTAGCTTCGGCGAGGGCTACTACACCATCGGCTCCGCCGGTCACGAGGGCAACGCCGCGGTGGCGGCGGCGCTGCGGCCCACGGACCCGGCCCTGTTGCACTACCGCTCCGGCGCCTTCTACTGCGTCCGCGCCGCCCAGGCGGACCCGTCCGCGCCGGCTGTGCCGCCGTCCGCGCCGGCTCTACCGTCCGCGTCGGCCGTGCCGTCGGGGGAGCCGGCCGCCGAGACCGCTCCGGCGGCCCGGGCCGGCCAGGCGACGGACGCTGCGGAGGCCGGCCATCCCACCGAGGCCGGCCCTTCCGGTCGGTCCGGCGCGCCGCCCGTTCCGGACCTGCCGGAGACCAGCGAAGAGGGAGCCGCCCCCGGCACGCCGGGCGAGCCGGCCAGCGGTCCGGTCACGGAGGGAACCGACTCGCCGAGCGGCGCGGGTTTGCCCGACGGCGTGGGCTCGCCCGGCGGCACGCCCGGCGCGGCGGCGATCGACCGGAGGGACGGTGACGCTGCCGACTCCGGCGTGAACCCGGTGGGGCAGGCGACCGCCGCCGGGGACCAACCGGCGGCCGTGCCACTGGCCGACTCCCGACCGGTCACCGTGACCGTGCCGGCCCCCGGGCCGAGCGACGGAGTCGGGCCCGACGGGATCCGGATGACGGGGGTCAAGCGGCCGTTGCCCCGGGCGTACGCCGACGCTGCCCGGGACGTCCTGCGCGGCATGGTGGCCTCCAGCCAGGAGCCGATCGCCGGTGGCCGGCACAAGGTGTTCGGCCGCGCCGACCTCGCGGTGGTCCCGACGACCTCGACCGTAGCCTCGCACCTGCCCCGCGCGGTCGGGATGGGTCTTGCCGTGGAGCGGCTGCGTCGGCTGGACGCCCGAGGCGAAGCCAACCGAGCCGGCCTGGAACCCGAACCGACGCCCTGGGCAGCCGACGCCATCGTGGTCTGTTCGTTCGGGGACGCCTCGATCAACCACGCCAGCGCCACGGCCGCATTCAACACCGCCGGCTGGTACGACCACACCGGCCTGCGCATCCCGGTGCTCTTCGTCTGCGAGGACAACGGGCTGGGCATCAGTGTCCGGTCGCCGCAGGGATGGGTGGCGACAGCCCTGCGGTCCAAGCCCGGCATCCGGTACTTCGCCGCCGACGGTGCCGACCTGGTCGGCACCTACGAGGTGGCGGTCGAGGCGGCGGCCTGGGTACGCCGGCACCGCCGCCCGGCCGTGCTGCACCTGACCACGGTCCGGCTGATGGGCCATGCCGGTGCGGACGCCGAGAGCGCGTACCGCCCCGCCTCGGAGATCACCGCCGACGTGGCCCGCGATCCGGTGGTCGCCACTGCCCGGCGGCTTGTCGAAGCGGGCCTGGCCGACGGCCCGGAACTGCTGGACCGCTACGACGAGATCGGCTGGCAGGTCCGCCGGATCGCCGAGGAGGTGCTCGACGAGCCGAAGCTGGCCGACGCCGCCGAGGTGATCGCTCCGCTGGCACCGCGCCGCCCGGTGCGGGTCGCCCTGGCGGTCGCCGACGCGGGCGCCCGCGCCGCCGGGCCTGACGCCGTGACCCGGGCCGAGGCGTTCGGCGGCAAGCCGCCGGAACTGGCCGGGCCGCTCACCCTCGCGCAGAGCATCAACGCGGCGCTCACCGACGGGCTGCTCAGCCATCCGCAGATGGCGGTCTTCGGTGAGGACGTCGCCGCCAAGGGCGGGGTCTACGGGGTGACCAAGGGACTGCGTGACCGGTTCGGTGTCGCCCGGGTGTTCGACACGCTGCTCGACGAGACCTCGATCCTCGGCCTCGGCCTCGGCGCGGGGTTGGCCGGAATGCTGCCGGTGCCGGAGATCCAGTACCTGGCGTACCTGCACAACGCCGAGGACCAGCTGCGCGGCGAGGCGGCGACGATGCGCTTCTTCTCGCAGGGAGCACTGCGCAATCCGATGGTGGTGCGGGTGGCCGGGCTGGCGTACCAGGAGGGCTTCGGCGGGCACTTCCACAACGACAACTCGGTGGCCGTACTGCGGGACGTGCCGGGCCTGGTGATCGCCGTGCCGGCACGGCCGGACGACGCGGCGGCGATGATGCGGACCTGCCTGGCGAGCGCGACGGTGGACGGCAGCGTCTGCGTGTTCCTGGAGCCGATCGCGCTCTACCACACCCGCGACCTCTACGCCGACGGTGATGGTGAGTGGCTGGCCGATTACGCCGATCCCGGCGCCTGGGCCGGCGGCCACGTGCCGGTGGGACGGGCCCGCGTGTACGGAGTCGGTTCGGCCGAGGACGTAACCATCATCACCTTCGGTAACGGCGTACGAATGTCGTTGCGGGCGGCGTCGGCGCTGGCCGACGAGGGGATCGGCACCCGGGTCGTGGACCTGCGCTGGCTTGCGCCACTGCCGGTGGCCGACCTCATCCGGGAGGCCGCCGCGACCGGCCGGGTGCTGGTGGTGGACGAGACACGCCGGTCCGGTGGGGTCGGTGAGGGGGTGATCGCCGCGCTGGTGGACGCCGGATATGTCGGCGCGGCACGCCGGGTGGCCGCAGTTGACTCTTTTGTGCCGCTGGGTCCGGCCGCCCGACAGGTCCTGGTGTCCGAGGAGGCCATCACCCAGGGTGCCCGTACGCTGCTGGCACGGTAAATTTCGTTCCACCCGGTGCGCCACTTGCGCAGGAGGGCACAACTGTGTGGACTTTGCCTGACGGCGTCGAGCAGACGCCGGCTCGGACGAGATGAGGAGGCACGCGACAGTGAGCGCGACCGCTGGTCAGGCTGCTGACGGGGTACGCAGCCTGGCGGACCGGTTCGGCATCGAGCCGGGGATGGTCGTCATGGAGATGGGCTACGACGACGACGTCGACTCCGATCTCCGAGACGCCCTGACCGACCGTTGTGGAGATCTGGTAGACGAGGACACCGACGAGGTGGTCGACGCGGTGCTGGTCTGGTACCGGGACGGCGACGGTGATCTCTTCGAGCTGCTCGTCGACGCCCTCGGCCCGCTGGCCGACAACGGGGTCGTGTGGCTGCTGACGCCCAAGGCCGGCCGCGACGGCCACGTCGAACCGAGTGAGATCGCCGAGTCGGCACCCACCGCCGGTCTTCAGCAGACTTCCACGGTCAACGCCGGCAAGGACTGGAGCGGTGCCCGACTCGTGCTACGTCGCGGCGCCAAGGGCAAGAAGTAACCCCACCCACGGCGAGTGACCGAGGCCGTCCCGAACCGATCCGAGGAGTTCGCATGCCTGTCGAGGTTGGCGTCGAGGCGCCCGACTTCGAGTTGAAGGACCAGAACAACCAGCAGGTCCGGCTCTCCGACTTCCGGGGCCGGCGCACCGTCCTGCTGGTCTTCTACCCGCTGGCGTTCACCGGGGTCTGCCAGGGTGAGCTGACCGAGGTGCGGGACAACCTCGACGAGTACGTGAACGACGAGGTCCAGGTGCTGACCGTCAGCGTCGATTCGGTGTACGCCCACAAGATCTGGGCGGAACGGGAGGGCTACCAATTCCCGCTGCTGTCCGACTTCTGGCCGCACGGCGCCGTCGCTCAGGCGTACGGCGTCTTCAACGACGTCGCCGGCATCGCCAACCGGGGCACCTTCGTCATCGACCGGTCCGGCGTGGTCCGCTTCGCCGAGATGAACATGCCCGGTGAGGCCCGCGACCAGCAGGGCTGGCGCAAGGCCCTGGCGGAGGCCGCGGCCTGACCCGGCCGCCGGTCGCGAGGCGTCCGCCGGGGCCGGCGGGTGGCAGGGTAAGCTTGCCAACCGCCGGCCCGCCGTACGGCGTCCGGGCGCGTAGCTCAGCGGGAGAGCACTCGCCTTACAAGCGAGGGGTCGCAGGTTCGAAACCTGCCGCGCCCACCACGCACCACCTACTCGTCTCGTCCGTTCAGGTTGAGCATCGCCGGCAGCAGGGTCAGCCCGAACAGGATCAGCATCACGCCCGACCCGAGGTCGAGTACGCCGATCAGGCTGCCCACCGAGTTGTGGGTGGTGAAGGGTGACTCTCCCAGGAAGGACATGCTCGACGCGGTGTGCAGGCAGGCTGCGGCAACGGCACTGGGACCGTAGCCGACCTCGTTGCCGTCGAGGTAGCGGTAGGAGCCGAAGGAGACGGCCGCCGTCAGGCAGAGCATGGAGTTGGCCAACACCATCGACGCCGCGAGGTAGATGTAGACCCGCAGTTCCGCGAGGTTCTCTCCGGTCGAGTCGACCCGGGTCCGGTGGAAGCCCGTGGTGAGGAACCGGCGGGCGTAGCCGCGTACGGTCAGATACCAGGTCAGCGCCTCGAAGAAGATCGCGATGACGATGGCGGCGGCGACAAGTGCGGCGCCGAGAGTGAGCCAGCGGGAGCCGGGTGGCCGGGGTAGGAAGAAGGCGGGACCGGCTGTGCCGAAGACGGTAAGCGCGACCAGCCCGGGCGCGGTGAAACAGACCGTGGCCCAGATCCGCAACGCGACGGCTGCCGCCCGCCACCGCCGGGACCGTCGCTGCCAACGTAGGTATCGCCGCCGGATCCGGTGATCTTTCGCGCCGAACGGGAAGAAGGTGCCGCCGCACTCGACCAGCAGGCGTAGCTTGGCCGCGTCGTCGGCGGGTGGCATCCGGTCGTACGCGAGTCGGTAGTCCCGGCCCCGTTCGCTGATCCAGCGGGTCGCGTTCGTGATGGCGGTCAGCTTCAGCAGCCCATGCAGGATGATCGTGATGTTGAGCAGGTCGACGACAACGGCCACCGCACCTCACCTCACCCGGGGCGGGTACCTACTGCGGGCATCGAGACTCGCTGATCGTATCGGTGTCGTGCTCCCGGCACCGGCGGCTCGGCATCCGGCGGGCGGCAGCGGTCCCGCGTCGGAGCAGGGAAGGAACAGCATGAGCTACGCGCAGCTCGACGGCGTTCGATTCTGGTACGAGACGGAGGGCGAAGGTCGCCCGCTGGTGCTGCTGCATGGCGGGTTCGGCACGGCGGAGACCTTCGCCGCGATCCGACCGGCGTTGGCGCGGCGTCGCCTGGTGGTCAGCGTCGATCTGCCGGGCCACGGCCGCACCGCCGACCCCGGCCGCCCGCTGCGGTACGAGTCGATGGCCGACGACGTGGCTGCGCTGATCGTTCACCTTGGTCTGGCCGAGGCCGAGGTGCTCGGCTTCTCCCTCGGCGGTGGAGTCGCCCTGCGGTTGGCGGTGCAGCACCGGCAACTGCTCCGCCGCCTGGTGGTGGTCTCCGCGCCATGTCGGCGGCAGGGCTGGTTTCCCGAGGTACTCGCCGGCATGCCCGAGCCCGACGAGGCGGCCGCCGAGCGGATGCGCGGCACCCCGCCCGAGCAGCTCTACCGGCGCGTCGCGCCCCGCCCGCAGGACTGGCCACGACTCTGGGTCCGGACCGGTGAACTGCTGCGCCGCGACTACGACTGGTCATCGGAGGTCGCGGCGATCACCACGCCGACGATGCTGGTCTTCGCCGACGCCGACTCGGTTCGCCCGGCGCACATGGTGGAGTTCTTCGGCCTGCTCGGTGGCGGCCATCGGGACGCCGGGTGGGACGGCACCGGTCGTCCGGCCGCGCGGCTGGCCGTCCTCCCGGGGCTCACGCACTACGACATCGTCGACTCACCGGCCCTGCCCACGGTGGTCCTGCCCTTCCTCACCCACGTGTCCACCCCGCCCACCTGAAACCCGGCCCCGCCACCCCCAAGGAGGTCGCCGGAGTGTCGCGGGGCTCCTCCGCCGCTGGGTCTGTGGATCTAAAGGTGTTTCCGGCCTGACCTGCCGGGCGTTGTGCCTGGTGAGGAGGGTGCCGTGATGACCGCGACACTGAACGACCAGACCGGACGGAAGAAGCGGCCCGAGCCGTCGGCGGAGGCGAAAGCCGCCGCTGAGCTGGTTCGGGCCGCGAAGGAGCAGGGCTTGTCGTTGACGGGTCCGGACGGGCTGTTGAAGCAGTTGACCAAGACGGTCCTGGAGACCGCGTTGAACGAGGAGATGACGGAGCATCTCGGTTATGCCAAACACGAACCCGACGGCGCCGGCTCGGGCAACATCCGCAACGGCACTCGGTCGAAGACGGTGTTGACCGACGCGTCGGGACCGGTGCAGATCGACGTGCCGCGGGACCGGGCGGGCACGTTCACCCCGCAGATCGTGCGCAAGCGGCAGCGTCGCCTGTCGGGCGTCGATGAGGTGGTGTTGTCGTTGTATGCCAAGGGTTTGACCACCGGGGAGATCTCGGCGCACTTCACCGAGATTTACGGGGCTTCGGTGTCCAAGGAGACGATCTCGCGGATCACCGACAAGGTGATCGAGGAGATGACCGACTGGTCCCACCGGCCCCTGGACGAGATCTACGCGGCGGTGTTCATCGACGCCATCGTGGTGAAGGTGCGGGATGGGCAGGTGGCGAACAGGCCGTTCTATGCCGCGATCGGGGTCACCCTCGACGGGGACAAGGACATCCTCGGGTTGTGGGCCGGCTCGGGTGGTGAGGGCGCGAAGTTCTGGATGAGCGTGCTCACCGACCTGCGCAACCGGGGCGTGAAGGACGTGTTCTTCCTGGTCTGCGACGGGTTGAAGGGCCTGCCCGATGTCGTCACGAACGTGTGGCCGCAGACGATCGTGCAGACGTGCGTGATCCACCTGATCCGCAACACCTTCCGGCTCACCTCGCGGCGCTACTGGGATGAGCTGAAGCGCGATATCAAGCCGATCTACACCGCCGTCAACGCCACCGCCGCGAGGGCCGCGTTCGACGACCTGGCCGAGAAATGGGGCGGCCGGTATCCGGCGGTGATCCGGCTGTGGGACAACGCGTGGGCGGAGTTCATCCCGTTCCTCGACTACGACCTGGAGATCCGCACCGTCATCTGCTCGACCAACGCGATCGAATCGTTGAACGCCCGCTACCGGCGGGCGGTCAAGGCCCGCGGCCACTTCCCCAACGAGCAGGCCGCGTTGAAGTGTCTGTACCTGGTGACCCGATCCCTGGACCCCACCGGGGCAGGCAGAACCCGATGGACGATGCGCTGGAAACCCGCCCTGAACGCCTTCGCCATCACCTTCAGCGACCGCTTCCCAGCCGCTGAAACCTACTAACCAAGATCGCCGGAAACACCCTTAGCGAGACAGGCCCCCGCCGCTGGGAGGGGAGCAACGTCGGGATTGTCGCGGGGCCACCGCTGCTCCGGGGCAGCAGTTTCGGGGATGTTGCTGGGTCGTCGCGGCTGGAGGCAGCAGTTTCGGGGATCTTGCTGCCTCCAGCGATCAGGCGCGGCGGCGGTGCGGTGGGGCGGTGTGGTGCGGCGGTGCGGTGCGGGGCGGCGCGGGCGGGGCGGGTCAGGTGGCGACGCGTTCGGCCAGCCAGGTGAGCAGGACTTCGGCCTGGGCCTGCTGGAACGCCCGGAGGGTGGGGATGCCCGGCGGCGCTGGCAGGCGCGCCCGGTCGGTGAAGAAGCCGGCTAGGCCGGCGTAGAGACCGGTCACCGCGTCCGGGTCGGCTGCGGCGGTGAGCGGAAGCCGACGGATCAGCGCCTCGGTGTCGTGCCCGCCCTGGAGGCGTACGTCGAGCAGCAGCATCGCGGTGTCCAGCCAGTTCGGGCCGCGCGCCGCCCAGGGCCAGTCGACCACTGTGACGCGGCCGGCCGGGTCGACGAGCAGGTTGTCCGCGCGGATATCCACGTGGCACAGGGTGTCGCCAGCCAGCGAGGCGAGGCCGTGGTCCGCCCAGGAGCAGAGGTCGTGGAGATGCGTCCGGGCCCAGGCGTTCAACTCCGGCGGCGGGTCGTCGACTATTCGCCGCCAGCCGGCGAATTCGTCGGCCAGCCGCTCGGCGATGGCCGGCACCTCCGCCACCGGGCTGGGCGTGAGCGCCGTCGACATCCGTTCCAGGGCGTCAAGCACCGCGTCGAGTTCCTCGGCGCGCCACGGGGTGACCGGGTGCCGCCCGTCGACGTCGGTGAGCACCAGTGCCACCCAGTGACCGTCGTCGTGGCAGCCGAGCATGCGGGGCGTCGGGGCGTATGCGGGCAGTGCGGCAGTGATCCGCGCCTCGGCCCGGTGCATGTCCGGGGTGTCCGGGTTCTGGGCCGGGCTGGCCGCCTTGACGAAGGCGCGCCGCCCGCTGGCGGTGCGTACCCGGTCGGCGGTGCCGGGGGAGTATCCGCCCGGCTGCGACACCGCTTCGATCACCCGGTCGCCGAGGATCTCCTCCACGGCGGATCGGACATCAGGGGGCAACTGGGCCCACCGTAGCCGATTCCGTGTCTGCGCCTGCATGTCGTGCACGCTGCCGGTCGGGCACCCGTACCGGCAACCCGTTTCCCGCCCGCCTGGGCACCCGGCCCACCGGCGAGGACTGTTCACCAGCGCAGCGGGGAAACGTCCGAGCGGACGCACCTGGGGAGGAGCGACGGATGACGCGTGCCGGACTGACCATCGGCGTGCTCGGCTCATACGGCGGGCGCAACCTGGGCGACGAGGCGATCCTCACCGGTCTGCTGACCGATCTGCGGCAGCAGGAGCCACACGCCCGGATCATCGTGTTCTCGCGGAATCCCGCACACACCGCGGTCGCCCATCCGGATGTGGAGGCGGTGCCGTGGGAGGGGGTCAGCCGGACCGACTCCGCTCTCGTACTGTCTCAACTCGACCTGCTCATCCTGGGCGGCGGCGGCATCCTCTACGACAAGGAGGCCCGCCGCTACCTGCGGGTGGTCCGGGTGGCGCAGGAGCGGGGTCTGCCCCTACTGACGTACGCCGTCGGCGTCGGGCCGCTCAACGAGATGGTGGACACCGGCATGGTCCGGGAGACGTTGGCCGGTGCCGTCCAGGTGACCGTACGCGACCAGGAGTCGCGGATGGTGCTGGAGGAGGCCGGCCTGCTCAATCCGATCACCGTGACCGGCGATCCGGCGTTCCTGCTGGAACCGGAGGACTTTCCCGCGCAGTTCCTCCGGGAGGAGGGCGTGCCGGCCGGCAAACGGCTGGTCGGCATGAGCGTGCGGGAGCCGGGCCGGGCAGCGGAGCGGCTGGACGTGGACGGATACCACCGGCTGCTGGCACAGATCGGTGACTTCCTGGTGCACCGGATCGACGCGCACGTGCTGTTCGTGCCGATGGAACGCGACGACATCCGGCACTCGCACGGGGTGCTGTCGCACATGATCGCCGCAGAGCGGGGGCGGATCCTGCACGGCACCTACTCACCGCAGCAGATCCTCGGGTTGATGCGTCACTTCGA
This sequence comes from Verrucosispora sp. WMMD703, assembly GCF_049178935.1. Classification (NCBI taxonomy): domain Bacteria; kingdom Bacillati; phylum Actinomycetota; class Actinomycetes; order Micromonosporales; family Micromonosporaceae; genus Micromonospora; species Verrucosispora sp. WMMD703. The sequence continues at coordinate 5,173,583 of NZ_JBMHMM010000004.1, read as the reverse complement.
CCTGGCGGTCGGTATGCGCCTGCACTTCCTGATCTTCGCGGCGATGATGGGTACGCCGTTTCTGCCCCTGCCCTACGCCGGCAAGGTCTTTGACCTCGCCCAGCGACTGGGGGTGCCGGCGTTGCGGGGTGTGGAGCGTGAGGTGGAGGGCCCCCTGTTGGCCGAGGTGGACCAGTTGTGGGATGAGCGCGAGCAGCGGGCCGAGGTCACCGCCCAGCGGGTGGCGCGGGTGTGTGACGAGGCCAGAGGCACCTCCCAGGTCACCCGGGCGGTGCTGGAGAGCCTGCGTAACCGGTCGCTGGTCGAGGTCGGCGCCTGACCGGTGGCGGGGCCGGGTCAGACCGCCGGCCCCCGCCAGCAGTAGCGCCACTGCTGGCGGTCGGTGTCGACGGACTCCAACTCGTAGATCTCCGCTGCCGCCAGCCCTTGTGGCCCCAGGTGGTGGTGGGTCAGTGGGGGCCGGCCGTTCGGGTCCAGTTCGACGGTGACGTGCTCGCCGTCGGCCGTGCCGCCCACCAGTGGGATCTCAACCGTGGATGCCATGCGCCCATCCTGCCCCGGCCGTCGGTGACCCGCAGGGCGAAGCGGGATGATCCTGCCGTCAGCCGGACGCGTCGCACAGGGCGGCGTAGCGGTCAAGGTAGAGCGGCCATCCTCCGTCGTCGGCGACGCCGTCCCGGACGGACTCCCAGCCGGGGCCGTGCCGGTCGAGGTTGCGGTGTTCCAGTTCCACCCGGGTGCGGTGCGGGGTTTCGGCGACGAACCGCACCTCAACCTCGCTGGTGTTGTCGGGCTCGGTCTCGACCTGCCACTTGGGGTTGATGTCCCAGCTGAACACGACCCGATCCGGTGGGTCGTAGGCGAGCACCCGAGCCCAGCGGCACTCGGTGCCGTCGACGCCACGGTCGTAGATGTGGCCACCGACTCTCGGCTCGAACACGGTCTCGGCGATCGCGACGCCGAGCAGGTTGTGTTCCCGTGGCTTGAAGTCGCCGAAGCGTTCGGTGAACGTGGTGAACGCCCGTTCGATCGGCGCGTTCACGATGATCTGGCGGCGCACCACCACATCCGCTGCCTGGGTCATGAGTCCTCCTCGGTGGTCTGGTCGACGACGTCCTGGTAGCTGTCCAGCGCGCGGCGCCAGAACGTGTCGAGTTGGTCGCGTAGGGCGGCCACGCCGGCCGGGTTGAGCCGGTAGACCCGTCGGGTGCCGGCCTGCTGGTCGACGACCAGTCCGGCTTCCTTGAGCACCTTCAGGTGCTGGGAGACCGCGGGCCGGCTGATCGGTAGTTCCCGGGCGAGTTCGCCGACGGCACGTGGCTGTTCCGCCAGGCACGCGACGATGGCGCGACGGGTGGGGTCGCCGAGGGCGTCCCAGCCCTCGTCAGGTCGGTAAGTGGCCACGAACGGTAAGCTACGACTTACCAAAGCGCCTGTCAAGCACCACCCGGCAGCGGTACGCCCGATCGGTCAGTCGCGGGGGAGCAGCCCCGGCGGGTACTCCATGCCGTCGTGGGTGCAGGCCGCGGCGGCGACCCGGGACGCGTACCCGGCCGCCTCCAGCCAGGTCGCGCCGCGGGACCGGGCCGCGATGATCCCTGCCGCGAAGGCGTCCCCGGCGCCGTTGGTGTCGATCACCGGGCCGGGCGGGACGGCCGCCGGAACGCGATGGACGTCCCGGCCCAGGTACAGATCGGCACCGTCCGCGCCCCGGGTCACCAGCACCGGGCGCGGTGCCAGCGTGCCGGCCACGGCCGCCGCCCGGTCCCCGAGCGCCGCACCGCTGACCAGCACCAACTCGGCGACGTCGGCGAAGCGGCGGTGGTACGGGTTGTGCCCGTCCCAGTCGTGCAGGTCGGTCGAGGCGCCCACCCCCTCGCTGAGCACGTCACCGAGGTCGGGCAGCAACTCCCGCACCCATCCCATGATCGACAGATGCACGTGGGTGGCGTCCTCGATCAGCTCCGCCACCCGGGGCGCCGCGAACGGTGGCGGACCGTCCGAGGCCCGGGGGTCGTACAGCGACATCCGCCGCCCGCCGGGGTCGACCAGGTTCACCGACCGTCGGGTGCCGGCCGGGTCGTCGGCCAGGACCGCCCGCACGCCGGTACGGGCCAGCGCGGCTCGCACGACGGCACCGGCCGGATCCACGCCCACCGTGTCGACCACCGTCACCCGCAGCCCGAGCGCGTGCGCGGCGAGGACCACCCCGGCGCCGGTGTTGCCGACCCGCAACTCGATCGGATCGACGGTGACCGAGTCGACCACCGGCAACGGCAGCCGGGGCACCCGCACTCGCACATCGACGCCGAGGCCGCCGATCACCAGGAGGTCGCACATGGCGCCGACGCTAGCCGGTCGGCGCCGCCTATCCTGGCCCCGGGTCGCCGCCGGTGTGGCGCGAACCCGCCCGGTTCGAGGGGGAGTGCGTGCTGGTCGTCCATGGGATGTGGCTGCCCGGCCGGGGGCTGGCGGTCTGGGCCGAGGACAGCACCCTGCCACCGGCGGCCCCGCGCCGTCCCGGCCGGGCACCGCGAGCCCGCCCACACCCGTTCGCCGCCGGGCACGCCGAACTGGTCGCACTGCTGGCCGACGTCGCCGAACCGGACGACCTCGGCACCGCGCTGCTGCGCCTGCCCACCCGCGCCGGCTCGCCGCTGGATTCACCGGAACTGGTCCGCACCACCGTCGTGGCACCGGTCCGTGGTCCGGTCACCCTCGCCGGGTGGCAGGTTCCGGTGCTGGCGTACGCCCCGGACGCCGCGCTGTCGCTGCTGCGTACCGTCGAGAAGCTGGCCGCCGCACCCGGCGCGAGCCTGCGACACCTGGCCGAACTGGCCGATTTCGCCACCGACCTGGCCACCCGTGGCCGGGTCCTGCCCAGCCTCGCCGATCCGTTCGCGGCCACCGATCCGTTCTCGGCCACCGGGGCATCCGACGCCTGGGCGGTGTGGCGACCGCTGCTGACCGGCACGGACGCCGCCTGGGCCCGGTCGCTGGCGCTGGCCCTGCCCCCCGCCGCCCGGGCCGTGGTCGAGGCGGACCTGCCCGGGCTGGCGTCCGACGGCCGACCCGGGCCCGGCAGAGCGACCCGACCGGGTGCCGACCGTCGGCGAACGACGTCGACAGGTGGCCCTGCGGACGACCCGGGCCGACCGTCCGCGACTCAGCTGTCCGGGCGGGGGTCCGCGACCCGGGCGTCGGGCCGCGCCGACGCGTCGGCCGAGGTGCCCGGGCTGCTGGTCGCCGACGCGCTCGACGCGCTCACCGACGCGGCCGTGCGCGCCGCGCTGCCGCCGATGACGCTGTCCCGGGGGGTGCGACCGAACGGTGCCGTGACGGCCTGGCTGGGCGCGTTGACCGGACCGCAGCGCGGGTTCACCGCCGAGCCGGCGGCGCTGCGCACGCTCCGCTCCGAGCTGGACCAGTGGCAGCGCGACGCCGCCGGTGGCACGGTGCGGGCCAGCTTCCGGCTGGTCGAGCCGTCGGCCGACGAACTGACCGAACCGGTGACTGTGGTGCCGGCCGACCCCGATGCCGTGGTCGCCACCACCGGCCGCTGGCGGGTCGAGTTCGGACTGCGCGCCAACGACGAGCCGGGCCGGCACGTCGACGCCGGACAGGTGTGGCGCGGCGACGGCGAGACCGTGGCCGGTGACCATCCGCAGGAGATCCTGCTGGCCGAACTCGGCCGGGCCAGCCGACTGTGGCCGGAACTGGACGTGGCTCTGCGTACGGCCCGGCCGGAGGCGCTGGAGCTGGACACCGAGGGCGCGCACCGGTTCCTGCGCGAGGGCGCTCCGACGCTGCACGCGGCGGGCTTCACGGTGCTGCTGCCGTCGTGGTGGCGACGGCCCGCATCGCGGCTGGGCGCCCGGCTGCGGGCCAGCTCCCGCAGCGCGCCCGGCACGGTCACCGGCCCGGCCGACCGGGTGGGACTGGACGCCCTGGTCGACTACCGCTGGGAGCTGGCTCTCGGCGACGAGCCGTTGACCTCCGACGAGTTGACCCGGCTGGCGGAACTGAAGACCCCGCTGGTACGGCTGCGGGGGCGCTGGGTCGAGCTGGACCCGAAGCGACTCGCCGCCGGCCTGCGCCTGCTGCGGGCCAGCGGTGAGCTGACCGTGGCCGACCTGCTGCGGCTCGGTCTGTCCGATGCCGAGCAACCGGACGCGTTGCCGGTGCTCGAGGTGAGCGCCGACGGCGCGCTCGGTGACCTGCTCGCCGGGGCCGTGGACCGCCGGCTCGCCCCGCTGGACGAGCCGCCGTCGTTCCACGGCACGTTGCGGCCGTACCAGCGGCGAGGGCTGGCCTGGCTGGCGTTTCTCCAGTCGCTGGGGCTCGGTGGGGTGCTCGCCGACGACATGGGGCTGGGCAAGACGGTGCAGCTGCTGGCGCTGCTGGCCGCCGACCCGCCGCAGGCCGGTCCGACCCTGCTGATCTGCCCGATGTCGCTGGTGGGCAACTGGCAGCGGGAGGCCGCCCGGTTCACCCCGGACAAACGCGTACACGTGCATCACGGCGCGCAGCGGACTCGCGGCGCGGAGTTCACCGCCACCGTGCACGCCGCGGACCTGGTCCTCACCACGTATTCGGTGGCTGCCCGGGATGCCGCGGAGTTGGCCGGCGTCGACTGGCACCGGGTGGTCGTCGACGAGGCGCAGGCCATCAAGAACGCCGCCACCCGGCAGGCCGAGGCGGTACGCGCACTGCCCGCCCGGCACCGCATCGCGGTCACCGGCACCCCGGTGGAAAACCGGCTGGCGGACCTCTGGTCCATCATGCAGTTCGCCAACCCGGGCCTGCTCGGCCCGGCGGCGACGTTCCGCAAGCGGTTCGCCGAACCGATCGAACGGCACGGGGACACCGAGGCCGCCGAACGGCTGCGCCGAATCACCGGTCCGTTCGTGCTGCGCCGGCTCAAGACCGACTCGTCGATCATCACCGACCTGCCCGAGAAACTGGAGATGGAGGTCGTCTGCAACCTCACCGCCGAGCAGGCGGCGCTGTACCGGGTGGTCGTCGACGACATGCTCGCCCGGATCGCATCCAGCGACGGCATCGAGCGGCGCGGGCTGGTGCTGGCCACCATGACCCGGCTCAAGCAGGTCTGCAACCACCCCGCGCAGCTGCTCCGCGACGGCTCACCCCTGGACGGACGGTCGGGCAAGCTGGCCCGGCTGGAGGAGATCCTCGACGAGGTCCTCGCGGCGGGGGAGAAGGCCCTGCTGTTCACCCAGTACGCGGAGTTCGGCGGGATGCTGCGCGGGCACCTGTCGGCCCGGTTCGGCCGGGAGGTGCTCTTCCTGCACGGCGGGGTCGGTAAGGCCGACCGGGATGCGATGGTGACCCGCTTCCAGTCCGACGGCGGACCGGCGCTGTTCGTCCTCTCGCTCAAGGCCGGCGGCACCGGACTGACGCTTACCGCCGCCAATCACGTGGTGCACGTCGACCGGTGGTGGAACCCGGCGGTCGAGGACCAGGCCACCGACCGGGCGTTCCGGATCGGACAGCGGCGCCGGGTGCAGGTCCGTAAGTTCGTCTGCGCCGGCACGGTGGAGGAGAAGGTCGCTGCGTTGATCGCCGACAAGCGTGGCCTGGCCGCCTCGGTGGTCGGCACCGGCGAGCAGTGGGTGACCGAGCTGTCCACCGCTCAGCTACGGGAGTTGTTCACGCTGGAGGCGGGGGCGGTGGTCGAGTGAGGGCCGACGACGGCGGCAGGTTCGCCGACTACGGCCCGCCGCGCCGGGTCGACGGCGGTCTGCGGGCCCGCAGCACCCGGGGCGCGATCGGCGTCTCCTGGTGGTCCCGCCGATTTCTGGAGGTGCTGGAGTCGTTCGCGCTCGGCACCCGGCTGACCCGGGGCCGGTCGTACGCCCGCGCCGGGCAGGTGCTCCGCCTCGACGTCGCGCCAGGCGTGGTCACCGCGGTGGTGCAGGGCTCCCGGGCCCGGCCGTACCAGGTAAGCGTCGCACTGCCGCCCTTTCCGGCCCGGCTGTGGGCCCGGATCGAGGCGGAACTCGCCGCCCAGGCGTTCTTCAGCGCCCGGCTGCTCGCCGGCGACCTGCCGGCCGAGCTGGAGGAGCTGTTCGTCGCGGCCGAGGCGCCGCTGTTCCCGGCGGCGATCAGCGAACTGGACCAGCGGTGTTCGTGCCCGGACGTCGCAGTGCCCTGCAAACACCTCGCGGCGACGTTCTATCTGCTCGCCGAGGCGTTCGACGCGGACCCGTTCACCCTGCTGCACTGGCGTGGGCGCAGCCGAGCGAACCTGCTCGCGCGGCTACGGCAGCTGCGCGCCGGCGCATCGGCCACCGACGCCTCGACGAGCCGGCGGCCCGGCGGCGGCGAAGCGGCGGGGCGCGCCGACGAACCGGCGCGGCGGGACGTTCCGGCACCGACGAACCCGACCGGCCACAGTGCTACCTCGGCCCCGTCGGGCACCAGGGCGGCGGACACCGGCTGGCCCGGCGACCACGAGGTGACCATGCCCGCGGCCGGGGCCGTCCGGGCCCTGGCCGACCTGCCCGTCACGCCGCTGGCCGAGGCGGTCGACCGGTTCTGGTTGCCGCCCGTGCCGCTGCCGGACCGCCCGCCGAGCCTGACCGCCCGACCGGACCTGCTGCTGCGGCAACTGGGCGCGCCCGCGCCGGCCATCGGCGGGCCCGGACTCGTCGAACGTCTGCGCCACGCCTACCGCCAGCTCGGTGAGCAGTGAGCCACCACGACCCGCCCGGTCACAGCCAACGTTGACGGAACCGCCACATCAGCGCCGCGTTGGTCAACAGCACCACCGCGAAGATCGCCCCGGCCAGCCGGCCGGCGAGTACGGTGGTCGCCGGCAGCGCCGCCCAGAGCACGACGGTCAACAGCAGCAGCCAGCGGCCGTGACGGCCCCGGGCCCGATGGTCGAGCCGGGCGAAGAACGCCGGATCACTCTCCCGTAGGTGGCGGGTGATCTGCTCAAATCTGCGTTGATCCTCTTTGCTGAGCATGTGCCTTCCCCTCACGCGTTCAGCAACGGTGCGACGGAATACCCGCTGCGGAGAGGGCTCACGCGCTCTTCCTGTTGCTACTTTGGCGCCCACGGCTCGGGAGCGCGGCCGGGCGAGAGCTGAGCGACCCCTTATCCCAGCCTTAAATTTCTCCTGCGCGGCGGTGCGGTGCGGCGCGGGTTCCGGTTGGGGGATTGTCGCCCGCCGGGCAACGGCGGGCGAGCGAAGGCCCTGCTTGTGACGTGCGTACCCGATTGGCCGGTAACCGCCCGACGCCGGCTCGCGATGAGCGCCGCCTTAAGTGCCCCGGCCTGGGGCCGTCGACCGGCCTTGTCGTGTGTCGGCCCGGTGACTACCTTCCCGGGGCAAACCCTCAGCAGCAGGCGTCGCACCACGGCAGACCGGTCACGTCCAGGGTCCGACGCCCGGCAGGAATCGGAAACGGTGCATGGCCGATCAGCTCGACGAGTGCGGCGGCCGGGCGTGACGACCTACCCCCGCCCGTACGTCAGTCCCCGGCCGGCCCGGCCGGGGTCGGGCGCGTCCGCCCCACCGGCGGCCGTGCCACGGCGCGGCGCCAATGGCCGGCGGCTGCTGGTCGTGCTGTTCCTGGGCGGTCTGGTGGCCAGCGTGCTGCCATGGTGGCGGGACACCCCGGCCGGCTCGTTGACCGGCGCCACCGCGATGACCACCGCCGCCGGGCAGATCACCGGGCTGGTCGCCGGCTACCTGCTGCTGGTCCAGGTGCTGATGATGAGCCGCCTGCCGGTGCTCGAACGGTGGGCCGGCGGCGAGCGGATCGCCCGCTGGCACCGCGACGTCGCCGCCACGCTGCTGGTCGCGGTGCTCGCCCACACGGCGCTGATCCTGGTCGGCTACGCCGGGCTGGAAGGTCGCTCGCTGCTCGGCCAGGCCGGCGTGATGCTGCGCGAGTACCAGGACATGGTCTCCGCGTTCGCTGCTGCCGGCCTGCTGGTGCTGGTCGGGTTGGTAAGCGTACGGGCGGTACGCCGGGTGCTGCCGTACGAGCTGTGGCACGCCACCCACCTGGCCGCGTACGCCGTGCTGCTGCTCGGCTTCGCCCACCAGTTCAGCAACGGCAGCCAGCTGTTCCGGCCCGGCCCGGCGCGTACCGGATGGATCGCCCTGTACGTGCTGGTGGTCGCCGCGTGGCTGTGGGGTCGGGTGATCAACCCGCTGCGGTTCAACCTGCGGCACCGGCTACGGGTCAGTGACGTGGTCACCGAAAGCCCCGACGCCGTCTCGCTCTACCTGACCGGGTCGGGCCTCGACCGGCTGGAGCTGCTGGGTGGGCAGTTCTTCCGCTGGCGTTTCCTGACCCGGGGCTGCTGGTGGCAGTCGCACCCGTTCTCGGTCTCCGCCGCCGCGAACGACCGCTGGCTGCGGCTGACCGTCAAGGTGGTCGGTCGGCACACCCAGGATCTGCGCAACCTCGATCCAGGCGTACGGGTCTGGGCGGTCGGCCCGTCAGGCACCTGCACGGCGGCCCACCGCACCCGCGAGCGCGCGCTGCTGATCGCCGCCGGCAGCGGCATCACCCCGCTGCGGGCGATGCTGGAGGAACTGCCGCCCGGTGCCGCGCTGATCTACCGGGCCCGTACCCCGGCCGACGTGTTGTTGCAGGAAGAGTTGGACTGGCTGGTCCGTAACCGCGGTCTGCGAGTCTGGTACGTCGTCGGCTCCCGCAACGACCCGGTCCCACGGCAGGTGATGACCCCGGACGGGCTGCGCCAGCTGGTGCCGGACGTGGCTCGTCGCGACGTCTACCTGTGTGGCCCACCCGGGCTGGTCGAGCAGTATCGCCAGGTGCTTCGCCAGGCCGGCGTCCGCCGCCGTCAGATTCACCTCGCCACCTTCGAACTCTGAGAGGGCCCACCGCATGCGTCGCGCGCTCCTCGCGATCACCGGCCTGGCCGCCAGTACCACCGCGCTGGTGGTGTTCAAGGCCGCACCGGGCACCGGTCAACCCGCCCAGGAGGCACCCACCGCCGCCGAGGGGCCGGCACCAGCAGCCGGCTCGGACGAGACGACGCTGCGGGTCAGCACCGCGCCGGAATCGACGCGCAGCGCCTCCGGCGCGAGCCGGTCCGGTTCGAGCGGCGCACCGGGTACCCCCGCCGCGTCCCGGACCGGCACCGCCGCCGCGCCGCCCACCGCCAGCACGCTCGTCGGGCCGGTGGTGAGCAACGAGTTCGGCGACGTGCAGGTCCGCATCACGGTGGTCGGCGACCGGATCGTCAACGCGGCGGCGCAGCGGCTGCCGCGCGGAACGGCCCAGTCCGACCAGCGCAGCGACCAGGTCGACAGCCGGTACAGCGGCGCGGTGGGGATGGTGGTGGAACGGCAGAGCGCCGACCTGGACACCATCTCGGGCGCGACCGCGACCAGCGACGCCTACCAGCGGTCCTTGCAGGCCGCGATCGACCAGAGTCGGTGAGGGTGGACACCTTGATCCGACCCGGGCTGCGTCGGGTCGAACACGTGATGGGTACCCCGGTCAGTCTCGACATCGCCGACGACCGGTCCACGGTCGAGCTGGCCGCGCTGGCCGACGGGGTGTTCGCCTGGCTGCGCGAGGTGGACGCGAGGTTCAGCACGTACCGGCCGGACAGCGAGGTGTGCCGCTTCGACCGGGGCGAGCTGCTGCTATCCGAGGCGTCGGCCGACCTGCGCCGGGTGCTGGAACGCTGCGCCGACCTGTGGGGCGCCACCGACGGCTTCTTCGACGCGTACGCCACCGGGCGGCTGGACCCGTCCGGGTACGTCAAGGGCTGGGCGGTCCAGGTGGCCTCGGACCGGTTGCGCGCGGCGGGTGTCGACAACCACTGCCTGAACGCCGGTGGTGACGTCCGGGTGCGGGGCCGCTCCTCGACCGGGCTGCCGTGGCGGATCGGTGTGCGGCACCCGTGGAACCCGTCGGCGGTCTGTCTGGCGCTCACTGGGACAGACCTGGCGGTCGCCACCTCGGGTGTCTACGAACGTGGCCCTCACGTGCAGGATCCCCGGCGGGGCGCGCCGGCTAGGGGGCTGCGCTCGGTGACCGTGGTCGGGCACGACCTCGGACTGGCTGACGCGTACGCCACCGCGGCGGTGGCCATGGGCGTGGCCGGGATCGGATGGCTGGATCGGCTGCCCGCGCACCAGCACGTGGTGGTCACCGACGACGCGCGCTGCCTGCACTCCACCAACCTGCCCCTGTCGGCCTAGCCCGACCGACCTCCCCGCCCCGCAGCACCCGGGGGTGTAACCCGTTCCGGTCAGGGCCAGCGGGCTGGGCGGTGGGTGATAGCTGGGCGGGACCCGGTCGGCCGGGGACGGCCGGGCCGGGCGCCCGGGGGACGGGTGGCCGCCCATCGGCGGCCGGGTCGGTGTCGCCGGGGCGGCTCTGCTCCGCCCGGATGGTGTCTGGTGTCGCCGGTGGACATCGCATCCCCGCTCCCGGCGCAGGCGCGCCGTCGAAGGATCCAACGAGCGCCGGTCGGTTCGGGTCTCGCTGCCGGTGCCAGGGAGCGCGGCGAAGGTCGCGCCGGAGCCGGTCTGGCGGAGGCCGGCGACGCGTCGCACCGCGCGCCCGGTCAGCGGCTGCGGCGAGGCAGCGGCAGATGGCCGGGTACCAGTGCCGGGGTCAGCGTCACGCCGGTCGCACGCAGCGCCTCCACCAGCGTGTTCTGCACCAGGTAGGCATCCGGCAGCTGCCAGCGGGCCTGCTCCGGTGCGACTGCCCAGCGGACCTGGCCCTCGGGCAGCCGGGTCGGTGGCGCCGGAACCCAGGAGCCGCGACCGTGCAGCACCACGTCGAAACACTGCTCCAGTTCCGGTCGCAGTGGGTCGCCCGGCCGGACCAGGAACATCCAGCGCCCCGTCGGGGTGACCAGCACCGGTCCGCGTACCCCCGGACCGACCGGGTGGACGCGCACCGCATCCAGGACCAGCCGGCCCAGGTGTGCGGGAACCTCCAGCACGTCGAAGGAGCGGCCGGTGGGCAGCAGTACGCCGTGTGGCCGGGACCGCCACCAGGTGGCCACTCGCGCCGGATCGGTGCTTGCCGCGTGCTCCCAGTCCTCCAGGGCGGGATGGCAGCCGACGGTCGGGCAGCCGGCCCGACCGCAGACGAAGCGGCTCCGCGCCAGGCAGGCGCCCGGGGTGATCGCCCAGCCGTGCAGGGCGTAGCGCACGGCGATCCGGCGCAGCCGTACCCGTTCCAACGGCGACAGACGCGCCACGTGCGGTGCGACATTCCCCCACATTGGTGCCATCTCCCCTCGCCGCGCCTGACCGGCGTCAGCTCCTACGTCGAGACCCGTCACTGCCGTAGCCCGTCATCGTTTTGTTTGACAAAGTGGCCGATGCAACTTGCACGAAAGTTACGAGGCTCGGCCAGAAGGCTGACGCACCTCCTGTGCGACCAGCGGAAACCAGGGATCCGGACGGATCGCCGCGCCCACGGAACGGCCCCCGGCCCCCGGCCAGGGCTCCAGCAAAGGGAGGACTGGGGAGATGGACGAGCTACCCATCGGGCGGCGGGTGGCCTACTGGCGCGGCCGGCGAAAAATGTCGCAGCAGGTTTTCGCCGACCGGTTGGGCAAGTCGAAGAGCTGGGTCGACAAGATCGAGCGGGGCGTGCGGCGGCTGGACAAGTTCTCCGTGCTCTACGAGATCGCCGACATCCTCCAGATGGACGTGCAGCTGCTGCTCGGCAAGGATCCGGAACGCCGCACCGACGCGCTCAACTGCATCGACCAGTTCGAGGTCGAGGAGATCCGGGCCGCGCTGGAGCGGTACGACTCGATCAGCGCGTACTTCGACGCGGCGCCGAGCCCACCGCCGCTGGCCGACATGGGCAAGGCGGTCACCCACGCCTGGCTGACCTACCAGTACGGCCGCTACGGGATGCTCACCCGGGCCCTGCCGAAGCTGCTCCGCGACGCCCAGGCGGCCGACGCCGCGTACGGTGGTGACCAGGCCCAGCGTGCCGCCCACCTGCTCGGGCAGGTCTACCAGCTCGCCTCCTCGGTGCTGCGCAAACTCGGCGAGTGCGATCTCTCCTGGCTTGCCGCCGACCGTTCCATCGCCGTCGCGCAACGCGCCGACGACCAACTGCTCGCCGGGGTCGCCACCACCCGGGTCTGCAACGCGCTGGTGGCGATGGGCCGGCCCCGGCCGGCGCTTGAGCTGAACGTGCGGATCGCCAACCAACTCGCCCCGGGCGGCGGCAACGACAGTCGTCCCGAGCGCCTCTCCGTCTACGGGATGCTGCTGCTCCAGGGTGCGATGGCCGCCTCCCGCATCGGTGACAGCGCCACCGTGGAGGATCTGCTCGACGGAGCCCACGCGGCGGCCGTCGAGCTCGGCGGCGACCACAACCACTACTGGACCTCGTTCGGGCCGACAAATGTGGAGCTGCACCGGGCGGCGGCCGCCGTCGAGCTGGGCGACGGCGGGCGGGCCGTCGAGGTGCACCGCCAGAAGATCCAGCCCGCGCCGTTCGATGCGATGCTGCCCGAACGCCGGGCACATCACCTGCTCGACCTGGCCCGGGGCTTCGCGCTGATCGGCGACGTGGCCAACGCCGGGGAGATGCTGCTACGCGGCGACCGTCTGGCACCGTCCGAGATCCGCTGCCGCCCGATCGCCCACGAGGTGATGTCGGACGTCCTTCGTCGCACACGTGGTGCGCCGCCTTCTCCGATCGCAGAGTTGGCTGAGCACATGGGAGTAGGAGTATGACCTCGGAGCCGGCATGACCGGTTCGCACCGCCACGACGGGCACCGCCAGGTGCTCTACATCATCGCCTGTGGCTCGCCACTGGCCCGAGACGTGGGCCGGCTCGTCGACCTGGCCCAGCAGGACGGCTGGGACGTCTGCGTGATCACCACGCCCGACGGTGCCAAGTTCGTCGATCGCACCGCACTGGCCCGTCAGACCGGTCACCCGGTACGCACGCACTACAAGAACCCGGGCGACCCGGACGTGCTGCCCACCGCCGATGCCATGATCGTCTGCCCGGCCACGGTCAACACCGTGAACAAGTGGGTGGCCGGCATCGCGGACACCCTCGCCCTGGGGCTGCTGGTGGAGGCCCAGGGCCGGGGGATACCGCTGGTGGCCGTGCCGTACACCAACGCGGCGATGGCCGCCCACCCCGCCTTCCGGGCGGGCCTCGCCCGGCTCTCCGAATGGGGGGTGGGGGTGCTCTTCGGTGATGACGTCTACCCCCTGCATCCGCCGGGGACGGGGGAGCGGCACCAGCACGCCTTCCCGTGGGCGCTACCGCTGACCGCCGTGCGGGACCGCCTCTGCCGGACCGGTTGACCGGCAGCCCCACAGTTGACGACGCCGGTCGGGCCCGGGTGACAGCTCGCTACCGGCCACCACAGAGTTCACGGCCCGGCCGCGGCGAGGTCCGCGGCCGGGTGACGTCCGGTAGACGTGCTGACGCCGGTAAGCTCACCGGCCGTGAGCACAACCGCAGCCTTGCCGACCGTCGCCGACGTGGTGGCCGAGGTGGCGCGGCACTACCCGCCGGCCTGGGCCGAGGAGTGGGATCGGGTCGGCCTGGTGCTCGGTGAGCCGTCCGCCCCCGTACGCCGGGTCCTCTGCGTCGTGGACGTGGTTCCCGAGACGGTCGCGGAGGCGCTCGACGCGGGCGTCGACATGATCATCGCCCATCATCCGCTGCTGCTGCGCGGGGTGTCGTCGGTGGCGCCGACGACCTACAAGGGCCGCATCGTCCACCAGCTGATCAAGGCCGATGTCGCGCTGTACGTCGCACACACAAACGCCGACGTGGCCGTGCCGGGCGTGTCCGACGCGCTCGCCGCCCGGTTCGGTCTGCTCGACCTGCGTCCGCTGAAACCGGCGGGCCCGGGCACCCCCGCCGAGGGGGAGGGGCGCGGCGCCGGCCGGATCGGCCGCCTGCCGCAGCCGCTGACCCTGGCCGAGCTGGCCCGCCGGGCCGCCGCCGTACTACCGGCCACCGCCGCCGGGGTACGCGCCGCGGGCGATCCGGAGCGCCTGGTGCGTACCCTGGCGGTCTGCGGTGGTGCCGGGGACAGCTTCCTGGCCGACGCCACCGCCGCCGGGGTGGATGCCTACCTCACCTCGGACCTGCGCCACCACCCGGCCGGCGAGCACCTCGCCACCGGAGGGCCGGCGTTGCTCGACGCCACCCACTGGGCCACCGAACGGCCGTGGTTGGACGACCTCGCGGCGCTGCTACGGGCCGCGCCCGGCGTCGAGACCCTGGTGTCCGACCTGGACACCGACCCGTGGACCGTGCACGCCGCCTCACCGCACCCGGACGAACGCGCGCCGGACGAACCCGCAGCGGACGACAAGGAGCCCGACCGTGAAGGCTGACCCCCAGGTCCAGCGCCGCCTGCTCGATCTCCAGGCGATCGACACCGCCCTCGCCCAGCTCGCCCACCGGCGTCGGTCGTTGCCCGAACGGGCCGAGCTGGAGGCCCTCGCCCGGGAGTTGTCCGCCCTGGAGGACGAGCGGGTCCGCGCCCAGGTCGCCGTCAACGACCTGGACCGCGACATCGCCCGGCTGGAAAAGGACGTGGACCAGGTCCGGGCGCGCAAGACCAAGGACGAGGACCGGCTGGCCGCCGGCACCGGCCCGGCCCGTGAGTTGGAGGCGCTCCAGCACGAGCTGGCCTCCCTCAACCGCCGGCAGAGCGACCTGGAGGACGCCGAGCTGGAGCTGATGGAGCAGCGGGAGACCGCCCAGTCGGTGCTGGACGGGGTGGAACAGCGACTGACCGAGGTGCGGGAACGGCGGGCCGCCACCGAGCAGCGGCGCGACGACAGCCTCGCCGAGATCGGTCGCGAGGAGGAGTTCAAGCGCTCCGCCCGCCAGCCCCTCGCGAACGACCTGCCCGCCGACCTGGTGCAGCTCTACGACCGGATCCGCACCGACACCGGCCTCGGCGCCGCGCTGCTGACCGCCGGTCGCTGCGGCGGATGCCGGCTGGAGCTCTCCGGCGCCGACCTGGCCCGGATCCGCAAGGCCGAACCCGACGACGTGGTCCGCTGCGAAGAGTGCCGCCGGATCATGGTCCGCACCAACGAGTCCGGGCTGTAACCGTGGCCGCGCGTACGGTCCTCGTCGAGGCCGACGGCGGATCCCGGGGCAACCCCGGGCCGGCCGGGTACGGTGCGGTGCTCCGCGACCCGGCCACCGGCGAGGTGCTGGCCGAGCGGAGCGAGGCGATCGGCACCGCCACCAACAACGTCGCCGAGTACCGGGGACTGATCGCCGGCCTGGCCGCCGCCGCCGAACTCGGTGCCGACGAGGTCGAGGTCCGGATGGACTCCAAGCTGGTCGTCGAGCAGATGTGCGGCCGCTGGCAGATCAAGCACCCCGGTCTGCGCCCGTTGGCCGCCGAGGCCGCCCAACTGGTCGGCCGGTTCACCGCCGTACGGTTCAGCTGGATCCCCCGGGACCGCAACACCCACGCCGACGCCCTCGCCAACGCCGCGATGGACGCCGCAGCCGCGTCCGGCGTCGCCACGCCGACCGTCGAGCCACCCCGCGTGGTCGAGCCGCAGCGTCGCCTCGGTGGCCCGGAGCCGGCCGGCGGCGGCGCAGCCGAGGTCGCTGCCCGGGCCGAGTCACCGGGTGCCGACCTGACCAGCGCGCCGGTGTCCTGGGAGCCCCGGCCCAGCTTCACCGCCACCCGGCTCGTCCTGGTCCGGCACGGCGAGACCGAGTACACCGAGCAGGGCCGCTACTCCGGTCGCGGTGACATCCCGCTCAGCAGCAAGGGCCAGGCCCAGGTGCGGGCCACGGCCGCGCGGGTGGCCGCGCTCGCGCCGAACACCGTCGCGGTGGTCAGCTCACCGCTGTCTCGGTGCATCGCAACCGCCGAGGCGATCGCCGCCGCCGTCGGCGACCTGCCGGTACGCCGCGACGACGAACTCATCGAATGCGACTTCGGCGCCTGGGAGGGACGCACCTTCGCCGAGGTCCGCGAGGGCTGGGCCGGCGAACTCGACGCCTGGCTCGCCTCCACCCGGGTCGCCCCGCCGGACGGCGAGTCGTTCGCCGCGGTCGCTGAACGGTGCGACCGGGCGGTGCGACGGCTGCTCGACGCGTACCCCGGTCAGACCGTCGTGGTGGTCTCGCACGTCTCGCCGATCAAGCTGATGTTGCGCGACGCGCTCGCCGCCACCGACTCCTTCCTGCACCGCCTCTATCTCGACGCGGCCGGCGTCTCGGTGCTGGACCGCTGGCCCGACGGCGGCGTCGCCGTCCGCTCGGTGAACGAAACCGCCCACCTCGCTGACCTCTGACCCGCCACCCGGCCCCGTCTCGCCGCTCTCGCACTCTGGTCGCCTGACCTCCGATTCGCGGAGCCACCGTGGGCACCATCGGCGGTTCAGAAGAGGGCGCGCCAGAGCAGGTAGCCGCCGATGACGGTGCCGAAGCTGACGATGATCGTCTTCAGCACCACCGAGGGGAGCCGGCGGACCAGGCGGGCACCGAGGTACCCGCCGACAAGCGTGGCTGGGGCTACCACCGCGACCCCGGCCCAGTTCACCGGACCGGCGATGGCGAAGACGACCACCGTGGTCAGACCGATCACGGCGGACAGCAGATTCTTGATCGCGCTCACCCGGGCCAGCGTCGCGTCCAGCACCAGGGCCAGCCCGGCGACCAGCATCACCCCGACGGCGGCACCGAAGTAACCCCCGTACACCGCGGCCAGCGCCACCACCACCTGAACCGTCACGGCCCGGCGGCGGGGCGTCAGGTCACGCGGGTGGCCGACCAGGCGGCGCAGCGGATCCTGGAACGCCAGCAGCGCGGTCGCCCCCAGCACCAGGAAGGGCACGACCAGCTCGAACGCCCGCGCGGGGGTGACCAGCAGCAGCCCGGCACCGGCCAACGCGCCGACCACCGTGGTGGGCACCAACGCGGCCAGCAACCGCGACCGAGGTAGATCCACCCGGCTGCCCGCCACAGCGGCGAGATATCCGGGAGCGACCGACAGCGAGTTGGTGACGTTCGCCGGCACCGGCGGCAACCCGATCGCGAGCAACGCCGGAAACGTGATAAGCGAACCACCGCCGGCCACCGCGTTGACCGTACCCGCGGCGAGTCCGGCGGCGAGCAGTAACGCGGCTTCGGCGAGTTCCATGATCCGCAGGCTAGCGGTCCGGAACCTGCGCCGGTTGCCCCTCCCCGGCTACTCGCCGACCGGGCCGCCGGCCAGCTCGCTCACGATGTCGAGGTGACCGAGGTGGCGCGCGTACTCCTGCACCAGGTGAAACATGATCCGCTCCAGCGACGCCGGATCCGCGCCCTCCCACCGCGGCCCCGGCACCCCGCGGGCGGCCAGGTCGGTGCCCTCGACCACCGCCCGGGTGTGAGCGCCCTGAGCCCGCAGCGCGGCCGTCAGCTCCGCGAAGCTCTCCTCCGGCGCGACGTACCACCTGTCGTCTCGCTGGTCGCCCCACGGGTCCGCGACGTCGCGCCCCTGGAATCCCCACTCGATCCAGCGAAGCTCCACGTGGCGCAGGTGCTTGAGCAACTCCAGCGGGGTCCAGCCGGACGGCAGCCGGCTGCCCCGCCGCTCCTCCTCGGTCAGCCCGGCGGCCTTCGCCAGCACGCCCTCCCGGAAATAATCGAGGTAGCGCAGGAACACCTCGGCCCGCCCGTCGGCCGGCGCGGTCGGTTCAGGGAACGGCGGCATCGTCACCGCGCCATTATCCGCCCGCCTGCCCTACGCCCCCTGCCCCCACGGCGCTGCCGCCTCCGAGCCACCTCCGAGTGCCCCCGGTGATCGCGATCCGTGACAGCGAATGCGGTCGACACGCCGGCCCGGAACCACCTCCACTGCCACGGATCGCCACTTGTCCGCATGACCCGCGTGAGCCTCGTGCCCGCCGGCACCTGACACAGGGGCGCAATAGTCGCGGACCCGGTGTCGTTAGGATGGGTACGCGACGGACGAGTCGACCGGGCGGTCGCGTCGGTGGGCTGCGGCCCGCCGCCGAGGAACGTCCGGACTCCACAGGGCAGGGTGGTTGCTAACGGCAACCCGGGGTGACCCGCGGGACAGTGCCACAGAAAACAGACCGCCGGCCCCATCGGGGACGGTAAGGGTGAAACGGTGGGGTAAGAGCCCACCAGCATCCCGGGTGACCGGGATGGCTCGGTAAACCCCACCCGGAGCAAGGCCAAGAAAGGGCTGCCATCGCAGGATGACGCCCGCGCAGACGCTTGAGGGCGGCCCGCCCGATGTCTGCGGGTAGGCCGCACGAGCCTGTCGGCAACGGCAGGCCGAGATGGATGGCCGCCGCCGGCACGCACGCAGGTGCGCGCCGCGCACAGAATCCGGCGTACAGGTCGACTCGTCCGTCGCCCACCAGGTCGCAGTCTTGATCGAGGCGGCGACCTGGTTCTGTGTTCGGTCATCGATTGGCGTTGCGCTCCACAGGGGGTGTACGACCAGCGGCGCGCTGCCAGGGAACGCCCTAGGCTGGCAGCCATGCCGGCGGAGCGTGAAGTGATCGACCTGGATGAGCACGACCGGCAGTCGAAGACGACGGGCAGCGTGGTTTCCGACGGCCTCCTGACCAGACGGAAGTTGGGTGTCGGGCTCATCGCTGCCTTCGTGGTCGGCGGGGTGCTTGGTGGCTTGGGCGTGAGCGAGCTGCGGGACTCGCGGGAGGAACGGGAGCGACGCGCTTCGGTCGCGCTCGTGGCGGTCCCCGTGTCGATCACTGGCGAGGGTTCGGACGTCTCGGGTGTTCTTCAGATGGATGGGCAGCTGGCGGTGACCAACGCTGGGCAGGCGCCGATCACTGTTCGTACGGCGGCCGGGCAGGGACCGGGTGCCCAGGTCCGTGACACCGGCGAGTCTCAGGTGCTGGGCCCGGGTGATACCGGCCTGATCGATGTCGAACTGCGCTTCGAATGCGCGACCGCGTTCGAGAGCAGCATCCTGCCGATGCGATTCTCGGTCGAGACCGATGATCGCCAGGTCAGAGAGATCGACTATCCCGTGGCCCTGGTGGGCAGTGTCTGGCACGCCAGGGCTGAGCAGCCGTGCGCGCGCACATCCGTGGGCTGAAGAGGGCGCGGCTGATCCGTGACGGCATCCCGCGACCCGGAGCCAACCGGGACGCTGCGGGCGGTGGGACCGGTGCCGGGCAACTCACGTGCCGGGTGGAAACCATTGTCGAGACGATGCGGGCAGCAGCAAGCCGACAACGGCAGCGAAGGCCAGCATCCGCAACACCGACAGTGGGTGGATGTCGGGGAGTTCCACAAGGCCGTACGCGATATTGAAGGCGGCGAAGCCGGCTGTCAGGATCTGGGCACGCCCGACCTGGCGCCACAAGCCGTACGCGAAGGCCAAGGAGAGAAGGATCAGTCCCACGGCGAAGATGGTCGTCCTCGGCGCGGTGGCCCCGGGCGCGGTGCTCGTCTTGACCTGGGCGGCCTGGATGACCATGCCCAGCATAAAAATGATCGCGGCGGCGACGACCGGGACGGGAGCCCGCCGTCGATCCTGATCGATCATCGGCACATGGTAGGTGTGGTCTGCTCGGGTCGACCAGATGTGATCGACGGATCGAGCGGCGCAGGCGACGGCCGGCGGACGGGGCGCCGGTGGCGGGTCGCGGGGCAGCGGGGACGGGTGGGCTGCCGCTAGGGTCCGGGTATGGAGGCTCCGCCCGACCACGTGCTCACGGCGATGATGGCGAGCACCGGCGACGAACGCGTCGTGCTCGATGCGTTTCTCGATTTTCATCGCGCGGTGGTGCTGGGGAAGCTGCGGGGCATCTCCGACGCTGAGGCTGCCCGGCGACTGGTGCCGTCGGCGACCACCCTCGCCGGCCTGGTGAAGCACCTGACGCTTGTGGAGCGGAACTGGTTCCGCTGTCTGCTCGCGCCCGGCCCGGGGGACGTCTATCTCACCTCGGAGGAGGACGCGACGGCCAGCTTCGCGTTGGCCGAGGGTGACACCGTCGAGCGGTTGTCGGCGGCGTACGAGGCGGAGTGTGCCAGGTCGCGGGAGGTGGCGGCCCGCTTCGACCTCGACCATGTGGTGCCCCACCCGCAGCTCGGGGAGGTTTCGTTGCGCTGGATCATGGTGCACCTGATCGAGGAGACGGCCCGGCACGCCGGCCACGCCGACATTCTCCGCGAACTGACCGACGGCTCGACGGGCGCCACCTGACCGACGTTCACCGCGGCTCGCGGATCAGGCGGGTTCGAGGAGTTTGGCGAGACGTTCGGCCACCGGTGGGGCGTGCAGGTGCAGGCGGGCCACGTTTATCGCGTCGGCACCGACCACCGAGAGCAGCGCGTGTGAGCCGACGGCGTACACGGAGAAGTAGCCGGCCTGGTTGCGGACGGTGGACTGACGGAATTCGCCCTGGCCGAGGCGGAGGCTGACCTGCCGGCCGAGGCCGAAGGTCGCCGCCGCCATCGCGGCCAGGTCGTCCGGGTCCAGAGTGTCGGGCACGTCGTGCGCGATGAGCAGGCCGTCGACTCCGCCGAGGACACTTCCCTGCACCCCGGGGATCTGGAGGCGCAGCTCGTGCAGTTCGGTGCCGATCGCCGGGTACGGCAGCGACGGGTCACCCGCCAGCGACGGTGGGAGCCGCACCGGTGGCGGAAGGTCCGGCTGCTTGGCGGTACGACGGGGGAGGAGGGTGTCGCCGCTGCTCACAGTTCCAGCTGCTCCTCGATGGTGCGCAGCTGGTGCCGGGCGAGCGCCAGGTTGGACCGGGCCTTGCTGAGCATCAGGTAGAGGAACAACCCCTTGCCGTTGGGACCGTTCAGCGGCCGGATGATGTGGTACTGGCCGCCGAGGGTGATGAGCATGTCCTCGATGTCGTCGTTGAGCTTGAGCATCTCGATGGTGCGCATCTTGGCGCGTACCACGTCGGTGTTGCCAGCGGCGGCGACGGTGAGGTCGATCTCCGGAGTACCACCGGCGACGCCGAGGGTCATCCCGCTGGTGTAGTCGACGAGCGCGGCGCCGATGGCCCCGTCGATCGTCATGGCGTCCTTCAGGGCGGTGTCGAGGTTTGCCACGTGCCTCTCCAGGTTCTGCTGACGAGCTGTAGGTGCGCACCGGTACGCGGTCGTGCCGGGGTGAACAAATCTCGGATGAGACTGGCACATGCCACCTCCCATCCGCATCTTGTGCAGCGCGAACGGGCTGAGCGGGCCACGTTGGGTGACCACCGGGACGGCCGAGAATCGCCGCAGCGGCTGATGCCACACGAACGAATTCGTCTGCTACCTGCGGGGATGCTTCCCGATCCAGTTGAGGAGCCGGGCCGCGCACTGCACGAGACGACGGTCCGTTCAGGCGGGTGCGTCGGCGAGGTCGGCGAGCACACGTCGCTGGAAGGCGCGAGCGGCCGCCCCGGTCGGTGGCGGACCGCCGTCGCGAGCGGCGATCGACCGCTCGACAAGTTCGGTGGTGTCGGCGTCGACAAGCGGTCCGGCCTCCTCCAACAGCCGCCGGCCGGCAGCCACCTTGGGCAGCCACGTCCCGGTGCGCAGGCGTACCAAGGAACGGCAGGCACCGAGCACGGCGTCCTCCGCTCCGGGGGCGGGCACCTCCCCGGCGGGTATCGATCGCGCCAACCACCAGCGCAGCGCGTCCAGGACCAGTCGACGCAGATCGTCGGGGGCCAAATCGGCGAAGGCATCGGCGGCGGGCGGACCGAGCAGCGCCCGCCCGCTCTGGTGCAGGATGCTGCGGTCGAGGCCGTACCAGAAAAGGCCGTCCGCGCTCGGGCGCTCCGCCGGGCCGTACGACACCCGGAAGTCCATCCGGGCGCCGGTGTTCAGCTCGACCTCGAAACCCGGCTCCGGTGTGCCGGACCGCGCCACCTTCTGCTGGTACACGACAAGTTCCAGGCCGCGCGCCGGGCAGGGCAGCGCCTCGTGCCGCAGCCGGGCCACCAACTCCCCGGCGACCCCGTGGTCGAGCGGTCCGGCGCAGATCAGCGCCACGTCCACGTCGCTGCGTCCGGGTTGGTACGCGGCCAGACCCACCGAGCCCGCCGCGTACGCCCCGCCCAACTCGGCACCGAGCACCTCGCCGGCGACCGCGACCAGGTCGGTCAGGTACCGCCGCAGCGGTTCAGGAGTACTCCAGCTCACCGGGCTCGCCCCACTGCGTTCCGGCGGGCAGGAAGAAGGCGGAGGTCTCCCCGCCGAGGGCGTGCCGGATGACCAGCCGCGCGTGCTCGTCGAGGTCGGGCAGCCGTCCCGGCGGGAACCACCGCACGTCCAGCGACTCGTCGTCGTTGACGCGTGCCTCGCCGCCCAGGAACCGGCAGTGGAAACCGAGATTCAGGTACTCGCAACGGTCGCCGTTCGGGTACGTGTGCGGGTGCGACACGGCACTGCTCAGTCGCAGCGGTTCGACCGCCAGGCCGGTCTCCTCCAGCACCTCGCGCACGACCGCGGTGGCGGGCTGCTCACCCGGCTCGACGAAGCCGCTCACCACCGACCAGCGACCGTCGTCGGCCCGTTGGGCGAGCAGTAGCTCACTCGCGTCGTTGCGGACGATCGCGCTTACGCTGGGTAGCCAGAGTAGGTCGTGGCCGACGTGCTTGCGCATCCGCAGGATGTAGTCCGGTACGCCCATCCGGTGACCTTAGCCAATCCGCGGATCCACCCCCGCACCCGGGCTGGCGGCGACGATTTTCGCAGTTCAGGCCCGCAGGCCAGGGAGCACGTCTACTGTGGAAGGGCCCGGTGACTTGCTGTGTTCCGGTGGCGGTCGGTCGTTTCCCGGTGCACAGTGATGCCATGAGCGACAGCGGACGCGGACGTTACTACTGGTGTACGCGACACCACCGGGTCGAGTCCGGTGCCGACGTGTGCCCCGCGCGGCACGTTCTCGGCCCGTACGACTCGGCCGCCGACGCGGAGAACGCCCTGCAACAGGTGCGGGAACGCAACGAGGCGTGGGAGGCCGAGGATGCTCGCTGGACCGGGGAGGACAGGTAGACGGCGCGGGACGCCTCCCGCGCCGAGGCTCTGCGTGCGTCGCGAGGGCGGCAGCACGTCCCCATGAAGGGAACCGAGATGGCCGAAGCGCAACAGGCCACCCGCCCGGCCGCGAAGCGTACGCCCGCGAGGAAGACCGCCGCGACGGAACGCACCGCGGGCCTCGCCCGTACCCCGTCGACCCGCCGCGCGTCCGGCACCGCGCCGGCTGCCCGTAAGGCGACCGGCGGCGCAGCGCCTGCCGGCAGGTCGGCCACGCTGGCGCGGAAGACCGCCGCAGCCAAGAAGGCGGCCCCCGCGAAGAAGACGGTGTCGGCGAAGGCCGCGCCGAGCAAGGCACCCGCCGCGAGGACCAGCTCGGCGTCGACGCGGACGGCCACCGGCCCGCGCACGACCACATCCGCAGCGAAGCGGGCGGCCGCGAAGAAGGCGACCTCCACACGGAGCACGGCGGCCAAGGCACCCGCGAAGAAGGCGGCCCCGGCCCGCAAGACGGCACCCGCGAAGAAGGCCACGTCCGCGCGGGCCACGGCGACGAAGGCGCCCGCGAAGAAGGCCACCTCCGCGCGGAAAGCGGCCCCGACGCGCAAGACCGCGCCCGCGAAGAAAGCGACCTCCGCGCGGAAGGCGGCCCCGGCCCGCAAGACCGCGCCCGCGAAGAAGGCGACGGGTACGCGGAGCACGTCGGCCGCGCGCAAGGCACCGGCGAAGACCGCGACGTCGACGGTGAAGAAGGCGGCAGCGCGGAAGACGGCGGCGAAGGCTCCGGCGAGAAAGGCCGCGGCGAAGAAGGCACCCGCGAAGACGGTGGCCGCCAAGAAGGCACCGGCTCGGAAGAGTACGACGGTGGCCACCCGGACAGCGGCGAAGAAGACGTCCGCGTCGAGGGCTCCCGCGTCGACGTCGGCAGCGAAGAAGGCCCCTGCGAAGAGGACTTCCGCGAAGAAGGCGCCTGCGGCGAAGAGAGCGCCCGCGAAGAAGGCATCCACGTCGAGGGCGGCAGCGAAGAAGACGCCTGCGAAGACCGCCGCCGCCCGGAGCACCGGGCGTGCCGCGTCCGGCGGGCGGACCGGCGCCACGCGCAGGACGGCCCGCTGACCCGGCGTACGCTGACGACCCGTCGCTCGGCGGAGGGCGCGGTGCGTCCGGCGCTGTCAGGATGGGCGCATGGTCATCCGACGTGTGCTGGCACCGCGCATCGACTTCGGGGCGCTGCGCCGAGAACTGGGTCTGCCCGAGACCTACCCGGAGGCGGCGCAGCGGGAGGCCGACGAGGCAGCCGCCGCACCGCCCCGGCCGGCCGTCGACTGCACGGACGTCCCGCTGGTCACGATCGACCCGCCCGGCTCGCGGGATCTGGACCAGGCGATGCACCTCAGCCGCCGCGCCGACGGCGGCTACCGGGTGCGGTACGCGATAGCCGACGTCGCCGCCCATGTGCGTCCAGGCAGTGTGCTGGAGGACGAGACCTGGCGTCGAGGGCAGACGGTCTACCTTCCCGACGGCAACGTGCCGCTGCACCCGTACTCGCTCGGCGAAGGCGCGGCAAGCCTGCTGCCGGACGTCGACCGGGCAGCCGTGCTGTGGACCATCGACCTGGACGCCGACGGTGACACCAGCGCGGTGGTGGTGCAGCGCGCCCTGGTCCGCAGCCGGGCCCAGTTGGCGTACCCGCAGGTGCAGGCCGACGCCGACGCGGGTCGGCTCCCCGAACCGATCGCCCTGCTGCCCGAGATCGGTGCGCTGCTCACCGCCCGAGGACTGCGCCGGGGCGCGGTCAACCTGCCGATTCCCGAACAGGACGTGGAGGCCGACGGCGACGGTTGGCGACTCGTGCTGCGGGCGCCGGTACCGATGGAGGAGCACAACGCGCAGATCTCCCTGCTCACCGGGATGGCCGCCGCCGACCTGATGCTGGCTGGTGGGATCGGCCTGCTGCGGACGATGCCCGCGCCGAAGCCCGAGGCGGTGCAGCGGCTGCGGGCCGCCGCCGCCCCGCTGGGCGTGCACTGGCCGGACGACGTCGGCGTGGGTGAACTGCTGCTCCGGTTGGACCCGGCCCAGCCTCGGGCCGCCGCGTTCATCGACCAGGCCGCGGAGCTGATGCGTGCGGCCGCGTACACCCCGTTCGACGGCGAGCCGCCCGAGCAGCCGGCGCACGGCGGGGTCGCGGCCGCGTACGCCCATGTCACGGCGCCGCTGCGACGACTCGCCGATCGGTACGCCACGGAGATCTGCCTGGCGCTGCACGACGGCCGTGAGGTACCCGACTGGGCCCGCGCGGCGCTGCCCCGGCTGCCGTCGGTGATGGCGGCCACGGACCGCACCGCGTCCGCGGCGAGCCGAGGCGCGATCGACCTGGCCGAGGCGGTGCTGCTGGCCAACCGGGTCGGCGAGACCTTCGACGCCGCCGTGCTCGACGTCGACGCGCCGGCCAACGGCAAGGCCCGTGAGGGCCGCCCACCCGGCGGGACGGTAGCCCTCGACGACCCGCCGGTACGCGCCCGCTGTCTCGGCGAGCTGCCACTGGGCACCCGGGTCCGGGTCCGGCTGGTCGCCGCCGATCCGGCCACCCGTTCGGTCGCCTTCGAACTCGCCTGACGGGTCGGCGTCCGACCTGCGGTCGGTGCCGCATGGTCTTTTCGCGGCCGGTCCGGGGGCCGTCGCGCCCGCCGCAGCGGGCATTGTCACAGCGTGGGGCGCTGCTGCCGGGCCAGCTGATTTGCGAGGATGACGACCATGGCATACGACCCGAGCACCCTGCCCGACGTTTCCGGGCTCACCATCGGCATCATCGGTGGCACCGGCGACCAGGGCCGAGGGCTCGCCTACCGGTTCGCCCGGGCGGGCCTGACGGTGCTGATCGGTTCCCGCTCCGCGCAGCGGGCGGCCGAGTCGGCCGCTGAGATCGCCGCGTTGCCCGGGGTGCCGGCCGGTGGCAGCGTCACCGGTGCGGACAACGACGAGGTGGCCCGGCGCAGCGATGTCGTGATAATCGCGGTGCCGTGGGACGGGCACGCCGCCACGGTCGGCGCGCTCGCCGAACCGCTCGCCGGCAAGATCGTCGTGGACTGCGTCAACCCGCTCGGCTTCGACAAGCAGGGCCCGTACGCGCTGCCGGTGCCGGAGGGCAGCGCCGTCCAGCAGGCCGCCGCGCTGCTGCCCGACTCCCGGGTCTGCGCCGCGTTCAACCACGTCAGCGCTCCGCTGCTGGCCGACCCCGAGATCGACCGCATCGAGCTGGACGTGCTGATCTGCACCGAGGAGCGGGAACTGGTCGGCATCGTCGGCGCGCTCGCCGCCCACATCCCCGGCATGCGCGGCATCTACGCCGGACGGCTGCGCAACGCGCACCAGATCGAGGCGTTCACCGCCAACCTGATCGCCATCAACAAGCGCTACAAGGCGCACGCGGGCGTCCGCGTCACCGATCTCTGAACCCGTTTGCGGTCAACCGGGTCCTGGCCGCCCACCGCGCAGGTCACCAGGCGCAGCCGGATCCGTGGCAGTGAAGGCGTCAGCCGGTCGGCGTGTCCGCTACCGCAGCTGCCACGGATCCGGATCCTTCGTCAGAGCGTCCGGCGGTCAGAAGTTGACGCTGACGCCGGCCGACTTGCAGGCCGTGCTGAGGGCGGCGCCGGCCTTCTCGAATCCCGGGTTGTCGGCAGCCGTCGCCGGGTCCGTGGCGTTGGCGGCCTTGCCGGCCTCCGCGCCGAACTCCTCCAACGCGGCAACCACCTTGCTGTCGGTGGCGCCGGTGCCGGCCACCCGCGTCACCTCGTTCTGCAACCCGGACAGGATCTTCTGGAACAGCGCCGGCGACGGCTCGCTACCGGAACTCACCGCGGCGACGAGATCCTCCTTCATCTTGTCGCTGGCCTGCTTCGCCGACTCACAGAGCTGTTTGTCGCTCACCACGTCCGCCGCGTCGGCGGTCGGCGGCGCCGGGGCGGAGGTGGCGGTGGCGGACGGCACGGTGGCCGACGACGAGGCTCCGCCCGTCGGGGCCGCCTCCTCGCCACCGCAGGCGGCCAACGCCAGCAGTGAGGCGCAGGCCAGGACAGAGACATAAGCACGAACTCGATTCACGAGCGTGAACCGTAGCGGCTTTCGATGGATTTCGCTGGCCCTACCCGGCGTCCAGACGCGGCACCCACCAATCGCCGAGAATCCGGCCGAGTACCAGCAACAGCATGCTGCTCAGCAGCACGGCGACGAGGCCGAGAGCGAGACCGAGCGGACCACGGCTCCGCTGACGTGGGTTGGCGGGCGGGGAGCCGGCGCGCGCCCAGGGGTGCTCCCGGGCCAACCACCACAGGATTCCGAGCCCGAACGGTACGAGGCAGACCAACCAGAACCAGAACCACCGCGTACCCAGCACCGGGGCGGGCCCGGTCAGCAGGACACCGATGATGACCACGGCGGCGGCCAGGCCCGTCCCAGCAATGAGGTTCCCAAGTGGCTGGAGAGCGGCGCTGGGGCTGTCCAGGCCCGCGGCCTGCAGCTGTTCGGCGATGCCGATCGCACCTGGCCCCGCGTAGGACGCCTCGCGGACGCTACCGGCGATCGTGACCTGCTCGAAGTAGGTGGTGTCGGTCCACCAGACCCGACCGTCGGGCGTGCGCCACCCGAACAGCGGACCGAGAGTGCCGGACGATTCCAGGTCAGCGGTGCCGAACCACGGGGTTCGCCGGTCGGCGTCCCACCGGTCACCCCACTGGTAAGCCACCACCCGGCCGGCAGCCAGATCCGCTTCCACCTGGTCGTAGCTCTGCTGCCGAGGTGCCGTCCACCAAGCCGCTCCGGCCGCGACCAGCCACAGCGCGACGACGCCGAGCCGCAACACCGTCCACCAGCGCCAGCGCCGACCAGCCGGGATGCCATCGATCATAATCGCATCGTCGCAGCGCGCGTCCAGTCGCGACCGGCACCGATGACCGGCGTGGAGATCGATCGGAACTGTCGTACGTGTGTTCTATTGTCGGTGGCGTGTTGGAGGAGCTGGAGCGGGCAGAGGTGGCGACGCGTTCCTGCGTCGACGCCGCTGTCTGGGCCATGCCGGAGAGCGAGCTGATCGATGCCCTCGAAGCCGCGCACCGGCTGGAGCAGCGGCTCGCCGCGACGAAGCTGGCGCTGGTGCGTGAGTTGGACGGCCGTGGCGTGGCGGTGGCGCAGGGCGCGTCGTCCACCGCCGTCTGGCTCCGCGACCGGCTCCGGCTCGGCGTGCCGACGGCCCGCCGGTTGGTCGACCTCGCTGAGGCGCTTGGTCGCGAGTCCGACGAGATGAGCGCCGCACTCGCCGCCGGTCGGATCGATCTGGAGCAGGTCCGGGTCATCGCCGATGTCGCGGCCACCGTTCGAGGTGCGGCCGGCACCGAGGCGGCCGGGTCGGCTGTCGAACTCCTCCTCGACTGGGCCGGGCAGTTCGAGCCGTCCGCCCTGCGCCGACTCGGGAGCCGGATTCTCGAACACGTGGCACCCGAGGTCGCCGAGGCGGCCACCGGTAGAGCGTTGGAAGCGGAGGCGGCCCGCGCCGCGCGCGACCGGCAGGTAACCCTCTCCGACCTGCGGGATGGGCGCACCCGGCTGACTGGCAGCCTCGACGCGGAGACCGCCGCACTGTTGCGGGCCGCCATCGAGCCGCTCACCGCACCCGCCGGCCCGGACGATCCCCGTTCGCCCGGGCAACGGCGCCACGACGCCCTGGGCGACATCTGTCGGCTCGTCCTGGGCACCGGCGAGTTGCCCGGGCACGGCGCTGACCCCGCCCAGATCGTCGTCACCACCGGGTATGACACCTTCACCGGAAGCCTCGGGCCCGGCACGCTGGACAGCGGTGTCACCCTCACGCCCGCAACGGTGCGCCGGTTGGCCTGCGACGCGGCGGTCCTGCCCGCAGTGCTCGGCGGCGCAGGCCAGGTCCTCGACGTGGGTCGGCAACGTCGGCTCATCACCGGGCCGCTGCGGCGGGCCCTGGTGCTGCGAGATCGGGGCTGTGCCTTTCCGGGCTGCGACCGGCCGCCCCGCTGGTGTGAGGGCCATCATCTGCGGCACTGGGCCGACGGCGGCGTCACCAGCCTCGCCAACGCGGTGCTGCTCTGCCGCCACCATCATCGTCACGTGCACCAGCACGGCTGGCAGGTCCACCTAGCCACCGACGGTCATCCAGAGTTCATCCCGCCCGCCTGGCTCGACCCCGGTCAGCGTCCCCGTCGCAACCACCTACACCACTCGCCTGCGCCCGGGACGCCGTGGCCAGTAGACCCAGCGTCCGGTCGGTCGAAGCCGTTGACCTCGATGCCCGTCGGGGCGGGCTCGCCCACATCGGTGTCCACCGCACCGGCACAGATGGTCTCCGTTCCCGCCGGGTCGCGACTGCTGACGCAGGTGTCGGCCGGGCCACGAGCCCGCGCGGAGGTAACCCGTGCGGCGGCCAGCAGGGAGTCGCGACTGCCGGGCGGGGCGGAACGGCAGGCGGCGAGGCGTCCGTCCGGTCGACCCGTTCGCCGGACGCACCCGCCCTGACCGTCGAGCCATTGCTACGGCCATCCGTTGCGATACGCCGTCGCCTATGCATGCTCTGCTGTGACGCTTGTCGATGACCGGCAGCCGACGGACGATCCGGCCGCGCCGATGGGGTGCGGGTCGGTGGAAGGCAGCGGTCGGGCCGGGCGTGGCAGGGCGATGGCAGCTCTGGCCGCTACCGGTGGGCGGCGGCCAGAGCTGCCACGTTCGTCGCCCCGGCCGGCCCCGCATCGTCGCCCGGCGACTCCGACCATCAACTCACCCGGCGACCCCGACCGTCGCCCGGGTGAGTTGATGGTCGTGGCCGGGTCTGCCACAGCCCAACGGAGGTCAGAAGGTGTGTTCGGCGGCGGGGAACTGGCCGGAGCGGACCTCGTCGGCGAAGCGGCGGGTGGCCTCGTCGAGCGTGTCGGCCAGGGCGGCGTAGCGCTTCACGAAGCGTGGCGCCTTACCGGTACGCAGGCCGGCCATGTCCTGCCAGACGAGCACCTGGGCGTCGGTGTCCGGGCCGGCGCCGATGCCCACCGTCGGGATCGGCAGCTCGGCGGTGACCCGCTTGGCGACGTCGCCGGGCACCATTTCGAGCACCACCGCGAAGGCGCCCGCCGCAGCTACCGCCCGCGCGTCGGCCAGCACCTCGTCGGCGGTCTCGCCGCGGCCCTGCACCCGGTACCCGCCGATGGTGTGCTCACGCTGCGGGGTGAAGCCGATGTGCGCCATCACCGGAATGCCGGCCCCGACGATCGCCTCGATCTGCGCGGCGCAGCGCCGGCCGCCCTCCAGTTTCACCGCGTGGCAACCGCCCTCCTTCATGAACCGGACGGCCGTCCGCAGCGCCTGGGTCGGGCCCTCCTCGTACGAGCCGAAGGGCAGATCACCGACGACCAGGGTCTGCCGGGTGGCCCGGACAACCGCCCGTACCAGCGGCAGCAGCTCCTCGGCGGTCACCGGCAGGGTCGTCTCGTAGCCGAACACGTTGTTCGCCGCCGAGTCGCCCACCAGCAGCACCGGGATGCCGGCGGCATCGAAGATCGAGGCCGTGTACTGGTCGTACGAGGTGAGCATGGACCATTTCTCGCCGCGCTCCTTGGCGGCGAGCAGGTCGCGGGTACGGACGCGACGGGTGGCCGGGCCGCCGTAGAGAGCGGTCACCTCGGCCGGAGTGGACTCCACCACGATGTTCTCCTTCCTCGAGGCCGCGTACGCGGTCCCCGGGTTCTGCCGCGATCGTCCCACCGTGCGGGCGGTCGGCGGCAGGGCGCAGTGGAGGATGTCACTCCGGCCCGACGTCACGAGCCAGCCGCTCGTGACGCCCGGTCAGCCGTCCTCCCGCCACCGGTTGGTGATCGGCAGCCGCCGGTCCCGCCCGAACGCCTTCATCGAGATCTTCGTACCCGGCGCGGACTGGCGGCGCTTGTACTCGGCGGTATCCACCAACCGCAGCACCTTGTCCACCACGGCCGGATCGTGGCCGTCGGCGATCAGCCCCTCCCGGCCGAGGTCACCGTCGATGTAGCCGATCAGGATCGGGTCGAGCACGTCGTAGTCGGGCAGCGAGTCGCTGTCGAGCTGACCCGGGCTCAGCTCGGCGCTCGGCGGCTTGCCGATCGAGTTCTCCGGGATCGGTGGCGTCAGGCCCAGCCGGGTCGCCTCCGTGTTGCGCCACTTGGCCAGCCGCCAGACCAGGGTCTTCCACACGTCCTTGATCGGGTTGAAGCCACCGACCGAGTCGCCGTACAGGGTCGAGTAGCCGACCGCCAGCTCGCTCTTGTTGCCGGTGGTAAGCACCAGGTGGCCCTCCTGGTTCGACAACGCCATCAGGATGACGCCGCGTACCCGCGCCTGGAGGTTCTCCACCGCGACCCCGGACAGCGACATGTTCGCCAGGAAGGTGTCCACCATCGGCTGGATCGGCTCCACCCGGTAGTCCAGGCCGGTCCGCTTGGCCAGGTCGGCCGCGTCGGAGCGGCTGTGCTCCGAGGAGTGCTGGCTGGGCAGGGAGACACCGACCACCCGGTCGCCGCCGAGGGCGTCCACCGCGATGGCCGCCACCACCGCCGAGTCGATGCCGCCGGAGAGCCCGAGCACCACGGAGGGGAAGCGGTTCTTCTCGACGTAGTCCCGCAGGCCGAGCACCAGCGCCTGCCACACCTCGGCCTCGTCGGCCACCGGTTCGATGAGGCCGCCGGTGGCCGCCGGGCCCGTCGGCGAGGGCGGGATCCCGTCGACGGTACGACGCACCACCCGCAGCCCTTCGGCCAACTGCTCGCCGTCGTCGCCCGCATCGCCGGCCGCCGGCAGGTCGACGTCGTGCACGAGCAGGTGGGTGACGAACTGCGGTGCCCGGGTCAGCACCTTGCCGTCCGCCGCGACGATCATCGAGTCGCCCTCGAAGACCAATTCGTCCTGACCACCGATCATGTTGACGTACGCGATGGTGGCCCCGGCCTCGGCGGCCCGCCGCCGGACCAGCGGCAGCCGCAGGTCGTCCTTGTTCAGCTCGTACGGTGAGCCGTTGATGTTGACCACCAGGCCCACCCCGGCCCGGCGGGCGGCGGCGAACGGCCCGCCGGCCTGCCACAGGTCCTCGCAGATGGTCAGCGCCACGTTCACCCCACCGAGCCGGACCACGGTGAGCATGTCGCCGGGCACGAAGTAGCGGTCCTCGTCGAAGACGCCGTAGTTGGGCAGGTGGTGCTTGAAGTAGGTGGCGACCACCTCGCCGCGGTGCAGCAGCGCGGCGGCGTTGCGCGCTCCCCGGCCCGGCTCGGCGTCCGCGCTGACCTGCGGCGGACCGTCCGCGTCCAGATAACCCACCACGACCGGCAGGTCGCCCAGGCCGTCGGCGGCCAGATCGGCGGCGAGCCGGCCCAGCGCCGCCTGGGAGGCGGCCACGAAGGACCGCCGGAAGACCAGGTCCTCCACCGGGTAGCCGGTCAGCATCATCTCCGGGAACAGGACCAGTTGGGCACCGGAGGCGGCGGCCCGGCGGGTCCAGGCGCGGACGAGACCGGCGTTGCCGGTGAGGTCACCGACACTGGGGTTGACCTGGCACAGGGCGAGACGCAGGGTGGGCATGTCCTCATCTTGCCCCAGCGCCATGGGCTCGACACGTCGGCGTGGGGCAGTACGACCGGGCCGGACCGCCGGTCGGGACGGGACGGGACGCAACGGCCGCGGTTCGGTTAACGTCTGCGTAATCGGGTCGGTGGAGACTGGTCGGTCAGGTCGGGCAGAGTCCGACCCAAGGCGGACATAGCGTGTCGCGGAAGGTTGGGGAAGTGGACCGTCAGCAGGAGTTCGTCCTCCGTACGCTGGAAGAGCGGGACATCCGTTTCGTCCGGCTGTGGTTCACCGACGTGCTCGGCACGCTCAAGAGCGTGTCGGTCGCCCCCGCCGAACTGGAGGCCGCCTTCGAGGAGGGCATCGGGTTCGACGGCTCGGCCATCGAGGGATTCGCCCGGGTCTTCGAGTCGGACATGGTCGCCATGCCGGACCCGACCACCTTCCAGGTCTTCCCGTTCGAGGGCGGGGTCAGCGGCGAGAGCGCCCGGATGTTCTGCGACATCCTGCTGCCCGACGGCGGCCCGTCCTGGGCCGACCCCCGCCACGTGCTGCGTCGGGCGTTGTCCCGGGCGGCGGAGAAGGGCTTCACCTTCTACACCCACCCCGAGATCGAGTTCTTCCTGCTGGAGAACGGGCCGATGGACGGCACCGTGCCGGTGCCGGTGGACACCGGCGGGTACTTCGAGCACACCACCCACGCCGTGGCGCGGGACTTCCGCCGTCAGGCGGTGCTGTCGCTGGAGCGGATCGGCATCTCGGTGGAGTTCAGCCACCACGAGGTCGCCCCCGGCCAGCAGGAGATCGACCTGCGCTACGCCGACGCGCTGACCACCGCCGACAACATCATGACGTTCCGGCACGTGGTCAAGGAGGTGGCGCTCTCCACAGGCGTGCAGGCCACCTTCATGCCCAAGCCGTTCACCGACCAGCCGGGCAGCGGGATGCACACGCACCTGTCGCTGTTCGAGGGGGAACGCAACGCGTTCCACGACGCCAGCGACCCGATGAAGCTTTCCAAGGTGGCCCGGGCGTTCATCGCCGGGCTGCTGGCCCACGCCCGGGAGTACACCGCGGTCACCAACCAGTGGGTGAACTCGTACAAGCGGCTGTTCCCGCAGGCGCTGCCGGACCGGGTCACCGAGAGCCCCGCGTACGTCTGCTGGGGGCACCTGAACCGTTCCGCGCTGGTCCGGGTGCCGGCGTACGGCAAGCCCAACTCGGCCCGGGTTGAGATCCGTTCGCCCGACTCGGCCGCCAATCCGTACCTCGCCTTCGCGGTGCTGCTCGGCGCCGGGATGAAGGGCATCGAGGAGGGGTACGAGCTGCCGCCGGGCGCCGAGGACGACGTGTGGGCGCTGACCAGCGCCGAGCGGCGGGCGATGGGGTACGAACCGCTGCCGGAGAACCTGTCCGAGGCGATCGACGTGATGGCGGGTTCGGAACTTGTCGCCGAGGTGCTCGGCGAGCACGTCTTCGACTTCTTCCTGCGCAACAAGCGGGCCGAGTGGGAGCAGTACCGCCGCGAGGTCACTCCATACGAGCGCCAGCACTACCTGTCGCTGTAACCGCCGTTGCGGCGGGCCCGCCTGTCTTTGTAGTTGCTGCTCCGCACGGGCCCGTCGGCACGGGCCCGCCTCCGGGCTGTCGAGCGTTGCCCGGTGCCGCTATCGTCTCGATCACCGTGCCGGCGGCATTCGTCGGCCGGAGACTCGTGGGAGGCAGTCGGTGCTGGAGGATCTGCTCAGCGGAGCCTGGCAGAGCGTGGTGTTCGGGGTCGTCGGAGTTGGCCTGATGGCCGCCGGCTTCGTCCTGGTCGATCTGCTCACCCCGGGCAAACTGCGGGACCTGATCTGGGTACGTCGCAACGCCAACGCCGGACTGCTGCTCGCCGCGAACCAGCTCGGCGTCGCCGGCATCGTCTTCACCGCGATCCTGACCAGCTACAGCGACTTCGCCAAGGGGCTGGCCTCGACGGTGATCTTCGGGCTGATCGGTCTCGGCATCATGGCGCTGGCCTTCTTCGTGCTGGACCTGATCACGCCGGGCAAGCTCGGCGAGGTCGTCTGTTCCGACGAGCCGCACCCGGTGGCCCGGGTCAGCGCCGCCAGCCACTTCGGCGCCGCGCTGATCGTCTGCGCCTGCATCGCCTGACCACTCCCGGCCCGAGTCCGCCTGCCGGGTAGCGGCCGGGCTCGGGCCCGCCGGCGGCGCCTCGGCTCGGGCCTGCAGCGCCGCCGGCGGTCGGTCTGTCGGTGCCGGTCGCGGGTTGCGGGTTGCGGCGCCGTTGACGGTCGCCGGATGCGGCAAGTCGGGCCTTCCCGGGCTCCGGAGACCGCGACTTGCCGCATGTCGTGAGTCGGACTGGGCCCGGCCGGGCTGGCTGGGCCCGGCCCGCCCGGCCCAGTCCGGCCCAGCCGAGGTGTCACTTGCCGGCGGACTCGCCCTCGCCGCCCCGCGCGCCCGGGCCACCCCAGCCGCCGAAGACGCCGGCCTCGACGGCGGCGGTGATCGCGTCGGCCTGCTCCTGGGTCAGCTTGCCGTCCTCGACCGCCTGCGCGAGCCGTTCGGTCAGTGCCTCCTTGCGCTCCTCGGCCGACGGCGGCGTCCGCCGCTCGCCCTTACGGCCCTCGGCGGCACCGTCGCCGCCCATCCGTCCCTCACCACGCCCCGGGAATCCCCGGTGGCCCTCGCGGTCCGTCCGGCTCTCCGGCTGGTGCTGCTCGCGGAGCTTCTCCAGCGCCTCGGTCACCTTCTCGGTGGGCACGCCCAGCTCCTCGGCCAGCGCCTCGGCGAACTGCGCGTGCCGTGCGGCCCGCTGTTCCTGCCGGTCGCCCTGCGGCTCGCTGCTCGCGCTGGCGCTCGGAGTGGCCTTGTCGTCGGCGAGCGCCACGGTGGGAGCGGCGATCCCCACGCCGAGCACGCCTGCCGCGGCCAGGCCGGCCAGCAGGTGCTTCTTCGAAATCGTGCGGGACATCGTTCCTCCAACTCGTCGGTGATGCGATGACGTCACCGACAGTGACGAGCCCGGCTGGGCGCGAACCATGGCGAAGCTGTCAGCGAGCTGGCAATCCGGGCCAGAAATCCGGACGTGTCCGACAAAGAGTCAGCGGACGGCGGCGACCACGCTGAGGGTGCCGGCGTCGGCGTCGAGGGTCGCCCGGGTGCCGACCGGGACGGTGAGCTGCCCGGGGCCGTGACCGATCGGCAGACCCCCCAGCACCGGTACGCCCAGGTCGCCGAGGCGTTCGACGAGCACGTCGACCACCGTGGTGTCCCAGCCGTCGGCGCAGTCGGTGAACTGCCCCACCGCCACCCCGGCCAGCCCGTCCAGCGCGCCGGCCCGGCGGAGCTGGGTCAACATCCGGTCGACCTTGTACGGCGGTTCCTGCACGTCCTCCAACAACAGCACCGCGTCGGTCAGGTCGGGCATGTCCGGGGTGCCGAGCGAGGCCACGACCAGGCAGAGGTTGCCACCCAGCAGCCGGCCGGTGGCCCGGCCCGCGACGCGTACGCCGAAGGTCTCCTCGCCCTCGACGGCGCGTACGGTGATCGGCTCGGTGCTGGTCATCGCCGCGTGCAGGGACTCGGCCGAGGACAGCGGAGTGCGCTCGTCGCGCCAGGCCGCCCCGGGACCGTGCACCCCCGCCAACCGGGCACCCCGCCAGAGCGCCAGTTGCAGCGCGGTGATGTCGGAGAACCCGGCCACCACCTTCGGGTCACGGCGTACCGCCGCCATGTCGATCGCGTCCACCACCCGCTGCGCCCCGTACCCGCCCCGGGTGCAGATCACCCCGCGCACCTGCGGATCGGCGAACGCCGTGTTCAGGTCGGCCGCCCGCAGCGCGTCCGCCCCCGCCAGGTAGCCCTGCCGGGCGTAGGCGTTGGGCGCGAGCACCGGTCGCAGTCCCCAGCCGGTGAGCAGCTCCACGCCCCGGGCCACCCGTTCCGGGCGGGTCGGTCCGGACGGCGACACCAGCATCACCGTGTCGCCGGGGCGCAGGGCGGGTGGGCGTACGACGTCGTCGGGCGTGCTGCGGTCGGACACAGCGGCAGAGCCTACTGCGGTGGCCGGCGAAACCTTCGACGTTGCCGGACACGGCGCCGATCCCTCGCGCGGGCCGGGGCGGCCGGACCGGATAGCCTCGACGATGTGGCAACCGCGTTGGTGATCGAGAACGACCAGACCGACGACCCGCGCCGGCTGGGGGAGTGGCTGACCGAAGCCGGGCTGGAGCTGGCGGTGGTCCGCCCCCACGCGGGCGAGGCCCTCCCCACCGACCTGGACGGGTACGCCGCCCTGGTGGTGCTCGGCGGTGATCAGCAGGCCTACCCGCTGGTCGACGGGGTGCCGGCGGCCCCCTGGTTCCCGGCGGTGGAGAAGCTGCTCCGCAAGGCGGTGCGGCACCGGCTGCCGACGCTGGGTGTCTGCCTCGGTGCGCAGCTGCTCGCCACCGCCCACGCCGGCACGGTCGTGCGCAGCCCGTCCGGGCCGGAGGTCGGGCCTGCCGTGGTCGGCCGGCGTGACGCGGCCGAGTCCGACCCGCTCTTCCGGTACGTTCCGCTGATCCCCGACGTGTTGCAGTGGCACGCCGACGAGATCACCGAGCTGCCCGCCGGTGCCACCCTGCTGGCCGCCTCCACCCGCTATCCGCACCAGGCGTTCCGCCTCGGCGACCGGGCCTGGGGGTTGCAGTTCCACATCGAGTGCGACACCGCGATGATCGCCGAATGGGCCACCGACTCGGCGCTGCTGGCCGAGCTGGGCTACGACCCGCAGCTGGTGATCTCCGCCTGCGACGCGGTGATGGCCGACGTCGAGGAGGTCTGGCAGCCGTTCGCGGCGCGGTTCGCCGCGCTCGCCCTCGGCGAGCTGGACGAGGGGTCGCGACGCAGCCTGCCCCTGCTCGGGCACTGATGGGCCGGCCGACAAGCGCCACGGGCCGGCTCGCCCGCTACGGCTTCGGCGTCACCGACGACGACGCGGGCGCCCGCGCCGCCGACCTGCTCGGCCCGGACGGCCTCGACCTGTGGCGCGCGCAGACGCAGGAACCCACCGGCGAGCAGGCCCAGGAGCTGCTCACCGCGCTGTCCCGGGCCGCCGACCCGGATCTGGCGCTGCGTCAGCTGCACCGGCTGGTCGAGGCGGAACACCGCGTGACGGCTGGCCCGAACCGCACCGCCGGCCCGGGCGCGGCGGTGCGGCAGCGGGGTGCGGGGCCCGGCCGGGTCACGGCGACCCCCACCGGCCAGGGCGGCGCCACCGGGAGCGGGGATGCCGGTGGCGCCGCGGGCGAGGGTGCGACCGGCAACGGCGGCAGCGCCGGAGGTGACGGCACCGCCGGCAGTCAGGGCAGCACCGCGGCCGTCGGCGGCATCGGAGCAGGTTCGGCGCTGCTCGCCGCTCTGCACGACGACCCGGGTCTGCGTCGCCGGCTGCTCGCCGTGCTGGGTGCCTCCTCCGCGCTCGGTGACCATTTGGTGGCCAACCCCGACCAGTGGCCGGTGCTGCGTACCGAACCGGACGGCCTCGCACCGACCGCCGACGGCCGGCTCGACAGGTCCGGCGAGGGCAATCCCGTCGCGGTGCTGCGGCGAGCGTACCGGCTGGCGTTGCTGCGGGTCGCGGCGGCCGACCTGACCGGCGGGCGCGGCCTGGAACAGACCATGGCCGCGCTCTCGGCACTTGCCGACGCCACGCTGTCGGCCGCCTACCAGATCGCCGTGGCGGAGCTGCCCGAGGGCACCCGGGAACCGCGACTGAGCGTGGTCGCGATGGGCAAGTGCGGCGGCGGCGAGCTGAACTACGTCTCCGACGTCGATGTGATCTTCGTGGCGGCCGAGGACGACGACCTGACCGCCGCCACCACCGTGGCCACCCGACTGATCCACATCTGCGGGCTGGTCGCCTGGCCGGTAGACGCGGCCCTGCGCCCCGAAGGCAACCGGGGGCCGCTGGTGCGGACCCTCGCCAGCCACCTGGCCTACTACCGGCGTTGGGCCCGGACGTGGGAGTTCCAGGCGCTGCTCAAGGCCCGCCCGGCCGCCGGTGACCTGGCGCTCGGCCAGGAGTGGATCGACGCGCTGGCACCGCTGCTCTGGCAGGCGGCCGAACGCCCCGAGGCGGTCGAGGACGTCCGGGCCATGCGGCGCAAGATCATCGATCACATCCCGCCGAAGGAGCTGGAACGCGAGATCAAACGCGGCCCCGGCGGGCTGCGCGACATCGAGTTCGCGGTGCAGTTGCTGCAACTGGTGCACGGCCGGGGCGACGAGACGTTACGCGCGCCCGGCACCATCCCCGCCCTACGCGCGCTGGTCACCGGCGGTTACGTCGGCCGGGCCGACGGCGAGGCGCTGCTGCGCGGCTACCGATTCCTGCGCAGCGTCGAGCACCGGCTGCAACTCCAGGGCCTGCGGCGTACCCACACCGTGCCGACCGAGCCCGGCGCGTTGCGCTGGCTCGCCACCGCGCTCGGCTACACCGCCGGACCCGGGCGCAGCGCCGTCGAGGAGTTCCGCGCCGAGTGGGTCACCCACGCCTCGGAGGTACGCCGGCTCCACGCCAAACTGCTCTACCGGCCGCTGCTGGAGTCGGTGGCCCGGGTACCGGCCGACGGGCTGCGGCTGACCCCGCAGGCGGCCCGCAACCGCCTGGAGATCCTCGGCTTCGCCGACCCCGCCGGGGCGCTGCGTCACCTCCAGGCCCTCACCGGCGGGGTGAGCCGTACGGCCGCCATCCAACGCACCCTGCTGCCGGTGCTGCTCAGCGAGTTCGCCGACGCCCCGGAGCCGGACCGGGGCCTGCTCAACTACCGCCAGGTCTCCGACTCCCTCGGCAGCACCCCCTGGTACCTGCGGCTGCTGCGCGACTCCGGGCCGGTGGCCCGCCGGCTGGCCCGGGTGCTCTCCTCCTCCCGGTACGTCGCGGACCTGCTGACCCGCGAGCCGGAGGCGCTGCGCCTGCTGGCCGAGGAGAGCGAGCTGAGTCCGCGCCCACGGGAGGTGCTCTTCGACGGCCTCACCGCCGCCGCGGCCCGGCACAGCGATCCGGTCGAGGCGACCCGGGCGGTACGCGCGCTGCGCCGCCGCGAACTGCTCCGCCTCGCCTGCACCGACGTGCTCAGCCGGGCCGGTTCGCTGGCCCCGGCCCGTCCCGACGGCGGCCGGACCACGCCCGCCCTGTCCGACATCACGGCGGTCGGCACCGCGCTCTCCGACGTCACCGACGCGACCCTCGCCGCCGCGCTGCGGACCGCCCGGGCCGCCCAGCCGGCCATGCCGGGACTCACCTTCGCGGTGATCGGGATGGGTCGGCTCGGCGGCTACGAGTCGAACTACCTCTCCGACGCCGACGTGCTCTTCGTCTACGACCCGCCGGAGGGAGTCAGCGAGAGCGCGGCCAGTGCCGCCGCGCACGCCATCGCCGAGGAGCTACGGCGGCTGCTCGGCATGCCCGCACCCGACCCGCCGCTCGGCGTCGACGCCGACCTGCGTCCCGAGGGCCGGCAGGGTCCGCTGGTCCGTAGTCTCGCCGCCTACCAGCAGTACTACGCCCGCTGGTCGCGGGTGTGGGAGGCGCAGGCGCTGCTGCGCGCCCGCTGCGTCTGCGGCGACGCCGAACTGGGTACCCGGTTCGAGCAGATGGTCGACCCGATCCGGTACCCGGCCGACGGGCTGACCCGGGAGCAGGTCATCGAGATCCGCCGGATCAAGGTGCGGGTGGAGACCGAGCGGCTGCCCCGTGGCGCCGACCCGGCCACCCACACCAAGCTGGGCCGGGGCGGCCTGGCCGACGTGGAGTGGGCGGTGCAGCTGCTCCAACTGCGCCACGCCGGTGCGTACCCGCAGCTGCGCGGCACGCGTACCCTCGACGCGCTTGCCGCCGCTCGGGAGGCGGGCCTGGTAGATCCGGCGGACGCCGAGGCGATGACGGCCGGCTGGACGCTCGCCGCGCAGGTCCGCAACGCGCTGATGCTGGTCCGGGGCCGCGCCGGCGACCAGCTGCCCCGGCACGGCGTGGAACTGGCCGGCGTGGTCCGGCTGCTCGGCCGCGACGACCCGGGCGAATTCCTCGACGAGTACCTGCGCACCGGCCGCCGCTCCCGCGCCGCCACCGAGCGCGTCCTGGAGATGTGACGCCGGTGTCCGGGTGACCCGCCACCCGGGCCGGTCACTGATCGTGGTAGGACTGCTCGGTGCCGACCTCGACCCACGCTGCCGTCCCGGAGGGGCAGGCCGCCGAAGCTGCGCCGGGTGCCGGTGCACCCAGGGCGGCGTGCCCGGTCCTCGGCGCGCTTGTGGTGTCGCTGCTGCTGGCTGTGGCGTTTCTGCTGGCCCCGCCCATGGGCACCGACCTCTCCGCGCAGGTGGCCCGCGCGGGTTTCGCCGAGCGCAACGGTCTCGCCCCGCTGGACTTCTCCTGGTACGGCGGGGTCAACCAGTTCGGTTACAGCCTCTACACCCAGATGCTCGGCGCGCTGGTCGGGGTGCGCCCGGTCGGTGCGGTCGCGGCGGTCGTCTCCGCCGTGGCACTGGCCTGGCTGCTGGTGCTGACGGGTGCCCGCCGTCCGCTGCTCGGCGGCCTGCTGGGTGCGATCGTCCTGGTGGGGAACCTGGCCAGTGGCCGGATCACCTTCGCCGTCGGCCTGATGTGGGCGCTGCTCGCGCTCTGCCTGGTGGCGCTGCCCCGGGGGGCGCGTTGGTGGCGGCTGGCGGCGGCCGGTGCGGCGGCGGTGCTCGCGACAGCCGCCAGCCCGGTGGCCGGCCTCTTCCTCGGTCTGGCCGGCGGTGCCCTGCTGGTCCTCGACGTCTGGCGGGACCGGCGACCCGGAACCGCCGCCCTGGTCCTGTGCCTCGCGCCGCTGGTGACTGTGGCGCCGATGGCGGCGCTCTTCGGCAACGGTGGCCGGCAGCCGTTCAGCGCCGAATCACTGCGGATCAACCTCGCCCTGGCCGTGGTGGTGCTCGCGCTCGTACCGGTCCGGGCACTGCGGGTCGGTGCCGCGCTCACCGCGCTGCTCCTGGTCGCGGCCTATCACCTGCCCAGCCCGATCGGCTCGAACGCGCTGCGCCTGCCGATGCTCTTCGCCCTGCCGGTCGTCGCGGCGTACGTCGGACTGGGCCGGCGCTGGCTGGCCGCGCTGCTCGTCGCGCTGTTCTGGTGGCAGTCCCCGGTGATGACCAACGACATCGCCCGCCGGGGGTCGGCACCGGCGTACGCCGCCTTCCATGAGCCGTTGCTGGACGACCTGGAGCGGCGGGCACCGGTGGGCCGGATCGAAGTGGTGCCGCTGCGGGACCACTGGGAGAGCGCCTTCGTGGCCGCCGCCATACCACTGGTCCGGGGCTGGGAGCGGCAGGTCGACGTGGGACGTAACCCGCTCTTCTACGACGGCAGTCTCGATGCCGGGCGGTACGGCGAATGGCTGCGCCGCAACGCCGTCAGCTACGTCGCCGTCGCGCCGGACGCGGCCCTCGACCGGTACGGCCGGGACGAGGCGACGCTCGTGCTGGCCGGCCAGCCGTACCTGCGGGAGGTCGGCCGCCCCGGGCAGTGGCGCCTGTACCAGGTGCTCGACCCGGCACCACTCGTCTCTGCTCCGGCTCGGCTCGTCACCTCCGACGACGCGGGGGTGCGATTCACCGTCGACGCCCCCACCGATGTGCTCGTCCGGGTCCGTTGGTCCCGTTGGCTGGCACTGTCGGCGGGAGACGGGTGCCTGAGCGCCGACCCGGACGAATGGGTCATCGTACGGGCCCGAACTGCGGGAACCTTCGAGATCACGAGCAGCCTGCGGCCCTCCGGCCACTGCCCGCCCGGCTGACGGCGGGCGCTCGACGGCTGGGCTGGGCGGCCGCCGGTGCGTTGGTTGCCGGTGGGCGCGGGCGGGGGCCGGGCAGGGGCGGCGCGCGTCCGCCGCGCGATGCCCACCTCCGCAGCGGGCACACGGTACTGGCAGCATGTCGGACGTGCCCCATCACCTCGTGCGCTGGACCGGACTGGCTGGATCGATCATGCTCGCCGTGGCGGCGTTCCTCGGCGGTGCGCTGCCCGACGGTGATCTGCGACCCAACCCGGTCAAGATCTGGTTGGGCCCGAACGGGCCGCTGATCATCGGGCTGTGGCTGTTCGGCACCGCAGCCATGGCGGTGGCCTGGTGGACGCTGCGGGACCGGGTGCCGTCGGCCCGGTGGGCCCTGGTCACCGCCGGGCTGTGGGCGCTGCCGTTCCTGTTCACGCCGCCGCTGGGCAGCCGGGACGCCTACGCGTACGCCTGCCAGGGGGCGAGCTACGCCAATGGCATCAGCCCGTACGAGTACGGCGTGTCCACGCTGCCCTGTCCGTGGCTGGACACCATGTCGTACATCTGGCGGGACACCCCGGCGCCGTACGGGCCACTGTTCGTGGTGCTCTCCGGCGCGGTGGTCGCGGCGACCGGTTCCCTGATCGGCAGCATCGCGCTGTTCCGGGTGCTTGCGGTGGCCGGCGTCGTGCTCACGGCGGCCTGCCTGCCGGTGCTGGCCCGCCGCAGCGGCGTGCCGACCGGCCGGGCCCTCTGGCTCGCCCTGGCCAGTCCGCTGGTCGGGGTGCACCTGATCTCCGGCGTACACAACGACGCGCTGATGGTCGGGCTGATGGTGGCCGGGCTGGCCGTGGTGGTCAGTCGCCCCGGGCGGCCCTGGCCGCTGCTGGCCGGCGGCGTCGTGCTCGGCCTGGCCGCCGGCATCAAGGTGACCGCGCTGGTGGTGGTGCCGTTCG
The DNA here is from genome assembly GCF_049178935.1 of Verrucosispora sp. WMMD703. Lineage (NCBI taxonomy): Bacteria > Bacillati > Actinomycetota > Actinomycetes > Micromonosporales > Micromonosporaceae > Micromonospora > Verrucosispora sp. WMMD703. The sequence goes on along the minus strand of NZ_JBMHMM010000004.1, from coordinate 5,130,222 downwards.
CGGCGCTCGCCGCGATCACCGGCGGCTTCTCGCTGCGCGCGCTGCTGCGCCACGGTACGCCGGTGGTCGGCGGTGCCGTGGCCACGCTGTTCGGCGTGACCCTCGCCGCCGGGCTGGACCTCGGTTGGATCACCGGGCTGTCGCACGGCAACGAGGTGGTCGCCTGGACCTCGCCGCCCACCGCCGTCGGGCAGACCGTCGGTTACCTGGTGCTGCCGTTCGGCCTGCACATCGACGCGTTGCCGGTGACCCGGAGCATCGCGGTACTGGTGCTGGCGGCGTTGCTGGTGTGGCTGTGGTTCCGGGCCCGCCACCGGGAACCACTCTGGCACGCCGCGCTGGCGTTGACCGCGACGGTGGCGCTCGCCCCGCTGTTCCACCCCTGGTACTGGTTCTGGCCGCTGGCGCTGCTCGCCGCCACCGCGCAGCGCACCTGGTGGTTCAGCGCGGTGACGGTGTACGCCGCGTTCCTGGTGCTGGCCGACGGCACCGGCCTGCCCCGGTACACCAAGACGGTAGGTGCGCCGCTGATGACGCTGTTCGTGATCGTGGTGACGGTCCGCTTGGTACGGTCGGCGAAGGAGGCCCGGACGGCGGCCCGTCAACCGGTGCCTGCCGATTAGGGCGGGCCTTCCAGGAGGGGACCCACTGGGCCAGTTCCGGCGAGGCGTCCCTGGACCCCGCACCTGAGGAGAGGTACCGCCGGTGAACGATCCCGGCGCCCGTCCCCATCCCGAGCCCCGCTCCGCGTCCGGCGACCGTAGTGCTCCGGATCTCCGGCGCGATCCGGGTCCCGGGCGCGATCGGGGACTGGGGCGGGCTCCCGATGCCCGGGCGGTGGGCACGCGGGACCGGGTCGCCCGGTACACCGGACTGGTGGGGGCACTGCTCCTGGCGGTCGTCGGGTACCTCGGCGGCGCGCTGTCCGATGCCAGCACCGCCCCCGACGGCGGACCGCTGACCGTCACGTTGTGGCTGCTCGGCACGACCGCCATGGTGGGCGCCTGGTGGGCGCTGCGCGACGGTGCGCCGTCGACCAGGTGGGCGTACGTCACCGCTGGGTGGTGGACGCTGCCGCTGCTGGTCACCGCCCCGCTGGGCAGCCGGGACGTCTATTCGTACGCCTGCCAGGGCTGGATCTACGCCGACGGTGGTGATCCGTACGCCGTCGGCGTGGCTGCGGCCGGCTGCCCCTGGGCCGAGGCGGTCGCGCCGGTCTGGCGGGACACCCCGGCCCCGTACGGGCCGTTCTTCGTGCTGCTCGCCGCGCTGGCCGTGGTGCTCGGCGGTGGGCTGGTCGGCACGGTGCTGCTGCTGCGGACGCTGGCGCTCGCGGGCGTGCTGGCGGCAGCGGCCTGCCTGCCCGGCCTGGCCCGGGCAGCCGGCGTGCCACCTCGGCGGGCGACCTGGCTGCTGCTGGCCTGCCCACTTGTCGGCGTGCACCTGGTGGCCGGGGCGCACAACGACGCGGTGATGCTCGGCCTGCTCCTGCCCGCCCTACTGGTCCTCGTGCACCGTCCGGGCCGGCTCGGATCGCTGCGGCCGGTCGGTGTGCTCGTGGTCGCCGGGGTGCTGCTCGGTCTGGCGGTGTCGGTGAAGGCGACCGCCGTGGTGGTGCTGCCGTTCGCGGCGCTGGTCACCGTGCGGGGCCGGCCCGTCGTGCGGACGCTGCTGCGCGACGGTGGCGTGCTGGCCGTTGGGGCGGTCGGCGGGCTGCTGGCTCTCTCGCGGCTGGCCGGTCTCGGGCTCGGCTGGCTCGGTGGGCTGGGCCGCAGCGGCGACACCGTGCAGTGGACCTCGCCGCCGACCGCCGTCGGCATGCTCGTCGACTACGTCGGTGAACTCTTCGGCCGTCACCCCGACGCGGTCCCGGTAACCCGCACAGCCGCCCTGCTTCTCCTGACCGCCCTGCTCCCCCTCCTCTGGCTCCGCACCCTCTCCACCCTCCACCCCCCACCGAAACCCCACCCCAAAGCGTTGATCAAGAGGTTTTTGCCGCAGCAAGCGCTCATCGAAGGCAAGAACCTCTTGATCAACCCGGTCGGGGGTGCGGGGGTGGGGTTGGTGGCCACTGTGGTGCTCGCGCCGGTGTTTCATCCCTGGTACGCCACCTGGCCGCTGGCGTTGCTCGCGGTGGCGGCGACCCGGACCGCCTGGTTCGTGGTGCCGTGCGCGCTGGCCTCGTTCCTCGCTCTGCCGGACGGCACCAATGTGGCCCGGCTGACCAAGGCTCCGGGCGCGATTGCGATGACGGCACTGGTCCTGGCCACGGTCCTCTGGTCTCTGTCCCGCCGCCGACCCTGGCGATCAACCCCACCCTGATCGACGGCGCTCCGCCCGTCTGCCCCTGCTCAGGCGCGCGGTTGCGCGGTTGCGCGGCCGGAGCGTGGCAGCAAAAGCTGTTCGACACGCCGGTGTGAAAGCACCTGCACTGCCACAGCCGCCGGGCGCTCCGTGCGCGGTCAAGCGGTGGCGGCGGGGCCGGTCAGCGGCGGGCGCCACAGGTGGGACAGGGCTCGCTGGGACTGTTGCCGCCGATGCGACGGCGCAGGGCTACGGCAGCCGGCAGCACGGCCGGCCCGAGCAACCCGACGGTGAGAGCGGCACCGACAAGCGTCGGATAGGTCGGACGCGGAGCGCCGCCGAGGCCGTCCACCGCCCCGGCCAGGATGTGCACGCTGAGTAGACCGATTGGGGTGAGCAGGGCGACCACCGCCCAGCCGCCCCGCGAGTCCCGCCGCATGGCCAACCCGACGGCGAGCAGCAGCACGACCCCCAACAGAGCCGCCCCGGTCGCTGGTAGCAACTGTTCGGCGCTCCACCGATAGGCGTCCCAGTAGTAGGCATGCCCGAACACGTAGCCAGCCGTCGCTGCCACGATCGGCAGGGCCCGAGCCGGCAGCGGCAGGTGGCTGTCGACGGCAAGCGCCAGCACGCCGAGGGCGACCTGTGGCACCAGCACCAGCAGCGGCGGCCGAGGCAGGCCGGCGATCGGACTGATCGAGAGAACCGCCACGGTGGCCAGCACCCCCACCGCGATGGCCACCCGGGTCGGTCGACCCGGTGCCACCAGGGCGAGGAACGTCGCCACCAGCCACGCCAGCCACGCCACGATGCCGGTCGACGTGAACGGGCCGAACACCGGCACACCCGCCTCGGTGGGTGGCGGGGTCTGCTCGACGAGCGTCCAGAAGCCGGCCAGGAAGGCGGCGGTGGTCAGCGCGAGCAGTGCCGCGAGGCGTACCCCGGGAATCAGGTCGGTGGCGCCGGCGGCCCGCAGCCGCTGGCGGAGGCCACCGCGCACCAGGTCGGCGGCGTCCGCGACGGAGGGCCAGCGCCGTCGCGGGTCCGCCAGGTCGAGGTACGTCCCGACGATCTCGTCGCCGCGGTCGTGGCGGTAGTCCGTCGGGTACGCCCGCAGCAGGTGCCGGTATCGGCGCTCCAGCGTGCTCATGCCGGCCCTCCGCTTCGCTGCGGGCCGGCATGAGGCACCAGCGCACTGCGTTGATGATTCGCTCGCTGACGCTCGCTCATGCCGGCCCTCCGCTTCGCTGCGGGCCGGCATGAGGCACCAGCGCACTGCGTTGATGATTCGCTCGCTGACGCTCGCTCATGCCAGACCTCCGGCGGTACGCGGGGCGAGTGGACGCGCCGCCCGGGCGCGCAGTCGGGCGGTGGCGGCCTCGACATTGCGGCGCAGCCGTTCGGTCTCGGCGGCCAGCGTGGCGTCACCGGTGGGGGAGAGGCGGTAGTAGCGGCGTAACCGTCCGTCAACGGTCTCCTCCCGGTCGAGTTCGACCAGGCCGGCGTCGGTGAGTCGGTCCAACGCGCCGTAGAGGGTGCCGGGGCGCAGCGACAGTCGCCCGTCGGAGAGGGCCGCGACCTCGCCGATGATCGCGTAGCCGTGCATCGGCTCGCGGGCGAGCGCGGTCAGGATGAGGAAGGTGGGTTCGCGTAGCGGAGTGTCCACTCCCTCAATATATCGGACGCGAAGGTATTGGGTTTGCCGAAACGCCGCGGGCCGGCTCCGCGTGGTGCGGAGCCGGCCCGGATGGCGCTGAGTGAGATCAGCAGTCGAAGTACATCGCGAACTCGTGCGGGGTCGGGCGCAGACGCACCGGGTCGACCTCGTTGGCCCGCTTCCAGTCGATCCAGGTGGAGATCAGGTCGGGGGTGAAGACGCCACCGTCGAGCAGGTAGTCGTGGTCGGCCTCAAGCGAGTCCAGCACGGCCGGCAGGGAGCCCGGCACCTGCTTGACGTCGCCCCACTCCTCCGGCGGGAGGTCGTAGAGGTCCTTGTCGATCGGCGCCGGCGGCTCGATCTTGCTCTTGATGCCGTCCAGGCCGGCCATCAGCATCGCCGAGAAGGCGAGGTAGACGTTTGCCGACGGGTCCGGCACCCGGAACTCGACCCGCTTGGCCTTCGGGTTGCTGCCGGTGACCGGGATACGGGTGCAGGCGGAGCGGTTGCGCTGCGAGTAGACCAGGTTGACCGGCGCCTCGAAGCCCGGGACCAGACGACGGTACGAGTTGACCGTCGGGTTGGTGAAGGCCAGCAGCGACGGCGCGTGGTGCAGCAGACCGCCGATGTACCAGCGGGCGGTGTCGGACAGGCCGGCGTAGCCGGTCTCGTCGTAGAACAGCGGCTCGCCGCCCAGCCAGAGGCTCTGGTGGGTGTGCATGCCGGAGCCGTTGTCGCCGAAGAGCGGCTTCGGCATGAAGGTGGCGGTCTTGCCGGCGGCCCAGGCGGTGTTCTTCACGATGTACTTGAAGAGCTGGAGCTGGTCACCGGCGTGCAGCAGGGTGGAGAACTTGTAGTTGATCTCCGCCTGGCCGGCGGTGCCGACCTCGTGGTGCGAGCGCTCCACGGTGAAGCCGGTGTCGATCAGCCGGCGGACGATCTGGTCACGCAGGTCGGCGTAGTGGTCGACCGGCGGCACCGGGAAGTAACCACCCTTGTACGCGGTCTTGTAGCCGCGGTTGCCGCCCTCCTCCTCACGGCCGGTGTTCCAGGCGCCCTCGATCGAGTCGATGTAGTAGTACGCCTGGTGCGCGGAGGTCTCGTGGCGGATGGAGTCGAAGATGTAGAACTCCGCCTCCGGACCGAAGTAGGCGGTGTCGGCGATGCCGCTGGCGGCCAGGAAGGCCTCGGCCTTCTTCGCCACGTTACGCGGGTCACGCGAGTACGCCTCGCGGGTGAACGGGTCGTGGATGAAGAAGTTCAGCGCGAGGGTCTTCTGCGCGCGGAACGGGTCGATGAAAGCGGTGGCGACGTCCGGGAGCAGGAGCATGTCCGACTCGTGGATCGCCTGGAAGCCGCGGATCGACGACCCGTCGAAAGCGAGACCGTTGGTGAAGAAGTCGTCGTCGACGGACTCCACCGGCAGGTTGAAGTGCTGCATGACGCCGGGCAGGTCACAGAAACGAACGTCGACGAACTTCACGTCCTCGTTCTTGAGGTAACGCAGGAGTTCCTCGGGATTGGCGAACACTCGTCCTCCTGGCACGTCCACGGATAGCTAGGCTCCTGGCGACGCTATGGCCGTGCGGTTGCCCGGCCATGTCTCCAGTGTTTCCGCCGTGTTACGTCCCTCGCGTTGGGTCACACCCGAGTGCCTGACCCGGACACCTCAACCCGAGGAACGGGTCCGGCTGTGCCAGTGTAGTGAAGCTTGATGAGATTGGTCCTTTTTGGCGTTCCGCGTCGGCGCGCCCGGCACCGGTCCGGCTCCTGCCCGGCACCGGTCCGGCTCCCGCCTGGCGCCGGGCCTGCGCGGGGCCGGCTGCCGCGCTGGCTAGGCTCATGCAGGTGACCACCCAGCCGAGCCCCTCGCCACCCCCCGCCGCGGATCCCGACTTCGTCCCGGCCGACCTGGGCCGCCGGTTCGGGGCTCTGGTCATCGACTGGATTCTCTGCCTGCTCGCGTCGGGCCTGTTCGCCAGCCCCACCCGGGACGCCTGGGCGCCCGTGCTGGTGCTGATCCTGCTGTACGGCGTTTTCCTGGGCCTGTTCGCCCAGACCCCCGGCATGTACCTGACCCGGATCCGGTGCGTCGACTGGACCGACGGCGGCCGGATCGGCCTGCTCCGGGCACTGCTGCGGGGTGTGCTGCTGGCCCTGGTCGTCCCGGCCCTCCTGATGGATCAGCACCGGCGCGGCCTGCACGACCGCCTAACCGGCTCGGTCGTCACCCCCGTACCGCGCTGACCCGCCCTCCCGCGCGAGCCCAGGGGCCCGAGCCGTGCGCTGACCGGTCCCTCCGTGCTGGGCTCAGCGGCCGCGCATCTGGCGGGACGCGCCGCGCGGCGGGCGGAGATTCTTGGGGATGGCGCCCTTGGGCATCTGGGGGCGGGAGGTGAGCGCCTTGAGGCGCTTGTCCAGGGAGTTGACGTCCTTGCCGCTGAGGTTGCGGGGCAGCCGCATCAGCGTCATCCGTAGCTTGCGGATCGGCAGCTCGCCCTCGTCCTGCCCGATGACGTAGTCGTAGAGCGGGGCGTTGCCGATCACCTTGGCCAGCCGACGCTTCTCCTGGCCCAGCAGGCCCCGGACCCGCTGCGGGTTGCCCTCCGCCAGCAGGATCACGCCGGGCCGCCCGATGACCAGGTGCACCATGTCCATCTGGGTGGTCGAGCTGACCGCCGGGGAGACCCGCCAGTCACCGCGCATGTTTTCCATGATCTGCGCGGCGGCGCCCGGTTGCCCCTCGGCCGCGTTCATCATCGCCCGGTTCGACCGAAGGTTGAGCACGATCAGCAGGCAGAGCAGGGCGAACAGGATGCCCAGCGGCAACCAGAGCCAGCCCCAGAGCGCGACCGCGACCACGGTCAGCGCAAGCGGGATCAGCACCGCACCGGTGGCCAAGGGGGCGAACCACTTGTCCTGCTTGGCGGTGAACCGGAACACCAACCCGATCTGCTTCAGCCGCTGGCCGAACGAGACCTTCTCCTGGGGCTTTGCCATGTCGTCGAGTCTAGTGGTCGCCCGCCGCACCGTTGATCCGCGGCCGGCTGAGTACCTTACGACGCCGCTACGCCGCCAGCGACCCGGCGTAAGGAGGGCGAGTGGGCACAGATCAGGCGCGGTGCCCATGCCCCGGCGGCACCTTCGCGAGCAGAGTCAGAGTCACCAGTTGACGACGATCGCAGGGAGCGCGCCATGTTCGGTCACGACGCCAACCTCATGCTCACCCTCTACCGTACGCACGCCGCGGAGCTGCGGGCCGAGGCCGCCCAGGACCGGCTGGCCCGGTCGCTACCGCACCGCTCGGCCCGCGGCTGGCTGCACCGCCGGCACCATCGGACGCGTACCGACGAGGCACGCCACTGAGCGTCGACCCGGGAGCAGCCGGCCGGGAGGACGGCGGCCGGCGGGCGGGCGACGGCGGGCGTGGCATGCTCGGTGCCGTGAGCGTCCGCCCCACCAGCACCATCCTCGTCGGCCGTCAGCGGGAGATGGCGCGACTACGTGCGGCGGCTGGCCGCGCCCGCGCCGGGGAGCCGGTCACCGTTCTGGTCGGTGGCGAGGCCGGGGTCGGCAAGACCCGCCTGCTGGAGGAGTTCGGCCGCTCCCTCGGCGACGACGCCCGCCTGCTGGTCGGGCAGTGCCTCGAACTCGGCGAGGCCGGACTGCCGTTCGCTCCGTTCGCCGCGGTGCTGCGGACGGTGCTGCGCCGCGACGGCCCCGGTGTCCTCGACGGGTACGACGCCGAGTTCGCCCGCCTGCTGCCGGAGCTGGCCCGGCCGGCCGGTGCCGCCGCGCCCGCCGCCGGACCGCCCTCGGACGCCCCCCGGGGTTACCTCTTCGAACTGGTCGCCCAACTGTTCGGCCGGCTCGCCGCCGCCCAGCCGCTGATCCTGGTGATCGAGGATCTGCACTGGGCGGACCGGTCCACCCGCGACCTGATCGCTTTTCTGGTGCGAGCGGCCCGCACCGGCCGGCTGCTGCTGGTCTGCACCTACCGGACCGACGAACTGCACCGGGGTCATCCGCTGCGGCCCTTCCTGGCCGAGTTGGACCGGGCCCGGGGCGTCGAGCGGATCGAGCTGTCCCGGCTGGAGCGGGACGGCACCGGGGCGGTCCTCGCCGGGCTGCTCGGTGCCGAGCCGGCCGCGCGGGCGGTCGACGACATCCACGACCGTACGCAGGGCAACCCCCTGTTCATCGAGGAGCTTGCCGCCGCTGGCAGCCCGATCGGCTGCGCCGCGCTGCCGGAGACGCTGCGTGATCTGCTGCTGGCCCGGGTGGACCGGCTACCCGAGCCAGCCCAACGGGTGCTGCGCATCGCCGCCGCCGGCGGCAACCGCCTGGCCCACCAACTGCTCGCCGAGGTCGCTGGCCTGCCCGAGGCGGAGCTGGACGACGCCCTGCGGGCCGCCGTCGCCGCTCAACTGCTGGTGGCCGACCCGGACGGCGACTACGAATTCCGCCACGCGCTGGTCCGTGAGGCGGTCCACGACGAGTTGCTACCCGGCGAACACGCCCGGCTGCACGCCCGATTCGCCGCCGCCATCGAGGCACACCCGCACCTGGTCGCCGCCGGCCGGGCGCCGGCCGAGATCGCCCACCACTGGTACGCCGCCCACGACCACCCCCGAGCCCTGGTGACCGCCCGGGTGGCCGCCTGCGCCGCCGCCGACCGGTACGCGTACGCCGAGCAGACCCGGCTGCTGGAACGGGTGCTGGAACTCTGGGAACTGGTGCCCGACGCCGCCGACCGGCTCGGCATGGACCACCTCGCGCTGCTTGAGGAGACGCTCGGCGCGGCGACCACCGCCGGTGACTACCAGCGGGCGTTGACCCTGACCCGGGCTGCGCTGGCCGAGGTGGACACCGGTGAGCAGCCGCTGCGCGCGGCGCGGCTGCTGGATCGGCGTGGCCGGATGCTGGCCATGCTCGGCAAGAGCGACGGCGCGACCGAGCTGCGGGAGGCGTACCGACTGGTGTCAGGGGTGTCGGACGGGCCCGACCGCTTGCGGCTGCTCGCCGACCTCGCCGATCACCTGGCCCGCATCGACCATGCCGACGCGGCCCGGATCGCCGCCGAGGTGGTGACCGCGGCACAGGCGGCCGACACCGACGCGGCCCTGCTGCTGGTGCAGCTGGCGGTGCTGAAACGACGGGAGGGCGCGGCCGATCTCGGGCTGGCCGAGCTGCGCCGTTGCGAGGCGCTGGCGCGTGCCGCCGGGGAGACGCCGGCACTGGTCAGCGCGCTGGTACACATCTCCGACGTGCTGTTCGAGCTGGGCCGGTACGACGAGTCGGCGCAGGCCGCCGCGGACGGGGTGAGCGAGGCACGTCGGGTCGGCATCAGCCGCTCCACCGGGGCGTACCTGCTCTCGAACCGGGCGGAGGCGCTGCTGGCGCTGGGCCGTTGGACGGAAGCCGACCAGGTCTGCGCCGAGGCGGCCCGGCTCGACCCGCCGGGCGTCTCCGGCCTGCACTGGCTGCAACTGCGGGCCGCGTTGCGACTGGCGCAGGGGCATCCCCGCGCCGACGAAACCGTCGCCCGGGCGCTGAGCTTCCTCACCAAGCCGTACCTGCATCCGCACAACCGGCTTCCGCTGTACCTGCTGCGGCTGGAGACGGCGCTGGCGGCCGACGACCGGGTCGAAGCGCTGCGGGCGGCGCAGGCGTGCCTGACCGACCCGGCGATCGTCGACTATCCCCGGTACAGCTGGCCGGTGCTGGCCGCGGCGGCCCGGGCCGCCCGACACGTCGGCGATGAGGCGGTGGCGGGCGAGGTCGCCGCGCTGGCCGGCGGCGTCGCGGCCCGGTTTCCCGCCGAGCGGGCGTACGCCGCCGAGGTGGTCGCCTGCGGAGCGTCAGGTGCCGAGACGCTCGTCGCCTGGCGGACCGCGGTCGCGGCCTGGCGGACCGCCGGTCAGCCCGGGGAACTGGCGCGGGTGCTGCTGGGCTACGCCGAGGCGGCGGCGGGTGCGGGAAAGCGCGACGAGGTCGGCGCGGCGGTGAGTGAGGCGGCGGGGCTCGCCGACGGGCTCGGCGCGGTCCGGCTCGCCGAACGCGCGGCCACCCTGGCTCGCCGGGTGGGGCTGCGTGGTGCCGGCAATGGTCGACCGGGCGCGGATCTGCTCACCGAGCGGGAGCGTGAGGTGTTGCGCCTGGTCGCCGCGGGTCACAGCAACAGCCGTATCGCCGAGCAGTTGTTCATCTCGCCCAAGACGGCGAGCGTGCACGTCTCCCGGATCATCGCGAAACTCGACGTGACCAACCGCGTCGAGGCCGCCGCCCTCGCCCACCGCCTCAACCTGCTCACCGACCCCTGACGCGGCGGGCCCGGGGCGGGTGGGTCAGCGGGTGGCCAGGGTTGCCGGTTCGCGGGCCGCGAGGGCCTGCTGGTAGAGGCGGCCGGCGCGGTAGGAGGAACGGACCAGGGGGCCGCTCATCACGCCCGCGAAGCCGATCTCCTCGGCCTCCTCCCGCAGCTCGACGAACTCCTCCGGCTTGACCCACCGTTCCACCGGGTGGTGCCGGGGGGAAGGGCGCAGGTACTGGGTGATGGTGATCAGCTCACAGCCGGCGGCGTGCAGGTCGCGCAGGGCCTGGGAGATCTCGGAGCGCTCCTCGCCCATGCCCAGGATCAAGTTGCTCTTGGTGACCAGGCCGTCGGCGCGGGCCTGCGAGATGACGTCCAGGGACCGCTCGTAGCGGAAGGCCGGCCGGATCCGCTTGAAGATCCGGGGAACCGTCTCCACGTTGTGCGCGAGCACCTCCGGTTTGGCACCGAAGACCTCGGCAAGCTGCTCGGGTACCGCGTTGAAATCGGGGATCAGCAGCTCGACACCGCAGCCGGGCTGCAAGGCGTGGATCTGCCGCACGGTCTCGGCGTACAGCCAGGCGCCGCCGTCGGGCAGGTCGTCACGGGCGACGCCGGTGATGGTGGCGTACCGCAGCCCCATCGACACCACCGACTCGGCGACGCGACGCGGCTCGTCGGCGTCGAACTCGGCCGGCTTGCCGGTGTCGATCTGGCAGAAGTCGCAGCGGCGGGTGCACTGGTCACCGCCGATGAGGAAGGTGGCCTCGCGGTCCTCCCAACATTCGTAGATGTTGGGACAGCCGGCCTCCTGGCACACCGTGTGCAGCCCTTCGCGGGCGACCAGCCCACGCAACTGGGTGTACTCGGGGCCCATCTTGGCCTTGACCTTGATCCACGGCGGTTTGCGCTCGATCGGCGTCTCGGCGTTGCGTGCCTCGATCCGCAGCAGTCGCCGCCCCTCAGGGGCGGGCGTCGCGGTACTCGCGGCCTGGCCGGTCGTCGGCGCGGAGTGCTCGATCGTCACAAAACGAGCCTACGCCGGACGGCGGCGGTCGATGAACGGCGGGCGACGGCCGTCACCCCGGAAATCCTGTGACGCCGGACACCGGGCTGCAAAAAAACACGTAACAGGACGACCCGACGGGGTGTTAGCGTGCGCGGCGAGTAGCGACGACGGAGCCGAGTAGCGCACCGATCCGCCAGTTGAAGAGAGCCGCCGGTGGCTGCGAGGCGGTCTGGCACCGGGGCCGCGAAGACCCTCCCGAGCTGCGGGAAGAACAGCGTTTGGTGCCTGGACGGTCCTGAGCAGGGCGGCTCCGGCATCCGCGCCCAGTAGAGCCCGCCCGGCTGGCCCCCGGTGAAAAGGCGACGAACGAGGCTCCCGTCCCCGACGGGAGCGAAGGTGTGGTGGCACCGCGAGGTTCCCGCTCGCCCACACCTCCCGGGGCTGAGGCGACGCCTCGCCACCCGAGGTGGCCAGGGCGTTGCGATCGACCGAGGAGAGCCACTGTGCAACGCATCCTGTCCGACCAGCTCGCGCCGTACACCGGGCGTACCGTCCGGATCGCCGGCTGGGTCCACCGCCGCCGCCTGCTCAAGTCGGTGGCCTTCCTGATCGTCCGCGACGCCGCCGGCCTCGCCCAGGTGGTCGTCACCGACCCGGCAGTGCGCGCCGACGTGGCGGCGCTGCCCGAGGAGACCGTCGTCGAGGTGGTGGCCACCGTGGTCACCAACGCGGCGGCGCCCGGCGGGTTGGAGCTGACCGACCCGACGATACGGCCGCTCGGCCCGCCCGCCGTGCCGCCCCCGTTCGACCTCTACCGACCCGAGCTCGCCGCCACCCTGCCGACGCAGCTCGACCACGCCCCGGTCGCCCTGCGCCACCCGACCCGATCGGCCGCGTTGCGGATCTCGGCGGCGGTGGTGGCCGGTTTCCGGGCCACGCTGGACGCCCGCCGCTTCGTGGAGATCCACACGCCGAAGGTGGTCGCCTCGTCCACCGAGAGCGGGGCGAACGTGTTCGCCCTGGACTGGTTCGGCCGGCCCGCGTACCTGGCCCAGTCGCCACAGTTCTACAAGCAGCTCATGGTCGGGGTCTTCGAACGGGTCTACGAGGTCGGGCCGGTTTTCCGCGCCGAGCCGCACGACACCGTGCGACACCTGGCGCAGTACACCTCGCTCGACGTGGAGCTGGGCTTCGTCACCGACCACCGCGACGTGATGACGGTACTGCGGGACACCCTCGCCGGGATGCTCGACGCGGTCGGTGACCGGGCCGCGGGTGCGCTGGACACCCTCGGCGTCACACCCCCACCGGTGCCGGCGCAGATCCCGGCGGTGCACTTCACGGAGGCGCTGCGGATCGCCAACGCCCCCGCCGACGAACCGGACCTGGCACCGGCGCACGAACGGACGCTGGGAGAGTGGGCCCGGCGCGAGCACGGGTCGGAGTTCCTCTTCGTCACCGGGTACCCGATGGCCAAGCGGCCGTTCTACACCCATCCGGACCCGGCGCGGCCGGGCTACTCCAACGGCTTCGACCTGCTGTTCCGGGGCCTCGAACTGGTCACCGGTGGCCAGCGGCTGCACCGGCACGCCGACTATCTGGCCGCGCTCGCCGACCGGGGTGAGCCGGTGGAACCGTACGCCGGCTACGTCGACGCGTTCCGCCACGGCATGCCCCCGCACGGCGGCTTCGCCATCGGCCTGGAACGCCTGGTCGCCCGCCTCACCCACGCCCCCAACATCCGCCAGGTAACCCCCTTCCCCCGCGACCTCCACCGCCTAACCCCCTAACCCCCCCGGTGGGGTTGATCAAGAAGTTTGCGTCGGGGATCCGCACCGGAACCGACGCAAACTTCTTGATCACCGCGGGACTGGGTGGAGCTGGAGCTGGAGCTGGAGCTGGAGCTGGAGCTGGGGTGGGGGAGGGGTTAGGGGGTGGGGAGGAGGGTGGGGAGGTGGCGTTCGACTGCGGGGAGGACGTCGGCGACGGTGACGGGGCGGCCGAGCTCGGCGGTCAGCGAGGTGACGCCGGCGTCGCGGATGCCACAGGGCACGATCCGGTCGAAGTACGCCAGGTCGCAGTCGCAGTTGATGGCGAAGCCGTGCAGGGTCACGCCTCGGGCTACCCGGATGCCGATCGCCGCGACCTTGCGCTCCGGACCTTTGTCGTCGGCGGGCACCCACACCCCGCTGCGCCCGTCGACCCGGCCCGCGGCCAGCCCGAACTCGGCGCACACGTCGATCAGCAACTGCTCGACCCGGCGTACGTACGCGACCACGTCGACCGGGTCGGGTAGGCGCACGATCGGGTAGCCCACCAACTGGCCCGGGCCGTGCCAGGTGATCTTGCCGCCGCGGTCCACGTCGATCACCGGGGTGCCGTCGACCGGGCGGTCCCACGGCTCGGTGCGCTTGCCGGCCGTGTAGACGCTCGGGTGCTCCAGCAGCAGCACGGTATCGCCCTGCCCGCCGGTGACCACCGCCTCGTGCAGGCGCCGCTGTTCGTCCCAGGCGGCGGAGTAGTCGAGGACACCGGCGCGTACGGCCGTCAGGCCGGAGGTCGTCACGGTCACGCGTCCAGCCTAGACCCGTACCCGCTGGTCACCAGTGGTGAGCCGGCTCACCGCCCGACCGGCTGGCTCACCGCCCGACCGGCTGGCTCGCAGCCGGACCGGCTGGCTCACGGCCGGACCTGCCACACCCAGACGTCCTCGACCCGCTCCGGCTCACCGAAGAGCAGGACCAGGGTGCGGCGGATGGCCTCCTCGTCGACCGGCCACTTGGCGCCGTGGACCTGGTCGGCGAGCACCACGGTCTCGATTCGCCAGTGCTCCAGGTCGGCCCGGACCTCCTCTCGGGTGCCCTCGGTGACGATCGGCGGCAGACCGCTGCGGGCGGCCTGGTCCAGCAGCGCGCCGAACGGGCGCGGCACCGGACCGATGCGTCCCCGGTCGTCCGGACCGCCGGGGCCGAGGAAGAAACCGGACGGGATGGCGAATTCTCCCTGTCGGTTCGCCAGCGCGTACGCCTGCCAACGCTGGCCGTCGGGGTAGACGTCGAGGGTGAGCGGTGCGGGAGTCAGCACCCCTCCCGGGGAGACGTGGTCCCGCCAGGCGCCGGAGGTGATGAAGCGGGGAATGGGCTCACGTTCGCTGGTCAGCAGCGGAGTGGGGAGCAGCGGCACCAGGGCCACCGCGAAGCCGACCGTCCAGGCCACAGTCGCGGGGCGGGAGGGCGGACGTCGACGCAACTGGTCCACCGCGTACGCCAGCAGCAGGCCGATCACCGGCGTCACCACCAGCGCGAACCGGGCGGGCAGCGCGGCGTTCACCACCGGCAGGTGCCCGAGCAGGTCGAAGGGCATCGGCAGGTCGGTTCGCCGGCCGTCGACCTTGGCCACCGGCCCGAACGAGAGCGCGGTGAACACCACCGCGACGATCCCGAGGGCCCACAGGGTGGCCCGTCGACGGGCGTCACCGCCCCGCCACAACAGCACGAAACAGCCGACGGCGAGCACCAGCAGCGGCAGCCCGAAGAAGGAGTTCTCCTCGGTGGGGTTCGGCGCCAGCGAGGTGCCGAACCCGGCCTCGCCGCCCAGGGAGCGGCGCGGATAGGCGGCGTACGCGGCGATGTCCTCGGAATGGATCACCGCGTCGAAGCCGGTGCCGTGGAATCGCTGCGGCCCGGCGAAGTGCAGCCACAGTGGGTAGGCCAGCAACACCCCGGCGACCACCGCGGTCACCGCCAGCCCGCGCAGGAACGAGGGCAGTACGGCGCGGGCCTCGGTCCGGTTGGCCGGGTGCAGCGCCCAGACGGCGACGAAGAGTCCGAGCGCCAGCGCGGTGAAGAAGAGTCCCTCGGCGGCGATCGAGAAGGCGACCGCGACGAGTACGCCGAGGACGGCGCCGTCACGCAGCCAGTGGCCTGGCCGGCGCAGCGCGAACAGCCGCCATGCCAGCAGTGGCACCAGCCAGCCGGCGGTCCAGTTCAGGTGGGCGTTGGCGTGCGAGACCATCCCGGGGGAGAAGCCGATGAACAGTCCACCGACGGCCGCGGCGAGCGGGCTGCGGACCAGGTGCCGGGAGAGCAACCAGTACCAGGCGACGGCGGTGGCGGCCAGATTGAGGGTGAGGATCACCAGGAAGGTGGCCGACGGGCCGATCAGGTACGTCAGCGGGGCGAAGACCGCCGCGTACACCGTGATCGAGGTGTTGACCGCGAGGTTCACCCCGTCCGGGACGTTGATGAGATAGGTGAAGAGGGGGTTGTCCCCGTGGGTCAGCGCGTGCCCGCCGAAGGCCAGCAACCATTCGAACAGCGCCTGGTCGCTGGAGTTGACGGTGATCGCCCGCCCGTTCGGGTCGATCCACAGCCCGCTGGTCACCCAGACGGCGAGCGCCAACGCGACAAGCACCACGATCAGATCGACGCGGCGGTCGCGGGCGACCCGCGACGGCGACGGTGAGGCGGGCGCGGGAGCCACGGACGGGGAGGTGGGCACCTAGCGGACGTTACCAACCGCACCGGGACACGCCGGTCAGACCCGGCAGGTAGGCGGCGGCCCGCGCTGCCACACCCGGACATCGACGAATATGTGCACGGCCGCCATGTCATCGGTGTGACACAAGTGCGTAACGTCGCGGCAATCATTGGTGACCCAGCTCACACCCTTTGGAGGCTCTCGTGCGCCGCACCCGTACCCGGCTCGCCGGTGCGCTGGCCGGGCTGGCCCTGGCCGCCACCGCGCTGGTGGCCGTCGCCGCGCCCGCCCAGGCCGCAACCCTGACCCAGGTCACCGGCTTCGGCTCCAACCCCGGCAACCTCGCCATGTACGCGTACCGGCCGGACAACCTGCCCTCCGGCGCCCCGGCCGTGGTGCTGCTGCACGGCTGCGCCCAGAACGCCAGCGGCTACTTCGCCAACTCGGGCTGGCAGAAGCACGCCGACCAGTGGCGGTTCGCGCTGATCGTCCCCGAGCAGCGTTCGGCGAACAACTCCAGCTCCTGCTTCAACTGGTTCGAGACCGGTGACACGTCCCGGGGGCAGGGCGAGGCGCTCTCCATCAAGCAGATGGTCGACCACGCCAAGTCGACGTACGGCACGGCCGCCAACCGGGTCTACGTCAGCGGGCTGTCGGCCGGTGGGGCGATGAGCGCCACCATGCTGGCGACCTACCCGGACGTCTTCGCCGGCGGCTCGATCATCGCCGGGCTGCCGCACCGCTGCGCCACCAGCATGATCAACGCCTTCTCCTGCATGAGCCCGGGTGTGGACAAGAGCCCCGCGCAGTGGGGTGATCTCGTCCGCAACGCCTACCCCGGCTACTCCGGTGCCCGCCCGAAGGTGGCCATCTGGCACGGGACCAGTGACTACACGGTGGCGACGGCTAACGCCACCGAGTCCCGCGACCAGTGGACCAACGTGCTCGGTGTCTCGCAGACGCCCACCAGCACCCGGCAACTGCCGGCCGGCACCAGCGTCGAGGTCTACGGCAACGACGTGGTCCGCGTACACCGGGTCTCCGGCATGGGGCACGGCACCCCCGTCGACCCGGGCTCGGGCGCGGACCAGTGCGGTACCGCCGCCGCGTACTTCCTGGACACCATCTGTTCGACGTACCACGACGCGGTCTTCTTCGGCCTGAACGGCGGCGTCACCCCGACCCCGACGGCGACTCCGACCACGTCGCCGAGCCCGACCGCGTCACCCACCCCGACCGCGAGCCCGACCCCCACCGGTGCCCCGACCTGCGTCACCGCCAGCAACTACGCCCACGTCTCCGCCGGCCGGGCGTACCACTCCGGCGGCTACGCCTACGCCAACGGCTCCAACCAGCGGATGGGCCTCTACAACACCTTCTACACCACCACCCTGCGCCAAACCGCACCCAACCACTGGCTCATCGGCTGCTAACCACCCCCGCGACGCCTGCGTTGATCATGAGGTTGGCGGCAGTTTCAGATCAACCCTGCCGCCAACCTCATGATCAACAGGCTGGAGGGGAGGGGTCAGTCGTGGAGGGCGGCGTGGAGGGCGGTGCGGAGGTCGGGGTGGCGGAAGGTGAACTGGGCGCGGTTGAGGACGCCGGGGAGGACGCGGGTGCTGGTCAGCGCCTCCTGGGCGAAGCCGCCCAGGGCGACCTTCAGGGCCAGCGCCGGGATCGGGATGACCGCGGGACGGTTCAGTTGGCGGGCCAGCTCGCGGGTGAACTCGGCGTTGGTGACCGGGGCCGGGCCGACCACGTTGACCGGCCCGGCGAGGTCCGCCCGGGCCAGCAGAAACGTGGTGGCGTTGAGCCAGTCGGTCATCGAGATCCACGGAATCCACTGCCGGCCGCTGCCGAGCCGGCCGGCGATACCCAGCTTGAACGGCAGCAGCTGCGGCTTGAGCAGCCCACCGTCGCGGTGCAGCGGTAGCCCGGTGCGCAGCCGCACCACCCGTACCCCGGCGTCCTCGGCCGGCCGGGTGGCCGCCTCCCACACCCGGGACACGTCGGCGAGGAAACCCTCGCCGGCCGGCGCGTCCTCCTCGACCACGCGGTCGCCGGTGTTGCCGTACCAGCCGATCGCCGAGGAGTTCAGCAGCACCTCCGGCCGATCGGCCGCCGGCAGCCCGGCGATCGTGGTGGCCAGGGTGGTGGTGGTGTCCACCCGGCTGGACCGGATGAGCTGCCGGTACCTGTCGTTCCAGCGCCGGTCGCCGACACCGGCGCCGGCCAGGTTGATCACCGCGTCGGCCTCGGCGACCACCGCCGGGTCCAACTGCGCCGCCGACGGCGACCATCGTCGCTCGTCGGCGGCGCGCGGCGGTCGTCGTACCAGCCGGGTCACCTGGTGCCCGTCGGCGACGAGCAGATCGACCAGCCGGGTGCCGAGGAAGCCGGACGCGCCGGCCATGAGGATCCGCATGCCCTCCATCTTCGGGTACGCGCGGCGACCCGGCCCGGTCGAGTCGGTCACGCCCGCGTGGCGGCCCCGTCCCGACGTAGCTCCGACAGGTGCCGCTCGACCTCGTCGTAGGCGTCGGCGGGCAGCGGCCCGAGGGTGAGCACCCGGGCGTTCTCCTCGACCTGCGCCACCGTGCGGAAGCCGGGGATCGGCACCGTACGCGGGCTGCGGGTCAGCAGCCAGCCGAGCGCGCCCTGGGCGAGGGTGCGGCCGTCGGCGGTGAGTGCCGCACGTACCCGAGCCACCCGCTGCGCCCACTGCGGCGCCGGCCTGCCGTCGGTGAACCAGGGCAACCACTCCGGTGCCCGCCCCCGCACGTCGTCGTCGCCAAGCGACCGGGTCGCGGCGGTCAGCAGCCCCATCGCCAGCGGCCCCCGGTTGATGCTGGCCAGGTCGTACTTCTCGCAGACCGCCAGCATGTCGGCGTTGTCCCGCAGCACGGACTGGTCGTGCTGGATCGCCGTGCAGTGCGGGGCGGCCGGTGCGAAGGCGGTGGCCGAGTCGGGGTGGTCGGTGCTCCACCCGTACGCCCGGATCTTGCCCTGGGTGACCAGGCCCTCGAGCGTGTCGACCAGGTCGAGCGCGAGCGCCGGCGCCAGGTCGTTCAGGTGCAGTTGCAACAGGTCGACGTGATCGGTGCCGAGCCGGCGCAGCGACGCCTCCAGACTCGCCACCGCGTACTCGGGACGGTGATCCTCGCCGGTGGCCCGGCGGGTCGCCTCGTCGGAGGTGAAGCCGAACTTGGTGGCGATCACCACCCGGTCCCGGCGCCCGGCCAGCGCCCGCCCGAGCACCCGCTCACTGTGCCCGGCCCCGTAGTTGCTTGCCGTGTCGAAGAAGGTCACGCCGTGCTCAAGCGCCGCGTGCACGGCCCGTACCGACTCCTCGTCGTCCACCTCGCCCCAGCCCAACGGCTGCCGGTCGTCACCCCACAGCGGCCCGCCGATCGCCCAGCACCCCATGCCGATGGCGCTGACCTCGATCCCGCTTCGACCCAGTTTCCGTGTCGTCGTCATGCCGCCAAGCGTCGCGCTTGGAGCACACTCGAAGTCAAGCGCGCTCACGCGACCTCGTGGGTGGGGGTGGCGGTGGCGCGTACGGAGGTGAGGATGGCGTCGATGCGATCCACGTCGGCGGGGACGAACAGCGACTCCGGGCCGTGCGGGGCGATCTCGGTGAACGGCGACTCGTAGAGCCGGCCGATCTCCATGGCGCCGTTCTGGGTCAGGTGCCCGATGATCATGTGGATGAAGTGGATCTGGTTCCTGGTCAGCGTCCGCCCGTCGAGGAACTCGTTGAACGCCTCCGTGGCGGCCTCACGGTCCAGGCCGACAAGTGACCGGATGAACAGCCCCAGCCCGTCGGCCGATCGCCGGGCACGCTCGATGTCGTCGGCGGCACCGACCCCGCTGTCGGCGAGCATCCGTTCCAACTCGACGAGGTCGGTGGGTGAGAGCTGCCGGTTGCGGCGCAGCTTCTGCAACGCCACGTGGTCCTCGTGCTGGCGCAGGTAGGCACGCGCCTTGATCCGGAACCGCTCGTAGTCGGTGCCGACCCGCGCCTGCGGAATGGTGATCTCGGTCAGCTCACCGAGCTGGTCGACGAAGTCGGTGTAAACGATGGTGCGCTTGCCCCGCTCGATCAGACGCACCAGAGACCGGACCCGGCGTCGCACCAACTCCAGCATCGGCAGGGTCACATCCTGCCACCACTCGTCGCTGACGACCTCGTCCAGCAGCTCTCGCTGCTCGCGGATCGCCGGAATGCTGGTCTGCTCCAGCAGCGCCGAGGCGATCTCCTGCACCTGCTTGCGTAGCCGCTCGTAGGCCGGCTCCACGTCGAGCTGGCCGAGCTGGAGGCGCAACATCATCAGGTCGAAGCGCTTGGCGGTCTCGTCGTCGTCCTTGACCGAGGTGGGCAACCCGGCCAGGTCGCGCCCGATCTCCTCGACCGCCTCCGGGGTGAGCCGGTGCCAGTTGGCGGCGTCGGCGTAGAACTGCACCGTCCGTCGCTTGGGCCGGACGACGAAATTGTCCAGGTGCATGCCGGTGACCCGCTCGTGCAGGTGGTGGGCGATGTCCCAGCGTAGGCCGGCTTCGCTGCGGGTGCCGTCCACGGCGGGCTCGCCGCCCTGCGGTAGGCGCTGGTCGAGCCGGTAGAGCAGTTCGACTCGTGCTTTGAACAGGCGGGCGGTGAGGGATTCGCCGAGCGAACCCTCGCTGGCCGGTAGATCCTGACTGAAGTACGCGAAGTTCGCGCAGCAGTCGAAGACGAAGAAGTTCTCCTTGTTCTGGCCGGGGCCGAACAGGTCCGGGCACAACCGGGTGCCCCGGCCGATCATCTGCCAGAACTTGGACTTGGACCGGACGATCTTGAAGAAGACCAGGTTGACGACCTCCGGCACATCGATGCCGGTGTCGAGCATGTCCACCGAGATGGCGATGTGCGGGGCCTTGTCCTTGACCGAGAAGTCGTCGATCAGGCTCTGGGCGTGGTCCACCCGGTGCGTGATCACCTGCGCGAAGTGGCCCTTCAGATGCGGGTAGTTGGCGTCGAACCGCTCGCGGATGAAGTTCGCGTGGTCGTTGTTCTTGGCGAAAATGATCGTCTTGCCGAGGCGGTCACCACCGGCGACCGTGTGCCCGTGCGTCATCAGGGTCGCCAGCACCTTGTCGACCGTGTCGGTGTTGAACAGCCACTTGTTGACCGCATCCGGGTCGACGCCGTCCGGCGGGCCGTCCTCACCCCAGTCGAGGGCGTCCCAGCGGTCCTTCTCTTCCTCGCTGAGGTCGTCGTAGCGGATGCCGTCCCACTGGAACTTCAGCGGCACCGCCACCGCCCGGGGCGGCACCAGGTAGCCCTCCTCGACCGCCTCGTCCAGGTCGTAGTGGTCGGTGGGCACGCCGTCTTCCAGGTTGAACAGGCTGTAGGTGTTGCGGTCGATCTCGTTGCGGGGGGTGGCGGTCAAGCCCAGCAGCAGCGAGTCGAACCAGGCGAAGATCGCCCGGTATTTCTGGTAGACCGAGCGGTGCGCCTCGTCGATGATGACCAGATCGAAGTGCCCGGGGCCGAAGCGCCGCACGCCACTCACGGTCTCGTTTATCAGGCCCATCATGGTCGGGTACGTGGAGACGTACACCCGGCCGTCGGTGGTCTTCTCGGTGACCAGATTGACCGTGGCCACCTCCGGCAGGTGCGCCTTGAAGGCGTTGACCGCCTGGTTGACGAGCGCGTTGCGGTCGGCGAGGAAGAGCACCCGCTTGACCCAGTTGGCCCGCATCAGCTGCTCCACCAGGGCGATGACCGTGCGTGTCTTGCCCGCACCTGTCGCCATCACCAGCAGCGCCTGACGCTGCCGGTGCAGCTCGAACGCCTCACCAACCGCCCGGATCGCCCGCTTCTGGTAGTGCCGCTCGACGATCCGCCCGTTGATGGCCAACTCGCCCAGCGGCCGGCGGCTCTCCCGCCGCTGCACAAGCAGTTGCAGCTCCGCCTTCGTGTAGAAGCCCTGCACCGGCCGGGGCGGGTAGGCGAGGTCGTCCCACAGCCAGTGCTCGTAGCCGTTCGTGTAAAAGATGACAGGCCGCTGCCCGTACGCCTGCTCCAGGCAGTCGGCGTAGAGCTTGGCCTGGTGCTGGCCGGCGGTGGCGTGCCGGCGGGCGCGCTTGGCCTCGACCACGGCGAGCGGCTTGCCGTCGTCACCCCACAGCACGTAGTCGACCGCGCCAGCGCCGCTGCCGCCGGGCATGCCGGTGACCGGGAACTCCCGATCGCGCCGCTGGTCGAGCGGCCAGCCGGTCTCCTTGAGGAGTACGTCGACGAACAGGTCCCGGGTCTGCGCCTCGTTGTAGTCGTGCTCGTCCGGCCGGGCCTCGTTCGCGGCCTTGGCGGCGGCGATCTGGGCGCGCAGCTTCGCCAGCTCGGCGTCCAGACTGGCGTTCTTCTCCCGCTCGGCGGCGAGCGCGGCGTCCTGCGCGGCGAGCTTTTCGGCAAGCGCCTTGATCTCGGCCTGGCTGGTCTGCTGCGGTTGACCGTGCGTCGGCCGGGGAAGCAGCGTCTCATCGAAGGCGAGGGTGCTCGGCGGCACCTGCGACTGGTCGCGGGTGTAGTGGCGGGCCACCCAGTACATGACGTGGAACAGTTCCCGCAGGACAGGAATGGAGTCGGTCGACTTGACCGGCGCCATCCTATGCACCGCCCAGTTCCCCTGCTTGCGGATGATGTCCATCTTGGTGCTCAGGGAGGGGCCGACCAGATGCTGCAATGTCGGCTCGTGGATCCTCCCGTTGAGGTCCTTCTTGTACGGCTGGTTGAGTGTGCTGTCGACCTCGAACAGCCAGGTGAGGGTGTGCTCCAGCGTCCGCCGGGCATAAAAGCAGGCGGTACGCGGGTCGAGCACCGCATTCCGTTCGGCCTTGGCGGCTTCCCGAAACAGATCGGGCCACTCGGTACGCAGAAAATGAAAGTTGCTCATTGCGCCAACCCCCACGATCGACAGCAGCCCCCGATGCTCTCACATCGGCAACCCCAATCGAGCCCTCCTGACAGCCACTGCCATTCACCGATCGGGCGGCGTCGCTCCACCGGCGGGGCTGCGGAAGAGGATTCACGTTGGGTAGTGTCTGCACCGCTACCGAAAGTGAAGGAAGTCGGCATCCCGCGCAGTGGACCGGAAGGACGGCATGGCCAGCATCGAGCAAGTCAAGGCCGAACTTGCCCAGGCAGCCGAGCAGTGCAACACGACGACGAACCAGATCCGGGCCGCCATCGAGGGCACCGAGCAGGTGCTCTCCCGACTCCGTGCCGTCGCCGCCGGCACCGGGCATCCGGCGATCGCGGAGGCGATCAGCCGGGCCGAGCAGAGCAAGCAGCGGCTGATCGAGGCGGCGACCGTCCTCCAGGGCAGCACCCAGGCGGCCCGGCAGTACATCAGCGTCCTCGGCTGACCTGTGAGCATCGGCGAGGTCAAGGCGGCTCTCGGTGAAGCCAACTACCTGCTCGACCAGGGTAGGGCCACGATCGAGGGAGTCGGCACGGCCCTGGACGAGGTTGCCGGGCTCGTGCTCGCCACCCTGCACGACAGCCAGCGGTCCGAGGCGGAACACGCGCGCAAGGCCATAGCCGACGCGATCCGTGAGGTGAAGCTGACTCTGCGAGCCATCGCGGCGGCGCAGGAGAGCGGCAACGCGTACCGGAAAGCGCTGGGATGAGCGGCCTGCTCGCCCAGGTCATCGCCCAACTCAAGTCCGCCATGGACCAACTGGACGCGCTTGCGGTCCGCGCCTCCCGGGCCGCCACCGATGTCGCCGAGGCCCACACCCGATACACGACGGTCGGCACGGGCTCCGACCATCCGGCGCTGCGCGCGGCGGTGACCCACACCCGCACCGGCGTCGACAAGGCCCACCGACTCGCCCGGCTCAGCAGCGAAGCGTCCCGACACCTCGGGACTTACCTGAACGTCATCGCCCCGGGCTCGGTGCCGCAGCAAGCCATCGCATCCGGACCGCCATCCGGCGAAGACCTGCTGTCTGACAGTGATCAGCGGGACCTGAGCCGCGCGAAGCTGAGAGCGTTCCTCAATCGACCCACTCGAAGGGCCGACGACGTACAGGACCATGTGACCACGACCGCCGATACGATCGAGCACTCGATCAGCGTGTTCCGTGACCGCAGCGGACCCAGCGGGACACACTCAACGGGCACCGCCGCCCCGACGGTCCCACCTGCCTCACCACGGCCAAAGATCGATGCTGCGGAAGCCGCAGGAAACCTGGCGGTGCTCGGCCTCCTGGCCGGTATAGCAGCACAACGAACCGTAACGGCGATCAGCAGACGGATAGCGAGGTTCAGAAGACGTGGACGTTAAACCACTGAGCGACCTTATCCGGGCTTTTGCCAGGGCTGACTGGGATGCCGCCGACGCCGTGGTGGCAGACATCAGGCAGCACGGCCTTTCCGACAGCCTACGGGTGATCGAGGCCGCGTTCGCCATCGCTGTTCACCGGCACCTAGGGGCCAACGCCACCCCGAATGATGTGGCCGCTTTCGTGTCCTCGGCTCGTGCCCAGTACGAGCAGGGCGACACTCTGTCCGCCCTTGAGACGGAGGGTGTCATCCGGGCGGCCCTCGGAGAACCGGCACTGATCGACAACATCCCTGCGGAGACCATCCTGGGAGCCGAGATATTCGTCCTCGGACAGATCCTGCTCGAATCGAACCTGACCCCGGCCGAACTGGACGAGTTCGTGGCCGAAGCCGAGGAACTCGCCGCCGAACACCTGTCGTAAGCATCGCCGGATGGTTTCAGCAGGGATCATGAAGATGGCCGGTAGTCGGTGGCGGGTCGGCAGCCGCCAAGGTGGTGGCCGACGTCATTTGATGCCGTGGAGGATGCAGGCGGCCAGGTCCCGCAGCCGGTCGAGGCTCGCGACGTAGTAGCTCTCGGGTTCTGGCCGGGGGAAGCTGGGGTGCGCGGTATGCCCGGCAACCCAGCTCGGGATCGAGCGACAGCCCTCCACCAGCCACTGGTCGGGCGCCTCGCGGCGGTCGTACCGCTCACAGACGACGCGCATCGCCGCCGCCAGGCGGGCGAAGGCCGCGCGATCCCATTCCAGGTCGATGCGTAGCTGCAGCAGGAAGGAGCCGTCATCGGCCCCGAACTGACTCCGCAACACGGCGAGCGCTTCTTCGACCGGCTGCTCGTGTCCTCCGCTCACGGGCGCAGCTTAGCCAGCCGAAGCTGCTCGCACCGATGACCGTCTGGCAATCTTGGCCGGATGGATCTGACGGAAGAGTTCGAGTGGCGCGGACGTACGGTCCGATGGGGTCGGACGGGTTCCGGGCCCGCCGTCATGTTCTGCCACGGGACGCCGTGGTCGTCGCAGTTGTGGGGCCCCTACGCCGAGGCCCTGAGCGACCAGTTCACGGTCTACCTGTGGGACATGCCCGGTTACGGGCTCTCCTCGAAGCTGCCAGAGCACCGGGTGTCGCTGGACGTCCAGGGTGAGTTGCTGGCCGATCTCCTCTCGTACTGGGAGTTGCCGTCCCCACATGTCGTGGCGCACGACTACGGCGGCGCCGTCGCGTTGCGGGCTCGTCTCCTGCACGGCTGTTCGTTCGCGTCGCTGGCGCTGGTCGACGTGGTGGCGCTGGCTCCCTGGGGGTCGGATTTCTTCCGGCTGGTACGGGAGAACGCCGACGTTTTCAGCGCCATGCCGCCCGCCGTCCACGAAGGAGCACTCCGGGCCTACATCGCCGGAGCCAGCCACCGGGGTCTCACACCCGACCAGATGCAGGCACTCGTGTCTCCGTGGCTCAATGCGACCGGGCAGGCCGCTTTCTACCGGCAGATCGCCCAGGCGGACCAGCGCTACACCGACGAGATCCAGGACCTTTACCCCCGTCTGGACCTGCCGGTCCTGGTGGCGTGGGGCACGGACGACACCTGGATTCCGGTCGACCGTGCCCACCGACTGACCGACCTCATCCCGGGCGCCCAGCTCAAGCTGATCGAGGATGCAGGTCACCTGATCCAGCTCGACCAGCCCGTACAACTGGCCATGACGCTGCACCGTTGGCTCACCGCGCAGGCCCTGCTGGGCCGGTGATTCGTGATCGCTGGCCAGCGGCTGCATCCGGGGGTCCCGCCCTCCGGCAGGGTCGGTGCTGATCGTCAATCGTCGGCTGGGGACTGCCAGCAGCTCCAGCGGGCGTGGACGTTACGTACTGACCAAGGTCAGGCCGATGGTGGTGGCGAGGCGGGTGAGGTCGGCGGGGGTGGGGCCGGCGCGGAGGACGGCAGCCAGCGCGGCGCGGGCGGCGGGTCGGATGCGGGTTTCGGCGGGGGCGATTTGGTCGGCGGTGACGAGGGCGCGGCCGGCGGCGTGGTGGTCGCCGGTGGCAAGGTACGCGCGGCTCATGTCGATGAGGTGGGCGGCGCGGTGTTCGGCGGGGAGCCGGTGCCAGCCGTCGGTGCGGGTGGCGGTCAGGTGGTTGGCGACGGCGAGCGCGTGGTCGCCGAGGATGGTGGCGGTCAGGGCGCGAGCGAGGTCCACCGCGGTCGGCCCGAACCCGTCGCTGTCCTGGCACCGCTGGGCGCGGCGGGTGGCCTGGTCGGCGAGGCTTCCGGCGGTGCTGGCGTCGCCGTGACTGGCGGCGGCGAGCGCAGCTTCGACCATCAGAGTTCCGGCGAGAACGGCGTGTTCCGGTGGAGCGTCGGACGGGAGTACGGGGTCGAGGTTGCGCAGTGCCGTGCTGCTGACGGCCAATGCCAGCCGGCCCCGGCGCTGGGCGCGTAGGGCCTGGGCGAGCGGGAGCACGGCGGTGGCGGTGCGTCGCGGGTCGCCGTGGGCGGCGGTCATGGCGCGGTCGGCGGCGAGCCACGCCAGGTCGGGCTCGCCGAGCTTGACCAGCAGGTGGGCGGTGAGCCGGTACGCCCCGACCAGCACGTCAACGGCGGGGGCGTGGCGGGCGGCGGTGAGCAGGTCGGGCAGCGTCCGCAGCACCTGCGGATGCTGGGCGTGCCGGTAGGCGGTGTACGCGTAGGCGATCTGCCGGTCCATGTCCGCGACGCAGCCAGCGGGAGTGTCGTAGCGGACCAGGGCTTCGCGTACCCGCTCCACGGCGGCGGCGACCTCGGTGACGGTCGCCTGCCGGGTGCGACGGCCGACCAGGAGATCGGGGGCGACCCCGAGGACCCCGGAGATCGCGTGGATCACGGACAGTCGATCGAGGTTGCGTACCCCGCGTTCGACCTTGTCGACCCAGCTCTTCGACTTGCCGATCCGGTCGGCGAAGACCTGCTGGCTCATTCCCCGGCGCACCCGTAGCTGCGCGACCCGCCGCCCGATCGGCACCTCACGCCGCTCCTGCCGGCCGGGGGCGGTCACCGCCGGACCCCCGGAGGTAGGGCGTGGGTCGAGGCACCGCAGCGCGGACACCACCGCGCCTTCACCCGGAACGCGAACAGCCCAGCCAGAAACCCCAGCAGTACGGCACCGAGCAGCATCATGACTGACCTCCTTCGCTCTGTCTGGGAGGGGCCGCCCCGGTTGCTCGCCCAAGGGCGGCCCCGATAGCGCGACCGGCAGGTTGGGGACCTCCACCGACCCGCGCCATCTACAGAAACCTTTGTGGCAGTGATGGGACGCCTACACAGCGTTGCCCTAGAATTGATAGACGTCAGAAACGTCTATCGAGGAGCCTGGGTGAATCACGGACTTATCCAAGCCATGGCCGAGGCCGGTGAAACAGCTGAAAGTCTCGCTGCTCAAGTCGGTGTAGATCCGAAGACCGCCGCGCGCTGGATGAGCCCTGGACGAGTACCGCACCCCCGCCACCGATCGAGGGTCGCCAGCATCCTCGATCAGGACGTAGGGGACCTTTGGCCGGACGTTCTTAAGCGACGTCAGCCAGTGTGGTTCCGGCCATGGGTTGAGATCGAACGCGAAGCCGTCGCGCTACGGGCGTACCAGCTCGCGTGGGTGCCGGGCCTCCTTCAGACGGAGTCGTACGCCCGTGCCACCGTGGAAGGCGAAGGGCTCTCGCCGGACGAACTGGAAGAGATGGTGGCAGCGCGGATCGCGCGCCACGCGATTCTCCGTAGGCACGGCGGTCCGCTGTACGTCGCCGTCATCGATGAAGGAGTGCTCCGGCGAAACGCGTACGGCAACCGGGCTCTGATGGCAGAGCAGCTGGCGTACTTGGTCGAGTGTGCCCAGCTCTCCTCGGTGCAGATTCATGTCGTCCCCTCGGAGGTCGGCATGTATCCAGGACTGGGTGGACCGTTCACCGTCGCGGAAATGCGCGACGGGACGCGCGCCGCATACGTGGACAGCCAGGCCGCAGCGCAGATCATCGATCAACCGGCCGACCTTGCTACGCTTGATCGACGGTGGGAACGCATCCGGGGCGAGGCCCTGCCCCGCAAGGGTTCCCTCAACTTGCTTAGGGAAGCGGCAGCATCATGGACCTGACCGGTGCACGGTGGCGCAAGAGCACGAAGAGTGGCAACAACCAGGGCGACTGCGTAGAGGTAGCCGACAACCTTCCCGGCGTCGTCGGCGTCCGTGACTCGAAGGATCCGGCCGGCCCGACGCTGGTTTTCACGCCGCTGGCTTGGGGGGCGTTCGTCGAACGCGTCGCCGAGCACGGCTGACCAACCCACAGGCGCACGTTGAAGCGCTCGCCCTCCGCCGGGGCGAGCGCTTCAACGTGCGGGGGGGTGCGCCAGCTACAGCGCTGGACCTCGAAAGCGAGCTACCTAAGCAGCGCTTCCCGGAAAGCCCGATCCTGCAATGAAGCAAACAGCGTGTCCAACTCGACGAGGCTTTCGCGATGAAGTGACTTGGTGGCGTCTATCTTGAGAATACGCTCAACGAATTCCAGCTGATCGGCGAGCGACGGCACCGGTATGGGTACCGAACCTAGATTCTCTGTGTTCAAGTTGTACTGGCCTGCTGAGGTCTTGCACCTATCTCGGAGAGCCGCTCTGCCGGCAGGTCCAGTCATATAAACCTGTGCGTAAGCGGGATGGATGCGTTGCTTATTCACGCGCGCCCGGATTAGGTAGGATGCGTAAATGAATTGGTCTGGTTGGAACCTCGATCGTCGAACGAGGCGTTGCTCGAAGACCGCGCAGCGTCCCACGTAGTCAGGGTTGCCGTTCGTTCGCACGAAGAGGAGATCGCCGTCAAAGAGTCTGAGGCGGCCAAATTCGGCGGGAGTTGCCGGAACTGTCTTGAGGTCCCGCAAATCGAGGGTTCCGTTGACTACATTCGGAATTCGCAGGGTCGGGGCGCCGGAGTTGCTGGACTTGTTCGAAGTGCCGTACCTAAATTCGTCGGTCAAACTTCCAAAAGTTTCTACCGGCAAGCGCCGTGGATTCTGTCGTGGATCGCCGAACATGTCGAGGAAGATGGACTGGGTGAGGTTGTCGAGGTGGGCGAGAGCTTGACGGCGCTTCGCGCGCAGCTCGTCCGCCCGATCCAGCACCTCCGCAATCCTCCTCTGCTCAGCGAGCGGGGGCAGAGGGATGATCATCTCACTCAGCTTCGCCACAGGAAAGTTGTCTGCCGTGGTGGCCCTGACCCAGCTTAAGATTTGGTTTGAATTCGCCTTAATAAATCGTGCCAGGTACTCTGGGTGCACCTCGGGGTCGCATAGTAGGGCTTTCATATCCTGGTTAATTGCAACAGGAATCTGATTTAGGCCGACCGGCACCGTGTGCTTCAGGACACCCGAGCGAACGACGATCAGAATCGACTGTGCCGGGACGAGTCGAGCGGCGCTGTTTGCGAGACCGGCGTCTGTGATCCTAATCTGGGAGCCGTCGATATGCCATGACTTCATGTCCTTGGGGGTGACCCACGGAATACTGCCATCGTAATACTCGGAGCTGCTTCGGGTTGGGGTGCCGCCGCCAACTATTCTCGTTACGTCCCCGAGGCGTACTGTTTTCGATGGGATCACTTGAGCATCGCCTTCAACTCGGCCATGCCCTGCTGGATTTCGGATTCCAGGCGTTCGAGGTCGGCGATGATTTCCAGGGGTGGGCGGTGTTCGACTTCCTCGTGGACGACTTCCTTGTAGCGGTTGAGGCTGAGGTCGTAGCCCTGGTCGGCGATGTCGGACTTGGGGACGCAGAAGCTCTGCTCGGTCCGGGCACGCTTCAGCTCGTCGCCGTCGCGGCGGGACCAGCGGGCTAGGGCGTCGGGCAGGTTGTTCTTGGCGTGCTCGTCGGCGGTGAGGGCCACCTTGAGGGCCGGGCCGAGCTTGTCATCAGGCAGTAGGGGAGTGCGCTTGTCGTCCAGGCTCCAGCCGTCGGCGGTCACCTCGTAGAACCAGACGTTGTCGGTGCCGCCGCTGTCAGTCTTGGTGAACAGCAGGATCGCCGTGGACACTCCGGAGTACGGCTTGAAGGTGCCGCTGGGCAGCTTGACCACGCCATCGAGCTTCTGGTCCTCGACCAGGATGCGGCGTAGCTCCTTGTGCGCCTTGCTGGAGCCGAACAGCACACCCTCAGGCACGATGACCGCCGCCCGGCCGCCGGTCTTGAGTAGCCGCAGGAACAGGGCGAGGAAGAGCAGTTCCGTCTTCTTGGTCTTGACGACCCGTTGCAGGTCCTTTGACGTGCTCTCGAAGTCGAGGCTGCCGGCGAACGGCGGGTTGGCGAGGATCAGGGAGTACTGCTCGGCCTCGCCGCTGACGCTCTCGGCGAGGGAGTCGCGGTAGCGAATCTTCGCGTTCTCCACGCCGTGCAGCAGCATGTTCATGCTGCCGATGCGCAGCATGGTGCCGTCGAAGTCGAAGCCGTGGAACATCTCGCCGTGGAAGTGTTCACGCTGCTTGGTGTTGTGCAGGGCTCCTGGGTGGTGCTTGCGGACGTACTCTCCGGCCTCGACCAGGAATCCCGCAGTGCCGCAGGCCGGGTCGCATATCACGTCGCCCGGTTCGGGCGCCATCATCGCGACCATCAACTGGATGATGTGCCGCGAGGTGCGGAACTGCCCGTTGTGGCCGGCGGTGGCGATCTTGCCGAGCATGTACTCGTACAGGTCGCCCTTGGTGTCCCGGTCCTCCATCGGGATGGTGTCGAGCATGTCGACCACCCGGTCCAGCAGCGCCGGATTCGGGATGGTGAACCGGGCGTCGTGCATGTGCTGCGAGTACGTCGAGCCGTCGCCGCCGAGCGTACGCAGGAACGGGAACACTCGGTCGCGTACCGTCTCGAACATCTCGGCCGGGGCGAAGTCCTTGAACTTCGACCAGCGCAGGTCGTCGTACTTGCGTCCCTGCTCGTCAGAGCCTTCCGGGAAGATCTCTTGCGGCTTCCTGCCGGTGCGTTCGAACCTGTTGTGCTCGCGGTTATAGATCTCATCCAGGCGCTTGATGAAGAGCAGGTAGGTGATCTGCTCGATCACCTCCAGCGGGTTGGAGATTCCACCCGACCAGAAGGCGTCCCAGATGCGGTCGATCCTGCTCTTCAACTCACCAGTGATCACGTAGCTTCGATCCCCACGCCGTCGGCCATCTCCAATTGACCTTCGCAGGGTAGTCCCGTTGGCGGGATGTCCGGCATAGGGCATCGGGTCGAGTCGGTGACCATTCGTCGCGCCCCTGGGCGGCAACTGGATGGTGCTCAGGTGGTGCCGGGGGGTTGGCCGTGCCAGCGGGCGCGGTAGGCGGCCTCGTTGGTCTCGTGGGTGGTGCGCTCCTCGAAGACCACCGCGCGCAGCGTGTGCCGGGCCTCGGACATCAGCACCACCTCGGCGAGGACCAGGCCGACGCAGATCGCGGTGAGCAGCCCGAGAGCGACCAGCCCGGGCATCGGCATGGCGACCGGGATCGCGGCGAGCAGCACGACCAGGGTGCCGACCCGGGTCCAGCTCAGCGTGTGCAGGGTACGTAGCTGGAACGCCATGTTGCCGAGCAGGTATAGGAACACCCCGCCGAACAGCATCGGCACGTCCGGCCCGCGCGCCGGCTCGGTCACCGGCACGCCGGGTTCGGCGACGTCGTGCACGATGCCCTCGGCGCCGAGGGCGAACAGGATGATCCCGGCGATCATCGGCAGGTAGAGGTACGCGTAGGCGTCGCGGGCCATCAGCACCCGGGCGCGACCCAGGGTGGCGTGCAGGGCGATCCGGGCGGCCGGGCCGATCAGGTCGTAGTGCACCCACCAGAGTGCGGCGGTGAAGAAGATCCCGAAGACGGCGGCGGTCACCCCGGGCCAGGTCGGAGCCTGGCCGAGCAGGTCGCTGCCGACGCCGACGGAGATCACCGACTCGCCGAGTGCGATGATCAGGATGAGGTCGTACCGCTCGGTCCAGTGCTCCGCCGAGGTCACCTGCCAGCCCCAGGTGCGGGCCAGCAGCCCGGTGCCGTACTGGAGCAGCACCACGCTCACCCAGAGCCCGTCCCGGACGAGGGCGGCCGTCCCGGCATCGGGGATGTGGGTGGGTAGCAGTGCCGCGACGAGCAGCAGCATGGTGCTCAGCGCCAGTTCGGGGGCGTATCGGAGCAGTTGCCGGCGTTCGGTCGGATCGTTCCGTACGACGTGCAGGAACAGGATCAGGTGGATGGCCCGGATGACCACGTAGCTGACCGCGACCACGACCGGACCCGCTTCATCCTTGTGGTCCATGAACGCCTGCGGCAGGGCGAGGGCGAAGCAGAAGAGCGCGGCCATCCCGATGACCATCAGCACCGGCACGAAACCCTCGCCGATGCGGATCCGGGTGGCCACCACCGTGTGCACCACCCAGCACCACCAGAGCACGGCCAGCACGAGGGCGGCGTGCAGCAGTTGGCGACCGTTGATGTTGGCGGCGGTGGCGCGGGTGATGATGAAGAACGAGAAGACGAAGACCAGGTCGAAGAAGATCTCGAACTTGTCGACCCGGGCGCCGGGTGCGATGCCGACGGCCGGCCCGAGCCGCCCCCGCCAGCCCATGTCGCCCACGGGCTGAGTCTGGCAGCGCCGACCTGGGCGTACGCCCGTTTCCGATCAGTCAGGCCGGCGGTACCGCAGGCCGTCCATCAACAGGTCGAGCAGGCGTCGGGCCTGGTCGCGCTGTTCCCGGCCGCCGGCGGCGAGCGACACCCCGCTGAGCCCGGCGAGGACGTCACCGGGTTCCACGTCCGACCTGATGGTGCCGGCCGCCGCGCCCGCCGCCAGCAGTCGGGTCAGGGCTGAGAGCAGCCGGTCCCGACTCTGCGCGAACGGGTTGGTGCCGGCGGCGATCACCAGGCGCAGCGCGTCGGCCATTTCCCGCTTGGTGGCGAGGTAGTCGATGAAGTGGTCCATCCAGGCCCGGGTCGCCGCCTCCGGAGGCAGCCGGTCGAGCAGCTCGGCGGCGGAGTCGCAGAGGCGCTCCAACTCGTTGCGGTAGGCGGCCTCGACCAA
Organism: Verrucosispora sp. WMMD703; assembly: GCF_049178935.1. Lineage (NCBI taxonomy): Bacteria > Bacillati > Actinomycetota > Actinomycetes > Micromonosporales > Micromonosporaceae > Micromonospora > Verrucosispora sp. WMMD703. Next base: position 5,097,085 of record NZ_JBMHMM010000004.1, on the reverse strand, counting down.
CGCCTCGCGGGTGGGAAAGTGCCGGTAGAGCGTGCCGATTCCCACTCCGGCGTCGCGGGCTATCTGCTCCAGGGTTACCTCCGCGCCGGACCGGGAAAACGCCCGGACGGCCGCCTCCAGCAACCGCTGGCGGTTGCGTAGCGCGTCGGCGCGCAACGGTCGGGATGGCTGCTCCGGCACGTACTCCTCCTGACAGTCGGCCTCCGTCCGGTTGGCAAACGGAGGAACCTCCGGTTAGCCTGGCGGTAACGGAGGAGCCTCCGCTTCTCATCGTAGCGGCGGACCGACCCGCCGCACATCTGAGACAAGGATGGATCATGACCATCGGCACACCTGTCAGCACCCCGTTCACCGCGGCGTCCACCGCGCTGGAGGTCGTCGCCGGCATCGACCTCACCGGGCGCCGGGTCGTCGTCACCGGCGGCGGGTCGGGCATCGGCGTGGAGACCGCCCGGGCGCTCGCGTCCGCCGGAGCCGACGTCACCCTCGCCGTCCGCAAGCCCGAGCAGGGCGACCGGGCGGCAGCGGAAATCATCGGTACGACCGGCAACGACCGGGTCACCGTGGCCCCGCTCGACCTGGCCGACCCGGCCTCGGTGGCCGCCTTCGTGGCGACCTGGGACGGCCCGCTGCACATCCTGGTCAACAACGCCGGCATGATGGCCTCGCCGGAGATGCGTACCCCGCAGGGCTGGGAGATGCAGTTCGCCACCAACCACCTGGGGCACTTCGCGCTCGCCACCGGGCTCCACCCGGCCCTCGCCGCCGCGCAGGGCGCCCGGATCGTCTCGGTCAGTTCGGCGGCGCACCTGCGCTCACCTGTCGTCTTCGACGACATCAACTTCGAGCGCCGGGCCTACGAGCCGTGGGCCGCGTACGGGCAGTCCAAGACCGCCAACATCCTCTTCGCGGTCGAGGCGAGCCGGCGCTGGGCCGACGACGGCATCCTGGTCAACGCGCTGCACCCCGGCGCGATCCGTACCAACCTCCAGCGCTACGTGACCGAGGACGACCTGGCTCGGATGCGCGCCCAGAGCGGGCCGGCCACGCCATCCTGGAAGACCCCGGAGCAGGGGGCCGCCACCTCGGTCCTGGTGGCCACCTCACCGCTGCTCGACGGGGTCGGCGGCCGCTACTTCGAGGACTGCCAACAGGCCGGCCCCAACCAGCCCGGCACTCGCACCGGCGTGGCCGACTACGCCCTCGACCCCGAATCCGCCCACCGCCTCTGGAACCTCAGCACCCAATCAACAACGCCGCTAACCTCCTGATCAACAGGGGGCGGGCGGGGTCGGGGTACGGGTAGGGAGGGGCAGACAGCAGGGCGCCCCGGTCCGGTGGACCGGGGCGCCCTGCTGGTGCGCTGGGGGTTACAGGCCCAGTTCGGCTTCGAAGTTGCCGGCCTCCAGGCGCTCCTTGACCGCGGTCAGGAACCGGGCCGCGTCGGCACCGTCGATCAGCCGGTGATCGTAGGACAGGGCCAGGTAGACCATCTGGCGTACCGCGATGACCTCGCCCAGATCCGGGTCGTTCACCACTACCGGACGCTTGACCACGGCACCCGTACCCAGCATCGCCGACTGCGGCGACGGCACGATCGGGGTGTCGAAGAGAGCGCCCCGGCTGCCGGTGTTGGTCAGCGTGAAGGTCGCACCGGCGATCTCGTCCGGGCTGATCTTGTTGGTCCGGGTCCGCTCGGCCAGGTCGGCGACCCGCTTGGCGATACCGCCCAGGTTGAGGTCACCGGCGTTGTGGATGACCGGCACCAGCAGGCCCCGCTCGGTGTCCACCGCGATGCCGAGGTTCTCGGCGTCCGGGTAGGTGATCGTCCCGCCGTCCAGGTCCATGCTGGCGTTGACGATCGGGTACGCCTGAAGCGCCTCGATGGCCGCGAGAGCGAAGAACGGCAGGAACGACAGCTTGACACCGTGCCGCTGCTGGAACGACTCCTTGGCCTGCGCCCGCAGCTTGGCGACCTTCGTGACGTCCACCTCGACCACCGTGGTCAGCTGCGCCATCTCGTGCAGCGACGAGAGCATCCGCTTGGCGATGGCCGCGCGGATGCGCGGCAGCTTCTCGGTGGTGCCCCGCTTGGCGCTCGGCTGCGGCTTGGCGGCCGGCTTGGCCGGTGCGCCCGCCGCCGGCTGTGCCGCCGCCGGTGCCGGCGCGGCCTTGGCCGCCTTGGCCTTCTCGGCCGCGTCCAGCACGTCCTGCTTGCGGATCCGACCGCCGACACCGGTGCCGTTGACCGAGGCGAGGTCCACGTTGTGCTCGCTGGCCAGCTTGCGTACCAGCGGGGTCACGTAACCGGCTGCCTGCTCGCCGCCGTTGGACGGCGCCGCCGCGCGCTGCGGGGCCGCGGCCGGCGGTTGCGCCGCCTGCTCGGCCTTGACCGGCTCCTGCGCGGTCTCGGCCTCGGCGGCCGGCTCGTTGTACGACATGCCGGGCGTCGGCTCGGAGACCTGCGGCTCCGGCTTCGCCTCGGGCTCCGGCTTCGCCTCGGGCTCCGGCTCGGGCTTCGCCTCCGCCGCGGGCTTCGGCTCCGGCTTCGCCTCGGCCGGCGCGGCACCGGCGGCACCAACCACGGCCAGGGTCGCGCCGACCTCTGCGGTCTCGTCCTCGGCGACCTTGATCTCCAAAACGGTACCGGCGACCGGCGAGGGAATCTCCGTGTCGACCTTGTCGGTGGAGACCTCCAGCAGCGGCTCGTCGACCTCGACGGTCTCGCCGACCTGCTTGAGCCAGCGGGTGACCGTACCCTCGGTCACGCTCTCGCCCAGTGCCGGCATCTGCACCGGAGTGCCCTCGCCCGACGGCGCCGGGGCCGCCTGCGCCGGCTGCTCGGCCGGCTCCTCGACGGCGGGCTGCTCCGCCTCGGCCTCCGGCTCCGCCGCAGCCTCGGCGGCCTGCTCGGCGGGGGCCTCCTGCTGCTTCGGGGCGGCTCCGCCGCCGGCCGACTCGCCCTCGCCGGAGATCACCGCCAGCTCGCTGCCGACCTCGGCCGTCTCGTCCTCGCCCACCACGATCCGGGTCAGCACCCCGGCCGCCGGGGACGGGATCTCGGTGTCGACCTTGTCGGTGGAAACCTCGAGCAGCGGCTCGTCGACCTCGACGGTGTCGCCCTCCTGCTTGAGCCAGCGCGTGACGGTGCCCTCGGTGACGCTCTCGCCGAGCCGGGGCATGGTGACCGATACCGGCATGTTCTCCAGACTCCTTCATTTCCCTGGTGGGGGGAGCGCCGCCCGTCGCCGGACGCCGCGGGTACGTCGTGGTCAGGCGTGCGCGTGCAGCGGCTTGCCGGCGAGCGCGAGGTGCGCCTCGCCCAGGGCCTCGTTCTGCGTCGGGTGGGCGTGCACGAGCTGCGCCACCTCGCCCGGGTACGCCTCCCAGTTGTAGATCAGCTGCGCCTCGCCGACCAGCTCGCCGACCCGCGCGCCGACCATGTGCACGCCGACCACCGGACCGTCCTCGACCCGCACCAGCTTCACGAAACCGGCCGTCTTGAGGATCTGGCTCTTGCCGTTGCCGCCGAGGTTGTAGTTGTAGGTCTTGACCTTGTCAGCGCCGTACTGCTCCTTGGCCTTCGCCTCGGTGAGCCCGACCGACGCCAGCTCCGGGTCGCTGTAGGTGACCCGGGGGATGCCCGCCTCGTCGATCACCGCCGGGTTCTGGCCGGCGATCTCCTCGGCGACGAAGATGCCCTGCTGGAAACCGCGATGGGCGAGCTGGAGACCGGGCACGATGTCGCCCACGGCGTAGACGTTCGGCACGTTCGTGCGCAGCCGCTCGTCGGTCAGCACGTAGCCCCGGTCCATCTTCACGCCCTGCTCCTCGTAGCCGAGGTCGGCGGTGTTCGGGCCCCGGCCGACCGCGACCAGCAGCAGCTCGGCCTCGACGGTGTCGCCGCCGGCGATTGTCACCTTCACGCCGTTGTCGGTCTTCTCGACCTTCTCGAACGGCTTGCCGACCTTAAAGTTGATCTTCCGCTTGCGGAAGGCCCGCTCCAGCGCCTTCGACGACTCCTCGTCCTCGGCGGCGACCAGCCGGGGCAGCGCCTCGACGATCGTCACGTCCACTCCGAAGGACTTCCACACGCTGGCGAACTCGACGCCGATCACGCCGCCGCCGAGCACGATCGCCGAGGCGGGGACCCGGTCCAGGGTCAGGGCGTGGTCGCTGGTGATGACCCGCTCGCCGTCGATCTCCAGGCCCGGCAGGCTCTTGGCGTACGACCCGGAGGCCAGCACCACGTTGCGGCCGGTGTACCGCTTGCCGTCCACCTCGACCGCGTTCGGCGCGACAAGCTTGCCGTGCCCCTCCACGATCGTGATCGACTTGTTGCCCTTGAGCATGCCCTGCAGGCCCTTGTAGAGCCGCGAGATCACGCCGTCCTTGTACGAGTTGACCCCCGCCATGTCGATGCCGACCAGCTCGGCCTTGATACCGAACTGCTCCGACTCGCGGGTCTGGTCGGCGATCTCGGCCGCGTGCAGCAGCGCCTTGGTCGGGATGCAGCCGTTGTGCAGGCAGGTGCCGCCGAGCTTGCCCTTCTCGACCAGTGCCACGGAAAGGCCCAACTGGGTGGCGCGCAGTGCGGTCGCGTAACCGCCGCTACCACCTCCGAGGATGACGATGTCGAAGGTTGCGTCGTTCGGCTCGCTCACGTCCAACTCCCAGGTCGCTTCGCTGCATCGGGGGTCACGGCGGGGTAACACGGACACACCCCACCTCGGCCATCTTGTCACCACCGCGTCGCACCCGCGTACCGAGGTGCCCAACGACACGTTGCCGCCACGTACCCTTGGCTCTGCCTTCGATACGCCACGACTGGGGAGACGGCTCGGTGGGACTGTTCCGGCGAAGCAAGCGACCACGCGCGGCTGACCCTGACCGTACGGCCAATCGTGCCGATCTGGAGCACCTTGAGAACTTCGTCCGTACCCGTAAGGGCGTCGAGGCGTACATCGAACCGCGTACCACAGTCACCGAGACCACGGTGATCCTCATCGCCGACGACGGCGAGTGGACCCGACGCCGGATCGACGGACCGGACGGCGCGCGGCGGTTCGCGTACCGGCTGAGCATCCCGATCTACGACGTGGCGCTGATGGGCTACCCCCAACGCATGCGCGACTACAACGAGCGCCGCAAACGCCGCCCCGAGCAGTACTGACCCGCTCCCGCGCCCCGCGCCCGCGCCGGGGAGGCAGCAGTTTCGGGGAAGTTGCTGCCTCCCGGCGCGTGGACACAACAACTTCCCCGAAACTGATCGAAACCTGCGCAGCCCGCGCAGCCCGCGCGGGGCTCAGCCGTTGGCGGCCACGTCGTCGATCAGGTGCAGCAGGGTGCGGACCGGGACGCCGGTGCCGCCCTTGGTCCAGTAGCCGGTCGCCTCGCCTGCGTGGTACGAGGGGCCGGCGATGTCGATGTGCGCCCAGGCGACGTCGTCGGTGACGAACTCACGCAGGAAGACCCCGCCCTGGAGCATGTGACCGGCCCGGTCCATGCCCGCGTTGACCTGAGAGATGTCGGCGACGTCGGAGTCCATGCCCTTGCGCACGTCGTCCGGCAGCGGCATCGGCCAGGCGGGCTCGCCGACCGCGTCACCGGCACCGCGGACCCGCTCGCACAGCTCGGCGGTACCCATCACGCCGGAGATCCGCTTGCCCAGCGAGACGACCTGACCGCCGGTCAGGGTGGAGGTCTCGAACAGGTAGTCGCAGCCGTCGGCGCAGGCCCGGGCCATCGCGTCACCGAGGATCATCCGGCCCTCGGCGTCGGTGTTGAGCACCTCCACCTTCTTGCCGTTGAACATGGTGACCACATCGCCGGGCCGGTACGAGGTCCCGGACGGCATGTTCTCCGCCATCGGCACGTAACCGGTCACCGCCACGGACGGCTTCAGCTCGGCCACCGCCAGCATGGTGGCCGCCACCGCCGCCGCCCCGGCCATGTCGGACTTCATCTCCCACATGCCCTGGGCCGGCTTGATCGAGATGCCACCGGTGTCGAAGGTGATGCCCTTGCCGACCAGGGCGACCCGCTTACCGGTGCCGCCACCGTCCGGGGTGTAGATCAACTTGACCAGTCGCGGTGGGGCCTCCGAGCCCTGACCGACGGCGATGATGCCGCCGTACCCGCCCTCGCGCAGAGCGACCTCGTCGAGCACCTCGACGTCGAGACCGGCCGCCCGACCCGCCTCGGCGACCGCGTCGGCGAAGGCCGGCGGGCGCAGCTCGTTCGGGGCGATGTTGACCCAGTCGCGGGTACGCCGGACCGCACCGGCCACCGTCTGTGCCCGGACCACCTCGGCCTGTGCTGCTGCGTCCGCAGCGTCCGGCACGGCCACCAGCACCTCGGCGACCGGCTCGCGGCGGGTCGGCTGCGGACGGGTCTTGTACCCGGCGAAACGGTAACCGCCCAGCAGCGCGCCCTCGGCGACCGCGCGCAGCGCGTCGGCGGCGTCGGCGTCGTCCGGCAGCGGCAGCGTCATCGCCACGCGGGCCGCGCCGGCCAGGGCACGCACGGCGGCGCCCGCCGCCCGGCGCAGCGTCTCCGGGGCGGGTGCCGCACCACTGGGCTCCGGGCCGAGGCCGACGGCGGCGAGCACCGGCGCGCTGACGGTGCCCAGCGTCGCCAACTTGATCACCTCACCCGGGCCGCCGGTCGCGCCGAGCAGTGCCAGCGTCTCGGTCAGCTTGCCGTCGAAGGCGGCGGCGATGCTCTCGGCGCCGCTGGCGAGCAGCAGGGTGCCGGCGAGGCCGCTGGTGGCGTCCTGCTCGCCGGTCGTACTGTGCACGCCGATCACGATCGCGTCGACGGCGAGCTCGGCGGGGTCGGTGTCGACCAGGCTCAGGGTGGTGCTGGGCGATGTCACGGAGGCTGCTCCCGGGCGGGCCGGGCCGGTCGCGTGGTGGCGTACCGGCGATGGAGTTCCCCGACGGATGATTACCCGCCGGACGTCATTGCTGCCCCGCCGGGTCATCCGGCGGTCCCGCCGATGCTAACCAGCCCGGTGCGTCCCGGTAAGTTGCCACCCATGACCGAGGTGACCACCGACGCCGCCGCGACCCGGCTGCGTCGTTCCCCGCTGGCCGGCCGGCACACCGCGCTCGGCGCCAAGTTCGCTCCGTTCGGCGGCTGGGAGATGCCCCTGGAGTACGCCGGCGGCGGGGTGTTGCGCGAGCACACCGCGGTGCGTACCGATGTCGGCGTGTTCGACGTGTCACACCTGGGCAAGGTGCGGGTGACCGGGCCGGGGGCGGCGGAGTTCGTCAACACCTGCCTCAGCAACGACCTGGGCCGCATCGGGCCCGGCCGGGCGCAGTACACCCTCTGCTGCGACGAGGCGACCGGTGGGGTGGTGGACGACATCATCGCCTACCTGCACGCCGACGACCACGTCTTCCTCATCCCGAACGCGGCGAACAGCGCCGAGGTGGTACGCCGGCTGCGCGCCGCCGGGCCACCGCAGGTCACCATCACCGACGAACACGAGGGGTACGCCGTACTGGCCGTGCAGGGGCCCCGGTCGGCGGAACTGCTGAGCGATCTGGGTCTCCCCACCGAGCACGGGTACATGAGTTTCACCCGGGCGACGCTCGGCCCCGTCGAGCTGACCGTGTGCCGTACCGGCTACACCGGCGAACTGGGCTACGAGTTGGTGGTCCCGGCCGGCGACGCGGTCGCGGTGTGGGACGCGTTGTTCGCCGCCGAGCCGGCGCCGCAGGCGTGCGGGCTCGCCGCCCGGGACACGCTGCGCACCGAGATGGGGTACCCACTGCACGGGCAGGATCTCTCGCTGGAGATCACGCCGGTGCAGGCCCGCTCCGGTTGGGCGGTCGGCTGGGACAAGCCGGCCTTCTGGGGCCGCGACGTGTTGGTCGCGGAGAAGGCCGCCGGTCCGGCGCGTACGCTGCGCGGCCTGGTCGCCGTCGAGCGCGGCATTCCCCGCCCCGGCATGCCGGTGTACGCGGGCGACACCCGGGTCGGCACCGTCACCAGCGGCACCTTCAGCCCCACGCTGAAGCAGGGCATCGCCCTCGCCCTGATCGACACCGCCCCCGCCCTGCCCGACGGCGCCGAGCTGCACGTGGACATCCGCAACCGCCGCACCCCCGCCCACCTAACCCGCCCCCCCTTCATCCACCCCTCCGTCAAATAACCCCCACCCACCCACCCACCCCGGCAGAACCGCGTTGATCAAGAAGTTTGCGTCGCCGTGCAGCACGGAACCTGACGCAAACTTCTTGATCAACGCGAAGGTCAGGGGGTGGGGGTGAAGGTCAGGGGGTGGGGGGTTGGCCGGCGTCTAGGACGGCTTGGGTCCAGCCGCCCTCGATGACGCCGCTGGTGCCGAGGACGGCCCAGTCGACGATGTCGGCGACCTCCACCACGACGGGGGAGCCGATTCGTACGGTGGGGTCGGTGTTGGCGTCGCTGGCGCTGGCCCCGACGATCCGGTCCGGGGTGTCCCAGTCCGTCACGCCGGCCCAGACGTACTCGGGGCCGTCGTCGCCCGGCAGCCCGTACTTGACCACCAGCTGCGTCTCCGGTGGCAGCTGACCGTCGCGGAACCGGGCCCGGATGTCCGCCAGCCCGGCGCGGGCGGTGGCGATCGCCCGGCTCATCGCGTCACCGGTGCGGGCGTACCGCACGTCGGGTTGGATCCCGGAGAAGAGGGTGGCGCAGGCGTTGGCGAAGTACCGCCCGGCCGGACCGGGATGGCCGGCCGGCGGGCGCAGGCTGAGGAAGGAGTCGGCGTCCGGGTCGGTGGCCGGGTCCAGCTCCAGGCGCAGCAGCACCGGCGCGGTCGCCCCGTGCTGCTCCGGATTGCCGTACGCCACCGCGATGTCGTGCCCGGTCACCGTGGCCAGCACCGGTAGCTGGACGAACGCCGGGACGTCGTCGCCGGCCAGCCCGTCGGTCCAGTCCCTCAGCAGGCGTCGGGCGGCACCGGTCATCACCGCGCCCCAGGCCCGGGTGAGATGGTCGGGTACCCCCTGGGTCTGCAACTCCAGCAGGCCGAAGCGGCGCAGTCCCTTGGTGGTGAACCAGAGCCCCTCGGCGTCCGACGAGTAGGGCACCAGCACCCAGTCGACCAGCCGGACCCGACCCTGCGCGTCGGGCAGCGAGCGCAGCGCCGCGGCCGGGTCCAGGAACTGCAGGCCGAAGACGTCCACCACGTCGCCACCCACTGCCTCGGCGACCGCCGCGGCCACCGCCCGGGCGGCCCACTCGTGGGCGGGCGGCCAACCCGGCCGGTACTCCGCCTGCACCACCACCAGGTGGGTCGCCGCGGCGAGCCGGTCCAGCTGCGCCTCGCTGGCCCCGAAGGCGGTGAGCAGGTCCGGCGGCAGCTCGGGAAACTCGCCGACCGGCCGGATGTCGACGCTCATCAGCGGACTGTCCAGCATCTGCCGGGCCAGCCCGTACACCGGTTCGGCGAGGCGGCCGGCCAACTTCCCGACGGCCGTGCGGGCGGTCACCGACGGCAGCCCCACCGTCGGCACCAGGTAGGTCGCGCTGAGCGACTCCGGGACCGGAACGGGCAGGAAGTCGTCGGTGATGAGCATGTCGTCCCCCGGGTGGCCGCGCCGGTGCTGTCGTCGCAGGTACGCTACCCGGCGCCGAGCCATCGACTCAGGCGGACAGCACCAGACCCAGGTAGACGAGCGTGGTGACCAGCTCGACGACGGCACCGAGCACGTCTCCGGTGATCCCGCCGAGCCGGCGTACCACGTGTCGCAGCAGCCCGGCCGCGACGGCGAGCGCCGTCAGGACGGCCAGCGGGCCCTGCCACGGCCGGTGCGGCACCGCCGCGATCGCCAGCAGCGCCACGGCGACGGTGGCGATGCCCAGCGCCATCGGTCCGACGCTGCCGGCGACCAGCGCACCCAGCCCTTCGGGGCGCGCCGCCGGCACCCCACGGCGGCAGGCCAGCGTCACTCCGAGCCGCCCCGCGGCGGTGGCCGTCAGCACGGCCGCGAACACCGCCGGACGGGACCGACCGGCCAGCTCGGCCAGCGCCGCGGCCTGCACCAGCAGGACGAGGACCAGAGCGACCACGCCGAAGGGCCCCACGTCGGGCTTCTTCATGATCTCCAGAGCGGCCGGTCCGCTCCGGTACGACCCGAGCGCGTCCACGGTGTCGGCCAGCCCGTCCAGGTGCAGCCCCCGGGTGAGCAGGGCGGCCACCGCGACGGTCACCCCGGCGGCGACCAGCGGCGCGGTGCCGGCGTCCAGCAGCAGCAGTACGCCGGCCAGCGGCACCCCGAGCAGCACGCCGACCGCCGGGGCGAGCGTCATCGCCGTACCGGCGGTGGCCCGGTCGATCCGGCCGACGCGCAGCGGCAGGATGGTGAGGGTGGTCAGTGCCAGCCGCGCCCCGTCGCCGAGCCGGGGCTCAGCCGGCACGTGCGGCGGAGGTCTCCGCCGGCTCGGCGGCCGGCGTGGTGGTGGTCGGGCCGGGCCCCTCGGGTTCCGGCTCGTGGAAGTCGGGCTCCGCCTCCTCGACGGGGTCCACCTCGCCGCCCTCGCTGTCGTCGCCCTCGGGGCGGGCCGGCAGCGCGGCGGACAGCGCCAGCGCCGAGCGCAGCAGCGGCAGCAGGGTGAGCGCGTTCGCCCCCTCGCCGAGGTCGAGCCGCAGCTGGGTCAACGGGTCCAGGCCGAGCACGTCGGCGGCCAGCCGGACGGCCGGATGCCCGCCGTCGTCGGCCAGCAGGCACCAGTGCCGGGCCTGCCCGGCCAGGTCCCGACTGATCAGCGCGGAGGCCACCCCGACCGGCCCGTCCAGCAGCACCGGCAGCCGGCGGGCGGTCGCACCCAGCAGGATGCCGGTGGCGACGGCGATGTCCCCGCCGCCCAGCTCGGCGAGCACGTTCGCGGCGTCCCGGGAGGAACGACGGGTGCGGTGCAGGGCGTCGCGGACCGCGGCGCAGCGGGCCATCCAGGCCACGTCGTCGATCTCGCCACCCGAGGTGACCACCCGGGCGAGCACTGCGGGCGGTTCGGCGCCGGCGGTCGCGGCCAGCACCGCCGCGGCCGTGGCCTCCGCGCCGGCCCCGCACGCGGCCAGCACCAGCAGCTGTACGCCGGCATCCGCCGCCTCCTCGGCCAGCCGCCAGCCGTAGCGCAGGGCCGAGTCCACCTGCTCGGGGTCGAGCGCCGGGCCGTGCTCGATGGGTGCGGCGGCGGGCGCGTCCACCACCTGGAGGCTCGCGCCGCTCTCGGCGGCCAGCCGGGCGAGCACACCCTGACCGGCCCGGGCCTGCTCGGCCCGCCGGTCCGATTCACCGGTCACCGTGCCGGCGGCGACCCCGCCGGCGTGGTCGCCGTGCACCACCAGCACCCGCACCGACCGCCACGGCGTGGGGGTGGGGGTGCCCTGGGTGGCGGCGGCGAACGAGATCACCTGCTCCAGCGCACCGAGCCCGGTGCCCGGCACGTCCAGGCCCGCCAGCCGCTCGACGGCCTGCGGTCCGGTGTACTCGTCGGGCATGGGCAGTTCCATGCCGGGCTGGATGACCAGGCCGGTCGCGGCCGCCGGGAGCGCCATGGTGGGCGCGGTCCAGCCGGTGCCGCCAACGTCGGAGTTGGTTTCGGCGGGCACCTGCGGGGTGGTCACTGGCGGTGAGCCGGGCAGCGGCGGACCATCGGGGCCGACGGGCGACTGGCCGGTCGGACCGGCCTGTGCGGGCACCGTGGCGGCGGTCGGGCCGTTCTGGGCGGACACCGTCGCAGCAATCGGGGCGGGAGTGGCCGTCGCCGAGTCGGCCTGGGTGGGGTGGCCGACGGCGGGCTGGACGACGGCGGGCTTCAACCAGCACGGCTGGCCGGCGACCACCAGGACCACCGTGTCGCAGGCGTCGGCGACGGCGCGGTTGACCGCGCCGAGGGCGTCGGTGAAGGCCCGGCCCAGCGGTGTGGTGGGTACCAGGGAGAGCCCGACCTCGGGACTGACCAGCACCAGCCGGGCGGCGCAGGACCGCACGGCCGCGGCCAGCTCGTCGACGGTGGCGGTGTCGTCGGCCGGCTGGTGAGCCGGGTCGAGCAGCACGGTCACCCAGCCACCGAGGTCGTCGACGAGCAGCGTCTCCTCCGGCCGGGCGTTGGAGATCACGTCCGCGAGACGACGCGGGTCGGTCGCGGTCTCCTCCGTGCTCCAGGTCTCGGGCCGGCGGGCGCGGTGCGCGGCGAGTCGCGCGGCCCACTCGGGGTCGTCACCCGGGTCGGCGGCGGTGGCCAGGTAGCGGACCGTGGGCGCGTCGGCTACCAGGGACTCGGCGAACTCCGACTTGCCGGACCGGATGCCACCGAGGACCAGAAGCGTGTTCCACCCGTCTTGGGACATGCTGCGTACCTTACGTCCAGCGGGGCGGCCGGGGCACCGCAGGTGCGGCACCGTACCGCCGCCCCGCGACGCGGTCAGTGTCGCTCGGGGGCCTGGTACCGGAAGTCGTTGGGGTTGACGTTCGCCGGCTTCGGATCCTCCTGCCAGGCACCCTCACCGGGGCGGGCCTGCAGGGCGTCGATCAGTTCGTTCCGGTCCATCTCCCGCGCCCCTTCGATTCCGCCGCGCACCGCGATGTCGCGCAGTTCCGCCGTGTCCATCTGCGGGATCGGTGTCGTCATTGTCGCCTCCTGTGCGTCGGGTTCCCGAAACACATACCCGGCCACGGCAGGCTCAGTCGCAGTGCTCGAAGGGGCTGCTGTAGCTGGCGCCACCGGCGGAACCGCCCCACTTGACGCAGGTGCCGGCCGCCTCGGCCCGCACCGGGCCGGCGTAGTAGCGGAACGAGCCGTCGTCGGTAGACCGCCCGCGTCCGCGAACCTCCAGGAAGGCCGAGACCGCCGTCTGCGCGCCGACCGCGCTCTCCTTCAGCGTCACCACGCAGTTCGAGCCGGTGCCCGCGTGGTAGAGCAGGTGGACGGTGGCCTGCCGGCGACCGTCCGCGGTCAACGGCGCCGAGTTGATCAGCCGGTAGCCGCTGCCGCACGCCTGGGTGGCGGTGTAGGGGTTCGCCCGCTCGCCGCTGCTGGGTGTGGCGCTCGGCCGGGGCGAAGGCGAAGCGGAACGGGTCGGTTGCGGGGTGACCGCCCCGGCGTCGTCGCGCCCCGGTGCCGGCGACGAGCCCTTCGTCGCCGGTACGGAGGCTGTCGGTGACCGGCTCGCCGACCGCTCACCCGTGCCCTGCGCGCCGGTCTCGCCGGCGGTCACCAGTCCCGCCGCGTCCGGCGCGGACGCGGCAACCGGAGGGTCGGCGCCTTCGGCGTCCGGCTGCGACACCACTGCGAGCGCCACCCCCGCCGCGGCGACGATCACGACACCGGCCACCGCGGTCACCATGGCGGGTGCGCCGAACCGCCGGCCACCGTCCGGATGCGTCGGGGCGCTCGCCACGGTGACCGCCCCGGTACCGGATCCGGCCCCGACCGGCGCGGCCATGGCCAGGCCACCCTGCCCCGGATGCGCAGCCGGCGGCGGCACCGCGAAGCCGCTCGGCCCGGGAGGTGGGGCCTGCTCCGGCGCGCTGGAGCGGGCAGCGGCGGCCAGGTCCGCCGCGCTGGCGTGCCGGTCGCCGGGCTGCCTGGCCATGGCTCTGAACACCAGTTCGGCTACCGGCGGGGGAACGTCCGGCGGGAGCGGCGGTGGCTCTTCCCGCAGTCGCCGCAGGGCCACGTCGAGCGGGTTGTCCCCGACGAACGGAGGTCGGCCGGCGAGGCAGAGGTACGCCACGGCACCGAGCGCGTAGATGTCGCTCAGCCCGGAGATCGGCTGGCCGCCGGCCTGCTCGGGGGACATGAACGAGGCGGTGCCGAGCACCGTGTGGGCGGCGGTGATCCCGGCCGTGGTGCCGGAGCGGGCGATGCCGAAGTCCACAAGCACCACCTGGCCGTCCGCCTTGACCAGGAGGTTGCCGGGTTTCACGTCCCGGTGCACGATGCCGGCGAGGTGGGCGGTGTGCAGCGCCTCGGCGGTCTGGGCCACGACGGACATGGTGGTGGCCGGGTCCAGTCGGCCCAGCCGGCGCAACCGGGCGCTCAACGGCTCGCCCTCGACGTACTCCATCACCAGGTAGTCCACCCGGCTGCCGTCGGCGAGTGTGGCCTGGCCGACGTCGTGCACCGCGACCACCCCGGGGTGCCGCAGCGCGGCAAGCATCCGTGCCTCGGCCCGGAAGCGGGTGGTGAACTCGGGTTCGACGGTCAACGCCGGCAACAGCACCTTCACCGCCACCTCGCGGCCCAGCAGCAGGTCCGTCGCCCGCCAGACCGCGCCCATCCCACCGGTCGCCACCCGCTCGCCCAGCCGGTACCGTCCGCTGAGCACGCCCCCTTGAGTCAGCACCGGGCCACGGTACCGGCCGCCGATCGACGCCCGTGGCCCGGTCGTCGGCCGTGCGGTACGACTACGCTGGCGGAGGTCCGTCCCATGGGGGCAGCAGCGGCGAGGGGAGACGCGCACATGGCGTGGAGCTGGCGGTACGAGGGCGCGAACGGCGAGTCGGTCGACGGGCCGGCCGAGTCGTTTGGCAGCCAGGCGGATGCCGAGTCCTGGATCGGTCAGACCTGGCGGGAACTCGCGGCGTCCGGCGTCACCACGGTCGCGCTCCTGGAAGACGATCGGGTGGAGTACCGGATGAGCCTGCAGCCCGTGGCCGAGTGATGACACCCAGGGACTCCGAGCCGTTGGTGCTCGGGGTGCCCCGGGCGGCCTTCCGACCCAGCCCGGTCTTCCTGGCGCTGGTCGCCCTGCTGGTGACCAGCGCCGTATTGACCTGGCACGGGATCGGAAACGTCCGGCTCACCGTGTTCGGCTTCGTCGTCTGCGGCTGGCTGGTCTCGTTGTGCCTGCACGAGTACGCCCACGCCGTGGTCGCGTACCGCAGCGGTGACCGGGGGGTGGCCCACCGCGGCTACCTGACGTTGAACCCGTTGAAGTACAGCCACCCGTTGCTGTCCATCGCGCTGCCGGTGGTGGTGGTACTCCTCGGCGGGATCGGCCTGCCCGGTGGTGCCGTCTGGGTCGACCGGCACGTCATTCCGGGGCGGTTACGGCACACCCTGGTCAGTCTCGCCGGGCCCGCCACCAACGTGCTGTTCGCGCTCGTGCTGGTGGTGGTGCTGCGGCTCGGTGCGGGCGGCGGTGGGCCGGTGGAGTTCTGGGCGGCGGTGGCCCTGCTGGCCTTCCTGCAGATCACCGCCAGCCTGCTCAACCTGCTGCCGGTGCCCGGCCTGGACGGCGGCAACATGATCCAGCCGTGGCTGACGCCGCAGTACCGGCGGATGTACGACCTGTTCGCGCCGTACGGGTTCATCCTGCTCTTCGCGTTGCTGTGGAACCCGACGATCGGCGGCTGGTTCTTCACCGCCGTCTTCGCCGTCGGCGACGCGCTCGGCCTGCCGCCCTGGCTGTACGCGACCGGTCTGGACCTGATCCGCTTCTGGCAGGGCTGAGCAGGCTCGGGCGGCCCGTCCGCCCGGCCGACGTGCGGTACGCCGGCCGGGCCGGGTGGGGTCAGGGCCGTTCGGCCGGCGACTCGGTGCGCGCCGGGTCCCGCTCGGTGACCGGGTCGACGATCTCGTCGATCGCCTTGAGCAGGCCGGCGTCGAGCTTCACGCCGGCCGCCTTGACGTTGTCGTGCACCTGCTCGGGGCGCGACGCCCCGATGATGGCCGAGGACACGTTAGGGTTCTGCAGCACCCAGGCGATGGCCAGCTGGGGCATGGTCAGCCCGGCCTGGTCGGCCAGCGGCTTGAGCTGCTGCACCCGGGTCAGCACGTCGTCGGTCAGCCACTTCGCGATGAAGCCCGCGCCGGACTTCTCGTCGGTGGCCCGGGAACCGGACGGCGGCGGCTGGCCGGGAAGGTACTTGCCGGAGAGCACGCCCTGGGCCATCGGCGACCAGACGATCTGCCCGAGGCCCAGCTCTTCGCTGGTGGGGATGACCTCGCTCTCGATGACCCGCCAGAGCATCGAGTACTGCGGCTGGCTGGACACCAGCGGGATGCGCAGCTCCCGGGCGAGGCCGTGCGCCTCGCGGATCTGCGATGCCTTCCACTCGGAGACGCCGATGTAGTGCGCCTTGCCGGAGTGCACGACGTCGGCGAACGCCTCCATCGTCTCCTCCAGCGGGGTGCTGTAGTCGTACCGGTGGGCCTGGTAGAGGTCCACGTAGTCGGTACGCAGCCGGCGCAGCGATCCGTTGATCGACTCCATGATGTGCTTCCGGGACAGGCCCCGGTCGTTGCGGCCCGGCCCGGTGGGCCAGTACACCTTGGTGAAGATCTCCAGACCCTCGCGCCGCTCCTGCTGAAGCGCCCGGCCGAGAACGTCCTCGGCGCGGGTGCCGGCGTACACGTCGGCGGTGTCGAAGGTGGTGATGCCGGCGTCGAGGGCGGCTCGCACGCAGGCGAACGCCGCTTCCTCCTCGACCTGCGAACCGTGGGTGATCCAGTTGCCGTACGAGATCTCACTGACCATGAGGCCGGAGCGGCCCAGGTGTCGGAATTCCATGCTCTGACCCTAGCCCGCCCTGATGCGCCCGGCAGGAGACGGTGATCAGTCGGGGTCCGACAGCAGCGCATGGCGCAGGCTGCGGCCGAGCCACTGCCGGAAGGTCTCCTCGTGCCAGCCACGCTCCAGCACCAGCGCGCCGTAGTGCGCCGGGTCGTTGTAGAACCACACCTCGTCGATGGCAGCCTCGACGTCGGCGCCCTGGCGCAGCGGCCCACCCAGGGCGCACACCCGCTCGACCACCATCGTGGCGCCGAGCCGCCGGTTGCGTAGCAGCGTCTGCCAGACCTCGGCCACCTCGGGGCTGCTGTCGGCGGCGCGGCGGACGGTCTCGAACACCCGGGCGGTCCGCCCGCCGATCATGGTGCAGACCCCGGCGTACGCATCGAGCACCTCGCCCCCGGTGGTGGCCTCCCAGACCGGCTGGTACCAGGGGCGTTGCGCCACCGGCACCGGCTCGTCGTCGCCGGCGAGCGCCTCGTCGAGCACCTGACGCAGCAGCGCCGCCTTGGCGCCGAACGTGGCGAACACGGTGGGTCTGGCCACCCCCGCTGCGGCGGCCACGTCGGCCAGCGACGTGGCCGTGTAGCCCCGCGCGACGAAGAGGTCGGTCGCCGCCGCGACCACGGCCTGCCGGGTGCGGCGGGCGTTCTCCTCGCGGATCCGGGAGCGGTACGGCCGGGTCGGTTTTCCGTCCTTGACTTCATCCATGGCGTCGTCATACTAGCAATGTATTCACTATACTCACAGCTATCGAATAGTGGGCTAGCTATCCAATAGTTGGTTGTCCAGCGAAGTTCGTCGTCCCTGGGAGGCGCCATGTCCGTCGATCCGTTCGTCCGCGGCCCCGACGAGGGGGAGGCGTACTGGTTCCTGGGCAATCTGGTCACCGTCAAGGCGACAGGTGCGCAGACCGGCGGCCGGCTCACCGCTGTCGAGTTCGTCAACCCGCCCGGATTCGCCCCGCCACTGCACCGGCACCAGGTCGAGGACGAGATGTTCTACCTGCTGTCCGGCACCGCCACGTTCTACTGCGGCGACACGGTGCTGGCCGCCGCACCTGGTGACTTCGTGCTGCTGCCGGCGGGTCTGCCGCACACCTTCGTGGTCGGGACGGACGAACCGCTGCGGGTGCTGCAACTGACCACCCCCGCCGGCTTCGAGGAGTACGTCGCCGACGTCGGGGTGCCGGCGCTCGAACGTCGGCTGCCGGACCCGGCGCCGATCGATCCGGCCGCGCTCGGTCACGCCTCCGCGCGGCACGGGATCGAACTGCTGGGACCGCCGCCCGGTCAACAGCCGACCGGCCAAGCCGACCAACCGACCCCCCGGCCAGTGCCGTGACCACCGTCGGCGCCCGCTGGGACGAGACGCGGGGCCCCAAGACCGGTCAGGCCCGGCCCCACCACGCCCGGTGGGAGACGTCGGCCTGATCCTGGCCGACAACAGTGGTGCCCGGACGGCCCGGACGGTCGTCGTCCGGGCCGGCGCAGTCGGGCACGGCCTCCTCGAACAGGCTTTTCAGAGCACCGGGTTGGCGTCGGCGAGCAGCCCGTCGATCTCGGCGACGACCGCGCTCGGGTGATGGAACATCGGGTCGATCAACGACTCGCCCCGCCGGTCCAACGCACCCCAGTTCCCGGCGCTGTTGGTGGCCAGGAAGGCGACCGGGTGGATCAACAAGGCTGGATGCGCCGGTGCGACGATCACCTGCCCGTTACGGTCCACCACACCCTTGCGACCAGCCAGATCCACCACGGCCAGCCCCTCCTCGGTGAAGCCGTCGACGTAGTGACCGTCGGCCAGTGTGGTGTGGAAGCCGTGGTAGCGGGTCGGCACCACGATTCTTCCGGTGCGGTCGACAGCCCCCCAGCCCTCTCGGCGTACCACCGCCACGCCCTTGTGGAAGGGCCGCACGTCGGCGAAACCCGGCGGTACCGCGACCTCACCCGTGGTGTCGACGGCGTGCCAGCCGCTTTCGTCCCGTACCACCCAGGCCAGGCCGTCGGAGAACGGCCGAGCCGCCAGGTAGGTCGGTCCGAGCACCGGGTCGCCAGCCAGGTTGATCAACGACCACCGGTCGCTCTGCGGTTCGCGTACCCAGGCCAGGCCCTCCCGGAACGGCTGTGCCTCCGCGTACCGGGCGGGCACCACCATGTCGCCGTCCGCGTCCGCGTAACCCCACAGGCCCTGGCCGCCGTCGCGTGCCGGCACCGGCGCCCGGTCCCGCTCCAACACCTCGTCCCAACTACGCGGGTACGGCCCGAAGCCGCTCTCCTCGGCGCGGGCGGCCACCGCATCGAGGCCGGTCCGGACCCGGGCCAGCAACTCGGCGTCCTGCTCGCCACGCAGGTCGAGAGCTCGCTCGAAATGATGGCACGCCTCGATCAGCCGGCCCTGGTCGTAGCAGCAGCGGGCCGAGTGCTCGTGCAGTGCGGCGCGGAGCCGGTCGGGTAGTTCGATCGAGTTGGCCTCCGCGAACAGCCGGTCGGCCTCCGCGAACTCGCCGCGCCAGCGCAGCACATGGGCCAACCGGGCCTGGGCGAGCGCGGCCCGGCGCAACTCCCCGGTCGCCTCGGCGTAGGTAAGCGCCATCCGGGCGTCGTCCAGCGCATCGTCCAGGTCGTCGAGGACCCGCGAGGCCACCGCGCGCAGACTCAGCAGCCGAGCCCGAGACCGGTTGTCCAGCGCCGAGGCGAGCTTCTCGGTGAGCCGCTCCCGGACCTCCCGCAGTTCCTCCGGGTCGTCCACGATCTCGCGCAGAGTTGCTGGATCGAGTCGCCAGCGGAAGTTCGCCAACACCTGTTCGGGATCGGCCGGCGGTTCGGGTGCGGGCTCGTCGTCCTCCGCGTCCTCGGTGCTCTGCTCGCCGTCGGCCGGTGGGCCGGCTTCGGCGGAGGTGGCGAGCGTCGCGTCGACCGGGCCAGCACCATCACCCGGCGATCTCCCGTCACCGATGTCACCGGGCGGGGTGTCGACCGGAGGCTCGATGGTGTCAACGGATGCCTCGGTGCTCTCGGTAGTACCCGGCTCGGTGGGCGCGACCTGAGGCTGGTCCTCCGACGACGCGGAGTCAGCCGGCGGTGCCGACACCGGCACGGCGGAAACCGGCGCGTCGAGGTCGGGCTCGCCGGGGAGCGCGGAGACCGACGACCCGTACGCCGGCGGCGCGGAAACCGGCGGTGTCGGGGTCGGCGACTCCGGTACGGGAGGTGCCGGGACCGGGGACGCCGAGGTTGGCTGTGTGGAGGCCGGCAGGTCGGACGGGGGTGCGGGCGGTGCGGAGACGGGAGGCGCCGAGACCGGCGGCGCGGGGGCCTCGATGTCGTCGAGCGGCGCGATCTCCGGTGACGCGGGCCGGTCCGACGCGGGGAGGTTGGGCGGTGCCGGCACGGAGTCGGCGAGCGGATCGGTGCCAGGTGCGGCGCGCTGCTCCCGTGGCGGGGTAGTGGCCGGTGCCGCGGCTGCCGGCTCGGCGGCGGGCCCGAACCAGCTCTGCGGGCCGTCGGAGGCGGGACGGGCGGGCGGGGGCGCGGACGGCTCGGGTGCTGGTGGGACGTACCGGGTGGGCCGGCGGGCGGCCGGTGTGCTCGGCAGCCCGGCGTCACCGCCGGCCCGGTCGGGTCGACCCACCGGCGGCGGTCCGACCGATGCCGGGTCGGTGACGGCACCGGACGTCGGCCCCGACGATGTGGGCCCGGCCGGCTCGCTGGGTGGTGCGGAGACCGGTTGGTGGGTCGGTGGCGCGGAGACGGGGCGGTGGCTGGGTGGTGCGGAGACCGGTTGGTGGGTCGGTGGTGGGGCGACGGGTGGCGCGGCGGCGACCGAGGGGGCCGGGGCCGGTGGTGGTGAGGCGACGACTGGCTGGTCGTGCAGGGGCGCCGGACGGACCTGGTGCTCGTGCAACGGCGCGGGACGTACCTCGTGCTGGTGCAGGGGTGCCGGCCGGACCGCCTCCCCGGTCGGGGCCCGGTCGGCGCCGGAGGCGACGGCGGACCGGTCCCGGTCCCGGCCGGGAGGGTCGACCCGGTTCCGGTCGGGTCGCCCGGTCGGACCACGGTCCTGACCCGGCAGGTGGGTGTCGCTCCGGTCCCTGGCAGTGGCGGCGGCGGGGCGGCTCCGTTGCGGGCGGTCGATCTCCGGCTGGGGGTGCTGCGGAGCCGGGGAGACGGGCCGGGCCCGGCCGGCTGCGGGGGAGACGGGACGATCCCGTTCCGGAGCGGGGGAGACAGGGTGGTCCGGCACCACCGACAGGTGCCGGCGGCGTGGATCCTGGTCGGGTGCCGCGGAGACCGGCCGTTCGGGGTCGGGCAGCGCAGCGGCCGGCCGGTCGACGAACCGCTCCGGGCCGGGACCGTCAGGTGCGCCGGTCGGTCGCCGGTCGGCCTCCGGCTCCTGCGGTTTCGGCCGCTGGTACTCGCGATGGTCCCGTCCGCTGCTCGGCCGCAGCGGTCCGGGCGCGGGCCAGGGCAGGTCGCCACGCGACGGAGCGCCGTACGGCTGCTGATCCGGCGTCGGCGGTTCCGGGCGTCTCCGACGGGGATCCGGGCGGACCCATTCGTCGGGCGCGGCCGGGATCGGTTCGTCGTCGACAAAGCCGTCCGGGTACGGAGCGGCGTCCGGATCGCCGCCGCCGACGAAGTCGGTGCGATAGCCGTCCACCAGTGGGCCGTCGGTGCGGGTCGGCTGCCCGGGGTGGTGACTCCACTGGTAGCGAGGGCGCGGGGAGGCGTCTTCAGGCGCCCGGCGGTCGGCACCTTCCACCGGGCGGTGTGCGGCGGCGGGCCGGCGCGTCTCCTCGTCCACCTCGGCAGCCCAGCCGGGTTCCGGACGGGGGGCCGGGGACACCGGCGCGCCGCGCCGGTAGTCGTCGCGGCCAGCCGGCTCGGAGCGTCGGCGCGGCCGTTCCGGGTACGGCTCGGGCTCGCGCTGGCCACGTCGCTCTGGTTCGGGTCGCGGGTATCGGTTGTCGCGACGGTCCGGGTCACGCCGTTCGGGCTCCTGCCGGGCGTGCCGCTCCGGGCCGCGTCGCGCGTACCGGTCCGGGTCGCGCTGGTCGCGGCGGCGATCCGGGTCGCGTGGGTCGGGAAACCGATCGGGTTCACGCTGGTCGCGTCGATCGACATACCGGTCCGGGTCACGCTGGTCGCGTCGTGGTGGTGCGCCGGTACCGGTGCCCTGCGGGCCGAAGTCCGACCAGACGACCCCGTCGCGACCCCGGGCGGGCTCACCGTACGGCGAGCGCCGTCTGTCGGGCCTCGCCCTTTCGGACCGGGAGTCGGGCGGCACCGACCGGTCGTACGGTGACGAACCGTTGGGGCCGTCGGCGGGCCGCCGTTCAGGTGCCTCGTGTCGGCCCGGCCAACCATCCGGCTCGTCGTCCCAGGACCGGCCGACGTACGTGCCGTCGGGTCGGGTCGGCGCGAGCGGCGGCACCTCGGCGCGCCCGACGGCGCTCGCTCGACCTCGGGCGGACGGTGGCTGGTGCTCGACGCCGATGTCACCCGGATAACGCTGGCCAGGGAACTGCGGCTGCCATTCGCTCGTCGGCTCGACGACCCAGGATGGCTCCGCGGGATCGTGCCACCGGTCGGCGTAGCCGCGACTCATCCGCCGGACCTGTCGCTGCGGCCGGGACGCCGCCGGGCGGCGGCGCCAGTCACGACAGAAGACGCTTGGGCGCGTGCGGCGTAACCCCAACGATCGAGCCCGCCGTCCCGGCACGTGCCAGAACTCAGGGCCGGCGCCCGCTCGCTCACGGTCGCGCCCCGGTGGTCGGCTCGCGTCCGCTCGCTCACGGCGATGTCACCTCGTCGGAAATGGTCGCGCTGGGCACCCCGGAGACCGGTGAAATCGCTCGTCCGGGCACCGAATGGCTGCGCAAGGAGGGTAGCGGCGCGGGCTCGGTCACCGCCACTGCGGCACCCTCGTCAACCCAAACGTTATCCTATTGATCCGGACATTTATCCCTATGCCGGTATCGGACTTCCGACGATGCTGCACCCACCGTCAGTCGCCCGTTGCGGCTGCCCGGGGGGGGCGGGTGACGCGACCCAGGATCGCTCCGGCGCCAGCCCGGCGGAAGGGCCCGATTCGAGGATCCGACAGTGCTCGGCGTGTCTGGGTGGCGATCAGACCTGGTCGCCGATGGCGACCCGCGGCTCCGGCGAACGCAGCTTGCGGAAAGTGATCGAGCGCATGATCGCGTAGAGGTACAGCGAACCCATCCGCTGGGTGGACTTCGGGAACCGCTCGCGGACCAGCTTCTTGATCCTGCGGGAGATGAGCACCGAGTCGATCACCACGCCCAGCGCCAGCGCGCCCCAGAGCAGGTTGGAGGCCAACCGGATCACCGGCGGCATCGCCTGGTTCGAGCCGATCAGCACCACCAGGGCGCCGCCGAAGAACCAGGTACCGACGGTGCGTCGGGAGTCGACGACGTTACGGGCCAGCAGCCGCTCCGGACCCCGGTCACGGGGACCGCCCTCACGCCGGAACTCCGCGGCCGCCTCGGCACGTCGTTGCCGGCGCAGCGCTTTCGCCTCGTCCTTGCTCAGCGGCTTCGTCGCCCCGGCGGGTCGGCGGCCGGTGACGGGCCGCTTCGGCGTCTCCCGTCCCTTGGCCGGGGTGTAGGCACGGGACCGCGCCGCCTCGGCTGCCTCCTCCTGCGCCGGGGTCAGCGGCTCGGTGGGAGGATCGGCGAGGTCGGCGGACTTGCGACGAAACAGCGACGGCACGCGGCAAGGGTAGCCAACGCCGCGCGCCCGGTGCACATCGCGGTGCAGGCGAACGCGCGGCAGGCGGCGCGTCGAGTCGACTACGGCCGTTCCACCTGCGCGCCGAGATCGGCGAGCTTGGCCTCGAAGTCCTCGTAACCCCGGTTGATCAGGTCGACGCCGTAGACCCGCGACGTGCCCTCGGCAGCCAGCGCGGCGATCAGGTGGCTGAAGCCCGCCCGCAGGTCGGGAATGACCAGGTCGGCGGCGTGCAGCTTGCTCGGGCCGGCGATCACCGCGGAGTGCTTGAAGTTGCGCCGGCCGAAGCGGCACGGGGTGCCGCCCAGGCAGTCCCGGTAGACCTGGATGTTGGCGCCCATCGAGTTCAGCGCCTCGGTGTAGCCGAGCCGCTGCTCGTAGACCGTCTCGTGGACGATGGACAGCCCGCGAGCCTGAGTCAGGGCCACCACCAGCGGTTGCTGCCAGTCGGTCATGAAGCCCGGGTGCACGTCGGTCTCCAGCGCGGTGGCCTGGAGTTCACCGCCGGGGTGCCAGAAACGGATGCCGCCCTCCTGACCCGGCTGTCCGGGCCGAGGCGGACGGGTGTCGGTCACCTCGTACTCGCCGCCGACCGACCGGAAGACGTTCAGGAAGGTCATCATGTCGGCCTGCTCCGCGCCGAGCACCTCGACGTGGCCACGGGTGGCCAACGCCGCCGCCGCCCAGCTCGCCGCCTCGATCCGGTCCGGGATCGGCCGGTGGGTGTAGCCGTGCAGCTTCGGCACGCCCTGGATCTCGATGACCCGGTCGGTGTGCACCTTGATGATCGCGCCCATCTTCTGCAGCACACAGATCAGGTCGACGATCTCCGGCTCCACGGCCG
This sequence comes from Verrucosispora sp. WMMD703, assembly GCF_049178935.1. Lineage (NCBI taxonomy): Bacteria > Bacillati > Actinomycetota > Actinomycetes > Micromonosporales > Micromonosporaceae > Micromonospora > Verrucosispora sp. WMMD703. Next base: position 5,072,967 of record NZ_JBMHMM010000004.1, on the reverse strand, counting down.
CGTTGCGCAGCTCGGTGACACCCTCGGCCATCACCGCGGTCAGCAGCACCTGCTCGGTCGCGCCGACACTCGGGTAGGGCAGCGCGAACTTGGTGCCGTGCAGCCCGTTCGGCGCGGACAGGTGCAGCCCTTCGGGGGTCTTGTCGACGGTCGCACCGAACTCCCGCAGCGCCTGCAGGTGGAAGTCGATCGGCCGGGGCCCGATGTGGCAGCCGCCGAGGTCCGGAATGAAGGCGTGCCCGAGGCGGTGCAGCAGCGGCCCGCAGAACAGGATCGGGATCCGGCTGGAGCCGGCGTGCACGTTGATCTGGTCGGTGCTGGCGCTCTCCACGTTGGCCGGGTCGAAGACCAGCTCACCGTCCTCGACGCCGTCGGTGACCTTGACGCCGTGCAGCCCCAGCAGGCCCCGGACGACCTCGACGTCGCGGATCTTCGGTACGTCGAACAGCCGGCTCGGGCTGTCGCCGAGCAACGCGGCGACCATCGCCTTGGAAACCAGGTTCTTCGCGCCGCGCACGCGGATCCGCCCTTGCAGCGGCGTGCCTCCGTGTACGACCAGGACGTCGTCGGTCAACGCAACCTCCAGCGCGTGCGTGCTGCCGTTTCGATGGATGGACACCACCCGGTTCGCTACCCGGGACGCGGTCGCGCCCAAACGCCCGCGCCCGCGTATGTCGTCGCCCGGCAGCATAGCCCTCCGTGATGAGAATGGATCCGGTCACACCGCCTCGGAGGGCATTTATCGGTGATCCGGCACTTTCGCGTACACCGTCCCTCACTCAGCGTGAGGGACGGTGTAGGTTAGGCCCCGGGCAGTGCGAGCATCTGGTCCAGCGCCACCCGAGCGTGGTGCGCGGTGTCCGCGTCGACCGTGATTCGGTTGACCACCCGACCGGCGACCAGCTCCTCCAGCGCCCAGACCAGGTGCGGCAGATCGATCCGGTTCATCGTCGAGCAGTAGCAGACGGCCCGGTCCAGGAACATGATCTGCTTGTCCGGGTGGGCCAGCGCCAGCCGGCGGACCAGGTTCAACTCGGTGCCGACGGCCCACGCGGAGCCGGCCGGGGCCGCCTCGATGGTCCTGATGATGTACTCCGTCGACCCGACCAGGTCGGCGGCCTGCACCACCTCGTGCCGACACTCCGGGTGCACCAGCACGTTCACTCCCGGCACCCGCTGCCGAACGTCGTTGACGCTGTCCAGCGTGAACCGGCCGTGCACCGAGCAGTGCCCGCGCCAGAGGATCATCTTCGCCTCGCGCAGCTGCTCCGCAGTGAGCCCGCCGTTCGGCTTGTGCGGGTCGTACAGGACGCAGTCGTCCAGGGAGAAACCCATCTCCAGCACGGCGGTGTTGCGGCCCAGGTGCTGGTCGGGCAGGAAGAGCACCTTCTCACCCTGCTGGTACGCCCACTCCAGGGCCCGCTTCGCGTTCGACGAGGTGCAGACCACACCGCCGTTGCGGCCGACGAAGCCCTTGATGTCAGCCGAGGAGTTCATGTAGGTGACCGGGACGGTGCGCTCGGTCAGGCCCAGCTCGAAGAGGACCTCCCAGGCGTTCTCCACCTGCGGCAGCGCGGCCATGTCCGCCATCGAGCAGCCGGCGGCCAGGTCGGGCAGCACGACCTGCTGCGTGTCGGCGGTGAGGATGTCCGCGCTCTCGGCCATAAAGTGCACACCGCAGAAGACGATGTACTCGGCCTGCGGCCGGGCGGCGGCCTCGCGGGCCAGCTTGAACGAGTCGCCTGTCACGTCGGCGAACTGGATCACCTCGTCGCGCTGGTAGTGGTGACCCAGCACGAAGACTCGGTCGCCGAGGGCGGCCTTGGCCGCGGTCGCACGGGCCACCAGGTCGGGATCGCTCGGTGCCGGCAGGTCACCCGGACACTCCACGCCACGTTCGGTGGCGGGGTCGCTGCCGCGGCCGAGGAGCAGCAGCGCAGTGGCGGTGTTGGAGGGCTCAACCCAGGTCGACGTCACGCTCTCCATGGTCCCACAGCATGACCGCCGTGCCGCCCGTGCCGGTGTGGGCTGCCACACTGCCAGGCATGCGCGTACTGCTCTGCCCGGACAAGTTCGCCGGTACGCTGCCGGCCCCGCAGGTCGCCGCTGCCGTGGCCGACGGCTGGCGGGAGGTGGCACCCGGCGACGACCTGCTGGTCAGACCGCTGGCCGACGGGGGACCGGGCTTCCTCGACGTGCTCGCCGAGGCGCTGCCCGGTCGGCGGGTACCGGTGCCGACGACCGATCCGTTGGGCCGCCCGGCCACCGGTGAGATGCTGCTCACCGAAGGGGGTGCGGTCGCCTGGCTGGAGAGCGCGCAGGCCTGCGGCCTGCACCTGCTCGACGCCGCCGAGCGTGACCCGTTGACCACCACGTCGTACGGCCTGGGTCTGCTGATCGCCGCCGCGGTGGAGGCCGGTGCGCGCACGGTGGTGGTCGGGCTCGGTGGTTCCGCGACCAACGACGGCGGCGCGGGAATGCTCGCCGCCCTGGGCGCGGTGGGCCTCGACGGCACCGGCGCGGCCCTGCCGTACGGCGGTGCGGCCCTGGCCGCCGCGGCGAAGCTCGACGGGCTGCCCCGGTTGCGTGAGGCCCGGCTGATCGCGGCCACCGACATCGACAACCCGTTGCTCGGTCTGCACGGCGCCAGCAACGTCTTCGGCCCGCAGAAGGGCGCCGACCGGGCCGACGTGCTGCTGCTCGACGCCGCGCTCGGGCGCTGGGCCGAGGTGCTGGAGCGGGACCTGCCCGGCTGCCCCAGCGGGCTGGGCGCGCTGCCGGGTGGCGGCGCTGCCGGCGGCATCGGTGCCGCGCTGCTCGCCCTCGGCGGGCGGTGCGAGTCCGGCATCGGCCTGGTCAGCCGGGCCGTCGGGCTGGAAACAGTGCTCGACGAGGTGGATCTGGTGGTCACCGGGGAAGGCCGGTTCGACCACCAGTCGCTGCGCGGCAAGGTGGTGGCCGGCGTGGCCGGCGCCGCCCGCGACCGGGGCGTACCCTGCGTCGTGCTCGCCGGGCAGGTGAGCACCGGGCGGCGGGAGGCGGCGTCGGTCGGGGTGACCGACACGTACAGCCTGGTGGAGCACTTCGGCGGCGAGGAGCACGGCGGGCTGACCGCCGCGCTGGAGCGTCCGGCGGAGGGGCTGCGGGCGCTCGGCGCCCGGCTGGCCCGGCAGTGGAGCCGCTGATCCCGGTTCCCACCGAGTGCCTGGTCACGCCGCCGGGCCAGGCCGCCACCGGCGGCCTACAATCAAGAACTGGACCACTGTGGGAATCGCTGACCGGCGGCTGACGTTGGCCAGGGGAGGACCACACCGACGCGCCGCAGGGAGAATTCCACGTGACCACGCCAGCGCAGACCGAGTCGACCGAGGCCAAGGCCCCCACGTCCGTCGTCCTCACCGACGTCGCGGCGCAGAAGGTCAAGGCCCTGATCGAGCAGGAGGGCCGCGACGACCTGCGGCTCCGGGTCGCCGTGCAGCCGGGCGGCTGCTCCGGCCTGCGGTACCAGCTCTTCTTCGACGAGCGTTCGCTCGACGGTGACATCGTCACCGACTACGACGGTGTCGAGGTCGTCGTCGACCGGATGAGCGCCCCCTACCTGGCCGGCGCCACCATCGACTTCGCCGACCGGATCGACGCCCAGGGCTTCACGATCGACAACCCCAACGCGGGCAACTCCTGCGCCTGCGGAGACTCGTTCAGCTGAGTCCGGTTCTGCACGCGGACGGCGGTACGGCCCCAGCGGCCGTACCGCCGTCCGCGTCTCTGCACCCCGGCCGCCCGCATCCACCCAGTTGACCAAGAAGTTCTGGTCGCGATATGGCCGGCGGCGCGGCCAAAACCTCTTGATCATCCGTGCAGGCGGGTGGGTGGGGGGTGGGTGCGGGGGTGGGGGTGGGGTGGAGTCGGGTGGTCGCTCGGGGGGGCGCGGTGCCGGTAGGCTGATCGGGCTCTGCTGCCGACCCCGAGGGTTGCCATGAAGATCGCCGTGACCGGCTCGATCGCCACCGACCACCTGATGAGCTTCCCTGGGCGGTTCGCCGACCAGCTCATCGCCGATCAGTTGCACAAGGTGTCGCTCTCCTTCCTGGTGGACGATCTGGTGCTGCGCCGGGGCGGGGTGGCGGCCAACATCGCGTTCGGCATGGGGCAGCTCGGTCTCCGGCCGGTGCTGCTCGGCGCGGTCGGTGCCGACTTCGCCGACTACCGCTCCTGGCTGGAGCGGCACGGGGTGGACTGCGACTCGGTGCACGTAAGCGAGATCGCCCACACTGCCCGCTTCGTCTGCACCACGGACACCGACATGTGCCAGATCGCTTCGTTCTACGCGGGCGCGATGAGCGAGGCCCGCAACATCGAGCTGCACCCGGTCGCCCAGCGTCTCGGTGGGCTCGACCTGGTGCTGGTCGGCGCCAACGACCCGGAGGCGATGCTGCGGCACTCGGCCGAGTGCCGCGAGCGTGGCTACCGGTTCGCCGCCGACCCGTCCCAGCAGCTCGCCCGGATGCCCGGCGAGGACGTCATCGCGCTGATCGACGGCGCCGACTACCTGATGACCAACGACTACGAGAAGTCGCTGCTGCAGAGCAAGGCCGGCCTCTCCGACGACCAACTGCTGGACCGGGTGAAAATCCGGGTCACCACGCTGGGCAAGCACGGGGTGGAGATCGCGGGGCGGGAGATCGAGACGATCCACGTGCCGACCGCCCGGGAGACCCAGGCGGTCGACCCCACAGGTGTCGGGGACGGCTTCCGCGCCGGCTTCTTCACCGCGCTGTCCTGGGGGGTAGGGCTGGAGCGGGCCGCCCAGGTCGGCTCCCTGCTCGCCACGCTGGTGCTGGAGACCGTCGGCACCCAGGAGTACCAGGTGCGCCGGGACGTGTTCGTCAAGCGCCTCGCCGAGTCCTACGGCGACCACGCCGCCAACGAACTCCGCCCGCACCTCCTCCCCTGACTCGAACCCCGAGTGGGCACCAGCATCCCGGCGTCGGGATCGGTGTTGATCATGAGGTTGGCGGCAGCGTTCGATCCCACGGTGCCGCCCACCTCGTGATCAATTGTTAGTGGGTTCGGCGGATGTGGTAGGTGGGGCCGGGGTGGGCGCCGAGGAACTTCTGGCCACGCATCCGGCACCAGGCCGGGATGTCGACAGCTGCCGCCGGGTCGTCGGCGAGTACCCGGACCACCGCGCCCACCGGCAGCTCCGGTAGCCGGCGGGCCAGGGCGATCACCGGCAGCGGGCAGCGCTGGCCGAGACAGTCGAGCACCTCGTCAGGCAGCTGACCGGGCAGGTCGCTGGACGCGCCCCCCACGGGGCGGTCCGGTGTGTCACCGGTGGCGTCGGGGACGTTCACAGCCCTGTCACTCCCGCCTGTTCCCGCAGGTTGGCGACGATGCCGGGCAGTTCGGTGAGGAAGCGTTCCACATCGGCCTCGGTGTTGCCGGTGTGCAGCGAGACCCGGACGTTGCCGTGCGAGAGCATCCCCATCGCCTCCAACACGTGCGACGGGCGCAGGGTGGACGACGTGCAGGACGAGCCCGACGAGACGGCGAAACCCCGCCGGTCCAGCGCGTGCAGCAACGCCTCCCCGTCGACGTACAGGCAGGAGAAGGTGACCAGATGCGGTAGCCGGTGCTCGGGATCGCCGACCACCTCCACGTCCGGCACCTCGGCCGCCACCCGGGCCCGGATCCGGTCCACCAGCGCGGACAGCCGCGTCGCCTGGGCCGCCGCGTCGGCCGCCGCCGCGCGCAGGCTCGCCGCCGCCGCCACCACCGCCGGCAGGTTCAACGTGCCGGGCGTACGCCCCGACTCACGCTCGTCGGCCGGCCAGGGTGACTCCCAGCGGGTGCCTTTGCGGACCACGAGCAGTCCGACGCCGGGTGGACCGCCCCACTTGCGGGCACTCGCGGTCAACACCGACCAGCCGGACGGCACCGGTACCCGGCCCACCAGCTGCGCGGCGTCGACGTAGAGCGGCACGCCGACCCGGGCGCAGGCCGCCGCGGCGGCCTCGACCGGCTGGACGGTGCCCACCTCGTGACTGGCCGCGATCAGCGCGGCCGACGCCACCTCGGCACCGGTGACCGCCGCCGACCAGGCGTCCAGGTCCAGTCGGCCGAGGCGGTCGACCGGCACCTCGACCGCCGTGCCACCGCCGGCGACGTGCTGTTCGGCGGCGTGCAGCACGGCCGAGTGTTCGATCGCCGAGTGCACCAGGACTCGGCCGGCGCGTCGGCGCCCGCGCAGCCCACCGAGCACTGCGGTGTGCGCGGCGCTGGTGCCGCTGGCGGTGAAGGACAGCTCGTCGGGGCGTACCCCGAGGGTGTCGGCGGTGGCCTCGCGGGCGGCGTCGAGCAGGTGGCGGGCGCGCCGGGCCTGCGAGTAGAGCCGGTCGGGGTCGGCCCAACCGTCGTCGAGCGCGGCCAGCAGCGCCTGCCGGGCGACCGGATGCAGCGGCGCGGCGGTGGCCGCGTCCAGGTAGACGGGGGAGGAAGTCACGTCTGCCCACGCTATCGCCTCGGTCGGCACAAGATCCCCCGTCGGGTGCGGACAACGACCCCAACCGGGTCCAGCCCGTCATGGTCGAGTAATCTGCGACCGTCGGTGACGCCTTTGCCGCCGGTGCGGCGGCTCCGCTCGGCGGAGCCGGCCGAAACGAGGACACCGCGGCGCGCTAGGGAGGCAGGACCAGGTGGTCGCAAGGAGTTCGGAGGTACGGCCGACGGCCGTACGGCGCAGCGCAACCCCGCGAGCCGGTGGGCGGCGGGGGCGTCGTGCCGGGCGTCTCGCCGGGCTCGGATTCAGTGGGGCGGCGCTGCTGGTCCTGCTCACGGGCTGTGACGTCGGTGCGGCGTTCGGAGGCTTCGGGTGGCCGCAGGGCGGCATCACTCCCGAGGCCCGGCGGATGTACGACCTGTGGATCGCCTCGTGTGTCGCGGCACTCGCGGTCGGCTTCTTCGTCTGGGGCCTGATCTTCTGGTGCATCGTGCGTTACCGCAAGCGCGGCAACGAGCTGCCGGTGCAGACCCGCTACAACCTGCCGATGGAGTTCCTCTACACCATCGCGCCGGTGCTGATCGTCTCGGTGCTCTTCTACTACACCGCGGTGGTGCAGACCGACGTGGTGAAGACCACCAACAACCCCGACGTCACCGTCGAGGTCGTGGCCTTCAAGTGGAACTGGCAGTTCAACTACCGCGACGGCCAGGGCGTCGACGCCGAGACCACCGCGTCGGTGCTCGGCACCAGCGAGGTCATCCCGATCCTGGTGCTGCCGACCGGCCGGTCCATCCGGTTCGAGGAGACCAGCCGCGACGTCATCCACTCGTTCTGGGTGCCGGAGATGCTGTTCAAGCGGGACGTCATGCCCGGCAGCATCCGTAACGTCTTCGAGGTCTCCTCGCTGGAGACCGAGGGAGCCTACGTGGGCCGCTGCGCCGAGCTGTGCGGCAGCTACCACGCCTTCATGAATTTCGAGCTACGGGTCGTCTCGCCGGAGAACTTCGACCGCTTCCTCGCCGCCAAGCAGGGCGGTGCCTCGACCCAGGACGCGTTGACGTCGATCGGCGAGGAGCCGTACGCGACCACCACGCGGCCGTTCGAGACGCGGCGCACCGAGAGCAACTTCAACCCGGACACCGCTCCGGCCGGCACGGGAAGCTGAGGCAACCGGCATGAAGACCGAGTGGCGTATCTTCCTGATCATCGCCGGGTTCCTGCTGTTCGCGACCTTCCTCTACGGCGGCTGGACGTGGGCCGAAGCGGACGGTCGGGTCGAGTGGATCGGCACCGTGGCCCTGCTGCTGTCGTTCCTGCTCTGCGCGATGTGCGGCGGCTTCTTCTGGTTCGTCTCCCGCCGCATCGACCTGCGTCCGGAGGACCGGCCGGACGCCGAGATCGCTGACGGCGCGGGCGAGATCGGCTTCTTCAGCCCGGGCAGCTACTGGCCGTTCGGGCTGGCCCTGGCCGCCGCGATCGCCGGCCTGGGCCTGGTGTTCTGGCAGTTCTGGCTGCTCGGCCTCGGTGCGCTGGCCGTGATCCTGGCCGCCTGCGGCCTGCTGTTCGAGTACTACAGCGGGACTCGGCGCACCGCCGAGCACTGAGCCGCGGAAACGAAACGAGAGCCCGCCCCAACCGGGGCGGGCTCTCGTCGTTGTCGGTGCCGAGTGGGCGGGCCGGTTCAGGCGGCGCGGTGTCGGACCGCCGTGCGGCGACGGGACGACCGGCGCGGCGGGCTGAGGACGAAGACGGTGATGATCGCCGCTCCGCAGCCGGTGCAGGCGCGCTCGGGGCAGTCGGCCCCGTGGCCGTCGACGCAGGGCGGTGCCTCGAACGGCTGGATGCTGCCGCAGGTTTCGCAGTGAAGCTCGCGCTCCGTCACGGACCTCTCCTTCCGCTCGGCGGCCGGTCGCTGGGCGTCGCCGGAACTACTCAGTTGTAGTTTCCCACGGCCCTCCGACATACCCCGCGTCGAGCACCGGGTGGGATCAGACGGTGCGGGCGACCTCGATCCAGCGGTCCAGGGTGCGGGCGGCCGCGCCGGAGTCGATCGACTCGGCGGCGCGGCCCAGGCCGGCGCAGAGCGCGTCGGTCAGGTCGCCGTCCAGGGGCCCCTGGGTGGCCAGGGCCGCCGCCGCGTTGACCAGGACGGCGTCGCGTACCGGTCCCGGCTCGCCGGCGAGCAGCCGCCGGGCCACGTCGGCGTTGTGGGCCGCGTCGCCGCCGCGCAGATCGGCCAGGGTGGCCCGGGGTACGCCGAGGTCGACCGCGTCCACCACGGCCTCCCTGACGGTCCCGTTCTGGGCGATCCAGAACCGGGTCGCTGCGGCGGTGGTGAACTCGTCCAGCCCGTCCTCGCCGCGCATCACCAGCACCGAGTCGCCCCGGGCCGCGAAGACGGCCGCCATCACCGGCGCCATCGTGGCGTCGAAGCAGCCGACGGCGCCCGAGCGGGGACGGCCCGGATTGGTCAGCGGGCCGAGGAAGTTGAACGCGGTCGGCACGCCCAGTTCCCGGCGGACCGGACCGGCGTGGCGCATGCCGGGGTGGAACCGGGCCGCGAAGCAGAAGCCGATCCCGGCCTCGGCCACGCAGCGGGCCACCTGATCGGGCCCGAGATCCAGTGGAATGCCGAGGAACTCCAGCAGGTCGGCGGTGCCGCAGGAGGACGAGGCGGCCCGGTTGCCGTGCTTGACGACGCGTACGCCGGCCCCGGCCACGACCAGCGCCGTCATCGTGGAGATGTTGACCGTGTGGGCGAGGTCGCCACCGGTGCCGACCACGTCGAGCGCCTCGGCGCGTACCTCCTCGGGCAGCTCGACCGGGACGGCCCGGCTGAGCATCGCCTCGACCAGCCCGGTCACCTCGGCCGGGGTCTCGCCCTTGGCCCGCAGCGCGACGGCGAAGCCGGCGATCTGGGCCGGCCCGGCCGACCCGGACATGATCTCGCCCATCGCCCAGGCGGTGTCGGCGGCGGATAGTTCCTCGCCGCGCAGCAGCGCGGTGAGCAGGTGCGGCCAGGTCCGATCGCCCATGGTGGGCCTCCCGAGCAGACGGTTACGGGTGGGACGGGACCGGCGCCGGCTCGCCCGGCGCCGTGGCGGTGCCGGAGTGGGACGTCAGGCGGGCGCGCCCGCGCGCAGCAGCTCGGTCACGGTGGCGGCGGTGGTGACCGGGTCGAGCGGGTGCACCAGAGTGGCGTCGACCTCGGCGAAGGACGCCAGCCAGCGGTCGGCGGCGCGGGCGATCACCACACAGGTGGGTGGGGCGTCGTCACGGTCGTCCTTGATCTGCCGGGCGATGCCGATGCCGCCGCCGGGGGTGGCCTCACCGTCGAGCAGCATCAGGTCGATCTCGTAGTCGTCGACCAGTCGGACGCACTCGGCGTAGGTGGACGCCTCGACGAACTCGACCCGCAGGTCGGCCGCGGGTCGGGTGCCGACGGCGAGCCGCATCCGGTCCCGCACCTGCGGGTCGTCGCTGTAGAGCAGGACGGTGCACAGACGGTCGCTCATGCCGACACTCCGCTTCGCTTCGGGCCGTCCTGAGACACCATCACACCGAGCTCGATCCGCTCGCTCATGGCTTTCACGGCTCCCACTTCGTAGCTGCGTGGCTGATCGTACCGGTCGGTGTGGTGCGCGTGACACGCCGCCCCGGCCCGTTGCCGGGCTGCCCTCAGGCGGTCGTTTCCGCCGCTCGGCGGCGGGCCTCCTGGCGGTCCAGTTCGCGGTCGATCCGGCGGGCCTCCCGCTCGGCCTGACGCATCCACTGCACCACCAGGACTGCGAGCATCGTCACGCTGACGAACTCGCCACCGGCCCACAGGATCCCGCCGGCGAGCACCTGGTCCTCCCACGGGTCGGCCCAGCTCAGCCCGAGTGAGGGGTACCAGTCGCCGCCGAAGAGGGTGGTGCTCTGCATGATCGTCAGCCCGAGCACGGTGTGGAACGGCACCGACAACAGCATCAGCAGTGCCCGCCCGGGGTACGGCCAGCGTCCCGGCAGCGGATCCAGTCCGAGCAGCGGCCAGAAGAAGACGCAGCCGGTCATGATGAAATGCGCGTGCACCACCTCGTGCGCCCAGGCGTGCTCCAGCGTGTAGCGGTACAGGTCGGTGAAGTAGAGCGCGAACGGGTTCACCACGAAGATGGCGAACGCCACGAGCGGGAAGGTGTAGATTCGGGCGATCCGGCTGTGCACCACCGCGAGCAGCCGCTTGCGCGGACCGGTCGGCAGGGTACGCAGGGCCAGGGTCACCGGCGCGCCCAGCGCCAGGAAGATCGGCGAGACCATGGACAGCACCATGTGCTGCACCATGTGCACCGACAGCAGCGTGCTGTCGTACGCCTCCAGCCCGCTGACCGTCACCGAGGCGATGCCGCCGAGGCCGGGACCGAGGAAGAAGATCGTCCGGGCGACCGGCCAGCGGTCGCCGCGCAGCCGCAGCCGGTACACCCCGTAGAGATAGAGACCGGCGGCGAGGACCAGGCCGACGGCGAGCCAGCTGTCCAGCCGCGCCTCGGTCACCACGGCGGTGATGGAGAACGGCGGTGGGGCGGTTTCGGCCGCCACTGCCCCGACGCCCGTCGTCATCCCGTTCGCGGCCGAGCCGGTCATGGCCGCCGTGAGCAGCGGCGCGGCCGGAGCAGCCAGGGAGATCGGATCGACGTGCAGCACGCCAATCAGCCTAGGTCAGGCGAACCGGACGGTACCGATCGGGCCACACCTGGCCCGGGTTTCACCCCCCGCTGATCGCCGGCCGTGGTGAACGGCAATAATGACCGCGTGACTGCGGCCCCAGCCATTGACAAGAGCCGGATCCACTCCCTGACGCGTCCCAACATGGTCAGCGTCGGGACGATCGTCTGGCTCTCCAGCGAACTCATGTTCTTCGCGGCGCTGTTCGCGATGTACTTCTCCATCCGCGCGGCGGCACCGGAGCAGTGGGCGGAGCACACCGAGGTCCTCAACATCCCGTACGCGACCACCTTCACGGTGATCCTGGTGTTGTCCTCGGTGACCTGCCAGCTCGGCGTGTTCGCCGCCGAGAAGGGTGACGTCCACGCGCTGCGGCGCTGGTTCACGATCACCTTCGTGATGGGTCTGATCTTCGTGCTCGGCCAGCTCAACGAGTACCGCGAGCTGGTGCACCACGGTGTCAAGATCAACAGCGACGGCTACGGGTCGATGTTCTACCTGACCACCGGCTTCCACGGCCTGCACGTCACCGGGGGTCTGATCGCCTTCGTGATCTTCATGATCCGTACCACCATGGGCCGGTTCACCCCGGCTCAGGCCACCGCCGCGATCGTGGTGTCGTACTACTGGCACTTCGTCGACGTCGTGTGGATCGCGCTCTACGCCATGATCTACTGGCTCCAGTGATCTTGGCGCGCGCCAGCCGCCTTGCCGCTGCTCCACCCCCCGCAACACAAGGTCCAACCGGTTAAGGACACAGGTCATGACTTCTGACAACGACCGCCGACGCGGTCTGCTCGCGCGGCTGCGCGGGCGGCCCGGGGCGCCCAGCAGGGGCCGCCGCCGGCTGGGTGCTGCGGTCCGGCTGGTCGCCGCGCTGATGCTGGCCGGCGGCGCCTACACCGTCCTCGCCCCCGGCGCTGCCGCCCAGGAGAACCCGCCGCTGAGCACCGCCGCCGCCGACGGCAAGGCGCTGTTCGACGTGAGCTGTGTGACCTGTCACGGTCGCAACGCGCAGGGGGTCGAGGGGCGCGGGCCGAGCCTCATCGGCGTCGGCGCCGCCTCCGTGGAGTTCCAGGTGGGCACCGGTCGGATGCCGATGGCCCGGCAGGAGGCCCAGGCGGCGCGCAAGCCCGAGGTGTTCACCCGCGACGAGATCGACCAGCTCGCGGCGTACATCCAGGAGCTCGGCGGTGGCCCGGTCGTGCCGGCCGGTGACAACCTGCACGCCGACGGCAACGTCGCGATCGGCGGCGAGCTGTACCGGATCAACTGCTCGCAGTGCCACGCGTTCAGCGGCGGTGGCGGCGCCCTCTCCTCGGGCAAGTACGCGCCGAGCCTCGCGCCGGCCACCGACCGGCAGATCTACGCGGCGATGCTCAGCGGCCCGCAGAACATGCCGGTCTTCGGCGACAACCAGATCACGCCGGAGCAGAAGGCGGACATCATCGCCTACATCCAGCAGACGCTGAAGGACGACGGCGACCCGGGCGGCCTGTTCAACCTGGGCCGGTACGGACCCTCCACCGAGGGAGTGGCGATCTTCCTCGTCGGTATCGTCGCGCTGGTCTTCGCCAGCCTGTGGATCGCGGGCAAGTCGTGAGCGGGGGGACCATGAGCAGCCAGACCGGGCAGCGGGCCCTGCCGGGCGGCGAGCCGCTCGACGTGAACGACCCCCGGCTGAGTCGGTTCGACATCGTCCGGGAGGGCGCCCGGCGGGACGACATCGAGATCGTCCACTACGAGCCGCAGGTGGCCCCCGGCACCAAGGCCGAACGGCGGCTGGTCCGCACGGTGGCGGGCTTCTTCCTGCTGACCGGGCTGGCGGCGACCGCCTTCCTGGCCATCTACATCTGGTGGCCCTGGGAGTACGAGCCGGGTCGCGGCGGCGACAAGCTCTACACCCCGCTGCTCGGGGTGACCCTCGGCGTCGCCCTGCTCGGCATCGGCTTCGGCATCCTCACCTGGGGCAAGAAGCTGCTGCCCAAGGAGGTGTCGATCCAGGACCGGCACGAGGGTGCCCCGCCTGCCGAGGACCAGCGGATCACCGGCGAGACCATGGCGTACATGGCCGACGAGCTGGGGGTCAAGCGTCGGCCGCTGCTCGGGGTGTCGCTGCTGGCCGGGTTGCTGCCGGTCGGCGCTGTCGCCGCGGCGCCCCTGGTCGGCGGGCTGATCTCCGACCCGCACAAGGACGACCAGATGATGACCACCGGGTTCGCCCCCCGGGACGGTCAGAAGATCCGGCTGGTCCGCGAGGACGGCCGGCCCATCCGACCGGCCGACATCAGCGCCGGTGGTCAGATCACCGTCTTCCCGGGCGTGGAGCACGGGGTCAGCAACCGGTACGCGGACTCGCCCACCCTGCTGATCCACCTGCGCGAGGACGACGCCGAGGCGTCGCGCCGCAACAACGAGCGCGAGGGCCACGGCGGCTACATGTGGGGCAACTACGCCGCGTACTCGAAGATCTGCACGCACGCCGGCTGCCCGGCGAGCCTGTACGAACAGCAGACCAACCGGCTGCTCTGCCCGTGCCACCAGTCGCAGTTCCTGATCACCGACAACGCCAAGCCCGTCTTCGGTCCGGCCAGCCGGCGGCTGCCGCAGCTGCCGATCGAGGTGGACGCCGAAGGTTACTTCGTGGCTACGTCCGACTACACTGAACCCGTCGGGCCCGACTTCTGGGAGCGGCCGTGAAGCGGCGAAAGTTTGACGTGGCAGCAGTGCCGGGCAACACCGCCCGAGCGGTCGACGACCGCTTCCAGGTGGCGACTCCGCTGCGCCGACTGCTCAACAAGGTCTTCCCCGACCACTGGTCCTTCCTGCTCGGCGAGATCGCGCTCTTCTCGTTCATCGTCCTGCTGCTGACCGGTGTCTTCCTGACCTTCTTCTTCGAGCCGGCGATGACCGAGGTCATCTACAACGGCAGCTACGCCCCGCTGCGGGGCACGCCGATGTCGGCCGCGTACGCCTCGACGCTGGACATCTCCTTCGACGTCCGTGGCGGCCTGATCATGCGCCAGATGCACCACTGGGCGGCGCTGCTGTTCATGGCCGCGATCGTGGTGCACATGCTGCGGGTCTTCTTCACCGGCGCGTTCCGCAAGCCGCGCGAGACCAACTGGATCATCGGCTCGCTGCTGTTCTGGGTCGGCTTCCTGGCCGGCTTCACCGGCTACTCGCTGCCGGACGACGGCCTGTCCGGCACCGGCCTGCGGATCGCTTCCGCGATCATGCTCTCCATCCCGGTGATCGGCTCCTGGGTGACCGCGGCGGTCTTCAACGGCGAGTTCCCCGGCACGATCATCATCAGCCGGTTCTTCATTGCCCACGTGCTGCTCATCCCCGGCCTACTGGTCGCGTTGATCACCGTGCACCTGGGCCTGGTGTTCAAGCAGAAGCACACCCAGTGGCCGGGACCGGGCCGGACGAACGGCAACGTGGTCGGCGAGCGGATGTTCCCGCGCTACGCGATCAAGCAGGGCGGCTTCTTCATGGTCGTCTTCGGCGTGATCGCGCTGATGGGCGGTCTGTTCCAGATCAACCCGGTCTGGCTGTTCGGCCCGTACGAGGCGTGGGTGGTCTCGGCGGCCAGCCAGCCGGACTGGTACGTCATGTTCCTCGACGGCTCGACCCGCCTGATGCCGGACTGGGAGATCACCATACCCATCGGCGAGGGATACGTGATCCCGCCGCTGTTCTGGCCGACGGTGGTGCTACCCGGCATCCTGGTGGCGATATCCCTGCTTTATCCCTTCATGGAGGCTCGCCACCTGAAGGACTACCGCAGCCACAACCTGCTCCAGCGTCCCCGCGACGTCCCGTTCCGCACCGGTCTGGGCGTCATGGCCCTCACGTTCTACGTGATCCTGACGCTGTCGGGCGCGAACGACGTCATCGCCGACAAGTTCCACATCAGCCTGAACGCGATGACCTGGGCCGGTCGGGTCGGTCTGCTGCTCCTTCCGCCGCTGGCGTACTACGTCACCTACCGGATCTGTCTGGGCCTGCAGCAGCACGACCGGGAGGTTCTCGCGCACGGCGTGGAGACCGGCATCATCCGGCGGCTGCCGGACGGGCGGTTCGTCGAGGTGCACCAGCCGCTCAGTGCGGGCAACGGGCACGGCGAGCTGGATTACGCCGGCTGGGTGGTACCGAAGAAGATGAACCGGCTCGGTGCGCTCGGCCCGGCCATCCGCGGTTTCTTCTACCCGATCGAGCGCCCGGCCGAGGCTCCGGTCTCGCCGGGGCACCCGCCGGTCGAGCCGCGCCCGGAGCGGGAGGAGATCACCAGCGGGGAGACCCGCTCCTGAGATCCGTCGCAACGTGACGTGGCGCCCGCCGGACCAGTTCCGGCGGGCGCCACGTTCGTTTCGCCTCTTCCGGACCCGTCGCCGCCGTCTCCCGTCGTCGCCGGATCGCAGGAATAACCCCGGCCAGCCGGGTATCCGTGCGGTCCAACGTCTCAACGGGGAGGAAGCATGTTGGGTATCAAACGCCTCGGCCTGCTGGCCGCGCTGGTGCTGGTGGGCGTCGCGCCCGCCGCGGCGGCACAGGCGGCGGCGCAGCCGTCGGAACAGGACACCCAGTACCTGCAGGCGGTCCACCAGGTGAACCTGTACGAGATCGCCGCCGGTGAACTGGCCCAGGAGAAGGGCCAGAACCAGCAGGTCAAGGAGCTGGGGCAGCAGTTCGTCACGGACCACACCGAACTGGACCAGTCGGTGCAGGATCTGGCCGGACAGCTAAACGTCGAGCTGCCTAGCGAGCCGACCACCGATCAGCAGGACGGTCTCGACCAGCTCAACAACGCCAGCGGTGAGGAGTTCGACCGGCTCTGGGTGACCCAGGAACTGGCCGGCCACGTCCAGGCCATCCAGGCGACCCAGACGGAGATCTCGCAGGGTACCGAACCGCAGGTGGTCCAGCTGGCGCAGACCGCGCTGCCGGTCCTGCAGGCGCACTACGACGCCCTGGTGATGTTGGCCGAGGAACTCGGCATCCCGGTCCCGGAGACCAGCCCGAGCGGTACGCCCAGCCCGGGTGGCACCGTCCCGGCTCCGGGCGGCACCACGCCGACTCCGGGTGAGACCTTCACCGAGGAGGCCCCGGTTCCGGGTGGCACCGTCACCGAGACCCCGGTGCCGCAGCAGAGCTGACCCGGCGGTACGCGACGAGCCGGTCCACCCCGTGCGGGGTGGCCCGGCTCAGTCGGTGCTGCCCAGCCCGATGGCGAAGGCTTCCTCCAGGTCGTGCCGCGAGTACGCGCGGAAGGCGATGTGCGACTCGGTGTTGAGCACGCCCGGCACCTTCGAGATGCTGCCCGCGATGATCTGGGCGATCTCGTCGAACTCGCGGACCCGGACCATGGCGATCAGGTCGACGTGCCCGGCCACCGAGTAGACCTCGCTCACCCCCGGCAGGTTCGCCAGTGCCTCGGCCACCTCGGGGATCGCGTCGGTGGCGCAGTCGATCAGCACGATCGCGGTGATCACTGGAGGGTTCTCCGTTCGTCGGCGTCGCAGCCCATGCTAGTCGTGCGGTGCCGATGCAGTGCGCTGTGGCGAGCCGTCGCTCCATCGGGGACGACAACTCTCGGTGATTAGCACCTAGAGTGACGGTTGGTCCTCTCCGCCGCCACCCGACCAGTCTCCTATGCCGACGCTTTGCTCTGCTTCAACCGACGCAACGGTCGTCTTCCAGCGGCGACGCCACCATGGCTTCGGCGCTGTCGCTGCCGCCGAACGACGGAGGGTAACTGTTGCGTCGGTTGAAGCAGAGCAAAGGATGTGTGGGGGTGTGGTGGCGGGCGGCCTTCTGCTTACCCCGGGTGACGTCTGATTCGGGCTGGTGCACGGCGGGGGGAGCGATGCCGGTGGCCGGTGGCGTCGGTGGGGGTTACGGCATCGGATCGGACCGCCGGATCAGGCCGCCCGGACGGTCAGGTCGGCACCGACGCGAATCACGTCGTGCAGGTCCTCGTCGGCGCCGACGAGGGCGTTCGGCCAGATCACGCTGCGGCTGACCGCACCCCGGACGGTGGCACCCGCCCCCACTACGGAGCGATGGCAGGGGCCGGTGACCGTGGCGGCCGGGTCGATCAGGCCGCCGTCACCAGCGGCGTGCAGGTTCGCGGCGAGGTAGTCGGTCGGGGTGCCGGTGTCGATGAAGGTGCCCTGGTAACCGACCACGGTCAGCCGGCCGGCCGCCTCGGCCGGGCGCCACACCGCGCGTACCAGGTCGCCGAAGGTGGCGGGCAGGTCGCGGACCAGCCGCCACGGCAACAGCGAGAAACCGGTGAAGACGTGCCCGTCGAAGGTGCCCGGTGCGCCCGGGTCGGCGGCCGGCTGGCCGAGCAGGCGTACCGACTCGCCGTCCCAACCGTCGAGCAGCGTGGCGATGTCGGGGCCGGGCGGTGCCGCCGGATCGGCCAGGTAGGCGTCGGCGTTGCCGACCAGCACGCCCCGGCCGTCGATCCAGTCCCGCAGCCGTCCCACCCCGCCCGCGGTGCCGAGCGGACTGCCCGGCTCCACCGAGAGGTATGCCCGGGCACCCACCCGCTGCACCACCTGTTCGCCCAGGTAGCAGGCGTTGACTGCGACCGCCGCCGGGCCGCTCAGGCCGAGACCGGTGAGCCGGGCGAGCGCCCGGTCAAGCAGGGGCACGTTGCCCACCGGGCAGAGCGCCTTGGGTAGCCGTTCGGTGAGCGGGCGCAGCCGGGTGCCCTCGCCGGCGGCGAGCACCACCGCGCAGATGCCGGCGGCGGGCAGGGTGGGCCGACGGTCGCTCTCGGCACCCCCGGGCCGGGTCATGGCGTCGTGTCGGGCAGCGGCGGTGGGAACTGCCCGGCCAGCGGACCGATGTCGTAGTACGCCAGCAGGCGGGCGGTCGGCCAGGTCAGCTTCGGCAGATCGTCCAGCGGATGCCAGGCGGCCTCGAAGACCTCGGCGCCGTCCACGGTCAACTCGGTGCTGGACGCGGGCACCTCGGCGGTGAACACCACGTCCACCCAGCCCTTGGCGTGCACGATGGCGTTGGGCACCGCCGGGGTGAGTCGGGTGGGGGAGAGGCGGACACCGCTCTCCTCGTACAGCTCCCGGGCGGCGCCGACGGCCGGGTGCTCGGCGCGTTGCAGCAACCCCGCCGGCAGGGTCCACCCGCGGCCCGGTGGTTGCCGCAGCAGCAGCAACCGTCCGGCCCCCTCGGCCTCACTGTCCCGGAGCAGGGTGACCGCGCCGACGATGTATTTGGGTACGGCCATCCGGACCAGCCGACGTCGGACCGGCAGCGGCAGCCGGTAGAAGACCTGGTACGCGACGGCGCGCCCGGTGCGGCGGGTACGGGGGATCATGACTCCAGGCTAGTGGCCGTGAGGCGTGCTCGCGCCACGAGGACCACGCCGAGTACCGCGTACGGCCTGGGCGGTCACTGACGGTGGTCGACCAGATCGATTAGTTGGCGTACCACGGCGTCCGGCTCGATGACCCGGTCGAAGACCGCGACCAGCAGGGTTTCCAGATCCGGGTAGCCGAGTTCCTCCGACAGCCGCAGCAGCGGCAGATCACTGGCCAGCCCGCGGTTGTGCTGACGCAGGGCCAGCCCGATGGTGGCGCGGCCCAGGCGTACCTTGTCGCTGATCGAGATGCCCGGCTCGCTGTGCTCGGCGAACCACCTGTTGATCTGCATCTGTGCGTGCGGCGACTTGACGAACCCCAGCCACTCGCGACGCGGCCCCCGGGGAGCCACCTCGGCGTCGAGGCTGCTCTCCTCGTCGGTCTCGGTGAAGATCTCCACCACGTCACCCTCCTCAAGCTCGGAGGAGAGCGGGACCAGCCGACCGTTGACCCGGGCCGCCAGGCACCGTTCCCCCCGGTCCGTGCCCAGCTCGTACGCCAGGTCGACCGGGGTGGCACCGGCGGGCAGCACGATCTGCCGCCCCTCGGCGACCACCTGGATCTGCGCCTCGGACAGGTCGCAACGAAGCGAGTGGAGGAACTGGGCCGGGTCGGCCGCATCCTGCTCCCAGTCCAGCACCCGGCGCAGCCAGTCGAGCTGCCCCGGGCGGGCCGTCGTCCCGCCGGAGCGGGGGAAACGGAAGTCGGCGGCCACCCCGTACTCGGCCGCCCGGTGCATCTCCGTGGTGCGGATCAGCACCTCGACCGTGCGGTTCTTCGGCCCGCAGACGCTGGTGTGCAGGGATCGGTAGAGGTTGTTCTTCGGCGAGGCGATGAAGTCCTTGAACCGGCCCGGCACCGGCCGCCAGACGCCGTGCACGGCGCCGAGTGCGGCGTAACAGTCGGTCGCCGGGCCGTCCACCACGATGGTGATCCGGGGCAGGTCGAACGGGGCGGCGTGGTCGCCGGCCACGGTGTCCTTCCAGATCGAGTAGAGGTGCCGGGGTCGCGGAGCCACCTCGGCGTCGACCCGGCTGCGCCGCAGCGCCACCCTGGCCTGCGCGACCACCTCGGCGAGGTAGTTGTCCCAGCCGGGCCGGTCGTGTACGTGCCGCGCGATGCGGGCGTGCTCGTCCGGTTCGAGGTGCAGCAGCACCACGTCGTCCAGTTCCCGCTTGAGGGTCTGGATACCCAGCCGGTCGCAGAGCGGTACCAGCACCTCCTGGGTCTTGCGGGCGATCCGCTCGCGGGAGGCGGCCGAGCGTACGCCGAGGGTGCGCATGTTGTGCAGTCGGTCGGCGAGTTTGATGATCAGCACCCGGACGTCCTTGCCGGCCGCGACGATCATCTTGCGGATGGTCTCCGCCTCGGCGGCCTGCCCGTAGAACGCCTTGTCGAACTTGGTCACCCCGTCGACCAGGTGGGCGACCTCGTGGCCGAAGTCCTCAGCGAGGGCCTGCAACGTGTAGCGGGTGTCCTCCACCGTGTCGTGCAGCAGGGCTGCGACCAGGGTGGTGGTGTCCATACCCAGCTCCGCGCAGATCTGGGCGACCGCCAGCGGATGGGTGATGAACGGTTCCCCGCTCTTGCGGAACTGGCCGCGGTGCATGTTGTCCGCGATGGTGTAGGCGCGGCGCAGCACCGCCGGGTCGGCACCGGCGTGAATGGCGCGGTGGGTGCGTACCAGCTGGCCGACCGGTTCGGTCTCGGCGCTCGGCCAGGTCAGCAGCGAACGGAGTCGTCTGGTCAGGGGCAGCTCGCCGGGCTGTGTCGGGAGCGCACCGCCCAGGGCGCCGCCGTGTCCGGCGTTGACGTCCACCTGGGACACCCCCTCACGCCTGCTGCACCACCACCGGAATCCGGCAAGCGGGAGCAGACCCTCGAAACGGGCAGGACTGCACTTCCTTAACAGAGTAAGTGAGTCGACGTAGTCCGATCGGACAGTTGCTCATGAGCGTTCGGACCAGAGTTGCCGGGACGCCGCGTTCTCGGCCTTGGTCAACAGGTCCCGGAACCGTGCCGCCCCGGCCACCGGGGAGGACCAACCGGCTGACATCTCGACCAGCCGGGTCTCCGGTCGCTCCAACCAGGACAGGATCCGCTCGGACTCCTCCGGACTGGCGGCCGGTACCGGACCGTGCCCGGGTGGCACCGTCTCGGCGGTGGCTCGGATGGTGGCCAATGTCGGTCGAGGGTGGACGCCGGGCGGGGACACCCCGGCCCCGGCGAGCCGCCCATGCCGGATCAGCGCCAGCTCCCAGCCGCCGCTGGCCGCCGGGTGAGCGGCAGCCACCTCGGCGAGCCCACTCAACGCGGCGAGGCGCTGCATGCGTACGGCGGCCCGCAGCACCGCGGCGAGGCGGGAGCGCAGCACGGCCGCGTCCTCGTAGCGCTGGCCGGCCGAGAGTGCCTCGATCCGGGTGAGCAGGGCGTCCACCACCGGCTGCGGGTCGCCGGTGGTGGCGGTGGCGAACGGCGTGACCGCCTGGGCGTCGTACTCCTCGGGAGAGATCCGATGCTCGCAGGGTGCCGGGCAGCGGCCCAGCTCGGCCAGCGCGCAGGCCGGCGTGACGGTGCGCAGCGACAGCCGGTGGGTGCACTGCCGCAGCGGGACCGCGTCGTGGAAGCCGGCGGCGGCCAGCTCGGCGGCGCGTCGCGAGGTGAACGGGCCGAGGTAGGCGCGGTCGCCCGGGGAGATCTCCCGGACCACCGACAACCGGGGGTACGGCCCGTCGGTCAGCTTCAGCCAGACCACCCGCTCCGGGTACTTCGACCGGCGGTTGTACGGCGGCGCGTGCGCCGCGATCAGCCGCAGCTCCCGCACCTCTGCCTCCAGCGAATGTGCGCACTCCACCGCCTCGACCCGTTCGGCGGCGGCCAGCATCTCCGAGATCCGGGCGCGTTTCTCCGCGGCGGTGAAGTAGCTGCGCACCCGGGTGGCGATGTCCCGGGAGGTGCCGACGTAGAGCGGTCGGTCGTCGGCGGCCCGGAAGATGTAGACCCCGGGGGAGCGGGGCAGGCCGTCGGCCAGGTGCCGCTTGCGCCGCTGGGTCGGGGTGACCGCGCGGGCGAACTCGATGGCGTCGCCGATGGTGTCGACCCGGTGCCCGCCGAGGCGTCCGATGAGTCCGTGCAGCACGTCGACGGTGGCCCGGGCGTCGTCCAGGGCTCGGTGGGTCGGCTGCGTGGCGGCGCGGAAGTACGCGGCGAGGGTGCCGAGCTTGCGGTTGGGCACCTCGTCACGCAGCAGCACCCGCCGGGCCAGCGCCGCGGTGTCCAGCACCCGCGGGTTCGGCCAGCGGTAGCCGTGCTTCGCGCAGGCCGCCTTCAGGAAGCCGACGTCGTAGGGCGCGTTGTGGGCGACCAGCACGGCATCCGAGACGAACTCCAGGAAGCTCGGCAGCACCTGCTCGATCGGTGGGGCCGGCAGCAGCATCGCCTGGGTGATGCCGGTCAGCACGGTGATGAAGGGCGGAATCGGCACCCCGGGGTTGACCAGGGTGGCCAGCACCCCCAGCTCCTCACCGCCGCGCACCTTGACCGCGCCGATCTCGGTGATGCCGCCACCGTCGGGAGCTCCGCCGGTGGTCTCCAGGTCGACCACCACGAATGTCGTCGCGTACAGCGGCAGCGCCGGGTCGACACCGCCGACGGTCGGATCGAGCCCGGCCAGCGCCGGTTGCAGGAACTCCTGTGCTGCCATCCGCGGCACCGTAACGGTCCGGTCCGACACTCGCGCCCCATCCGTCCCACCGGCAACTCCCGGGTCTAGGATGAGAGATCGGCTCACTCACCGGGCGGTGGGCCCGGTCGCGGTGGGAGACTTGCCACATGCCCCTCACCGAGCCGCACGACGACAACCTCCCGCAGGAGGAGCAGGTCGTCGCGGTTCCTGCGACCGGTGAGGACGCCACCGACGCCCCGGCGGTGACGGATTCCGGGTCGGTGGAGCCCGGGCAGCCGGAGCCGGAGCCGAGCCTGCCCGAGCCGGTGCGACAGCGAATCATCTCGCTCACCGCCGCGGTGCTGCCCGGTCTGCCCGCCGACGAGGTGCCCGTGCCGCTGCGCCGGGTCGCCAAGTTCGCCCCGAACCGACGCGCCCGGCTCGGTGCGCCGGTGATCGCCGCTCAACTCGCCGCTGATCCACTGTTCCGGCAGCGGGTCACCGCCCGGGTCCTGACCGATGCCGGTGACCTGGGTACGGCAGTGGTGGAGGGCACCGCCCCCGCCGCCGCCGACCCGGTCGAGGTGGCCGCCCTGGCCTACCTGGCCCGCCCGCGCGGTTGGCGGGAGCTGATCGACGCCAGCGGGGCGGCGGTCCGCGCCGAGGCGGACACCGCGGTGGTGGCCGAACTGGTTCGGCAGGCCGAGCAGCGGGCCACCCGGGCCGAGCATGACCGGGCGGTGGCCCGGGTGGAGGCGGACAAGCTCCGCGACGAGTTGGCCCGGGTGCGCGAGGAGTTGGGCCAGCTGCGTGAGGAGGCCCGGCAGTTGGCCCGTACGCTCCGGGAGAGCCAGGCTCGCGAGCGCCGGGCGAACGAGCTGCTGGCCACCGAGCGGGGCCGGGCCACGCGGGCCGCCGCCGACGCGGACGCCGAACTGCGTCGCGCCCGAGCCCGACTGGCCGAGGCGGAGGCGGCGGCTGGAGCGGCCCGCAGCAGCGCCAAGGAGGCCCGCTCGGTCGACGACGCACGACTGTGGCTGCTGCTGGAGACGATCGGTCAGGCCGCCCTCGGGCTGCGCCGGGAGCTGGCCCTGGACCCGGTCGACCGGCTGCCCGCCGACTTCGTGGCCGACTCCTTCGCTGATTCTCCGGGCGCCACCGCTGCCGCGGCCCGAGCCCAGGACACCGACGACCCGGCCCGGCTGGATCAACTGCTGGCCCTGCCCCGGGCACACCTCGTGGTCGACGGCTACAACGTGACCAAACGTGGCTTCGGCGAGATGTCGCTGGAACAGCAGCGCAAGCGGCTGGTCACCGGCCTCGGCGGGATCGCCGCGCAGACCGGTGACGAGGTCACCGTGGTCTTCGACGGCGCCGAACGAGTGCATGGCCTGCCACCTGCCCCGCGCGGCGTACGGGTGCTGTTCTCCCGCAAGGGTGAGACCGCCGACGAGTTGATCCGCCGACTGGTCCGTGCCGAACCGCCCGGCCGCCCCGTGGTGGTGGTGTCCTCCGATCGCGAGGTCGCCGACGGGGTACGCCGGCACGGGGCGTACCCGCTGGGGGCGGACTCGCTGGTGCGTCGGCTGTCGCGGTCCTGAGCCCGACTGCGCTGGTCCTGGGCCGGCCGTGCGGGTGGGTCGACGGGCGTGGGGCGGGCACCCGCCGGGACATAGGATGGGCGCCCATGGCGACAGGAGCGGCGGTATGAGGCGCACGGGGGGCGACGGGTCGGTTCGCGTTCGCTGCGGCGGGTCGCCGGTGCCGGACGGGGCGTCGCGGTGAGCCCGCGGGGGTGGGCGGTGCTGACCCTGGCCGGGCTGGGCGTCGCGCTGGTCGTGGCGGCACTGGTGCTGGTCCCGTGGCAGCGCCCACCGGCTCCCCGGGCCGACCAGCTCGCCGCCCTGCGTGACCTGCCGACCGGGCAGGTGGAGCACGCCCGGCAGTTCCGATCCGCGTTGCGTCCCGGCGGATGGGCGGCCCTCGGCGTCGGCCTGCTGGTGGCACTCGCGCTCGGGTTGACCCCGCTGGGCAGCCGCCTGGTCGAGTTGGCCGGGCGCCCCTTCGGCGGGCACTGGATCGCGCAGGCGATCCTCGGCGGTCTGGCCGTGGTGCTGGTCGCCGACCTGGTGACGCTGCCGTTCGCGGCCTGGCGGCACAGCGTGCTCACCCGCTACGGGCTGGCCACCAACGGCTGGGGCGGCTGGGCGGTGGACCTGCTCAAGTCGTACGCGGTCAGTGCCGTCATCGGCGCGGTGGCCCTGCTCGGCTTCTACACCGTCATCCGACTCGCCCCGCGCTGGTGGTGGGCGTTCGGCGCGGCCGGCGCCGCCACCCTGGTGGTGCTGCTCTCCTTCGTGCTGCCGGTGCTGGTCGAGCCGGTCTTCAACCGGTTCAGCCCGATGGAACCCTCGCCGTTACGCAGCCAGCTCATGGAGTTGGCCGAACGCGACGGAGTGCCGGTGCGCGACGTGCTGGTCGCCGACGCCTCCCGGCGCACCCGGGCGGTCAACGCGTACGTCTCCGGCTTGGGGCCGACCCGCCGGGTGGTGGTGTACGACAACCTGCTGCGCGAGGCGACGCCGGCCGAGGTGACCGCGGTGGTGGCGCACGAACTCGGCCACGCCCGGGACCGGGACGTATCGGTGGGCACCCTCACCGGCGCGCTCGGCGCCGCCGCCGCGGTGGTGGCGCTCTACCTGATCGGATCCTGGCCCCCGCTGCTGCGCCTGGCCGGTGTCGACTCGGTGGCTGAACCCCGCGCGTTTCCGCTGCTGCTCGCCCTGGTGACGGTGGCCGGGCTGGTCTTCACCCCGGTGCAGTCGCTGATGTCGCGGCGGGTCGAGGCCCGCGCCGACGCGCACGCGCTGGCGTTGACCGGCGACCCGGTGGCATTCGAGTCGATGCAGCGGCGGCTGTCCGCGGTCAACCTCTCCGACCCCGACCCGCCCAGCTGGGAGTACCTCTACTCGGCGTCTCATCCGTCCACCGTGGAGCGGATCGCCGCTGCCCGCGCGTACGCCCGAAAGGTTGACCGGTGAGCGAGCGTCAGCGAGCGAATCATCAACGCACGTTGCTGGTGACGAACGACTTCCCGCCCCGGCCGGGCGGCATCCAGTCGTTCGTGCACAACCTCGCGGTGCGTCAGCCGGCCGGTTCGGTGGTGGTGTACGCGTCACGCTGGGCCGGCGCGGAGAAGTTCGACGCCGACCAACCGTTCGAGGTGGTGCGGGAGCGCACCAAGGTGCTGCTGCCCACCCCGCTGGTGGCCCGCCGGGCCGCCCAGCTGGCCCGGTCGTACGAATGCGACACGGTCTGGTTCGGCGCGGCGGCTCCGCTCGGCCTGCTCGCCGCCGGGCTGCGCCGGCGGGCCGGGATCCGGCGGGTCGTCGCCCTGACCCACGGCCACGAGGTCGGCTGGGCGGCGCTGCCGATCGCCCGGACGGCGCTGCGACGCATCGGTCGGGACACCGACGTGGTCACCTACCTGGGGGAGTACACCCGCACCCGGCTGGCTCGGGCGCTGGACGGCCTGACCGAGCTGCGGCGGCTCGCGCCCGGCGTGGACACCGACGTCTACCATCCGTCGGTCGACGGCGGCGCGGTGCGGCACCGGCTCGGCCTGGCCGACCGGCCGGTGGTGGTCTGCGTGTCCCGGCTGGTGCCCCGCAAGGGCCAGGACATGCTGATCCGGGCGATGCCGCTGATCCGCCGCCGGGTGCCCGACGCCGCGCTGCTGGTGGTCGGCGGCGGGCCGTACCGGACCACGCTGGCCCGGCTGGCCCGTCAGTCGGGGGTGGAGCGGGAGGTGGTCTTCACCGGCTCGGTGCCCTCGGCCGAGCTGCCCGCCCACTACGCGGCCGGGGACGTTTACGCCATGCCGTGCCGCACCCGCAACCGGGGACTGGACGTCGAAGGTCTCGGCATCGTCTACCTGGAGGCGTCGGCGACCGGTCTGCCGGTGGTGGCCGGCAACTCCGGCGGTGCCCCGGACGCGGTACGCGAGGGCGAGACGGGCTACGTGGTGGACGGTCGGGATCTCGCCGAACTCGCCGACCGGGTGGCCACCCTGCTGGCCGACCGGGACCTGGCCCGGCAGTTCGGCGCCGCCGGCCGGGCCTGGGTGGAGCGGGAGTGGCGTTGGGAGACGCAGGCGCTACGCCTGTCCACGCTGCTCGCCGGCTGAGACCGGCCACCGGAGGCGGGCTCAGCGGATGCGGGCGAGAATGTGATCGGGGGAGGCGGGGCGGCCGAAGTGCCAGCCCTGACCGGCGTCGCAGCCGATCGCCCGCAACCGTTCGGCCTGTCCGCCCGTCTCCACCCCTTCCGCGGTGACCGTGAGGTCCAGCGCGTGCGCCAGCGACACCAGCGAGGCGAGGATCCGCTCGTCGGCGAGGGCCTCGGGAGTGCGTAGGCCGCGAACGAACTCACCGGCCACCTTCAACTCGGTCACCGGCAGATCCCGCAGGTAGGCCAGGTTGCTGTAGCCGGTACCGAAGTCGTCGATGGCGATCCGGATGCCCAGGTCGGCGAGGGCACGAAGGGCGCGTACCGGCTCCTCGGAGGTGGTCATCATCGTGCTTTCGGTGATCTCCAGCTGGAGCCGGTTCGGCGGCAGGCCGGTACGCCGCAGCAGGGACCGCACCTCCTGCACCAGACCGGGGCGGCGGACCTGACGGACCGCCAGGTTGACGCTGACGTACGGCGGCTGGCCCGAGGTGGACGTCCAACCGACCGCCTCACGGCACGCCTCGGCGAGCACCCACCCACCGAGCTGCACGATCAACCCGGTCTCTTCGGCCAGACCGATGAACTTGTCCGGCCGCAGCACCCCGAGCCGTGGGTGACGCCACCGGACCAGCGCCTCCACCCCCAGCAGCGAGCCGTCGTGCAACGAGGTCAACGGTTGGTAGTCGAGGAAGAACTCACCCCGTTCCAGGCCCGCCGGGATGGCCGCGCTCAGCTCCTGACGGGCCTGTTCCCGCCCGTCGCGCTCCGCGTCGTACAGCGCCCACCCCGCGCCGCCAGCCGACTTGGCCCAGTGCAGGGTGCTGCCGGCGGCACGCATCAGGTCGTCCGGGGAGGTGCCCGCGACCCGCCGCTCCACGATGCCCACGCTCGCCGTGACCGTCACGTCATGCCCGTCGACCACCACCGGCTCGGAGAGCGCGGCCAGCGCCGCCTCGGCGACGGCGACCACGTCACCGGTGCCGGTGGAGCGTTCGACGAGGACGACGAAGGCGTCCCCGCCGAGCCGCGCGACCAGGTGCGGCTCGACCGCCCGCCGCAGGCGCTGCGCCGCCGCCACCAGGGCCCGGTCGCCGATCTGGTGCCCGAACGAGTCGTTGACCCGCTTGAACCGGTCCAGGTCGAGAAAGCAGAGCCCGACCCGGCGGCCGCTGCCGGCCGATCCGTCGACGGCGGCGGCGAGGCGTTCGGCGAAGAGCGTGCGATTCGGCAGGTCGGTCAACGGGTCGTGGGTGGCCTGGTGCCGGAAGCGGGCCTCGCTGGCCCGCAGGGCCTGCTCCGCCTCGACGCGGGCGGTCATCGCGGCCCGGCGGATGGACTCCTGCTCGTCCAGGGTCCGGTCACGCAGCGCCCGGGCGTATCCGGTGGCGACCGCGCCCAGCAGCCGGGCCATCCGGTCCTCGATGTCGTCGGAGACCAGGTCGAGGTCGCGGACCAGCCGAAGCTGGATCACCTCCACGGTCCGGCCGAGCGCCTCGGCGGAGACGATGTGCGCGGCTACCAACTCGTCGGCGACCTTGTGCCCCACCCGCAGGTCGAGCGGCTCCGCCCGCAGCGCCTCGGCCAGCAGGTCGGTGAGCCGTTGCAGCAGCAGCTCCAGTTGGGCGTGGGTCATCGGCAGATAGCTGGTGCCCGCTACCGCCTTCGCCCAGGCGCGGGCGAACACGCCGGCGCAGGGCTGGCCGTCCGGCGGCTCACCCACCGAGGCGCCCGACCCCGCCGAGGAACACCGCCCGTTCGGCGTCCTCGGCGCTCTCCGGGGTTTCCGGACGCCACTGCGGCACCCACACCACGCCGGGCTCGACCAGCTCGAAGCCGTCGAAGAACCCGGTCAGCTCGGCCCGGCTGCGTACCCACAGCGGGCTGTCGGTGCGCCGGTAGACCTCCTCGGCCTCGGCCCGCTCGGCTTCGTCCCGGCCGTCGTCGCTGGCCTGGGACAGGACCAGGTAGCTGCCGGGAGCCAGTGCCGCCCGCAGGGTCCGCAGCACCTCGGCCGGACGGTCGTCGTCGGAGACGAAGTGCAGCACCGCCACCACCAGCACGGCCATCGGCTGGGAGAAATCGAGCATCGCGCGGACGTCGGGGTGGGCCAGGATCCGGTCGGGCTGGCGCAGATCCTCCTGGATGACCGCCGTGCGGTCGTTGCCGGCCAGGATCTCCCGACTGTGCGCCACGGCGACCGGGTCGACATCGACGTAGACCACCCGCGAGTCGGGGGCGTGCAGCTGCGCGATCTCGTGCACGTTGCCCACCGTGGGGATGCCGGAGCCGATGTCCAGGAACTGCCGGATGCCGGCGTCGGTGAGGAACTGCACGGCCCGGCGCAGGAAAGCACGGTTGGCCTGGGCCATCAGCGGCGCCTGCGGCACCGCCGCCACCATCGCGCGGGCGGTCGCCCGGTCCACGGCGAAATTGTGTGAGCCGCCGAGGTAGTAGTCGTACATGCGGGCGACGCTGGGACGTTCGACATCGATTGTCTCGGGTGCCCAGTCCGGCCGCTGCAATGCCCTCACCCCTTCGCACGCCCACGGAGGCGACGCCGCCCCGGCGGGTATTCTGCCCCGCTTTCGCAAGGGAGGCCATAGCCGTTCGTGTCAGAGGGCGATGAATGCGAAGATCCGTGCCCCGCCGTGGCGGGACACGGATCCTCGTCGGTGCCGCGCCGGTCAGAACTTCGGCGCGTCCGGTGCCTCAAGCAGACCGAGCCGCAGCGCGGTCATCAGCGCCTGCGCCCGGTTGGCCGCGCCGAGCTTCTCGTAGAGCTTCGAGATGTGGGTCTTGGCGGTCGACTCGCTGACGAACAGCTGCTTGGCGATGCCGGCGACGCTCATCCCGTCGGCGAGCAGCCGCAGCACCTGTCCCTCGCGGGGGGAGAGCTGCGGCCCGGACGGGGCGAGTCGACGCTTCATCGCCTCGGCCAGGTCGGCGGCGGTGAAGGCGCTGGGGGAGGAGGCGGCGTGCCGGGCGGCGGCGACCACCTCGTCGGCCGGAGCGGTCTTCGGCACGAACGCGCTGGCGCCGGCCTCCAGGGCACCGAAGAGCTGGTCGTCGCCGGCGTACATGGTGAGCACCACGATGCCCATCGACGCACTGGACTTGCGTAGCGCCCGGGTGGCCTCCAGGCCACTGCCGTCGGGCAGCCGCAGATCCATGATCACCACGTCTGGCTGCAGGGCACCGGCCTGCCGGACGCCCTCCGCCGCCGTGGCCGCCTCGCCGACGACCTCGAACTGCCGGTCGCGCTCGAAGGCGTGCCGCAGGCCCTTGCGGATCAAATCGTGATCGTCGACAAGGAGGACCTTGGTACGGGTTGCCGGTGTCGGGCTTGTGGTCATCCTCGGCTTACTCCCCTTCTGCAGCGGCGGCGCTACCGCGAACGTTATCGCGCCGGGGCGGTGAACCGACCACCACCGCGACGGTCGTCCCGCTCGGCTGCCGCGGCCTGATCTCCAACCGGCCTCGGATACGTTCCGCTCTCTCGGCCATGATCGCAAGACCATAGTGCCCGTCCGAGCGCTGGTCACCTATGCCGTGACCGTCATCCGACACTTCGATCTGCGCGTAGGGCGGGTCCACCTCGCAGGTGACCCAGAGATTGGCCGCACCGGCGTGCTTGCGGGCGTTGGTGACCGCCTCCTGGGCGATGCGCAGCAACTCGGCCTCGGTCGCGGCGGGCAGCCGGGCGGTGGACTCGTCCAGGGACAGGTGCACCCGCAGCCCGCCGGAGGCGCCGACGGTGCGGGCGTACTCGGCGATCGCGGCGGCCAGGCCACCGTGCCGGTCAACCTCGCTGCGCAACTCGAACAGGCTCAGCCGCAGCTCGGTGATCACCCGGGTCACCTCGTGGCGCAGCAGGCGCAGCGACTCGGCGGTCTCCTCGGCGTCGTCGTGCACGGTGGCCAGGGCGTTGTCGATGCCGTAGCCCACCATCACCAGTTCCTGGGCCACCCCGTCGTGGATCTCCCGAGCCAGCCGCTGCCGTTCCTCGTTGGTGGCCAGCGAGCGCACCTCGTCGAAGAGCAGCGCGGCCTCCAGACGCAGCGCGGCCGGGCCGGTCAGCCCGGTCACCTGGGCCACCACCGGTGGCGGGTACGCGTGCGCCGTGTCGGTCTCCAGCACCACCAGACCCACCGTGCGCAACCCGGCCACCAGCGGCACGATCAGCGCCGAGACCTCCCCGCCCCGGTGCGAGCGGGACTGCGAACGGGCCGAGGTCTGCGACTGCTGGCTGGCCCAGGCGTCGGCGATGGCCGAGTCCGCGTCGATGGTGGTCTCCCAGTCGACCCGGTCCGCACCGAGTTGGGCGAGCACCACCAGCCGGCCACCACCGCTGGCGGAAAGCACCGCGCCCCGGTCGGTACGGGCCACCGTGCGCAGTTCCTCCAACAGGTGCTCGGAGATGCCGCCCGGGTCCAGCGTGGCGCCGGGCAGTTGGCGGGCCACCGTACGCAGCTGGGTCAGCAGCCGGGTCGCCTCGGCGTACGGCTGGGGTTTGCTGTCGTGGCGGACCTGCATGACCCGGTGCAGGGTGCCGGCGGCGTAGAGACCGAGGGCGGCCAGGATCAGCCACTGCGCGCAGACGGCGAGATACCCGGGCTGGCTGAGCTGGCGAACCCCGCCGACCTCGGTGACCGCGCCGGCGACCAGCAGACTGCCGGCGGTCACGGCGATCAGCGCCGCACCCTCACGGAATCGGCGACGCAGCGCCGTGACGGTCACCGGCACCGCGAGATACGGCAGCACCGCGGAGGCGCCCAGCCCGCCGATGTGGCCGCCGACGGTGGCCACCGCGGCGACCTGGCTGGCCGCCAGGCCGAGCACCACCACCTCCGCCACCCGGCTGAGTGGACCGACGAGCCGGTGCTGGGGGGCCAGCATCGCCGGTAGCCCGGCCAGCGCCAGCAGCACGATCCACCACAGCTGGGTGACGTCGCGGGTGGCGAACAGCGTCAGGACGGCGACCAGCGTGAGCACGACGACGCGCGCCGCCGCGGCGAGCGGGTGCGAGCGGGCCAGGGCGGATGTGGAGGCGGGCACGTGACGGATGGTAGTCAGCCGCGGTAGATATCGGCGATTTCCGCCGCGTACGTCTTGTGCACGACCTGACGCTTGACCTTCAGCGACGGGGTCAATTCCCCGGTCGCCTCGGTGAAGTCGTGCGGCAGCACCCGGAATACCTTGATCGCCTCGGCCTTGGAGACCGACTCGTTGGCCCGGTCCACCGCAGCCTGGATCTCCGCGCGCAGCCCGTCATGCTGACGCAGCTCCTCGATCCCGGTGTCCGCCGGTAGACCGACCGACTCCAGCCAGCCCGGCAGGGCCTCCTCGTCCAGGGTGACCAGCGCGGCGATGAACGGCTGCCGGTCGCCCACCACGACGCACTGGCTGACCAGACGGTGCGACCGGACCTGGTCCTCAAGCACGGCCGGGGCGACGTTCTTGCCGCCGGCCGTCACGATGATCTCCTTCTTGCGGCCGGTGATGGTCAGGTATCCGTCACCGTCGAGCGAACCCAGGTCGCCGGTGCGGAACCAGCCGTCGGTGGTGAGCGCCTCGGCCGTGGCCGCGTCGTTGTGCCAGTACCCCTGGAAGATGAGATCACCGGCGATGAGGACCTCGCCGTCGTCGGCGATGCGGATGGTCACGCCGGGCAGCGGCCGACCGACCGTGCCGATCCGGGTGAATCCGGGCAGGTTGGCCGAGGCGGCGGGAGAGGTCTCGGTCAGGCCGTAGCCCTCGCAGACCGTCACGCCGATGCCCCGGAAGAAGTGGCCGAGCCGGGCGCCGAGTGGCGCGCCGCCGGAGATCGCGTCGCGGCAGCGCCCGCCGAGCGCGGCCCGCAGCTTGCCGTAGACCAGCCGGTCGAAGAGCGCGTGCTGGGCACGGAGCGCCAGGCCGGGCCCGCCGGGCGTCTCCAGCGCCTCGCTGTACGCGATGGCGACCGCCTCGGCCCGGGCGAAGATCTTGCCCTTGCCGCCCGCCTCGGCCTTCTGCTTGGCACCGTTGTAGACCTTCTCGAAGACGCGCGGCACCGAGAGCACGAAGGTCGGCTTGAAGTCCTGTAGCTCGGCGACCAGGTTCTTGGTGTCCGAGCAGTGCGCCATGGTAGCCCGGGCCTGCACCACGCCGATCTGGATGAGCCGGGCGAAGGCGTGTGCGAGCGGCAGGAACAGCAGGGTCGAGGCGTTCGGCCCGAACAGGTTCGGCAGCACCGGGACGGCGTTGGCGATGTCGGCGTACATGTTGCGGTGGGTCAGCACGCAGCCCTTGGGCCGGCCGGTGGTGCCGCTGGTG
Organism: Verrucosispora sp. WMMD703; assembly: GCF_049178935.1. Lineage (NCBI taxonomy): Bacteria > Bacillati > Actinomycetota > Actinomycetes > Micromonosporales > Micromonosporaceae > Micromonospora > Verrucosispora sp. WMMD703. Next base: position 5,040,161 of record NZ_JBMHMM010000004.1, on the reverse strand, counting down.
TAGATGATGGTCGCCACGTCCGAGGAACGCAGGGCCGCGCGGCGGCGATCGATCTCGGTCGGTTCCACCTCCGCGCCGGCGGTCACCAGGTCGTCCACGCCACCCAGGTCGATCTGCCAGACATGGGCCAGGGCGGGCAACTGGTCACGGACGCCGGCCACCAGCGTGGCGTGCGCGGTGGTCTCCACCACGACGGCCACCGCGCCGGAGTCGCCCAGGATCCAGGCTGCCTGCTCGGCACTGGAGGTCTCGTAGATCGGCACGGTGACCGCACCGGCCGCCCAGATGGCGTAGTCGACGAGCGTCCACTCGTAACGGGTGCGGCTCATCAGCGCCACCCGGTCGCCCGGCTGCACACCGGCGGCGACCAGCCCGCGCGCGACCGCGGCCACCTCGTCGCGGAACTGCCGGCAGGTCACGTCGGCCCAGCCACCCGCAGCGTCGCGGCGGGCGAACTGCACCGCGTCGGGCGCGGTCTCGGCGTTGTCCCAGACCGGATCGGTGAGGTTGGCCGAATCGCCGACGGTGACGATCGGCGGAACGGTGAACTCGCGCACCTGCACTCCCTCGTGCTCACGGGACCGGGTCGGGACGCCACCTGCGCCGGTGGCTCTGTCGAAACCTACCCGCCCGGCCGACCGGGAGCACACCGCAGGTGGGCGGCGCGGCGCGCGGGGGGTCACCGGACGGTAGCCTCCCAGCATGGCGGACTCCTCCACCCAGTCGATCATCATCGGCGCGTCACCGGACCGGGTGGCCGCGGTCATCTGTGACTTCCCGAGCTACCCGGAGTGGACCGACGCGGTCCGTGCGGCGGAGGTGATCGAGGAGTACGAGGACGGTTACGCCAGCCAGGTCCGTTTCGTCCTCGATGCCACGGTGATGGCCGACGAGTACGTGCTGGCGTACGCCTACGCCGAAGACCTGTCCCGGATCGAGTGGCACCTGGTGGCCCCGTCGAAGATGCAGCGGGCGCAGCGGGGCTCGTACGACCTGGAGGCCAACACCGACGGAAGTACCACCGTGACCTACACCCTGGAGGTGGAGCTCGCGGTCGGGATGCTCGGCATGTTCCGTCGCAAGGCCGAAAAAATGATCATGGACGCCGCGTTGAAGCAGCTCAAGCGCCGGGTAGAAGCATCCGGTGCGGCGCAGTGACGCAGCTGGCGACCCGGTCGCCGCGGTAGAGGAGCCCAGCATGGGTGCGACAGATCCGGGTACGGCCCGGGAAGAGGCGGAGCGGCTGGTCGCCACTCTGCTGGCCACCGTACGGTTGGCCGCCGCCAACCCGGCGGCGGTGCCGCTGGGCCCGCTCGGCGGGATCGTGACCGGTGTCCTCGGTCACAACGACGTCCCTGGTGCGGCCTCCGCTGACACCGGAGCGGGTTTCGCCACCGGTGCGGCCGAATGCTGCGTCTGCCCGGTTTGCCGGGGCATCGCCGCGTTGCGTGATCCGAGCCCCGAGTTCGCCGAGCGACTGGCCACCGGTGCCGGGGATCTGGCCGCTGGCCTGGCGAGTTTCCTGCGTGCCTTCGCCCCGGCCGAGCCGCCGGCCGGACCGGGCGCGGCGCCGCCGCCGGGGCCCACCGCCGATGCCGCCGCCACCGCCGCCACCGATCCGTACGGCGACCACGTGTGGCGCGAGGCGACCCGGACCGGGCATGATTCTCAGCCGGCACCGGAGCGGGACGTCTGGTCCGCCGCGACCCGGGCGGAGGACGTCGCCGTCCCGGCCGCCGCGCCCGTCGATGCCGCCGGGCCGGTCGCACCGGCCGGACGCCGGACGCCGACCGAGCGTCGCGTGGTGCCCGCCTCCCGGGTACCCGACGGCGAGCCCGCGCCGGGCGACGAGCCCGCGCCGGACGGCCGTACCGTGCCCGGCGGGCGGCAGGGCGCACCAGGCGACGGGGCCTGATCACGGACGACCCGCAGCACCACCGGCGAGGGCAGGTGTGCGCGGGGTGGCACAGCAGAGGGGAGTGGCAGCGGTGACGCTGACCATCGGAGTCGACGTCGGTGGCACCAAGGTGGCCGGCGGTGTCGTCGACGACACCGGCACGGTCCTCGTGCAGACCCGACGGGACACCCCCGCCGACGACGTCGGCAAGACCCGCGACGTCATCATCGAACTCGTCGCCGAACTGAGCGCCGGTCATGACATCCAGGCGGTCGGCATCGGCGCGGCCGGCTGGATCGACGCCAGTCGTTCCACAGTGCTCTTCGCCCCCAACCTGGCCTGGCGCGACGAGCCGCTGCGGGCGTACGTCAGCGCGGCGGTCGGACTGCCGGTCATCGTGGAGAACGACGGCAACGTGGCGGCCTGGGCGGAGTTCCGCTACGGCGCCGCCCGCCACGCCGACGACTCGATGGTCATGTTCACCATCGGCACCGGCGTCGGCGGCGGCATCGTGCTCGGCGGTGAGTTGGTCCGCGGCGCCCACGGCATCGCCGCCGAACTGGGCCACATGCTCACCGTCCCCGACGGCCACCAGTGCGGCTGCGGCCGACTCGGCTGCATCGAGCAGTATGCCAGCGGCAGCGCCCTGGTCCGGTTCGCCCGGGCCGCCGCCCGGCAGGAGCCGCACCGGGCCGCCGCCCTGCTGGAGTTGGCCGACGGTGAGGCCGAAGCGATCACCGGCCCGATGGTCACCGCCGCCGCCAAGGGGGGCGACGCGGTCTCGGCCGAGGCGTTCGCACAGGTCGGCCGCTGGCTCGGCACCAGCCTGGCGGACATGGCGCAGATTCTCGACCCGCAGATCCTGGTCGTCGGTGGCGGCGTCATCGACGCCGGTGACCTGCTGATGGGCCCCACCCGTCGCTCGTTCACCGAGGCGCTGGCGCAGCGCAGCCGGCTGCCGGTGGCCGAGATCCGGCCAGCCGAGCTCGGCAACTCCGCCGGGGTCATCGGCGCCGCCGACCTGGCCCGGCGGATCTAGCGGTGCCGGTGTCCGCGACACCGCCTCCGGTGACGGAGCCCGGCGTGCCGCTGCGCGTGCTGTCGTACAACGTCCACGGCCAGCGCGACGACACCGCCGCGCTGGCCACGGTGGTGCGCGAGGCGGCACCGGACGTGGTCATCGTCCAGGAGGGACCGCGCCGGTTCCGGTGGCGGGAGAAGTCCGCCGCGCTGGCCGAGTCGTTCGGGCTGGTGGTCGCCGCCGGTGGGCTGCCGTCGCTGGGCAACCTGGTGTTGACCAGCCTCCGGGTGCGGGTGACCGCGACCCGCTGCCGGCGCTTCCCGCTCACCCCGGGCCGGCACCTGCGCGGCGCCGCGTACGCCGACTGTCGGGTGGGCGCCTCGGCCCGGTTCACGGTGGCCGGGTCGCACCTGTCCACCGATCCGGCGGAGCGTCCCGGACAGGCCGAGCTGTTCAAGCGGGACCTGACCGCCGCACCCCACCCGGTGATCGCCGCCGCCGACCTTAACGAGGAGCCGGACGGGCCGGCGTGGCGCGCCGTGGCCGACGGGCTGACCGACGCGGCGGTGGCGGCCGACCGGACCGATCGGCTCACCTATTCGTGCGCCGACCCCCGACGGCGCATCGACGCCCTGTTCGTCGACGCGCGGATCACCGTGGTCGACTACGACGTGGTGGACACCCCGCTGACCCGACGGGCCAGCGACCACTTCCCGGTCCTGGTCGACCTGCTGCTCCCCGCCGCCGCCTGAGACGGCCGTCCGCCGGGCTGGACATCCCGCTCCGTTGTGGAGAGGATTTCGCGCGACCCGGCACTCGTGCCGAGACGAAGGAGATCCCCGGTGCCCACCTCCACCGAGCCCGGCCGGCCAGATCCGGAGACGACCACGCTCGCCCGCGGCCACGACGGCCGCCCGGTCTCCGACCGGGGCGACACCGTCTGCGTCATCGGCGCCGGTGCCAGCGGCCTGACCGCGGTCAAGAACCTCGCCGAGCACGGCTTCGGGGTCGACTGCTACGAACGCGAGACCGGAGTCGGTGGCGCCTGGAACTGGCGGCACGACCGCAGCCCGGTGTACGCCAGCACCCACCTGATCTCGTCGCGGCCGTTCACCCAGTTCCCCGACTTCCCGATGCCCGACCACTGGCCGGACTACCCGCACCACAGTCAGCTGCTGTCGTACTTCGAGCGCTACGCCGACCACTTCGACCTGCGCCGGCACATCTGGTTCGGCACCGAGGTGGTGCGGGTCGAGCCGGTCGGCGACGAGCGGTGGGACGTCACCACCCGCAGCACCGGTGGCTACGGCCCCGAGCGAACCTCCCGGTACGCCGCCGTGGTGATCGCCAACGGGCACAACTGGTCACCGAAGCTGCCCCGCTACGAAGGACTGGAGCAGTTCCGGGGCGAGGTCATGCATGCCGCGTCGTACAAGGACTCGGCGCAGCTGCGGGGCAAGCGGGTGCTGGTGGTGGGCGCCGGCAACACCGGCTGCGACATCGCCGTGGAAGCCGCCCAGCAGGCGTCGCGTTGCTGGCACTCCACCCGTCGCGGCTACTGGTACGCCCCGAAGTACGTCTTCGGTCGTCCCGCCGACCAGGTGAACGACCTGCTGCTGGCGCTGCGGGTGCCGCTGCGGGTACGGCAGTGGCTCTACCACCGGACGCTACGACTGACCGTCGGCGACCTGACCCGCTTCGGCCTACCGAAGCCCGACCACCGGGTGTACGAGACCCACCCGATCGCCAACAGCCTGCTCGTCTACCACGTGGGTCACGGCGCGATCACCCCGGTGCCGGACATCGAGCGTTTCCACCCGCACTCGGTGGAGCTGACCGACGGCCGGCAGGTCGACCCGGAGCTTGTCGTCTTCGCCACCGGCTACCTGCCCCGCTTCGAGTTCCTCGACGGCAAGATCCTCGGGGACGACGAGGGGGTGGGCCGGCCGCGGCTGTGGCTCAACGCCCTCGTACCGGACCATCCCACGCTCGCGGTGACCGGGTTGCTCCAACCGGACTCCGGCATCTTCACCCTGGCCCACTGGCAGGCGGTGCTCTTCGCCCGGTTGCTGCGGTTGCGCGTCAGCCGTCCGGAGCGGGCCGCGGCCTTCGCCGCCCGGGTACGCGCCGGGGCCGGCGAGCGCTACTCGGGGCAGGTGAAGGATTCGACCCGGCACTGGTTCGAGGTCGGGCACGCCGACTATCTGCGCGCGCTGGAGCGCGCCCTACGCGAGCTGGAGAGCAAGTGACCGAGCGGGTGATGCGCAGCTGGGAGTGGGCGCGGCCGGTGCGCCCGGTCCGGCGTGAGGTGCTCAGCGCCGTCCCGGAGTTGGAGGAGGGGCGGCCGCCGCTGCTGTTCGTGCCCGGCTTCGGCCATGGTGCCTGGGCGTACGCGGAGAACTGGCTCGGACACGTCGCCGCCCGCGGCTTCGGCGGCTACGCGGTGAGCCTGCGCGGGCACGGCGCCAGCGAGCCGGCCCCGGAGGCGACCCTGCGGGCGTACGCCCACGACGTGGTCCAGGTGGCGGCGAGCCTGCCGCGCCGGGCGGTGCTGGTGGGGCACGGCGCAGGAGCCCTGGTGGTCGCGCATGCCATGACCCGCTATCCGGCTCGGGCAGCGGTGCTGGTGGCGCCGGTGTTCGGCGGCTGGGCGACGTTCGGCACCGCGTTGCGCCGCAACCCGCTCGGTACCCTGCCGGCAGTGTTCGGCGCCGGGCTGCGGCTGAATCGCCGGCAGCTGTTCAGTGGTGAGCTGCCCGACGCCGATGCCCGGCGGTACACCGGGCGGCTGGGGCGGGCGGCCCGGCGGGCCCAGTGGCAGCTGTTGACCGGCGCCGATCCGGAGCCGGCGGTGGGTGATCCGCCCGTGCTGGTACTTGGTAGCCCGGACGACCGGGTGGTGCCGGCCGCCGCGCTGACCCGCGCAGCACGGCGATACGGTTCGGCTCCGCTGCTCTTTCCCGGCATGGGGCACGACCTGATGCTCGACGCCAGGTGGCGGGAGCCGATCGACGCGATTCTCGACTGGCTGGTCAAGGACCCGGCCCGCGACGACCTCGGCTGAGGCGTCGTGGGTGTGCCCGGCGACCGGTCTCAGCCGCCACCGAGGCGGGTGAGCATCGAACCGCTCTGGTCCAGTGTGGACAGGTAGGAGCGGGCCCAGGCCCGGATGTCGTGCTCGTGCAGGTACGCACGCATCGATCGCATCCGTTCCCCTACGTCGGCGGGATCGGCCCGCAACGCGGCGAGCAGACCCTGCTTGAGCCCTTCCAGGTCATGCGGATTGACCAGGTACGCCTGTGGCAGTTCGGCGGCGGCCCCGGCGAACTCGCTCAGCAGCAGCGCGCCGCTGTCGTCGACCCGGGCGGCGACGTACTCCTTGGCGACCAGGTTCATCCCGTCGCGCAACGGGGTCACCGCCATCACGTCGGCGACCCGGTAGAGCGCGGCCAACTCGGCGCGATCGAACGGCTGGGTGAGGTAGTGGATGGCGGGCTCACCCACCCGGCCGAACTCGCCGTTGATCCGCCCGACCTCGCGCTCCACCCGGTCCCGGAGGATCTGGTATTGGCTGACCCGCTCTCGGCTCGGCACCGCCACCTGCACCAGCACCGTGTCGCGGACCTTGACGTGCCCACCGGCCAGCAACTCGCTGTACGCCTTGAGCCGCTGCTCGATGCCCTTGGTGTAGTCCATCCGGTCGACGCTGAGGATCACCTGGTCGGGGCTGCCCAGGTCGTGACGCAGCCGGTGCGCCCGGTCGGCCACGTCCGGGCGGTCGGCCAACGCCGCCATCTCGACAGTGTCGATCGACACCGGGAACGCGCCGATGCGCACCACCCGGTCCTCGACGCCGACCCGTCGGTCGGTGGCCGGCAGCCCCAGAACCTTCGTCACCAACTGGGCGAAGTTGTGCGCGGCCTGGGCGCGCTGGAAGCCGACCAGGTCGGCGCCGAGCATTCCGCGTAGCAGTTCGGCCCGGCGGGGCAACTGCATGAACAACTCCGGCGGGGGGAAGGGCACATGCAGGAAGAAGCCGATGCGCAGGTCGGGCCGCAGGGTGCGGAGCACCCCCGGGACCAGTTGCAGGTGATAGTCCTGCACCCAGACCACCGCGCCGGGCTCGGCGACCTGTGCGGTGGCCTCGGCGAACCGCTGGTTGACCCGCTGGTAGGCGTCCCACCAGCGCCGGTGGTGCTGGGGCTGCTCGACCGCGTCGTGATAGATCGGCCAGAGGGTCGCGTTGGCGAAACCCTCGTAGTGGTCGCGCAGGTCTTCACCGCTGAGCGGCACGGAGTGCATCCGTACTCCGTCGATGTCGGGCAGGGCGGGCGCGGGACCGGTGCCGCCGGCCCAGCCGACCCAGGTGGCGGGAGTGTGGCGCAGCAGCGGGTGCAGCGCGCTGACCAGCCCACCAGGGCTGCGCCGCCACTCGCAGGCACCGTCGGGGGCCACGCTGTCGTCGATGGGTAGGCGGTTGGCCACCACCACGAGGGAACTCTGTCGCATCTCGGGCATTCCGATCAGCAGGGGAGTGACCGCCACGAGGAAGGAACAACCGGGCAGTCGGCGGGTGACGTGACGTACTGCGGTATTCCTACTGACAGTAAGTTACACCACTGTTACGCGCGTCGGCACGGGCGGTCGCCGTCCCGGTATCCGGACGGCTACCCTGCGCGGTGACTCAGACGACGGCGCCGTCGTCCGGGTCGCGGTCGTCGGCGTCGCCGGGCCGCAGCCGCCACACAAGCGTGACGAAACCGGCGAGAATGCCGGTGAAGCCGAGCAACGTCACGATGCCCTGGTCGACGGGGAGCAGATCGGGGAAGAGGAACAGCACGAAGCCGAGCAGCACGGCGAGGATGCCGGCCAGCGCGAACTTCGACACCCGGGGCAGCGGTGGTGGCGGCGGCGGTACGTAGCGCTCGTCGTCGTCCGGGTCGTCGGGCAGCTCCGCGCCGAAGGTGTCCAGGCCGTCCAGCAGCGACGGCCCCTCCCCGTCGCGGGGGCCACGTCCCACCGAGACGCCGGAGATGTCGGCGGCGTACGGCAGTCGGCGTACGTCGGTGGCGGTGGGGCCGGGCTCCTCGGTGCCGGGTCGGGTGGCGGTGGCCGTGCCACCGCCCCGTCCGGCCGGGTCGTCCACATTCTCTGCGGCGGGCCACGGATGGTCGCCGGAGCCGGGCGGGGCGTGGAAGCCGGCGATGATCCGCTCCCACTCGGCGTCGATGTCCGGCTCCTCGCTGGCGCGGGCGTCGCCGGTCTCGTCGGCGAGTTGGCTGAGGTAGTCCCGGGCGGTGCTCAGGTGCGAGCGGTCCACGTAGAGCCGGTCCACCGGCCGGGGCGGCACGGTGGTGGTACGGGTGACCGGGTTCAGGTCGGCCGATGGTTGCAGGTAGGCGGCGATCCCGCCGGCGGCCAGCACGTCGAGCAGGTGCTCGCCGACGCGCGGATCGACGTCGCCGGCGATGGCGTACTCGCTCGCGTCGAGACCGTTGTCCCGCCGTCCCCGGCGGGCCCCACCCGCTGACACCGACCATCCTCCTCATCGCGCCACCGGCGCGCCCCGCAGCCCCTCGGCGCGCCCCCGCACGCCCCGTGCCCTGAATCGTGACACGTCGAGGGTGGGTTCGGGGAGTGCCTTGTGGCGCGGCGTACGGTCACCGGGCCCGGCCGATGGCCACAGCCGTCACTGTCGCACCGCCTGTCTGCCGGGCGACTCGGCCAGGCGACGACCCTCGGTGATGGCGACTCAGCGTGACGAAGCCCCCTCGGCCCCCGCCTACCCACCGCCCCCTTTGCTCTGCTTCAACCCACGCACAGCCGCCTGACCAGGTGGGATGGTGCCAGCGGAAGCCAGGTTCCGGCGAACAACCGCCACGGAAAGTGACTGTTGCGTGGGTTGAAGCAGAGCAAAGGGCGGAGATGGGAGGTGCGGAAGGGGAGCGGCCAACACCGAACGTGACGGGTGATTTCGGGCCGAGCGTCCGTTGCCGCGGCTGGCCGGTGGTTCGTAGGCTCGTGCCACGATCACCCGACCCGGCGCGGTCCGCGGTGAGCAACACCTGGGGAGAGGATGCCGGTGCTCTACTGGCTGCTGAAGTACGTGCTGCTCGGCCCGCTGCTGCGGCTCATCTTCCGGCCGCAGGTGGAGGGCCTGCACCACGTACCGGCGACCGGTCCGGTCATCCTGGCCAGCAACCATCTCTCCTTCTCGGACTCGATCTTCACACCGCTTATCGTGCCGCGGAAGGTCACCTTCGTGGCCAAGGCGGAGTACTTCACCGGCAGGGGGATCAAGGGCTGGCTGACCAAGATGTTCTTCACCGGCACCGGCACCATCCCGGTGGACCGCTCCGGCGGCCGGGCCGCCCGCGCCGCGCTGGACACCCAACTGAAGGTGCTGCGGGCCGGCGGCATCGCCGGCATCTACCCGGAGGGCACCCGCTCGCCCGACGGCCGGCTCTATCGAGGCAAGACCGGAGTGGCCCGGCTGGCGCTGGAGAGCGGTGCGCCGGTCGTGCCGGTGGTGATGCTCAACCTGGACGAGATCCAGCCGCCCGGTCAGCTCATCCCGAACCTGGCACGGGTCCGGATCCGCTTCGGCCCACCGCTGGACTTCTCCCGTTACGCCGGGCTGGCCGGCGACCGGTTCGTCGAGCGCGCGGTCACCGACGAGATCATGTACGAGTTGATGGAGCTCTCCGGCCGCGAGTACGTCGACGTCTACGCCCAGCAGCTAAAGGCCCAGCCCACGGCGACGACCCCGCCCGCCACACCTGTCGCGGCCTGAGGGGCCCACCGGAGACGGCAGGCCGGACGTGGGAGGCGAGTGGGCCGGCGACGGTCAGGAGGCGAGGATCTGTGCGGTGTCGGCGGGCGGCTGGGCCAGAGCGAGCAGGCCCGGTGCGCCGTTGCGGTGGGCGAAGGCGCGCAGCTCGGCCAGGGGCGCGTCGGCCGCCGCGAGGTCACCGGCGCAGGTCAGTTCGCGTACCGCGAAGGTCAGTGCCAACATCCGGTCGGTGACGTCGGGGATGCCGGCGTAGGTCTCGGCGGCGGCCAGGTGCAGCTCGGCGGCGTGCCGGTGGTTGTCGTCGGCCCCGGCCAGCGCGCCGGTCACCGTCCGCAGCGCCGCCTCGGACCAGGGCGTACGGTGACCGACCTGGTCGAGCATGGCGCGTATCCGGGCGGCGGGCTTGCGTCCGGTGAGGCACGCCGCCCAGCTGGCCGCGGCGATCCACTCGCCGCTGGCCAGCGCCGGTACCGCGGTCCACGACTCGGCCAGCTCGTCGACAAGCGCGGCGGCCTCGTCGAGGCGACCCTGTACCGCCCGGCACAACGCCCCCATCGCGAGCATCGTCCAGTGCAGCCGGTGGAAGCCGCTGCGCCGCGCGATGTCCAACGCGGCGGCCACGTCGTCACGCGGCGGTGTCCCGGTCGGCGCCCCGTCGGCGGGTGGGCCCGGCGGCACCGGCCGGCCACGCAGCACCAGCAGGCACGACCGCAGGCCGCGTACCTGCATGTCCCAGCTGCCGGTCGGGGTGTCCACGAACGCCTCGGCGGCGGCGAGCAGCCGGCCGAAGTCCCCCTCGAACCAGGCCCGCATCGCCTCGCCCGAGTAGCTGGTGGTCAGGGTCTGCCCGCTCGCGGTGCGGGCCGGCGCCGCCGACAGCAGGGCGTCGGAGCGTAGCCAGTCGCCCTCCTCGCGAACCGCGTAGGCGAGGTTCTGGGTGGCCCGGGGCAGGGCGAGCAGTTGGCCCGCCCGGCTGAACTCCACGATGGCGTACAGCTCGTCGAGCCCGGCGCGGTCGCCGGCCTGGTAACGGGCGGTGGCCGCGGTGATCCGGGCGTTGGTGCGGGTCTCGGTCAGCCCGAGTCGTTCGCCGATCTCGGCTGCCGTGTCCGCCGCCGCCACGGCCGGGTCACGCTCGTAGTTGAGCATGTGCAGCCGCCCCAACTCGGCGAAGGCGTCGGCCTTCTGCGGGCTGTCCGGCAGCGGCTCGAACAGCCGTACCGCCCGGTCCAGGCAGGCCAGGGCCGCCGGCCGGTCGGCCCGCAGCCATGCGGCCTGGCCGAGCAGCGTCCAGGCCCGCGCCGCGCACGCCTCGTCGCCGTACGCGAGCAGTCGCTCGGCGAGCGCCTGCACCTGCTCCGGCCCGCCGCTGGAGAGGAAGGCGTTGCCGTCGCGGTGGAACGAGATCTCGGTGCTGAGCAGCTCCAACTGGAGCCGGCCCACCGGATCGGAGTCGTCGGCCAGGCCGAGCGCCCGGGCGGCATGGCTGGCGGCGGCGTCCAGCCCGTGCAGCGCGTACGCCCGGCGCGCCGCCCGGTGCAGCGCGGCCCGGGCCGGCGCGGCGTAGCGGATGGTCTCCATGCCCAGCGAACGGGCGATCTCGTGCGCCGCCCAGCGGTGGTGGGCCAGCACCTCGGCCAGGTCGGTGTCCCGGCTCTGCGACAGCGTGTCCAGCCAGTCGGCGGTGCGTTCGTGCCGGGCCACCCGCTCGGTACGGGGCAGCCGCTGGTAGCACACGTCGCGGACCAGGACGTGCCGGAAGCGGTACTCCGGCTGACCGGCCATCGTGGAGGCGGCCTGCTCGTGGACGAAGTCCCGCTGCTCCAGCCGGCGCAGGGCACGCTCGACGGACTCGACCGGCTGCCCGACGGCGGCGGCCACCGCACCCGGCCAGAACTGCACCCCGACGACTGCGGCGGCCAGCAGCACCGCCCGGTCCTTCGCGTCGAGCAGGTCGACCCGGTTGGCGATGACCGCGTGCACGCTCTCCGGCATCGGCAGGTCCAGGTGCTTCTCCAGCGACCAGCCACGCCCGGACTGCCGCAGCGCCCCCTGCTCGATCAGCATCCGGACGTACTCGTGGGCGTAGAGCGGATTGCCGCCGGCCACCTCGATCAGCGGGGTCAGCAGGTCGGCGGAGAAAGCGGCCTGGCCGAACATGTGCGCGTACAACGTGGCGATGCCGGTGTCCCGCAACGGCGGCAGGGCGATGGTGACCGAGCCGGTGATCGTCCCGGCCCAGCTCGGATCCCGGTCGACAAGTTCGGGACGGGCGGTGCACAGCAGCAGCAGCGGTACGTCCCGGGCCGCCGCACCCAGCAGTTCCACGAAGCGCAGCATCGCGTCGTCGGCCCAGTGCAGGTCCTCGAAGACCAGCACGGTGGGGCGGCGGGCGGCGAGCGCCAGCAGGAACCGTCGCCACGCCGACTCCGCCTCCTCGGCCGGCAGCGGGGTGCCGGCCAGCCCGACCAGCGGTCGCAGCGCGTCGGCCACCCGGTCCCGCTCGGCGACGCCGACCAGTTCGCCCACGGCGGTGGCCAGCCGTTGGGCGGCGCTGGCCGCGGGATCGGTGTCGAGGATGCCCGCCTCGGCCTTGACGATGTCGGCCAGCGCGGCGAACGTGACGTTCTCGCCGAACGGCGGGCACCGGCCGATCCGCCAGGTCAGTGGCTCGTCCACCAGCCGGCCGGTGTGCCGGTGCAGCTCACGGACCAGTCGGCTCTTGCCGATGCCGGCCCGGCCGAAGACGGTCACCACCTGGGGCCGACGGTCACGCAGGCTGCGGTGCAGGGCGTTGACCAGCATGCCCAGCTCGTGTTCCCGGTCGATCAGCGGAGTGGTGTCCGGCTCCCGGTCGGTGGGCTGCTGGCGTACCGCGGACCGGGCCAGCCACACCTCGGTCGGTGCGGACCGGCCGCGCAGGGTGACCGGTGGCTGCTCGTCGTACCGGATGGTGTCCCGGGTCAGCGCGTGCGTGGCACCGTCGACGAGCACCCCGCCGGGCGGCGCCGCCGACTGCAACCGGGAGGCGGTGTTGACCACGTCACCGGCCACGATCGCCTGCCCGCCGTCGCGAGCGGCGGCCACGTCGACAAGTGCCTCCCCGGTCGCCACCCCGACCCGGAAGCGCAGCCCGTCGGTGCCGGTGGGGGTGAACCGGGTCAGCACCCGCTGCAACTCCAGCCCGGCCCGGACACACCGCAACGCGTCGGTCTCGGTGGCAATCGGCGCACCGAACAGCGCCATCACCGCGTCACCTATGTACTTCTCCACCACCCCGCCGTACTGGCCGACCACTCGGCGGGCGGCGGAGAAGAAGCCGGTCTGCATGCCGCGCACCAGCTCCGGGTCGGCCCGTTCGACGTACGGGGTGAAGTCGATCAGGTCGACGAAGAGCACACTGACCCGGCGGCGATCCTCCTGGTTGATGGTCGCCGGCCGGTCCGTGCCGGCGCGGGGTGACCCACAGGAGGTGCAGAAGGCCACGTCCGGCGCGAGGGGGCGCAGGCAGTGTGGGCAGACGGCACCGAGTTCCGCGCCGCAGCCACCGCAGAAGCGGTCGCCCTCGGCGGCGGTACGTCCACAGCGGTCACACTGTGCGGCGATGACACCCTCCATTGGCAGGCCCCCGACGCGCCGGGGCGCAGTATCGAGTATCGCCGCCCGCCGCACTGTCGGGTACCGGGCTGTTGGTTTGTGGACACTCAGCCGGGCAGCTCACGGCGTTCCGGAACGGCTAGATTCAGGCAGCCGATTTGTCGACAGCTGATCAGGGGGACAGCTCCATGGTGTACGTGATGCTGAAGAGCGACTGGACCGACGGTAACGGGGTCGCCCATTCTGCGGGTGACTCGGTGGACGTGGACGCCGCTACCCTCGCGCAGTTGCAGGCGCAGGGGATCGTCGGCGAGGTGCCCGGCGGTGGCAAGGACGGCACGGACTGGGCCGGACCGGGTGGCACAGACTGGGCCGGGCCGGGCAGCACCAAGCCCTGACCGAACAACGACGGGCGGGGCCGGGACGTTCGTCCCGGCCCCGCCCGCATTGTCGTCTGCGCGGTGGCCGCTCAGCGCTCGTTCATGCCGGCGCGGCGGCGCAGCGCGGGCACGTCGGTGACCACGATCCGGCGACCCTCGGTACGCAGCCATCCCCGGTTGGCGAACGAGCCGATCGCCTGGTTGACGCTCTGCCGGGAGCCGCCGGCCATCTCGGCGAGCTGGCTCTGGTTCAGCTCGATGGTGATCATCGGAGCCTGGCTCTCGCCGGCGAGCCGGACCAGCGTCTTGGCCACCCGGCCGGGCAGGTCGAGGAAGACGTGGTCGGCGTTCTGCTCGGTCAGCCGACGGATCAACGCACCGAGGGAGCGCATCACCGCGTCGAGGATGCGCGCGTTCGAGTGCACCAGCTCCATGAACGCCGGCCGGGACAACGCCAGCGCGGCAGTGTCCTCGATCGCCTCGGCCGAGGTCGACCGGGTCGAGGCGTCCAGCAGGGAGACCTCACCGAGCACGTCCGGCGGACGCATCACGGTCAGGATCGCCCGTTCACCGGTGGGCGCGGTCCGGAACACGGCCACCGCTCCCCGCCGCAGGATGATCAGCGACTCGCCCGGGTCGTTCTCCACGAACAGCAGCTGACCCTTGCGGTACGTCCGGGGCACCGCTGCGGCGACCACCCGCTGGCGTACCTCCGGCTCCAGCCCGGCGAACATGTCGACGCCGGTGAGCGCGTCGCCCGGCTCCGGCAGGCGCATCTCCACGGCCCCACCCCTCCCCGGTCAAGGACCCCAACTCGCTCACCGGGTGAGCCTGGCGGCCCTGACGAGGTGATCCGACACCCGTGCGGCGTCCGGCAGCGGTAACACATCAGATCATGACGGTCCCGTCGCGTGCTGTACACCCCTCAAATCACTTCCGTGACCGGTTCGAGCTGGGGCGTGACCTCCCGGCGGACCGTGGAAGCGCTCCCGGTGTCGCCGACCCGATGAACGGGCCGCGGTGACCGTCCGCGAGGATGGTCACGATGGCCTACCGCTACTTCTACGACTGCGAGTTCATCGAGGACGGCCGGACCGTCGAACTGGTCTCGATCGGCGTCGTCGACGAGCACGGCCGCGAGTTCTACGCGGTCTCCACCGAGTTCGACGCGTCCCGGGCGGTGCCCTGGGTACGTCGCAACGTTCTGGACAAGCTGCCCTCCCCGGCAGACCGGGCGTGGCGGTCCCGCGAGCGCATCCGCGATGACCTGTACGAGTTCCTCGTCGAGCCGATCCGGGGCCGCCCCGGCGAGGAGGTGGAACTGTGGGCCTGGTACGCGGCGTACGACCATGTGGCCCTGGCGCAGCTGTGGGGTGCGATGCCGGCGCTGCCCCGGGAGATCCCCCGGTACACCAAGGAGCTGCGGCAGCTGTGGGACGAGCGGGGTCGGCCTCCGCTGCCGAACGCCGCTGCGGCCCGGCACGACGCGCTTGTCGACGCCCGGCACAACCTGGCCCGGTGGCGGGCGATGACCGGTTCGTGAGATTCGGTATTTCGGTGGTTTGACCGGTGCTGTCCCGGGCACCGGGTTCGCCGACGGGCCGAGGCGAGGGAGTGCCGGCGTGGGCAGGTGCAGGGGAGTGTCGACGTGAGCGGCGGGGTGATCGGCGGCCGGCAGGCCCGGAGACGGATCACCGAGCTGATCCGGGCCGCGCGGATCTGCACCCTGACCACCATCTCCCTCGATGGTCGGCTGGTGGGCCGGCCGATGACGCTGCAACGGGCGGAATTCGACGGGCAACTGTGGTTCTTCGCGTACGCGGGCTCGGCGACCGCCCGGCAGGCGCGGGTCAACCCGGAGGTCGAGCTGAGCCTGCACGACCCGCAGGCGCAGGTCTGGGCCTCGATCACCGGCAGCGCCCGGGACGACCCTGACCAGGCACGCGCCGAGCGGCTGTGGCACCCCGGACTGGCCCCGTGGTTTCCGGACGGTCCGGCCACGGCGGGGCTCACGCTGATCGCCGTGCACCCCACGGCCGTGCGGTGCTGGGACGCCCGGGGTGGTCAGGTCGAGCTGATCGGCCCGGTCGGCGCGGCGTTCAGCGGTGGGTCCTCGGCCGATCACCGGGAGGACGGCTACTGACCGGTAGTGGGGCGCGGTGTGGGCCGTACCGAGCGGCGACTACAGTTCGTAGGGACGGCCCGCCCCGGGCCGGCAACGGTGCCGAGGGTCCGCGCTGACACATATCCTGGGGCTTGATCGGGCTTGACCAGATGCTCCCCAGGAGGATGAGCAGATCATGCGTATCGGCGTGCTCACCGGCGGCGGCGACTGCCCGGGTCTCAACGCGGTCATCCGGGCGGTGGTCCGTAAGGGCGTCGCCAGCTACGGCCACGAGTTCGTAGGCTTCCAGGACGGTTGGAAGGGTCCGCTCGAGGGGCTGTCCCGCCCGCTCGGCATCGCGGAGGTCCGTGGCATCCTGCCCCGTGGCGGCACGATCCTCGGCTCCTCCCGGACCAACCCCTTCAAGATCGAGAACGGCGTCGAGCGGATCAAGGACAACCTGGCGGCGCAGGGTGTCGACGCCCTGATCGCCATCGGCGGCGAGGACACCCTCGGTGTCGCCACCAAGCTCCACGAACTGGGCGTCAACGTCATCGGCGTGCCGAAGACCATCGACAACGACCTCGGCGCGACCGACTACACGTTCGGCTTCGACACCGCCGTCAACATCGCCATGGAGGCGATCGACCGGCTGCACACCACCGCCGAGAGCCACCACCGCACCCTGGTGGTCGAGGTGATGGGCCGGCACGCCGGCTGGATCGCCCTGCACGCCGGCCTGGCCGGCGGCGCCAACGTGATCCTGCTCCCCGAGCGGAACTTCGACGTCGAGCAGGTCGCCGGCTACGTCGAGAAGCGCTTCCAGCACCAGTACGCCCCGATCGTCGTGGTCGCCGAGGGCGCCCAGCCGCTGGAGGGCCAGATGGTCCTGCAGAACCAGGAGCTGGACGCGTTCGGTCACGTGCGGCTCGGCGGCATCGGCCAGTGGCTGGCCGAGCAGCTGGAGGCCAAGACCGGCAAGGAGGCCCGCACGGTCGTGCTCGGCCACATCCAGCGCGGCGGCACCCCCACCGCGTTCGACCGGGTGCTCGCCACCCGGCTGGGCCTGCAGGCCATCGACGCCGCCCACGAGGGCGACTGGGGCAAGATGGTCGCGATGCAGAGCACCAACATCGTTCGCGTCCCGCTCGCCGACGCGACCGCCGAGCTGAAGACCGTTCCGCTGGAGCGGTACGCCGAGGCCGAGGTCTTCTTCGGTAGCTGATCGTCGTTCCGGCGTCGCGGTCGGGCCGTCGGGCCCGCCGCGACGTCGGCCCACGAAGGGGGTACGCCAGGTGTCAGCCGGGGTGCACACGGTCGCGGTGATCGGCGCGGGCAAGATCGGCGAGCTGATGCTCTCCGGGCTGCTGCGGTCCGGCTGGCCGGTGGACCGGCTGCTGGCCACCGCCCGCCGCCCGGCCCGCGCCGAGGAACTGGCCGACCGCTACGGCGTACGGGTGGTGGACAACCTCACCGCCGTGGACGAGGCCGAGGTGCTGGCCGTCTCGGTGAAACCGCAGGACGCCGCCGCGCTGCTGGACGAGATCGGGCCCAAGGTGCCGCCCGGCAAACTGCTGATCTCGCTCTGCGCCGGCCTGCCCAGCAGCTTCTTCAGCCGCCGGCTGCCCGAGGGCACCCCCGTGGTGCGGGTGATGACCAACACCCCCGCCCTGGTGGACCAGGCGATGACCGCGATCTCGGCCGGCGCGTACGCCACCGGCGAGCACCTGGCGCTGGCCGAGGAGATGTTCAAGCCGCTCGGCGCGACGATCCGGGTGCCCGAGACGCAGCAGGACGCGGTGACGGCGCTGTCCGGCTCCGGCCCGGCCTACTTCTACCTGCTGGTCGAGGCGATGACCGACGCCGGCATCCTGCTCGGCCTGCCCCGTCAGGTGGCGCACGACCTGATCGTGCAGACCGCGATCGGCTCGGCGGTGATGCTGCGCGACTCCGGCGAGCATCCGGTGAAGCTGCGCGAGGCGGTCACCTCGCCCGCCGGCACCACCATCTCCGCTGTCCGCGAGTTGGAGAACCACGGCGTACGCGCCGCCCTGCTGGCCGCCCTGGAGGCCGCCCGCGACCGCGCCCGCGAACTAGCCGCCCAAGCCGAGTAGCACCCACCCCACCCGCCCCCCCGCCCGGGCCTCGCCCCCGCCCCGGCCCTGCCAGCCCCGCCCGCCCGGCCCGGGCCGCGCTGGCGGCGCGGGTTGCGGTAAGTGGCGGTATCCCGGTCGAGTTGAGGGCGCGAAATGCGGCGTCTCGTGCGGTGACGGGTAATCGGCCGGCTCGGGACGGTAGCGGGCGCGGACACAACGGCGGTCAGTTCAGCGGTGCCGGGTCGTTCCGGTGATCGGGGTGGCGCATACTGGCGCGGTGTTCACTCTCGCCCAGGCCCGGCATCTGGTAGCCACCCTGCATCCCCGGATCGACGAGCTGATCCGGGTCCGGGCCGACCTGGCCGAGTTGCAGGCCGACCTGGCCGGCCACGGGCTCAGCGCGCTCGGTGGTCGGGCCGAGGTCAAGGGCCTGGAGGCCCGGCTGTACGCGGTCCTCGACGAGATCCAGCAGCACGGCATCGAGGTCAAGAGCGTGGCACCGGTGCTGCTCGACTTTCCCGGCGAACGCGAGGGCCGGCAGGTGCTCTGGTGCTGGCTGGAGGGCGACTCGGACGTGCGCTGGTACCACCGTGCCGACTGCGGCTTCGCCGGCCGCCGCCCGATCTGAGACCGGGCCCGACAGGTGACCGCCCCCGGAAGGCCCGCACCGCCTGCGTACCGTCGTCGGGGTTTCTCGCGGGCCTGCCTGGGCGCGCTGCTCGACTGGTTCGTCGAGCGCGGCGTGCGCACGGTGGATCTGAAGGCCAGTGCGGAGGGCGAGCCGCTCTACCAGGAGCTCGGCTTCCGGCCCACGTCGATGGCCGCGATGCGGCGGGGTGAAGGGTGCTGATGTTCGCCACAGCGTTGGCTGCGGACGCCGAGCTGCGACCGCTGAACCCGTGGCACGCCGAGGAGTTCCTGGGCAACCTGGACCGGGCGCGGGAGCACATCGCGCCGTGGGTGTCGCCGTCCTTCGTGGCCACCGACCTGGCCGGGGCGCGGCACGTGCTCCAGCGTTATGCCGACCGGTGGGCCCGCGACGACGGCGGCATCTGGGGGATCTGGTCGGGCGGCAAGCTGGTCGGTGGGGTGCTGCTGGTGTCGCTGAACGCGACGTCCGG
This sequence comes from Verrucosispora sp. WMMD703, assembly GCF_049178935.1. Classification (NCBI taxonomy): domain Bacteria; kingdom Bacillati; phylum Actinomycetota; class Actinomycetes; order Micromonosporales; family Micromonosporaceae; genus Micromonospora; species Verrucosispora sp. WMMD703. The sequence continues at coordinate 5,021,152 of NZ_JBMHMM010000004.1, read as the reverse complement.
GGTGTGCGAGGCGGGTTGCTGGCTGGAACCGGCGGCCGAGGGCCGGGGCCTGGTGACCCGGGCGGTCGAACGGCTCATCGACTGGGTGCTGGTCGAGCGCGGACTGCATCGGGTCGAGTGGCGGACCAACGCCGGCAACGCGCGCAGCATCGCGGTTGCCCGCCGGCTCGGCATGCGGCGTGACGGCGTGCTGCGCGAGGTGCTTGCCGGCCCGGACGGCCGGATCGACCTGGAGGTCTGGTCGGTGCTGGCCCCCGAGTGGCGGGCCCGGCGTGCCGGCGTCCCGTCGATCCGGGACTCCGGCGGCGTCGCTCCTGACAAGTAGTTGAGCCGCCGGCGGCGGGGCCAACTGCCCCGCCACCGACGGCTTATCGCTCAGGCCCGGTCAGGAGTTGGCGACGTCCACCGTGCCGGCGTAGTCCGGGTTGGCCTTCAGCCACTCCTCGACGGCCTTCTCCTCGTCGTCCTTGTGCACGTTGAACATCAGGTCCTCGAGCGAGCCGAGCTGCTGGTCGTCCATCTTGAACTTCTTCAGCATCTCGGTGACCTCGGGGAAGTCCGCGCCGAAGCCCTCACGGGCCAGCGTGTTGATCTCCTCGGCCCCGCCGAGCGTGCCCTTCGGGTCCGCCAGGTCCTTCAGCGGGTAGTTCGCGTAGGCCCAGTGCGGGTGCCAGAGGGTCACCACGATCGGCTTCTGGTCCTTGATCGCGCCGTCCAGCGCGGCCAGCATCGCTGGCGTCGACGACGTCTTCAGGGTGAGCTTGCCGGTCAGGTCGTACTCCGGGATGACCTTGTCCTGGGTGGCGGCGGTCAGGCCGGCACCGGGCTCGATCCCGATGATCTCACCGCCGAAGGCGTCGGCGTTGGCAGCCAGGTCCTCAAGCGAGTTGACGTCGCTGACGTACTCCGGCACGGCGATGCTCAGGCTGGCGTTGTCGTACCAGACGCCGACCTTCTCGATCTTGTCGCCGTACTCCTTCATGTAGTCGGCGTGGGTCTGCGGCAGCCAGCTGTCGAGGAAGAGGTCGATGTCCCCCGTCGCCAGGCCCTGGTAGACGATCCCCGCCTCGACGTTCTTGAGTTCGACCTCGTAGCCCTTCTCCTCCAGCAGATTCTTCCAGAGGTAGGAGGCGGCGATGGCTTCGTCCCAGGCCATGTAGCCGATGGTGAGCTGCTTGTTGTCGCCGGCCGAGCTGCCGGAGTCGCCGTCGTCGCCGCAGGCGGCGACGCCGGTCAGCGCCAGGGCGGCGGTGGCCGCCAGCGCGACCCGGCGCACCAATTTACTGCTCCACATGTGGAGTTTCCTTCCCTTGTTGCGGTGAACCGGCGGAACTCGCGGTAGCGAGGCAGGGCGCCGGCAACCGGTGACTTCCCAGCGTGGGTCAGGACGTGGGGTCAGGCCTGTTGCATGGCGCGTTGCGCCTTCGCGGAGGCGGTACGCGCGCCTATCGAATCGGTGAGGCGGTCGAGCACCACCGCCAGGATCACCACGGCGATGCCGCCCTCGAAGCCCGCGCCGACCTGGACCCGGGCGAGCGCCGTCATGATCACCTCACCGAGCCCGCCGGCGCCGACCATTCCGGCGATGACGACCATCGACAGGGCCAGCATGATGACCTGGTTGACGCCGGTCATGATGGTCGGCAGGGCCAGTGGCAGTTTGGTCCGCAGCAGGATCTTCCACGGCGATGCGCCGAACGCCTCGCCGGCCTCGATGACCTCGCGGTCGACCTGGCGCAAGCCCAACTCGGTCAGGCGTACCCCGGGCGGCATGCTGAACACCACGGTGGCCAGCACGCCGGGCACGGCGCCGACGCCGAAGTAGAAGATGGCCGGGATCAGGTAGACGAACGCGGGCATCGTCTGCATCAGGTCCAGCACCGGCCGGACGACCGCCGAGACACGGCGGCTCTCCGCGACGAGAATGCCCAGCGGTACGGCGAGCAACAGGGCGATTCCGCTGGCCACCAGGACCAGCGCCAGCGTACTCATCGTCTGTTCCCAGATCGGCAACCCGGCCACCAGGCCGAGCCCGAGCGTGGTGCCGAGACCGAACTTCCAGCCCCGCAGCCACCAGCCGAGGCCAGCGAAGATCAGTACCATGACGATCGCCGGGGGCGCGGTCAGCAGGTCCACCAGCGGCTCGACAAGCGAATCGACGGCGGAGGCGATGCCGTCGAAGACGGCGGACAGATGATCCCTGGACCAGTCGACGCCGACCTTGAACGCGTCGCCGATCCGCACGTACGGCAGCAGGTCATCGATACTGTCGGCGCTGTTCATGCGGGCTCTCCCGTCAGCCGGGCCGATGGTTCGGCAACCACCTGGGCCGGCACCTCCGCTGTCGGGTCGTTGCTTCCGGTCGGTGCCGCCGTGCCGGCCGCTCCGACGGCCCGGGTCGGGTCAGTGGTCGGCGACGTGCCCACCTCGTCCGCAGGCCCCGGGGTGGCGGTGGCCCCGGCGGTGTCGGTGCTGAGGTTGCCCAGGGCGCTCAGCAGGGTGACCCGCGGAATCACGCCGACGAGCCGCCCGGCGCTGTCGACCACGGCGACCGGTGCCGGGCTCTGGGCGGCGGCGGCGAAGATGTCGGCCACCGGCGTCGTGTCCTCGACCGTGTGGGCGTACTCGGTCGACACGATCTCCTGGAGGTTCTTCCGGGCGTCCCGGACCGCCTGGGTGGCGGCGTCGGCGGTCACGGTGCCCAGGTACCGCTTGTCCCGGCCGGTGACGTAGACGGCCGACGTCTGGGTCTCGCGCAGCACCCGGGCGGCCACGCGTGGGCCGGAGTTGACGTCCACGACGCCGAGCGGTCGCTCCATGACCGCCGACGCGGTGAGGATCCTGGTCCGGTCGACGTCGGCGACGAACTGGGCGACGTAGTCGTTTGACGGGTCGGTGAGGATCTCCTCGGCGGTGCCGATCTGAACGATCCGACCAGCACGCATGACCGCGATGCGATCGCCGAGGCGCATCGCCTCGTTGAGGTCGTGCGTGATGAACACGATCGTCTTGCCGAGTTCGGCCTGTAGCCCGAGCAACTGGTCCTGCACCTCGCGGCGGATCAGCGGATCGAGCGCGGAGAACGCCTCGTCCATGAGCATGATGTCGGTGCCGGCGGCGAGCGCGCGGGCCAGGCCGACGCGCTGGCGCATGCCGCCGGAGAGTTCCTGCGGCAGCTTGTCCGCTGAGCCGTCGAGTCCGACCATCCGGAGCGCCTGCAGCGCCTTCTCCCGGCGCTCGGCGCGCGGCAGGCCCGCGATCTCCAGCGCGTAGCCGGCGTTGTCCAACACCGACCGGTGTGGCTGGAGCGCGAAGTGCTGGAAGACCATGCTGATCTTCTCGCGGCGCAGCTTCCGTAGCGCGGCGGGCTTGAGCTTGGTGATGTCGACCCCGTCGATCTCGACCGTGCCGTGCGTGGGGGAGAGCAGCCCGTTGAGCATCCGGATCAGGGTGGACTTCCCCGAGCCGGACAGGCCCATGACCACGAAGATCTCGCCGCGTCTGACCTCGAAGTTCGCGTCGACGACCGCGGCCGTGACCGGTAGTCCTGCCAGCTTGTCGTCCCGGCCTGCGCTGTTGCGGAGAATCTCCGCCGCCTTGTCGGCGCGGCTCCCGTAGACCTTGTAGAGGGATTTCACTCTGAGTGCGGACACGGTCTCCATTCCAATGGGCATGGGGTACGCGGGCAGCTTTCTTGGGCATCGCACGAAGGCGCGCTGCTATCGACACCAGGTGTTGCCGTGGGCCTGCCGAAGTCACGACAGCCCAGGTAAGCGAGGCTCGACCCTACCCGAGATTCTTCTGTGCACGGCTACCCCGATGCCCGGCCCGGTGTCGCCTCGTGGCAACGATGTGCAGTGATGGATGTCGATGCAATTTTGGTTGTTCATTGGCAACCGACGCGCAATTCTGGTAACGAGGATCGGGGTGCCGACCAGACCTCCGACCTTGCGACACTCCGGACGTAAGCGCATATACCGACGCCGACCCGATCTTGTTCTGCCGCCGTTACCGTCCGAATGAGTCATCTGCCCGGGTTGGCGCCAGGCGTCCGCCGAGGCTGGTGGTGCCGTTTTCGTCGCTGACAGCGCAGCATTTATGCGGTGTGGTCTGCGCCTCGGTCCGTCGGTTCGTCTCGCGCCCGTCGTATCTGGCCGGCTTGGACATTTGCGAGATCTACATGGAATCTCCATGGGACCGAGACGGAATCTCCATGACATCTACACGGGTCCGCCGGGCTGATTCCGCCGATGGCGGAACCGGAAATCGATGAATCTCGACCAGCGTCGGAATGGTGGCTCCGGCACGCCCCGGGGTGACGTCGGTGTCGGACCGCGGCCGGGTCAGCCGGCGTCGGCGAGGGCAGCGCGCAGCACGCCCGCGCCGGCCGGCGTCTCCTGTTCCCGGTTCGCCGGATCGGCGGAGTAGATGACCCCGTAGGCGGGGGTGTCCGGCTGGAAGCGCCAGCTGTCGGCGAGCGGGCCCCCGTCCACCGTGTCGTAGCCGATCCGATCCAGGAACTCGGTCACGGTTGCCTTGGCCGCCGGGTCGTCGCCGGCGATTGGCAGCGCGCTGCGGTCGGCGGCGACGCCGGGTCGGGCCAGGGTGAGCAGGTGCTTGAAGAAGATGTTGTTGAACGCCTTCACCACGTGGGCCTGCGGCAGGTGGCGTTGCAGCAGTTCGCTGCTGGTGGCGCTGCCCTCGTCCAGTTCGGGGATCTGGCCGTCCCGCTGCGGGTAGTAGTTGTTGGTGTCGATGACGACCTTGCCGGCCAACGGCTCGGCCGGTACGGACCGGTACGACTTGAGCGGAATGGTGACCACCACCAGGTCACCGGCGCGAGCCGCGGCGTCGACGGTGCCGGCGCTCGCCTGCGGCCCCAGCTCGTCGACCAGGTCGGTCAGGGTCTCCGGTCCGCGTGAGTTGCTCAACACCACGTCGTAGCCGGCGTTCACGGCCAGCCGTGCCAGGGTTCCTCCGATGTGCCCGCTGCCGATCAACCCCACCGTCGCCATACCTCACCCCTCCACCGCGCTGGCCTGCCCCGAACCTGCCTCGCTTCGCCGTTCCACCCACCCGGCTCGTCGATCATGCAGTTCTTGTCGGTCCAAAAGGTGCGAAAGCCAGAAAAAGCCGACCACAACTGCAAGATCGACGAGCTGGGGGTGGGGGTAGGGGTGGGCTGGGGGTGGGGTGGGTTACGCGGGGAGGTTCTTGTCGATGGTGGCGCGGAGGGTGGGGTCGTCGGGGGTGACGGTGGGGGCGAAGCGGGCGGCGACGGAGCCGTCGGGAGCGACGAGGAACTTCTCGAAGTTCCACCGGAGGTCGCCGGTGTGACCGTCGGCGTCGGCGGTGTCCACCAGGGCCGCGTACAGGGGGTGGCGTTCGGGGCCGTTCACGTCGACCTTCTCCGTGATCGGGAAGGTCACCCCGTAGTTGACCTGGCAGAACTCGCTGATCTCCGCCGCGCTGCCGGGCTCCTGGCCGGCGAACTGGTTGCACGGCACGCCGAGCACGGTGAGTCCACGGTCGGCGTACTCGTCCTGGAGGGTCTGTAGGCCCGCGTACTGCGGGGTGAGGCCGCAGCGCGAGGCGACGTTGACGATCAACAGGGCGCGTCCGCGGTACTGCGCGAGGTCGGCCGGGCCACCGGCGAGGGCACCGATCGGAATGTCGAAGACGGTCATGCCCGGAGGCTACCGCCGCAACGGTGGGCGCGGGCGATGCGGGTAGTGGTGAAGTTACCGATCGGTACCCGACCCCTGACCGGCGGTGACGCCGGGAGAAGTCCAATCTGGCCTCCTCGCCCAATCGATACATGGACATCTTGACGAAGTGGTGGCGTGTGAGTAGCGTCTCCTCATCCTTTTGGAAAGTTTCCTAACTGTTTGGAGACGCCACATGAAGAGATCGCTTCGCCGAGCCCTCTGGGTCGGCGCCGTGGTCGCGGTGACCGTCGCCACGGTCCCGATGGCCTCGGCGTTCGGCGCCGGAAGCGTGACCGCCTCGTTCACCCGGGTGTCGGACTGGGGTACGGGTCACGAAACGCGGGTCACCATCACCAACGGGTCGGACGCCAGCGTCAGCACCTGGCGCATCGAGTTCGAGCTGCCCTCAGGCACCAGCATCGGCAGCTACTGGGACGCCGACGTCACCCGCAACGGCAACCGCTATGTGGCGGTCAAGAAGAGCTGGGCCGGTGCGCTGGCCCCGGGCGCCTCCTTCAGCTGGGGCTACAACGGAACCGGCGCGTACCGGGCGCCGCTGAACTGCACCATCAACGGCGCGTCGTGCGGCGGCGGCACCACGCCGCCGACCACCACCGCACCGCCCACCACGACCCCACCCACGACCACGCCACCCACGACCACCCCGCCGACGACCACGCCCCCGACCACCACGCCGCCGAACCCGGGTGCACAGAAGGTGGTCGGCTACTTCGCCCAGTGGGGCGTCTACGCCCGCAACTATCACGTGCGGAACATCCACACCAGCGGCTCAGCCGCGAAGCTGACCCACATCCTGTACGCCTTCGGCAACACCACGGGCGGCCGGTGCACCATCGGGGACAGCTACGCCGACTACGAGAAGGCGTACACCGCGGCGGAGAGTGTCGACGGCGTCGCCGACACCTGGGACCAGCCGCTGCGTGGCAGTTTCAACCAGCTGCGCAAGCTCAAGAAGATGTACCCGCACCTCAAGGTGATCTGGTCGTTCGGTGGCTGGACCTGGTCCGGCGGCTTCACCCAGGCCGCGCAGAACCCGACCGCCTTCGCCGAGAGCTGCTACAACCTGGTCGAGGACCCGCGTTGGGCCGACGTCTTCGACGGCATCGACATCGACTGGGAGTACCCCAACGCCTGTGGCCTGACCTGTGACGCCAGCGGCCCGAACGCGTTCAAGAACGTGGCCAGCGCGCTGCGCGCCCGGTTCGGCGCGAACAACCTGGTCACCGCCGCGATCACCGCCGACGGCAGCAACGGCGGCAAGATCGACGCCACCGACTACGCCGGTGCCGCCACGCACCTCAACTGGATCATGCCGATGACGTACGACTACTTCGGCGCCTTCAACGCGCAGGGCCCCACCGCCCCGCACTCGCCGCTGTACTCGTACTCGGGCATCCCGCAGCAGGGCTTCTGGTCCGATGCGGCGATCCAGAAGCTCAAGAGCAAGGGCATCCCGGCCAACAAGCTGCTGCTCGGCGTCGGCTTCTACGGCCGTGGCTGGACCGGGGTCACCCAGTCCACGCCGGGCGGCACCGCGACCGGGCCGGCGCCGGGCACCTACGAGCAGGGCATCGAGGACTACAAGGTGCTCAAGAACACCTGCCCGGCCACCGGCACTGTCGCCGGCACGGCGTACGCGAAGTGCGGCAGCAACTGGTGGAGCTACGACACCCCGTCGACCATCGGCGGCAAGATGACGTACGCCAAGAACCAGGGCCTCGGTGGCGCCTTCTTCTGGGAGCTCTCCGGTGACACCAGCAACGGTGAGCTGATCAGCGCCATCAAGGGCGGCCTCGGCTGAGCCGACGGTCGACGCACCACCCACACGACGGGGAGGGGCCCCGCACCGGCCCCTCCCCGTCCGCTGTGCCCGGGGTCGATCTCGATGCCCGGACGGTGGTGTGACAGACTCGCCGCTCGACCGTGTCTCGATGTCCGGCGTCGAGGGAGGTGACGATGCGGGTCAGGAACCGGCGTCCGGCGAGCGTCATCGCGCTGCTCGCCACCGTGCCTCTCGCGCTCGTCGGCTGCGGGCTCGTCGGCGGTGAGCCCGAGGCGGAGCAACCGGGACGGGCACCGGCCGAGGAGGCCACCCTGAAGTCCCGCGAGCGGGTCCAGGCATATCTCGACGCGATGACCGCCAAGGACGTGGCGGCCGGGCGCAGCCAACTCTGCGCGGTGCTGCACGAGGCGTTCGACGCCGCCGCCACCGAGGCGAACGGAGACTTCGCCGACCACTTCGAGGTGTCCAAGTCCGAGATCACCGACATCCGGCCCGGTCCGTCCGGGCAGGAGGTCAGCACCGCGATCACGGTGACCGTCGGCAAGAAGAAGGCGACCCGCCCGCTGCTGTTCACCGTCACTCGCGACGGGCTCGACTGGTGCATCTCCGACGAGCGGCCGGGCGCACACAGTCCGGCGCCGGCACCGACGCCCTGACCTGCGTCGCCGTCGAGGGTCGTCCATCTGCCGGAACCCGGCCCCTCGCCGATGGCCCGTCCGGCTGGTCGCCGTACGCTGAATACCATGCGCCATGAGTGGCATCAGTTGAGTCATCCGGCAGTGGGCAGCCCGGTGCTGCAGACCAGCCGCCCGACCGTCGACTCCGCCGAGGACGAGGCTCTCGGCCTGGACCGCTGGCGACAGCTGCCGCGTGCCCAGACTCCGCCCTGGCCCGATGCGGCCCAGGTCGCCGAGGTCTGCAAGGTGCTCGACACCGTGCCGTCGGTGGTCGCTCCGTACGAGGTCGATCAGTTGCGTCAGCGTCTGGCGTTGGTCTGCGAGGGCAAGGCGTTCCTGCTCCAGGGCGGTGACTGCGCGGAGACCTTCGCCGACAACACCGAGAGCCACCTGCTGGCCAACGCCCGCACGCTGCTGCAGATGGCCATCGTGCTGACCTATGGCGCGTCGTTGCCGGTGGTGAAGGTGGCCCGGGTGGCCGGGCAGTACACCAAGCCCCGGTCGCTGCCGACCGACGCGCGGGGCCTGCCGGCCTACCGCGGCGACATGATCAACTCGCTGGAGGCCACGCCGGAGGCGCGGGTCGCCGACCCGCAGCGCATGATCAGGGCGTACGCGAACTCGGCCGCCGCCATGAACATGTTGCGGGCGTACCTGGCCGGTGGGCTGGCCGATCTGCACGCGGTGCACGACTGGAACAAGGGCTTCGTGCGCAACTCGCCGGCCGGTGAGCGGTACGAGGCGATCGCCCGGGAGATCGACCGGGCCCTGGCGTTCATCCGCGCCTGCGGGATGACCGAGGACGACGCGTTGCGTACGGTCACCCTGTACTGCTCGCACGAGGCTCTCGCGCTGGAGTACGACCGGGCGTTGACCCGGGTTTCCGGTGGCCGGCCGTACGGGCTCTCCGGGCACTTCCTCTGGATCGGTGAGCGCACCCGGCAGATCAACGGCGCGCACATCGACTTCATCTCCCGCATCGCCAACCCGATCGGGGTCAAGCTCGGCCCGACCACCACCCCGGACGAGGCGATCGAGCTGTGCGAGAAGCTGAACCCGGACAACATCCCCGGCCGGCTCACCCTGATCAGCCGGATGGGCAACCACAAGGTTCGCGACGCGTTGCCGCCGATCGTGGCCAAAGTGACCGCCGCGGGAGCCAAGGTGGTGTGGCAGTGCGACCCGATGCACGGCAACACCCACGAGTCGTCAAACGGCTACAAGACGCGCCACTTCGATCGGATCGTCGATGAGGTGCTGGGCTACTTCGAGGTGCACCGTGGCCTGGAGACCCACCCCGGCGGTCTGCATGTCGAGTTGACCGGCGAGGACGTCACCGAGTGCCTCGGCGGCGCTCAGGGAATCGCCGACCTTGACCTGCCCGACCGTTACGAGACCGCCTGCGACCCCCGGCTGAACACCCAGCAGTCGCTGGAGCTGGCCTTCCTCGTCGCGGAGATGCTGCGTGGCTGACGCGAGGAGTGACTGTGGCTGACCTGATCGACCTGCGGTCGGACACGGTGACCCGTCCCACGGCCGCGATGCGGCAGGCCATGGCCAGCGCCGAGGTGGGTGACGACGTCTACGGCGAGGACCCCACGGTGCAGGCCCTGGAGGTCGAGGTCGCCGCGATGTTCGGGCACGAGGCGGCGTTGTTCTGCCCGAGCGGGTCGATGGCCAACCAGATCGCCCTGCAACTGCTGGTGCCGCCCGGCTCCGAGCTGCTCTGCGATGCCGACGCGCACGTGGTCACGTACGAGATGGGGGCTGCCGCCGCGTACGGCGGGGTCACCTCACGGACCTGGCCTGCGGTGGGTGCCCAGCTCGACCCCGACGTGATCGCCGGCATGGTGCGTCCCGACGGCTACTGGGCGGTGCCCACCCGGGCGATCGCGGTGGAGCAGACCCACAACCGTGGCGGCGGCGGGGTGATTCCCCTCGATTCGCTGCGCGAGCTGCGCCGGGTCGCGGACGCCGGGCGGTTGGCGCTGCACTGCGACGGTGCTCGGATCTGGCACGCGCACGTCGCCGACGGGGTGCCCCTGGCCACCTACGGCGCGTTGTTCGACACCCTGTCGGTCTGCCTGTCCAAGGGGCTCGGTGCGCCGGTCGGCTCACTGGTCGTCGGCGCTGCCGACCGGATCGAACGGGGTCGGGTGATCCGCAAGCGGATGGGTGGTGGGATGCGTCAGGCGGGCATCCTGGCCGCCGCCGGTCGGCACGCCCTGGCTCACCACATCGGCCGGCTGGCGGCCGATCATGCGAAGGCGGCCCGACTGGCGGAGGCGGTCGCCCCGTTCGGGGTGCTGGCCGCCACGGTACGCACCAACATCGTTCCACTGGATCTGACCAAGGCCCCGCTGGATGCGCCGACGCTGGCCGCCGCCGCCCGCGCCGAGGGCGTACTGATCTCGGTGCTCGGTCCCCGCACGGCCCGCCTGGTCACCCACCTGGACGTCACCGACAGCCAGGTCGCCCGAGCCGCCGCCGCCCTCACCCACATCTTCCGCCGCTGACCCCCGCCCGCCCCGACCCGCCACCTCCGTTGATTCGGCGGCGATCTCGATCTCGGTGAGGGCTGCCAACCTCACGATCAACGGGGCGAAGAAGCCAGGCGTGGGGACGTTAGGGGCGGGGGAGAAGGCGGCGGAGGGTGGTGATGTCGGCGGCGTGGCCCTCGTGACGTTCGGTGGGGGTTTCCACCAGGATCGGGACACCTGCGGTGGCGGGGTGACGCATCAGCTCGGCGAAGGCGGGCTCGCCGATCATGCCCTTGCCGATGTTCTCGTGCCGGTCCCGGGTGGAACCGCACAGGTCCTTCGAGTCGTTCGCGTGCACCAGCCGCAGCCGGTCCGCACCGACCGTGGTCACCAGAGCGTCAAGCGTCGCGGTCATCCCGCCCTCGGCGGCCAGGTCGTGCCCGGCCGCCCAGGCGTGGCAGGTGTCGAAGCAGACCCCGAGCTGCGGATGCCGGTCGACCGCGTCGAGGTACGGGCCGAGCTGCTCCACCCGGCAGGCCAGTGACCGGCCGCCGCCGGCGCTCGGCTCGACCAGCAGCATCGGGCCGCCCGTGTCGGCGGCCGAGTCGAGCAGCGGCAGCAGCGACTCGCGTACCTGCCGCATGGCCGCGTCGGCGTGCCCGGCGTCCACCGCACTGCCGGCGTGGAAGACCACCCCGCGCGCGCCGATCGCGGTACCTCGGCGCAGCGCGTGCGCCAGGCTCTGAGTCGACCGCTCGACCGTTGCCTCGGTCGGTGAACCGAGGTTTACCAGTAGCGACGCGTGGATGTAGACGGCGACCCCGCGTTCGGCGCAGCCGTCCCGGAACAGCGCGTCCTGCACCGGATCGCCGGCCGGCATCGCCCAGCCCCGGGAGTTGCCGACGTAGACCTGCGCCACCTCGGAGCCGGCCGCGTCGACGTACGGCAGCGCCGCCTTGGCCAGCCCGCCCGAGGCGGGCGTGTGTGAACCGATCGGCCGGTGCCCGGCGTCCGGCGTCGGCATCAGAAGCATCCGATGGTGATCTGGGTCCCGGGCGCGACCTGGGCGTTCTCGTTCGGGTTCTGGAAGCGGGTGACGGCGTTCGGGTTGAACTGCACCGCCACCGGGAAGCCCTGGCTCTCCAGCACCTGCTTGGCCTGCTGACAGGGCAGGTCGACGACGCGCGGCACGGTCACCAGCGGCGGGCCCTCGCTGACCTCCAGCCGGATCTGGGCACCCTTTTCCACGCCGCCGCCAGCGGCCGGGCTCTGCCCGATCACCTCGTCACGCGGCTTGTCGGACTCCTTGCGCGTCGGCTCCACCAGCACCAGTCCGAGCTGCGCGATCTGGTTACGGGCGTCGTTGAGGTTCTTGCCGACCAGGTTCGGCACGGTGATCGGGGCCCGGCCCTTGCTGAGGATGACGGTGATCTCGTCGCCCGGCTTGACCTCTTCGCCCGCCTTCGGGTTGGTGGCCACCACGATGCCCTCCGGCAGGCTGTCGTCGTACCGGGCGGTGCCCTTAACCACCTCTAGCTGGGCGCTGAGCAGGTCGGCCTCGGCCAGCGCGAACTCCTTGCCGACCACGTCCGGCAGCTCGAAGCGCTCCGGCCCGAGCGACAGGGTGAGGGTGATGGTGCCGCCCTTGACGATCCGGGCGGACGAGGCGGGATCCTGGTCCAGCACGCCGTCGCGGGGGATCTGGTCGTCGTACCGAGGGTCGGCGTAGACCACCTCGAAGCCGGCCTGGGATGCCTGTGCCTCCGCCTCGGCCTTGGTCATGCTCACCAGCTGCGGCGCGGTGGTGTACCGACCGACGCCGAACCACCAGCCACCGAGCGCGGCCACCAACCCGAGCACCACGACCACGGCCGCGACGGCGAGACGTCCGCCGCCCTGGCCGGTCAGCCGGGCGCCCAGCCCGGCCAGTCGGGCACGCAGATCGTCACCGCCGCTCGGCGTCGCCCGACGCCGACCGCGAGCGGGCGGGCCATCTTCCGGCAGCCGGGCCCAGGTCGGTCGCTCGGCCGGACGTACGGGCGCGACCACCATCGTCGGTTGCGACACGGCCGGGCCGTCGGTCACCGGAGCGATCAGAGCGGTGTGGCTGTTCGGGCTGCCCAGCCCGTCCCGGGCCACCTGCACCTCGGCCAGCAGCGTGCCGGCATCGGCGGGACGGGCCGACGGATCGCGACGGGTGGCGCGGGCGACCAGGTCGTCGAGCACCCTCGGCAGGCCCGGCACCAGCGTCGATGGTGCGGGGACGTCCCGGTCGACGTGCTGCCAGGCGATGTCGATCGGCCGGTCACCGTCGTACGGAACCCGGCCGGTGAGCATCTCGAACAGCACGATGCCCGTCGAGTAGACGTCGGTGCGGGCATCGGCCCGGCCGTCGGTCACCAGCTCCGGGGCGACGTACGCCACGGTGGCCATCAACTGGTTTCCGCTGTCGTGGTCGGTGCTCGCCTCGACGGCACGGGCCAGCCCGAAGTCGGTCACCTTGACCACGCTGTCGACGAGGTTGGCCGGACCGCCGCTGGGTGCCTCCGCGACCAGCACGTTCTCCGGTTTCACATCGCGGTGCACCAGGCCGGCCCGGTGGGCGGCGCCGATGGCCGCGAGCATCTGCTCGGTGATGGCCAGTGCCTCGTCCGGGTTGAGCCGCCGCCGCTCGGCCAGCACCTCGCGCAGGGTGCGGCCGCGGACGTACTCCATGACCAGGTAGGGCCGCCCGGCGTGGGTCCCCTGGTCGTAGACCGCCACCACGTTGGGGTGGGTGAGGCGGGCGATGGTCTTGGCCTCGTCGGTGAACCGGTCGACGAAGCTGGGCCGGCCGGCCTGGCCGGGCGTTCCCTGTGCGGAATGGATGATCTTGACAGCGACGGTGCGTTCGAGCCGCTCGTCGGTGGCGGTGTACACGGTCGCCATGCCGCCACGGGCCACGCGACCGCGAATGCGGTAGCGCCCGTCGATCAGCGAGCCCAGCAACGTGTCGGCGACCTGTGTGTCCATCAGCAGGCAGTCTATGTGTCGGGGGGACGAAGGTTGAACAGGATGCTACCGACAGGCTTCCCAGCTTGGGTCCGGCGCGCGCGCAGGGTGACGGTCGCCCCTGCTCAGGGTGGTTGTCGGGAGGCCGTTGACCGGGCCTGGGGGTGGCGTGGCAGGGTGTTGCGCGTGACCGATTCCGTACCCGCCGAGGGCGGTGCGCCCCTGGCCGGTCCCGCCGACCCGGCGGGCTGGCTGACCCTGCCGGACGTCGCCGAGCGGCTCGACCTGCCGATCAGCAAGGTCCACCAGATGATCCGGGACCGGGAACTGGTCGCGGTCCGCCGCGACGGTGTCCGCCGGATCCCGGCCGACCTGGTGGCCAACCGGACCGTGCTCAAACACCTGCCGGGCGTGCTCACCCTGCTGGCCGACGCCGGCTACGACGACGAGGCCGCACTGCGCTGGCTCTACGAGCCCGACGACACGTTGGCCGGTGGCACCCCCGCGTCCGCCCTCGGCGGCGATCAGGCCCGTGAGGTCAAGCGTCGCGCCCAGGCCCTGGGCTTCTGAGGGGAGTCAGTCGGCGCGGCGGGTGGCGGCGATGGCCAGGTCCACCAGCGCCTGCCGGGCCTCGGTGTCGAGGTCGACGGCGGTGAGCGCGGCGAGCGCCGCGTCGGTCAGGGTGACGATGCGCTGCTCGGTACGGGCCAGCGCGCCGGTGTCGACGATCACTTCCCGTAGCCGAGCCACCCCGGCGGCGTCCAGCTCGCCATCGCCGAGGCCACCGAGCAGCAGCGCGCGACCGGTGTCGTCGGCCACCTCCAGGGCCGCCGCCACCAGGTAGGTCCGCTTGCCCTCGCGCAGGTCGTCGCCGGCCGGCTTGCCGGTCTGCGCCGGGTCGCCGAAGACACCCAGCACATCGTCACGCAGCTGGAAAGCCTCACCCAACGGCAGGCCGTACGCCGAGTAGGCGATGCGTACGTCGGCGGGGGCGTCGGCCAGCGCCGCGCCGATCAGCAGTGGCCGCTCCACGGTGTACTTGGCCGACTTGTACCGGGCGACCTTGCCGGCCCGTTCCAGCGAGGTGTCGCCGGTGGCCTGGGTCAGCACGTCGAGGTACTGCCCGATGGTGACCTCGGTGCGCATCTCGTCGAAGTCCGGTCGGGCGCGGGCCACCGTCCGGGGGTCGAGTCCGGCGGAGTGCAGCAGCTCGTCGGACCAGACCAGGCACAGGTCACCCAGCAGGATCGCCGCGGCGTCACCGAAGCCGTCCGGGTCGCCACCCCAGCCGGCGCCGCGGTGCCGGTTGGCGAACCGCCGGTGCACCGCGGGCTCACCCCGTCGGGTGTCCGAGCGGTCCATCAGGTCGTCGTGGATCAGGGCGCTGGCCTGCACGAACTCGAGCGCGGCGAGGGCGGTCACCACCGGGTCGGTGTCCACCCCGCCGGCACCCCGGTAGCCCCAGTAGGCGAAGGCCGGCCGCAGCCGCTTGCCGCCACCCAGCACGAACGCCTCGATCGCCTCGGCGACCGGCACCAGGGCGTCGTCGACGTCGGTCATCCAGGCGCGGCGGCCGGCGAGGAATTCCGACAGCGCTTTGTCGACCCGCTGGCGCAGGCTGGCACGGTCGACGGGGGAGACGGGAGCAGCATGGGTCACGTCCCGACGCTAATGGGTCGGGGTGCGCCGGCACGACCCACCCGCCCTCCGGCGCGTCGGGGCCAACTGCTGGTCGCGGCCGGATCGATGCCCTGCCGGAGGGGCGGGTCGACGATCGAGGCCCTCGGGGCGACGCTCGACGAGCCTGACCCCTGGCGCTCCACCAGCCACCTTGAGCCCTTCGATCAGGACGAAGACTGTCCGCCGTGCTGCGGTTATTCGCTTGTCGTCAATCTGATACCCCGCCAACCAGATCCACCCGTCGTACCTGGTCCAGTCAAGCGTCTTGATCACTCGGAGCGTGATCGGCCGGTAGAACTGTGGGCTCGCGTCCCGGGAGATCCGCAGGAGATCGCCCGACCGAGGTGCGCCGGGTCGAGCGGCGGTTGGTCGGGCGAGGGCTGTGACACCGGGGCCGGCGGGCACGCCCGGCGGGCCGGGCCGCCGTACCGACGGTTGTGGCGGCTGGGCGGGTCGGCCTGGCCGCCGGGCCGGTGGATCTGCCTGCCGGATCAGTGGGTGTGCCGGATTCGATCGACAGGGCGTCCGGCCCGGTGGCCAGCGGGCTCGCCGGCGCCGCGAGCACCAGGGCCAGCCAGCCACGCCAGAACCGGCCCGGCACCCGCACCTGCCGCTCCCACCGAGAAACCTCGTGCCGGCTCAGCGTGGACACTCCGGCGGCGGCGCAGAGTTCTGCCGCGAGGCGGGACTGGCTCCAGCCCTTGGCGAGTCGTAACCGGGCCACCATCGGGCCGAGCGGCGGTCGGCTGGGCGGGGGCTGTGACATCGTGGCCTCCGGGGCGGGTCGGCGTGGCGGTGGCCCGACCCACCCGTACGGGAGATGCCGGTGCGCACCGATCTGCTGTTGACCCCCGCGCGGCCCCCAGGTGCGGACTCGGCCGCATCCGCGCCAGACGTGCACGTTAGCCGGCAGGTGCGACAGTTCCTGAACGCGGCACGCGTCCCCACCGCTGGGAAGCCGGTGGGGGCGTCCGGCCCGGCCCGCTAGAGTCGGTGCGTGGCGCTCGGTCTTCCCTCGGTCCTCCCGAATCCGCAACCGGCGATCGGAGAGCTGGTCCGCGACTGCCAGCCGACCTTCTCCTTCGAGTTCATGCCCCCGAAGACGGAGCAGGGCGAGCGGCAGTTGTGGCAGGCCATCCGCGAGCTGGAGCCCCTGCGTCCGTCCTTCGTCTCGATCACCTACGGTGCCGGCGGCTCGACCCGGGACACCACGGTCGCGGTCACCGAGCGCATCGCCACCGAGACCACCCTGCTGCCGATGGCCCACCTGACGGCGGTCAACCATTCCGTCGCCGAGTTGCGGCACGTGATCGGCCGGCTGGCCGGCGTCGGGGTGCGCAACGTGCTTGTGGTGCGCGGCGACCCGCCGGGCGATCCCACCGGCGAGTGGATCCCGCACCCCGACGGCGTGCACTACGCCGAGGATCTGGTCCGGCTGGTCCGTCACTCCGGCGACTTCAGCGTCGGTGTCGCCGCCTTCCCCTACCGGCATCCGCGCTCGCCGGATGTCGACACCGACACCGAGTACTTCATCCGCAAGTGCCGGGCCGGCGCGGATTTCGCGATCACTCAGATGTTCTTCGACGCTGACGAATATCTTCGGCTACGGGACCGGGTGGCCGCCGCCGGCTGCGACACCCCGATCCTGGCCGGGGTGATGCCGGTGACCCGGATCGGCACCATCGAGCGCTCCGTGCAGCTGTCCGGGGCACCCTTCCCGCCCGCGCTGGCCGCGCGGTTCGAGCGGGTCGCCGACGATCCGGAGGCGGTCCGCCGGCTCGGCATCGAGCAGACCAGCGAGATGTGCCTCCGGTTGCTCGACGAGGGGGTCCCGGGGATCCACTTCATCACCTTCAACCGGTCCACCGCGACCCGGGAGATATGGCAGAACCTGCGGGTGGGCGCCGAGACGTGACACCCGGCGCGCGACACCTCGGCGCTGTCGCGACGGTTGAACCGTGGTGGGCAGACAGCTGAACTGGAACGATTACGCCACGGCGTGGGCCCGGCTGCACGGCGGGTTCGATCCCCGGGCCGCCACTCCCGTGGTGCGTGGCTGGCTGCGCTTCTCCTACCACATCGGATTCCTGCTGGGCCGGCTGCGGGTCGGCCCGACCGCGGTGACGGTGGTCGGGGTGCTGCTCTGTCTCTGCGTACCGCTGCTCGCGGTCCGACCGGGCGACGGGCCGTTCCTGGGCGCGCTGTTCGTGCTGCTCGCCTCGGTGGCCGACAGCGTCGACGGTGCGGTGGCCGTGGCCACCGGCCGCACCACCCGGCTCGGCTACGTCTACGACTCGTTGGCCGACCGGATCGGCGAGGCTGCCTGGCTGGTGGCGTTCTGGCTGGTCGGCGCGCCGGGGGCGCTGGTCGCCGCGGGTGGTGCGCTCTCCTGGCTGCACGAGTACGTCCGGGCCCGGGCGGTCGCCGCCGGGATGCGGGAGATCGGCGCGGTCACCGTGGGGGAGCGGCCCACCCGGGTCTGTGTGGCCGTGGCGGGGCTGCTGTTGGCCGGCCTGAGTGGACTGATCGAGGTGGACCTGGCCGCCGGCACCATCACCATGGCGACCGCGGTCTGGGTGCTGCTCGCCGCCTTCGGGCTGGGACAGCTGCTCTCCGCGGTGCGCCGGGCCCTGATCGACGCCGGCTGAGCTACCAGGCCGGGCCGATCGCCTCGGCGACGATCTGCGCGGAGAGGGTCACCATCGGCAGACCACCGCCGGGATGGCTGGAGCCGCCGACCAGCCAGAGTCCCCGGGCCGGTCCCCGGTTGGCCGGCCGGAGCAGGCCACCGGCCGTACCGTAGATGGTGCCGCCCGGTGCGCCGGTGGCGGCGGCCAGATCGGCCGGGGAGCGCACGTCGCGGAACACCAGCCGGTCGCGTACGTCCACGCCGCGTTCGGCAAGCACGTCGAGGATCCGATCGGCGTACGCCGGGGCCAGCCCCGGCCGACGCCAGTCGATCGCGCCCGGGGCGGTGCCCTGGCGGGCGGCGTTGACCAGCACGAACCACGCCTCGTGCCCGGCCGGGCGGACCGCCGGATCGTTCGCCACGGTGACGAAGACCGTCGGGTCGGCGGCCGGGCGGGCCCGCACCCCCCGTCCCGGGTCACCGAAGACCGCGTCGAACTCGGCGTCGTAGTGGCGCGGGAAGAAGACGTTGTGGTGGGCCAGCCCGGAGTCGCCGCGGACGCCGAGCAGCAGCACGAACCCGGCCAGGCTGCGGTCGGTGAGCCCGGCCAGCCGACGCGCGTCGGGCAGCAGGTCACGGTAGACGCTCAGCGCGTCGACGTTCGCCACCACCACGTCGGCCGGGACCGGAGTGGTCGAGTCGGCGACGCGTACCCCGTGCACCCGCCCGCCCACCGCGTCGATCCGGGTGACCGCGGTGCCGGTGCGCACCACCACCCCCAGGTCCAGGCAGCGCGACAGCAGCGCGTCGGCGAGGGTGCCCAGCCCGCCGCGCAGATACCAGCCGCCGAAGGCCAGCTCGGCGTAGGGGACCGCGACGAGCGCGGCCGGCGCGCGGCGCGGGTCGGCGCCGGTGTAGGTGGCGTACCGGTCCAGCAGCATCCGCAGTCGCGGATCGGAGATCAGGCTGCGACCCAGCCCGCGCAGGCTCTGGCCGGGCCGGATCGCGGCCAGGTCGCCCAGCCGCCAGGCCAACCGGGCCAGGTCGCGGGGCGAGTCGACGCGGCGGCGCAGGATGTCACGCTCGGAAGCCCGCCACACCCGGCCGGCGCGCCGCCACAGCCGCTGCCAGTCGGCGGCGGCCCGGTCGCCGAGGGCCACGCCGATCCGGTCGGTGAACTCGGTCGGGTCGGCGCAGGAGTCGAGCACCGGGCCGCCGCCGGGAAAGACGTGCCGCACGATCGGGTCAAGCGGCACCAGGTCGAGGTACTCGTCGAGCTTCGCCCCGGTCGCCTCGAACAGCTCGTGGAAGACCTGGGGCAGGGTGAGCAGGCTGGGGCCGGTGTCGAAGTGGAACGAGCCCTCGGGAGTGTCCCGGGTGTGCCGGCCGAGTTTGCCGCCGACCTCGTCGGCCCGTTCGAGGACTGTCACCTGGTGTCCGGTGACGGCCAGCCGGGCCGCGGTGGCCAGCCCACCCACCCCGGCGCCGACGACCACGATCCGCGCCATGTCGCGTCCCCCCAGGCTCTAACCCACCGGACGGCCACGCCAGGACAGGCGTCGCCGCTTGCGCAGATGGTACGACCGCAGGGTCAGCCAACCGAGGACCGCGACCGACACGGGATGGCCCAGCGCGTCGGGCCAGGCCCGGCCACCGGTGGCCCGGGCACTGACCATCCGCCCGGCCACCCCCGCCAGGTAGGCGCCCACTGCGACCCCGGCCACCGTCGGCGCACCGGCGAGCAGCGCCGCGACGGCCACCAGCGGCGGCGCGGTGTAGAGCGCCAGCAGCACGGTCAGCACCACGGCTGCGGCGCTCGGGTGCCCGAACGAGGCCCACAACGACTTGGTGTAGCCGTCACGCAGTTGCGGCCAGTCCTCGTACATCCGGCAACTGGCCAGCCGGGAGCCGTCGGCGAGGGCGATCCGGCCGCCGGCCCGCTTCACCGCCCGGCCCAGCTCGATGTCCTCCAGCACCTTGTCGGCGACCGCCGCGTGCCCGCCGGCCCGCAGGTAACCGGTTCGGTCGACGACCAGGAACTGCCCGCCGGCCGCGGCCAGCGACGGTCGCGGCGAACGCTCCATCGCCCGCAGCGGCAGGAAGGTCAGCCACAGCCACTGCAACAGCGGCTGCACCAGCCGGTCGGCCGCCGTCCGCACCACGATCCGTGGGTACGGCGACAGCAGTGTCGCCCCGGCGGCGCGCAGTTCAGTGACCGCCGCCGCCACGGCGTACGGTTCGAGCACCACGTCGGCGTCGACGAAGACCAGTGCGTCGGTCGGGTCCTCGACCCGGGTGGCCAGCTGCCAGCAGGCGTGCGGTTTGCCCAGCCAGCCCGGCGGGGGGTTCACCCCGGTGAGCAGGGTGACCCGGGGGTCGTCGGCGACCACCGCGCGGACCACCTCGGCGGTGCCGTCGACCGAGCCGTCGTCGAGCACCACGACGCGCAGCCGGGGCACTCCCCGCTGGGCGAGCAGGGCGCGCAGGCACGGGGTGACCCGGTCGGCCTCGTCGCGCAGCGGCAGCAGCACCGCCACCGTCTCGCTGATCTCCACCGGCCGGTCGGTCGGCCGGCGCAGCCAGCGGCCCGCGTTGACCACGGTGTGCGCGGTCAGCACGGTGACACCGAGCAGCAGAACCAGCGCGGCGATCATGCCGCCACGTCGACCGGGGAGCGTGGCGAACCGGTGGCCCGGTCGCGGGTCCGCCGGGCCCGCAGCAGGGTGACGGCCAGCGGTACGGCGACCACCGCCATGCCGGCCGCGCCCCACACCGCCGAGGCGGGCAGGTCGAGGAAGACAGCGTGGGCGAGCACGCTGGAGCCGTACGTCCACAGGTAGAGCGCGTACATCGGCTGGTCGCCGGTGCCGGTGGTGGCCACGCTGGGCCCGGCGAGCGGGCGCAGCGCGGTCATCATCAGCACCGCGAACAGCAGCCAGCCCAGGTAGTTGCTGACCGGGATGCCGGGCAACCCGGGCAGGGCCGGCGTGGCATCCCGCCATACCCAGTGCCCCTCGGCCACCATCTGCGGGTCGAGGAAGAGATCCCAGGCGGCCAACCCGACGGTGGCCAGCGCGATGCGGCCGGGCCAGCGCCACCGACCGGACGACCCGCCGGTGAGCCGGGTGGCCGCCAACCAGGCCGGCCAGGCCATCCAGGTCCAGGCCAGCGGGATGATCAGCGGTACGCCGGCCAGTTTCGGGCCGAGTTGGCCTGAGTAGTCGTAGCTGCCGAACGGGAAGCCGGTGGTCACGCCGAGCGCCTCGATGGCGAACCCGCCGCCGGTGGCCACCGCGACAAGCGCCGTCGCCGCCCGTGGCCCCCGGGTGACCAGGGCGTGACCGACCGAGAGCAGGTAGCCGAGCACGACGGTGGCCACGGTCAGCCGGGCCCGGGTGACTCCGCCGGTCAGCGGGTAGCAGATCTGCGCCAGTACCAGCAGGGCCAGCAACGTCCAGGCGTAGCCGCGGGCGGGTGCGCGTGCGGTCATGACCGGGTGGGCGGTGGGGTCGGCATCGATGGCGGTGGTGTCGGTCCCGGCGCGGGCAGCGGCAGATCCCGGCCGAGCACCCCGAACGGGCGTTCGTCGCCGGGGAAACGGAAGTCGCGCAGCACGTCGACGAAGCCGAACCGGCGGTACAGCCGCCAGGCGCGCGAGGTCTGCTCGTCGGCCTCCGGAGTGGACAGCAGGGTGGTGGCGTTCTCGGCCATGGTGAGCAGGGCCCGCAGTTGCCCGGCGCCCAGCCCGTGCCCCTGGGCCGGTGGCCGCACGTGCAACTCGACCACCTCGAAGCAGTCGGTCAGCCAGCGCCGCCGGGTGGGCTGGTCCAGTGCCCGCCAGACCTGGTCGTGCCACCACTGTCCGGCGGCGCCGACGTAGCCGTACCCGAACCCGGCCAGGTGGCCGGAGCTGGTGAGGCTGGCCACGGCGCGGAAGCCGGGCCGACGTACGTGGGTGGCGATGTAGCCGCGGCGGGCCTCCAGCAGGTCGGCGCGGTAACCCATCGCCTCGCCGTAGACGGCCACCACGTCGTCCAGTCGCCGGAGGAGATCGTCAGGTGTCCACCGCACCAACCTCATGCCCGTTCACCCTTCGCCGGGTCACCGTCGTCGGTGACCCACCCCAGTACCGTCCGGTCGCCGACCACGTCCCGCACCTCGAATCGGGCGAAGAGTTCCTCCGCGTACCACCGCTGGGTCTCCGTCCGGGTGATCGCGGCCCGGTGCTGCGGGTGACGGTACGCGAACGCCACGAGATCCGCCGGATCACGCCACACGCTCACCGTGCCCTGCCAGCCCAGGGGCGCCTCGCCGACGCCGAAGCGGGCCAGCAGCCCCGGTGCGGCGTGCAGGGCCGCGGCCACCGGCGGGACCGCCCGCCAGAAGGTGAGCGCCCGGGTCGGACGTAGCCGCGCCCGGGTCAGCGCCAGCACCGGACCGGTGACCCGGCCACCGGCGGGCGCACCGAACGGCCGCCGGCCGGACCACTCACCCCGGCTGGTCAACGGTCGCAGGTCGAGCCGGACGCCCGCGCGGGCGAGACCGGACCAGGCCCGCGCCACCGGCGAGTCGGCGAACCGGGCGGCCGCGGCGGGGGAGTCCCAGACCGTCAGCGCCGCCCACCGGGTCAGGTCCGCGTCGCCGGGCCCGAAGCCGGTGCCGGTCCCGGTGCCGAGCAGCTTGCCGAACCGTACGCCGGGCAGGGCACGCAGCCGGCGCGGGTCGACCGCCATCCGGGGCAGCGCCCGGCCCACGGCGGCCGGCGCGATCCGCCACACGTGCAGGGTGACCAGCTCGGGGACGCTCTCCGGGTGCCTCACGCCGCCACCTCGCTGCGCTCGCCGCCGGCACGGGGCACCACTGTGCTGTGCCTGATGGTTCGCTCGCTTCGCTCGTTCACGCCACGTCGGTCGGGGTCCCGCCGGTGACCCGGAGTAGTTCGGCGTACGTGGTGGGGAAGACCGCCTGCGGTACGCCGCCGGCGGCCCAGATCTCGTCGTACTTGTCCAGGGCGGTGTCGACGAGCGTGCGCAGCGGCTGCGGGTGGCCCACCGGGGCGACCCCGCCGATCACCTGCCCGGTGTGTTCCTTGACGAACTGCGGGGTGGCCCGGCGCAGCCGGGTGACGGCGAGCCGGGTGGCCAGCGCGGTGGTGTCCACCCGGTGCGCGCCGGAGGTGAGCACCAGCAGCGGGGCCCCGTCGGCGTCGAAGACGAGCGAGTTGGCGATGGCGCCGACGTCGACGCCGAGCGCCTCGGCAGCCGCGGCGGCGGTGTGTACGGCGTCGGGCAGCAGGCGGACCGTGGCGGGCGCGTCGGAGCCGTTCCGGGCGTTCGCGGCATCGAGCGCGTCCTGCACCGCCCGGACGTTCGGGTGTGACTGCATGCCGCCATTCTTCCCGGTACGCGGACCGCCCGCGCCACCGGCCACGTCACCCCGGGAGTCGGCGCGCAGCGATCACCAGATCGTCCCCGGGTTGCCGCATCTCGCGGTATCCGGTGCCGGTGAAGCCGCGAGTCGCGGCGTCCTGCGCGACGCTGCCGATCCGAGCGATGTTGTTGGCGCGTCACACGTTGCGTTTTCGTCGGTGGGAGGGTGTACTGTCAGCAGCAGTTAGAACGAGTGTTCGATTGCCTCGAACGTTCGTTCCAACCCCTCTCGGGGGCGGGTGTTTCGCGGCACCGGCTTCCGACAGGTGCGGTGCCGCGGACCGCACCTGGGCTCCGGGCAGTCGCGAGTCCGGGCCCGTCAGGCAGGCCGTCGTCCGCCGCCCAACGACCCCCGGGCGGCGGACGACGGACCCGCCGGTACGCCGGCCGGGTGTGGTGTGGGGAAGCTCCGCACCCGGCCGGCCACCCACCTGGTGCGTCTTCCTCCGCACCGACCGTCGCGGGTTGCCGCGTCGACGGCTCCACTCCGTCGCGCGCCTGCCCGCCCCGGCTCATCTGGAGGAGACCATGCCGACCAGTCCGGCTCAGGCGCCGACGGTGCCCGCGAACGTGCTGCCGCACCGTACTCCCGTCCAGTTGCTCGCGGTGGCCCGGCAGGGGCTCGCCGAGGCCGCCCGGACCGGCCCCGATGGCCTCCGGTATGCCGCCGCACATCTCGCAGCCCTGCGTGCCGCCGCGGCGGTGCTCGCCGCCCGCGCCCGTCCCGCGCCCACCCGACGCCACCGGATCACCAGCGTCTGGGTCCTGCTCGCCAGTGTCGCCCCCGAGCTCGACGAGTGGGCCGGCTACTTCGCCCTCGGCGCCGGCAAACGAGCCGCCGCCGAGGCCGGTATTCCCCGGGTGGTGACCGCCCGGGAGGCCGATGACCTGCTCCGCGCCGCCGAGGAGTTCGTGACGGTGGTGGAGGCGGCACTCGGCCTGGCGCACCAGCCGGCGATCGACGGTCTCGCCGCCTGAGCCGCGGCGTCCGGCCACCGTTGGCGGGACCCTAGGGTGGCCGGACGCCGCCCCGCCACACACACGTTCTTCTGATCCACGACAGCACCATCCACGGGCCGGATGTCCGTGGCGATGACGGGGGAGGTCCGATGGCGGGCCGCATGGTGGTCGGTTCCGCAGCGCTGGCCGGGCTGGTCCGCCCGGCCAGCGCACCCGACCCGGCGGGTGGGCACCGGGTACTGCCCGTGCGGCCCGAGTTGACCGGGTTGCTGCCCAACCGGGGGCTGCGGCGCGGCAGCACCATCGCGGTCGGTGGCGGGCAGACCCGACCCAGCGGCACCACCTCGTTGTTGCTCGCGCTGCTCGCCGAGGCGTCCCGCGCCGGATCCTGGTGCGCCGTGGTCGGGATGCCGACCTTCGGGGCCGGGGCGGCAGCCGAGGCCGGCCTCGTCCTGGACCGGCTCGCCCTGGTGCCGCAGCCCGGTCCGGAGTGGCCCACCGTCGTCGCCGCGCTCATCGACGGGGTCGACGTGGTGGTCACCGCGGTCCCGTCCACCGTCTCCGCCTCCGTCGCCGACCGGTTGGCCGCACGGGCCCGGCAACGCGGCAGCGTGCTGGTGCCGTACGGCCGGTGGGACGGCGCGGACGTGACGCTCCAGGTGGTCCGTGGGATCTGGCAGGGGCTCGGGTCGGGGCGGGGGCGGTTGCGTCGCCGGGAGGTGACCATCTCGGCTCGCGGGCGGGGCGCCGCCGCCCGACCCCGGGAGGCCAAGGTCTGGTTGCCCGGTGACGAGCTGACCCGGGTCGTCCCCGGCCCGGCCGCCGCCGCTCGGTCGGGTGCCACGCGTCTGCGGGTGGTGGCGGGCCGTGGATGAACCGGTCCGGACACTGCTGCTGTGGTGCCCGGACTGGCCGGTACTCGCCGCCGAGATCGTCGACGGGGTGCCCGCCACCGGGTCGGTCGCGGTGCTGCACGCCAACCGGGTGATCGCCTGTTCCGAGCGAGCCCGCGCCGAGGGGGTACGCCGAGGGTTGCGTCGGCGGGAGGCACAGGGACGCTGCCCCGGGCTCACCGTCGTCGACCACGATCCGGGGCGGGACGCCCGGGCGTTCGAGCCGGTGGTGGCCGCTGTCGAGGAGGTGGCGGTCGGGGTCGAGGTGATCCGCCCGGGGGCCTGCGCGTTGGCCGCCCGGGGGCCGAGCCGCTATCTGGGTGGTGAGGAGGCGGCCGCCGAGCGAATCGTCGAGCACGTCGCCCTCAGCTGCGCGGTGGAGAGCCAGGTCGGTGTCGCCGCCGGGGTCTTCGCCGCCGGCCTGGCCGCCCGTGAGGGGCGGATCGTGCCGCCCGGCGGGACACCGGAATTCCTGGCCGGTCAGCCCGTCGAGGCGCTCGGCCGCCCCGCCCTGGCCGACCTGCTGCGCCGGCTGGGGGTGCGTACGCTCGGCGACTTCGCCGCGCTGCCCGCCGGCGACGTGCTGGCCCGGTTCGGCTTCGACGGGGCGCTGGCCCATCGGCTGGCCGCCGGACGGGACGACCGGCCGCTCGCGGCGCGGCGCCCACCGGTCGACCTGACGGTCACCGCCGACCTGGACGAGCCGATCGACCGGATCGACGTGGCGGCCTTCGCGGCCCGGACACTGGCCGAGCAGCTGCACGAACGGCTCGCCGGACACGGACTGGCCTGCACCCGCCTGGGCATCGAGGCGGTAACCGCGCACGGCCAGGAACTGCACCGGGTCTGGCGGCACGACGGGCTGCTCACCGCGGCGGCGATCGCCGACCGGGTCCGCTGGCAACTGGACGGCTGGCTCTCCGGTGCCCGTCGCGGCGGTGACCGGCCGGCCCGTCCCACTGCCGGGATCGTCCGGCTGCGGCTGCTGCCGGACGGGGTGCTGGCCCAGGCCGGCCTGCAACCCGGGCTGTGGGGGGAGACCGGCGCGGAACGCGAGCGGGCACACCGTGCGCTGAGCCGGGTGCAGGGCCTGCTCGGTCCCGAGGCGGTGGTCACCGCGGTGCTCGGTGGCGGGCGGTCCCCGGCCGACCAGACCCGGCTGGTGCCCTGGGGCGACGAACGACTCCCGGCCCGTCCCGGTGGACGGCGGGTGGGTTCCGGGCCGGCGGTACCGCCCTGGCCGGGGCGACTACCGCCGCCCTCGCCGGCCGTGGTGCTGCCCAGCCCGCTCGCCGCCAGCGTGCTCGACGCCACCGGCGCGCCGGTCGTGGTGAGCGCCCGGCTGGCGGTGAGCGCCCCACCGGCCCGACTGAGCATCGGCACGATGCCGCCGCAGCTCGCCGGCCCCACTCCCGCCCCGGGTTCCGCCCCTTCGGCCACCCCCTCTTCGGCCGCTGCCCTCCGTGGTGGCACGGTCGGGTGGGTCGAGATCGTCGGTTGGGCCGGTCCGTGGCCGGTCGACGAGCGGTGGTGGGCCCCGGCCGAGGCCCGCCGTCGAGCCCGGTTCCAGGTCCGCCTCGCCGACGGCACCGCCCTGCTGCTCGCCGTCGAGTCCGGCCGGTGGCTCGTGGAGGCGATCTATGACTGAC
Organism: Verrucosispora sp. WMMD703; assembly: GCF_049178935.1. NCBI lineage: Bacteria > Bacillati > Actinomycetota > Actinomycetes > Micromonosporales > Micromonosporaceae > Micromonospora > Verrucosispora sp. WMMD703. The sequence goes on along the minus strand of NZ_JBMHMM010000004.1, from coordinate 4,994,252 downwards.
GGGGCACCCGGGCCGGCGGGCTTCACCAGTTGCGGTATGCCGGGGCATCCGGGCCGGTCGAGGGCACGAGATGCGGCGTCCTGCGCGACGGCGAGGTGGCGGCGGTGAGTTTCCACAACCCCCGGTTGCCGTGGTCGGAGTTGGAGCGGGTGCTCTCCGGGCGGCCGGGCGGCGGCGGGCAGGGCAGCGGCGGGGGCGGGAAGGGCGGCGGCGCGGGGCGGCACCTGCATGTGGTGGATCCGCTGGCGGTCGACGCCGACGGGGGCGACTCGCCGGCCTGGAGCCGACGGCGGGAGCACTACCGGCCGCCGGAGCTGACCCGGCCCGACGACGTGCCGCCGTACGCCGAACTGCACGCGCACACCAACTTCAGCTTCCTCGACGGTGCCAGCCACCCCGAGGAACTGGCCGAGGAGGCCGTCCGGTTGGGGCTCACCGCGCTCGCCGTCACCGACCACGACGGTTTCTACGGTGTGGTGCGGTTCGCCGAGGCGGCCCGCGCGCTGGGTCTGCCGACGATCTTCGGAGCGGAGCTGTCCCTCGGCCTGCCCGGCCCGCAGAACGGCGTACCCGATCCGCACGGCCACCACCTGCTGCTGCTGGCCCACGGCCACGAGGGGTACGCCCGGCTGGCCGCGACCATCGCCCGCGCCCAGCTACGCGGCGGTGAGAAGGGCCGCCCGGTCTACGGCGAGCTGGAGGAGATCGCCGCCGACCTGCGCGACCACGTGCTGGTGCTCACCGGCTGCCGCAAGGGGCACGTGCCGGCCGCCCTGCTCACCGAGGGAGTCGACGCGGCGGCCCGCGAGCTGGACCGGCTCACCGCGCTGTTCGGCGCGGAGACGGTGGCGATGGAGTTGACCGACCACGGGCATCCGATCGACGGCGACCGCAACGACGCCCTGGCCGAGCTGGCGGCCGCCGCCGGCCTGCCCACGGTGGCCACGAACAACGTGCACTACGCGACTCCGGGGCGGCGTCGACTGGCCACCACCCTCGCGGCCGTCCGGGCCCGGCGCAGCCTGGACGAGATCGACGGCTGGCTGCCCGCGGCAGGCACCGCCCATCTGCGCGACGGCGCCGAGATGGCGGCCCGGTTCGCCGCGTACCCGGGTGCGGTGGCCCGGGCTGCCGAGTTCGGCGCCGAGCTGGCCTTCGATCTCCAGCTCGTCGCACCGCAGCTGCCGGCGTACCCGGTGCCGCCGGGGCACAACGAGATGAGTTGGCTGCGCCACCTCACCGAGCAGGGCGCGCGGGAGCGCTACGGCCCGCGCGCGGCACACCCGCAGGCGTACGCGCAACTCGACCACGAGCTGAACATGATCGAAGAGTTGGGCTTCCCCGGCTACTTCCTGGTGGTGTACGACATCGTCGACTTCTGCCGGCGGGCGGACATCTACTGCCAGGGTCGGGGTTCGGCGGCGAACTCGGCGGTCTGCTACGCGCTGCGGATCACAAACGTGGACGCGGTCCGGCATCGGCTGTTGTTCGAACGCTTCCTGGCACCCGAGCGCGACGGGCCGCCCGACATCGACGTGGACATCGAGTCAGACCGCCGGGAGGAGGTCATCCAGCACGTCTACGCCCGCTACGGCCGGGAGCACACCGCCCAGGTGGCCAACGTGATCTCCTACCGGCCCCGCTCGGCGGTGCGGGACGTGGCCAAGGCGTTCGGCTTCCCACCCGGCCAGCAGGACGCGTGGAGCAAGCAGATCGACCGCTGGGGCGACGTGGCCACGGTGGACGTGCCGGAGATCCCCGAGCAGGTGGTCGCGTACGCCAACGAGCTCCAGACGTTCCCCCGGCACCTGGGCATCCACTCCGGCGGCATGGTGATCTGCGACCGGCCGGTGATCGAGGTCTGCCCGGTGGAGTGGGGGCGGATGCCCGGCCGCAGCGTGCTCCAGTGGGACAAGGACGACTGCGCCGCCGTCGGCCTGGTCAAGTTCGACCTGCTCGGCCTCGGCATGCTGTCGGCGTTGCACTACGGCTACGACATGATCGGGATGAGCCTGGATCTCGGCGACATGACGCTTGACGACCCCGAGGTCTACGACATGCTCTGCCGCGCTGACTCGGTAGGGGTGTTCCAGGTGGAGAGCCGGGCCCAGATGGCCACCCTGCCCCGGCTGCGGCCCCGCGAGTTCTACGACCTGGTGGTCGAGGTGGCGCTGATCCGGCCCGGGCCGATCCAGGGCGGCTCGGTGCACCCGTACATCCGGCGCAAGAACGGCCAGGAGCCGGTGACCTTCGCGCATCCGCTGATGCGCAACGCGCTGGAGAAGACCCTCGGCGTGCCGTTGTTCCAGGAGCAGCTGATGCAGCTCGCCATCGACCTGGCCGGCTTCGACGCGGCCGAGGCCGACCAGTTGCGCCGGGCGATGGGCGCCAAACGGTCGGTGCAGCGGATGGAGCAGATCGCCGACCGGCTCTACCGGGGCATGGCGGAGCGCGGCATCACCGGCGAACTGGCCGACGACGTCTACCGCAAGCTCACCGCGTTCGCCAGCTACGGCTTCCCGGAGAGCCACGCGATGAGCTTCGCCTACCTGGTCTACGCCAGCTCCTGGCTGAAGCGCTATCACCCCGGTCCGTTCCTGGCCGCGCTGCTGAGCGCCCAGCCGATGGGCTTCTACTCGCCGCAGACCCTGGTCGACGACGCCCGCCGGCACGGCGTGGAGGTACGCCGACCGGACGTCAACGCCAGCGACGCGAAGCCGGTACTGGAATCCACCCCGGACACCCGCTGGGGCAGCCGGGCGGGGGAACCGCCGCACGCCTGGGGGCTGGGCGGCCCGGCGGTCCGGCTCGGGCTGTCCAGCGTGCGTACCCTCGGCGACGGGGTGGCCGAGCGGATCGAGGCCGAGCGGGCGGCGAACGGCCCGTACCGCGACATGCCGGAGCTGGCCCGGCGGGTGGGTCTGACCGCCGCGCAGTTGGAGGCGCTGGCCACCGCGGACGCCTTCGCCTGTTTCGGCCTGACCCGGCGGCAGGCGCTCTGGGCGGCCGGCGCGGCGGCCCAGGAGCGGCCCGGTCGGCTGCCCGGCACGGTGACCGGTACGGCGGCGCCCGTGCTGCCCGGGATGGAGGAGGTGGACCGGCTGGTCGCCGACGTCTGGGCCACCGGGTTGTCGCCGGAGAACCATCCGGCCCGGTTCATCCGGCCGCAGCTGGACGCCGTGGGCGCGGTGCCGATCGACAGGTTGGGCCGGGTGGAGCCGGGACGGCGGATCCGGGTCGGCGGGATCGTCACCCACCGGCAGCGGCCGGCGACCGCCGGTGGGGTCACCTTCCTCAACCTGGAGGACGAGACCGGCATGCTCAACGTCACCTGCTCGCCCGGCCTGTGGCAGCGGCATCGACGGGTGGCCCGCACCAGCACGGCGTTGGTGGTGCGGGGCCGGCTACAGCGGCACGAGGGGGTGGTCAACCTGGTCGCCGACCGGCTGGACCCGATCGAAGCACCGGTCCGCCCCACCTCCCGTGACTTCCGTTGACAGCCGCAGGTGCCCCCTGGCGATCTGTTCCCGGCTGACTAGGCTCGACCGGGTGGAACAGACCCCAGGCCCGGCTGGGCCGCCGCTCACCCCCCGTACCGCCGTGGTCTGGTCGGTGCTGCGCGCCGAGCTGGACCGCCGGCCGGCCGCCGAGCTGACCGTGCTGGACGTGGGCGGTGGCACCGGCGGCTTCGCGGTGCCGCTGGCCCGGGCCGGCCACCGGGTGACAGTGGTCGACGCCAGTCCCGACGCGCTCGCCGCGCTCAGCCGCCGCGCCGCGGAGGCCGGGGTCGCCGGGCGGGTACGCGCGGTGCAGGGCGACGCTGACGCGTTGGCCGGCCTGATCGAGCCGGCAAGCGTGGACCTGGTGCTCTGCCACGCCGTGTTGGAGGTCGTCGACGACCCGGCGCCCGTGGTGTCCGCGCTGGTCGGCGTGCTGCGACCGGGCGGCGCGGCGAGCGTGCTGGTCGCCGGGCGGGCCGCCGCGGTGCTCGGCCGGGCGATGAACGGGCACCTCGACGTGGCCGCGATCCTGGCCGCCGATCCGACCGGCGCGGCCGGCGCCCGGGACACCCTGCGCCGCCGCTTCGACGTCGAGAGCGCCGCCGCGCTGCTGGCCGCCGCCGGGCTCACCGTCGAGGAGATCCACGGCGTACGCGTCCTGGCCGACCTGCTGCCCGCGGCGGTGGCGGACGGTCAGGCCGCTGCCCTGGTCGAGTTGGAGCGGACGCTGGCCGCGCAACCACCCTGGCGGGACGTCGCGGCCCAGCTGCACCTGTTCGCCCGCCGCCCGGCATGACCGGCCTGATCGGTCGGGCCCGACCGCTGGATGTCGTCGCGCCGGGATACGGCGGTGGGAGCCTCGCCGACGTGCTGCCCAGCGCGCTTGCCGTGCTCGGTGTCCCCGGCGCCACGGACCCGCTCGGCCTCGCCGCCGAACTGCCGGGGGTACGCCGGATCGCGGTGCTGCTTGTCGACGGCCTCGGCTGGTACCAGATCCCGACGGCCGCGCCGTACGCGCCGACGCTCACCGGACTGACCGCCGCGGCCGGCCGACCGCTCACCTGCGGTTTTCCCTCCACCACCCCGACCAGCCTGGTCACCCTGGGCACCGGTGTGGCGCCCGGGGCGCACGGGGTGCTCGGCTTCACCGTGTGCGTTCCGGGTACCGAGCGCGTGCTCAACCACATCGAGTGGCGCGACGGCGATCCCGACCCGCTGCGCTGGCAACCGGTCCCCACCCAGTTGGAACGGGCGCGGGCGGCGGGTGTGGCGGTGACCGTGGTGAGCCGGCCGGAGTTCGGCGGCACCGGCCTGACCCTGGCCGCGAACCGGGGCGGTGACTACCGGGGCGCGGCCGGGGTCGACGCGGTGGCCGCCACCACGCTGGCGGCGCTGACCGCCGGACCCGGTCCGACTCTCGTCTCCGCCTACCACCCGGACGTCGACCGCCACGGTCACCTCAGCGGCGTCGACTCGTTGCCGTGGCGGGTGGCGGTGACCGAGTTGGACGGGTTGCTGGCCCGGTTGCTGGACGGGTTGCCGCCCGACGCCGCGCTGCTGGTCACCGCCGATCACGGGCAGCTCGACATTCCCGCCGGGGACCGGTTCGACCTGGACACCGCCCCCCGGTTGACCGACGGGGTGCGGGTGGTGGCGGGCGAGCCCCGGGTGCGCTACCTGCATGTCGCGCCGGGGGCCACCGCCGACGTGGTGGCGGCCTGGTCGGCCGTGCTCGGCACCGCCGCCCGGGTGCTGACCCGTGAGGAGGCGGTGGCCAGTGGCCGGTTCGGGCCGGTGGCCACCGACCACCTGGACCGGATCGGCGATGTGGTGGTGGTCTGCAACGACACGTTCGCCGTGCTGGCCAGTCGGTCGGAGCCGCCGATGGTGTCCCGGTTGGTGGCCTTCCACGGCGCGGACACGGCAGCCGAGATGACCATTCCGCTGCTGGTGGTGCGGGGCTGACCGGCCGGAATGTCACTCCCGCGGGCTAACCTGCGCGGGTGGGCCGCAGCCAGTCGCTACCCCGGGGCGGTGATCCCCGGTTCGGGCCCGGCGCCGACGACGCCGGGTGCCCGATCCTGCACGTCGACATGGACGCCTTCTACGCCTCGGTGGAGGTCCGTCACCGCCCCGAGCTGCGCGGCCGGGCCGTCGTGGTCGGCGGGGTCGGTCCCCGCGGCGTGGTCAGTTCGGCCAGCTACGAGGCCCGGCGGTACGGCGTTCGCAGCGCCATGCCCACGATGCGGGCCCGTGCTCTCTGCCCGCACGCGGTCTTTCTCGCTCCCGACTTCGCCAGCTACTCGGCAGCCTCGCGGGCGGTCATGCAGATTTTCCGTGATGTCACGCCGCTGGTCGAGCCGCTCTCGCTGGACGAGGCCTTCCTCGACGTCGCAGGTGCCCGGCGACTGTTCGGTAGGCCGGCGACGATCGCCCGTCGCATCCGCGAGCGGGTCGCCGAGGAGCAGGGGCTGACCTGCTCGGTCGGGGTCGCGCCGAGCAAGTTCGTGGCCAAGCTCGGCTCGACCCGGGCGAAGCCCGACGGTCTGCTCGTGGTGCCGGCCGACCGGGTGCTCGAGTTCCTCCACCCGCTACCGGTCGCCGCGCTGTGGGGGGTGGGGGAGCGTTCCGAGCAGGCCCTGCTGCGACTCGGTCTGCGTACCGTCGGCGACCTCGCGCAGGCGCCGCTGGGCATGCTGCGGACCGCGCTCGGCGAGGCGGCCGCCGCGCACCTGCACGAGCTGTCCTGGGGCCGTGACCCGCGCCGGGTCAGCCCGGAGCAGGCCGAGAAGTCGATCGGCGCGGAGGTCACCTTCGACGTGGATGTCGACGATCCGGCCGAGATCCGTCGTACGCTGCTGGCCCTGGCCGAGAAGGTCGGTGCCCGGTTACGAGCCAGCGGTCAGGTGGGGCGGACGGTCTCGCTCAAGGTGCGGACCGCCGACTTCCGCACGGTGAGCCGGGCACGCACCCTGGACGTGCCCACCGACGTGGCTCGGGAGATGTTCGACACGTCCTGGGCGCTCTACACCGCGCTGGATCCAGGTGAGCGGATTCGCCTGCTCGGTGTCCGGGCGGAAGGATTGACGGCGGCGGACCAGACGCCGCAGCAACTCGCCCTCGGCCAGCCGGAGCGGGGCTGGCGGGAGGCGGAGGTGGCGGCCGACGCGGCGGCTGCCCGTTTCGGGCGGTCCGTCATAGGACCGGCCAGTCTTCTCACCGGGCGCGATCCCCGACGAAATGAAAATCCGACCCGGCCGTAGGTCGTCCCGCTTTCCGACGCGCGAGGGCCCTCGTAGACTTGCGGGTAAGCAGCCGGTTGGCTGCCACGGTCTGTCGGTCCGACCGGACCGACCAACGTGACCGGGGAGGAGTGCCGTGCCGCTCTCGGAGCACGAGCAGCGGCTGTTCGAGCAGATCGAGCGGTCGCTTGCCGAGGACCCCAAGTTCGCCTCGGCGGTGCGCGCCAGCGATCCGCGCTTCCACGCGCGGCGTCGCCTGCTCGTCGCTGCCGGCCTGATCATCGCTGGCCTGGCGTTGCTGGTCTATGGCGCGGTGATCAAGACTCCGCCGCTGGCAGTGGCGGGATTCGTTGTCATGTTGGCCTCGGCCGCGTTCGCGGTGCAGTCGCACCGTCGGGCGCAGTCACCCGACCTGCACGTCGTCGGGGGCACGGCGAGTCGTCGCCGGCCCCGAGGCCGTGCCGGCCGGAGGTCGGGTTTCCTCGACCGGATGGAGGACCGGTGGCGGCAGCGCCCGGAGGGGCACCGCTGACCCCGTTCCACCGTAGACGAGGAAGCACGTCACCCCGGGCCGACCGCCCGGGGTGAGTGGCGCGCAAACGGCCAGGGCGCCGGGTGGGGCTTCGCGTTGCCCTCCTGCCGCTGATGGCTGTCACCCGGCCGGTTGCCGGTAGGCGCGTCTGCCGGCGACCCACGAGGGTGTCGCCGGCAGACGGTGAGGATGGTGGGGCGGGTCGCGTTCAGCGCCCCGCGCGGCTGGCGATCAGCCGACGTGGACTGAACCGCAGCAGCCTCCGGCGCACCTGCCCGGCCGAGTTGACCAGTCGTGACGAGTTATCCGCGATCGCGGTGCGCCACCGGGACAACACCGACGGCGGCAGCATGGTCGCCACCAGCCGGGTCCGCCGGTCGGCCTGCCCGGCCAGCGCGTCGCGCACCGTCCGTAGGGCCGCCGGCAACGGTTCGCCGGTCAACGGGTCCCGGGCGTAACGGGCCCGCTCCTCCGCACGTCCGAGCAGACGTACCGCCGAGCCGGCGTCGGTCTGCGCGGCCAGGCGCTCCCGGGCCACCCGCTCCGCCGTGGCGCGGGGGGTTTCCGTCCGATCCACCCCGACCCGGTAGTCGACAAGCGTGTCGATCAGCTCGTCCCAGGCGGCGTGCGCGTCGGCCCGTGCCCGGTCCGGATCGGTGGCGACCACCACGACCGGTTGACCGGTCGCCGACGGGTCCGCGTCCGGCGCGTCGACCGCCCGCACCGCCGGTGCCGGCCGGCCCCGACGGCGGCGCAGCGCGAGTCGGCGCAGTGCGGGCACGGCGAGCAGGACCAGCAGCGTCAGGACGCTGGCGGCGACCAGCCACGGCCAGACTGGCGTCTGCGCGGTGGGAGTGTCGGAGCCGACCGCCGCACCCGGGTCCTCGCCCTCCTCGAACTGGTTCGGTCCCTGCTCCGCCTCGGCCGAAGGATCCGTCTCCTCGGGCGTGTCCGCGCTGCCGCCCTGCGGCGTGCTCTCCTCCGGGGCGTCCACGTCCGGCGCCCACGCCGAGCGGGTCGAGCCCGGCACGCCGTAGGCCGGGGTGGCGTCGAACGGCACCCAGCCGATCTGGTCGAAGTAGACCTCGGTCCAGGCGTGCAGATTGCGGTTGGTCAGGGTGAGGGTGTCGTCGCTGCGACGGCTGCCGTTGGTGAACCCGAAGGCGACCCGGGCCGGGATGCCCGCGTCGCGGACCATCCAGGCCAGCGCTGCGGCGTACTGCTGGCAGTAGCCGACCTTGTTCTCCAGGAAGTCGAGAATCGCCTCGCCGCTGCTGCCCTGCTCGGTGCTGAGCCGGTAGCTGAAGCCGTTGTCCTCGGAGAAGTAGTTGTAGATGGCTCGCACCTTGTCGTACTCGGTGCGCGCGCCCCGGATCAGGTCCTCCACCAGGGCCCGGACCTCCGGCACGTCCGGCGTCACGGTCTGCTGCCGGCGCAGCGGCAGGTCCGCCGGCAGCGGCTGAGCCCGCCGCAGCGCCTGCGGACTGTACGACGAGCGCACGTAGTCGAAGGAGTACTCCTTGCCCCGGGAGTTCTCCCGGTTGGAGAAGACGACCTGCAGGTTCGGGTCGTAGAACCAGTTGTTGCCCAGCTCGGCGAAGCTGACCGGCTCGGCGTAGACCGGCAACAGCGGCATGTTCAGCTCGCGGCTCACCTGCACGGTGGCCCGTTGCCGGGTGCGCTGGATGCCCGGCGCCGAACGCCCGGAGGGATCGGGCAGGTCGCCGGTGACCCGCCTACCGTTGGGCCCGCGCACCCGGAAGCCGTCGGTACGCAGGTCGTCGGCGACCCCGAAGCGCAGATAGAACGGCTCCTCCTCGGTGGTGGTGACCGTCACCAGGTCGGTCACCTGGGACTGGTTGAGCTGGCCACTGAGCGCGGCGAAGAGGTCGACCCGGCCCGGGGAGCCACCGAACCCGGGACCGATGCCGGAGCCGGGGCCGGAGTTGAGCGTGGTCATCAAGCCGGCGGTCATTCCCGGCACGGCCAACGGAACCAGTACGGCGAGCGCGAGGCCCACCACCGCGAGTCGCCGGCCGGCGGCGGCCAGCGGGGACGACTCCCAGACATCGACGTCGCGGCCGTCGCCGGTGAACCGCCGGCCGAACCGACGGACCCGGTCCACGTTGTCGGTGACCAGCAGCCACAGGAAACCGGCGGCGCCGATCGCGAACGGCACCGGCGGGACGCTGTCCACGTAGACCGCGACCGGCACCGAGTAGATGGCAAGCATGGGCAGCCCGGCCAGAGCGGGGCGGCGCAGCCCGACGCAGAGCACGTCCACCAGCACCGCCACTCCGCCGATGCCGAGCACGGTGATGAACAGCAGCGGGTCGGTGTCCGGAACCTTCACGCCGTGGGAGCGCATGTCCTCGACCGAGTTGCCGAGCAACTCGGCGAAGTGCCCGAAGGTGGCCGGGGTGGGCAGCACCGCGAGCAGTTCGGAGCCGCTGGGGAACAGCCAGGTCAGGGCCAGGGTGAGACCGCCGACCATGGCCAGGATCTGCACCCACAGCGGGGTCCGGCCGAGCCGGGCCAGCGACGCCGCGGCCGCCACCGCGGCCACCGCGATGACCGCCTGGACCAGCCACGTCCAGCGATCGAAGATGGCCGACAGTGGCGCTGCCGCGAGCAAGGTCGCGCCGGCGGCCACCAGGCCCAGATTCCGATGGGCGATCATGAGGGGGACCTTCCGTTCATCGCACGCCACCGGCCACGGTCTCGGCCATCGCCGCGCGCAGCGCGAACCCCTGCGAGCCCCGCCCCGCCTGTGGCCAGAGCGCCGCCAGCCGGCCGCCGTGATCGACGCCGATTACCCGCCAGCCGGAATGCAGCAGCGCCAGCGCCGCGGTGTCGTGTGCCTGATCGGCCTCGGCCCGCGCGGGCGTCGGCAGGTTCAACCAGGCGGAGCTGTCCAACAGGAAGCAGACACAGGTGGCGCCGTTGGCGCGCAACCCGGCCAACAGCTCCGCCTCGGCGGTGCTCAGCGACCCGAACAGCCCGATGATCAGCCCGCCGTCGGCGCGTTGCCGTACGTGCTGCACCAGAGTGGTGATCTCGACCCGCTGATCGAGCCGGACCTCCGCGAGCTGGTCGAGCAGCAGGCCGTCGCCGGCGCCCTCGGTGGCGTCGACGTCCGCGCCCGAGCCGGTGACCAGGCGCAGCTTGTACCCGGCCTGCCGCAGGTGCACCGCGATGCTGGCGGCGGCCGAGACCGCCCACTCGAAGCTCGCGGTCGGACCGTCGCCCTGATGTCCGTAAGCGCGGGTGTCCAGCAGCACCGTCGCCCGGCTCTCCCAGGGCTGCTCCTCCCGGCGCACCATCAGCTCGCCGGTGCGCGCGGTCGACTTCCAGTGCACCCGGCGCAGGTCGTCGCCGCGCCGGTACTCCCGGGTGGCCGCATCGTCCTCGCCGTGCACCGCCACCGAGCGGGCCCGACTCTCACCGCTGCCGGCGTACTCGCCGGGCAGCCGCACCGACGGCAGTGGGACCACCTGCGGAACGACGGTGAGCCGGTCGGTACCGGGGAAGGCGCGGCTGAGTTCGCAGAGGCCGAAGGGGTCGGTCATCCGGACCACCAGCGGCCCCACCTCGTACCGGCCGCGCACGTCGGCGCGCACCGTGTAGGCCACGGAGCTGGCCTGGTGCGCGCCGAGACGTTCCAGCACCACCCGGGGGCGGCTGCCGAGGGCGTACGGAAGCCGGTCCTCCAGCAGCAGGGTGCCGGTGGGCAGCCGGGACATGTTCTGCAGGCGCAGCACCACCCGGGCGGTCGCGCCGACCGGCACCCGGTGCGGCTCCAGCGACCGGTGGCAGGCGAGCTTGTAACGGCTGCGGCCGACGTACAGCGCGGCGAGCAGCGGCAGGACGGCCAGCAGCACGGCCACCCGCAGCAGGTCCTTCTCGCCGAGGATGCCGGCGGAGATGGCCGCCGCCACCGCCGCGGCCAGGAAGGAGCGGCCGCGGGTGGTCAGCCCGCGCAGCCCGTCACGCACGTCACGGCCTCCGCGGCTCGAAGGGGGCCCGGCCGTTACCGCTCGGTGGCCGGGTGTCGTAGGGCGAGCGCTTCCGGTCGTGCGGCAGCGGCAGCCGGTGCACCAGGTCGGCGACGATCGCGTCGGTGGTACGCCGGGCGAGCTGGGCGTCGGCCGTGGGGATGATCCGGTGCGCCAGCACCGGCACGGCGAGCACCTGAAGGTCGTCGGGCAGGACGTAGTCGCGCCCGTCGAGGGCGGCTACCGCGCGGGCGGTGCGCAGCAGTTGCAGGGTGCACCGGGGGGAGGCGCCCAGCCGCAGGTCGGGTGACTCGCGGGTGGCGGTGACCAGGTCGACCGCGTACTGCTTGACCGCGTCGGCGACGTGCACCTGCCGGACGTGACCGATCAGCCGGCGTACGGTGTCGGCGTCGGAGACCGGCCGCAGCCCGGACAGCGGGTCGACCGCACCGTGTCCGTCGAGCATGGCCAGCTCGGCGGTCGGGTCCGGGTACCCCATCGCGATGCGGGCGGTGAACCGGTCGCGCTGCGCCTCCGGCAGCGGGTAGGTGCCCTCCATCTCGATCGGGTTCTGGGTGGCGATCACCATGAACGGCGTCTGCAGCTGGTAGGTCACCCCGTCGACGGTGACCTGCCGTTCCTCCATGCACTCCAGCAGCGCGGACTGGGTCTTCGGCGAAGCCCGGTTGATCTCGTCGCCGACGACCAGGTTCGCGAAGACGGCACCCGGACGGAACTCGAAGTCGTGGGTCTCCTGGTTGTAGACGCTGACCCCGGTGACGTCGCTGGGCAGCAGGTCGGGCGTGAACTGGATGCGGCGTACCGAACAGTCGATCGACCTGGCCAGGGCCTTGGCCAGTTTGGTCTTGCCGACGCCGGGCACGTCCTCGATGAGCAGGTGACCCTCGGCGAGCAGGACGGCCAGCGCGAGCCGCACGGTCGCGGTCTTGCCCTCGATGACCTGTTCGATGTTGGTAACGATCGCGTCACTGGCGGCGCGGAACTCGTCGTACGGCAGCAGACCGCCAACGTCGTCCCAGGTCTGTTGTGTCACGGGCCTCCTCCTCGTCGCCGTCACGGCAGCTCTCTACAAGAGCACCTGGCCCCGCCGTTTCGTTCGCGACGTGTGAGCCTCATGTGCCGCGGCAATCTCACTGGCCTCTCAGGCTAACCATGTTTGTCGTCAACGCCGACCGCCGCAGGTGTTTGAGCGCTTACGCAGTGATTTGTCATTCACACAGCGCATGTCATCGGTTCTGCCGGGTAAGCGGGCCCGAATCCGCCTGCCGGACAGGAGGACATGACGAGGTGATCCTCGCCGCCACGCTCGCCTGGCAGGTCGGCCTGGCGGTCTGCGTACCGCTGCTGGTGCGGCGCTTCGGCCGTGACGCCGGCTATCCGCTGGCCGCCGGCTATCTCGTCGCGGCGGCGCTGCTGCTCACCCGGTTGCCGGTGATCCTCGACGACCGGGAAGTCACCGTGGCCTGGCGGTGGCTGCCCGGGCTGGCGGTCCACGCCGCGTTGCGGATGGACGCGCTGGGTTTGGTCTTCGCGCTGCTGGCGCTCGGCGTGGGCGCGCTCATCATGGCCTACTGCCCCCGCTACCTCGACGGCAGCGAGGCCGAGCAGCAGCGGGTGTACGTGACGATGACCCTCTTCGCCGCCGCGATGCTGGGCCTGGTCCTCGCCGACGACCTGCTGGTGCTCTTCGTCTTCTGGGAACTCACCTCGATCCTGTCGTTCGTCCTGATCGGGCAGGGCGGTCAGCCGGCGGCCACCGGACCGGCCGTGCAGGCGCTGCTGGTCACCGTCGCCGGCGGTCTCGCGCTGCTGACCGCGATCGTGCTGCTGGCGGTCCACCTCGGCACCACCAGCCTGGACACCATCGTGGCCGAGCCGGAGCGACTGAGCGGCGTACCGGCCTGGGTGGTGGGGACGCTGATCATCGTTGCGGCGTTCACCAAGTCCGCGCAGCTGCCGTTCCATTTCTGGCTGCCCGGCGCGATGGTGGCGATCACGCCGGTGAGCGCGTACCTGCACGCGGCGACGATGGTGAAGGCCGGCATCTACCTGCTGATGCGCTTCTCGGCGGTGTTCGGCGGCTCCTGGGCGTGGAACGGCACCCTGATCGCCGTCGGCCTGCTCACCGCGATCCTCGGCGCGCTGCTCGCGCTGCGCCAGTACGACCTGAAGGCGCTGCTGGCGTACTCCACGGTCAGTCAGCTCGGCCTGCTGGTCGGGGTGATCGGCGTCGGCACCCCGGACGCCGACGCGGCGGCGATCCTCTACACCGTCGCCCACGCGCTGTTCAAGGCGACCCTGTTCATGCTGGTCGGCATCATCGACCACCAGGCGGGCAGCCGCGACGTGCGGGAACTGGCGGGGCTGCACCGGGTGATGCCGGCGACGGTCTGGCTCACCGCGCTGGCGGCGATGTCGATGGCCGGCCTGCCGCCGACCATCGGCTTCGTCGGGAAGGAGGCGATCTTCGAGGCCCTCAGCGGGGCCTACGGGGGAGGGTGGTTGGGCTGGTGCGCGGCCGGGCTCGGGGTGCTCGCCTCGGTGCTCACCTTCGCGTACGCGGCCCGCTTGGTGCACGGGATGGTGGAGGGACCGACCCGGCAGCGCCAGCTGCGCGAGCCGTCCTGGGCGTTTCTCGCCCCGGCCGCGGTGGCCGCGGTGACCGCGACCGTGCTCGGCCCGACGGTGGCCGTGCTGAGCCCGCTGGTGGAGCGGGCCGCGGACGATGCCCGCCCGGAGGGTACGCCGCCCTATCTGGCCTTCTGGCACGGCTTCACCCCGGCGTTGGGGCTGAGCGTGCTCACCGTGCTGCTGGGCGTGCTGATGTTCCTCGGCCGGGTCCGGGTGGACCGGTGGCTTCGGTCCGTACCCACCATCCCGCCGTTCGCCGAGTTGTTCGAGCGCGCCCGGCAGGCGCTGCTGCATGCGGGCTCGTTCGTCGCCCGGACCGCGCGCGCGCCGGGGCCGGCACCGTACCTGGCCCGGCCGTTGCTGGCGACGGTGGCCCTGGCCACGGTCGCGGCGGTGACGCTGAGCGACGTCCCGGCCGGTCTGGGTGATGGCGACCCGGCCCGGCCCGGCGACTGGCTGCTGCTGGGGATGCTCGTGACGGCGCTCGCCGGGCTGCTGGTGGCGCGCTCCGCGCTGGCGGCGATCGGCCTCACCGGAGTGGTGGGGCTGCTGCTGTCGGCGTGGTTCCTGACCGTCGGAGCACCGGACGTGGCGTTGACCCTGATGCTGGTGGAGGTGCTGACCGCGGTGGTCGTCATGCTGGCTCTGCGGCAGCAGCCGCCTCGGCTCGCGCCCGTCGGACGGCGCCGGCCGGTCGTGGGCGCGGCCCTGCTCGCGGCCGCCACCGGTGTCGCGGCCGCCGCCGGTACGGCCGTGCTGACCGGCCGCGACCGGGTGTCCGGCCCTGGCCGGTGGTACCTCGACCGGGCGGAGGCGTTGACCGGCGGTGCCAACGTCGTCAACACCATCCTGGTGGACTTCCGAGCCCTGGACACCCTCGGCGAGGCGGTGGTGCTCGCGGTGGTGGCACTCGGGCTGGTCCGGCTTGCCGCCGGTCGCCCGGTCGAGCCGGCCAGCACCGGAACGGCCGGCGACGACCTCGTGCTCGGCCTCGCCTACCGGGTGCTCGCACCGGTGATGCTGCTCGCCTCGGCGGTGCTGTTCCTACGCGGACACGAGGAGACCGGCGGCGGCTTCATCGGGGCGCTGCTGGCGGGCACCGCCGTCGGGCTCGGCCAGTTGGCGCACCCCGGCGGCGCACCACTGCTGAGTCGGCTCAGGTCGGCGCCGCTGGTGGCGGCCGGGCTGCTGACCGCGACGGTCGCCGCGCTGGTGCCGCTCGCCGCAGGTCGGTCGCTGCTCGCGCCGCTCGCTCTGGGCACACCGGATCCGTTGCCGTCGCTGTCCACGTCGCTGCTGTTCGACCTCGGGATCTACCTGATGGTCCTGGCGCTGGTGGTGGCCGCGGTGCGCCGCCTCGGCGTACCGCCGGCTACTCCGACCGACCTGCCGACCGGCCAGCCGGAGACCGGAGGTGCCCGGTGAGCGCCGCGTTCGTGGTCGGCGTCCTGGTGGCCGCGGGGGTGTTCCTGCTGCTGCGGCCGGGCCTGCTGCGCGTGGTGCTGGGCTTCGTGCTGCTCGGTCACGCCGTCAACGTGGTGCTGCTCGCCGCCGGTGGGCTGGCCCGGCGGACCGCGGCGCTGGAGGAGGTCGGTCCCGACACCGCCGATCCGTTGCCGCAGGCGTTCGTGCTGACCGCGATCGTGATCAGCTTCGGAATCACCATCCATCTGCTCGGCCTGCTGCGACGCGGTGCCGGTGGGCCCGCCGCAGATCCGACCGGTGGCGACGCCGACGCCGATTCCGAAGGTGACGGCGGAGAGGGCGGGCACGGCACGGGGCGGCGCCGGTGAGCGGTCTGCTGCTGATCCCGGTGGTCGGGCCGCTGCTCGTCGCCGGGGTGCTGCTCGCCCTGCCGGGCCGCACCAGGCTGCATCGGGTCGGCGCGTTCACGACCATGACTGTGGTGCTGGCGACCGGGCTGGTGCTGCTGGCGTGGACCGGTGGGGGCGCGTTGGCCGTGCTGCGCGTCGGTGGCTGGCCCGGTCCGATCGCCATCAGCCTGGCGGCAGACGTGTTCAGCGCCCTGCTGGTCACGGTGACGGCGCTGGTGGTGCTTTGCTGTCTCGTCGCCGCCGTCGGCTCCGGAGACGACAGTCGCCCGTACTTCCTGCCGCTGGTGCTGGTGCTCGCGGCCGGGTCCGGCGGCGCGTTCCTCACCACCGATCTGTTCAACCTCTTCGTGCTCATCGAGGTGATGCTGGTGCCCTCGTACGTGCTGCTGAGCCTGGCCGGCGGGGCCGGGCGCGGCGGCGCGGGACGGGTGTACGTGGCCACCAACCTGCTCGGGTCCACCCTGCTGCTGGCCGGGGTGGCCCTGGTCTACGGCACCACCGGAGTGGTCGGGCTGGGCGACCTGGCCGGCGCGGCACGCGACCAACCGACCGTCGCGGTCGCCGGTGGCGTGGTGCTGCTCGCCCTCGGCGTCAAGAGTGCGCTGGTGCCGCTGCACGACTGGCTGCCCCGCACCTATCCGGTGGCCTCGCCGGTGGTGGTGGCGCTCTTCTCCGGGCTGCTGACCAAGGTCGGTCTCTACGCGGTGATCCGGATCTACGCGGTGGTGTACGGCGGCGATCCTGGATACCGCTGGCTGCTCGGCGCGGTGGCGCTCGTGTCGATGGTGGTCGGCGTGCTCGGGGCCGTGGGTGAGAACTCGATGCGGCGGATCCTGGCCTTCCACATGGTCAGCCAGCTCGGCTACGTACTGCTCGGCCTGGCCCTGTTCACCGCCGCCGCGCTTGCCGCGGCGGTCTACTACCTGGCCCAGTACATCGTGGTCAAGGCGGCGTTGTTCCTGTGCGCCGCAGCGATACGCGCCGGGCGCGGCACCGACCGGCTCGACGGTTCCGGCGGTCTTGCCGGGCAACGTCCGGCGCTCGCCCTGGCCTTCGCCGGGGCGGCGCTGTCGCTGGCCGGCCTGCCGCCGTTCTCCGGGTTCCTGGCGAAGTTCCTGCTGCTGCGGGCCACCGCGGAGGCCGGCGCCTGGCTGGCCATGACGGTCGCGGTGCTGGTCAGTCTGGTCACCCTGCTGTCCATGCTGAAGGTCTGGAGCGCGCTGTTCACCGGGGACCCGCCGGCCTCGTCGAGCGTGGCGAAGCGGATCGGCCCGACCCTGGTCGGCCCGCCCCTGGTGCTGGCCGGCCTCTCCCTGGCAGCCGGGCTGGCGGCGGCACCGCTGCTGATGCTCGCCGACACGGCGGCGGCCGGGCTGCGTGACCCGGCGGGCTACGTACGGGCGGTGACCGGCCGATGAGCACCGGCGCTATGCCGGTCCCGCGCCGCACGGTGGTGCGGGCTCGACGACTCCTGCGGTTCGCCGGCTATTTCGCGGTCCGGCTGGTCCAGGCGAACCTCGCCGTGGCCTGGGAGATTCTGACGCCGGGTTCCCGGCTGGCGCCGGCGGTGGTGCGGGTGCCGCTGCGGGCGACCACCGACACCGAGGTGGCCGCGGTGGCGCTGGCGGTGAGCCTGACTCCGGGCACGCTGACCCTGGGCGTGCACCGCGAACCCACCGCCGCGCTGTGGGTGCACGGCATGTACGCCGCCGACCCGGTGGCGTTCCGGCGGGCGGTGACCGAACTGGAGTGGCGGTTGCTGGCCGCCCTGCGTCCGGCCGCCCACCCGGACGGCCCGGACGCCGGCCGGTCGGAGGTGACCCGGAGGTGACGATGATCCTGCTCGACTCGGTACTCGTGGTCCTCGCCGGCTCGATGGCGGTGGTGATCGTCCGGCTGGTGGTCGGTCCGACCGACGCCGACCGGGCAGCCGCCCTGGATCTCGGCTTCTTCGTCTTCCTGGCGGCCCTGGCGGTGCTCGCCGCCCGGCTGCATGCCCCCGATCTGCTCGACCTGGTGCTGACCGGCACGCTTGTGAGTTTCCTGGCGACGGTGGCGATGGCCCGGCTGGTGCACCGGCGGCAGCGATGATCCGCACCGTGGCGGCGTCGACGTTGTTGCTGCTCGGCACCGCGCTGATCGCGACCAGCGCGGTCGGCCTGATCCGCCTGCCGGACGTCTATCACCGGATGAACTCCGTGGCCAAGGCGGCCAGCCTGGGGGTGAGCTGCGTGCTGCTCGGCGTGCTGCTGCTGATCCCTGGCTGGCGTACCGCCGTGGTGGTCCTGGCCGCCGTCGGGCTGCAACTGTTCACCGCGCCGATCGGCGGCTACACCCTGGCGCGGGCCGCCTACCGGTCCGGGGCGCCGCTGGCACCGATCACCCGCTACGACGAACTCGGTGGCCGGGCCGGCGAGGGCGGCGACGAGCCGGCCCGGGACCAGATCTGAGGGGTGGTGGGCGGCGGCGACACACCACGCGCGGTACACTGCCGGTCATGGCCGGAGTCTTCCTGCTTCTTACCGGGCCGTGCTGATGCGCTGAACGCGCGACAGCACGGCGGCCCCTCCTGCGTGAGGGGCTTTTTCGTGCCCGCTGCCGGCCCCCGACGGGCCGGTGTGGCAGACCCGAGACCAGCCAGCACTCCGACAGACTCCGCCGAGCGACGCGAGGAGAAGGCCATGACCGAGGCAGACGTCCCACCGTTCCGGTACACCGCAGCACTGGCCGACGAGATCGAAAGCCGCTGGCAGGACCGGTGGGAGCGGGAGGGTGCCTTCCACGCGCCGAACCCGTCCGGTCCGTTGGCCGATCCGGCCCACCCGCGATCAGGTGCGGAGAAGCTGTACGTGCTGGACATGTTCCCGTACCCGTCCGGGGCCGGGCTGCACGTCGGGCATCCGCTGGGCTACATCGGCACCGACTGTTTCGCCAGGTACCAGCGGATGGCCGGCCGCAACGTGCTGCACGCGATGGGTTTCGACGCGTTCGGGCTGCCCGCCGAGCAGTACGCGGTGCAGACCGGTACCCACCCCCGGACCACCACCGAGGCCAACATCGAGCGCTACCGGGCGCAGCTGCGCCGGCTGGGCCTGGCCCACGACCAGCGACGTTCGGTGGCCACCATCGACACCGACTTCTACCGCTGGACCCAGTGGATCTTCCTGCAGATCTTCAACTCCTGGTACGACCGGGAGGCCGGCCGGGCCCGGCCGATCAGCGAGCTGATCGCCGAGTTCGCGGGCGGCGTGCGGCGCACCCCGGACGGCCGGCCGTGGGCCGAGCTGTCGGCCGCCGAGCGGAGCGCCATCGTCGACGACCACCGCCTGGCGTACGTGTCGCAGGCGCCGGTGAACTGGTGCCCCGGGCTGGGCACGGTGCTGGCCAACGAGGAGGTCACCGCCGACGGTCGATCCGAGCGGGGCAACTTCCCGGTCTTCAAGCGCAACCTGAAGCAGTGGATGATGCGGATCACCGCGTACGGTGACCGGCTGCTGGACGACCTGGACAAGCTGGACTGGCCCGAGCCGATCAAGCTGATGCAGCGCAACTGGATCGGCCGGTCGCAGGGCGCGCACATCGACTTCCCGACCCCGGTCGCCCCGATCCGGGTGTTCACGACCCGGCCCGACACCGTCTTCGGCGCCACCTACATGGTGCTGGCCCCGGAGCACGAGCTGGTCGACACGCTGGTGCCGGCGGCGTGGCCGGCGGGCACCCGGGACGCGTGGACCGGCGGGCACGCCGGCCCGCGGGAGGCCGTCGAGGCGTACCGCAAGGCGGCGGCGGCCAAGACCGACGTGGAGCGGCAGGCCGAGACGAAGGAGAAGACCGGCGTCTTCACCGGCGCGTACGCCACCAACCCGGTCACCGGCGGGCAGATCCCGATCTTCATCGCCGACTACGTGCTGGCCGGCTACGGCACCGGCGCGATCATGGCGGTGCCCGCCCAGGACGAGCGGGACTGGGAGTTCGCCGAGGTTTTCGAACTGCCCATCGTGCGTACCGTGCAGCCGCCGGAGGGCTTCGACGGCAAGGCGTACACCGGGGACGGCCCGGCGATCAACAGCGCCGCGCCCGAGCGCGGCCTGGACCTGGACGGCCTGGGCGTGGCCGACGCCAAGGCCCGGATCATCGGCTGGCTGGAGGAGACCGGCAACGGTCAGGGCGCGGTGACCTACCGGCTGCGGGACTGGCTGTTCAGCCGGCAGCGCTACTGGGGCGAGCCGTTCCCGATCGTGTACGACGCCGACGGCGCCGCCATCGCCCTGCCGGAGGAGATGCTGCCGGTCGAGCTGCCCGAGGTGGACGACTTCTCCCCGCGCACCTTCGACCCGGAGGACGCGGCCAGCGACCCGGAGACGCCGCTGTCGCGCCGCCGCGACTGGGTCGAGGTCGAGCTGGACCTGGGTGACGGCCCGAAGCGCTACACCCGGGAGACGAACGTGATGCCGCAGTGGGCCGGCTCCTGCTGGTACGAACTGCGCTACCTGGACCCGACCAACGAGGGCCGGTTCGTCGACGCGGAAAACGAGCGGTACTGGATGGGCCCGCGCGCCGAGGGCGACTGCGGCGGCGTGGACCTGTACGTCGGCGGTGCCGAGCACGCCGTGCTGCACCTGCTGTACGCCCGGTTCTGGCACAAGGTGCTGTACGACCTGGGCCACGTCTCCAGCTTCGAGCCGTTCCGCAAGCTGTTCAACCAGGGCTACATCCAGGCGTACGCGTACACCGACGCCCGGGGCGCCTACGTGCCGGCGGAGGAGGTCGCCGAGCGTGACGGCGGCTTCTTCCTGGGCGACGTCCAGGTCAACCGCGAGTACGGCAAGATGGGTAAGTCCCTGAAGAACGTGGTGACTCCGGACGAGATGTGCGCCGCCTACGGCGCGGACACGTTCCGGGTGTACGAGATGTCGATGGGGCCACTGGAGGTCTCCCGCCCGTGGGAGACCAGGGCGGTGGTCGGCTCGTACCGGTTCCTGCAACGGGTCTGGCGGGCCGTCGTCGACGAGCGGACCGGCGAGTCCCGGGTCACCGACGACCCGGCCGACGAGCAGACCCGGCGGCTGCTGCACAAGGTCATCGACGGAGTCCGGGGCGACATGGAGCAGATCCGGTTCAACACCGCGATCGCCAAGCTGATCGAGCTGACCAACGGGGTGACCCGCCTGTCGCGTACCCCGCGCGAGGTGGCCGAGCCGCTGGTGCTGATGGTCGCGCCGTTCGCCCCGCACATCGCCGAGGAGCTGTGGCAACGGCTGGGCCACTCCACCTCGCTGACGTACGCGGACTTCCCGGTCGCCGACCCGGCCCTGCTGGTCGCCGAGACGGTCACCTACCCGGTGCAGGTCAACGGCAAGGTCCGGGGCCGCGTCGAGGTGCCCGCCGACGCCAGCGAGGACGACGTACGGCAGGCGGCCCTGGAAGCCGTCGCCACCACCCTGGCCGGCACCCAACCCCGCAAGGTCATCGTCATCCCCACCCGCATGGTCTCCATCGTCCTGTAACCCCACCCACCCCACCCTGGCCGATTCCATCCGCGTTGATCATGAGGTGGCGGCAGTTTGAAGATCGACTACCGCCGTCAACCTCATGATCAACGTTGGGTGGGGTGGGTGTTTCAGGGGGTGCGGTGGGTCAGGGCCAGCGCGGTGATCAGGGCGGTCAGGGCGGCCCAGGCGGTGTAGGTGGTCCAGGCGCCGGAGACGGTGGCGGGGTGGATGTCGGTCAGCCACGGCGGGGGGCCGTTCGGGTCCCTGAGCCGCTGCCACGCGGGCACCAGCATGGCGTGCCGGAGCAGTGCGCTCCAGCGTTCGTCCTCGTCGACGGCGGTGGGCAGCAGGAGCAGCACGGTCGCGGCGGTGACGATCGCGGGTGCGGTGTGCCGGATCAGCGCGGCGAGGGCCATACCGACGAGCGCGCAGAGCGGCACCAGCAGGGCGGAGGCGGCGATGCCGCGCAGCGCGCCGGGATCGCCGATGGACATGTTCGCGTCGACGTCGGCGAGGATCGCCTGCGACACCACGAACGCCGCCGCCGTGCCCAGCGCCCCCAGCAGGGTCAGCACGCCGGTCAGCACGGTCAACTTGGCGGCGGCCACCGCGTAGCGTCGGGGGACGGCCGCGAACGTGGTGCGCATCAGCCCGGAGGCGTACTCACCGCCGATCGCGACCGCGCCGACACCACTGGCCGCGAGGACGACGAACATCTGCGCCTCGGTGGGAAAGGCGTCCCAGAGCGGGGAACGCAGCGCCCGCTGCTCGGCCGACCAGTCCGGCCAGCCCGCGTGGGTGGCCAGCGCGGCGTGGCCGGCGAGGCCGACCATGGCGAGCAGGATCAGGGCGAACGCCGCCCAGGTGGAGCGGAGCGACCAGAGTTTGATCCACTCGGCGGCGAGCAGGTCGCGGTAGCGGGCCGGGTGGGTCGGGCTGGTGCGCGTGGCGGGTCGGGTCGCGGTGGTCATCGGGTCCTCCCGGCGGCGTACTCGACGTCGGCGGCGGTGAGTGCCATGAAGGCCTCCTCCAATGAGGCGGTGCGGGTGGTCAACTGGTGCAGCGGGATCCGCAGGCCGAGGGCCAGGTCGCCGATCCGTTCCGCGTCCACCCCGCTGACGGCGAGCGCGCCATCCGCAGCCGGCCGCACGTCCGCGCCGACGTCCACCAGAGCCGAGGTCAGGGCGGCCGGTTCGGGGGTACGCAGGACGACCTCGGCCCGGCCGGCGCGGGCGGCGAAGTCGTTCAGGGACTCGTCGGCGATCAACCGGCCCCGGCCGATGACGACGAGATGGTCGGCGCAGTGCTCGACCTCGCCCATCAGGTGACTGGAGACGAAGACGGTACGACCCTCGGCGGCGAGCCGTCGGAACAGTTCGCGCACCCAGCGCACCCCTTCCGGGTCGAGGCCGTTGAACGGCTCGTCGAACATCAGCACGGGCGGGTCGCCCAGCAACGCGGCGGCGATACCGAGGCGTTGCCGCATGCCGAGCGAGAATCGGCCGACCCGGCGGTTGGCGGCATCGTCGAGGCCGACCAGTCCCAGGACCTCGTCGGCTCGCCGGGAGCCGATGCCGTTGCCGCGGGCGAGGGCCGTCAGGTGCGCCCGTGCGCTGCGCCCGGCGTGCACGTCCCCGGCGTCGAGCAGCGCGCCGGCGTGCCGTAGCCCCCGGGCAAGGTCCCGGAACCGGACGCCAGCGACCGTGACGGTGCCGCTGGTCGGCGTGGTCAGCCCGAGCACCATGCGCAGGGTGGTGGACTTGCCGGCGCCGTTCGGGCCGAGGAAGCCGGTCACCCGGCTGGGTCGGACGGTCAGGGTCAGACCGTCGACGGCGGTGGTGCGGCCGTACCGCCGGGTCAGGCCATCAAGTTCGATCATGCCGTGCACGATGCCGGGCGCCGGGCACTGCCGCGTCGACCCGCCGGCCGTACCGGGCACCTGGATGGTGGCCTGCGGGCGTACGCCCCCGGGCCGATGCCGGCGCGGCGCGGCGCTGGATACCGTGTGCCGGTGGAGGTCACCGCCCTGATCCGGCCGCGTGCCACCGTGCCGGTGGTGCGGGCGGTCCTGGTGTGGGCCGGGGTCGCCCTGCTGCCGGTGCTCTGGGCGCTGGCGCCGGCCGTGGCGAACAGCGGCGACGGGGTCGGCGTGGTGGGCTGGTGGCTGCCGGTGCGCTACCTGGTGCCGGTGCTCATCGTGGCGCTGCCGGCGGGCCTGCTGCGGCGCCGCCCGCTGACCGCGCTCGGCTTGATGCTCGCCGGAGCGACGCTGTGCGCCGCGACCGTGCACGGCCGGGATCCCGGGTACCTCGGCGACATCTTCAACCTTCAGTTCCTCGCCGTCGACGCGGCGCTCGCCGTCGTTGCCGCGAACCGCTCCCGTCGGGTGTCGGTGCCGGCCGCCGGGGCGGTGCTGGTGACACAGGTGCTCGCCGCCTTCGTGAACCTCGGAGTCGAGCCGGTGGACCAGGCCGCGCTGACCGTGCTGGCGGTCGCGACAGCCTGGATCGCCGGCAACTCGGTGCGGGCACGGCGGAGCTACGCGGCAGCGATGCGCGGGCACGCCGCCGCCGAGGCGGTCACCGCCGAGCGGCTGCGCATCGCCCGGGAACTGCACGACATGGTCGCGCACAGCATCGGGGTGATCGCCATCCAGGCCGGGGTCGGGGCACGGGTAATCGACACCCAACCGGCCCAGGCCCGCGCCGCGCTCGCCACCATCGAGGCGGCCAGCCGGGACACCCTGGCCGGGCTGCGGCGTACCCTCGGCGCGCTGCGCCGCGGCGACGGTGATCCGGCGCCGCTGGAGCCGGTGCCCGGATTGGTGGACCTGGAGCGGCTGATCGCCGCGACGGGTGATGCCGGAGTCCGGGTCGAGTTGTGCTCGGCCGGCGACGGGCCGGTCCCGGCCGAGATCGACCTCGCCGCGTTCCGCATCGTCCAGGAGGCGCTCACCAACGTGGTCCGCCACGCCGGGGTGGACGCGTGCCGGGTCGTCGTCGAGCGCGGCGACCACGCGGTCATGGTGGAAATCGTCGACGACGGCCGGGGCGGTCCGATCGGCGTCGAGGGGCACGGCTTGATCGGCATGCGCGAGCGGGTCATGGCCGTCGGCGGTCGGTTCCGGGCCGGACCACGGTCCGAGGGAGGCTTCCGGGTGACAGCCTGGCTGCCGGTGTCGCCGCAGAGCGCAGTCCCGGCCGGTGGCTGTCCGGGTGGTGCTGGTGCCGTCGGTGGCCGTCCGGCTGGTGGCGGCCGGGTCGGCGACGGTCCGGATGGTGCCAGTTCCGACGGTCGTCGTCCGGCTGGTGGTGGCGGGGCCGGCGGTCGCCCTGAGGAGGTGGCGGAGCGGTGACCATCCGGGTGCTGCTCGTCGACGACCAGCCGCTGGTGCGGGCCGGGCTGCGCGTGCTGATCGCCGACGTGCCGGACATGGCAGTGGTCGGCGAGGCTGGCACCGGCGCCGAAGCCGTACGCCTGACTCGTGAGGTGTTGCCCGACGTGGTGCTGATGGACCTGCGGATGCCGGGGACCGACGGCATCCAGGCGACGCGGACGATCACCGACTCCGGCGGTCCTGCCCGGGTGCTGGTGCTCACCACGTTCGACGACGACGAACACGTGCACGCCGCGCTGCGGGCCGGCGCGAGCGGCTTTCTCGTCAAGGACATGGCGTTGGAGGACATCCTCGGCGCGATCCGGGTGGTGGCGGCGGGGGACGCGCTCATCGCACCAGGTGTGACCCGGCGACTTATCGCCGAGTTCAGTCGCCGGCCGGCGGCTGCGACGCCACGGTCGCTGGCCGGGGTGACCGATCGGGAGCGCGAGGTGCTCACCCTCGTGGGACGGGGCCTGTCCAACGCCGAGATCGCCGCCGAGCTGGTGATCAGTACGGCTACCGCAAAGGCGCACGTGGCCCGACTCTTCAGCAAGCTCGGCGCCCGCGACCGGGTGCACCTGGTCATCGCCGCCTACGAAGCCGGCCTGGTCACCGTATCCCGCTGACCCACCCCACCACCCCATCACCCCCACCCACCGCGCGCCCGCATGCCCCGCATGTGCAACTTCGGGGGAAGTGCTGCCTCGACCGCCTCGGAACCAGCACTTTCCCCTAAGTTGCGCGGTCCCGCTGGGTGCCTGGGGGTGGGGAAGTCGGTCAGCGGCGGAGGCGGCGTTCGGCGCGCCACCAGCGGGCGAGCAGTACGGCGCTGGCGATGAAGCCCAGCGAGGCCGGGGCGGCGGCGAACCAGTTGATCTCGCCGGGGCTGGTCACGGCTGCGCCGACCGCCGCGTAGCCGAACGCGGTCGGCGCGGAGGCGATCACGCTGCCGACGAGGAACGGCAGCACCCGCGCGCCGGTGGTGCCGTAGCCGTAGCTGACCAGACCGAAACCGGAGATCGGCAGCAGCCGTACGGTGACCACGCCGAGGACGCTCTGCCGGGCGAACCAGCGGTCGAGGCGGGCCAGCCGGCCCCGGACGCGTTCGGCGACGAACTCCCGACCCAGCACCCGACCCACGGTGAAGCCGATCGCCGCCGCCAGCAGTGCGGCGCCGAGCGCGTACGCGGCACCTTCCAGGGCACCGAAGATGGCACCTGCGGCGAGGGTGATGAACGTGCGGGGGACCAGCGCCACCAGCAGCAGTGCCCCGCCGAGCACACCGGCCACCGGGGCGAGCCGCCCCATCCGGTCGGCCAGGTCCGGCAGCGCCGTCGGCTCGGGGTGCGGCACCAGCAACAGCGTCGCCCCGAAGACAGCGAGCAGGAGCAGCAGCAGCGCGAACCGGGTGACCGACGGCGTCGCGGCGACCAGCAGACGGCGCCACCCGACGGGCGGGGGGCCGACCAGTGGGCTGTCGGGCTGCGGGGGGCCGGCCGCAGGGGCACCCGACCGGCTCGCCCGCAGGAGTCGTCTCCGCAGCTTGCGGATCATGCCCGGGCGGTGGCCACCGCGGTCCGGCGTTCGGCCCGCAGCCGGTCGGCCCAGGTGTCGTCGAGCGGGGGCAGGTGCTGTGCGCCGGTCGCCCAGCGCAGCAGCAGGTCGGCCAGGGCCGGATTGCGGGCCAGCGCGGGGCCGTGCGAGTACGTGCCGAGCAGCTTGCCCCGCCAGGCCCCCTCGGTGGCGCCGTCGTTGCCGACCCCGGCGGTGACCCGGGCCAGCGGGGAGACCCCGGGGCCGAGGTGGGTGCGACCGCCGTGGTTCTCGAACCCGGTCAGCGGCGGCAGGCCGAGGCGGGCGTCGATGTCGCCGGCCAACTCGCCGACGGCCCGGCTGGGACCCCGGTCCGAGGAGAGGTCGAGCAGTTCCAGGCCCTGGTACTGGGTGCCCTTGGCAAAGAACGAGGTGCCCAGCAACTGGTAGCCGGCGCAGACACCGAAGACCACCGAGCCCTGGGCCACCGCCCGGTGCAGGCCACCGTCGGCGAGCAGTCGTTGCGCGCCGAGCGCCTGCGGGCCGTCCTCACCGCCACCGATGAGGTAGATGTCGGCCGTGGTGGGCAGCCGCTGGTCGGAGCGGACCTCCAGCACCTCGACCGGGAACCCGCGCTGCTGGGCCCGGCGGGCCAGGATCAGAGCGTTGCCCCGGTCGCCGTAGGTGGACAGCAGGTCCGGATAGATCCAGACGATGCGCAGGGTCTCAGTTGACACGGTCCAACTCCGCTCGGATGTCCTGGAACGCGGTGTAGTTCGCGATGACCTCCAGCCGACCCGGAGGTACTGCCCGGACGGCTTCGTCGAAGGTGCGTACGTACTGGAAGGGCACGTCGTTGATCTCCAGCCGCACGGCCAGGTCGTACGCCCGGTCGCCGGTGATGAGCACCAGACGTCCGCGCAGCGGAGCGAAGTCGACATCGAAGAGCCAGGAGGTGTCCAGCCCGTCGGGGTCCCGCGCGTTGATGGACAGCAGCGTCGGCGCCTCGTCCGCCATGTCGAACGCCTCCAGCCAGCTGGCCGGGTTCTTGGCCAGCAGCAGTCGCACGGTGCGACCCTCCCGGACCACCTGGGCGTAGCGTCCGGCCACCGAGGTCACGTCACCGAGGCGGGGCACCGCGTCGAAGGGGCGTACGCCGAATTCGGCGGCGACCGCGAGGGCGGTGGCCGCGTTGCCGACGTTGACCTTGCCGGGTAGCTGGAGCTTGACCTTGTACCAGGCGCCGGTCGGGTCGACGACGCCCTCGTCGTCCACGGTCCACTGCGGCTCCGGCCGGCGTAGCGGGCAGCCGGTGCACCACCACTGCTCGCCGGAGCGCTGGATGGTGGAGCCGCACTCGGGGCAGACCCAGGAGTCGTCGTGCCAGCGCTGCCCGGCGGAGAACCAGGTGACGTGCGGCGGGGTGATCCGCTGGTCGTGGGAGGCCGGCGGGGTGGCCGCCCAGACCACCATCGGGTCGTCGGCGTTGGCGACCACGCGGATGTCCGGATGCCGGGCCAGCGCCGCGCGCCAGAGCTGCGCCATCATGGCGACCTCCTTGGCCCGGTCCAGCTGGTCACGGGAGAGGTTGAGCAGCGCCACCACGTGCGGGTCGGTTGCCTCGATCACCTGGGCGAGGTAGTGCTCGTCGACCTCCAGCACCGCGTACGGCGTGCTGCCGGCCTTGGCCAGCGCGGAGGTGTGTCCGGTGGGCATGTTGGCGCCGAACGAGTTGGTGGCGACCCGCCCGAGCACCCCGACGGCCGCGGCGGCGAGCCGCGTGGTGGTGGTCTTCCCGTTGGTCCCGGAGATCAGCGCGATGGCCCGGCCGGCGGAGAGGTGGGCGAGCAGTTCGGGGTCGATCTTCAGGCCGAGCCAACCACCGATCACCGAGCCGTCGCCCCGGCCCGCCGCCCGGGACAACGCCGCGGCGGTCCGTGACACGGAGCTGGCCACCTTCGCCCGCAGGGGCATCTTCGCGTCCGTCACCCGAGCGAGGTTACCGGACCAGCGGACCCGCGAGATCGGCACCGACGGCGATCCGTTCGGCTCGGCTCTGCCGGCGGCCGGTCGGATGACCCTCGGCCGGACGGAGTCGATCTATGTCGGAAAGCGGACCCGCCCTGCGGGGCCGCCGGGCCCTCCACTCCGCTCCACCCCGCCTGACGTGCGCTTTTGTGGCGACGCGCGGCGCGCCACGCGGTCGAATCTGGTTGCGAGTGGAGGGAAGTGGAGTAGAGTGGGGCGCATTGGTGGGGCCGGGAGGGGCCCACCGGCCCGGGGGGTCAGCGGCGCGCGAACGCCGCTCAAAGGGCGAGGGGGTTGGGCCGATGTTTCTCGGCACCCACACTCCGCGCCTGGACGACAAAGGCCGGTTGATCCTTCCGGCCAAGTTCCGGGATGAGCTGGCGGGGGGTGTCGTGATCACCAAAGGGCAGGAGCGCTGCCTCTACGTCTTCCCGACGCCGGAGTTCCAGCAGATCGCGGAGCAGTTGCGTGCGCAGCCGATGACACACAAGGCGGCCCGGGCCTACAGCCGTGTGTTCTTCGCCAGCGCGCACGACGAGGTGCCGGACAAGCAGGGTCGGGTGATTATCCCGCCGCACCTACGTACATACGCGGGGCTCGACCGGGACCTGGTGGTCATCGGTGCGAGCACCCGGGTGGAGATCTGGGACAAGGTCGCCTGGGAGACCTACCTCGCCGAGAGCGAAGACGACTTCGCCGACATCGAGGAAGGGGTGCTGCCCGGCGGTCTGTAGGGCGTGGCGACGCCCGACGTACTGCGAGATCTCCAGCCGCTTTCGAGTTCCTGGCATCCCTTCCCCGGTGCCAGGCGCACGATCCGACCCTCCGGGCCTGCGGCCCGACGGGCGGGCGGAGAGCGGATGGGGATCTGGCGGTACGACGGCACGGCGTCGTCCGACGAACAGGGCGCGGATACACAACCGGTTCAACCAGTGGGGGTCGACATGGGGGAGCTACGCGGCACGCACGTGCCGGTGCTGCTCGAGCGGTGTCTCGAGCTGCTGGCCCCCGCGCTGGGCCGGGGTGGCCGCACCGTGCACGTCGACGCGACGTTGGGTCTGGCCGGCCACGCCGAGGCGGTGCTTCAGGCCCATCCGGAGACGGTGCTGGTGGGCCTGGACCGGGACACCGAGGCGCTGGCCCACGCCAGGGTCCGGCTGGCCCGGTTCGCCGACCGCGTCCATCTGGAGCACGCCGTCTACGACGAACTGCCCGAGGTA
The DNA here is from genome assembly GCF_049178935.1 of Verrucosispora sp. WMMD703. NCBI lineage: Bacteria > Bacillati > Actinomycetota > Actinomycetes > Micromonosporales > Micromonosporaceae > Micromonospora > Verrucosispora sp. WMMD703. Next base: position 4,964,844 of record NZ_JBMHMM010000004.1, on the reverse strand, counting down.
CTCGACCGGCTGGGATATCCGTCCGTGGACGGGGTCCTGTTCGATCTCGGTGTCTCCTCGTTGCAGCTCGACGCGCCCGACCGCGGGTTCGCGTACGCGCAGGACGCGCCGTTGGACATGCGGATGGACCAGACCCGGGGGGTGACCGCCGAGGAGGTGGTCAACACCTACCCGCACCCGGACCTGGCCCGGGTGCTGCGGGTGTACGGCGAGGAGAAGTTCGCCGGCCGGATCGCCTCGGCGATCATCCGGGAGCGGGAACGCGGCCGGATCACCTCGTCGGCGCGGCTGGCCGAGCTGGTCCGGGAGTCGATTCCGGCACCAGCCCGACGAACCGGGGGACACCCGGCAAAGAGAACGTTTCAGGCTTTACGGATCGAGGTAAACAGAGAACTGGCAGCGCTGGAGACAGCGCTGCCGGCCGCTCTGGACCGGCTCGCCGTCGGCGGTCGCCTGGTGGTGCTGTCCTACCACTCGCTGGAGGACAGGCTCACCAAGCAGGCGCTCGCCGATCGGGTCCGCAGCACGGGCCCGATCGACCTCCCGGTCGAACTGCCCGGGTCAGAGCCGACGTTCCGGCTGCTCAGCCGGGGCGCGGAACTGCCTGGGGAGGTGGAGGTCACCGCGAATCCGCGGGCCGCTTCGGTGCGCCTGCGGGCCGCGGAGCGGATCGACCCGCAGGCACGGCAACGGGGGCGTACCGACCGCGAACGGTACCGCCGCCGGGTCAAGGCGATGCACCAACCGGGGACGGGGTCCACCACGGAATCCGGTCCGGATCCGCGGCGGGCGCCGGGGGACACCACGGACGAAGAGGGGGAGGGGACATGAACGTAGACAAGCGTCGGGACATCGCCGGCGCCGGGCAGCGCGCACCGCGGTCGGGGGGCCGGATCGCGGCGGAGCGGACCCGGGGAGCGGGCGACGGTGCTCGGCGGACGGACCGGGTGAACCGGTCGGCGGAGACTCGCGCCCGGGGGGCGCGCGAGTTCCCGACCCAGGGCAGCGCGGCGCTGCGTCCGGTGGAGCGGGTCGCCGTCGCGGCCGAGCGGTCGGAGTCGCCGCGGCTGCGGGTCGCCCCGCCGCCGCCGGTGCGGGTGCCGCGGGCACCGTTCGCCGCGCTGGTGGTGGTGCTGGTCGTCGGCGGGGTGCTGGGCATCCTGGCGGTCAACACGAAGATCAACGAGAACGCCTTCCGGCTGGACGAGTTGCAGCAGCAGCAGGCCAAGCTCGACGTGGAGCAGCAGCAGCTGAAGAAGCAGATCGCCGAGTCCGAGTCGCCGGGCAACCTCGCCGCCCAGGCCCGCAAGCTGGGGCTGGTCGAGTCGGGTGAGCCGGCGTACATCCGGCTGCCGGACGGCAAGGTGATCGGGGTGCCGCAGCCGGCCGGTGGGAAGCTCTCCATCGCCAGCCAGCAGGGCGGGCAGGGGTAGGCCGTGCCACCGAGGTCGGAGGAACCGCGCCGGGACGCCGAAGGCTCCCGGCGCGGTTCGTCGCGTGGCGGCGGGCAGCGGGGTACGCCGCCCCGCGCGACGGCGGAGCGGGACGCGGATCCGGGCCTCGGCGGCATCTCCGACGCCCGCGCCTACACCCCCCGGGGCCGCACCGTGCGCGAGGGCGGCGCGGCTGCCGGCACCGGACGCGCGGAGCAGCGGCGTACCCCGCGCAGCAACCGGTCGCAGGACCCGTTCCGCCCGGCGCTACAGGTGCTCGACGGTGGCCGGGGCGCCGCCGGCCGGGCGGCCGGCCGCCCGGGCCGCCGGGACGGTGGCGCCGCACGTGCCACGGTGACCCGTACGGTCACCGACCGCACCCCGCGCGACGAGCCCCCGGTCACCGCCCCTCGGCGGCGGGTGGCCACCCGGGAGCCGCGTCACGGGGACCGCACGCCGCCGCGCCGGCCGGCACGCAAGCGGCCCCGACCGCCCCGGCTGGCCGACCCGGGACGTCGGCTGCGACTGGGTACCGCGCTGACCCTGGCCCTCTTCGTCGCCGTCGGGGTGCGGCTGGTCGTGCTCCAGACCGTCGACACACCGGCGTACGCCGACGGCGGGCTCGCCGACCGCACCCGGACCGTGCAACTGCCCGCGCCGCGGGGCGCCATCTTCGACCGCTCCGGCGAGGCCGCCCTGGCGCACAGCGTCGAGGCCCGGTACGTCTACGCCGACCCGACCCGGATCGTCGACATCGCGGCGACCGCCCGGGCGCTCTCCCCGCTGCTGGGCATCCCGGCCTCCGAACTGGCCGAGAAGATGAAGCCCCGCAAGCGGATCAACGGCGTCGACTCGCAGTTCGAGTACCTCGCTCGGGGGGTGGACATCGACCGCGCCAAGGAGATCATGGCGCTCAAGCTGCCCGGCATCGCCACGCACCGCGACGAGCGGCGCGAGGTGCCCGGCGGGGATCTCGCGGCCAACCTGATCGGCTTCACCAGCCCCGACATGGTCGGGCTGGAGGGTCTGGAGGCGCGCTTCGACGACCTGCTGCACGGCGAGGACGGCCAGCGGGTCTTCGAGGTCGGCCTCGGCGACCTGGCCGCTCCCATCCCCGGCGGCTACAGCAGCACCACGAAGGCCAAGCCGGGCAGTTCGGTGGTGCTCACCATCGACCGCGACCTGCAGTACATGGTGCAGCGCATCCTCAGCGACCGGATGCAACAGGTGCAGGGCAGCACCGGCGCCGCCGTGGTGCTGGACGCGCGTACCGGTGAGGTGCTGGCCCAGGCCAGCCACCCCACCTACAACGCGGCGAAGCCCTTCCCGAGTGAGCCGACCGACCGGGAGGACGCGGCCACCAGCTTCATCGTCGACCCCGGCTCGGTGCACAAGCCGATCACGTTCGGCGCTGCCCTTCAGGAAGGCGTCATCACCCCGGACACCTCGTTCCCGGTGGCCAACGCCATCCGCAAGGGCGACACCTGGTTCCGCGACACCCACCAGGCGAACGGGCGGCGGATGAGCGTCGCCGGCATGATGGCGTACTCCTCGAACGTCGGCACCATCCAGATCGCCGACAAGCTCGGCGCGGAACGCCTGCTCGACTACCAGCGGCGGTTCGGCCTGGGCAAGCCGACCGAGGTCGGGATGCCCGGCGAGGCGAGCGGGCGGCTGCTGCCCGTGGAGGAGTGGAGCGACTCGTCGTACGGGTCGGTGCCGATCGGGCACAGCGTGGACGCCACCCCGTTGCAGATGGCCGCCGCCTACGCCGCCATCGCCAACGACGGCACGTACATCCAGCCGCACCTGCTGAAGGAGACCATCGCGCCGAACGGGAAACGGACCCCCGCGCCGGCGCCGGAGACCCGGCAGGTGCTCAGTCCGGACAACGCCGCCGCCCTGCGTACGATCATGGAAGCGGTCACCACTGTCGACGACGCCACCGGGCTGGCCGCCGCCGTCCCCGGTTACCGGGTCGCCGGCAAGACCGGCACCGGCTGGCGACTGGTCGACGGCAAGAAGCAGCCCGGCGAGGTCGCCTCGTTCATCGGGATGGCCCCGGCGGAGAATCCGCGCTACGTGATCGCGGTCTTCGTGCACAGCCCGAGCGGTGGTGGTGGCCAGATCTCGGCACCGGCCTTCCAGGACATGATGACCTTCACCCTGCGTCATCACCGGGTACCGCCGTCGACCGAGCCGGCGCCGACGTTCACCGTCTTCCCGTAGCCACCACCTGCGGTTCGACTTCATCAGACGGAGATTCAGGCGCGCCGTGCGGCCCGGACCGAGCGACCGGGTAGGGTCTGACGCCGTGCGCGGCAATCCTCGTCCCCGTTCCGTGACCGGGATCCGGCTCGGTGACCTGGCCGCCCGGCTCGCCGTGGCGTCCCCGACAAGTGCCGACCCGGTGGTGACCGGGGTGACCCACGCCAGCGGCGAGGTCGGTCCCGGTGATCTGTACGCGGCCCTGCCCGGCGCTCGACGGCACGGCGCGGAGTTCGCCGCCGCAGCGGCGAGCGCCGGTGCGGTCGCGATGCTCACCGATCCGGCCGGCGTCGAGCGCGCCGCCGACAGCGGGTTGCCGACCCTGGTGGCGGCCGACCCCCGCGCGGTGCTCGGCATGCTCGCCTCGGCCGTCTACGGCGATCCCACGGCCGGGCTGACCGTGATCGGGGTGACCGGTACCGCCGGCAAGACCTCCACCGCTTACCTGGTCGAGTCGGGGTTGCGCGCCGCCGGCCACACCACCGGCCTGATCGGCACCGTGGAGACCCGCCTCGGTGATCTGGTGATCGACAGCGTGCGGACCACGCCCGAGGCCACCGACCTGCACGCCATGCTGGCCGCCGCTCGCGAGCGTGGCGTGACCGCGGTGGTCATGGAGGTCTCCAGCCACGCCCTGGCGATGGGCCGGGTCGGCGGGGTGCGGTTCGCCGTCGGCGGCTGGACCAACTTCGGCTCCGACCACCTGGACTTCCACGCCGACGCCGAGGACTACTTCGCGGCAAAGGCCCGGCTGTTCGACGGCCGGTGCGCGGTCGAGGTGCTCAACCACGACGACCCGGCGCTGAAGGCGCTGTTCAAGCCGGGCACGGTCAGCTTCTCCGCGCTCGGGGACCGGGCCGCCACCTGGTGGGCCGACGAGCAGACCGGCGAGGGGTACGCGCAGCGGTTCACCGCGCACGGCCCGGACGGACTGACGCTGCCCGCCCGGGTGGCGCTGCCCGGCCGGCACAACGTGTCCAACGCCCTGCTCGCCATCGCCAGCCTGGTGGCTGCCGGGATCGACCCGGTTACCGCCGCCGAGGGCGTGGCCGCCTGCGGCGGCGTACCCGGGCGGCTGGAGTCGGTGGGCGTGGCCGGCGGGGTCCGCGGGGTGGTCGACTACGCGCACAAGACCGACGCCGTGGTGGCCGCGCTGGCGGCGCTGCGGGAACTCAGCACCGGCCGGCTGATCTGCGTCATCGGGGCCGGTGGTGACCGGGACCGGGCCAAGCGGCCGGCGATGGGTGCCGCCGCCGCGGCCGGCGCCGACGTGGTGGTGGTGACCGACGACAACCCCCGCACCGAGGATCCGGCGGTGATCCGCGCCGAGGTGCTCGCCGGTGCGCGCCGGGCCGGCGCGTCGGCCCAGGTGATCGAGGTCGGTGGTCGCCGGGCGGCGATCGACGAGGCGGTGCGGCTGGCGACGCCGGGTGACGTGGTGGCCCTGCTCGGCAAGGGGCACGAGCGGGGCCAGGAGATCGCCGGCGAGGTGTACCCGTTCGACGACCGGACCGAGCTTGCCGACGCGCTGCGGGGCCGCTTCGGGGATCTGGAGGGCCAGTGATCACGCTCAGCCTGGCGGAGGTGGCCTCGGCGGTCGACGGTCGGCTGGTCGCCGCCGATCCCGCCGCGCAGGTCACCGGCAGTGTGGAGTTCGACTCCCGCAAGGTCACCCCCGGTGGGCTGTTTGTCGCCTTCGACGGGGAGAAGGTGGACGGCCACGACTTCGCCGCCGCGGCGGTGGCGTCCGGCGCGGTGGCTGTCTTGGGTACCCGCGAGGTGCCCGGGGTGCCGATGATCGTTGTCGCCGATCCGTTGGCGGCGATGGGCCGGCTCGCCCGTGCGGTGGTGGACCGGCTGCCCGGGCTCACCGTGATCGGGCTGACCGGCTCGTCGGGCAAGACCACCACCAAGGACCTGATCGCCCAGTTGACCGCCCGGCTCGGTGAGACGGTGGCGCCGCCCGGATCGTTCAACAACGAGCTGGGGCACCCGTACACGGCGTTGCAGGCCGGCCCGACCACCCGCTACCTGGTGATGGAGAAGGGCGCCCGGGGCATCGGCCATGTGCGGTACCTCTGCGAGGTCGCGCCGCCGCGCATCTCCGTGGTGCTCAACGTCGGGGTGTCGCACATCGGCGAGTTCGGGTCGCAGGAGAACATCGCCCTGGCCAAGGGCGAGCTGGTCGAGGCGCTGCCGGCCGACGGCCTGGCGGTGTTGAACGCCGACGATCCGCTTGTCGACGCCATGGCGGCCCGTACGGTGGCCCGGGTGATCCGCTACGGCGAGTCGGCGCACGCCGACGTGCGGGCCGTGGACGTGACGCTTGACGAGCGGGGACGGCCCGCGTACACCCTCGTCACGCCGGAGGGCAGTGCGCCGGTGCGGCTCGGGCTCACCGGCCGCCACCAGGTCTGGAACAGCCTGGCCGCGGCGGCCGTGGCACGGGAGCTGGGCATGCCGCTGGCCGAGCTGGCCACCGCGCTTGGCGCGCTCGGGCTGGTTTCCACCCGTCGGATGGACGTCTTCGAGCGCACCGACGGGATCACCGTGATCGACGACTCGTACAACGCCAACCCGGCGTCGACGGCGGTGGCGCTGCGGGCGCTGGGCGGCATCGGCGCGGGACGGCGTACCGTCGCGGTGCTCGGCTACATGGCCGAGCTGGGCGAGTTCGAGGCGCAGGGACATGCCGAGGTGGGCCGGCTCGCGGCCGAGCTGGGTGTGGACCGGTTGCTCGTGGTCGGCGAGGCGGCGGCGCCGATCCATCACGGGGCGACATCGGTAGGTGACTGGGGAGGAGAGTCGGTGCTGCTCACCGATCAGGCGGCGGCCGTCGAGGTGCTGCGCAGCGAGCTACGGCCGGGCGACGTCGTCCTGGTGAAGGGCTCCCGGTACCGGACCTGGGAGGTGGCCGACGCGCTGCGCGTCGAGGCCGCCGGGGGCGGTACGGGTACGTCGGCGTCGGCCGGGGGTGGCGCCGCGTGAGGGCGGTAATCGTGGCCATCGGGGTGGCCTTCCTCGTCTCGCTGTTCTGCACCCCGATCGCGATCCGGGTCTTCACCCGGCTCAAGGCCGGCCAGCCCATCCGGGCCGAGGGCCCGCAGATGCACCAGGGCAAGAAGGGCACGCCGACGATGGGCGGCGTGGTGTTCATCCTGGCCACTGTCATCGCGTACGTGGCCGGCCACCTCGCCCTGACCACGTTGCCCGACGCGCAGATCGCCCAGGTCGAGCCGACCATCACGGCGCTGGTGCTGCTCGGGCTGATGGTCTTCTGCGGCGCGGTCGGCTTCATCGACGACTTCCTGAAGGTGCGCAAGCGGCACAGCGGTGGCCTGAGCGCGCGGGGCAAGCTGCTCGGGCAGATCCTGGTCGGCGCGGTGTTCGGAGTCGTCGCGCTCTGGTTCCCCTCCACCATGACCGACGCCACCGGCGCGGTGACCAACACCGAGACGGTCGGCAGCACCACGCTCAGCTTCATCCGGGACATCCCGGCGCTGGACGTGACCAAGATCGGTGCGGTGATCATCTTCATCTTCGTGGTGATGGCGGCGACCAACGGCGTCAACCTCACCGATGGTCTCGACGGGCTGGCCACCGGCGCCTCGGTGATGGTGCTCGGCGCGTACGCGGTGATCGCGTTCTGGCAGTACCGGCACTGGTGCGCCGACCCGGCGTACACCGCGAACCCGGACAACTACTGCTACACCGTCCGCGACCCGCTGGAGATCGCGCTGATCGCCGGAGCGGCGGCCGGCGCCTGCGTCGGCTTCCTGTGGTGGAACACCTCGCCAGCCCGGATCTTCATGGGCGACACGGGGGCGCTCGGCCTCGGTGGCCTGATCGCCGGGATGGCGATGTCGACCCGTACGATCCTGCTCCTGCTGATCATCGGTGGTCTGTTCGTGATCATCACGATGTCGGTGGTGATCCAGATCATCTCCTTCAAGACCACCGGCAAGCGCGTCTTCCGGATGTCGCCGTTGCAGCACCACTTCGAGTTGGCCGGCTGGAGCGAGGTCAACATCGTGGTCCGGTTCTGGATCATCGCCGGCATCGGCGTGGCCATCGCCCTCGGCCTCTTCTACAGCGACTTCCTGGCCAACATGGGCTGACCCACCGCGCTGGGCGGCGTTGATCAAGAGGTTTGGGTCGGGATCCGTAACGGATCCCGACCCAAACCTCTTGATCAACGCCTTGGGGTGGCGTGTTGGAGGGACAGCGGAGGGTGGTTGGCGCAAGTGCGACACGCCGACCGGGCCGTACCGCCCCGGTCGGGTGCCGGTAGCGGCGATGATGACGCTGTGGGGGAGGCGCGAGCAGACGACGTGGCAGTGGACCGCAGCCCGGCGCGTCCGGAGGTGTCGGTGACCGCGGTGACCGGACGCGGCGACGCCGAGGGGGCGTGGCGTGGGTTGGACACGGTGGGGTCGTTGGCCGCGTTGCGGGGCCTGCTGTCCCGGCCGCTGGCCTCGTACCACCTGCTGCTGGCCAGCGCCGGGTTACTGCTGCTGATCGGGCTGACCATGGTCTTCTCGGCCACCAGCGTGCGGGACTACGCCCTGGGTGGCAACGCCTCGGCGTCGCTGACCAAGCAGGCGATCTTCGCGGTGATCGGCATCGTGGCGTTCTGGGCCTGCCAGCGCCTGCCGGCGCGCACCTACCGGGCCCTGGGCCGGCCGACCCTGGCCGTCGCGGTGGGGCTGCTGGTGGTGCTGAACCTGCTGGTGGCGTACGGGCGGCTGACCGACGGCGACGCGAAGATCGGCCCGCTGGAGGCCCAACTGCTCTGGCTGTACGTCGGCGAGGTCAGCCTGCAACCGTCGGAGCTGGCGAAGTTCGCGCTGGTGCTGTGGGGTGCGCACGTGCTCGCCCGCAAGGGCGCGGCGCTGGGTTGGTGGCGGGAGTTGGCCACGCCGTTGTTCCCGGTGGTGGGGCTGCTCTTCGTGCTGGTCGGCTACAACGACCTGGGCAGCATGCTCTGCCTGCTGGCCCTGGTGGTGGGGCTGCTCTGGGCGGCCGGGGTGCGGCTGCGGGTCTTCGCCGCGCTCAGCGCGATCGGGCTGCTCGGCATCGGCCTGCTGGTGGCGGTGGCCTCCCTCGGCGCCGGTTCGGGCGTACGGGGTGAGGAGAACTACCGGCTGGCCCGGCTCACCGTCTTCTTCAACCCGCCGCCGCTGGACGGATGCAAGGAGCAACTCTGCTACCAGATGGTCCAGGCCCGTTACGCCATCGCCAACGGCGGCTGGTTCGGCACCGGGCTGGGCCAGGGGCGGACCAAGTGGGCCTGGCTGCCGGCCGCGGAGAACGACTTCATCTTCGCGGTGATCGCCGAGGAGCTGGGGGTGGTCGGCTGCGCCGTGATCGTCACCCTGTTCGCCGTGCTCGGCTACACCGGCCTGCGCATCGCCCGTCGGGTCGACGACCCGTTCCGGCGACTGGCCGCCGCGGGCGCCACCGCCTGGCTCGTCGGGCAGGCGTTCATCAACATCGGCGGCGTCATCGGGCTGTTGCCGCTGACCGGCGTACCGCTGCCGTTCATCTCCGACGGCGGCAGCGCCCTGGTGGTCACCCTCGCGGCGGTCGGCATGCTGGCCTCGTTCGCCCGCGCGGAACCCGATGCGGCCCGGGCCCTGCATGCCCGTCCACCGGCCCGGTGGGTCCGACTAGTGTGGGCACCGTTGCCGCCGCTTCCCGGCCGGCGGCGCCGCTCGGCGCCGCCGTCGACGGCCCGGGGCTCCGTGCCCCAGGCACGCAAGCGGCGTAGGGACGACCAGGCCGCGTCGCGTGGCGCCCGGGACAGCCGGGGTCGCAGCGGGTCGGCGAGCGAGAGGAGACGTTGATGGGTCCGCTGCGTTCGGTGGTGCTCGCAGGAGGTGGCACCGGGGGGCACATCTACCCGTTGCTCGCCTTCGCCGACTGCCTGCGCCGGCACGACCCCGGCGTCCGGATAACCTGCCTCGGCACACCGAAGGGCCTGGAGAACGAGCTGATCCCGCCGGCCGGCTACGACCTGCGGAACATCCCTGCCTACCAACTGCCCCGGTCGATCAACATGAACCTGGTCCGTACCCCGGGCCGGATGTGGACCGCGGCCCGCGCGGCCGGCAAGGTCATCGACGAGGTACGCGCCGACGTGGTGGTCGGCTTCGGCGGGTACGTCTCGGTGCCGGCCTATCTGGCCGCCTGGCGGCGGGAACTGCCCATCGTGATCCACGAGGTGAACGTGCCGCCGGGGGTGGCGAACCGGTTGGGCATGAAGTTCACCAAGCACGTCGCCGTCGGTTTCCCGCACCAGCCGGCGCAGGCGGAGTCGCTGCGCGACGCCCGGGTGGTCGGCGTGCCGCTGCGCCGCAGCATCGCCGGGCTGGACCGGGCGGCGATGCGTAACGCCGCGCGGGCCCACTTCGGGCTCCGCCCCGACCTGCCGGTGCTCTTCGTCGCCGGCGGCTCGCAGGGCGCCCGGTCGATCAACCTCGCGGTCTCCGGGGCGGCGAAGGAACTGGCCCGCAACGGCGTCCAGGTGCTGCACGTGATCGGCGCCCGCAACGAGCCGGTGTCGGTCCCGACGGACCTGCCGGTGCCGTACGTGACGCTGCCGTACCTGTCCGACATGGACGCCGGGTACGCGGCGGCGGACCTGATGCTCGGCCGGGGCGGGGCGATGACCTGCGCCGAGGTCGCCGCGATCGGGCTGCCGACGATCTACGTGCCCTACCCGCACAGCAACCAGGAGCAGAAGCGTAACGCACTGCCGGTGGTCGAGGCCGGTGGCGGCCTGCTCGTCGACGACGCCGAGGTGACTCCGGACTGGCTCGAACGTACGGTCATTCCGCTGATCCGCGATCCGCAGCGGCTGCACGCGATGGGTACCGCCGCCGCGGCCTACGGGCGGCGCGACGGCGACGAGGCGCTGCTCAACTTCGTCTACGAGGCGGTTACCCGGTGAGCGCGAGGAGCGAGATGACCACGTTCAGCCCGGCGGGCACGCTTACCGCCGAGGATCTCGGCCATATCCACCTGATCGGCGTGGGCGGGGTCGGCATGAGCGGGCTGGCCCGGCTCTTCCTCACCCGGGGCCTGCCGGTCTCCGGCAGCGAGCTGCGCGAGTGGCCGTCGCTGGCCGGCCTGCGGGCGCTCGGGGGAACGATCCACATGACCCACGAGACGGCCAACCTCGACGGGGTCGACACTGTCGTGTACTCCTCGGCGATCCCCGCCGACCATCTGGAGATGGTCGAGGCACGCCGCCGCGGGCTGCGGGTGCTGCACCGCTCGGAGGCCCTGGCAGCCGCGATGACCGGTCGCCGTACCGTGGCCGTCGCCGGCACCCACGGCAAGACCACCACCACCTCGATGGTCACCATGGTGCTGCAACAGGCCGGGGCCGATCCGTCCTTCGTGATCGGTGGGGAGATCTCCGAGGTCGGCTCGGGGGCACACCACGGCACCGGCGAGTACTTCGTGGTCGAGGCCGACGAGAGCGACCGCTCCTTCCTCATCTACCGTCCGTACGTCTCGATCGTCACGAATGTCGAGGCGGATCACCTGAACACCTACGGCGACCTGGCCAACCTGGAGGCCACCTTCGCCGAGTTCGCCCGGCTCACCGACCCGGAGGGGTTCGTCATCACCTGCGCCGACGACGCGGGTGGCCGGCGGCTGGCGGCGACGCTGCGCGCCGAGGGGCGTCGGGTGTACACCTACGGGGAGGCCGAGGACGCTGACCTGCGACTGACCGACATCGCCTCCTCGGCGCGGGGGGTGCGCTACCTCGCCCACATCGACGGTCGCTCGCTGGGCGAGTTCCGACTGCCGGTGCCGGGCCGGCACATGGGGCTCAACAGTGCCTCGGCGGTGCTGGCCGCGTACCTGCTGGAGCTGCCACTGCCGGCGGCGGAGGCCGCGCTCGCGGCCTTCCCGGGGGTGCGCCGACGTTTCGAGCGCAAGGGCGACGTCGACGGGGTGCTCGTCTACGACGAGTACGCCTACCACCCGACCTCGATGACGTTGGCCCTGCGGACGTTGCGCGAGGTGGCCGGGGAGGGCCGGCTGATCGTGGTCTTCCAGCCCTACCGGCTCTACCGCACCCGGGAGTTGCAGGCGGAGATCGCTGAGGCGCTGGCGATCGCCGACGAGCTGGTGCTGCTGGAGGTCTTCGGGCCGGGCGAGGAACGTGCCCCCGGCGAGGGCTCGACGGCGCTGGTCGAGGCGGTGTCGCTGCCGGCGGAGCGGAAGGTCTTCGTCGACACGTGGGAGGCGGCGCCGGCCGAGGTGGCCCGCCGGGCCCGGCCGGGCGACGTGGTGGTGACGATGGGGGCTCCGCCGATCTCGCTGATGGGTGACGAGTTGTTGGCCGCGTTGGCGGCGCGTACCGCCGGTGCGTCGGCGCTGACCGGCACCGTCGCCGGCGGGGTGGCCGGCGGGTCGACGAGCATCGGGGGCAGCGTTCCCGGAGCCGTCGGCGTGGACGGCGCGGCGCCCGTCGCGGAATGAGTCCCGGTCCGGCCCGGGGGCGCGGCACCGGTGTGGACGGTGGCGCGGGGCGTCGCCCCGTGCGCCGGTGGCAGTTGGTACGTGCCGGCAGCGACGCGGTACCCGCCTCGACCCGGCGGTTCATGGCCCGGGCCCGGCGTCGGCGGATGCGCGCGGCGTTGCCCTGGGCGGTGGCCGGTGGTGTGGTCGCGGTGGCCGGGCTGGTGGCGTGGACGCTGCTGGGCACCGGCCTGTTCGGGGTACGCGAGGTTCGGGTGGAGGGTGCCGAACTGGTGACGGCGGTGCAGGTGCGGGACGCAGCGGGCGTGCCGGACGGTGCTCCGTTGGCCCGGGTGGACCTGGCCGCGCTGGCCGGCCGGATCGGTGCCCTGCCGCCGGTGGAGCGGGTCACCGTCACTCGGGACTGGCCGGACGCGTTGGTGGTACGACTGACCGAGCGTACGGGTGTGGCGGTGGTGCCGCGCGGGGAGCAGTTCGCGGTGGTCGACGCCGCCGGGGTGGTGTTCCGGACGGTGCCGCAGCGGCCGGACGGCCTGCCGCTGGTACGGCTGGCCACGCCCGGTCCGGACGACCCGGACACCCGGGCCGGTCTGGAGGTGCTCGGTGTGCTCACCCCGGAGCTGCTCGACCAGCTGGTCGAGATCAGTGTCGAGGGGCTGGCCCGGATCAGCCTGAGGTTGCATGACGACCGTACGGTGTTCTGGGGCGACGCGACCCGTGGCGCGGACAAGGCGCGGGTGGCCACCGCGCTGCTCGACCAGGATGCGGCCCGGATCGACGTGAGCGCGCCGGATGTGGTCACCTTCCGGTGAGCGACCGGTCAGTGGTGAGCCGTCTCGCTACACCGGCGACACGCCGGAGAGGTCCTTGGCTCATCGCTCGGCTGCGCTTACGTTGCCCCGAAGAGGATCAGTGGTTGACATAACTCTAACCCTCTAGTAGAGGGTGAGGGTTTACCTCTCGACCTCGGTGGTGGTAACTGCGTCGACCGTCGGTCCGGCCAGGCCGTAGCTCGGTCGGGGAGTAGCCGATCTCGAAGGAAAGGACCGGAGATGACACCTCCGCACAACTACCTGGCGGTCATCAAGGTCGTCGGCATCGGGGGTGGCGGCGTCAACGCCGTCAACCGGATGATCGAGGTTGGGCTCAAGGGCGTCGAGTTCATCGCGATCAACACGGACGCGCAGGCGCTGCTGATGAGCGACGCCGACGTCAAGCTCGACGTCGGCCGCGAGCTGACCCGGGGGCTGGGCGCCGGCGCCAACCCGGACGTCGGCAAGAACGCCGCCGAGGATCACCGCGACGAGATCGAGGAGGTCCTCAAGGGGGCCGACATGGTCTTCGTGACCTGCGGTGAGGGTGGTGGCACCGGCACCGGCGGCGCGCCTGTGGTGGCGAACATCGCCCGGAAGCTCGGCGCGCTGACCATCGGTGTGGTCACCCGCCCGTTCTCCTTCGAGGGCAAGCGCCGCCAGGTGCAGGCGGAGGCCGGCATCGACGAGCTGCGTAACCAGTGCGACACCCTGATCGTCATTCCCAACGACCGGCTGCTGGCGCTCGGTGACCGCAACATCAGCATGATGGACGCGTTCCGGACGGCCGACCAGGTGCTGCTCTCCGGTGTGCAGGGCATCACCGACCTGATCACCACGCCAGGTCTGATCAACCTCGACTTCGCCGACGTCAAGAGCGTGATGAGCGGCGCGGGCAGCGCGCTGATGGGCATCGGTAGCGCCCGGGGCGAGAACCGCGCGGTCGAGGCCGCCGAGGCCGCCATCTCCAGCCCGCTGCTTGAGCAGAGCATGGACGGTGCCCGTGGCGTGCTGCTCTCCATCGCCGGTGGCTCCGATCTCGGCCTGTTCGAGATCAACGACGCGGCCCAGCTGGTCACCGACGCGGCACACCCGGACGCGAACATCATCTTCGGTGCGGTCATCGACGACGCGCTCGGCGACGAGGTGCGGGTCACCGTGATCGCGGCGGGCTTCGACGGTGGCACACCGGCGTACAAGGCGGCCGAGCCGGCCCGCAAGACCAACCAGAACCAGCCGGCACAGCCGAGCACACCGATCCTGCCGCCGCCGGCCGCGCCGGCCGCGCCGCAGTCGCCGCGTCGGGTGCTCTTCGACGACGTGGATGTGCCCGACTTCCTGAAGAACGGGTCCTGAACACCGCCGATGACCGACAGCCAAGCCCCGGCGAGAGCCGACCGGCGCGCGGAGATCGCCGCCGGGCTCGCCCGCGTACGCTCCCGGATCGCCGACGCCTGCGCGGCTGCGGGCCGGGATCGGGCGGAAGTGACCATGATCGCGGTTACCAAGACCTATCCGGCCTCCGATGTGGTGACTCTGGTGGGCCTCGGCGTGACCGACGTGGGGGAGAACCGTGACCAGGAGGCGGCGACCAAGGCGGCGCAGGTCGCCGCCGCCGGGGTCGCCCCGCGCTGGCATTTCGTCGGCCGGTTGCAGCGCAACAAGGTCAAGTCGGTGCTGCGGTACGCGGACGTGGTCCAGTCCGTCGACAGTGTCCGCCTGGCGTCCGCGTTGGACGCCGGTGTCACCGCCATTGGCCGGGACCGGCCGTTGGACGTCCTGGTGCAGGTCAGCATCGACGGAGACGCGGCCCGGGGCGGTGCCGTGCCGGACTCGGCCGATCCGGACGCCGGCCTCGGCGCGGTCACCGAGGCGGTCGCCGCCGCCGGTGGGCTGCGGCTGGCCGGCCTGATGGCGGTGGCGCCGCTGGGCTGGGAGCCGGAGCGCGCCTTCGCCCGGCTGGCGGCCATCGCGGCGCTGGTGCGGGCGGACCATCCGCAGGCCACGGAGCTGTCCGCCGGCATGAGCGGCGACCTGGAGGCGGCGATCGGTCACGGCGCGACACATGTCCGCGTCGGCAGCGCGTTGCTCGGAATGCGTCCCACGCTGCGGTAGCCTGGCCGCGAGGGAAGCAAATTACATCAGTGTTGTTTGTGGGAACGGCCTTCCCGGCGACGGGGGGCGTGACGTGCAACGCGAGTTGCGCGTCGGGGGATTGCCGTTCCAGTCCGGTGGGCAGGGATGGTCCACTCGCGACAGGCGACACGGCGGGGGCGTGTGCCGCACGGCGGACGGGAAGGGCGCGGGGATGGGTGCACTGCGCAAGGCGGGGGTCTGGCTCGGACTGGTCGAAGAGGACGACGAGCGGGCCTACGACGACGGTGGCTACGACAAGGGTGGCTACCGGGAGTCGCGCTACCGGCAGAGCCGGTACGCCGAGGAGTTCGCCGACGAGGAGGAGGAGCCGGAGGAGCCGCCGGCGCCGCGTCCACGGTTGGGTGACCGTGGGCGGCTGAGCGAGCGGTCGGGCCGGCTGGGTGAGGCCGAGCGGCTGGAGTCCGAGCGCCCGGAGCGGTCCGAGCGGTCGGAGCGGTCCAGTGTCCGGTCGATCACCAGGTCGACCGGCGAGCCGTCCGGCGCGCTGACTTACCACACCCGGGACAATCTCGCCCTGGCGCCGCAGGTGCAGCCGCGTGAGCGCCCGCTGGTGCCGGAGGAGGAGCAGCGGTACCAGATCACCACGTTGCACCCGACGACCTATCGCGAGGCGCGGACGATCGGCGAGCACTTCCGCGACGGGGTGCCGGTGATCATCAACCTCACCGAGATGGATGAGGCGGATGCCCGCCGTCTGGTGGACTTCGCCGCCGGGCTGGCCTTCGGGCTGCGCGGTACGATCGAGCGCGTGACCAACCGGGTGTTCCTGCTCTCACCGGCCAATGTCCAGGTCACCGCGGAGGACAAGGCCAAGATCGCTGAGGGCGGGTTCTTCAGCCTGAGTTGACCCGCCCGACCCGAGGGACGTCGCCTGCCGTGTTGTCGATCTTGTTACAGGTCCTCTACCTGACCACGTATGTCTTTCTGATCGTTCTTCTGGCCCGTTTCGTGCTGAGCGCGGTGTTGCAGTACGGCCGACGCTGGCAGCCCGGTCGGGGAGCGTCAGCCGGACTGGAATCCGTGTGGAGCGTCACTGATCCCCCGCTCCGGGCGTTGAGGCGTGTGATCCCTCCGCTGCGAATTGGTACCGTGAGCATCGACCTGGCCTCCCTTGTGCTCCTGGTTATCCTGTTCGTGCTGATGAGGTTTGTGTTAGAGCCGGCGATCATCAGGACCGCCTGATGACCGACGCGCTATCGCGGCCGCAACTGACCCGAGGAGTTTCGATGCCGCTGACCCCGGCCGACGTCCACAACGTCGCCTTCAAGAAGCCGCCGATCGGCAAGCGGGGCTACGACGAGGAGGAGGTCGACGCCTTCCTGGACGAGGTCGAGCGCGAACTCGCCCGTCTGATCGAGGAGAACAACGAACTGCGCGCCCAGGTGGAGCGCGGTGGACGGGGCGGTGCCCCGGCCGGCCCCGGCGGCGACGCCCGCCTGGCCGCCGAGCTGAACGACGTCAAGGCCCAGCTCGACCGGGTGCAGCGCGACAAGGCCGCCGCCGAGCAGGCCGCCCGCGCCATGCAGGCCGAGCTGGAGCAGGTCCGCTCCGTCGGTGTCGGTGGCGCCGTGGCCGGCCCGGACGGCGAGCAGCAGGCGCTGCGCGTGCTCATGATGGCCCAGCGCACCGCCGACGACCACGTCTCCGACGCTCGCCGCGAGGCCGACCAGCTGCTCTCCGAGGCCCGTTCCAAGGCCGAGGAGGTCACCCGCGAGGCCCGTGCCAAGGCGGACGCGCTGGAGCGCGACGCCCGGCAGCGGCACCAGGAGGCCATGGGTGGCCTGGACGCCAAGCGCACCGCGTTGCAGAAGCACATCGAGGAGCTCAAGCAGTTCGAGCGCGAGTACCGCACCCGGCTCAAGGCGTACCTGGAGAGCCAGCTGCGGGACCTCGACGGCCGCGGTCAGGGCCTGGAGGCCGAGATGACCCGCGGCGAGGGCGCCCGGGCTGCCGGCAACGGGCTCGCTGCGGCGGGTCTCGCCGGTTCCTACGGCGGGGGCCGCTCCGGCGCGCTTGAGGCCGGTCGCTGAACCGGGTCGGTGACTGCCGCCAGCGCGGCGATCACCCGCCCAGCCTCATCGGTACGACACGGCGAGGGTGAGCCATGATAGTCATCAGTCTCGGGCTCATCCTCGTCGCTGTGGTGCTGCTGGTCTTCGGCCTGGCTGGTGGCTCCAGCCCGCTGCTGGTCGTCTCGATCGGGGCCAGCCTGCTGGCCGCCGTGGCACTTGTCGCAGGCGCCCGCCAGGCGGCTGGCCGGGCTTCGGCTCCCAGCGGCGCTACGGCTGGCCAGACCCGTCGCGACGGCGACGGGCGTGGGTGGGGCATTCCGAACCAGCAGACCTCGGCAACCGTGGACACCGGCGATGTCGGGTGGCGGCAACCACCCGGCTCGCCGGTGACCGAGCCGCGCGAGCGGTCGGGTGTTGCCGACGAGTACGACGACGAGCCGGCCGCCGAGGAGACCACGGCGGAGCAGGCCGCCCGGGTGGCCCGCCTCGCGGACGAGGTGCGGGTCGTCGACGGCCGGCCGCGGTACCACCTCGACGGGTGCCCGCACCTGGTCGGCCGGGAGCACGAGCCGCTGCCCGTCGCCGAGGCGGTCGAACTCGGTTTCACCCCCTGCGCGCACTGCACGCCGGACACCGTGTTGCTGGCGGAGACCGAGCGCCGCTGACGTGGTCCCGATGGACGATGCGCTGGTCGTCGCCGTACGGGTGAAGCCGGGTGCCTCCCGGGCCCGCGTGGGTGGCCGGTTCGACGGCCCGCACGGGCCCGCTCTCGTAATCGCGGTGCATCCACCGGCGGCGGACGGTCGGGCCACCGAGGCCGCCCGGCGCGCGTTGGCTGCCGCGCTCGGCGTCCGGCCGGCCGCCGTGTCGCTGCGCACCGGTGCGGCGAGCAGAGACAAGCTCTTCCTGGTCACGCCCTCCGGGCCGGATCTGATCGGTCGGCTGAGCCAGCTGCGGGACGGCGCGGAACCGACCGGCTGAGTGTCGGACATCTGCTAGCGTTCCCTTTGCCCCGAAATGGCAGTAACCGGGGTGGAACGGGCGTCGCGGTGCGGCACGTTGTCGGACGCCTTTACGTTCCGTATCCTTGCCAACCTCCGGAGTGCGCGGCCCCGTGGCCGCGCGCCCGTTTTGTACCTGGGGCGGCCGATGCGGCGGCCCCTGTCGAGGCGTCGCGGGCAACCGCGGCTCCGTGGCCGAGGGAGCGACGATGGCCAAGCCAGCCGACACCAGGACCGCAGGCCGCAAAACTGCGGCGAAGTCCACCCGCAGCGCCGCGGAGACCGAGAAGATCCGAGCCGCGTTGGCGGCCCGGCACGAGGAACTGCGAGCCGAGTACGATCAGACGCTGAGCGAGATCACCGAGCTGCAGCGCGACCGTCTCACCGACTCGGCCGGGGACGACCAGGCCGACACCGGCACCAAGACGTTCGAGCGGGAGCAGGAGATCTCCCTCGCCAACAGCATCCTGGAACGGATCACGCAGGTCGAGCGCGCCCTTGAGCGTCTCGATGAGGGTGGCTACGGCTGGTGCGAGCGATGCGGCAACCCCATCCCGGTGGAGCGGCTGGCCGCGTTCCCGTCGGCCACTCTCTGCGTGACCTGCAAGCAGCTGGAGGAGCGGCGCTGACGGCACGTTCCCCGGCGTGAGTGCGCAGCGGTGCGACCGTACCGCCGCGATAGTCGATGGGGAGCAGATGAGCGCAGCACCGCCCGCTGGATCCGGCACCACCGGGTCGGGCACCGCCACGAGATCGCGGCGCCGAGCCGTCACGATCCTCCTCTCGCTTGCGGTGTTCGCGTTGGCCGTCGACCTGTTGACCAAGCACCTGTCCCTCCAGGAACTCAGCGACCGCGAGCCGGTGCGACTGCTGGGTGGGGCGCTCTACCTGTCGCTGACCCGCAACAGCGGGGCCGCGTGGAGTCTGGGCAAGGACTACACCTTCATCTTCCCGATCATCGCGATCGGGGTGCTGGGCTGGATCGCCTGGATGGCGCGGACGTTGCGCTCGGCGCCGTGGGCGGTCGCGCTGGGCCTGGTGGTCGGTGGCGTCACCGGCAATCTGCTCGACCGGATCTTCCGGGCGCCGGGCTGGTTCGTCGGGCACGTGGTCGACATGTTCAGCGTCTTCGACCCGTACGGTCGGGTCTTCCCGATCTTCAACGTCGCAGACAGTGCCCTGGTCTGCGGTGTGCTGCTCGCCGTCGCGCTGGAGTTCACCGGACGCCAGCGCGACGGCACCCGGGCGCTGCCCGACGGCCGGCGCAGTGCCACCGACCGGGAAGACCCACCGGCCGGTGGCGGCACCGCGGACCGGCAGCCCGCCGGGGCCGGCGATCAGAGCGACACCGACGGCGGACGGCGGGAGCGGGCGTGACGGCCACCTTCGCCGCCGGCGGCGACCAGCGGAGCCTGCCGGTGCCCGACGGACTCGACGGGATGCGACTGGACCAGGCCGTCGCCCGGCTGTTCGGCCTGTCCCGTACCGCCGCCGCCGCGCTCGTCGATGCCGGGGAAGCGCTGGTGGACGGTGCGGTACGACCCAACTCGCACAAGGTGCGGGCGGGCTCCTGGCTGGAGGTGACGCTGCCCGCGCCGGCCACGGCGCCGGTGGTGGTGCCCCAGGCGGTGCCCGGCCTGCGGGTGGTGTACGCCGACGACGACATCGTGGTGGTGGACAAGCCGGTCGGCGTGGCCGCGCATCCCAGTCCCGGCTGGACCGGCCCGACCGTGATCGGCGGGCTCGCCGCGATCGGGCACACCATCGCCACCAGCGGCGCCGCCGAGCGTCAGGGCGTCGTGCACCGCCTCGACGTCGGCACCACAGGGGTCATGGTGGTGGCCAAGAGCGAGCAGGCGTACAGCGTGCTGAAGCGGGCCTTCAAGTATCGGGAGGTGGAGAAGCGCTACCACGCGGTGGTGCAGGGCCACCTGGACCCGTTGCGGGGCACCATCGACGCCCCGATCGACAGGCATCCGCACCACGACTACCGCTGGGCGGTGGTCTCCGGCGGTAAGCCGAGCATCACCCACTACGACACCATCGAGGCGTTTCCGTCCGCGAGCCTGGTCGACGTGCGGCTGGAAACCGGCCGTACGCACCAGATCCGGGTGCACTTCTCGACGCTGCGGCATCCGTGCGTGGGTGACCTCACGTACGGCGCCGATCCGACACTCGCCGCCCGGCTCGGACTGGACCGGCAGTGGTTGCACGCCAGAGAGTTGAGCTTCGAGCACCCCCGTACGGGGGACGAGGTCCGCTTCGTCAGCGACTACCCTGACGATCTGGGACGCACGTTGGAGATCCTCCGCGACTGACGCGTCCCACCCGTTTCGACCGACCGACGAGGGGACCGCCCGTGCGCGCCGGCGATCTGCTGCGGAAGTTGGACCAGCGACTGCTGCCCCGCCTCGCGGCCACGGTGACCCGGCTCGGCCATGGCCCGAGCCGCACTCCGCTGCTCGGCTGGGTGGCGATGCTGTCGTGCACCACGGTGCTGGCCACGGCCGTGCTCGCCACCGGTGGCCCGCCCGTGCCGGACCGCACGGTCGGCGAGGTGACCCGGGTGGGCGTGGTCGAGGGCGACTCCATCCCCCGTTACGAGGCGACCGCGGCGGCCGACCTGGCCGCGCTGGCCGGCTCGCTCGGCGACGGCACGTACGCCCTCGTCTCGCTCACCGAGTACCTCACCCCGGCCCGACTCGCCGCGGTGGTCGGTGACGTGGGGGTCGCGGTGGTGTTCGGACGGGTGCCGCTGCCGGAGCGGCAGACCGAGATCGTCCGTATTCCGACCCAGCGGGTGCCGGAGGACGTGACGGCCGGAATGATCAAACTCGCCGAGCGCAAGGAGCGGGAGGCCGCCGACTACCGGGCCCGGGCCACCGCGTTGGGCGGTGGTGGCCCGGAGGAGCGCGAACTGCGCGGCCTGTACCTCAGCGGCGCCCAGGTCGCGGCGGCGGAGGCGGCCGCGTTCCGGGCCGAGTGCGCCTGCCTCTACGCCCTGGTGGTACGCGCCGAGCCGGCGAAGCTACGCGGCGTCGCGGCCCGCTCCGGGGTGCGGGTGGTGGATCCGGCTCCGGAGGTTCGGCGGTTGGAGCGGACCGTCTTCACCCCGCCGCTGCCGGAGCAGCGAGATGTGGTCCGGCCGCCGGTTGACCGGACGGCCACACCGGAACCGACGGCGAGCGCCACCGTCTCCGCCACCGCAAGTGCCACCACAGCCGCCACCGAGGGCCCGCCCGCGCCGGAGCCGACAGTGGCGGACCGCTCGCTGACACCGCCGGAGGTGACGGATCCGTCACCGTCACCGTCGCCGCCCGCACCCGCGCCTTCGGCCTCGACATGGACGCCCTCGACCTCGGCAGACACCGACGACGAGGGTGATCCAGAGTCGGCACCTTGACGGTTGTCGACACATCCGGTTGTCGCCCGGTGTGGCCTCAGTAGGCTTTCGTTCGTAGCCTGTCAGACGGAGACCGAAGCGCTGGGGAGGCGATCCGTGGAGGGCAGCGAGACCGGTTGGGAACGGCCCGCCGAACCCGCACCGCGGTGGCGGGCGCTGCTCGACCGAGCCCGCCTCGGCGGACGCAGCGCAGAGCCGGCCGCCACCGAGCGGCGGGCCGAGGAGCCACCGCCGTCTCCGTCACCTGAGCCGTTGCCGCGGCGGGGGCCCGGCACCGGCTACGCGGGGCGGGCGCCGGCCGTCGGCCAGCCGGCGGACCGGTCGTACGGGGAGGAGCCGGCCTACCGCGCCGAACCTGCCTACCGCGCCGAACCTGCCTACCGGGTCGACCCGGCGCATCCGGTCCAGCCCTACCGCGGACAGCCGGCGCAGCCGCCGTACCCGGCGGTGCCGGAGCCGCGCCGGCCGGAGCCGATGGAGTCCCGGTACAACCTGCTGGACAACGGCTACCGGCACGCCGCGCCGCCGGTGGAGTCCCGGTACGCCCTGCTGGACAACGGCTATCAGCCGCCCTCGGCGGCGATGGCGCCCCCTGCCGTGGCGCCGCCGGTGGCACCGTTGCCGGCCGTGGCCCCGCCGACCCCGCCGCCGGCTGTGCTGCCGCCGGCCACCGTGGCCGGCCGCCCCGGGCGCATCGAGTGGCGTGCGCAGAGCGCCGGCAGCGACCTGGAACGGGCCGCCGCCGTGCTCCGGCGCGACCTGGGCACCCCCCGGGTGATCGCCTTCGCCAATCCGAAGGGCGGGGTGCACAAGACCACGGCCACCGTGCTGGCCGCGGCGACCGTCGGCAGCGTACGCGGCCGAGGCGTGCTGGCCTGGGACGACAACGAGCTACGCGGCACCCTCGGGCTGCGCGCCGGCAGCGCCCGGCACGCCCGAACGATCCGGCACCTGGTCGCCGATCTCGTGCAGATCGAGATCCGGGAGGGGGCGGAGCTGCTGGAGATCCTGGACGACTACCTGCGGCACGCCTCCGACGGGTCGTACGACGTGCTCGCCGGTGAGGAGAGCCCCCGGTTCGCCCAACGGCTGGACCAGTTCACCGTCAAGCGGGTGCTGGAGCTGCTGCGTCGCACCCACGACGTGATCTGTGTGGACACCGGCAACAACGTGGAGAGCCCGAACTGGCGTACCGTCATGCAGGCCGCCGATCAGCTGGTGGTCACCACGGTGCCCCGCGAGGACGCCGCGTTCAGCGCAGACTGGATGCTCGACCTGCTGCACGAGGAGGGGATGGGTCAGCTGGCCGACAACGCCGTCACGCTGATCTCCTGCCCCACCCCGGGCCGGTTGCCGTTGCAGGGCGACCTGGAGAAGCACTTCGCCACCCGGACCCGCGCGGTGACCGTGGTGCCGTACGACCCGGCGCTGGAGACCGGCTCGTCGATCGAGTACCACCAGCTCCAGGGCGAGACCCGACAGGCCTGGCTGCGGGCCGCCTCGGCGATGCTGGAGCCGTTCGGCCGCTGACCGACACGCGGGATACCGGCCGGCCGGGCGGCTCGCGGCACCTGCTGCCGCGACACGGTGTACGACCGACGACGGTAGCTGCGAGGATCATCGGGTGAGCCCGACCACCCCCGCCGCCGAACCGCCCGCCCGGCCGTCGGCTGCCCTGCCTAATTCGTCGACCGAGCCGACGACCAGATCGACAAGCCAGCCGGCGACGGACGCCGCCGTGGCGGCTACCCAGTCGGCGAGCCAGCCGGCCGCCGAGGCCGCCGCGCCGGGTACCGAGACCACCGAGCCGGGTGGCAAGGTCGCCGGGCTGGCCGCCGAGATCGACGGGCCGGCGGCTGCGGCCACCGGGCCGAGCAGCGACCCGGCTGCGGGGGCCGCGGTGCTCTCCGCCGAGACCGTCGATTCGACCGCCGGGGGGCCGGGTGGGCGTGGCCGAGTGGCGGCGTTCGGGGCGGCGACGGTGTTGGTCCTGGGCCTGCTGGGGGCGCCGCTGGGGTGGCTCTGGGCGGCGGTCGCGCCGGCCACGCCGGTCGTCAAGAGTGGCGACGGCGCGGTGTACGGCCAGGCGCAACCGGAACAGCCGATCGCCGCGGACGGATGGTTCAGCCTGCTCGGGCTGGCGTTCGGGGTGCTCACCGCGCTCGCCGTGTGGTTCCTGCTGCGTCGCCACCGGGGGCCGGTCGGGCTGGTCGTCGCGGCGGCCGGTGGGCTCGCCGCCGGACTGGTCGCCTGGCAGGTGGGGCGTCGGGTCGGCCTGGCCAGCTACCAGCGGCTGCTGGACAGCGCCCCGGACGGCACGCGCTTCAGCAAGCCGGCGGACCTGCGGGCCGGCGGGATCGAGCTGTTCCTCGGGGTGCTGCCGGTGCCCTACGGCAACCTGCTGCTGCCGGCCTTCGCCGCCGCGGTCACGTACACCCTGCTCGCCGGCTGGTCACGATGGCCGTCGCTGCGGCCCGAGCCGGAGCCGGACGCGGCCTGGCTCGCCGCGCATCCGCCGCTGCCCGCCGGGCCGGCGGGAGCAGCCGGTTCGGGGCCGGCGGGCGAGGTCAGTTCGGGGCCGGCGGGGGCGAGGCCAACTCCGCCAACGGCACCGGAACCGCCCGCACCTGGCGAAGCAGCGCCGCCTCGCGGTTGAGCAGGTGCAGTTCGGCGCGCAGCCGGGCCGCCGTGCCGTCGATGGCGAGTAGGCGCTGGCGGTCGGTCAACGTCAGCGCCGCGGTCGCGGCGACCAGGTGGGACAGCACCGTCGGGTCCTCGGGCAGCTGCTCGGTGAGCTGACCGGCCTCGGCCCGGATCAGGCCCAGGTACTGCCGGAAGACAGCGATCACCCGGGCCGCCAGCAGATCGGCGGTTTCGTCCGGGCCGTCCGGCTCGGGCAACCACTGCACCTCGGCGGTCAGGTACGGCGCGGAGGTCCGGTCGACGTCGCCCATCCGGAAACGACGCCGCCCCACGGTGACGATGTCGAAGCCTCCGTCATCCAACTCGCTGACCTGCCGCAGTTCGGCGGTGCAGCCCACCTCGTGCAGGGTGACCTCGCCGGTGCCGGACATGTCCTGGCCGGCAGCGGAGGCGACCTCCCAGCCACTGCGGATGGCCACCACCCCGAACTCGCGTGGGGCGCCCTCGGGCAGCGCGACGAGGTGTCGGACCAGCGCGCGGTAACGCTCCTCGAAGATGTGCAGCGGCAGTACCAGCCCCGGGAAGAGCACCGTGGCGAGCGGGAACACCGGCAGCCGTGCGGTCACGTGATCAAGCGTAGCCCGATCGGCGGGCGGCGGCGTGTCCCGGCTCACCGTCCCGGACAGCGGACGGCGCGGTCGGCCCGACGGAGGGCCGCCTAGACTCGCAGGCGTGTTGAACCGGATCGACCTGCGCGGTGGCGCGCGTGACCCGCGCCACCTGCTGCCTCGTGCCCAGCTCGACGTCTCGGTGGCGGTCGAGCGCATCCGCCCGATCGTCACGGCGGTGCGTGAGCATGGATATCCGGCGGTCCGCGAGGCCAGCGAGCGGTTCGACGGGATCGCCCCCGAGGTGCTGCGGGTGCCGGCGGAGGCCATCGCGGCGGCGGAGGGCACGCTGGACGACCAGGTCCGTGCGGCGCTGCTGGAATCGATCGCCCGGGCCCGGCGGGTGCACGCCGATCAGCGACGGGTCGACCACACCACCCAGGTGGTGCCCGGCGGCACGGTCACCGAGCGGTGGATCCCGGTCGACCGAGTCGGTCTCTACGTCCCCGGTGGGCTGGCGATGTACCCGTCGACCGTGGTGATGAACGTGGTGCCCGCCCAGGCGGCCGGCGTCCGGTCGCTGGTGGTGGCCAGCCCGCCGCAGAAGGACAACGGCGGCCTGCCCGATCCGCGGGTGCTCGCCGCCTGCGCGCTGCTCGGCGTCGACGAGGTGTACGCCGTCGGCGGCGCCCAGGCCGTGGCGATGCTGGCGTACGGCTGTGCCGTCGACGCCGCCGGCAGCGCGCACTGCGCACCGGTCGACATGATCACCGGCCCGGGAAACATCTGGGTCACCGCCGCGAAGCGGCTGCTGCGCGGGGTGGTCGGCATCGACGCGGAGGCTGGCCCGACCGAGATCGCGATCCTGGCCGACGACACCGCCGACCCGGTGCACGTCGCCGCCGATCTGATCAGTCAGGCCGAGCACGACCCTCTCGCGGCCAGTGTGCTGGTCACCCCGTCGGTCGCCCTGGCCGACGCGGTGGATCGGGAACTGGCCCGACTGGTGCCGGCCACCAAGCACGCCGAGCGGGTCGGCACCGCGCTGGGCGGCGAGCAGAGCGGCGTGGTGCTCGTTGACGACCTGACGGCGGGCCTGCGGGTGGTCGACGCCTACGCGGCCGAGCACCTGGAGATCCAGACCGCCGACGCCCGTCAGTGGGCGATGCGGGTACGCAATGCCGGCGCGGTCTTCGTGGGCGCGTACTCGCCGGTGTCGCTTGGCGACTACTGCGCCGGCTCCAACCACGTGCTGCCCACCGGGGGATGCGCCAGGCACTCGTCCGGGCTGTCGGTGCAGTCGTTCCTGCGCGGCGTGCACGTGGTGGAGTACACCGAGGAGGCGCTGCGGGAGGTCGCCGGCCACGTGGTGACCCTGGCGAACGTGGAGGATCTGCCGGCGCACGGCGAGGCCGTCACCGCCCGGGTTCCCGGTGCTTCCCCACCCCCGGCGCCGCAGTCGCCGACCGGGGCGACCACATGACCGGGTTGGCCGACCTGCCGATCCGTGACGATCTGCGGGGGCTGTCGCCGTACGGTGCGCCGCAGCTCGACGTGCCGGTGCGGCTGAACACCAACGAGAACTCCCACCCGCTGCCGGAGGCGGTGGCCGAGGCGATCGGCAAGGCCCTCGCGGCGGAGCTGCGCGACCTCAACCGCTACCCCGACCGGGACGCGCTGGCGTTGCGGGCCGACCTGGCCGGGTACCTCGGCCACGGGCTCACCGCCGACGGGGTGTGGGCGGCCAACGGTTCCAACGAGGTCCAGCAGCAGCTGCTCCAGGCGTTCGCCGGGCCGGGACGCAGCGCGCTCGGGTTCACCCCGGCGTACTCGATGCATCCGCTGTTGGCCCTCGGCACGGGCACCCGGTGGGTGCCGGCCCGCCGGGGCGCCGACTTCGCGCTCACCGCCGACGACGCGGTCGAGCAGGTCCGCGAGCACCGGCCGGACGTGGTCTTCCTCTGCTCGCCGAACAATCCCACCGGCACCGCGCTCGACCCGGCGGTGATCGGCGCGGTGCTGGACGTCGCTCCGGGGATGGTGGTCGTCGACGAGGCGTACGCGGAGTTCGCCCGGCCGGGCACGGTCAGCGCCCTGTCGATGCTGCCCGGGCACCCACGGCTGGTGGTCACCCGGACGATGAGCAAGGCGTTCGGGTTCGCCGGGGGTCGGCTGGGCTACCTGGCCGCCGATCCGGCGGTGGTGGCGGCGGTGCAACTGGTCCGCCTGCCGTACCACCTCTCCGCACTCACCCAGGCCGCCGCCCGGGCCGCGCTGGCGCACTGCGAGGCCCTGCTCGGCACGGTCGCCGAGATCGCCGAGCAGCGCGACCGCATCGTCAGTGAACTGCGCCGCCGTGGCCTGCGGGTCGCCGACAGCGACGCCAACTTCGTGTTGTACGAGGTGGGCGGCGACCAGTCGGTGGCCTGGCGGGCGCTGCTGGCGCACGGCGTGCTGGTACGTGACGTCGGCCTGCCCGGCTGGCTGCGGGTCACCGCCGGTACCCGGGCCGAGACCGACGCCTTCCTGGCCGCCGTGGACAGTATTCAGCGCGAGGGTTCCATCGCCCCGCAGCCGCGACCGACGAAAGGCACATCATGAGCCGGACCGCCCGGGTGGAGCGGATCACCAAGGA
Organism: Verrucosispora sp. WMMD703; assembly: GCF_049178935.1. Lineage (NCBI taxonomy): Bacteria > Bacillati > Actinomycetota > Actinomycetes > Micromonosporales > Micromonosporaceae > Micromonospora > Verrucosispora sp. WMMD703. The sequence continues at coordinate 4,937,373 of NZ_JBMHMM010000004.1, read as the reverse complement.
GACCAAGGTCCTGGTCGAGGTCGACCTCGACGGCACCGGAGTGGCCGAGATCAGCACCGGGGTCGGGTTCTACGACCACATGCTGCACCAGATCGCCCGGCACGGTGGCTTCGACCTGACCGTGCGCACCGTGGGCGACCTGGAGATCGACGCGCACCACACGATGGAGGACACCGCGCTGGCCCTCGGTGCCGCGTTCGACCAGGCGCTGGGCGACAAGGCCGGCATCCGCCGGTACGGTTCGGCCACCGTGCCGATGGACGAGGTGCTGGTCCGGGCGGCCGTGGACCTCTCCGGCCGGCCGTACGTGGTGCACGACGAGCCGCCCCTGGCGCCGTACATCGGTCCGGTCTATCCGACAAGCATGACCCGGCACATCTGGGAGTCCTTCGGCCAGGCGGCCCGGATCACGCTGCACGTGGACGTGTTGCGGGCGGCCCGGCCCGGCGGGCATCCGGACGCCCACCACGTGGTCGAGGCGCAGTTCAAGGCGGTGTCCCGGGCGCTGCGGGAGGCCACCGCGGTGGACCCGACGGCGGGCGGGGCGATTCCCAGCACCAAGGGGGCGTTGTGACGGGTACGGCGCGGCGGAGGTGTCGCCGGTGAGCGGCATCCTGCCCACGTTGCTGTTAATCCTGGCCGGCGTGCTTGTCGGCGGGGCGTTGTCCCTGCATCGGCAGGGTGCGCCCCGCGGCGCGGTGGTCGTCACCGCGCTGCTGGCCGTGCTGGCCACCGCCGCGGGGGTGCTCTGGCTGCTACCGGGGGACGGGTCGTGACCGGCCGACCCGACGGCGGGGCGGCCCCCCGTGGACGGCGTCGAATCGTGGTGCTCGACTACGGCTCGGGTAACCTGCGCTCCGCCGAGCGGGCGCTGGCCGCAGCCGGCGCCGACGTGGTGGTCACCGGTGACCTCGCCGCCGCGGCCGACGCGGACGGTCTGGTGGTTCCCGGAGTGGGCGCCTTCGCCGCCTGCGTGGCCGGCATCGAGGCGATCGGTGCCGGGCCGGTGATCGCCGGACGGGTCGCCGCCGGCCGCCCGGTGCTGGGCATCTGCGTCGGCATGCAGATCCTCTTCGAGTCCGGCGACGAGCACGGGGTGGTGACCAAGGGGCTGGGACTGCTGCCGGGCTCGGTCACCCGGCTCGCCGCCGCCCGGCTGCCGCACATGGGCTGGAACACCGTGCAGGCGCCGGTCGGCTCGGTGCTCTTCGCCGGCCTGCCCGCCGACAGCCGGTTCTACTTCGTCCACTCGTACGCTGTCGGCGACGCCGCCGCGTTGACGGCGTCCGGGGCCCGGGTGACCACGGCCCACCACGACTGTGACTTCGTCGCGGCGGTGGAACGCGGCGCGCTGTCGGCCGCCCAGTTCCACCCCGAGAAGTCCGCCGAGACCGGTGCCGCGTTGCTGCGCAACTGGCTGGCCACCGTGCCGGCCGGTGACTGAGCCGGTGGGGCGCACCCGCCGGGAGGCACAGTGAGCAAGGAACGGGCCCAGCGCCGGGCGGCCCGCGAGGCGGAGGCGGCCCGGCAGCGGGTGCTGCGCGAGCGGGCCACCGCCCGTCGGGCCCGCCGTCGGGCGTTGGTCCGCCGGGTGGTGCCGGCGGTGCGTCGTGGCCGCACCGGCCGGTTGCCGCGATACTCCCGGGGAGAGCGGGCCACGATCGTGGCGCTCACCCTGGCGGCGATCACCCTCATCTGGGTGCTCGTGCCCGATCTGGCGCTGCGGGTCGGGCTGATCCTGCTACTGCTGCTCGTCCTGCCGGTGATCGTGGTGATCGCCCTGGACCGCCGTTGACCATGCGAGAGGGACAAGACACATGAGCCTCACCCTGTTGCCCGCCGTGGACGTCGCCGACGGCCAGGCCGTCCGGCTCGTGCAGGGCGCCGCGGGCAGCGAGACCACCTACGGCGACCCGCTGGAGGCCGCGCTGGCGTGGCAGCGCGACGGCGCCGAGTGGATCCACCTGGTCGATCTCGATGCCGCCTTCGGCCGGGGCAGCAACGCCGAGCTGCTCGCCGAGGTGGTGCGCCGTCTCGACGTGCGGGTGGAGCTGTCCGGTGGCATCCGGGACGACGCCTCGTTGCGGGCCGCGTTGGCCACCGGTGCCGAGCGGGTGAACATCGGCACCGCCGCGCTGGAGGACCCGCAGTGGTGCGACCGGGTCTGCGCGGAGTACGGCGACCGGGTCGCGATCGGGCTGGATGTACGCGGCCGGACCCTGGCGGCCCGGGGCTGGACCCGCGACGGCGGCGACCTGTACGAGGTGCTGGAGCGGCTCGACAAGGCCGGTGCCTCTCGGTACGTGGTCACCGACATCACCAAGGACGGCACCATGCGGGGGCCGAACCTGGACCTGCTGCGCGAGGTGTGCGCCCGTACCGACGCCCCGGTGATCGCCTCCGGCGGCGTCTCCACCCTGGACGACCTGCGGGCGCTGGCCACCCTGGAGCCGGTCGGCGTGGAGGGCGTCATCGCCGGCAAGGCGCTCTACGCGGAGGCGTTCACCGTGGCTGAGGCGCTGGCGGTCCTGGCCAACCCGTGATCGGGCCGAGGCCCGGTCGCGCCATCGCCCCGACGGCAGAGAAAGGACACTCCCGTGCCCACCAACCGTGAGATCCAGCTGGCCTCGCGCCCGCAGGGCTGGCCCACCGAGGACAATTTCCGGCTCGTCACCGCCGAGGTGCCCACGCCCGGCCCGGGGCAACTGCTGATCCGCAACCGGTACATGTCGGTGGATCCGTACATGCGCGGGCGGATGAACGACGTTCGGTCCTACGTGCCGCCGTTCGCCCTGGACGCGCCGCTGGACGGCGGGGCGGTCGGTGAGGTGGTCGGCGGCGAGGCCGACGGGTTCGCCCCGGGTGACACCGTGCTGCACGGTCTCGGCTGGCGGGACTACGCGCTGGTCGAGGCGAAGGCGGCCCGCAAGGTCGAGCCGGGTCTCGCGCCGGTGACCGCGTACCTCGGTGTGCTCGGGATGACCGGGCTGACCGCGTACGCCGGGCTGCTTGAGGTGGCCGCGATGCGTCCGGGCGAGACGGTCTTCGTCTCCGGGGCGGCCGGCGCGGTCGGCAGCATGGTCGGCCAGATCGCCCGGCTCCGCGGTGCGGGCCGGGTGGTCGGCAGCGCCGGATCGGCGGCGAAGGTCGAGCGACTGCGAGCGCTCGGCTTCGACGACGCGTTCGACTACCACGACGGCCCGGTACGCGACCTGCTGCGGGCCGCCGCCCCCGACGGCGTCGACGTCTACTTCGACAACGTCGGCGGCGAGCACCTGGAGGCGGCCATCTCGTCGATGAACCTGCACGGTCGGGCGGCGATCTGCGGCATGATCGCGCAGTACAACGACACCGAGGCGCCGGCCGCCCCGCGCAACCTGGCCCAGGTGATCGGCAAGCGGCTGACCCTGCGCGGCTTCCTGGTCAACGATCACGGCCACCTGCGGGAGCAGTTCGTGCGGGAGGTCTCCGGGTGGCTGCGCGACGGCACGCTGGCGTACGACGAGACGGTCGTCGACGGCCTGGAGAACGCCCCGGCGGCCTTCCTCGGCCTGCTGCGGGGGGAGAACCTCGGCAAGATGCTGGTGCGGCTGTGACCGGCGGCGCACCCCGTCGCCCTGGTCGGGCCGGCGCAGGTCGTCCGGGCGGCGATAGGCTCGTCGCATGACGGTGGCGGTGCGGGTGATCCCCTGTCTCGACGTGGACGCGGGACGGGTGGTCAAGGGCGTCAACTTCCTCGACCTGCGGGACGCGGGCGACCCCGTGGAGTTGGCTGCCGCGTACGACCGCGCGGGTGCCGACGAGTTGACCTTCCTCGACGTCACCGCCTCGTCGAGCGACCGGGGGACGATGCTCGACGTGGTCCGGCGTACGGCGGAGTCGGTCTTCATCCCGCTGACCGTCGGCGGCGGGGTGCGGACGGTGGCGGACGTGGACACCCTGCTGCGCGCCGGAGCCGACAAGATCGGGGTCAACACGGCGGCGATCGCCCGGCCGGAGCTGCTCGCGGAGATCGCGGAGCGGTTCGGTCGGCAGGTGCTGGTGCTCTCGCTCGACGTGCGCCGCGCACCGGCGGGCACCACTGCCAGTGGCTTCGAGGTGACCACCCACGGCGGGCGGCGCGGCACCGGGCTGGACGCCGTGGAATGGGCGCGGCGCGGCGCGGAGCTGGGCGCGGGTGAGATCCTGCTCAACTCGATGGACGCCGACGGCACGAAGGCCGGGTTCGATCTGGAGCTCATCGGCGCGGTGCGCCGGGTCGTCGACGTCCCGGTGGTGGCGAGCGGCGGTGCCGGTGCGGCGGCCCATTTTCCTCCGGCGATCGGTGCCGGCGCCGACGCGGTGCTGGCCGCCAGTGTGTTCCACTTCGGGGAGCTGACCGTGGCGGAGGTCAAGGACGTGCTGCGCGGCGCCGGTCACCCCGTGCGCTGACGCCGATCACTGCGCTGCGGCCGTCAGGGCGCATCCTGGCAGCCGCGGCGGACGACGGCGCGGAGGTCAACCGCGTCCGGAGTGTCCCTCGGGGGAGCGTCGGGGCATCGGGATGGATCGCACCAGGTACTCCTGCACGGCGGCGGCGTGCTCCTGCTCGTCGAGGTGCCAGTCCGCGGTGCCGGGCGCGTGCCGGCGGCTGAGCACCCCCTGCACGGTGTCGACGGTGGTGGCCAGCCCGGCGCTCGGCCGGGAGCGCCACAGGTGCTCGCCGTCGGGCGTGATCCGGAACCAGCCGTCGGAGACGTCGACCAGCCCGGCGCCGAGCAACCGGCGGATCGCCTCCTCGATGTCGTGCCGATCGGGGATGCTGCGGTCGAGATGGTCGGCCGTGGAGAGCACGTCGGCGAGGCGTACCCCCTCGGGGCGGCGAGTGGTCGTGGACCGTCGGTGGCGTCCGGCGCCGCTGGCGATCACCAGCGAGACGAAGATCCATGCGTCGGTACGACGCCAGGCGTTGTCCCCCATGCGGAGATTCTGCCGGGCGACCCGGCTCCAGGAAAACACCGACCGTCGCACTGCGACCGTGAGTGGCATCATGATTGCCGACAGTCGATGTGGGTGGACGGAAGCGGCCCGATCCGGTATGTGGCGGTGGCGCTGGGTGGTCGTCAGGTCGCCGGAGCCGGCTCGATCCGGGCCGGTGGGTTCGGTTCGGCGACGTCGAACAGCGGCAGGAACAGTTGGGCCAGTGGTCCGATGGTCAGCGCGTAGGCGATGGTGCCGATGCCGACCGTGCCGCCGAGCAGCGCTCCCACGGCCAGCACGCCGACCTCGATGACGGTGCGGACCAGGCGTAGCGACCGGCCGGGGCGGCGGGCGACCAGGCCGGTCATCAACCCGTCGCGGGGGCCCGGGCCGAGTCGAGCGCCGAGGTAGAGCGCGGTGGCCGCGCCGTTGCCGACGATCCCGACGACCAGCAGGACGATTCGCAGCGCAAGTGGCCCTCCGGGTGGCAGCAGGGCCAGGGTCGCGTCGACCGCCAGGCCGATCACCACCACGTTGGCGACGGTGCCGAGGCCGGGGCGTTGGCGCAGCGGGATCCAGGCCAGCAGCACCAGCGCGCCCACCGCGATGACCACGGTGCCCATGCTCAGGCCGGTCAGTCGGGACAGCCCCTGATGGAAGACGTCCCACGGGTTCAGCCCGAGCCCGGAGCGGATCATCAGCGCCATGCTGAAGCCGTAGAGGACGAGCCCGACGAACAGGTGGGTGAGCCGTCGCGTCGGCCGGTGCCGGAGGTTGCCAATCATTGCCACGCATGCCACTCTAGGTGCCAATTGGCCCCGCGACAGAGCCAATATTGGGAGAGTGGCCATGGTCAGTCAAGTGCGTGGGGTCCAATTGGCCCGGCTGCTCGGGCAGTGGCACGCCCTGCCCGGCCGGCGACGCAGCCCTGACTACGCCGCGCTGGCCGGGGCGGTACGCGGTCTGCTCGCCGACGGGCGGCTACCTCTCGGCGTGCGCCTGCCGGCCGAACGCGACCTGGCCGAAGCGCTGCGGATCAGCCGTACCACCGTCACGGCCGCGTACCGCGAGCTGCGCGACAGCGGGCACCTGGCCAGCCGGCGGGGTGCCGGAAGCTGGACGATGCTGCCGGGAACGCACCGGGTGGCGCCCAACGGGCTCTGGATCCCGCTGGACGACCGGGACATGCTCGACCTCGGGGTGGCGGCGCTGGCCGCCCCGCCCGAGCTGCTGCCGGCGGCCCGCGCGGCGGCGGAGGACCTGCCCCGCTACCTGAGCGGCGCCGGGTACCACCCGATCGGGATCATCGAGCTGCGGGAGGCGGTCGCCCAGCGCTACACCGAGCGGGGCCTGCCCACCTCGCCCGACCAGATCATGGTCACCAACGGTACGCAGCACGCCCTGGACCTGGTACTACGGTTGGCACTCGCGCCGGGCGGCGGGGTGCTTGTCGAGTCGCCGAGCTACCCCAACGCGCTCGCCGCGCTCGCCGCCCGGCGAGCCCGGATCACCACGTACGGCCTGGCCGCCGATGCCGACGGTTGGGACGCAGACCTGCTGCTGGGCACGCTGCGGCAGGTGCGGCCCCGGGTCGGGTACCTGATCCCCGACTTCCAGAACCCGACCGGGCACCTGATGCCGGCCGAGCTGCGGGAACGGGTGGTGGCCACCGCGCACGCGGTCGGCACCGACCTCGTGATCGACGAGTCGTTCGTGGACCTGCCGCTGGACGGGACGGACCTGCCGCCGCCGACGGCGAGCTTCGACCGGCACTCCCGGGTGGTGAGCATCGGCGGCATGAGCAAGCCGTTCTGGGGCGGGCTGCGGATCGGCTGGATCCGCACCTCGGCGCCACAGGTGCAGCGGCTGGCCGCGGCCCGGGTGGGGGTGGACATGTCCAGCCCGGTGCTGGACCAGTTGGTCGCGGTGCACCTGCTGGACGTCGCGCCGGCCATCGTGGCCGCCCGGCGGGCGCAACTGGCCGTGCAGCGTGACGCGTTGCTCGGCGCGCTGGCCGCCCGGCTGCCGGAGTGGCGGGTCACCGTGCCGCGTGGCGGAGTGACCCTCTGGGCCGAGTTGGACGGGCCGATCTCCAGCGCTCTGGCGCGGGCCGCCGAGGAGGTCGGCGTACGCCTGGCGCCCGGACCCCGCTTCGGCCTCGACGGGACGCTGGAGCGTTTCCTGCGGCTGCCGTTCACCCTGCCGGCCACCGACCTGGTCGAGGCGGTCGGACGGATCGCGGCGGTCCGGTACGACCTGGACCGGGCGGGGCAGCCCCGCTGGCGGGAGCCCGCCGTCATCGCCTGAGCGGCGCAGCGGCACGGGTCGTCACCGGCTCGGCCGGTCGGGAGGCGGGCTCGATGCGGCCGTGTCGCGGCGGCCGGCCACCGGTGCCGGGGGTTCGTGGAACCTGCCCGGGCCCGTCGTCGTCCTTGGCACACTGCCCGGGTGGGCACTGGCGGGAGACTCGAACTGGTCAGCTGGGGACGGCCCGGCACCCGGGTGACCCGCCTTGAGCTCTTCTACGACGTGGTCTTCGTCTTCGCCTTCCTCAACGTCACCACCTTGACCTCCGAGAATCTAACCGGGGTGGCCCTGTTCGAGATGTTCCTCGTGCTGGCGCTGCTGTGGTCGTGCTGGAGCGGCTTCGCCGCACTCGGCAATTTCGTCCGTGCCGACCAGGCGATCATGCCCGCGATCGGCTTCGGCATCATGGCGTCGATCTTCGTGCTGGCCCTCACCACCGACGTGGCGTTCTTCGACGAGCCGGGCGGTCTGGACGGTCCGCTGGTGTTCGCCACGGCCTACCTGCTCACCTGGCTGATCAAGATCGTGACCTTCTGGGTGGGTGTGCGGGTGTTGTCACGTCGCCGGGCGCTGCTACTGACGCTGCCGACGACGGGCGGCGCGGTGCTCATCCTGATCGCCGCTGTGCTGCCCGACATGTTCTTCGACGGCACGGTGGCGCTGGGCGTGCGGCTCGGGCTGTGGGTGGTGGCACTGTCGTTCGAGTACGCCACCGCCCTGATGCTGATCCGTACCGAGTGGCAGGTGCGCTCGGCCGGGCATCTGGCTGAGCGGCACGGACTGATCGTGCTCGTCGCGCTGGGTGAATCGGTGATCGCCCTGGGCCTGGGTGCGGCGGAACGCACCGGACGGCCGATCACCTGGTGGGCCATCTACGCGGCCGGCGTCACCCTCGGCATCATCTTCGCGCTGTGGTGGCTCTACTTCGACACCCTCGCCCTCGCCATGGAGCAGCACCTGCACGGTGTGCGAGGGGCGGAGCGGATCCCCCTGATCCGCGACGTCTACACCTACCTGCACCTGGCGTTGATCGTCGGGATCATCTTCTTCGCCCTCGGGATCAAGCGCATGCTCGCCCGCCTCACCGACCCCGACGTGCTGGCCAGCCGGGACATCTTCGGCGGGCTGGAACTGCTCTCGCTCTACGGCGGGTTGGTGGTCTACCTGCTGGCGTTGGTCGCCATGCAGTGGCGCATGTTCCATCGGTTGGCCCGCCGGCCGCTGGTGGCTGCCGGCCTGCTGACCGTCTCGGCGCCGGTGCTGCTGTCGTTGCCGACCCTGGTCGACCTGACCCTGATCGGTGTGGTCTTCGTCGTCCTGGCGCTGATGCAGATCGGGCGGGACCGCCAGGTGCGCCGACGGGTGCGGAGCCTGGCCCTGGAGGAGCAGGTCGCCCTGGAGGACGAGGCGAACGTGTTCCGCGGCCGCCGCCTGTGAGCCGAGCGTCATCGCCTGAGCGGCTGACTCGCCGCTGTCCGTGGCGCGGCACGGATCGGCCCCGCACCCCGGGGAGGGACGGGTGCGGGGCCGAGGCCGTGGGCCGTCAGATCTCGGCGACGGTGCCGGCGTACATCTTGTCGATCTCGTCGGCGAAGTTGTTCTCCACGCCACGGCGCTTGATCTTCAGCGAGGGGGTGATCTCGCCGTCCTCGATGGTGAGGTCGCGCCGCAGGATGGTGACCTTCTTGATGGTCTCCCAGCGGTTCAGCTTCTGGTTGAGCTGGGCGACGTACTCCTCCACCATGGCCTGGGCCTCCGGAGAGGCGACGATCTCGGCGTACGGGCGACCCTCCAGCGGGGTGCCGGCCGCCCAGCCGGCGATGGCGTCCGGGTCCAGCGTGACGAGCATGGTGCAGTAGTTGCGGGCCTGGCCGATCACCACGGCCTGCGAGGTGTACGGGCAGGTGGCCTTGAACATGCCCTCGATGTGCGACGGTGCGACGTACTTGCCGCCGGAGGTCTTGACCAGGTCCTTCTTGCGGTCGGTGATGCGCAGGTAGCCGTCGTCGTCGAGGCTGCCGATGTCGCCGGTACGGAAGAAGCCGTCCTCGGTGAACGCGGCGGCGCTCTCCTCGGGCAGGTTGTGGTAGCCCCGCATCACCGGCCGGCCCTTGAGCAGGATCTCGCCGTCGGTGTCGATGCGGCACTCGAGGTCGCCCATGGCCCGCCCGACGGTGCCGATCCGCAGCCCGTCGGGCGGGTTGACGAAGTTGCCGGCGCTGGTTTCGGTAAGCCCGTAGCCCTCGGAGATCGGCAGGTTCGCCGCGGCGAAGAAGGTGGCGATCTCCGGGCTGAGCGGGGCGGCGCCGGAGACCAGTACCCGGATCCGGCCACCGAGCCGGGCCTGGAGCTTGCTGAAGACCAGCTTCTCCGCCAACGTGTACTTGAGCTTCAGCCCGCCCGGCACCGGTTTGCCGGCCTGCTCCAGGGCGACCTTCTCCTTGCCGACGCCGACCGCCCAGGCGAAGATCTTGGCCTTCGCCCCACCGGCGTCCTGTGCGGTGGTGACCGACTTGTTGTAGACCTTCTCGAAGACCCGGGGTGCGCCGCACATCAGCGTCGGGCGGACCACCGAGAGCAGTTCGACGAGCTTGTCGACCCGGCCGTCCACGTACGTGGGCAGGCCGACGTGCGTGGCGCCGCAGAGCAGCGTCTTGCCGAACGAGTGGGACAGCGGCAGCCAGAGGTACTGGAGGTCGTCCTCGCGGAGCAGCCCGACCGCCTCCTGCGCCACGCCCTCCCAGCACCAGCCGCCGTGCAGGAGCTCGACGCCCTTGGGACGGCCGGTGGTGCCGGAGGTGTAGATCAGGGTGGCCAGATGATCCGGGCCGATGCCGGCGACCAGGCGCTCGATCAGTTCCGGATCCTCGGCGAGCCGCTGGGCGCCCTGCTCCTCCAACTCGGCGAGGGTCAGTTGCGGCACGGCCGCGGACGGGTCGGGGGCACCGTCGAAGAGGACCACGTGGGTCAGCGCGGGCAACTGCGCTCCGGCGATCTTGGCCGCCTGGTCCGGGTTCTCCGCGAACAGCACCTTGGAGCCGGAGTCGGAAATGATGTAGGTGGCGTCCTCCGGCTCGGTGGTCGGGTAGACGGTGGTGGTGGCGCCGCTGGCGCACATGATGCCGAAGTCGGCGATCACCCACTCGATCCGGGTGTTCGCCAGGATCGCGACCCGGTCCTCCTGACCGACGCCCAGGCCGTGCAGGCCGGCGGCGATCGCCGTGGCCCGCTGGGAGACCTGCGCCCAGGTCAGCCAGACCGGGCCGTCGGGGCCGGGGTGGGCGAAAGCGTGGCGGTCGGGGGAAGCCGCGACGCGCTTGAGGAACATGTCAGGAATGGAGCTGTACGGTACATCGAGAGCCATCGCTGTAGCCGCCTTCGGGGGTGGAGGCGTGACGGTCGTCACGGTCGGTGTTCGTTACCGAAGGGTATTGCCTGTCCCCGGGCATCGGCTAGCCCTGACGATCATCCACCAGCCTCTTCCCACGAAAGGCACCCTCGTCTCACTCGTAGCGGGCCGCCGCCCGTGACCAGTCGTAGGTGGCCCGGATCCAGTTCCGCCGGGTGTCCAACGCCGGGCGTACCGCGTCGCCGTGGCTGGCCAACAGGTCGGTCTCGGCCGCCAGATACGCCCCGAGTCGATCGTTGAACCGGTCGGCAGCGGCCCGCAGCGCCACCGACTCGTCGCCGGTCTCCCTGGCCAGTACCGTGATCAGATTGTGCGCGTCCGGCCCACCCTGGTGCTCCTTGCGGTAGGAGAAGACGTCGTTGCACCAGCAGATGAGATCGGCGGCCAGCGCCTCCAGGGTGGCCCACCCGGGATCGGCTCGGCGTACGGCCGGCGGAAAGCCGTCCAACGCCAGGTCGGTAAGGGTGAGGCTGGGGTACACGGCGCCGGTGTGCCGGCGCATCTGGACGTACTCGTCGATCGGCGGGACCCGCTCGTGTTCCCGGTTCGCCGCCTCCCACAGCAGCGCGAGCAGGTACTCGCGCATCCCGGCGACGAATCGCAGCAGCACCGCCGGACGCCGGTGGCCACGCACCCGTTGGCACAGGTCGGCCAGGCCGAGCGCCAGCGTCCCGGCCGCTCCGGGCGGCACCGGACCCGGCGCGCCCTGGCGGTCCAGCACGTCCAGCAGCGCTGCCACGGTCGGCGCGAGTCGGGTGGGTTCGGCACCCAGCCCGTCCTCGTCGCAGGCGTCGTCCATCACGAACAGCCAGGAGATCAGATCGGTCAGTAGGCGCAGACGTTCCCGCGGAGCCTGCGGACAGGCCCGCCCAGCGAGCCCGGCGGCATCTGCCCGGTGCAGCCGCTGCCCGTTACTGATCAGGCCCAGGTCCTGCGCCCAGTCCGCGCTCTCCCGCGCCACGTGCTCGGTGTCCTCGTGCCGCACGTGGGCGAACGGAGGCTCGCGCAGGGCCGAGACCACAAAGCTTCGCATCGCGCTCCCTGTCGCCGCCCCCCCACGAGGCGGCGCGGTCAGCGTACGGGAGCACCGATCGTGGTCGACCGATGAGCTGAGTAACGTTTCGGATTTTGCCGTGACCGGTTCCGCACAGAGGGTTAGAAGCCCAGGCTGGCGGTGCGGAGCCGATCGGCCAGGGCCGGCGCGCCGTCGAGTTGCACCCGCGCCGCGCGTTGCCGGCCGGACAGGAACAGGGCCAGCTCACCGGGGGTGCCGACCAGCCGCAGCGGTTCGCCGCCACGGCCGGTGGCCACCTCGCCGTGGCCGGGCGCCTGCACCAGCACCTGGGCCGGAAAGCGGCGCAGCGCCATCCGCCCCAGCGTCGACACCCGTCGCCACAGTCCCCGCTCCAACCCCACCGGCAACTCCCGGGGCTGCCAGCCGGCCCGGGCGCGGCGTACGTCCTCGTGGTGGATGAAGAACTCCAGCGTGTTTGTCAGCTCGTCGGTCAGCGGGTTGCTCACCGGGCTCCACAGCGGAGGACGTCGCACCTGAGCGAGCAGTTCGGTCCAGTCGAGGGCGGCGACCTGACGCCGCACCCGCTCGGCGTGCCCGCTCAGTGGTGGGAGGACGATGCCCGCGGCGGCGTCCGGACGACGCTCCCGGACCACCAGGTGGGCGGCGAGGTCACGGGTCGTCCAGCCCTCGTTGAGGGTCGGGGCGTCCGGGCCCAGGGTGGACATCAGTTCGGTGAGCGCCTCGCGCTCCGATCGGGCGTACCGCGGCATGGCAGTGATCGTAGGCCGGTGCGGGGCAGCTCGCGTCCTGAGCCGGGCGCGCGGGCGACCCGGGTCCCGGGGTGACGTCGGACATATCGCCGCGGGTCGGCGTACCGGGTCGGTAGCGGTAAGGATGAGAGAGGATTATGGCGGCTTACGGCGGGGGAGAATGTGGCGAGCGGGACTAGTCGGGACGTGCTCGGTCGCGGGCTGACCGTTCTCGGGCGGGCCATCCGGGAACAACCGAGGATCTTCGCGGTCGCGGTGGCCGGCAGCGTGCTGTTCGGGCTGATGGTGGTCGCCAGCGCGTTCGTGGTCGGCGCGGTCGTCGGTGATGTGGTGGTGCCGGCCGTCGAGAGCGGTTCGGTGGCGGTGGGCGCGTTGGGGCTGGCCGCCGCGGCACTGCTCGGGCTGAGTGTGCTGCGGGTGGTCGGCATCTTCGGTCGCCGGCTCGGCGCCGGCTACATGCAGTTCCGCCTCCAGGCCGCCTACCGTCGCCGGGTCACCCGGCGGTACCTGGAACTGCCGCTGTCCTGGCACCACCGCAACGCCACAGGCACGCTGCTGTCCAACGCCAACTCCGACGTCGAGGCCGCCTGGCAGCCGATCGCGCCGCTGCCCTTCGCGGTGGGCACGCTGGTGATGCTGATCGGCGCGGTGACGTCGCTGTTCGCCGTCGACTGGGCGCTGGCGCTGGTCGGGCTGGCCGTCTTCCCGGCCCTGTTCGCGCTCAACGTGGCGTACTCCCGCCGGATGGCGCCCCGGCAGGCGCGGGCGCAGCGGCTGCGCGCCGAGGTCAGCGGCATCGCGCACGAGAGCTTCGACGGCGCGCTGGTGGTCAAGACGATGGGTCGGGAGGCCCAGGAGACCGCCCGGTTCGCGGCCCGGGCCGGCCAGTTGCGCGACGCGCTGATCTCGGTCGGTCGGCTGCGGGGCATCTTCGACCCGATGCTGGAGACGCTGCCCAGTCTCGGCACCCTCGCGGTGCTGGTGGTCGGCGCGTACCGGCTGCGGCAGGGTGCCATCGAGGTGTCCGAGCTGGTCAGCGTGGCCTTCCTCTTCACCGTGCTGGCGTTCCCAGTGCGGGCCATCGGCTGGGTGCTGGCCGAACTGCCGCGCAGCGTCGCCGGCTGGGACCGGATCCGCCGGGTGCTCGACGCCACCGGCGAGATGCCGTACGGCGACACCCGGCCGGACCCGGCCGTGGCGACGCCGGCCACGCTCACCTTCACCGACGTCGGCTTCGCCTACGAACCGGCGGAGGCGCACCTGCCCGGCGCCGAGGTGTTGGGCGAGGTCACCTTCACCGTGCCGGCGGGCAAGACCGTCGCCCTGGTCGGACCGACCGGCGCCGGCAAGTCGACGATCACCGCGCTGGCGGTCCGGCTGGTCGATCCATTGTCGGGCACGGTCAGCATCGACGGCGTGGATGTTCGCGACCTGGCCGCTGACGTGCTTGCCGGCACCGCCGCGCTGGTCGCCCAGGTGCCGTTCGTCTTCGACGACACGGTCCGGGCCAACGTCTCGCTGGACCGTCCGGGCGTCGACGACGAGGCCGTCTGGGCCGCGCTGCGCCTGGCCGAGGCCGACGGGTTCGTCGCCGCCCTGCCCGACGGGCTGGACACCATGGTCGGTGAGCGGGGTACCTCCCTCTCCGGCGGCCAGCGGCAGCGACTCACCCTCGCCCGGGCGTTGGCGGGTCGTCCCCGCCTGTTGGTGCTCGACGACGCGACAAGCGCGGTCGACCCCCGGGTGGAGGCCGCCATCCTGGCCGGGCTGCGCTCGTCGTCCGGCGGCGGCCCGGGCGCGTCGATCCTGGTGGTGGCCTACCGGCGGGCGACCATCGCGCTCGCCGACGAGGTCATCTACCTGGAACAGGGGCGGGTCGTGGCGCGGGGCACCCACAGCAGGCTGCTGGCCACCGTGCCGGGGTACGCCGATCTGGTCACCGCCTATGAGCAGGCCGAGGTCGACCACGACCGGCAGCGCACGTACGACGAGGTCACCCCGATGACCTCCGGACTGGAGGTGGACCGGTGAGCGTGGGAGCGGGGACGGTCGGCGAAGCGCCTGAGCAGGCCGAGTCGACGTGGCGGACGCTGCGGCGAGGGCTGGCGCTCTCCCCGGAACTGCGGGTCGGGCTGGCCGGCACCCTCGGTCTGGCGCTCGTGTACATGGTCGGCCGGGTGGCCGTGCCGGTGGCGGTGCAGCAGGGCATCGACCGGGGCATCGCCGGCGGGTTGGACCTGGACGCGCTGTTCGTGGTGGTGTCGGTCACCGCGGCGGTGCTGGTGGTGACCACGACGTGTGGCTACCTGATGATGCGCCGGCTGTTCACGGTCAGCGAGACGGCGCTGGCGGGGGTACGCGTACGTGCCTTCCGGCACGTGCACGACCTGTCGATGCTGCACCAGCAGTCGGAGCGGCGCGGTTCGCTGGTCTCCCGGGTCACCAGCGACGTCGACCAGATCACCCAGTTCCTCCAGTGGGGCGGGGTGATCCTCCTGGTCAACCTGGGGCAGTTGGCGGTCACCACGGCCGTGATGCTGGCGTACTCGTGGCAGTTGACCCTCGTGGTCTTCGCCGCCTTCGGGCCGGCGGTGCTGGTGATCCGGCTGCTCCAACGCCGGCTCGCCGCGGCGTACGGGGTGGTCCGGCAGCGCACCGGCGCCCTGCTGGGCGCGGTCGGGGAGAGCGTGGTCGGCGCGCCGGTGATCCGGGCGTACGGCATCGCGGGGCGCACGGCCCGGCGGCTGGACGAGGCGATCGACGGTCAGCGGCGGGCACAGCAGAAGGCGATCCGGATCAGCATTCTCGGCAGCTCGGTCGGTGAGCTGGCGGCCGGCCTGGCGTTGGCCGGTGTGGTGGTGCTGGGGGTGTTCCTCGGCGCCGACCAGACGCTGAGCATCGGTGAGATCACCGCGTTCCTGTTCCTGGTGACGCTCTTCATCCAGCCGGTACAGATCGCCACCGAGGTGCTCAACGAGGCGCAGAACGCGATCGCCGGCTGGCGTCGGGTGCTCGACGTGCTGGACGTCGAACCGGATGTGGCGGATCCCGGGTCGCAGGGGCGTGAGCTGCCCACCGGGCCGCTGGACATCCGCTTCGGCGGCGTACGTTTCGCCTATCCGGGCGGCCCGACGGTGCTGCATGACATCAGCCTGGAGATACCGGCGAAGAGTCGGGTGGCGGTGGTCGGTGAGACCGGCAGCGGCAAGACAACCTTCGCCAAGCTGGTGACCCGGCTGATGGACCCGACGGCGGGGGCGGTGCTGCTGTCCGGGGTGCCGCTGACCGACGTGCGCTTCGACTCGCTGCGCTCCCGGGTGGTGATGGTGCCGCAGGACGGGTTCCTGTTCGACGCCACGGTGGCCGACAACGTCCGCTTCGCCCGCCCGGAGCTTACCGATGAGCAGCTGACCGCCGCGTTCACCGAGCTGGGTCTGGCTGACTGGCTGGACGGGTTGCCCGCCGGGCTGGCGACCGGGGTGGGGGAGCGGGGCGAGGCGTTGAGCGTGGGGGAGCGTCAGTTGGTGGCGTTGGCCCGGGCGTACGTGGCCGATCCGGACCTGCTGGTGCTGGACGAGGCGACAAGCGCGGTGGATCCGGCCACCGAGGTGCGGTTGCAGCGGACGTTGGACGCGGTGACCCGGGGTCGGACCACCCTGGCGATCGCGCACCGGTTGTCGACCGCGCAGAACGCCGACGAGGTGATCGTGGTGGATCAGGGGCGGGTCGTGCAGCGTGGTTCGCACGACGAGCTGATCCGCGACCCGGATTCGGTGTACGGGCTGCTCTACGCCTCGTGGCTTGAGCAGACCCGGTAGACGCCGCCGGGCCGATGCCATACCCTCCGAGTTAGGTAAGCCTAACCTCAAAGGAGGTCGTGTCATGCGGCCCAGCCCCGCTGAGATCGTCCGGACCCTGGTTGCGGGTCGGTTGCCTGGCCTCGTTCACCTGGCCTGCCGGCCCGGCCTGCATCATGCGCGCCACGCCACCGACCCCGAGGGGCGGGTGCTGCTGCTGGTGCCGGTGGTCAGCGATCTCGCGGCAGCGCTGGGTGCCGGTGCCGAGGAGCGTGCCGTCGCGGTGGTGCTCGACGTGCTGGACCTGCCGCCCGCCGCCGGGGCGCCGTCACTCGGCCGGGCCCTGGTCTCCGGTTGGGCGCGCCGGTTGGCCGGCGACGAGGCACGGGGCGCCGCGCTGGACTTTGCCGCGGTGGAGCCCACCGGCGACCTGCTCGACGTCGGCACCCGCTTTCGGCTGTTCCGCTTCGAGGTGGCGGAGGCGCGTTGGCACCGGGCCGGCGAGTTGCGCCGGATCGACCCGGCGGCGTACGCGGAGGCCGAGCCGGATCCGCTGCACCCGGTCGAGGCGGGGCTGCTCGCCCACCTCGGCGAGGACCACGCCCAGCGGATGACGGACTACCTGCGCCGGCAGCTTGGCCTGGCCGCCGGTCCGGCCGGGCACGCGCCACGGGTCGAGCGGATCGACAGGTACGGAATGCTGGTGACCTTCGGTCGGCCGGGTGCCCGGCGACGTGCCCGGCTCTCCTTCGGCCGCCGGTTGACCGACCAGGCCGACCTGACCCGGCTGCTGGAGCCGGTGCTCAGCGCGGGCTGATCCTGGGCGACTCAGCCGCCGAGTTCGCCGGTCAGATAGCGGTGCACGGTCGGGCCGACCGTGGCGATCAGGGTCTCCGGCGCGGCGGAGGCGACCGGCTCCAGCCGGATCACGTAGCGCATCAGCGCCAGCCCGACGAGTTGGCTGGCCACCAGCGACCCGCGCAGCGGCACCTCGGCCGGATCGACGTCGAGCTGGTCGAGGACCCGGCGCAGCACCTGGGTGGTGAGAAACTCGCGCAGCAGCCGGGCGGTCCATTCGCTGCTGACCGCGGAGCGCAGCAGGGCCACCCCGGCGGCACCGGCGGGCGAGTCCCAGACCGTGACGAACATGCGGACCAGCCGTTCGCCGAGGGCTGCACGGTCACCGGCGAGCACCTTGGGCAGCAGTTCCCCCGGGTTCACCGGAAAGCGCATGGCGGCCAGGAAGAGCTGTTCCTTGGTGCCGAAGTAGTGGTGCACCAGCGCCGGATCGACCCCGGCGGAGGTGGCGATGGCTCGGATGGTGCTGGTGTCGTAGCCGCGTTCGGCGAAGACGGCCCGGGCGGCGTCGAGAATCGTGTCCCGGGTGCCGGGTTTGCCGGGTCGCCGTCCGCTGCGCCGTACCATCGCCCTCCCTCGCTCCTGTCCGCGCCGGTGCCTGCCCGGCGCGCGCGGTCCACCCGCGCCGGGCAGGCATGGTGCCGTCAGCCGCTGCGTCGGCGCAGGGTGGCCGCGGCGAGCACCAGCGCCAGCACCGCCGCGCCGGCGACGATCGCCACGTCGCGCCACATCGTCCCGGTCGGTTCGGCGTGCCTGCCGACCTCTTGCAGGGCCTCGACGGCGTACGACAGGGGCAGCACGTCACTTATCGCCTGCAACCAGCCGGCCATCTCGTCGCGGGGTACGAACAGCCCGCAGAGCAGCAGTTGTGGTGCGACCACGACCGGCATGAACTGTACGGCCTGGAATTCGGTGCGGGCGAAGGCACTGCAGAGCAGCCCGAGCGCGACGGCGAGCACGGCGTTCAGTGCGGCGATCATGATGACCAGCGCGCTGCTGCCAGCGGTCTGGAGACCGAAGACCCAGTACGCGACGGCGGAGGCGATGCCGGCCTGCACCGCGCCGGCCAGCCCGAAGGCGATCCCGTACCCGAAGAGCAGGTCGGTCTTGGCCAGTGGAGTGGTGAGCAGTCGTTCCAGCGTGCCGGTGGTGCGCTCGCGCAGCATCGCGATGCTGGTCACCAGGAACATGATGATGAACGGGAAGAAGCCGAGCATCACCAGCGCGATGCGGTCGAACGTCGACGGCTGCCCGGGCGGCGCGGGCTGGTCGGCGTACATGTAGTAGATCAGGGTGAGCAGGACGGCGGGCACGGCCACCAGCAGCGCGACGGTTCGTTTGTCGTGGCGCAGCTGCCGCAGGATGCGGGCGACGGTGGCGGCCAGGATGCGCGGGCTCATCACGCCTCTCCGGACTGGTCGGGCTGACTGGCTCTGATCAGCCGCAGGAACGCCTCGTCGAGGTCGTCGACCCCGGCTGCGGCCCGGACGGCCGCCGGGGTGTCGTCGGCGATGAGCCGTCCCTCCCGGATGAGCAGCAACCGGTCGCACCGGGCGGCCTCGTCCATCACATGACTCGACACCAGCAGCGTCGTCCCGGTCGCGGCCAGCGCATGGAATCGGGCCCAGAGGTCGGCCCGCAGCACCGGATCCTGACCCACTGTGGGCTCGTCGAGCACGATCAACTCGGGCTCGCCGACCAGTGCGCAGGCCAGCGACGCCCGGCTGCGCTGCCCGCCGGAGAGGGTGCCCACAAGTTGGCCGGCCGCCGAGGCGAGGCCGACGTTGGCTACCGCGCGGTCGGCCTCGGACCGGTCGCGGCCGTGCAGCGCGGCGAAGTAGCGGGCGTTCTCCCGCACCGTCAGGTCGGCGTAGACGCTCGGCGACTGGGTCAGGTAACCGACCCGGTGGCGCAGCGGCGGTGAGCCGGCCGGGGCCCCGAGCACCGTCACCTTGCCGGCGCTGATCAGCTGCACGCCGACGATCGCGCGCATGAGCGTGGTCTTGCCGCTGCCGCTGGGCCCGAGCAGCCCGGTGACCGAGCCGCGCGGCACCGTGGCGTCGATGCCGTGCAGCACCCGCCGTCGGCCCCGGTCCACGACCAGGCCCCGAACGGCGATCGCGTCGTCCATCGCCCACCTCCCCAAATTCATTGTCTGTTGAAATCAACGGTAGGTGAAATACGGCCGGTTCGGCAAGCGCGGGTCACGGGGTCGCGCCGGGCCGTCCGGTGCTGGGACCCTCGAACGATGGACATCGGTACGCGGGAGCCGACCTACACCGTCAGCGAGGCGGCCCAGCGGGTCGGCCTGACCACCCACACGTTGCGTTGGTACGAGCAGGAGGGGCTGGTGGCCCCGGTGGGCCGGGATTCCGCCGGTCGGCGTCGCTACACCGCGGACGACGTCAACTGGCTGCTGCTGCTGACCCGGCTGCGCCGTACCGGCATGCCCGTCCGCGACATGCGCCGCTACGTCGAGCTGGCCCGACAGGGCGACGGCACGCTCGGCGCCCGCCGGGCGCTGTTCGAGGAGCACCGGGTACGGGTGCTGCACCGGATGGCCGAGCTGGAGGAGGACCTGAAGGTCCTCGACTTCAAGATCGACCATTACCGGCGGGCGGAGCTGGGTGAATTCGACTGAGCCGCAGAATTGGGCGAAACGCCCTCTGGGTTAGGAAGGCTAATAGCACGGTCAGCTGCCGTCAGATCGGACGCCAGGTCCGTCACCGGTCATTGCGCCCGGATCGGACGTGCGGCA
The DNA here is from genome assembly GCF_049178935.1 of Verrucosispora sp. WMMD703. NCBI lineage: Bacteria > Bacillati > Actinomycetota > Actinomycetes > Micromonosporales > Micromonosporaceae > Micromonospora > Verrucosispora sp. WMMD703. Next base: position 4,917,500 of record NZ_JBMHMM010000004.1, on the reverse strand, counting down.
CGATTGCTCAGTGGATCACGCTCCGTCACCGGACAGTGGGTTCTTCGACGACTGGGCCGCCCGGCTGCGGGCGAGCGCCGACCGGCCCGTGGTTGGCATCCTGCTGCGTGGCAGCCACGCGCGCCGGGCCGCCACCGCGCACAGTGACGTCGATGTCGACGTGCTGCTCGGTGGCGCTCCGTACGCGGCCCGTCGGGCGTACCTCGCGGAGCACTCCGGCCGGCTGACCCATGTGTCGGTGGCGGCCCGGGACATCCGCTCCTGGGTGACCCGCCTCGGTGAGCCGGCCGACTGGGCGTTCGGCCTGCCGGTGACGGCCCCTACCCGGCTGCTCTGGGCCGACCCGTACTGGCGGCACCGCATCGACCTGCCGGTGCTCTGCCAGCCGGCCGACGAGCCCCGGCTGGAGGAGTTGATCGCCACGCTCGGCAAGGTGGCCGCGGCCCGGGACGACGAGGATCCGCTCGGTGCCCGGCTGGCCGCCGCCGACCTGGCCCGGCTCTGCCCCTCGGTGCTGCGGCTGGCGAACCCGTCGGTACGGGTGGTCTCCCGCCGGTCCGCCTTCGCCGCCGCGCTCGACCTGCCGGTGGCGCCGGCCGGCTACCGCGAGGACATGCTGCGCTGTCTCGGCCTGCGTCCCGGCTCGACCGGCCAGGTGTGGGCGGCAGCGGCTCGCCTGGTGACCGGCACCCTGCCGTTGATCCGTCCGTACGCGGCCGAGGTGGGCCAGGTAGCCGGTCCGGACCTCGCCGACGCCCTGCTGGACGGGCGCCTGGACCGCTACGTGGCCCAGCTGGGCCGAACCGGCGGCGGTGCCCCGTCCGCCAGCCGGGAGCCCGCTGGGGTGCCCGCGCCGCGTGCGGGACAATGGGTCACTGTGCCCGTACCTGACGCGCCGGTGACCGGCGCCCACCCTGACCAGCCGGAGCCGTTGGGCGGTTCGCAGCGACCGTCACGGCTCGATCCGGCTATCGCCGGCCGCCTGCGGCGCACCCCTGACGGCCTGGTGGCCGCCGTGGTCCGCCAACACGACAGCGGTGAGGTGCTGATGATGGCCTGGATGGACGACGAGGCCCTGCACCGCACACTTACCACCGGTCGGGCCACCTACTGGTCGCGCAGCCGGCGCGAGTACTGGGTCAAGGGCGCCACCTCGGGCCACCACCAGTACGTCCGCTCCGTCGCGCTCGACTGCGACGGTGACGCGGTGCTGGTGAGCGTCGACCAGGTCGGTGCCGCCTGCCACACCGGGCAGCGCACCTGCTTCTCCACCGAGCTCCCCGTAACCGGCGAGGTGGCCTCATGAGCGAGCGGAGCGAGCGAATCATCAGGCTCGGCGCGGTGGTGCCTCATGGCGGCGCGGAGCGAAGCGGAGTGCCGGCATGAGCGAGCGGAGCGATGGTCGGGTCAGCCCGGACGCGGCCACCTTCACCGAACTGGCCGCCCGGTGGCGAGTGGTGCCGGTCACCCGTCGGCTGCTTGCCGACGCGGAGACGCCGGTCGGCGTCTATCGCAAGCTCGCCGGTGGCCCGGGGACGTTCCTGTTGGAGTCGGCCGAGCAGGGGGTCGGCTCGTCCGGGCTGGCCTGGGCCCGGTACTCGTTCGTCGGGGTGCGCAGCAGCGCCACCCTGGTCGAGCGGGACGGCTCCGCGGCCTGGCTCGGCGTGCCCCCGGCCGGGCTGCCGACCTCCGGGGATCCGGTCGAGGCGCTACGCGCGACGGTGACGGCGCTGGCCGGCCCGCCCGGCACCGCGGGTGACGGGATGCCACCGCTGACCGGCGGCATGGTCGGTTATCTCGGCTACGACCTGATCCGCCGCTTCGAGCGGCTGCCCGCGTTCACCGAGGACGATCTGCGCCTGCCGGAGTTGGGCATGATGCTCGCCACCGATCTGGTGGTGCTCGACCACTTCGACGGTTCGGCGATCCTGGTCGCCAACGCGATCCTGCCGCCGTTGGATGAACCGGGGCGCGACGAGCGGGTCGTCGCCGCCTACCACCACGCGGTGGGCCGCCTGGACGCGATGACCACGGCGCTGTCGCGGCCCATCCCGCCGATGGTCGCCACGGTCGCCCGCCCGCCGGCCGGCGAGGTGCGCAGCCGCACCCCGGAGGGCGGATACCCGAAGGCGGTGGAGGCGGCCAAGGAGGCGATCCGGGCTGGTGAGTGCTTCCAGATCGTGCTCGCCCAGCGGTTCGAGCGGGAGACCGACGCCGACCCGTTGGACGTCTACCGGGTGTTGCGCACCACCAACCCCAGCCCCTACATGTACCTGCTGCGCTTCGACGACTTCGACATCGTCGGCTCGTCACCGGAGGCGCACCTGAAGGTGACCGGTGAGGTGGACGGCGAGCGGCGGGCACTGCTGCACCCGATCGCCGGGACCCGGCCTCGTGGCGCGACCCCGGAGGCCGACGCCCGGCTCGCCGCCGAACTGCTCGCCGACCCGAAGGAACGCGCCGAGCACGTGATGCTCGTCGACCTGGGCCGTAACGACCTCGGCCGGGTCTGCCGTCCCGGCACCGTCGAGGTGCCGGAGTTCGCCACCATCGAGCGGTACAGCCACGTGATGCACATCGTCTCCACGGTGGTCGGCACGCTGCGGGCGGACCGCACCGCCTTCGACGCGCTCGCGGCGACCTTCCCGGCGGGCACGCTCTCCGGCGCGCCGAAGGTACGCGCAATGGAGATCATCGAGGAGCTGGAGCCGGTCCGCCGGGGCCTCTACGGCGGGACGGTCGGCTACTTCGGTTTCGCCGGTGATCTCGACATGGCCATTGCGATCCGGACCGCGCTCATCCGGGGTGGCCGGGCGTACGTGCAGGCCGGGGCAGGCGTGGTGGCCGACTCCGACCCGGCCGCCGAGGACCAGGAGACCAGGAACAAGGCCGCCGCGGTGCTGGCGGCCATCGCCGCCGCGGAAACCCTCAGGCCGGCCCGGTGAGCGCGAGGAATGTAGCGCAGCGGAGTCCCGCAGTCGCGAACGGAAGGCGGGCTCGGTGAGCGCGAGGAATGTAGCGCAGCGGAGTCCCGCAGTCGCGAACGGAAGGCGGGCTCGGTGAGCGCGAGGAATGTAGCGCAGCGGAGTCCCGCAGTCGCGAACGGAAGGCTTACCCGGTGAGCGTGCCGGCGGGGCCCGGGACGGGCGACGCACGGCCCGTGCCGGGCCGGCGTGAGCTGGCGTACGCCGTGCTGCTCTGCCTGGCCGGCGCGGGGCTGGCGCTGTGGGCGGCGACCCGCACCTGGGTGGTCGGGGTGGTCGGCCGGTCGGAGCCGATGCTGCTGGTGGAGGAGGGCCGCACGGGCGGGCAGCTGCTGCCGTGGCTGCCGGCGTTGGCCCTCGTCGGGCTGGCCGGTGGCGGCGCGGTGCTGGCCACCCGGGGCCGACTGCGTCGGGTGCTCGGCGGGCTGCTGACCCTGCTCGGCCTGGCCCTCGCGGCGGGCGGAGGCTACGGGCTGGTCGGTGACCTCGGGGACCCGGTCACCTGGCAGTGGCCGGCGCTCACCCTGCTCGGCGGGATCCTCGCCGCCGTCGGTGGCGCGCTGACCATGCTGCGTGGTCACCGCTGGCCGGCGATGGGTGCGCGCTACGAACGGCGGACCACCCGGCCGACCGGCACCGGCGGTCCGATCGGCGGGGCGGGCACCGTCGATGCGTGGGAGGCGTTGGACCGCGGCGAGGACCCGACGATCCGCTGACCGGTCGGCGTCGGTGGGGTCAGCCGACCGGTTGCCGGGCGCGCGCCCGGGCGGCGCTGAGCTCCGCGACGAGGCGGTCCAGTTCCGCCCGCTGGTCGGCTCGGGCACGGTCGGCGCAGATGGCCTCCCAGGCGTTGCCGGACGCGGTCCGCATCCGGTCCGGTCCGATCACTGCCCGCTCCAACGTGTGGACGACACCGACGGCGAGCGACGCGACGGTGCGCGAGATGGTGGTGAGTCCGATGGTCTGGTGCGGCGCGGAGGTACTCATGATCACCCCGGGGAGAGATCGTCGTGGCGATGGGGCAGGCGCGTCATTGAGTGTGCCCGAGCCTGATGCTGCTCGGCCCGGGTTTCGTGGTGATGACTGCACCGTCAACTCTGCGGTAGCGGGCCTGACCGGCACAGGGACCTTGGTCCTTGAGCTTGGTCACAGCATCGACATGGCCGGATCCCGCCGGCCGTCGCGCGACCTCCCGGCCGCTCTCACATGGGTGATCGTCGATGATACCGTGACGTAGAGTCACGGTCCGTGCGCACAAGTGGGCCATTATGCCGCAGCCCATTTCGTGAGGAGCGCCATACCCCCGGCGGTCGGGTCCAGGTGGGGCCCCCTAGCATCGGCCCATGACACCCGGAGAGGGGAGTCCGTTGGTGACTGCTGAACATGCCCACGCGGAGGGGGACGAGGCCGGCTCGGCGACGCCCGTCAGCGTGCTCGACGAGATCCTGGCCGGCGTCCGGGAGGACGTGGCCCGGCGGCAGGAACAGGTTCCGCTGGAGCGGATCCGTGAACTGGCCGCCGCCGCGCCGCCGCCACTGGACGCGTACGCGGCCCTGCGCCGGCCCGGCGTCGCGGTCATCGCCGAGGTGAAGCGTGCCTCGCCGTCCAAGGGCAAGCTGGCCGAGATCGCAGACCCGGCGGACCTGGCCGGCGAGTACGCGGCCGGTGGTGCCCGCGCGATAAGCGTGCTCACCGAGGGGCGCTGGTTCGGCGGGTCACTTGACGACCTCGCCGCCGTGCGGGCCGCGGTGAACATCCCGGTGCTGCGCAAGGACTTCGTGGTCTCCAGCTACCAGGTGCACGAGGCTCGCGCCCACGGCGCGGACCTGGTGCTGCTGATCGTCGCCGCGCTGGAGCAGAACGTGCTGGTCGGCCTGCTGGAGCGGATCGAGTCGCTGGGCATGACCGCGCTGGTCGAGGTGCACGACGAGGAGGAGGCTGACCGGGCCATGGAGGCCGGCGCTCAGGTCATCGGGGTCAACGCCCGTGACCTGCGTACCCTTCAGGTCGACAGGTCGGTGTTCGAGCGGATCGCGCCCGGCCTGCCGAGCAACGTCGTCAAGATCGCCGAGTCGGGCGTACGCGGCCCGCACGACCTGATCCGGTACGCCTCGGCCGGCGCCGACGCCGTCCTCGTGGGTGAGGGTCTGGTCACCCAGAAGAGTCCCCGGGAGGCGGTGGCCGAGCTGGTCAACGCCGGCAACCACCCGGCGACGCCCCGCCCGGTGCGCTGAACCGAGCCGGGCGACCGTTTGTGAGCGAGAGGACCCGCGATGAGTGCTGACGCCACGAACACCGAGGTGCCGGCGCAGTTCCCCGACGCCGCCGGCCACTTCGGCACGTTCGGCGGCCGGTTCGTGCCGGAGGCACTTGTCGCCGCGCTCGACGAACTGGCCCTGGCGCACCAGGCGGCGATGGCCGACGAGACGTTCCGGGCCGAGTTCGCCGGATTGTTGCGCGACTACGCGGGGACGCCGTCGCTGCTCTACGAGGCCCGGCGGTTCTCCGCCCGGGCCGGTGCCCGGGTGCTGCTCAAGCGGGAGGACCTCAATCACACCGGCGCGCACAAGGTGCGCAACGTGCTCGGTCAGGCGCTGCTGACCCGGCGGATGGGCAAGCGGCGGGTGATCGCCGAGACCGGTGCCGGTCAGCACGGTGTCGCCACCGCCACCGCCGCGGCCCTGTTCGACCTGGAGTGCGTGGTCTACATGGGGCAGGTCGACACCGAGCGGCAGGCGTTGAACGTGGCCCGGATGCGGATGCTCGGGGCGACTGTCGTGCCGGTGACGACCGGCTCGCGCACCCTCAAGGACGCGATGAACGAGGCGATGCGGGACTGGGTCGCCAACGTCGACGAGACCCACTACCTGATCGGCACCGCCGCCGGACCGCACCCCTTCCCGGCGCTGGTCCGCGACTTCGTCCGGGGCATCGGCGAGGAGGCCCGGGCGCAGTGCCTGGACCTGACCGGTGCGCTGCCGGACGCGGTGACCGCCTGTGTCGGTGGCGGCTCCAACGCGCTGGGCATCTTCCACGCCTTCACCGACGACCCGCAGGTGCGGCTGTACGGCTTCGAGGCCGGCGGCGACGGGGTGAACACCGGCCGGCACGCCGCGAGCATCACCGGCGGCTCCACCGGCGTCCTGCACGGCACCCGGACCTTCGTACTCCAGGACGCCGACGGCCAGACGCAGGAGTCGCACTCGATCTCCGCCGGCCTGGACTACCCGGGCGTGGGCCCGGAGCACGCCTGGCTGCACGACACCGGCCGGGCCACGTACCAGCCGGTCACCGACGACGAGGCGATGGCCGCCTTCGAGCTGCTCTGTCGGACCGAGGGGATCATCCCCGCGATCGAGAGCGCGCACGCCCTCGCGGGCACCCTGGCCATCGCGCCGAAGCTCGCCGCCGAGCTCGGCCGGCAGCCCACCATCGTGGTCAACCTCTCCGGCCGGGGCGACAAGGACGTGCACACCGCCGGCGAGTACTTCGGCATCCTCGACAAGGAGTGAGGCCATGAGCGAGCGGACCAGCCGGATCGGGGTGGCCTTCGACAAGGCCCGGGCGGACGGCCGGGCGTTGCTGGTGGGCTGCATGCCGGCCGGCTTCCCGACCGTCGAGGGCAGCATCGCCGCGATGAAGGCGATGGTCGCCGCGGGCGTCGACGTGATCGAGGTGGAGATCCCGTACTCCGACCCGGTGATGGACGGCCCGGTGATCCAGCGTGCCAGCGACATCGCCCTGGCCGGCGGCGTACGCACCCGGGACACGCTGCGCATCATCGAGGCGGTGGCCGCCACCGGCGCGCCGGTGGTGACGATGACCTACTGGAACCCGATCGAGCGGTACGGGGTGGACGCGTTCGCCCGGGATCTCGCCGCAGCCGGCGGGACCGGGCTGATCACCCCCGACCTGATCCCCGAGGAGGCCGGCGAGTGGCTGGCCGCCTCGGACGCGCACGGGCTGGACCGGACGTTCCTGGTCGCGCCGTCCTCCACCGATGAGCGGCTGGCGATGACGGCCGCGCACTGCCGGGGCTTCGTCTACGCCACCGCGATCATGGGCGTCACCGGTGCCCGGTCGCAGACCTCCCAGGCGGCGCCGGTGCTGGTGTCCCGGGTGCGGGAGGTCACCGACCTGCCGGTCGGCGTCGGGCTGGGTGTGGGCACCGGTGCCCAGGCCGCCACGGTCGCCGGGTACGCCGACGCGGTGATCGTCGGCAGCGCGCTGATCCGCTGCCTGCTCGACACCCCCGACGAGGCGGATGCCCTGACCGCCCTGCGCACGCTGAGCGCCGAACTGTCCGACGGCGTCCGCCACCCCGACCGCTGATCTTCCACGCCACCCCTCAACGTCGATCTTGCAGTTTTGGTCGCTGTTTAGTCCTTGATGCCGGCTTTGCGGTGACAGGAAGTGCAAGATCGCGAGCGTTGGTGTGGGGAGGGTGCGACAGACCGGGGTGACGGTACGGGGGTCCGCAGCGGTAGCGTGTGCACCCGTGAGTCTCGCCTCGCCGACGTCCCTGGCCGCCATCCCCAGCCCGAGCAACGCCGTGTGGCAGCTCGGCCCGATCCCCATCCGGGCGTACGCGCTGTGCATCATCGCCGGCATCGTGGTGGCCTGCTGGGTCACCGAGCGGCGGCTGCGCCAGCGCGGCGCGGCTCCGGGTGTGGTGCTCGACATCGCCGTCTGGGCGGTGCCGGCGGGCATCATCGGCGCCCGGATCTACCACGTGATCACCTCGCCGGAGCAGTACTTCGGCACCGGCGGGGAGCCGATCAAGGTGTTCTTCATCCACGAGGGTGGGCTGGGCATCTGGGGCGCGGTCGCCGGTGGCGCGGTCGGCGCCTGGATCGCGGCCCGGCAACTGGGCATCCCGCTGACCGTGGTCGCCGACGCGCTGGCGCCGGGCCTGCCGCTGGCCCAGGCGATCGGCCGGCTCGGCAACTGGTTCAACAACGAGCTCTACGGCGGTCGGACCGACCTGCCCTGGGGGCTGGAGATCCACCGGATGGACGGCGGGCAGGCGCTGCGCGACGAGGCCGGCCAGCCGATCCTGGAGGAAGGGCTCTACCACCCGACCTTCGCGTACGAGTTGCTGTGGAACGTCGGCGTCGCCGCGATGGTGTACTTCCTCGACCGTAAGCTGCGGCTCGGCCGTGGCCGCGCCTTCGCCCTCTACGTGATGGGCTACACCGCCGGCCGGTTCTGGATCGAGATGATGCGTACCGACGAGGCCAACACGATCCTCGGCGTACGGGTCAACGTCTGGACCGCGGCGCTGGTGTTCCTCGGCGCCCTCATCTACTTCCTGCGGGTACGCGGGCCACGGGAGTACCTGATCCCGGTCGGCCTGCCGAGCGTCGCCGCCCCGCCCGCCGGCTCCGACGTCTCGCAGGTGGACCTGTCGGCCAAGGGCGCCACCACCGAGCCGGCGGTACCCGAGGGCTACCGGGTGGTCGGCGAGGAGCAGTTCGCGCACTGGCGACGGACCGGGGAGGCGCCACCCGAAGCGGCGGCCCCGGTCGACGCGGGCTCCGAGTCCGCCCCGGACCGGCCGGCCGGCGAGGCGTCCGCCCCGGACCAGTCGGACATGGACGACGTGGTGACCCCCTCGAAGCGGGCCGACGAGGCGTCCGTCCTGGACCGGCCGGCCGGCGAGGCGGCGACCGCCGCCCGGCCGCAGGGTGAGCCGTCCGGAGGGTCGGCTGGCGGGCCCGCCGGGTTGGCTGGTGAGCGCCCCGGGTCGGTTGGTGGGCCCACCGACGGCGAGGAGACCGGGTCGGCGTCGGATTCACCGGCCGAGAGCACGGCGGGCGAGTCCGCCGCTGCGCGGCCCGCCGACCGCGACAGCTGAGGCCGGGTACGGTCATGCGGACCGCGGTGGTGGTCGGCGGCGGGCTCGGCGGCCTGGCGGTCTCCGGTGCCCTCGCCCGTTCGGGCTGGCAGGTCACTCTCCTGGAGCGGGCCGACCGGATCCGTCCCGAGCCGGCTGCCGTGGTGCTCTGGCCCAACGGGGTCCGGGCGTTGCGCGCCCTGGGGCTCGGCGCCGGTCTGGACGCCATCGCCACCACCCTGTCCGACGGCGGGGTACGCCGTCCGGACGGGCACTGGCTGGTGCAGCCCCGACCGACGCCGGCCGAGCGTCTCCCGGTGGTGGTGCACCGGGAGGACCTGCACGACGCGCTGATCGCGGGCCTGGGCGAGCGGGTCGAGCTGCGTACCGGGGTGACGGTGCGGACGGTGCGCGCCGCCGCCGGTGAACGGCCCGCTGTCGGCGACGGCCGGCACACGCACGAGGCGGATCTGGTCGTCGCCGCCGACGGCACGGACAGCGTGATCCGACGTCAGCTCGCCCCCGCCTCGGGGGTGGTCAGCTCCGGCTGCGCCGCCTGGCGGGCGGTGATCCCCTGGTACCGCGCGCCGAGCCTGCCCGATGCGGTCGGCGGTGAGATCCTCGGTGCCGGTTACCGTTTCGTGTCCGCCTCGCTGGGCGAGCGCGGCTCCTCCGGTGCCTCCAGCCGTGGCGGCATCTACTGGATGGCCACCGCGGCGGGCGCGGCCCGTCCCGAGCCGCCGGAGACCCAGTTGGCGCTGCTGCGCCGCTGGTACGCCGGCTGGCCCGCGCCGGTCGCCGAACTGCTGGCCGCGACCGAGCCGGCCGACCTGGTGCAGCGGGAGATCCGGGAGCTGCGTCCGCTGCCCCGGACGTTCGGCTTCCCGGCCGGGCCGGGCGGGGTGGTGCTGCTCGGCGATGCCGCGCACGCCATGCCGCCGCACCTCGGGCAGGGTGCCTGCCTGGCCTTCGAGGACGCCGCGACCCTCGCCGTGCTGCTCCGCGAGTCCACCCTGCCCGACGCGGTGTTGGCGTACGACCGGGCGCGGCGACCCCGCGCGGCTGCCGTGGTCCGGCAGACCCGACGGATGTCCGCCGTGCTGCGCACCCGGGGGCGCCTGGCCCTGCGCGCCCGCGACGCCGCCCTGGGCACCATCACCCCCCGCCTACTCGGCACCGCCGCCACCATCGCCGCCCAATGGCGCCCCCCAACCTGACCCGCCCCCGCCCCCGCGCCTGTCGGGGTTGATCAAGAGGTTTTGGTCGCCCGCAGCGGCCGATTGCGACCAAAACCTCTTGATCAACCGGTTGGACGGGCGGGGTGGGTGGGGTGGGGCGGGGTGGGGTCAGGGGTGCGCGGGGGTGGGGGAGGCGATGCAGGCGGTGCCGATGCGGCGGAAGCCGACGCGCAGGTAGACGCGGGCGATCTCCTCGCTACCGGCGGAGAGGAACACCAGGTCGGTGCCGGTGTCCAGCAGGGCGCGGGCCAGGGTGGCGGTGACTGCCGCGCCGAGCCCTCGACGGCGGGCGGTGGGCAGCGTGGCCACTCCGGCGATCTCGGCGACGTCGCCGACCCGCAGGGCCATCCCGCTGGCCAAGGGGCCCTCCGTCGGGGTGCCGGCCAGCGCGGACAGCCGGCTGCCGTCGGCGATACGGGACCGTTCCTCGTCGACCGCCGCCGCGTCCAGCCCGATCATGGCAGCGTCGCGGTCGGCCGGTCCGGCCTCGCCTCGTCCGGTGCCGGGGGCGGCGAATCCGACCGCCGCCACGGCCCGCCGGGCGGCCACCGCCGAGTCGAAGTCCTCGTCCGCCGGGTCGAGCAACCGCACCGGTGCGCCCAGCTCCGCCTGGTTCGGCAGGGCTGCCGGATCGAGCACCATCAGCGGAGCTTCGAGGACGCACAGGCCGCCCGAGCGGGCCACCGCCAGCAGCGCGGGGGTGGTGTCGTGCACCCATTCGAGGGCCTCGGGCAGACCGAGTTCGCGCTGGCGCGTCCGCACCGCCGCCACGTCGGCGAGAGTCGGTGACCCGGTGCCGTCCCGCCGTGGCCGGGCGTAGAACGGCCATCCCGGGCCTTCCCGGACGAACAACACCAGACCGCCGTGATCTTCCACACGGGCCGCGTCCCGGGGCACCGCGTCGTAGAACCGTTCCAACCGGTCGAGGAGGTCGGAACGCTCGGAATCCACGGCGCGAGACTACATGTCCCAGACTTTGGACGGTGTGATCAATCTGCACTGGCCTTGCGTGCCGGGCCCTAACGTAGACTCAATAGTCCGATACAGGGCCGACGTCGTCCCGACCATGATCCAGCCTGAGCGACGACAGGAGGCCCGGTGGCCCTTGCGTACCCACACCGCCCCCAGCCGGCGCCGCGAGAAGGCCAGGTAGCGTCCCCTGCCGGCCTCCATGACCCCGCGTACGAGCATGACGCGTGCGGCGTGGCCTTCGTGGCGGACCTGCACGGCCGGCGCTCGCACACGGTGGTCGCCAACGGCCTCGGCGCGCTGTGCCGGCTGGACCATCGTGGTGCCCGGGGCGCCGAACCGAACACCGGTGACGGCGCCGGCATCATGATCCAGGTGCCGGACGCGTTCCTGCGCGCGGTGGTCGAGTTTCCGCTGCCTCCGGCCGGCGAGTACGCCACCGGTCTGGTCTTCCTGCCCGACGACGACGCTGCCGAGGCCCGTGCCCGGCAGGTGGTCGAGAAGTACGCCCTGGTCGAGGGGGCCGAGGTGCTGGGTTGGCGGGACGTCCCGGTCGACCCGAGCGACCTCGGTGAGACGGCGCTGGCGGCGATGCCCCGCATCCGTCAGGTCTTCCTCGCCGCGAGGCGGCTCACCGACACCCCCGCCGGCCCGGCCGGCGCCCCGCTGGCCGGTGTCGAGCTGGAGCGGGTCGCCTTCTGCGTACGCAAGCAGGCCGAACGGGAGACCGCCGAGCGGGGCGTGCCGGCGTACTTCCCGTCGCTGTCCGGCCGGACCATGGTCTACAAGGGGATGCTCACCCCGGACCAGCTGCCCGCGTACTACCCGGATCTCACCGACGAGCGGGTGGCCAGTGCCATCGCCCTGGTGCACTCCCGGTTCTCCACCAACACCTTCCCGTCCTGGCCGCTGGCGCACCCGTACCGCTTCATCGCCCACAACGGCGAGATCAACACCATCCGGGGCAACCGGAACTGGATGCAGGCCCGTGAGGCGCTGCTGCGTACGCCGGACCTGCCCGGCAACATCCGGCGGGTCTTCCCGGTCTGTACCCCGGCCGCCTCCGACTCGGCCAACTTCGACGAGGTCCTCGAACTGCTGCACCTGGCCGGGCGCAGCCTGCCGCACGCGGTGCTGATGATGATTCCGGAGGCGTGGGAGAACGACCCCGACATGCGCGCCGACAAGCGCGCCTTCTACCGGTTCCACGCCAGCCTGATGGAGCCGTGGGACGGCCCGGCCTCGGTCGCCTTCACCGACGGCGAGATCGTCGGCGCGGTGCTCGACCGCAACGGTCTGCGTCCGGGCCGCTGGTGGCAGACTGCTGACGGCCTGGTGGTGCTGGGCAGCGAGGCGGGCGTCCTCGACCTCGACCCGGCTGCCGTGGTGGCCAAGGGTCGGCTCCAGCCGGGCAAGATGTTCCTGGTCGACACCGTCGCCGGCCGGATCGTGCACGACGACGAGATCAAGACCGAGTTGGCCGCCGCCCAGCCGTACGCCGACTGGCTGCACGCCGGGCTGATCGAGATGGACGACCTGCCCGCCCGCGAGCACGTCGTCTACACCCACGACTCGGTACGCCGCCGCCAGCAGACCTTCGGCTACACCGAGGAGGAGCTGAAGATCCTGCTCGCGCCGATGGCGCGGACCGGCGCGGAACCGATCGGCTCGATGGGCACCGACACCCCGATCTCCCCGTTGTCCACCCGGCCACGGCTGCTCTACGACTACTTCCATCAGTTGTTCGCCCAGGTCACCAACCCTCCGCTGGACGCCATCCGGGAGGAGTTGGTGACCAGCCTGGCCACCACCATCGGCCCGGAGGGCAACCTGCTCGATCCCGGCCCGGCGAGCTGCCGGCAGATCGTGCTGCCCTACCCGGTGATCGACAACGACGAGCTGGCGAAGATCCTCTGTATCGACGAGGACGGTGACCTGCCCGGCTTCAAGGCGGTACGGGTCTCCGGGCTCTACCGCATCCGCGACGGTGGCGCCGGGATCCGGGCCCGGCTGACCGAGATCTGCCGGCACGTCTCCGAGGCGATCGAGGACGGCGTACGGATCCTGGTGCTCTCCGACCGGGACTCCAACGCCGACCTGGCTCCGATCCCGTCGCTGCTGCTCACCGCGGCGGTGCACCAGCACCTGGTGCGGGAGCAGACCCGGACCCAGGTCGCGCTGATCGTCGAGTCGGGCGACTGCCGCGAGGTGCACCACGCGGCGGTGCTGATCGGCTACGGGGCGGCGGCGGTCAACCCGTACCTGGCCTTCGAGTCGGTGGAGGACATGATCTCCACGGGCGCGCTGGCCGGGGTCGAGCCGCGGGCCGCGATCCGCAACTACGTCAAGGCGCTCGGCAAGGGCGTCCTGAAGATCATGTCCAAGATGGGCATCTCGACGGTGTCGTCGTACTGCGGCGCACAGGTCTTCGAGGCGGTAGGCCTGGACACCCGACTGGTCGAGCGGTATTTCCGGGGTACGCCGAGCACCATCAGCGGGGTCGGCCTCGACGGCATCCACGCCGAGGTGGCCGCCCGGCACGCGCTGGCCTGGCCGGCGGCCGGCGCCGAGGCGGTCGACCTGCTGCCGGTGGGCGGCGAGTACCAGTGGCGCCGCGAGGGTGAACTGCACCTGTTCAACCCGGAGACGGTCTTCCTGCTCCAGCACGCCACCCGCAGCCGCCAGTACGACGTCTTCCGCGACTACACCGCCAAGGTCGACGAGCTGGCCGCGCGGGCTGGTTCGCTGCGCGGGCTGTTCCGGCTACGCAGCGGCGTGCTGCCGCCGGTGCCGATCGAGGAGGTGGAGCCGGCCAGCGAGATCGTCAAGCGGTTCGCCACCGGCGCCATGTCGTACGGGTCGATCTCGGCCGAGTCGCACGAGACCCTCGCCATCGCGATGAACCGGCTCGGCGGCAAGTCCAACACCGGCGAGGGCGGGGAGGACGTCGAGCGGTTGCACGACCCCGCCCGCCGTTCCGCCGTCAAGCAGATCGCCAGCGGTCGGTTCGGGGTCACGAGCGAATATCTGGTAAACGCCGACGATCTCCAGATCAAGATGGCGCAGGGGGCCAAGCCCGGCGAGGGTGGTCAGCTGCCCGGCAACAAGGTCTGGCCGTGGATCGCCCGTACCCGGCACGCCACCCCCGGCGTCGGCCTGATCTCGCCCCCGCCGCACCACGACATCTACTCCATCGAGGACCTCGCCCAGCTGGTGCACGACCTCAAGTGCGTCAACCCGGCCGCCCGGGTGCACGTCAAGCTGGTCAGCGAGGTCGGTGTCGGCACCGTCGCCGCCGGGGTGGCCAAGCTCAAGGCCGACGTCATCCTGATCTCCGGCCACGACGGCGGCACCGGCGCGTCTCCGCTGAACTCGCTCAAGCACGCCGGTACGCCGTGGGAGCTGGGCCTGGCCGAGGCGCAGCAGACGCTGCTGCTCAACAAGCTGCGTGACCGGGTGACCGTCCAGGTCGACGGGCAGCTCAAGACCGGCCGGGACGTGATCGTGGCGGCGCTGCTCGGGGCCGAGGAGTTCGGCTTCGCCACCGCCCCGCTTATCGTCTCCGGCTGCATCATGATGCGCGTCTGCCACCTGGACACCTGCCCGGTGGGCATCGCCACCCAGAACCCGGTGCTGCGCGAGCGCTACACCGGCAAGCCCGAGTTCGTGGAGAACTTCTTCCTGTTCCTCGCCGAGGAGATCCGCGGCTACCTGGCCGAGCTGGGGCTGCGCAGCATCGACGAGGCGATCGGGCGTACCGAGCTGCTCGACGTCGCACCGGCGGTCGAGCACTGGAAGGCCGGTGGGCTCGACCTCGGTCGGGTGCTGCACCTTCCGGAGCTGCCCGAGGGCGCGGCCCGACGCGGCGTACGCGCTCAGGACCACGGCCTTGAGCTGGCCCTGGACAACGAGCTGATCGCCCTCGCCGAGCCGGCGCTGGGCGCCACCGGTGCCGACGAGTCGGTGCCGTTGGTGCGGGCCGAGGTGGCGATCCGCAACGAGCACCGCAGTGTCGGCGCGATGCTCGGCGGTGCGGTCACCCGCCGCCACGGCGGTGCCGGCCTGCCGGCCGACACCATCGAGTTCACCCTGCGCGGCACCGCCGGGCAGTCCTTCGGCGCGTTCCTGCCGCGCGGGGTGACCCTGCGCCTGCACGGCGACGCCAACGACTACGTCGGCAAGGGACTCTCCGGTGGCCGGCTGATCGTCCGGCCGGACGCGGCGGCACCGTTCGTCTCGGCCGACGCCGAGGCGGGCGGCCGGGCCGAGGATCAGATCATCGCCGGCAACACCATCCTGTACGGCGCCACCGCCGGTGAGGTCTACCTGCGGGGGCGGGTGGGGGAGCGGTTCGCGGTCCGCAACTCGGGCGCGGTGACGGTCGTCGAGGGTGTCGGCGACCACGGCTGCGAGTACATGACCGGCGGCACCGTGGTGGTGCTCGGTCCGACCGGCCGCAACTTCGCCGCCGGCATGTCCGGCGGGACGGCGTTCGTCTGGAACCTCGACCGACGCCGGGTCAACACCGAGCTGGTCGACCTGTCCGCGCCGAGCGAGGCGGAACGGACCCGCCTGCACGAGCTGGTGCAGCGGCACTTCGCCGAGACCGACTCGGCGATCGCCGAACAGCTGCTCAAGCGTTGGCCGGAGGCGGTGGAGGAGTTCACCGCCGTGGTTCCCCGGGACTACCGCCGGGTGATGGAGATCATGCGGGCCGCCGAAGCCGCCGGCCAGGACGTCGACGACGCGGTGATGAGCGCACTGGCGGCACCGGGGCAGCCGGCCGCCGGCTCGTCCGCGCCGGTAGCCCCCGCCCCGCGGGCGGTCGCCCAGGAGGTGGCTCGTGCCTGACCCGAACGGTTTCCTGCGTTACGGCCGGCGGCTGCCGGCCCGCCGGCCGGTGCCGGTGCGCATCAGCGACTGGCGGGAGGTCTACCCGCCGGCCGGCGAGGGACTGATCCGCGAGCAGGCCACCCGCTGCATGGACTGCGGCATCCCGTTCTGCCACGACGGCTGCCCGCTGGGCAACCGCATCCCGGACTGGAACGACCTGGTCCGCACCGGCAACTGGGACGCGGCCGTGGAGTCGCTGCACGCCACCAACAACTTCCCCGAGTTCACCGGCCGGCTCTGCCCGGCGCCCTGCGAGGCCGCGTGTGTGCTCGGCATCGCCGGTGGCGCGCCGGTCACCATCAAGCAGGTCGAGGTGGAGATCGCCGACGCGGCCGCGGCCCGGGGACTGACCCCGCGTCCGGCGCCGGCACCCTCCGGTCGGTCGGTCGCCGTGGTCGGCTCCGGGCCGGCCGGGCTCGCCGCCGCGCAGCAGCTGGCCCGCGCCGGTCACGCCGTGACCGTGTACGAGCGCGACGACGCGATCGGTGGCCTGCTGCGGTACGGCATCCCCGACTTCAAGCTGGAGAAGCGGCACATCGACCTCCGGATGACGCAACTGCGCGCCGAGGGGGTCGACTTCCGGACCGGGGTGAACGTCGGGGTCGACGTCACCGCCGAACAGCTGCGCGCCCGGCACGACGCGGTGCTGCTGGCCTGTGGCGCGTTGCAGGGCCGGGACACCGACACACCGGGACGGCAGCTGCGTGGCGTACACCAGGCGATGGCGCATCTGGTGGCGGCCAACCGGGTGGTCGCGGCGGCCGGCGAGGGCCAGCCGGCGCTGGCCACCCTGCCGGACGGTACGCCGATCGACGCGGCCGGCAAGCACGTGGTCATCATCGGCGGTGGCGACACCGCGGCGGACTGCCTGGGTGTGGCGCACCGGCAGGGCGCGGCCGGCGTGCACCAGCTCGACCTGTATCCGCAGCCGCCGCGCGCCCGGGACGAGGGCCGCGACCCGTGGCCGACGTGGCCCTGGATCCTGCGGGAGTACCCGGCCCACGAGGAGGGCGGCGAGCGGGTCTTCGCGGTGGCGGTGCAGGAGTTCGTCGACGACGGCACCGGTGCGGTGCGGGCGGTGCGGATCGCCGAGGTGACCGTCGAGAAGCGCGACGGCCGGCGGATCGTCACGGCGGTGCCGGGCACCGAGCGGGAACTGCCGGCCGACCTGGTGCTGCTGGCGATCGGCTTCGAGGGCACCGAGGAGCAGCCGTTGCTGGCGCAGCTCGGGGTGGCCCGGAACGCGCGGGGCGCGGTCGACTCCCGGGCGGACTGGCAGACCGAGGCCGACGGGGTCTTCGTCGCCGGTGACATGCACCGGGGTGCGTCGCTGATCGTCTGGGCGATCGCCGAGGGGCGGGCCGCCGCCGCGGCGATCCACACGTACCTCGACGGCGTCGGCGCCCTGCCGGCCCCGGTCCACCCGGCCAGCCAGCCCCTGGCGGCCCGCTGACGGCCAGCTGCCGGAGAGGTCTCGACGAGGCCGCGTCCACGCGGGACGACCGCGCGGACGCGGCCTCTCCTTAACGGCTATTCACTTTATCCAGATGTTTCGATAGCATTACCGACCAGTAACAACCCTTGGCCACGCGCGCGGCTCTCGGGCTCCACCACCACCCCCGTGGAGGTCCGTCATGCCCCACCGTCCGTTGGCCCGCGCCCTGACCGCGCTGGTCGCCCTCCTCACCGCCGCCGTCGGCGCGCTGGCCGTCCCCGGCGTCGCCCAGGCCGCCGCCCCGATCCACTACGTCGCCCTGGGCGACTCGTACTCCTCCGGCGTCGGCGCCGGACCGTACGACCTGTCCACCTGCCTGCGCAGCCAGAAGTCGTACGCCCCGCTCTGGGCCGCCGCCAACAACGTGGCCAGTTTCCGCTTCCCGGCCTGCGGCGGCGCGGTCACCGCCGACGTGCTCGACAACCAACTGGGCGCGCTCTCCGCCACCACCACCATGGTCACCATCACCATCGGCGGCAACGACGCCGGTTTCGCCGACGTGATGACCGACTGCCGGTTCGGCAGCACCTCCACCTGCACAAACGCCGTCAACGCCGCGAAGGCGTTCGCCACCGGCACGCTGCCGGCCCGGCTGGACCGCACCTACGCCGCCATCCGGGAACGGGCCCCCAACGCCCGACTGATCGTGCTCGGCTATCCACGGCTGTTCGAGACCCGCTACTGCGGACTGCTGGCCATGAGCACCTACAAGCGCACCATCCTCAACGAGGCGGCCGACGTCCTCGCCACCGTGACCGCCGACCGGGCCGCCGCGGCCGGCGCCACCTTCGCCGACACCCGACCCACCTTCGCCGGTCACGGCGTCTGCGGCGCCCAGCCGTGGATCCGGGACGTCACCGGGGTCATCGAGGCGTACCACCCGAACGCCGACGGCTACCGCTACGGCTACCTGCCGGCGCTCAACGCGGTCACCGGCTGACCGTACGCCGCGGCCGACGGTCCGGTTCGGGCCGTCGGCCGCAGCGCGTCAGCACCCGGCCGAGGCGGCGGTCCGACACGTCCGGTTCGGACACGTGCCGGTGTCGCCGCCGTCCGTTAGGGTTTCTGCGACCAGGCGGCGCTCGGCGGCGAAGGGCAGGGGTGTGGGCAGGCTCGCGTCGGCGTACGAGCAGGCGGTCGCCGCTCACCGGGCGGCCCGCGCCCACCTCGAATCCGCCCGCACCGCGCTGAGCGCCACCCCACCATCGGCCACAGTGGTCGACACCGACCTGCTGGCCCGGCTGGCCCGGGTCGGTGCCGCGCTGGCCACCCCGACGCCGGGCACCCCACTGGCCCGCCGACCCGTCCCGGTACGTGTCGGGGAGGCGGTCACCGCCGGCGGCGGCTTCCCGGTGCTGCTGCCCCTGGGCGCCGGGCACCACCTGGCGATCGACGGCGACGCCCGCCAGCCGACGGTCGCCGGCCTGCTCCGCGCCCTGGTGCTGCGGCTGTTGGCCACCGCCGCGCCCGGTGGTGTCCGGGTCGCCGCGCTGGACACCGCCGCCCTCGGCGCCACCTTCGGTCCGCTGCGACCGCTGCTCGACGCCGGAGTCGTCGACCCGCCGGCCACCACCGAGGCGGAGGTCACCACGCTGCTCGACGCCGCCGAACGGCACGCGCGGGCCGCGCGGCAGGCCGACCGACCGGACCAGGACCTGCTGGTGCTGGTCGCCGCCTCCATCCCCGCGCCCCGCGAGGCCGCCCGACTGGCCGCGCTCACCCACGCCGGCCCCGCCGCCGCCGTCTGCGTGCTGCTCGCCGGCTGGCCGCCGGCCGGGCCGGGCGAGTCCGCCCCACCGCTGGGCGCCACCACACTGCTCCGACTGACCGACGGGTACGCCCGGGTCGGCGACCCGCCCGGCACGCCGTTCAGCGCCGACGGCAGCGGACTGGCCGCGCCGGTGGTCCTCGACGGCGACCCCCCGCCGGCCTCCGTCGCCGCGCTCGCCACCCACCTGGGCGAGGCGGCCCGACGCGGCGAGGCGGTCGGCTTCGCCGACCTGCTGCCCGGGCAGCGGTGGGGGCTCTCCGGCCGGGCGGGCCTGCGCACCGTGGTGGGCCGCGCCGGACGCGACCCGTTCCCGATGGCCTTCGACGACGCCACCCCGCACTGGCTGGTCGGCGGGCGTACGGGCGCCGGCAAGACCGTCTTCCTGCTCGACGTCCTGTACGGCCTGGCGGTCCGCTACTCGCCCGCCGAGTTGCAGCTCTACCTCCTGGACTTCAAGGAGGGGGTCAGCTTCACCGAGTTCGTGCCCACCGAACGCGACCCTTCGTGGTTGCCGCACGCCCGCGCCGTCGGTATCGAGAGCGACCGGGAGTACGGCGTGGCGGTGCTGCGCGAGCTGCGCCGCGAACTGCACCGGCGGGCCACCGCACTCAAGCGGCACGGCGTCACAAAGCTCGCCGACCTGCCCGCCGACACCCCGGTGCCCCGGATCGTCGCGGTGATCGACGAGTTCCACGTGCTGCTCGCCGGCAACGATCCGCTGGCCCGCGAGTCGGCGGACCTGCTGGAGGAGTTGGCCCGTAAGGGCCGCTCGTACGGCGTACACCTGGTGCTGGCCAGCCAGAGCACCACCGGGATCGAGGCGCTCTACGGCCGCGCCGAGGCGGTCTTCGGGCAGTTCGCCCTGCGGGTGGCGCTGCCCGGCGGCGGAGGAGTCCTCGACCACCTCAACGACGCCGCAGCGACGCTGCCGGTCGGCTCGGCCGTGGTGAACACCGCCGCCGGCGCACCCGGCGCGAACACCGTGATCCGCTTCCCCGACGCGCACGCCGCAGCCGACGAGTTGACCCGGCTGCGTCACGAGCTGTGGCAGGCCCGCCCGGCGGGGGCCCGCCCACCGTCGGTGTTCCGCGGCTACGACACCGCCCGCGTCGAGGAGGACGCCACCTTCACCGGGTTGCGCCCCGGCGGCCGGCGTCCCCTGGCGTTGGTCGGCCGGACGGTCGACGTGGACGGCACCACCGCCCTGTTCATCATGGACACCGCCCCCGGCCGGCACCTGGCCGTGGTCGGCACCTCGTCCGCCGGGGCCGAGGTGCTGCGGGCAGCCACCCTGAGCCTGGCCCGACAGCATGCCCCCGGCGAGGCGGTGTTCGTGCTTGCTCCGCTGGTCGCCGCCGCCGACCCGGCGGCCGACGACACGGCCGCCACGTTGGCCGCCGCCGGGCACCGGGTCCAGCGGCTCGACGCCGCTGCCCTACGCGACCGGATCAGCCCCCTCGCCGCCGACGGAAGCGGTGACCGGCCCGCGCGCAGCTATCTGGTGGTGTTCGGGATGGACGCCGCCGCCGGCCTGCTCGGCGAGAGCGACCCGACCACGTTCCGCTCCGGCCACGATGACCTGCGGGTGCTGCTGCGCCAGGGGCCCGGCCACGGGGTGCACCTGCTCGGTTGGTGGCGCGGCCTGCGCCGGCTCGCCGACGACCTCGGCGGTACGCAGAACCGCGACGACGTCGCCTGCCTGGTCGCGCTGAACGTGCCCGGCTCGGATCTCGGCCTGCACCTCGGCGTGCACGACCTCGCATACACCCCCCGCGCGGATCGGGCGCTGCTGGTGGACCGGCATGACCAGCGGGTCCGGTTGATCGTGCCGTTCGCCCGCGACGGTCACCCCTCCGACGGGCAGGAGTGAGGCGTGTCCACCTTCGACGAGTACGCGGCGCTGGCCCGTCACCTCGCCGTGCAGCAGCGCGCCGGGGAGCAGGGCGCCGCCGCCGAGGCCGAACGGCAGCGGGATCTCGGCGCCGCCGTGGAGTACCTCGACCGGCGGCTGACCGCGCAGGGGCAGCGCCTCGACCACCTCGGCCGCACCATTGGCATCGCACCGGGCGGCCCGAGCGGCACCGCACCGACCGGTGCCACGCCGGGGGCAGTCGTGCCCGGTGGTCCGCCTCCCGGTCCGCCCCCGCCCGGCGCGCCGATGTCCGGCCCGCCGGCCCCACCCGGCGCACCGGTGTCCGGCGCACCGGTGTCCGGCGCACCGGTGTCCGGCCCGGCCGGGCCGTCGCCGACCGGCGCACCTGTGTCGGGCGCACCGGCCCCGCCCGACCAGTCGTGGCGCGGGGCAGCGGTGTCGGGCCCGCCGGGTCGGCCGCCGGGTCCGCCCGGGTACCCGGGCGGCGGGTGGGGACCGGGGACGGGGTCGGACGGCGGCGCAGCCGCCGCCCCGGGGCGGCCGGATGTCGGGGCGTACTCCCCGGTTGGGGTGGGACAGACGGGCCCGGCGCTGCCGGTGGCCGTGAGCGCGACGGCGGCTGGGGTGCCGGCCCCGCGCGCCGGAGCGGTCGACCCGGCGACGGAGCTGGAGCTGGCTCGGCGGTGGGCCGACGAGGCCGACCGGCACGGGCAGCAGGCCGAACTGCTCGCCCAGCAACCGGCGCTGTTACCTGGCTGGTCGTCGCGGGCCCGAGCGGTCGCGGTCTACGCCGGTGCCGCCGGCATCGCGGCGCTGCTGTTGCTGGTCCTGACGTTCGGCTGGAGCCTCGGCGTGGTCGGGTTGGGCACCCTGCTCGCCTGGATGCTCGCCGGCCTGCCCGCCATGGCGCTGATCGGCGGCTGGCTGGTGCTCGGCCGCTGGGGGCGGCCGGCTGTCGGCGCCGCCACCCCGCCGCGCCATCCGGTCTTGGGTTTCCTGATCTGCTTCCTCGCGGTACCCCTCGCCTACTGCGGCTACCTGCTGCTCTTCCGCGTGCTGCGCTGACCCCGGAGCCGGTCCACCGAGTCGTCGGCACGGCGGCTGGCGGGACGAGGCGAAACGGGGGGTGGGTGCAGTTGTTGTCGCCATGACAGCGACAGATGTACCCACCCTTGGCGGTGTGGCGCGTTCGGGTGGTCGCGATGCGTGTGTGGATCTCGTACGCTCCTGTGTGGTCGCTGCTCGTGGGCAGGCGGCGACGCCGGGGTGGTGCGATCGTGGGGAGGGCGTGTGAGCGCAGCGGAGATGATCGCCAGGCTGGCGGCGGCGGCGCAGAAGCTGGACGAGGCGAAGGCGAAGACAGCGGCGGCGGCGCAGGACGCGGCCGAGGCCCGCCAACTCGTCGCCGGGGCCCTCCAGGGTGTCGCCGCCGGGCCACTGATCAACATGATCGACTCGTACCGGCAGGCGCTCACGCAGGCGGCGCAGGGGCACGAGCCCGCCCGGCAGCACGTCCAGGAGACGATCGCCAAGGTACGGGCGCTTGGCAACTGAGTCGGAAACCGATCGAGGCGGTGGGATGAGCAGCGGCGAGAGGCGGGACGGCGGGCTGCTTGACGGTTTCCACATCGGGCAGGTGCCGGCCGGTGTCGGCGACGAGGTGTCCGACTTCGCCACCGAGTGGGGCGACGTACGCTTCGCCAGCCGGGTCTGGGAGCGGCAGACGCCCGAGGGGCATCGCGTGGATCTGCGGGTCCACGTGCTGCGCGGGGACCGGCTGGTCGACGTGACCGCGCTACGGGACTTCCTCTGCGAGTATCACGAGCGCGACCCCGCCGAGTGGCACCTGAGCGAGTTCCCGCACGGTGACAGCGCCGGTCTGCACGACGGTGTCCAGGCGTTCTGGCTGGTCGAGCCCGGCGTCGCGGTAAACGTGCTGACGCTCCCGGAATTCAGCGATGCGCTGCTGCCGACCGCCCGGTCCATCCAGGCCGGTGACAGCGGGCCGCAGGAGTGACGAGGCTGGCCGCTCAGCGCAGCCACCGTACGCGTTTCTCGACGTTCCGGATCACCCTGCGCCACGCGATGCTCGCAGGCCCCGAATTCATGGCGTCGAGCCGACGCCGTGCGCCCCATCCGGCGAGTGGTCGGTCGGCGACCCGCATCAGATCGTCGAGCGTGTCGATCGCCGATCCGACGCGCAACACCTCCAACGCCTCGGTGATCCCGAACGCCTCCGCGATGTCCACCAGGAGATCGCGGTTGGTGATGAAGAGTCGGGGAACCCAGTCGGTCACCGGGCGCCTGATGCTGTAGAGAATCAACCCGAAGTCGTACGACCGATCGTCGTCGACGCTGATTCCGGCCTTGAGAATCGAGTTCATGAACTCGTCCCAACCGCCAACGGCGGCCAGCTCGTGGGAGCTGGTCTCGGTCAGGTACCGGTGCAGCGTCTCCTTGGCGCGGAACAGGAGCAGCTCGCCGTCGGCGCCGGGAAAGAAGACCACAGACTCCTGGTCTTCGGATCGAGCCAACAGCGTGTAACCCTCGGCGCCATCCGACAACGAGATGGTTATCGGTTCGATGGTCAGCGGTTCCGGTAGCTGCGCCGCCTGGTACCGGGGATGCGTCCACCGGGCGCGGGGATGCTGGTGCTCGCGTGCCTCCCGCTCGCGTATCCGCGCCAGCCGCTCGGCCTCCGCCCGCTCGCGCACCTCGCGCTCGCGGGCTTCCTGCGCGCGTGCCTCGCGTGCCGCCCGCTCCCGGGCCCGACGTTCGTCTGCCGCCCGCTCCCGGGCCTCCTGTTCACGCGCCTCGCGTTGCTGTGCTGCCCAGTCGCTGGCCCGCTGCCCACTGCCCGCCCGCTGGTGCGTCGCGCGTTGCTGTTCCTCGGCCTGGCGGGCCTGGCGCTCGCGGGTCTCGCGTTCCCGAACGTCGGTGAGCAGTTTGTACGCGTGGTTGATCTGCTGCATCTGCCGGGTGGCTTCGGCGCGCACGTTCTCCGGGCTCGACTGATGCTTGTCCGGGTGCCAGACCTGCACCAGGATCAGGTAGCGCTCACGAATCTGCGCCAGCGACGCATCCCGGCTGACGCCGAGAAGCACGTACGGATCCTGCTCGTTCCGAGACATCGATTCGCCGGATCCTCATGAGTGCTGACCGCGTCCGCCGGTGATGCTAACAGCACCCGTCGATACGGAGGATCAGGCCGCCGCCGCAAGAGTGGAGCGCTCCATCATGGACCAAAGCCAAAGATCACAGAGGCTGACGTCTGTGCAAACACCGGTTGATGAGGCGTCCAGATCAACGCTGTAGTGCGGCGACAAGCTCACCAACTGAGGTGGAGGGATTTCCAGCGGGTGGTGGATCGAGTCGCGCTGCCCGCCGGCATGCGTCGGGGACGCCGCTGCGGAAGCTGTCGAAGTCGAGCAGCGTCTTGTCCCAGTGGGGGAGGTGCTTACGGAGCAGGTCCCGGGCCTTCTTGGCGTTCTCGACATAGCCGGCGTGGTGACACAGATGGAGTAGCAGCCACACCTCGAAGCAGGGGTTGGACCAGGCAAGCCGTACCCCCGACCGCTGTGCCTCGGCTGAGGCTTCCTCGGGTGGGTAGTGGTCGACGTCGCACACGGCCCATGCCTCGTCGTAGTCGTTGTCCCGCTGCCGGCGGCCCGTGCCGCGTACCAGGTCGGTGGGGGAGCCGCGCTCCACTGCGACTGCCACTTTGGCGCTGATCCACGGTTCGCGCTTCAGCGCGTCGAAGTACGTCCGCTCGGTCGATTCACCGTTCGTGGTGATCAGCACGGTTCGCCGTTATTCCCGAGAAGCCGGCTGCCTGCGTAGGTCGGTTTCCCGCCGGCCGGTGTCGACCGTGCGGCCTGTCCGGTGTTCAACGCGTCGAGGCGTCATCCACGTCTCCACGGGTGGCGAGTGCCTGCTCGAACAAGTGGCTGGACAGGTCGGGGACCGCCCCGTAGTTGCCGTTGAGGTAGCGGCGTTGACGGTTCTCACCCTCTTTGCGGGGTTTGAAGTCGGTCAGCGGATAGAGCGAGGACGTTCCCTGGCCATCCTTTTCCACAAACCAGATCTCATCGCGGCGCAGGATCTCCTCAGCGTCGATGGTGCCGAGCAGCGCCGCGTCGTGGCTGGTAAAGATGAGTTGGCTGCCCAGGGGGTTGGCCTGCGGGCTGCGGAACAGGCTGATGAGCTTGGCGGTCAGGATCGGATGCAGGCTGGCGTCGATCTCATCGATCAACATCGTGGCGCCGGTGCGGAGCATCGCAGCGGCGTGCAGCCCCAGGGTGAGCAACTGCCGGGTGCCGCTGGACTGGTCGTGAAGATCGAGCAGCGCGGTGCCGTTGGGACCTTGGTGCGCGAACTGGATCCGGGGGAGGCGCATCGAGGCAACCGCTGTTCTCAGCCACTTACTGAGCGCATTCTGCGCGGGTTGCTCCTCGGGGTCTGCGTCAGTTCGGACCACGATGTCGACGATGCCCACGTCAGCGGCCTGCAACAGGTCGACGACGAGTTGGCGTACCTTCTCCGCGTCCGAACTGCCGGCACGCATCAGGGCGGAGAGCCCGGAGGCAGGATCGGTGCGCTGGCTCATCAGGTAGAACCATCGGTAGGTGTCGTGCAGCGGCTGCGGGTTTGCCGGATCCGGCTCCGGGCGGCTGTGGCCGAAACGGGCGACGGTGCTGAGGAAGAGCGCGGTCGGGGCGGTGATCTCGGCGATCTGCTCCAAGGGACGGCGGCCCGACTCTTCGCCCCAGGAGAATTCGCTTCCATCTCGTTCGAAGATGCGCCGCCTGCGACCCAGCGGATAGTGGTAGAGCCATTCGTCGAGCACCCGGTCGTCATCGATCGTGAACCCGTAAGTGTGCCGGACCCCGCCGAGCATGAGGTCCACGACGTACTGCGAGGGCTGCGTGGCGATGTCGGGATCCAGCCGGAATTGCTCCCGAGACAGTCCCACCCCGGGCTCGACCGCCCGGTCTGACTCCACGACCATCTGTCGCATGAAACCCAGGGCACTCAGACAGTTGGACTTGCCGGATGCGTTGGCTCCGAAAATGCCAACGACCTGGACCGCCTGCGGAGCTAGCTCGTCCGCCTCGGCGCCGTCGCCGTAGACGGGCATGAGGTTGAGCTGATGCTCGTCGCGAAATGAACGATGGTTGGCGAAGCGGAAACTTAGCAACATCGGCGGTGTGCCCCTACCCTGTAGGCGGTTACGAGCCCATCCTTGCGAGTAAACCACGGGAACGACACCCAAGCCCTTGAATGGGTCGCCCTGCTTCCGTGTCGGAGCTGACCGCATCATCCGCAGGACCCGCCCCCGGACGCGGCAGGGGATTACCGCGCTCCAGGGCGGGTGGCCTTCAGCGGGAGCGGGCCGGTATCCAGTCGGTGAAGCGTCGGTGCAGGTCCGGCAGGCGGGTGCCGGGATCCCGTTCGGCGAGTTGGGCGATGGCCTCTTCGCGTAACGTCACGAGGTAGATCATGAGTCCGGGGAGGTTGCCCCGGTACTCGGCGAGCAGACGCAGCTTCGCGGCAGCGCAGGGCCAGGCGATGCCGCAGGCCCGGCAGCGCCACGTCGGGCGGGACGGTGTGTGCTCACGGGCGGGCGTGCTCATCCGGCGGCCCTTGTCTGAGTACGCCGGGCCGGTGGGCTGTGTGGGTGCGGCGGCGCGGGGCGCATCCCGTCGGGGCGTACGTACAACTCGCGGCGGTCGGTCGCCTCGCCACGGGAATCGAGCTGATACACCTCGATCCACGCCCAACCGTCGTAGGTGCTCCGACCGGTCCGCTCGCGGATCACCCGTACCGTGATCGGCCTGACGAACTGCGGGGATGCGTCGCGGGTCAGCAGGTAGACGCCGGGTGTGACCCGGGGCGTACCGTCCTCGCGGGTGCCGCCCGGCGCGACGGCGGGGCGGGCGGCTCGGCGGGTCGGCCAGCGCGCTGTCGGAACGGCATTGGCGTGCCTCGTCGCGGACACGACACACCTCCTTGGTCGGTGGCGGGGATCGGGGGTCGCCGCGGATGCTCGCCCAGCGGCGACCCCCGGCACGTACGCGCCAACCGGTCCGGGGGATAGACCGTCCCCAGGTGCGCCGTGCTCCTTCCACCCTGGACGCACGCCCCCTACGCTCGGAACAGTCATTGCTCGATCGCGGAACGTGACGACCGGTTTCGAGGTGGCACGGAACGGCGTGGACCGTCATGGAAGGGCGTGGAAGTCGTGGGAATCTCGCCGTCGGAGTACCTGCTTCGCGAGCTGAGGCGACGTCGGGCGACCGCCGGGCTGACCCAGGCTCAGCTCGGCGAGCGGGTCTTCTGCTCGGACTCCCAGGTGAGCGCGATCGAGACCGGCACCAAGCCGCCGACGCTGCCGTACCTGACCGCCGTCGACAAGGCGCTTGACACGGGTGGCTACTTCGCGACGCTCTGGGACGAGCTGGTCAAGGGCGAGGCCGCGCCGGTCTGGCTGCGCGAGTGGATCCAGATCGAGCGGGAGGCGACGGCGCTGCGCTGGTATGAGCACTCCTTCGTGCCGGGGCTGCTCCAGACGGAGGCGTATGCCCGCGCGGTCTTCCGGGCGGCCGGGACGCCGCTTGCCGAGCTGGACCAGCGGGTCGCGGCGCGGCTGGAGCGGCAGGCCGTGCTCGCGCGTGACCCGGCCCCGCAGCTCTTCGTGGTGCTTGACGAGATGGTCCTGCGCCGGGCGTGCGGTGGCCCCGATGTGATGGGTGAGCAGGTCGAGCACCTGTTGAGCTGCGCCGAGCAGCCGCATATCCGGTTGCAGGTCGTGCCGCTCTCCGCTGGCATCTACTCAGGACTGGCCGGCACGTTCATCCTGGCCGACCTGCCCGACGGATCACGAGCCGCCTGCGTGGATCATCAGTTGGAGTCGCAAACCACCGGGCAGTCGGATTCGATTGCTCGTCTTGCACTGGCATGGGACGTGGTTCGGGACGAAGCCCTTCCATTGGGGCAGACCCTCGACGTACTCAAGGAGGCGGCGAAGACATGGACCACCTGACCGGCGCGCGGTGGCGAACGTCGTCCCGCTCGTCCACGAACGGCGGCGTCTGTGTGGAGGTCGCCGACAACCTGCCCGGTGTCGTCGGCGTGCGGGACTCGAAGGACCCCTCCGGCCCGGTGCTGACCTTTGCCCCGACCGCCTGGCAGGCGTTCCTCACTCGACTCGCCGACCGGCCCTGACCCGGCGAGCCGTCGGAACGATGGTCATCGACGGGCGCACCTGACTCGGCCGGATGCCACGGCGGTCGCGGGATGCGGCATGACGGCGTCACCGGGGCACGTGATGCCGCGACATGCCGCACGTCGCTTCCGTGCCGTCCCCGTAATCCTGCGGGGGCGGCGTGTCCGTTCCTGCTGGGGCTCGCGGGATGCGGCATGTCGGCCGTTCCGGAGCGCGTGATACCGCGACATGCCGCAATCCGTGCCGGCATCGGGTCGACAGCAGGTCGTGTCGGCGTCGGGCCGACACCGCAGGTCGTGGCGGCGTGGGCGGGGGCTACGGGTCGGTGAGCAGGAGCCAGTCGGTGTCCAGGGGTTCGACGTGCGTACCGTCGGGCCAGGTGTGGTGTGCCGACGTGGTCGCTCGGGCCTGATCGAACAGGGGTCGGTGGGCCGTGGTGACGCTCTCGAAGGTGACCGGGCCGTGGAAGCGGGCGCGGCCGAAGCTCGTCGCCCCGGCGAAGCGGGCGTCGGCGAACGAGGCTTCGCCCCCGAACTCGGTCCAGCGGAACAGGGCCAGGTCAGCGAAGTGGGCCCGTCGGAAGCTCGCGTCCCCGCCGAACGTGGTGTGTTCCAGGGACAGGCCGCCCTGGAACGCAGCCTCCCGGAAGCTGGCGCTGCCGCCGAAGGTGGTGTGGTCGAAGGTGACCGTCCGGCGGAACGTGGTGCCGCGCCAGGTCGTCTCGCCGATGGTGGCCCGCTGGCAGGACAGTTGGCCACCGATCTCGGCCCCGTCCGCGCTGAACCCACCGGTCACCCGGGCGTCGTCCAGAACGATTGTGGCGTCGCCGCCGACACCGTCGAGCAGCAGCGTGTCGAAGCTCGCCCCGAGGGCGAGCCGGCCGCGCAGCGTCGCGCCGGTGAAGCGGGTGACGCCGGTGCAGGTGGCACCGGTCAGGTCGGCGTCGTCGAGGGAACAGCCGGTGGCGTCGAAGTCGTCCAGCCGCGCACCGGTGAGGTCCAGGCGCATGCCGGGCCAGAAGACGTCACCGTCCGCGCGTAGGTGCCGGGTCAGCATCCGCTGCGCGCTGCGGCGTACCTCCGCCTCTCGCGCGTCGTCCGGCGACGGCATCCGCAGGTACGCGCAGAGCACCCCGACGATCGTCGTACGCTGCGCCGGGTGGTCCTGGGCGAGCCGTTCCAGGGCGTGCAGACCACCGAGGCGTACGGCCGCGTTGTCGTTGCCGAGTAGTTCGACGGCCCGGGTGTACAGCTCGGTCAGCCGGCGTTCGGCCGCGTCGTGCGCGGCGGCCTCGGCCTGGTGTTCCTGGTGTCGCTGCCCGGCCTCGGCGACCGCCTCGGCGTGCGCCTGAACCCGGTCACGGTGTGCCTGGTCGGCGGCGGCGACGACCTCCTGGTGCCGCTGCGCCCGCTCGCTGATCCACTGTCGCCGGGCGGCGAGCAGCAGCGCCAACCCGCCGCCGGTGCCGACGACCACCGTCAATCCGGTGCGGATGGCGTCGATGCGCAGCGTGGCCCGGGTGTCCGGCGCGGCGGCGCGGTCGGCCTCGCCGAGCAGCCAGTACAGCACCCACCAGCCGAGCAGGGCGGCCAGCAGCAGCCCGATGAGTACCAGCCACCACGGCATGACCCGCAGTCGTTCGTCGGGAGGTGAGGTGCCGGGCACGGCCACAGCATGCCATCGATTCGTCAGTGGCGTAGGGCCCCGGGCCCGCCCGTCCGAAGAGCTGTCGGCGCCGCCGCCGTGGCGCGCGACCGAGACCGACCGGGACCTGTCGGGACGTCTGTCGTGGGTTGCGGTATGTCGGGGCTCCCCGTCGCCGGGAAGGGCCGACATACCGCAAGTCGTGCGACCGGTCCCAGAAGTGGCCGGGGGTGCTGTGGGGCGGGCGGGGTTGCGAAGCGGTTGGCGGCCCGGTAGGTCATCATGATGCAGATCAGCCGATGGTCCGGGTGCCGACCCGGCGGCCGGTCGTGAGAGTCGAGGATGGCATGGAGTTCCTGACCAGTCCCGAGCTGTGGATCGCGTTCGCGACCCTGCTCCTGCTGGAGATCGTGCTGGGCATCGACAACGTCGTGTTCATCTCGATCCTGTCCGGGCGGTTGCCCGAGCACCAGCAGGCCCGGGCGCGGACGATCGGCATCTCGCTCGCCCTGATCACCCGACTGCTGTTGCTGGCGTCGTTGTCCTGGATCATCGGTCTGACCGCGCCGCTGTTCACCGTGCTCGGGCAGGAGATATCCGGGCGCGATCTGATCCTGCTACTCGGCGGAATATTCCTGGTGGGCAAGGCGACGTACGAGATCCACGAGCATCTGGAAGGATCCGACCACGGCCGCGAGGGCGGCAAAGTGGTCTCGTTCGGCGCGGTCATCGCGCAGATCCTGGTGCTGGACGTGGTCTTCTCGCTCGACTCGGTGATCACCGCGGTCGGCATGGTCGACGAACTCGCCATCATGGTCGCCGCCGTGATCATCGCGATGATCATCATGCTGGTCTCGGCCGGTGCGGTCAGCAGGTTCGTCAACCAGCACCCGACGGTCAAGATGCTGGCTCTGTCGTTCCTGCTGCTCATCGGGGCGAGCCTCATCGCGGAGAGTTTCGACCAGCACATCCCGAAGGGCTACGTGTACGGCCCGATCGCCTTCTCGATCTTCGTGGAGTTCCTCAACCTGCGGGTCCGGGCGCGGCAGCGTCGCCAGCAGGAGAGCCGGCCGGTGCAGCTGCACCCGACGTACGTGAAGCAGGGGCAGGCCCGTCCTGAGCCGGAGTCGGAGCCGGAGACGACGCCAGCCAGCTGACCCACGCCGAACTCGACGCCGCACGCACCCATCCGGTGCGTGCGGCGTTCGTCGTACGTGGACGGTTTGTCGGCTCCACTCGCGGAACGCCCGGTGGGGCATTCGCTACCCGCGCGTAACTTTTCATTGACGTTTCTGGATCGTGACCCGCATCATCAGTGCACGGTCGATCGGACATCCCACCGCCTCCACCCGGTAACCCCGGGATCCCCTTGGGAGGTGCAGCGATGCTGCTCCGAAAGGCTGTCCCCGTCCTGACGCTCACGGTCGCCGCCGTCCTCACGGCTCCCGCCGCCACCGCCGCTCCGCCCGATCCGGCAGCACCCACCGCCGCCGCAGCACCCACCGCCACCACCGCCGCTGCCGGCACCGTGACCGCCGGCACCACCGGGCCTGCTGGCACCACCATCACCGGCATCCCCACCACGAACGGTGCGACCGCAGCGGCCGGCGTGCTCGCTGCGCCCGGCACCGCCGCCGGGTCTGCCCGCGAGGTCGGGTCGGTTCGCGAGGTCGGGTCTGCCCGCGAGGCTGGAACTGCCGACACGGCCGGGTCTGCCGGCGTCGCGTCCACCGGTGCGGCTGCCGCCGACGCCGGCTTGCGGGCGCTGGCCGACGCCAATCCGGTCATCGTGGTAGGTGGGCTCAGCGGTATCGCCGCCGTCTACGAGCCACTCGCCGCCCGGCTGCGCGCCGACGGCTACCGGGTCTGGATCTACCAACTGCCCAACCTCGGACTTGGTGACATCACCGCGTCCGCCGCCGGGCTGCGCGGGTACGTCGGGCAGGTCCGCGCCGCCGCCGGAGGCGCCAAGGTCGACCTGGTCGCACACTCCGAAGGCGGCCTCGTCAGCCGCTACTACATCAAGAACCTCGGTGGCGGCGATTCCGTCGAGCGCTACGTCAGCCTGGGCACCCCGCAGTACGGCACATACGTGGCAAACATCGTGTCGTTCCTCGGTCTGGGCAGCTGCGCCGGCGTGGTGGCCTGCCAGCAGATGACCATCGGGTCGTCGTTCCTCACCGCCCTCAACGCGGGCGACGACACGCCGGCCCCGGTGCGTTGGACTGCGGTGCGGACCTGGCAGGACGAACTGGTCCGACCGGTCGACAACGCGAAGCTGGCGGACGGCGCGACAAACGTACTGATCCAGTCCCGGTGCCCGTTGCGCGTGGTCGGCCACCTCGGCCTGGTACTCGACGGCACCACCTACACCGTCATCCGGCAGGTTCTCCGCGACGCCGCGATCAAACCCAACTGCCTCGCCCTGTGACCCACCCGGCCCGGCGGCTTCACCGAGTCGCCGGGCCGCAGCCATCGATACCCCACCCAGACAACACCCCCGATGCCAGGCGGGCCGCGCAGGCAGCATTTTTCCCGAAGTTGTCGGGTCCAGGCGGGCGCAGGCAGCAGTTTCCCCGAAGTTGCAGGCGCACGACGCACGGCGCACGGCGCAGGGTATGGCGCGGGGGCGACGCGGCGTGGGCGGGGGGTGAAGTGTCGCGTGGGGGGTCAGGCGGTGGCGGCGGAGAGCCTTTCGTACTCGGCGTCGGTCAGCTTCACCTGGGCCGCGGCCAAGTTCTCCTCCAGGTGCGCCACCGACGACGTACCGGGGATCGGCAGCATGACCGGCGACCGGCGCAACAGCCAGGCGAGGGCCAGTTGCGCGGGCGTCGCATCGTGCTCGGCGGCGACGGCGTCCAGCGGGCCGCCCGGCCGGGCCAGGTCACCGGTCGCGATCGGGAACCACGGGATGAACGCGAGATCGTGCCGTTCGCAGTGGTCGAGCACGTCCTCCGCGTCGCGGTTGGCCAGGTTGTACAGGTTCTGCACGGACACGATCGGCACGATGCGGCGGGCCGCCTCGATCTGGTCGACGGTCACCTCGGAGAGCCCGATGTGCCGGATCTTGCCCTCCTCCCGCAACAGTGCCAGCTCACCGAGCTGGTCGGCCAGTGGCACCGCCGGATCGATGCGGTGCAGCTGATAGAGGCCGATGGTTTCCAGCCCCAGGTGGCGCAGGCTCAACTCGCACTGCTGACGCAGGTACTCCGGTCGGCCCACCGGCCGCCAGTCACCCGGGCCGCTGCGGGTCAGCCCGGCCTTCGTCGCGATGAGCAGGTCGTCGGCGTACGGGTGCAGCGCCTCGCGGATCAGCAGCTCGGAGACGAACGGACCGTACGAGTCGGCGGTGTCGATGAACGTCACCCCCAGCTCGTACGCGCGACGCAGCACCCGGACCGCCTCGGCCGGATCCTTCGGGTCGCCCCAGACCCCGGGGCCGGTGATCTGCATCGCGCCGTAGCCGAGCCGGTCGATGCGAAGATCGCCCCCGATGCGGTAGGTGCCGGACTCCTTGGCAGGCCGGGTGCCGGCTTCGAGTGCCATGGGGATCACCTTTCCGATCGTTGCCTGTCGGAGCCCCAAGTTACCCGGTCGGTTTTGGGACAGCGGCCGTTCACCGCAGCTGCTACCCCTGGGCGGACGGTGCCTGCGACGGGAGGGCTGGCATGTGGCAGCGATTCAGGTCCGACCCGGTGCGGCGGCTGCGGAAGCGGCTCGACGACTTCGGCACCACCATGGAGCCCAGGTGGGTGCTGGAGCCCGCAGCCCTCCAGGAGGCCCGACCGGTGTACGAACTGCTCGACGGGGTGGCCGGGCGCGATTCACTCGCCGAGCACGAGGCTGAGGCCCTGTTCCTGCTGGCCTGCCTGCACTGGTACCGGTACCAGAGCCTGCCGGCCGGGCAGAACGCTGCGGATCTCGTGCAGGCGGTCGGGTTGACCCAGATGCTGCTGTACCTGGCACCGCAGCGGGTACCGCCGTCGCTGCTGGCCCTGCTCCACGCCCACACGCCCACCAGCGCTGGTTCCGCCCAGACCGGTGGCCGGAGCCCGGCCGCCCGCCCCGCGTCCGCCCGGACCGGTGGCCGGATCCCGGCAGCCCGCTCAGCGCCCGGCCGGTCCGGCGGCGACGCGCCGGCCGAGCTGTTCCGCCAGGCGGTCGCGCTGATGGGCGGGGCCGAACGTTCCGGGGACTACCGGGTGGCCGGCCAGGCGCAGGCCCTGCTGGAACGGGCGCTGGCCGAAACACCGTCGGGCGTACCCGAGCGCCTGCACTACCTTTCCGCGCTCGGACGGGTGCACCGGGACCAGTACCTGCACCTGGGCCGGCAGCTGTCGCTTCCGGCGGCGATCGACGCGCACCGGGAGAGTCTGGAGTCGACTCCGGCCGGTGACCCGGAGCGCCCCACCCGGCTGTTCAACCTCGGCAACGTTCTCGGCGACCGGTTCGAGCAGGCAGGTGACGTGGCGGCGCTGGACGAGGCGATCCGCCTGCTCGGCGACGCGGCCCGGGCCGCGTCCGCCGACTCGCCGGTCTGGATGATCGCCCGCGTCAACCTCGGCGATCGGCTGCGCGAACGCTGGCAGCGACGCGGTGAGCCGGCCGACCTCGACCGGGCGGTCGACGCGCTGGCGCAGGCGGCGTCGGCCCGGGCCGATCCGCTGGTGGTCTTCACGTACGCGACGCTGGCCAGTAGGCGGTTCGTCGCCAGCGGCACCGACGGCGACCTGGACACGGCGATCGACGCCAACCGTGCCGCGCTGGCGGCCGGGCTCAGCGAGCAACGGGAAGGTCTGGCCCGGGCCACCCTGGCCGGGCTGGTCGGCGAGCGTCACCAGCGGCGACAGACCTCGGCCGACCTGGACGCGGCGATCGAGGCGTATCGGGCGGCGGCGGCCGGACCTCGACTCGACGGGCTCGACATTGGCGGGCTGTGGCAGGCCGAGGGCAAGCTGCGGGAGGCGCGCTATGCGCGGCACCGCCGGGCTGAGGATCTCCACGAGGCGGAGCGACTGCTGCGGGCGGCGGCCGACGGAACGAGCGACCCGGTGGAGCGGGCCCGACGGCTCGGCGACCTCGGTCACGCGCTGGGCCGCTGGTACGCCGACCTGGCCGGGTTGGCGACCCTGCGGGAGGCCCGCGACGTGCTCACCGAGGCCGAGCGACTGCTGCCGGCGGATCATCCGGATCGGCCCGACCTGCTCAACAACCTGGGCACCACGCTGCGGGAGCTGACCAACCTGGCGGGGGAACCCGACCTGCTGGAACCGGCCGTGGTGCGGCTGCGGGAGGCGGTCGCCGCCACCGCGAGTTCCGCGAAACTGCCGCTCCGCCTGTCGAATCTGGGTCTGGTCCTCCAGGAACTCTTCGGCCGCACCCAGGA
Organism: Verrucosispora sp. WMMD703; assembly: GCF_049178935.1. Classification (NCBI taxonomy): domain Bacteria; kingdom Bacillati; phylum Actinomycetota; class Actinomycetes; order Micromonosporales; family Micromonosporaceae; genus Micromonospora; species Verrucosispora sp. WMMD703. Next base: position 4,882,186 of record NZ_JBMHMM010000004.1, on the reverse strand, counting down.
CCTGGGCATCCTCACCGAGGCGATCGACGTGCTGCGGCGGTCGGTGGCGGCTGCCCCACCCGGGCACCCGGACCGGATGCTCGGCCTGCTCAACCTGGGCTCGGCGTTGAACCGGCGCACCGAACTGGTCGTCAACGCCGCGCTGCCGGCCGATGGCCGCACCGCACCGGAGCAGGCCCGGGCCGCCGCGCTTACCGACGCCGAACAGGCGGTCGCGCTGCTGCGGGAGGCGGCGGAGCTGGCGCAGCGGGAGGCCGAGCCCGTCGACCGCGTACGGATCGCCCGCACGCTGGCCCTCAGCCACCTGCTGCGGCACCAACTCTCCGAGGACCCCGCCACGCTCGACGAGGCGGTCACGCTGCTGCGCCAGATCGAACAGGCGACACCCGCCTCGGCCCCGGAACGGCACCAGCTGCTGACCAACCTCGGTAACGCGTTGCTGATCAGGTTCCGGGCCGGCCGGGCCGGCCGCGACGCCCACGAGATGCTGACCGTGTACCGGGCGGCGGTCGCGGCTCTGCCCGTCGACCATCCAGAGCGGACGATGTGCCTGAACAACCTGGCCGCCGCCGTCGAGGAGATCGCACGCGCCACCCAGGACGCCTCGTCTCCGGCTGACGCCGCCGCCGCGCCGGACCCGGCCACCGGCGGCTCGGCCAGCACGACGCTGCCCGCAGACCCGACCGGCATCGTTCCGGCCGTCTCCGGCGACCTGCCGCCGGTCGACCTGTCCGAGGCGATCGACGTGCTGCGTGCGGCCGCGGCGATCGAGGCGGCGCCGTCGCTGTTGCGGGCCGGCGCCGCGCGGACGTACGCCGGTCTCGCCGCCGAAGCCGGCGACCTGCCGGCGGCGCTTGAGGGCTACACCACGGCGATCGAGCTGCTCGACCTGGTGGCCTGGCACGGCATGGACCTCGACGACCAGGGCCGGCTGCTCGGGCAGTTCCCGGGCCTGGCCGGCGACGCCGCGGCGGTGGCGATCGCGCTCGACCGGCCGGAGCGCGCGGTGGAGCTGCTGGAGTACGGCCGGGGGGTGCTGCTCACCCGGGCCCACGACGCCGGGGCGGACCTGGCCGCGCTACGCGAGCGGGAACCCCGGTTGGCCGAACGACTGGCCGACACACAGGCCGCCCTCGACCGTCTCGATCCCCGGCCCGGCCCGTCGTCGGTCGCCGGGCTGACGGCCCCGATGGTCGCCGGGACGAACGTCGACCAGGTGGGCTCGGAACGCCGGCACGAGCTGGCCCGCCAGCGACGCGAGGTGCTGGCGGAGATCAGGCGGCTGCCCGGCTTCGACGGTTTCCTGCGCCCACCCCCCTTCGCCGACCTTGCCCGGGCGGCCGGGAACGGCCCGGTGGTGCTGGTCAACGTCGCCGCCCGGCGCTGCGACGCGCTGCTGGTCGACGAGGGGCGGGTGACGGTGGTGCCGCTGCCCGAACTGACCCTCGGCGAACTGCACCTGCGGGCCGCGTACTTCCTGACCGGCCTGGCCGAGGTCACCGCGTCCGGTGGTGACCCGGGACCGGAGGCGCAGCGTCGCCGGGAGGCGTTCCGACGGCGGATCCCGGAGACCCTGGACTGGTTGTGGCGGGTGGTCGCCGCCCCGGTGCTCGACGCGCTGGGTTCACCCGCCGGGCCACCGGACCCCGGCGTCGTCCCGGCCCGCCTGTGGTGGTGCCCCACGGGAGCGCTCACCCTGCTGCCGCTGCACGCCGCCGCCCCGCTGGGTGGGGGGACCGGGGTCCTCGACCGCGTCGTCCCGTCGTACACGGCCTCGTTGCGGGCGCTCATCCGGGCCCGGCGGGGGCCGACGGGCAGGGACGTGCCGGTCAGCTCGGCCCTGGTGGTCGGGATGCCGCGGACGCCGGGGCTGGCGGACCTGCCCGGCGCGGCGGGAGAGGAGGCCGTGGTGCGCCGGTACGTGACCGACGTGAGGTCGCTGACCGGGCCGGCGGCCACCCCTTCGGCGGTGCTCGGCGCACTGCCGGGAACGTCGGTGGTCCACCTGTGCTGTCACGGCACGCAGGATCTCGCCGCACCGGCCCGGGGCCGGCTCGCGTTGGCCGGCGGCCCGTTGCACGTCCGGGATCTGTGGCGGCCGGCGGGCACCACTGCCGCGCTCGCGGTGCTGTCCGCCTGCGACACGGTACGCGGCGGCGCGGCCCTGCCCGACGAGGCGCTGACCCTGGGCACCGCGTTCCAGTTGGCGGGTTTCCGACACGTCATCGGCGCGCTCTGGGCCATCTCCGACACGTTGACCGTGCAGCTGTGCGAGGACCTGTACGCGGCGCTGGCGGTACCCGGCGGGCTCGACCCGGAGCGGGCCGCGTCCGCCCTGCACCACGCCGTCCGGCAGGTGCGTGCCGCCCTGCCCGACCTGCCGGAACTCTGGGCCGGCTACGTCCATATCGGTCCCTGACCGGGGAGCGTCCCGCCGGGCGCCGATCACCGGCGCGACCCGCAGCGGACCCGGCCCACGACGCACGGCCGTGCGCCGAGCCCCGGGCCGGTACGGGGGCGGCGCTGGTCAGGGTTGGCCGGGCGCGTACCAGGTGACTCCCACGGCGGCGACCAGCAACGCGGTGCAGAGCAGCACCAGCAGCACCCCGAGGCGCAGTGCCCGGGCCGCGACGAGGGCCTCCCGGTGTTCGCCGAGCGGAGCCGGAGGCATCTCGGCGACCGGTGTCACCGACAGTGGCCCGTGCGCGGCCCGCAGCAACGCCAGCGCTCCGGCGACCCCGGCGATGATCGCGGCCAGCAGCAGTACGCCGACCAGCGCGCCCCAGCCCGGGGCGAGAGTGCTGACGTCGGAGCGACCCCGGATCAGGCTGAAACCGACCAGCGCGACGAGCAGGCCGCCCAGCCCGTTGCGCCAGGCCAGCGCGGCCGCCCGGACCCGGTCCAGTTCACCGCGCAGCAACGCGGCCAGCTCCTGCGCCCGGCGCAGGTCGGTGAGCGTCGCCGCAGGACCCGGCCGCACTCGGATCACGACTCGACCTCCAGCGTCACCGTCCAGTACGCGCCGCAGCCAACCAGCCCGTCCGGGCGGGCCGGGTGGTCGGCGGCGCAGCTGCACAGCAGCGTCCGGTAGCCAGGATCGACGGATGTCAGCGGCGTCTCCCGCCGGTACACCTCGCCGACGATCGGGCAGGTGATCGGGTGCCGGCAGCGGGGGCAGTCGCCGCTGAGCAGCACCGCCGGACCGTACCGGCGCACCGAGAACGTCTCCGCGACCCGGCTGCCGTACCCCGCGTCGGTGACCTCCGCGTAGGGCAGCGGCTGCGCCGCCGGCTCACCATCCCGCACCGATGCACCCTCCCACCGTCACCCGCACGACATCGACCACACCGTAGCGACCGCCCGCCCGTCGGTCACCCGGCGCGCGGGGGGACCCGGCGACCGGGCACCGGGGGAGGGGGAGCCCCCGGGGAGGATCGGCGGAGCGCCCGTGCGGTCGGACCGTCCGTGGGAGGCTGGACGGTACCGCCGCCTGCACCGCCCGGCGTCGGGGGCCGTGCGAAAGGGAAGCCATGTCAGGGGAGCCGCAGGTCGACTTCGCGCTCGACACGTACGAGTGCATCGTGCTGTATCCCGGCGCCGCCGGACGGGCGTTGCCGGCCGAGACCGTCCAGCGGTTGCAGGCCGAGCATGCCCGGCACATGCAGGCGATGCAGGAGCGGGGGATCATCCTGGTCGCCGGTGCGGTGGACGGCCAGGCCCGGGAGCCGGACCCGCCGCTCGGCTTCGGGCTGGCCCGGACCGGATCGGTCGACGATGTCCGCAGCGTGATGGAAGCCGACCCGGCGGTGCAGGCCGGCCTCTACCGGGTGGACGTGATGACCTTCCTCTGCCCGGCGGGATCGATGGAGTTTCCGCTGGTCAAGACGGAGAGCTGAGCCAGCCCGACCGCACTCACGCCAGGTGGTCGAATGGTGGCGTACAGTTGCTGCCCCGGAGCGCCCCGACGCGCCCTGGCGCCGGGGGCGTACCATTCCGGCGCGCGGTCGCCGTTGCCCGCCATCGACGTCCGGAGCGGCCCACGCTCGCCGGCTGCGCGCGTGAGCCGCGCGCCGTTGGACAACTGTTCCACATTGCGCAAGGGGTCGGCCGGTGGTCCGACCCGGAGGAGAGACTAGCCTGATGGGCGTGACACGCCGCGCGAAGATCGTCTGCACTCTTGGCCCCGCCACCTCGTCGCCCGAGCGCATCCGTGGGCTCGTCGAAGCCGGCATGAACGTGGCGAGACTCAACTTCAGTCACGGCAGCCACGCCGACCACGAGTCGGTCTACCGCCTCGTCCGGGAGGCGGCTGAGGCGGCGGGCCAGCCGGTGGCGATCCTGGCCGACCTCCAGGGGCCCAAGATCCGACTCGGCCGGTTCGCCGACGGGCCGCACGAGTGGCGTACCGGTGACTCCGTGGTGATCACCGGCGACGACGTTGTGGGCAGCAAGGAGCGGGTCTCCTGCACGTACCGCAAGCTTCCCCAGGAGGTCAAGCCCGGTGACCGGCTGCTGATCGACGACGGCCGGGTCGCCGTCGAGGTCACCGACGTCACCGGCAACGACATCCGGGTGCTTGTCACCGAGGGTGGGCCGGTCAGCAACAACAAGGGCGTCTCGCTGCCCAACGTGGCGGTCAGCGTGCCCGCCCTGTCGGAGAAGGACGCCGCCGACCTGCGCTTCGCGCTCGGCCTCGGTGTCGACCTGGTCGCCCTGTCGTTCGTCCGCTCCGCCGACGACATCAAGCTGTGCCACGCGATCATGAGCGAGGTCGGCGTGCACCGCCCGGTGCTGGCCAAGGTCGAGAAGCCGGAGGCGGTCGATCACCTCGAAGCGATCGTGCTGGCCTTCGACGGGGTCATGGTGGCCCGCGGCGACCTCGGCGTGGAACTGCCGCTCGACGAGGTGCCGCTGGTGCAGAAGCGCGCGGTGCAGTTGTGCCGGGAGAACGCCAAGCCGGTGATCGTGGCCACCCAGATGCTCGACTCCATGATCGAGAATTCCCGGCCCACCCGTGCCGAGGCCTCCGACGTCGCCAACGCGGTGCTCGACGGCGCCGACGCCGTGATGCTCTCCGGTGAGACGAGCGTCGGCAAGTATCCGGTGCTCACCGTCAGCACCATGTCCAAGATCGTCAGTACCACCGAGGCCGGATCCATCCTGGTGCCCCGCCTCCAGCACGACCCGCGTACGCACGGCGGGGCGCTCACCGTGGCCGCCTCCTCGATCGCCCGGGCCATCGGCGCCAAGGCGCTCGTCGCGTTCTCGCAGACCGGTGACACCGTGCGTCGGCTCAGCCGGTTGCACTGCGACCTGCCGCTGCTGGCCTTCACCCCGGTGCCCGAGGTGCGCGCGCAGCTCGCCCTCTCCTGGGGGGTGGAGACCTTCCTGATGCCGTTCGTGCAGCACACCGACGACATGTTCCGTCAGGTCGACCAGGCGCTGCTCGGGCTGAACCGGGGCAACCCCGGCGACTACGTGGTGATCGTGGCGGGCAGCCCGCCCGGCAGCCCCGGCTCGACCAACACGCTGCGGGTACACCAGCTTGGCTCGCTTGTCGACGCCGCCACCGCGCGGGCGTTGCAGTGACCGACGGCTCGCTCGTCGGCCAGGCCGCCGTCGACCAGCTGTTGGAGGTCCTGGACCTCGCCCCGACCGGCACCATGTCGTTCCGCGGGATGAGCCCGCCGGTCGGTCCGCAGCGGGTGTACGGCGGCCAGGTCGCCGGCCAGGCCCTGGTCGCCGCCGGCCGCACCGTCGATGCGGAGCGGGTGGTCCACTCGCTGCACGGCTACTTCGTGCGTGCCGGCGACCCGGTCGAGCCGATCGAGTACGAGGTGGAGAACATCCGGGACGGCCGCTCGTTCTCGGTGCGCCGCTCGGTCGCGCTCCAGCACGGCAAGCCCATCTTCTTCATGTCCGCCTCGTTCCAGCGGCCGGAGGAGGGGCTGGACCACCACGCCCCGCTGCCGCCGGACGTGCCCGGGCCGGAGTCGGTCCCGACCATGACCGACCGGCTTTCCCGCTACCCGGAGCGGCTGGGCATCTGGGGGCAGATTCCCCGCCCGATCGACGTGCGCTACGTCGGCGAGCCGGGTTGGGTCCGGCCGGGCGACCGGCCGGCCGACCCGCACCAGCGGGTGTGGATGCGTATCGACGGCAAGCTGCCCGACGATCCGCTGTTGCACGCCTGCGCCCTGACGTACGCCTCCGACCTGACCCTGCTCGACTCGGTGCTCTCGGTGCACGGCGAGGTGTGGGGGCCGGGCGGCGTGGTGGGTGCGAGCCTCGACCACGCCCTGTGGTTCCACCGGCCGTTCCGGGCCGACGAGTGGTTCCTCTACGACTGCTGGAGCCCGTCGGCCTCCGGGGCGCGCGGGCTGGCCACCGGCCGCATGTTCACCGTGGCCGGCAGCCAGATCGCCAGCGCCGTGCAGGAGGGCCTGCTGCGCCGGGTCGGCGGCTGAGACACCGTTCGGCGTCCTCGGTCGGCGACCGACAGCGACCACGGTATGACGCGCCGGACCTTGGTCGGGCCGCCGGGCAACCTCCGGATACCCGACAGTTAACCTTTCCGACATGCGTCTCTCAGCCCGGGTGGACTACGCCCTTCGAGCGGTCGCCGAACTGGCCTCGGTGACCGGGGCTGGACGTGGTCGCCCGGTCACCGCCGACCAGATCGCGCGGGCCCAGCAGATCCCACCGAAGTTCCTGGAGAGCATCCTGCTGCAACTGCGCCGTGCCGGTGTGGTGCAGGCCCAACGCGGGCCCGAGGGCGGCTACTGGCTGGCCCGGCCGGCCGAGGAGATCTGCCTCGCCGACGTGATCCGGGTGATCGACGGGCCGTTGGCCCACGTTCGGGGCCAACGCCCCGAGCATCTCGGCTACCAGGGTGCGGCCCGGGCGTTGCAGGAGGTCTGGATCGCGTTGCGGGCCAGCGAGCGGCAGATCCTCGAACTGGTCACCGTCGCCGACGTGGCGCGGGGCACCCTGCCCGAGCCGGTCACCAAGCTGGTCGCCGACCCCGGCGCCTGGACCTGACCAACCGCGCCACCGTCGGACGGCGGCCACGCGTCGGCGTGTCGTCTCACTGACTGATCCCAGGGTTGACCGGAGACCGACCATGCCGCATTCTCGACCAAGCCGATAGGAGATATCGAATAGCCAGGAGGCGTCGTGCGCAAGCTGCTCGTCATCGCGTTGGTGGGGCTCGCCGCGCAACTGGTCGATGGTTCGCTCGGCATGGCGTACGGGCTGACCTCCTCGACGCTGTTGCTCCTGGCCGGCGTCGCACCGGCCGCCGCGTCCGCCTCGGTGCACCTGGCCGAGATCGGCACCACGCTCGCCGCAGGCACGGCGCACTGGCGGTTCGGCAATGTCGACTGGCGGGTGGTGCGCCGCATCGCGCTGCCCGGCGCGCTCGGCGCCTTCGCCGGCGCCACCTTCCTCAGCGCGCTCTCCACCGAGTCGGCCGCACCCTGGATGGCCGCGATCCTGTTCACGCTCGGCGCGTACCTGCTCATCCGGTTCTCCCGGCCGCTGCGCCGAAACCCGGCCGCCGGCCGGCTGCGCGGGCGTTTCCTCGGCCCGCTCGGCCTCGTCGCCGGCTTCGTCGACGCCACCGGCGGCGGTGGCTGGGGCCCGGTGGCCACCCCGGCCCTGCTGGTCAGCGGCCGGATGGAGCCCCGCAAGGTGATCGGCTCGGTGGACACCTCCGAGTTCGTCGTGGCCGCCGCCGCCAGCCTCGGCTTCCTGATCGGTCTGGGCACCGAGGGCTTCCTGCTGCCGATCGTGCTCGCGCTGCTCGCCGGTGGCCTGATCGCCGCACCGATCGCGGCCTGGCTGGTACGCATCGTGCCGGCCCAACTGCTCGGCGCGGCCGTTGGCGGCGTGATCGTGCTGACCAACGCCCGCGTCCTGATCCGCGCCGGTGACCTGGGTGGTCCCCTGCCGGTGCTCGTCTACCTGCTGCTGGCCGCGGGCTGGATCACGGCCCTGACGCTGGCGATCCGGGTGCTGCTGCGGACCCGCCGCGAGCGGGCCCTCGCCGCGACCCACGCCACCGACGTGGCGCCCCCCACCGCCGAGCCGGTCGGCGCATCCGCCCACCCCGATCCCCGTTGACCATGAGGTTTGTCGTTTCGGCAAGCCGGAGCGGGGGACGACGACCTCATGTCGACAAGCGGGTTGCGGGCGATCAGATCTCCCGGGGCAGGGTCGCTGCGGTGCGCGAGATCAGCTCCCATGCCTCGTCGACGTGCGCCTGCGTGGTCTGCGGGGCGCCGATGGCCAGCCGCAGAGTGTGGCGGCCGGCGACCCGGGTGTGGGTCAGGTACACCTTGCCGGCGGCGTTCACCGCCGCCAGCAGCCGCTCGTTCGGCCCGTCCGCGCCGCGCAGCCGGAAACACACAAGGGCGTACGGGTGGTCGGCGACCAGTTCGAACCGGTCGTCGGCGCGGACCCGGTCGGCGAACCCGGCCGCCAGCGCCACCCCTCGGCGGATGTGCTCGCGCAGGCCCTCGACGCCGTACCAGCGCAGCACGAACCACAGCTTCAAGGCCCGGAACCGCCGACCCAGCGGCACCTGCCAATCCCGGTAGTCGATCACCGCGCCGGACTCGGTGGCGGCGTTGCGCAGGTACTCCGGCAGCACGGTCAGCGCCTCGACCAACTCGCCCGCGTCGGCGACCCAGAACGCGTCGCAGTCGAAGCCGGTGAGCAGCCACTTGTGCGGGTCGAAGCAGTACGAGTCGGCGTACTCCAGACCCGCGTGGCCGAACCGCAACTCCGGGCAGACCGCCGCCGCGCCCGCGTACGCGGCGTCGACGTGCAGGAAGACACCCTGCTCGGCGCAGATCGGGCCGATGGCCGGCAACGGATCCACAGCCGTGGTGGAGGTGGTGCCGACGGTCGCCACCACCAGGGCGGGCACCACCCCGGCAGCCCGGTCCGCCTCGATCGCGGCGCGCAGCGCCACCGGCGACATCGCCCGGGTCACCGGGTCAACCTCGATCAGGCGTACGCCGTCGGCGCCCAGCCCGGCGATCCGGGCGGCCTTCTCCACCGACGAGTGCGCCTCCGTCGAGGCGTACACCCGGTAGCGGCGGTCGACGCCGGTCTGACGCCACCGCCCGCCGGCGGCCCGGTGCAGCGCGATCAGGGTGGCCACCAGGGTGGCCGAGGAGGCCGAGTCCTGGATGACGCCGCCGCCGCTGCCGGTGGAGCGAAACCGGGTCGGCAGGTCCAGCAGGTCGGCCAGCCAGTCGAGCAGCACCGTCTCCAACTCGGTGCAGGCCGGACCGGTGGCCCAGAGCATCCCCTGCACGCCGAGCCCGGCGCTGACCAGGTCACCGAGCACGCTGGGGCCCGAGGTGTTGGCCGGGAAGTACCCGAAGAAGCCCGGATGCTGCCAGTGGGTGAGCCCGGGAGCGACCAGCTTGTCCAGGTCGGCGAGGACCGCCTCGACCGGTTCACCGTGGGCCGGTGGCCCGGCCGGCAGCCCGGCGGCCACCGTGCCGGGCGGGTCCTGGGAGGTCACCGGGCGTTGCGGCAGGGTCGCCCAGTAGTCGGCGATCCAGTCGACCACCGCGTACCCGGCCCGGCGGAACTCCTCGGGCGTCATGTGTGCAGCCACCTGGCGAGTGGATCAAAGGAGCGGCTCCGGAGCAAGGCGGCAGATCGATTGTGAGCAGAAAACGCTTGCCCTAGCATCACAGATGCGCGGGAACGCACTCACTGCCATCGATTCGATGGACTCTTTCCGCTAGCGCGGCGCGGCCGCCGGCCCGGGCACGGCCGGTGGACAACGCTCGTCGGCTCCGGGCACGGTCGGCGGACCACCTGACGCCGCGCGTCCGACCTCCACCGGAGGAACCATGCTTCGCACCGCCCCCCGGGCGGCCCTGTTCGCCGCGGCCACCGTCACCGCGGTCGCCGCCGCCGGCGTGCTGACCACCCTGACCGCCTCGGCCGCCGCCGCGGGATGCCGCGTCGACTACCGCGTCACCAACCAGTGGACCGGCGGGTTCGGCGCCGACGTCACCGTCACCAACCTCGGCGACCCGGTGAACGGCTGGACGCTGACCTGGTCCTACGCCGCCGGGCAACAGGTCACCCAGGCCTGGAACACCACAGTCACCCAGTCCGGCGCCCAGGTGAGCGCCCGCAACGTCGACTACAACGCCGCCATCGGCACCAACGGCAGCGTCAACTTCGGCTTCAACGGCTCGTGGAACGGCAGCAACCCGGCCCCGACCAGCTTCGCGCTGAACGGCACCACCTGTACCGGCGCCACCACCCCGACCACCCCGCCACCCACCACCTCGCCACCGACCACGCCGCCACCGTCACCCACCACGCCTCCGCCCACCACGCCTCCGCCCACCACGCCACCGGCCGGAGCCATGCAGGCGGAGGACCTGGACCGGGGCCTGGTCAGCGTCCGCTCCGGGTCGGCCAACCTGGTCTCCTGGCGGCTGCTCGGCACCGAGACCACCGGCGTCGCGTTCAACCTCTACCGGGGCACGACCAGGGTGAACTCCAGCCCGATCACCGGCGCGACCAACTACCTGGACAGCGGCGCGCCGGCCGGCGCGCCGTACACCGTACGGGCCGTGGTGGGCGGCACCGAGCAGGCCGCTTCCGCCCCCGCTCTGCAGTTCGCCTCCGGCTACCTGGACGTGCCGTTGCAGGTTCCGCCCGGCGGCACCACCCCCAGCGGCGAGGCGTACAGCTACAGCGCCAACGACGCCAGCGTCGGCGACCTCGACGGCGACGGCCGGTACGAGTTCGTGCTCAAGTGGGACCCGTCAAACGCCAAGGACAACTCGCAGTCCGGCTACACCGGCAATGTCTACGTCGACGCGTACACCCTCACCGGCACCCGGCTGTGGCGCATCGACCTCGGCCGCAACATCCGGGCCGGGGCCCACTACACCCAGTTCCAGGTGTACGACTACGACGGCGACGGCCGAGCCGAAGTGGCCATGAAGACCGCCGACGGCACCCGCTCCGGCACCGGCCAGGTGATCGGCAACGCCGGCGCCGACCACCGCAACTCCGCCGGCTACGTTCTCGCCGGCCCCGAGTACCTGACCATGTTCGACGGCCGCACCGGCGCCGCCCTCTCCACCGTCAACTACGACCCGCCGCGCGGCACCGTCTCCTCCTGGGGCGACAACTACGGCAACCGGGTCGACCGGTTCCTCGCCGGCACGGCGTACCTCGACGGACAACGCCCATCGCTGATCATGGCCCGCGGCTACTACACCCGCGCGGTCATCGCGGCCTGGGACTTCCGCAACGGCACCCTCACCAAGCGGTGGACCTTCGACTCCAACGCCGCCGGCAACGGTGCCGCCGCCGGGCAGGGCAACCACAGCCTCTCCATCGCCGACGTCGACGGCGACGGCCGGCAGGAGATCGTCTACGGCGCGGCCACCATCGACGACAACGGTCGCCTGCTCTGGTCGACAGGCCACGGCCACGGCGACGCCGGGCACGTCGGCGACCTCGACCCGTCCCGACCCGGGCTGGAGTACTTCAAGGTCAGCGAGGACGGCAGCAAGCCCAGCTCCTGGTTCGCCGACGCCCGCACCGGCCAGATCCTCTGGTCCACCCCGACCGGCGGCGACAACGGTCGGGGCGTCTCCGCCGACATCTGGGCCGGCAGCCCCGGCGCAGAATCCTGGTCGTCCGCAGTCAGCGGACTGGCCAACACCCGCGGCCAGAACATCGGCCGCAAGCCCTCCTCGACGAACTTCCTGATCTGGTGGGACGGCGATCCGGTCCGCGAACTGCTCGACGCCACCCGGATCGACAAGTACGGCACCGGCGGCGACACCCGCCTGCTCACCGGCAGTGGCGTGGCGGCCAACAACGGCACCAAGGCCACCCCCGCGCTCTCGGCCGACCTGTTCGGCGACTGGCGGGAGGAGGTGGTCTGGCGTACCAGCGACAGCCGGGCGCTGCGGATCTACAGCACCCCGACGCCGACAGGCACCCGGATCCACACCCTGATGCACGACCTGCAGTACCGGGTCGCCATCGCCTGGCAGAACACCGCCTACAACCAGCCCCCGCACCCGAGCTTCTTCATCGGCGACGGCATGACCACGCCACCCCCGCCCGACATCCACCTGCGTTGACCGGCGGCCGGACGAAGCGGTAGAAGAGAGAAAGGAAAGGCACCGGGCCGCAATCGCGGAATCCGCACAACTGCGGCCCGGTGCCCCACACCGCGGCACCCCCGACCCGTCCCGACCGGGGAGTGCCGTACCACCACCGGATACAAAGTTAGGCGGGCTCCGCGTCGCGAGGGTGACGCTGTCGTGAAGATCGTGTTTCGCGGCCCCGGAAACGCTGTGACCTGGGCCACCATGCGGTCCCGGCCAGCGAAGCCCACCGGGCGGCGGCCACCGCGTCAGCGGCGCAGACCGCCAGCCACCTCGGTCGCGATCAGCTCGAACGAACGCACCCGGTCGGCGACGTCGTACACCATCGTGGTCAGCATCAACTCGTCCGCGCCGGTGCTGGCCAGCAGGTCGCCCAACTGCCGGCGTACCGTCTCCGGGGAACCGCTCGCCTGACCCTGCCGGCGCTGCGCCAGGAACTCCCGCTCGAAATCGGTGTACGGGTACGCCGCCGCCTCGTCCGGGCTCGCCAGAGGCTGCGGCCGACCCGACCGCAGCCGCAGGAACGACAACCCGGCCGGCCCGGCCAACCACTCGGCGCGCTCGTCGGACTCCGCACACACCGCGTTCACCGCCACCATCGCGTACGGCCGCTCCAGCCACCGCGACGGACGGAAACTCTGCCGGTACAGCGCCAACGCCGGCAACGTGTTCTGCGCGCTGAAGTGGTGCGCGAAGGAGAACGGCAGGCCCAGCGCGCCGGCCAGCTGAGCGCTGAACCCACTGGAACCCAGCAACCACACCGCCGGTCGCTGCCCACGCCCCGGAGTCGCGATGATCCGGCCCGACCCGGCCTCGTCGAAGTAGCCCATCAGGTCGTTCAGCTCGCGGGGAAAACCCTCGGCCGACAGGCCCTCCATGGTCCGGCGCAGCGCCAACGCGGTCACCTGATCCGTGCCCGGAGCACGGCCGATGCCCAGGTCGATCCGCCCCGGATGCAACGCCTCCAGGGTGCCGAACTGCTCGGCAACCACAAGCGGCGGGTGGTTGGGCAGCATCACCCCACCCGAACCGACCCGGATGTCGGTGGTGTGCGCGGCCAGATGCGCGATCAGCACCGCCGGCGCCGAGGACGCGATGGCCGGCATGTTGTGATGCTCGGCCACCCAGAACCTGTGGTAGCCCAACTCGTCGGCGCGTCGCGCCAACGCGGTGGTGTGCCGCAACGCCTCACCGGCGGAGGCGCCGGCGGCGACGGGAGCGAGGTCGAGGACAGACAACGGTACGTCGATCACGCGGCTGGCCAACCCGACGTACGCCCGTTCTGTTCCCGAACCGTACGGCGACGTGATCAACCTGACCCGCGGGCCTGTTCGAAGATCAGGCTGGTCTGCGTGTGCTGCACCGCCGGATCCACCGCCAGATGGTCCAGTACGAAGTCGCGCAGCGCCTCCGCCGAGGCCGCCCGCACGTGCAGCACGTAATCCTCCGCGCCGGCAACATGGAACACCGACACCACGCCCGGCAGGCGCACCGAGCGGGCCCGGAACGCGTCCACCGCCGCCCGCGCGTGCTCGGTCAGCCGCACCGACACCAGCGCCTGCAACGGCAATCCCAACGCCCCCGGATGCACCTCGGCGTGGAAACCCCGGATCGCTCCGCTCTCCCGCAGTGCCCGGGTGCGCGCCAGGCAGGTCGACGGCGCCACCCCCACCCGTTCGGCCAGGGCATTGTTCGGCAACCGGCCGTCGCCGGCCAGCGCGGCCAGGATGGCGCGGTCGGTGTCGTCGAGGGCCGCGAACGGCCGAACATCGTTCGATACGGGGGGCATGCCGCCATCCTGCACCGAACGCCGCCGGCAACGAAAGGGATTATGGCGAATATTATTCGGAACTATTGCCCATGATGGGCGGGATGTTCGATCCTCTCGACATGACGACCGTGGACACCCGAGCCGTGCACGCCGGCCGCGACGACCTCGCCGCGCTCGGCGTCCACGTGCCGCCGATCGACCTGTCCACCACCAACCCCCTGCCCTCGGTGGACGCCGGCGGCGACGCCTACGAAACCCTCGCCACCGGCGGCACCCTCCCCACCGACGCCAGCGCCGTCTACCAACGGCTGTGGAACCCGACCGTCGCCCGCTTTGAAACCGCCCTCGCCGAACTGGAAGGCACCACCGAAGCCGTCGCCTACGCCAGCGGCATGGCCGCGCTCACCGCCGCCCTGCTCGCCGCCACCCGCGACGGCCGACGACACCTGGTCGCCGTCCGCCCCCTCTACGGCGGCACCGACCACGTCCTCGCCACCGGCCTGCTCGGCACCGACGTCACCTGGGCCCGGCCCGACACCGTCGCCGCCGCCATCCGCCCCGACACCGCCCTGGTGGTCGCCGAGACCCCGGCCAACCCCACCCTCGACCTGATCGACATCGCCGCCCTCGCCGACGCCGCCGGCCAGGTGCCCCTGCTGATCGACAACACCGTCGCCACGCCGGTCCTCCAGCAACCCACCCGACACGGTGCCCAGCTGGTGCTGCACAGCGCCACCAAGAGCATCGGCGGCCACGGCGACGTCCTCGCCGGAGTGATCGCCTGCGACACCGAGTGGGCCGCCCGGCTGCGTCAGGTCCGCGCCCTCACCGGCGCGATCCTGCACCCACTCGGGGCCTACCTGCTGCACCGCGGCCTGCAAACGCTGCCGCTGCGGGTCCGTGCCCAGCAGGCCGGCGCCGAGAAACTCGCCCCCTGGCTCGCCGCGCACCCGGCGGTCGCGCGGGTCCACCACCCCGGCACCAACGACCCGGCCGGGCTCGTCGGCCGGCAGATGTCCGGCCCGGGCAGCCTCCTCGCCTTCGAGGTACGCGGCGGCGCACCCGCCGCCGCAGCGGTCGCCGACGCGTGCCGGCTGATCACACACGCGGTCTCCCTCGGTGGCGTCGACACGCTCATCCAGCACCCGGCTTCCCTCACCCACCGCCCCGTCGAGGCGGATGCCAGACCCGACGGCGGACTGCTGCGCCTCTCCGTCGGCCTGGAGGACCCCGAGGACCTGCGCGCCGACCTGGAGCACGCGCTCGCCACGATCTGACCCCGGTCGACCCTTCGGGGGTGCGGAGAGTCGTCGGTCGGCGGTGTCCGCGTGGTTCACGACTTCGGGCCGACGTGGCGATCGAGCGCGGCGACCGCCTCCCGCCGGGCGACCGAGAGGCTGTTGGGACGGTTCATCCGCCAGGCGATGCCGAGCAGGTCCAGGCCCCACTGGCAGAGGCCCATGATGTCGGTGGACTCGTTGACGAACATGTAACGCGGGTAGACGTACGTCTTTCCCCGCACGGTGACCCGGTTCGCGATCCGGCAACCGTCGGAGTGGAACAGGCCGCGCAGAAAGGCGCCGGGGACCGTCCGGACAATGCGCTCCTGCCAGTCGGCAAGAGCTATCCGCCGTTCGTGCTTCTTGCCGGGCCCGTGTTGCGGCAGCAGGCAGGGCCAGTGTGTGCCGTAGCTCTGCACGCTGACGCAACCTTGCTGCTGAACCCGTTGGACCATATTCGCGAGCACCGCTCGCATGGCCACCTCGCATGCATCGATCAGGCCAGGCCAGACGTTGCTGCATGAAATGCGTAGGACCGGCACTCGCGCGGAGGTCACCAGGTGCCCGTCGCCGAGGTAGAGGCCGAGCAGGTAGGCGTAGGCGGCATCGTCTGTCGGGTTGTCGACTTCGGCGCGACATCGGAAGCAGCGCAAGGCGGTGGACCGCATCTTTGGCATTGGTCGATCCCTGCACCAGTGACGCACGGTGGCATAGGGCAGGCCCACGCTCCGGGCAACCTCTGCGACAGTCACACCAGCCAGGTACAAGCTACGTGCTCGGGCGCGCACCTCGGGTGGATGCATGGCGTTATCATCGAACGCCCGTACGACACCTGCGGTGTCCCCGGTGGGATTCGAACCCACACTGTCGGAGGTTTGAGCTCCGTTTCTCTACCGGTTGGAATACGGGGACCTTCTCGCTCAACGCCTGTCGCGTCGCCCCATAGGTTACCCACTACGCTAGGAGCGGCGACACCCGGTACCGCGGGTGTCACGGCACAGACTGGGTGGGAGTGGCTCGTGGCCGAGACGCAGACGGATGCCGCGCGCAGGCGGGTACTGATCGCCGAGGACGAGGCGCTGATCCGGCTGGACCTGGCCGAGATGCTGGCCGAGGAGGGCTACGAGGTGGTCGGCGAGGCCGGTGACGGCGAGACCGCCGTCCGGCTGGCCGAGGAACTCAAGCCCGACCTGGTGATCCTCGACATCAAGATGCCGATCATGGATGGGCTGGCGGCCGCCGAGCGGATTGCCGGTGCCCGGATCGCCCCGGTGATCATCCTGACCGCGTTCAGCCAGCGTGATCTGGTGGAGCGGGCTCGCGCGGCGGGTGCGATGGCGTACCTTGTCAAGCCCTTCCAGAAGAGCGACCTGGTGCCGGCCGTGGAGATCGCCCTCTCCCGCTACTCGGAGATCGCCGCGCTCGAGGCCGAGGTGGCCGGGCTGACCGATCGGCTTGAGGTCCGCAAGACCGTCGAGCGGGCCAAGGGCGCGCTGATGACCACGTACAACATGAGTGAGCCGCAGGCGTTCAAGTGGATCCAGCGCACCGCGATGGACCACCGGATGACCATGAAGGAGGTCTCCGAGCGGATCCTCGCCGAGACCGCCGGCGGTGAGGTGGCCGAGCCGGCCTCCTGACCGACCGTCGACCGGCTCGCCGTGGTCATGCCCATCGCCGAGGCTCGTTGGCGCCGCTAGCATCTGCCCGTATGGGCGTTCGGTGCTTCGCGCGTACCCGGCGCTCTGCTGGTCGTCGCTTCTTCCTCGTGGTGTGCGGCCTGCTCGTGGTGCTGCTGGCTGGCTGTCCCGCAGCCGGCGGTGAGAGCGGTGAGCCGGACCCGGTGTCGCTGGTGTGGCAGCGGGTCCAGCTGCCGTCGCCCGACGGGCCGGGCCGGATCGTGGTGCGGGATCTGGCTGTCTGCGCGGGCCGTTGGTATGCGGCGGGTGCGGTTGCCGACGGGGCCGGTGTCGCCCGACCGGCAGCGTGGTCCAGCCGGGACGGTGCCCTGTGGACGCCGGTGCGGGTGGTGGCCGATTCCTATTACGGGCGGCGGAGCGTGTTGTTCTCGATCGCCTGCCGCGACGGGCGCGCTGCTGCCGTCGGCGGCAAGGTGGGTGGTGCGCACGGCAATCCGCGGGTGAGCACCTGGTGGCAGCGGGGGGACGGCACGCTGGTCGAGGTGGCGGCGTCGTTCGAGCTGTACGGCGGGCCGAAGGCGGTGAATGTCTCCCGGTTGGCCGCCGGTCCCGCCGGTTGGCTGATCGTCGGCAATCGGGCCAGCGGTGCGGCGGCCTGGGTCTCGCCGGACGCTGCGGAGTTCACGCTGATCGAGGGCGCGCCGGAGCTGTCCACCGACGAGCAGGGTGTGACCTGGGCGTTCGATGCGGTGGCCGGGTCGTCGGGGTGGTTGGCGGTGGGTGGGCTGTTGGTCCCGGGCCGCATCGACCGGGATCCGGTGGCGTGGACGTCGGCGGACGGGCGTGGCTGGCGTCGCACCGTACTGGCCGGCACCGAGGCGTACGAGGAGATGCAGCGGGTGGTCCTGGTCGACGGCGCGCCGGTGGGGGTGGGGCTGCGGGGCCGGGGGTTCGGCGCGTGGCGTCAGGAGCCGACGGGTTGGACGGCGGCCGGTGGGTTCGGCGGGGTGGCCGGCGGGGTGCCCTCGGTCGGTGGGCTGGCCGCCGGGGCCGGCCGGATCGTGGCGGTGGTTTCCGACGGGGAGCGGTACGGCGGGTGGCTGTCGGACGACCGGGGTGACAGGTGGCGGGTGGTCGAGTTGCCGGTGCCGGCACCGGTGGGGGCGGACCGGAGTGTCAGCCTGGCGGCGGACGACAAACGGTGGTTGCTGGCGGTGGACGACGGCTTGGCCACGTCGCTCTGGTTCGCCCAGTTTCCGGCGACGCCGCAGTGAGTCCATTTGGCTACTTTCTGTAGCTGCTTCGGTTGATCGTACGGCGACGTCCGATTGTGGTGCTCGGCGTTCGGTACAGGTCCGTTCGGGTGATCGACGACGTCCCGAGTGGCGGACGGGCAGCCGCTCAACGACCGGTCAGCGGATTGACCTGTTACGGGAGTGGCGGCATTCGGGGTCGTCTTCGTAACGGTTTCGCAGACCCCGCCTCTGACTCTTCCGAGACCGTAGGAGTGTGGGTACGCTCCGCCATCACGAGCCGTAATGCAGGGGGTGTCCTTGCTGGGCCGGTGGTGCCGCGCCACAGCCGTCGCCGCCGCCCGGATCAGGTACCTGTCCTGCTTCTGGAGGAGGTCAGGAAGCCGTGAGGCGAAGCTATTCAAGGGCGCTGGGTACTGCCGCGCTCGCCGCGGTGCTGGTGGCAGCCGCGGGTTGCCAGGACACCGGTGGCAGCAACGGCGATGACACCGCGTCCGGGGACTGCGGTGGCAAGATCGCCATTTTCGGCGCGTTCAGTGGTGACAACGCGGGTCTGGTGCTGCCGTCGCTGAACGGCGCCAAGCTCGCGATCAAGCAGCACAACGACGCGAACGCCGACTGCCAGATCGAGATGGTCGAGTTCGACACGCAGGGTGACCCGGCGCAGGCCACTCCGGTGGCGAACCAGGTTGCGGGTGACGCCTCGTTCCTCGGTGTCATCGGCGGTCACTTCTCCGGTGAGTCGGACGCCACCATGCCGGTCTACGAGGCCGCCGGTCTGGTGATGGTCGCCCCGTCGGCGACCCGGACCGACCTGACCCAGAAGGGCAACAAGTCCTTCTTCCGGGTGGTCGGCAACGACGGCACCCAGGCGGGCGCCGTGGCGACCTACCTGAAGTCGCAGAACGCGCAGCGGGTCTTCCTGATCGACGACGCCAGCGCCTACGGTGCCGGCATCACCGCCGAGCTGACCAAGAACCTGGGCGCCACGGTCGCCGCCAGCGACAAGATCCAGGAGCGGCAGGCGCAGTTCGACGCCACCATCTCGAAGATCAAGGCGGCGAACGCCGACTTCGTCTTCTACGGCGGGTACACCCGTGAGGCCGCGCCGCTGGTCCGCCAGATGCGTGCCGCCGGTGTCGAGGCGAAGTTCATCGGCCCGGACGGTCTCTACGACCCGGCCTTCCCGGCGGGTGCTTCCGGCGGTGCCGAGGGCTCCATCATCACCTGCCCGTGCCTCCCGGCCGACAAGGCCGGCGGTACCTTCACCGCCGACTACCAGGCCGCGTACGGCCAGGCGCCGGGTTCCTACGGCGCTGAGGGCTTCGACGCCGCGCAGATCTTCGTGGACGCCTTCAAGGATGGCAAGAAGAGCCGCGCCGAGATCCTGGAGTACGTGAAGAACTACGACAAGCAGGGCGTGTCGAAGTACATCAAGTTCGACGCCAACGGTGACGTTGACCCGTCGCGGGTTGTCATCTGGTCGTACGAGATCAAGGGCACGGCGTTCGAGCCGCTGCAGGAGCTCAAGCTCAGCTGACGACCGGCACCGAGTGCGGCCGGGGTTGTTCGTTGCCCCGGCCGCGCTCCATGCAAGGAGACCTTGGTGAATTTCGACGATCTCTTCGGCCACATCGGCCAGCACACCGTCGACGGGTTGTCCAAGGGGGCGATCTATGCCCTGATCGCCCTGGGCTACACCCTGGTGTACGGCGTCCTGCGTCTGATCAACTTTGCCCACTCCGAGGTGTTCATGGTCGGCACCTTCGCGGTGCTCGGCCTGTGGACCGCCTTCGGGGTGGAGAACAACCCGCCGATCGGCCAGGCGGTGCTGCTCCTGGTGCTCGGCCTGATAGTCGCGGCGCTGGCCTCGGGCGGCACCGCGCTGGCGATCGAACGGATCGCCTACCGCCCGCTGCGGCGTAAGAACGCGCCGCCACTGATCTTCCTGATCACCGCCATCGGCCTGTCGCTGGTGCTGGTGGAGATCTTCGGCCTGGTGCTGCCGAAGCTGCTGGGCGAGGCGGTGCCCTCGATCTTCGGTCGGGCCCGGATCATCCTCGGCATGCCGACGATCATCGAGCAGAAGACGCTCTTCACGATCTTCGGCACGTCGATCACCAACATTCAGTTGATCGTGTTCGTCTCCGCCGTGGTGATGATGGCGCTGCTGGACTGGTTCATCAACCGCACCCGGTACGGCCGGGGCGTGCGGGCGGTGGCGCAGAACCCGGAGACGGCGGCGTTGATGGGCGTCAACCAGGAGCGCGTGATCATGCTGATCTTCGTGCTGGGCGGCATCATGGCCGGCGCGGCGGCGCTGTTGTGGAGCATGCGCTTCGGCTTCACGCAGAACAGCATCGGGTTCGTGCTCGGTCTCAAGGCGTTCACCGCGGCCGTGCTCGGTGGCATCGGTAACCTGCGTGGCGCGCTTGTGGGCGGGCTGTTCCTCGGCATCGTCGAGGTCTACGGCGCCACCCTCTTCCAGTCCAGCTGGGAGGACGTCATCGCCTTCGTGGTGCTGGTGGTGGTGCTGATGTTCCGGCCCACCGGCATTCTGGGCGAATCGCTGGGGAGGGCCCGAGCATGATCAACAAGATGCGAGAGCTGGACCGCGGTCGGGTCAACGCCCTGCACGCGGTCGGCGACCGGTGGCGCGCGCTGCCGAAGTGGCAGCGGTCCCTGGCGTTCGTCGCCTTCGTGGTGTTCCTCTACTACCTGCCGCTGCTCGGCATCCCCGGCCTCACCTGGTTGCGTACCGACTCGATCTCGGGCGGCAGCAACTGGGCGGGTGTGCTCTTCACCTGCGCCGTCTACGTGCTGGTGGCGATCGGCCTCAACGTGGTGATCGGCCTGGCCGGTCTGCTCGACCTCGGCTACATCGGCTTCTTCGCCATCGGCGCGTACGCGGTGGCGTTGTTCGGTTCGGTGAACTCGCCGGTGGTGCAGTGGTTCCAGCGGGAGTTCGACCTGCCGCCCACCTGGGCGGTGACCTGGGCGATCTGTGCCTTCATCGCACTGGTGCTGGCGCTGATCTCCGGGGTGCTGCTGGGCTGGCCGACGCTGCGGCTGCGCGGTGACTACCTGGCCATCGTGACGCTCGGCTTCGGTGAGATCATCCGCATCGTGGCCCGCAACCTGGAGGGCGTCACCCGGGGCCCGCAGGGCATCTCGGCGATTCCCGGCCCGGAGGGACCGCCCTCGCCGGACAACCAGATCTTCGGCCTGATCGACATCAAGCCGTGGTACTGGCTGGCGATCACCGTCGTGCTGCTCATGGTCTTCGCGGTACGGCGGCTGGAGCACAGCCGGGTCGGTCGTTCCTGGCTGGCCATCCGGGAGGACGAGGACGCGGCCGCGGTGATGGGCGTCTACCCGTTCAAGTTCAAGCTCTGGGCCTTCGCCATCGGCGCGGCGCTCGGCGGCTTCGCCGGGTTCCTGTTCGCCAGCCGGTACGCCTTCATCGACCCGACCCAGTTCAACGTGAACCTCTCCATCCTGTTCGTGGCGATGGTGGTGGTCGGCGGGTCGGGCAACATGGTCGGCGTGTCGGTGGGTGCGGTGCTGCTGGCGTACCTGCCGGAGCGGTTCCGGGAGATCGCCGACTACCGGTGGCTGGCCTTCGGTCTGGCCATGGTGCTGGTGATGATCCTGCGTCCGCAGGGCTTGATCCCGAGCCGGCGGCGGGCCCGTGAGCTGAAGGACCGCGCGGCGGAGGCAGAGGAGGCGCCCGCTCATGTCTGATGAGACGAAGACCCCGGCGGCGCCGAAGATCCCGGCCCAACCGGGACCGGCCAGGAACCTCCTGGAGGTCGACAACGTCACGCTCCGGTTCGGTGGTGTGGTCGCGCTCAACGAGGTCAACTTCGAGATCAAGGAAGGCGAGATCCTCGGCCTGATCGGGCCCAACGGTGCCGGCAAGACCACCTGCTTCAACGTGATGACAGGGGTCTACAAGCCGACCTCGGGTGCGGTCCGGTTCGGCGGCGAACGGGTCACCGGTCGCAAGCCGCACCAGATCAGCCGGCTGGGCATCTCCCGGACGTTCCAGAACATCCGGCTGTTCCCGGAGATGTCGGCGCTGGAGAACGTCATGGTCGGGACGGACTCCCGGCACAAGACGAGCGTGCCCGGCGCGCTGTTCCGGCTCTACCGGGTGCGGCCCACGCCGGAGCAGTTGCCGGAGGTCACCGCCGCCGGCGGTGTCGCACGTACCTGGCAGCAGTTGCGACGGTCCTTCGCCAAGACCTTCGGCCTGTCCCGCTACGTTCTGGAGGAGCGGGCGGCCGAGGAGAAGGCGATGGAGTTGCTGCGTTTCGTCGGCATCGCCGACCGGGCCAACGACGCGGCGCGCAACCTCCCGTACGGCTACCAGCGGCGGCTGGAGATCGCCCGGGCGCTCGGCACCGAGCCGAAGCTGCTCTGCCTGGACGAGCCGGCGGCCGGGTTCAACCCGGCCGAGAAGGAGGAACTGCTGGGGCTGATCCGCCGGATCCGCGACAACGGCGTCACCGTGCTGCTGATCGAGCACGACATGCGGCTGGTGATGGGTGTCACCGACCGGATCGTGGTGCTTGAGTTCGGCAGCAAGATCGCCGACGGCCTGCCGGACGAGGTCAGCCGAGACCCGCGGGTGATCGCGGCATACCTGGGGGAGTCCGCCGATGCTGCTTGAGTTGGACAACGTCAGCGTCTCGTACGGCCGGATCGAGGCGTTGCACGGCATCAGCCTCACCGTCAACGAGGGTGAGGTGGTGGCCCTGATCGGTGCCAACGGTGCCGGCAAGACCACCACCATGCGGGCGATCTCCGGTATCCGGTCGCTGTCGGGCGGCCGGATCACCTTCAACGGTGAGGACATCAGCAAGCTCCGCGCCGACCTGCGGGTGGTCCGGGGCCTGTGCCAGTCGCCCGAGGGTCGGCAGATCTTCCCCGGCATGACCGTGCTGGAGAATTTGGACATGGGGGCGTACACCCGGCGCGACCACGCCGGCATCGCCGCCGACCTGGAGCGGGTGCTGGAGATGTTCCCCCGGCTGCGCGAGCGGCGTAAGCAGGCCGGTGGCACCCTCTCCGGCGGTGAGCAGCAGATGCTCGCCGTCGGCCGGGCGCTGATGAGCCGGCCGAAGCTGCTGCTGCTGGACGAGCCGTCGATGGGTCTCGCTCCGATGATCATCCAGCAGATCTTCGACATCATCGTGGAGATCAACCAGCAGGGCACCACGGTGCTGCTGGTGGAGCAGAACGCCCAGCAGGCGCTCTCCCGGGCCCACCGGGCGTACGTGCTGGAGACCGGTCGGATCGTCAAGGAGGGCACCGGTCAGGAACTCCTGCACGACCCGTCGATCAAGGAGGCGTACCTGGGCGTGGCCTGAGGTGTGTCGTACCGGCGTCGGCCGTCCGTCCCTCGTGGGTGGGCGGCCGGCGGCGTTCCGGTGCTGCCGCGCCAGCCTTGTCGGCGGTACGGACTAGAGTCGCAGCCGTGACAGCTACGACCCCGCGCCTGCTTCTCGTCGACGGACACTCCCTGGCCTACCGGGCGTTCTTCGCCCTGCCGGTGGAAAATTTCTCCACCACGACCGGGCAGCCGACGAACGCGGTCTACGGCTTCACCTCAATGTTGATCAACGTGTTGCGCGACGAGCAACCGACCCACATCGTCGTCGCCTTCGACGTCTCCCGCCGGTCCTTCCGCACCGACCGCTACGCGGAGTACAAGGCAGGGCGCAGCGAGACCCCGACCGACTTCAAGGGCCAGGTCAGCCTGGTGAAGGAGATCCTGGCAGCGCTGCGCGTCCCGGTGGTGGAGAAGGAGGGCTACGAGGCCGACGACGTCATCGCCACGCTGGCCTGCCAGGCCCGCGACCAGGGCATGCCGGTGCTGATCTGCACTGGCGACCGGGACGCCTTCCAGCTCGTCGACGAGCACATCACTGTGCTCTACCCGCGCAAGGGCGTCTCCGACCTGGCCCGGATGGACCCGGCTGCGGTCGAGGCGAAGTACGGCGTCACCCCCGGCCGCTACCGCGACCTGGCCGCCCTCGTCGGCGAGACCAGCGACAACCTCCCCGGCATCCCCGGCGTCGGCCCGAAGACCGCCGCGAAATGGATCAACACGTACGGCGGGGTGGACGGCGTCATCGCCCGCGCCGACGAGATCAAGGGCAAGGCCGGCGACAGTCTCCGGGAACGCCTCGCCGATGTGATCCGCAACTACGAGATCAACCAGCTGGTCGCCGACCTGGAGTTGCCGCTGCGTCCCGAGGACGCCCGCTGGCAGGGATGGGACCGCGAGGCGGTGCACCAGGTCTTCGACACCCTTCAGTTCCGCATCCTGCGGGACCGCCTCTACCAGTACCTCGAAGCGGTCGAGCCGGAGGCGGAGTCGGGCTTCGACCTGGTCGGCGAGGTGCTGTCCGCGTCCGGCGCGCTCGTGGGTTGGCTGGAGACGCACGCGCCGGCCGGCACCGGCGTCGGCGTCGCGGTCAAGCTCGACACCGGCCCGAATCGCCGGCACACCGCAAGTGTC
The DNA here is from genome assembly GCF_049178935.1 of Verrucosispora sp. WMMD703. Lineage (NCBI taxonomy): Bacteria > Bacillati > Actinomycetota > Actinomycetes > Micromonosporales > Micromonosporaceae > Micromonospora > Verrucosispora sp. WMMD703. Next base: position 4,857,540 of record NZ_JBMHMM010000004.1, on the reverse strand, counting down.
ACAGGCATGGCGCTGGCCACCGCCGACGGTGCGGCGGCCTGGTTCGACCCGGGCCAGCTGGAGGCCGGCGACGAGGCGGCGCTGGCGGCGTGGCTGGCCGACGAGACCCGGCCCAAGGTGCTGCACGACAGCAAGCCGGCCGTGCTCGCCTTCGCCGCGCACGGCTGGGATCTCGCCGGCATCGCGCGTGACACGCAGATCGCCGCGTACCTGGCCCGCCCGGATCAGCGTTCCTACGACCTCACCGACCTGGCGCTGCGCTACCTGCACCGGGAACTGCGGGTCGACGCCCCGGAGACCGGGCAGCTGACCCTCGACGGGCTCGGCGGCGACAGCGAGGCCGAGCAGAACCTGATGCTGCACGCCCGGGCCACCCTCGACCTGGCCGACGCGATCGACGCGGAACTGTCCCGCGACGGGGAGCAGTCGGCCCGGCTGATGGCCGGGGTCGAGCTGCCGCTGATGCGGGTGCTGGCGCAGCTGGAGCGCACCGGCATCGCCGCCGACACCGACTACCTGACGGAGTTGGAGGCGCACTTCGCCGCCGAGGTGAAGGCCGCCGCGCAGGGTGCGTACGAGGCGGTGGGGCGGGAGTTCAACCTCGGCTCACCCAAGCAGTTGCAGGAGATCCTCTTCGGCGAGCTGAATCTGCCCAAGACCAAGCGGATCAAGACGGGTTACACCACCGACGCGGACGCGTTGCAGTGGCTCTACGCGCAGAACCCGCACCCGGTGCTGGCCCACCTGCTGCGGCACCGCGACGTGGCGAAGCTCAAGTCGACGGTGGACGGGCTGCTCAAGTCGGTCTCCGACGACGGGCGCATCCACACCACCTTCAACCAGACGGTGGCCGCCACCGGCCGGCTCTCCTCCACCGAGCCCAACCTGCAGAACATCCCCATCCGCACCGAGGAGGGGCGACGGATCCGCCGCGCCTTCGTGGTGGGGGAGGGCTTCGAGTGCCTGCTCACCGCCGACTACAGCCAGATCGAGATGCGGATCATGGCGCACCTGTCGGCCGACGACGCGCTGATCCAGGCGTTCAACTCCGGCGCCGACTTCCACGCCGCGACGGCCTCGTCGGTCTTCACCGTGCCGCTCGCCGAGGTCACCCCGGACCAGCGGCGCAAGATCAAGGCAATGAACTACGGCCTGGCGTACGGGCTCAGCGCCTTCGGCCTGTCCCAGCAGCTCGGCATCAGCGCCGAGGAGGCGCGCGGGTTGATGGAGAACTACTTCGCCGGGTTCGGCGGGGTACGCGACTACCTGCATGAGGTGGTCGCCCGGGCTCGCCAGGACGGCTACACCTCCACCATCCTCGGCCGTCGGCGGTATCTGCCCGACCTGGTCAGCGACAACCGGCAGCGTCGGGAGATGGCCGAGCGGATGGCGCTCAACGCCCCGATCCAGGGCTCCGCGGCGGACATCATCAAGGTCGCCATGCTGCACGTCGACACCGCATTGCGGGACGCCGGCCTGCGCTCCCGGATGCTGTTGCAGGTGCATGACGAGCTGGTCTTCGAGGTCGCGCCGGGAGAACGGACGGTGCTTGAGGAACTGGTCCGGCGCGAGATGGGTGGGGCGTACCCGCTGTCAGTGCCGTTGGAGGTGTCGGTGGGCGACGGCCGCGACTGGAACAGCGCCGACCACTGATCCTGCACGGCGGGCTTTCCGGGCCTGGAGGGGTTTCGGGGCAGCCCGACCCGCTCCGGGCGGTCAGGCTTGATCCCTGCGCGGGTCGGGCTGCCCCGAAACCCTGACGTGGTCGGGGAACGCCGGTCGGTCACGGTCCTGTGGACGAACCGCGCTGATGCCACCCAGTTTCGGGGCAGTTGTTGCCTCGCGGGCGGCTGACACAGCAACTTCGCCGAAGTCGTCGCCTGCTGGGGTGGGCCCGCAGTCCGGCGCGGGATCTCAGCGGCCGGGGCCTCGGCGGGACTTGGGTGGGGTGCCGTGCCGGTCGAGGGCCTTGCGGGAGGGGCCGCCGGGCGTTGGCAGCGGCGCCTTGACCGGGTCGTGACCCCAGTTCATCAGCGAGTACCGCCACCGGGTGTCGCGGACGTCGCCGCTGGGACGCTGCGCCATGTGCCGTCGGACGTACCCGACGACCTTGCGCATGTGCTTGTAGTCGGCCTCGGTCAGCTGGCCGCGTTTGCGGCGCAACAGGTCGATGATCTTTCGGCCGGATTCGTGGCCGACCGTCTCGCCGCCCCCGCTGCCCTTTCTCCGCCAGCCGACATGCTTGGACTCGTCGGTGTCCAGCCACTTCGACAACTCGCCGGGCTTCATGTTCACCGCCTCGGTGAACTCCCGGTAGGTCTGATCCGGGTCGTCACGACTGCTCACGGCGCAGCACCTCCGGACGGTGGGCCACGTCCCGACCCGAGTCGTCGTTGCGGATGCGGTACTGCGGCTGCTCCGGTGACGCGTTCACGGGGTGCCCGCGTACGTGGGTCCGTTCGGTCAGCTTCTCCTTGACCACACCGTGGGCCCGGCCGCTGTGGCTGGCCCAGGAGACGTGGTCACCCTTGCGGAACTCCTGGTCGGCCATGGTGTTCGGGTACCCGGGGGCGGTCGGTGAAAACGCCGCCGTCGGGTCACGTGCACGGTCGGTGCTATGGAGTGAGGTCGCGGACCGGAAGTTTGATCTCGAAAGGCTCGGTCAGCTCGATCAGCTCCGCGCTGTCGGCGACTAGTTCGTACTGCCGTTCCCCGCCCGGCCCGATCCGGTCGCCGAGCCGGTACGCGTACACGTGCACCGGGTTCTGCTCGACGCGCCAGTAGAAGGGGATGCCGGCGGCGGCGTACTCGCCCGGCTTGGCGAACCGGTCGACGCGGCGGGTACCCGGCGAGACGACCTCGACGGCCAGCACGACGTCCGCTGGTCGCAGCCGGGACCGGTCGGCGGGCAGTCCGGCGCGGCAGAGCAGCACGTCCGGTTGTCGGCTGGTGTTGTGGCTGAGCCCGACGCCGATCGCCTGGGCGGCACGCAGGTGCGCTGGCGCGTGGGATCGCAACCACGACGTCAGCAGGAATGAGATGTCCTGATGGCCCAGGGTGGGGGAGGGTGTCACGTGGATGACTCCGTCGACGAGTTCGACGCGGGGGGCGTCGTCCGGCAGGGCGAGCAGGTCCTCCAGGGTGTAGTCCGCACGCTGCTGCCGCATCGGGTCCGGACACCAGGGGCCAGGTGATGTCGGGATGGGCTCGGCGCTCATGTGGTGAGCGTAACGCCACCCGGGGACGACGGCGTCGCACTGACCGTCCGGCACGGCGTCGTTCCTCAGCGGGCCGGTTTCTCGGTGACGAAGATGGCGGTGCCGGGAAACAGTCGGCCGCGCATCGGGCTCCACTGCCCCCAGATCCCCTCGTGTCCCTCCGGCCACTCCGGTTCCACCAGGTCCAGCAGCCGGAACCCGGCACCTACCAGCTCGCGTACCCGGTCGCCGAGGGTGCGGTGCTGCTCGACGTAGCTGGCCCGGCCGTGTTCGTCCAGTTCCACGTACGGCCGGGTGTCGAAGTACGAGTGCACGGCGGTCAACCCGCCCTCCCCGGGATCGTCCAGGAAGATCCAGCGCATCGGGTGGGTGACCGAGAAGACCCACCGGCCGCCGGGACGCAGCACCCGGTGCACCTGGCGCATCAGTGCCGCCGAGTCCTCGACGAACGGGACCGCGCCGAACGCCGTGCAGGCGATGTCGAAGGTCTGGTCGGCGAAGGGCAACGCCAGCGCGTCGGCCTGCGCCAGTGGCACGCGTACCCCGCTGCGGGCGTTGGCCTGTGTCGCGTGCCGCAACATGCCGGCGGACAGGTCCACCGCGACCGGCCGGGCCCCCTGGGCGGCCAGCCAGCGGGAGCAGGAGGCGGCACCGCAGCCGACCTCCAGCACCTGCCGCCCGGTCACCTCGCCGAGCAGCCCGGCGTCGGCCTCGCGCAGCCCCTCCGGGCACCAGACGAAGTCCACGTCGCCCAGGAAGCTGCCGTGTTCGGCCTGGTACGCGTCGGCGTCGGCGTCCCACCAGCGCCGGTTGGCGGTGCGTGCCTCGGCATCACCGACCCGACGCCGGGTCACCCGGTCCTCGTCGTCCACCAGGCCACGCTAGGCCCTCACCGCGGTGGGGCCGGCGGCGGCCCGTCGCGCCCGCGGCATCTCTGGTCGAAATCTCCGCTTTCGCTGCTGGTGCGCCGATGAGTAGACGGGAGGGCTTGCACGCTGTGGTAATGCAGCAGGTAGGGTAGACGATGCGCTCGCGGATCGTGTGCCTCGGCAGGGAGCAGGTGCGCGGTCGACGGAGTCACATCAAGATCTCGTTCAGCGATATCCAGGTGGGCCCGCCGACGGATCCGTTGGCGCGCACAGGTCACCGCGACACCAGCCTGCTGTGACACACCATCCGACCGGAGCAACCGCCCACATGACGAGCAGCATCGAGGCCCCCTCGAGCGCCACCAAGGTCACCGTCGACGATCTCGGCTCTGAGGAGGCTTTCCTCGCCGCGATCGACGAGACCATCAAGTACTTCAACGACGGCGACATTGTCGAAGGCACCGTCGTCAAGGTCGATCGGGACGAGGTCCTGCTCGACATCGGCTACAAGACCGAGGGTGTCATTCCCTCTCGGGAGTTGTCGATCAAGCACGACGTGGACCCGGCAGAGGTCGTCTCGGTGGGCGACCACATCGAGGCCCTTGTCCTTCAGAAGGAGGACAAGGAGGGCCGGCTGATCCTCTCCAAGAAGCGGGCGCAGTACGAGCGGGCCTGGGGCACGATCGAGAAGATCAAGGACGAGGACGGCGTCGTCCGCGGTTCCGTCATCGAGGTGGTCAAGGGTGGCCTCATCCTCGACATCGGGCTGCGTGGCTTCCTGCCGGCCTCCCTGGTCGAGATGCGCCGGGTGCGCGACCTGCAGCCGTACGTCGGCCGCGAGCTCGAAGCCAAGATCATCGAGCTGGACAAGAACCGCAACAACGTGGTGCTGTCCCGCCGGGCCTGGCTGGAGCAGACGCAGTCCGAGGTGCGTACCGAGTTCCTCAACAAGCTCCAGAAGGGGCAGGTCCGCAAGGGCGTCGTCTCCTCGATCGTCAACTTCGGCGCCTTTGTCGACCTGGGCGGCGTGGACGGCCTGGTGCACGTCTCCGAGCTGTCCTGGAAGCACATCGACCACCCGTCCGAGGTCGTCGAGGTGGGCCAGGAGGTCGAGGTCGAGGTTCTGGACGTCGACCTGGACCGCGAGCGGGTCTCGCTGTCGCTGAAGGCGACCCAGGAAGACCCGTGGCGTCAGTTCGCCCGCACCCACGCGATCCAGCAGATCGTGCCGGGTAAGGTCACCAAGCTGGTGCCGTTCGGCGCCTTCGTCCGGGTGGACGACGGCATCGAGGGTCTGGTCCACATCTCCGAGCTGGCTGAGCGGCACGTGGAGATCCCCGAGCAGGTCGTTCAGGTCGGCTCCGAGGTCATGGTCAAGGTCATCGACATCGACCTGGAGCGTCGCCGGATCTCGCTCTCGCTCAAGCAGGCCAACGAGGGCTTCGTCGAGGGCGAGGAGCACTTCGACCCGACCCTCTACGGCATGGCCGCGACGTACGACACCGAGGGCAACTACATCTACCCGGAGGGCTTCGACCCGGAGACGGGCGAGTGGCTCGAGGGGTACGACAAGCAGCGCGAGACCTGGGAGAACCAGTACGCCGAGGCGCGGCAGCGCTGGGAGGCGCACCAGAAGCAGGTGCAGACCTCCCGGGCCGCCGAGGCCGAGGCCGCTGCCAACCCGCAGCCCGCCCCCACGGGCGGCGGCACCACCACCTCGACCAGCGCGGCCCCGAGCCGGCAGGCCGAGGAGCCGGCGGGCACGCTGGCCACCGACGAGGCGCTCGCCGCACTGCGGGAGAAGCTCGCCGGCGGCAAGTGAATCTGCGGCACGTCCAGTCGCGGGGTGTCTGACGCCGCGCCGCGACCTGGATCTGTCGGTTGACAACGGAGGGCCCCGCCCCGACCCGGAACACCCGGGTCGGGGCGGGGCCCTCCTCATCCCCGTTGATCATGAAGTTGACGGCAGTAGTCGATCAACAAGTGTCGCCAACCTCATGATCAACGCTGGGGCGGGCGGGGTGGGGTTGGCGGGGGTGGGGTGATCGGGTTGACTGGTGCCGTGCTGAGGGTGGGGTTGACCGGCGGGATCGGTTCGGGCAAGAGCGCGGTGGCGGCACGACTTGTCGAGCGGGGTGCCGTGCTCATCGACGCCGATCAGCTCGCCCGGGAGGTCGTCGCACCCGGTACCGAGGGGCTCGCCGAGGTGGTCGCCACCTTCTCCGACCGGGTGTTGGACGCCGACGGGGCGCTGGACCGGGCTGCCCTGGGTGACCTGGTCTTCGCCGACGAACAGGCCCGGCGCAGGCTGGAGGCGATCATCCATGGCCGGGTCCGGGCCCGTACCGTCGAACTGACCGCCGCCGCCTCGCCGGACGCCGTGGTGGTCAACGATGTCCCGTTGCTGGCCGAGGTGGGACTGGCGCCCGCGTACCACCTGGTGGTCGTGGTGCAGACCGGGGTCCACATCCGGCTGGCGCGGCTGGCGCGCGACCGGGGGATGAGCCGGGCAGAGGCGCAGCGTCGGATCGCCGCCCAGGCCGACGACGCCCGCCGCGCGGCGGTGGCGGACGTGCTGCTGACCAACGAGGGCACCCTCGACGAACTGCACGAGTCGGTCGACGCGCTCTGGCGCGACCGGCTGGTGCCCTTCGAGACCAACGTCCGTCATCGGCGGGCGGTGCGACTTCACCAGGTCAGGCTGGCCGATCCCGACCCGACCTGGCCGAGACAGTACGCCCGGCTGGCGGACCGGATCCGGCACGCCATCGCCCCGGCCGACCTGCGGATCGATCACATCGGTTCGACCGCCGTCGCCGGCCTGGCCGCCAAGGACGTCATCGACATTCAGCTAAGCGTGCCGTCCCTCGCCGAGGCCGACGGTGTGTTGGCCGAGCGGCTGGCCGAAGCCGGTTTCCCGCGGTTGCCGGGCGAGTGGTGGGACAGTCCCCGACCGGCCGGTAGCGGCCAGTGGGCGAAGCGGCTGCACGGCAGCGCGGACCCGGCCCGCCCCGTCCACCTGCACGTGCGGGTGACCGGTTCGCCGGGCTGGCGGTACGCCCTGCTGATGCGCGATCACCTACGGGCCGATCCCGACCAGCGGGCCGCGTACCTGGTGCTCAAGCGGGAACTGGCCGCGTCCGCGCCGGACAGCGGCGCGTACGCCACGGCGAAGGACCCGTGGTTCGACGAGGAGCACCTCCGGGCGGAGGAGTGGGCCGCCCGCACCGGTTGGCGTCCCTGACGGTTCGTCGGGGTCGCATGGGAGGGCGTCCGATGGCCCGGTCAACGCTGCCGCGGCGACGTCAGCCGTGGCACCCGGCCCGGGGCCAGGTCGAGCTGCGCCCAGGCACCCGCCCGCGTCGGCAGTTCCAGCCGGCGCAGCATCCCGGACCGGTCGACCCAGTAGCGCAGCGGCCCGCGGGCCGTGTCGACCTGCACCACGTCGACAGTGGTGCCGGCGAGGGTGTCGCCGCGTAGCCGTCGCGCGCTGCCCTGGACGCCGGTGCGCTGTGCGGCCTGGAGCGCGGCAGCCACCAGCGGGTCGAGAGCCTGCGTGCGGTGCGGTCCCGCCCGCCAGCCGGCGGCCGGCGGCGGCAGCGGCGGACGCGCCGAGTCGCCGGTGCCGTCGATCCGGGTGACCTTGCGGCCGTGGTGGCGGACCAGGGTGCGTCGACCGTCCGCGTCGAGGTCGGTGACGCCGAGGTAGGCGCTGCCCGACTTCCAGCTCAGCCAACCGCTGCCACGTAGGTTGGTGGCGGTGGAGACGGGCATGGTCAGGGTGGCCGTTGCCCCGCCGGCGGTGCGCAGGCGGGCCGGCAGCCGGCGCCAGCGGTCCCGCTCGGTGGCGGTCAGGGCGCGGGGCAGGCCGGGTCGGCCGCCGAGCGCCTCGACCGGTCGCAACGTCGGTCGGTCCGCCCGGTTCAGGACCACCGTGACGGGTCCGATTCCGGCGAGGTCGGCCTGTACCCGGTGCAGCCGGCCGGCCCGGTCCAGCCAGTAGCGGACCGGGGCGCCGGCGTCGGCCGGGGCAGCGGGTTCGCGGCTCGGCGACGCACCGGAGCCCGGCGTCGACACCTCCAGCACGTCGACCGGCTCACCGTTGAGGTGTTCCCGGTCCAGCCAGCGGCCGACCCAGCCGTCCACCTCGTCGGGCCGGTCGGCGGCGAGCGCGAAGATCATCCCGAGTAGCGGATCGAGCCCCCGGTCCGCGGGTAGCCGCCAACCGTCGGCCGGTGGCACCAGCGGCGGCATGGCCGGCGTCGGTACCGCCGTCGGGTCGGGTCTGATCACCAGCACGGTGGGAGTGGCCTGGGCCAGTCCGCGCGACGGGCCTGCGCCGGGGCCACCCACGTCGAGATAGGCCAGCCCCCGGGACCAGTCGACCCAGCCGAGCAGGTCGGTGCGGGCGGCACCAGCACCGGCGGTGACGTGCAACCCGGCGCGCAACTCGCGATAGTTGGTCACCCGCATGACGGCCAGGCGCTCCCGTTCGGCCGTGGTCAGGTCCCGTGGCGGCGGCCCGTCCGGCGTCCAGTTGACCAACGTGGTCACCAGCATCACGGCGGAGAGCACCGCGGTGAGGGTCAACCCGGCGAGGGTGAGACGACGTCGGCGGTTGGCCGCGCGCCGTGGGCCGTCGGCCCCGGTGGCCGCCCCGGCCAGGTCCTCCTCGTCGGCGCGGTTGCCGGCGGCCAGGTCGAGCAGCCCGCCGGAGACCACTGCCCGGCGGATGCCCGGCCGTGACTGCGGTGTCCGGCCGGCCGTCTCGGTGCTGCCCAGGTGGAGGACCGCGGGTGGCACGATGCCGGCGCGGTGGCGGCGGTTGGGCGCGCGGCGGCGGCGGTCGGACGGCGGTCGTGAGTTGTTCTCCACGGGAGGATGAACGGCCCGGAGCATGCCGGGGTGACGAGCAGGGGCGCTCGCGGCGGCCGGTCAGCGCGATCCGCGCGACCACGTCCGGTGCGCACGCCAGGCATGCCGGGTGCTGCGACCCTCGGTGCCGGGGGCGGCGTGGCCTGTGCGGCCCGCCACCGGCCCGGTCGGCCGCCGCGAGCGGCCTACAGGAAAAGCGTAGCCGGGTGAGAAGAACCACACAATGCGAATATCGAAGCCGATCAGGTGCCGCACGTAGTCGTCCGAAAGGTGGGCGGGTCCGCCGACGCGGTCCGCCGGCCGCGCCGAGCCGAACAGCGCCCCACCGGTGTCGACCTGGCGGTCCGCCGGGTCGCCGGGGGCCGGAAGGGGCCTGGCTGTCATAGCCCCGGCGTACCGTTGACGTCATGGCGCTCGACATACCCCGGCTCGACGGCCGTTTCCAGGTCATAAGTGATTTTCAGCCGGCCGGTGACCAGCCGGCGGCGATCGACGACCTGGAGCGGCGGGTGCGTCGCGGCGACCGGCACACGGTTCTGCTGGGCGCGACCGGCACCGGCAAGAGCGCCACGACGGCCTGGCTGATCGAGCGGCTGCAACGCCCCACGCTGGTGCTGGCACCCAACAAGACGCTTTGCGCCCAGCTGGCGAAGGAGTTCAGCGAGCTGCTGCCGGACAACGCGGTGGAGTATTTCGTCTCCTACTACGACTACTACCAGCCCGAGGCGTACATCCCGCAGACCGACACGTACATCGAGAAGGACTCCTCGATCAACGAGGAGGTCGAACGGCTGCGGCACTCCGCGACGATGTCGCTGCTCACCCGCCGCGACGTGGTGGTGGTCGCGACCGTCTCGGCGATCTACGGGTTGGGCACCCCGGAGGAATACCTCGACCGCGCGGTACGGGTGGCCGTCGGCCAGGAACTCGACCGGGACCAACTGTTGCGCCGTCTGGTCGACATCCAGTACACCCGCAACGACATGGCCTTCCAGCGGGGCACCTTCCGGGTCCGCGGCGACACCCTGGAGATCATTCCGGCGTACGAGGAACTCGCCGTGCGCATCGAGCTCTTCGGTGACGAGGTGGAGAAGCTCTACTACCTCAACCCGTTGACCGGTGACGTGGTGCGTGAGGTGGACCATCTGCTGATCTTCCCGGCGACGCACTACGCGGCCGGCCCGGAGCGGATGGAACGGGCGGTCCGCGACATCGAGGCGGAGTTGGGCGAGCGGCTGGCCGAGCTGGAACGGCAGGGCAAGCTGCTGGAGGCGCAGCGGCTGCGGATGCGCACCACCTACGACATCGAGATGATGCGGCAGGTGGGCTTCTGCTCGGGCATCGAGAACTATTCGATGCACATCGACGGCCGGCTGCCCGGCAGCCCGCCGCACTGCCTGCTGGACTACTTCCCCGACGACTTCCTCACCGTGGTCGACGAGTCGCACGTGACGATTCCCCAGATCGGCGGCATGTACGAAGGGGACGCCTCGCGCAAGCGGATGCTTATCGATCACGGGTTCCGGCTGCCCAGCGCCGCCGACAACCGGCCGCTGCGGTTCGACGAGTTCCTGGAGCGGGTCGGCCAGATGGTCTTCCTGTCGGCGACCCCCGGCCCGTGGGAGCTGGAGCACGCCCAGGGCGAGTTCGTGGAGCAGGTGATCCGCCCAACGGGTCTGGTCGACCCGGAGGTGGTCGTCAAGCCGACCCGCGGGCAGATCGACGACCTGATGCACGAGATCAAGTTGCGGACCGAGCGCAACGAACGGGTGCTGGTCACCACGCTGACCAAGAAGATGGCCGAGGATCTGTCCGACTATCTGCTGGAGAACGGCATCCGGGTGCGCTACCTGCACTCCGAGGTCGACACCCTGCGCCGGGTGGAGCTGCTGCGCGAGTTGCGTCGGGGCGACTACGACGTGCTGGTCGGCATCAACCTGCTGCGCGAGGGCCTCGACCTGCCCGAGGTGTCGCTGGTGGCGATCCTGGACGCGGACAAGGAAGGCTTCCTGCGCAGCGGCCGGTCGTTGATCCAGACCATCGGCCGGGCGGCCCGTAACGTCTCCGGCCAGGTGCACATGTACGCCGACAAGATCACCCCGTCGATGGCCGACGCGATCGAGGAGACGAACCGGCGGCGGGCCAAGCAGATCGCCCACAACGAGGCGCACGGCGTCAGCCCGGAGCCGCTGCGCAAGAAGATCCACGACATTCTCGACGACATCTACCGTGAGGCGGAGGACACCGAGGCGACCCGGGTCGGCGGTGCGGTGCGGCAGCTGTCGCGCGGCAAGGCGCCGGTCAAGGAGACCCGCAGCCGAGCTCGGGGCGGCACCGCCACCCCGGTCCGCGAGGGCATGGCACGGGCCGAGCTGGCGCAGCTCATCCAGGAGCTCAACGACCAGATGCTGGCCGCCGCGCGGGACTTGCAGTTCGAGTTGGCCGCCCGGATCCGCGACGAGGTCGCCGACCTCAAGAAGGAGTTGCGGGGGATGGACGCCGCCGGCGTGCGGTAGGCGCCGCCAGCCGGGCAATCCACATCCTACGGTGGGGCAATAGCGGAATGCGAGCGTCCTATTGCGCTAAGTGATCGCCCTGCGTACTCTCCCTCGGTGGGGAGGCAGGGATGCCGTTGCCAACAAGTCCGGTCATTCGACGTGCGCGACTGGGCGCCGAGTTGCGTCAGCTACGCCGACGGGAGGCGCTGACGCTGGAACAGGTGTGTGAGCGACTCGGTTGGGCGTCCACCTCCAAGCTGTCCCGCATCGAGCTGGGGCAGAGCCGGCCCGACCTGGCCGACGTGCTCGACCTGCTCGACGTCTATGAGGTGCCGTCGTTGCAGCGCGACGCCCTGATCGTGATCGCCCGGGACGCGGCGACCAGCCGGGGCTGGTGGAAGTCCCTGGGGGAGATGAGCGAGCGGCAGCGCACGTACGCCGAGCTCGAGGCCGGGGCGGCGGGCATCGTGGAGTACCAGCCGGTGATCGTGCCCGGGCTGCTGCAGACCCCGGCGTACGCCCGGCTGCGCATCGTCGCCGGTCAGCTCATCGACCCCACGGTGGACGTGGAGGCCGACCTGCGGGCCCGGGCCGCCCGGCAGGCGGTGCTGCGTCGTGTAGAACCGCCCCGCTACACGGCGCTGGTCACCGAGGTGGCCTGCGAGCCGGGCGACGACCCGGTGGAGGTGTGGCGCGAGCAGGTGGGGCACCTGCTCGAACTGGCCGCCCTGCCGCACGTGACGATCCGGCTGCTGCAGGTCGGCGCGGGCCGGCGCCCGCTGCCGCTGACCCCGTTCTCCTGCTACTCATTCCCAGACCCGGCGGACCCGCGCACGGTGATGCTGGAGGCGTTGACCACCGATGTGCGGCTGACCACCGCGACCGACGTCGACCGGTACGAACGGATGACCGACTGTCTGCTGGAGACGGCGTTGCCGGAGGAGGAGACGGTGCGGCTGCTGTCCCGCCGGCTCGACGGATGACGAACTGCACCTGCCACCCATCAAAGGGGGCGGCAGGTGCACACGCGGTCGTGGCGTCGGGACCGGACCCGGCGCCCCCGAAGCCGTCGGGGCCGGTGCCGACGCGAGACGCACGATAGGTGGACGGTGTGACACTTTCTCGGTTCGGTGCGTGGTGATGATCCGGTGTCGGTCACGCGGGTACGTCGACGAAGTGTTCGACTCGCGGTGGCGCGGCGAAGTGCGGACCGATCAACTCCCGCCAACCGGCGAAACGCTCCGTCGCCCGGAAGTTCTGCTCGTGCGCCTCGACCGTGTCCCACTCGACCAGCAGCACGAAACGGGAGGGTGACTCCAGGCCCCGGGTCATGCGTACCGAGCGGCAGCCGGGCGTGCCGGCGAGCAACGGGCGCCCCTGGGCGTACGCGGCGGCGAACGCCTCCTCGTGACCGGGAATGACATCGATGAGCGCAACCTCAAGGACCATGCCGGCAGCCTGCCACATCGCTGCCGGCACCATGCCGGCTGGCCGGCATCTCCGTCACCGTCTCCTGCCCGGGGCCATCACCCACCCCGGTAACCCATCCTCCTAGGATGCCCAAAGGGGGTGGGGCACCCACCTCACCCGACAGGGCGTACCGTGTGCCGGTTGCTGGGTGGCGACCGGAGGAATGAGACTGTGAACGTGTCCGGACTGGTGTGGGCGGCGACGCTCGCAGCCCTGACCACGGTCCTCGTGGTGGACCTGCTCATCATCGGGCGCCGGCCGCACGAGCCGAGCGTGCGGGAGTCGAGCCTCTGGGTCGCCTTCTACGTCGGTCTGGCCCTGCTGTTCGGTGGCGGACTGTGGCTCACCGCCGGGGCGAGCGTGGCGGGGCAGTTCTACACCGGCTGGCTGACCGAGTACAGCCTCTCGGTGGACAACCTCTTCGTCTTTGTGATCATCATGGCCCGCTTCGGGGTGCCCCGGCAGTACCAGCAGAAGGTGCTGCTCGTCGGCATCGTCCTCGCGCTCGTCATGCGGGGTGGTTTCATCGCCGCGGGGGCGGCATTGATCTCGCAGTTCACCTGGGTGTTCTACGTCTTCGGGGCGTTCCTGATCTACACCGCGATCAACCTGGCCCGGCAGGGCGAGTCGAGCGAGGAGGAGTTCACCGAGAACGTCCTCATCCGCTGGAGCCGGCGGGCGCTGCCCATCTCCCGGGGCTACGAAGGCGCCCGGCTGACGGTACGGGAGAACGGCCGGCGGATGTTCACGCCGATGCTCATTGTCATGATCGCCATCGGCACCACCGACCTGATCTTCGCGCTCGACTCGATTCCAGCGATCTTCGGGATCACCCAGGAGCCGTACCTCGTCTTCACCGCCAACGTGTTCGCACTGATGGGGCTGCGGCAGCTCTACTTCCTGCTCGGTGGGCTGCTCAACCGATTGATCTATCTGAGCCACGGGCTCGCGGTGGTGCTCGGCTTCATCGGGGTGAAGCTGATCCTGGAGGCGCTGGCGGAGAACAATCTCCCGTTCGTCAACGGTGGCGAACACGTCGGCTGGGCACCACACATCCCGATCTGGCTGTCCCTGCTGATCATCCTCGGCACCCTGGCGGTGGCCACGGCGGCGAGCCTGATCAGGTCCTCGCGGGACCGGCGACGCGAGTTGGCCGAGTCCCGCCGCTGAGCCGGCTTCGAGCCGCACCCGGGCAGGGTGGCGTCCGAGGGCTGCGTCATTAGGACTACCGGGCGGCGGCGAGGCCGGCGACCCACGCCCCGACGTCGGCGGGTGAGCCGAGCGCCGGGGCGTCCACCGGCCGGACCGCGCCGGGGCGACTCCACCGGGCAGCGACGGCGACTCGGCTCACCGCCTCGGTGCCCGACTGCACGACCACCCCGGTCGGTCGCACCCCCGTTGCTCGGACCATAGGGCGGACCACCACGACCATCAATTCGTCAGTCTGGATTCTTACGGCGACCGTCCCGGCACCGCCGGGCCACGGACCGGTGCCGGCGGGCTGTAGCCACTCCGCGATCGGGCGACGGGTGCCTGTCGCGACGATCATCGGGTACGGCACCCTGTACGCGAGGGGGCGACATGATTGGTGAGCGAGCGACGGCATCGGGCTGGACACTCGTCGGTGCACCCAATGCACGGGACCTCGGTGGACTGATCGGTGCCGAAGGCCGGCGGGTACGACCCGGACGGCTGATCCGAACGCCCGCGCTCGGCCGGCTGACCGACGAGGACCTGCCGGTGCTGGCGAAGCTCGGACCGGCCTGCGTGGTGGACCTCCGAGCCGAGTCCGAGGTGTCGGTGGCGCCACCGGACCGGCTGACCGGCGAGCCGACCGTGGTGCACCTGCCGGTGCACGACCCGGCGCATCCGGTCTTCACGTACGTCTCGGCCGTGCTGCTCGGCCACGACCTGAGCGAGTACGCGGAGCTGGCGCGGCAGGGGACACCGGCGGCGATGGCAGCGATCTACCGCTGGTTCGTCACCGGCGCCGCGGCCCGGGAGGGCTTCGCCGCGGCGGTCCAGCTGGCGGCCGACGAACGCAACGTTCCACTGGTGTACCACTGCTCGGCGGGCAAGGACCGCACCGGTTGGCTGACCGTGGTGCTGCTGCACGCCCTCGGGGTGGACGAGGCCGCGATCCGAGCCGACTACCTGGCCCACAACCCGTTGACGGAGAGCCTGCGCGAGGTGCTCGTCGATGCGATGCGCCAGCGTCACCCGGGGCTGGACGAGACGGCGGTCCGGCCGGTGCTGGAGGTCCGCCCGGAATACCTCGACGCCGCGTACGAGCAGGTGCGGCAGGTACACGGGTCGTTCGGGGCGTACCTGCGCGACGGCCTGGGGATCACCGAGGAGACGGTGGCGGCGTTGCGGGCGAACCTGCTGGAGTGAGCGCGGTGAGGTTGTGACGGGCCTGCCACACCTCGCGGGAGATGTCGGCCACCAACTGGTTGGCGTCGACGTCGGCCTGAGCGTTGGTCTGGTCGTCGTCGACGGTGGTGCAGACGACGAGCAGGTAGGGCGCGGCGTCGTCGGGGTAGACCACCGCCGCGCCGTGCCGTACGCCGCGTACCCAGCCGTTCTTGTGGGCGAGCCGGATGCCGGGCGGCAGACCTTCGGCGACATCCTGACGGATCTGCTGGGCGCAGAGCACGTCCAGCATGGCGGCGCAGCCGGCGGGTGAGGCGATCGGGCCGGGGCGGTTGGCGCCGGTGGCGACGGCACCGAGCAGCGCGGCCAGGTCGGCGGCGGTGACCAGGTTGGTGATCTGGGCATCGCGGGCGGCGAAGTCCTCGATGCCCCGCCCGGTGACGCTGTGCCGGGCACCGGCCAGTCGCCAGACCTCGGCCACCGCAGGCAGCCCGACGTGTTCGATGACCAGGTTGGTGGCGAGGTTGCTGGAGCGGACGATCATCCGCTCGGCGAGCCAGCGCAGCGACGCCCGTCCGTCCAGCCGGTCCCACACGGCCTCGTCGTTGTCGTACGCCCGCCGGCAGGAGTACGGCGGGGCATCCGGCCGGGCGGAGGTGAACCGGTTGACGACCTCGATCGGGGCGTCCGGGTCGAGGTGGCCGACCTCGGCAGCGCGGTGCAGCGCGGCGAGCACGGCCAATTTCATCGTGCTCGCCGCGTAGTGGGTGGCCTCGGCGTGCCGGGTCCAGGTGGGTGGGGCACCGAGGGGCCCCACGTACACCGAGATCGTGCCGGGCTCCCGGTCCAGCCGCGCGTGGAGGTCGCCTGCGGCCATCGCGCGTCTCAGCCGGCGTGCTTGCGGCGGGCGGCGGTGCGGGCCCGCTGGGTCTGGTCGAGCACGACCTTGCGGATGCGGACGGCGGCCGGGGTCACCTCGACGCACTCGTCCTCGCGGCAGAACTCCAGTGCCTGCTCCAGCGAGAGCTTGCGCGGCGGGATCAGCTTCTCGGTCTCCTCCGAGGTGGAGGAGCGCATGTTGGTGAGCTTCTTCTCCTTGGTGATGTTGACGTCCATGTCGTCGGAGCGGGAGTTCTCCCCGACGATCATGCCCTCGTACACCTCGGTGCCGGGCTCGACGAAGAGCGTGCCGCGCTCCTGGAGGTTCATCATGGCGAACGCGGTGGCGGCGCCGGAGCGGTCGGCGACCAGTGAGCCGTTGTTGCGGGTCCGCAGCTCGCCGAACCACGGCTCGTACGACTCGAAGACGTGGTGCAGGATGCCGGTGCCCCGGGTCTCGGTGAGGAACTCGGTACGGAAGCCGATCAGACCGCGGGCCGGTACCAGCCACTCCATCCGGATCCAGCCGGTGCCGTGGTTGACCAGCTGCTCCATCCGGCCCTTGCGGGTGGCCAGCAGCTGGGTGATCGCGCCGAGGTACTCGTCGGGCGCGTCGATGGTGAGCCGTTCCACGGGTTCGCAGGTGCGCCCGTCGATCTCCCGGGTGACCACCTGGGGCTTGCCCACGGTCAGCTCGTAGGACTCGCGGCGCATCTGCTCCACCAGGATGGCCAGGGCCAGCTCGCCCCGGCCCTGCACCTCCCAGGCGTCCGGTCGCTCGGTGGGCAGCACCCGCAGCGACACGTTGCCGACGAGTTCCTTGTCCAGGCGGTCCTTGACCATCCGGGCGGTCACCTTGGCGCCCTTGACCCGGCCGACCAGTGGCGAGTTGTTGGTGCCGATGGTCATGGAGATCGCCGGCTCGTCGACGGTGATCAGCGGCAGCGGGACCGGGTTCTCGGCGTCGGCGAGGGTCTCACCGATCATGATCTCGGGGATGCCGGCGACCGCGATGATGTCGCCCGGGCCGGCGCTGTCGGCGGGCTTGCGCTCCAGGCCCTCGGTCATCAGCAGCTCGGAGATGCGGACCCGCTGGGTGCTGCCGTCGGTGCGGCACCAGGCCACCGACTGGCCCTTGGCGATGGTGCCCTGCCGCACCCGGCACAGCGCGAGGCGGCCGAGGAACGGCGAGGCGTCCAGGTTGGTGACGTGCGCCTGCAGCGGGGCGCTCTCGTCGTACGCGGGCGGTGGGATGGTGTCGAGCAGCGTGCGGAACAGCGGCTCCAGGCTGTGGCTGTCGTCCGGCACCGAACCGTCGGCGGGCTGGGTCAGCGAGGCGATGCCGTCGCGGGCGCAGGCGTAGACGATCGGGAAGTCGATCTGCTCCTCGTCGGCGTCGAGGTCGAGGAAGAGTTCGTAGGTGTCGTCGACGACTTCCTTGATCCGGGCGTCCGGGCGGTCCACCTTGTTGATCACGAGGATGATCGGCATCCGGGCCTTGAGGGCCTTGCGGAGCACGAACCGGGTCTGCGGCAGCGGCCCTTCGCTGGCGTCGACCAGGAGCACCACCCCGTCGACCATGGTCAGGCCACGCTCCACCTCGCCGCCGAAGTCGGCGTGCCCGGGGGTGTCGATGATGTTGATGGTGACCGGGTCCGAGCCGTCGGCGGGCAGGTAGCGCACGCCGGTGTTCTTGGCCAGGATGGTGATGCCCTTCTCCCGTTCCAGGTCCATCGAGTCCATCACCCGCTCGGTCACCTCGCCCCGGGCGCCGTAGGCGCCGGCCTGCCGCAGCATGGCGTCGACCAGGGTGGTCTTGCCGTGGTCGACGTGGGCGATGATGGCGACGTTGCGGAGGTCCGTGCGAAGCTGCATGAGCTCCATCCTCCCGCCTGCGCGGTAGCCGCGTGGCGTCGGGGTCACCGGAGAGTGGGGCGGCGCGGTGACGGAGGGCACTGTCACACTTGCAGGGCAGTTCTGCCGAGGTGATCCGGGGGCGCCGTGCACGATCTGCTCAGTTCGGTGCAGAGCCTGCCGCCGTCGCTGATCTACGTGGTGGCGGCGCTTATCGTGGCCGCCGAGACGGCACTGATCATCGGGTTGGTCGCGCCCGGGGAGGCGACCCTGCTGCTGGTGGGCTTCCTCACGTACACCGGCACGTTGCGGTTCGGACCGGCGTTGCTGGTGATGATCGCCGCCGCCGCGTTGGGGGACGCGTTGGCGTTCCGCGCCGGCCGGCGTTACGGGCCCCGGCTGCGGGCCAGCAGGTGGGGTGCCCGGGTGGGGCCGGAGCGGTGGGCCCGCGCCGACGCGATGCTCGACCGGATGGGTGGGCGAGGTGTGCTGACCGCCCGTTGGGTGGCGTTCGCCCGCACGCTGGTGCCCCGGCTGGCCGGTGCGGCGGGGATGCCGTACCGCCGGTTCGCGCCGTGGAACCTCGCCGGGGTGAGCAGCTGGGTGGGTGCCTCGGTGCTCGTCGGGCATCTGGCCGGGGAGTCGTACGAGACGGTCTCCCGGCTGCTGGGTCGGGCCACCGGAGCGGTGCTGGTGCTGGTGGCGGCGCTGGTCGCGGTGGTGCTGGCCGGTCGCTGGCTGGGCCGAAACCCCGATCCGGCCCGGGCGTTGCTGACCCGGGCGGCCCGGCTGCCGCCGCTGCGGTGGCTGTCGGCCCGCTACGGGCTGCTGTTCTTCCTGCTGAGCCTGCGCCTCGGGCCGGCCTGGGCGTTGCTGGCGAACCTGGCCGTCGGGGTGGTGCTGCTGTTCGTGGTCGCGTTGATGATCGCCTGGGTCCTGCGGGTGGTGGTTCGGCAGAGTGGGTTGGCTCTGGTCGACGGGGCGATCGCGAGCTGGTTCGCGGCGCGGCGTACGCCCGATGCGGTGGAGGCGACCCAGGCGGCGGTGTCGCTGCTGCGTGGCTCGTCGCTGATCGTGATGGTGGCGGTGGTCGCCCTGATTCAGGCGTGGCGGCAACGACCCTGGCGGGCGGACCTGCTCAGTGTGGTCGGTACCGTCGGCGCATTCGTGCCGCTGGTGGTGTTGGCGGCCGTGGCGGATTTGGCCGCCGGTGGGCGGGTGGTGCTGTTCTCCACCCAGAACGTCGTGGTGACGGCGAGCCTGTGCACCCTGGCGTGGCTGTTGTCGCGGGGTGCCCGGTGGCCGGTGGCGGTGGCCGCGTGGACCGTGGCGGCGGCCGGTGTGGTCGCCATCGGCGGCGCCCGGCTGTATCTGGGGTTGAGCACGGCCAGCGGTACGGTCGGCGCGGTGCTGCTCGGTGCCGCCTGGACGGCGGTGTTCATGGTCGCCTGGGCCACCCGGGACCGTGCGGTGACGGGCGGTAGGTCCGCCGTCGGGTGAGGCCGGTGCCGTGATCCAGGCGGCGGTCGCGGGGCCACGCGCGACGGGCAGTAGCTGTTAGTGTGCGGCGGGTTCGTCACGGCCGGAGGAGGTCGACATGGGACACAACGTCGCACGGTGGGGTGTCGCGGTGGTCGCCGCGATGCTGCTGCTGGCTGGCGGTGGGTGTGCCAAGGTGGACAGCCCTACGGCGGAGGTGCCGGCCCCGGTCGCGCTCCCGGAGGAGTTGCCGGACGCCTCGGGCGAGGC
Source organism: Verrucosispora sp. WMMD703 (assembly GCF_049178935.1). Lineage (NCBI taxonomy): Bacteria > Bacillati > Actinomycetota > Actinomycetes > Micromonosporales > Micromonosporaceae > Micromonospora > Verrucosispora sp. WMMD703. Next base: position 4,837,755 of record NZ_JBMHMM010000004.1, on the reverse strand, counting down.
CACCGGATTGACGGCACCGGGGGACGCGACGGCGACACCGTCGGCGGTGGAGGCGATGGGCGCCGCGCCGAAGGCCACGCCCAGCGCCAGCGCGTCACCGTCGGCGGCGGAGAAGCGGAGCCCGAAGCCGAAGCGCACCACGGCCACCGCCCCCCGGGCGGTGCCGAAACCGCCGACGGAGACAGAGGTGCCGCCGGATCCGCCGAAGCCGCCCTCAAGCGAATGCAAGCCCAGCTACAAGGGCGATCAGGCCAGCCGTGCGCAGGTCAAGGCGGCGTTGACCGACGCGGCCGGGCGCACCTACTGGCCGACGTCGGCGCCGGACATCCGCGTCCCGCTGAATCTGATCAAAGCGACGGCGTGGCAGGAGAGTGGTTGGCAGTCCAACATCGTGGCCTGCGACGGGGGCATCGGCCTGATGCAGGTGATGCCGGACACCGCGACCTGGATGAACCAGCGTTTCGGGCAGAGCTACGACGTCTGGGACTACCAGGACAACGCCTACCTTGGCGGCACCTACCTGGCCTGGCTGACCAAATACATCGGCGACATGTACTTCGACGCCGACTACCGGCTCGACGCCGACCTGTGCACCTCCGAGCTGAACTCGTGCCTGTTGAACGCGATCATCGCGGCCTACAACTACGGGCACGGGGCGGTGGCCCGGGAGGGGGAGCCGCTGACCATCCCGAACCCGAGCTACGTGCGCAACGTCCGGGCGCTGATGTCGGAGTGCGTCTGCCTCGGTTTCTGATCGGCGCTGACCCGGCCGGGCCACCAGAACCGTTCCCCGAGCAGGAACGCCAGGGCTGGGACGACCACCGTGCGGACCAGCAGGGTGTCCAGCAGCACGCCGAGGCAGACGATGATCCCGATCTGGGTCAGGGTGATCAGCGGTAGCACGCCGAGGACGGCGAAGACGGCGGCCAGCAGGATCCCGGCGCTGGTGATCACGCCGCCGGTCACGCGCAGCGCGGAGAGCATGCCCTCGCGGGTGCCGGCGGTGCGGGCGTCCTCGCGGGCGCGGGTGACCAGGAAGATGTTGTAGTCCACGCCGAGCGCCACCAGGAAGACGAACGCCAGCAGCGGCACGGTGGTGTCCAGGGCGGGGAAACCGAGCACGTGGTCGAAGAGCAGCCAGGCGCCGCCGAGGCTGGCGAAGTAGGACGCGACAACGGTGACCACGAGCAGCACCGGGGCGAGCAGGCCGCGTAGCAGCAGGACCAGCACGGCACCGACCAGGAGCAGGATCAGCGGCAGGATGACGCGTAGGTCCTCCGCGTCGGCCGCCGACGCGTCGTACGTGCCGGCCACGGTGCCGCCGACGATGGCGCCGGCCGGGGTGTCGCCGCCTGCCGGGGCGGGCGGCGCGGAGTCGGGTACGGCGGCGACCGCGTCCCGCAGGGCCTCCAGCGTTCGGTCGGAGGCGGTGGTGCCGGGCTCGGCCTCGAGGACCACGTCGACCTGAGCGACGGTGGGGCCGGCGGTGCCGGGACGGGCGGAGGCGACCCCGGGCACCTCGGCGGCGGCCGCGGTTACCGCCGGTACGGTGTCGGGTCGGGTCATCACCGCGACCGGCTGGGTGGTGCCGGCGGGGAAGGCGCGGGCGAGGGTCTCTGCTCCGGCGACCGCTTCGGGCTGTACCCGGAACTGCTCGGTCTCCGACAGCCCGGTCCGCAGGCCGAGGCCGCCCAGGGCAAGCCCGGCCAGCAGCAGCGTGGCCAGGACCGCGACGGGCACCGGTCGGCGGATCACGGCGGCGCCGAGCCGGCCCCAGACCCGGCCCTCCCGACCTTCGCTGCCGACGTGCGGTACGAACGGCCAGAACAGGCGCCGCCCGAGCAGCACCAGCGCGGCCGGCAGCACGAGCAGAGCCGACGCCATGGCCAGGAGGATGCCGGTGGCGCAGGCGACGGCGAGGGCCCGGTTGAGTTCCCGCTCGCTGAGCAGCAGGGTGAGCACCCCGAGCATGACGGTGCTGCCGCTGGCGAGGATCGGTTCGGCGGTGCGGCGCAACGCGGCGCGCATGGCGGCGAAGCGGTCCGCCTCGCGGCGCAGTTCCTCCCGGTAGCGGGCGATCAACAGCAGGGCGTAGTTGGTGGCGGCGCCGAAGACGAGGACGCTGGCGATGCCGGAGACGGCACCGCCGGCGAAATTGATGCCGACGGCGGGGATCACCGTGTCGAGGGCCCGCAGGGCGACCTGTTCGGTTGCGGCCACGACGGCCAGGGGCGCCATCCACAGCAGCGGGCTGCGGTAGGTGACGAGCAGCAGCAGCGCGACCACGGCGGCGGTGACGGCGAGCAGGGTGGTGTCGGCGCCCTCGAAGACCTTGGTGAGGTCGGCGGTGAAGGCCGGGGGGCCGGTCACCTCGACTGTCAGTTCGGCCGGCAGCGCCGTCAGCGCCTCGCGGACCTCGGCGACGGTGGCGGCCACCGCTTCCTGACCACCCTCGGTGCTCAACGGCACGGCGACCAGGGCGACGGTGCCGTCGGGGGACAGTTGCGGCGGCGCGACCTGACCGCCGACGGTGAACCCGCCGAGGGCGCCGGTGCCGGTGGTGACGGCGGTGCGGTCGGCGTCGGTCAACGGCGCGCGGTCGTCCCGGGTGACCACGACGATGGCCGGCTGGACGTCGCTGGCCGGCAGTTCGTCCTGCAACCGCTCGACCTGGGTGGATTGCCAGCGGTCGGACAGGCCGGTGGCGGAGACGGGTGCCGGGTTGTCGGGGGTCGGCAACCAGAAGACGGCCGCGCCCACGGCGAGCGCCGCGAGGATGGTGAACCAGGCGTTCAGGCGACCGCCCGCCACGCGGGTGAACACGGACATCAGGACCCCCAGGCAAAAGTATCTAGACAGCCGAGATTTTCGCCTATCAAGAGAGACGCTGCAACAGCTCAGTGGTAGAGAATCTCGGCAAACGAGACGAGGCTCTCTCTCGGTTATGCTGCGAACCCGGGACGTCGGGAGGAAGCGGCGGGACGTGGCAGCTCACGGTATGTACCGCAGGCGCGACACGCGCCGGGACGTGTTGATCGCCGAGATCACGGCCGAGCTGCGCCGCTACGGCGTGGACGCGCAGCACGTCGGGCACGCCTTCGCCGGCCAGCACGGCCTCAACGCCACCGACCTGCAGGCGCTGATCGCCGTGATGGACGCCGAGCTGGTCGGCGACCCGATCACGCCGGGTCGGCTCGGCGAGCACCTAGGGCTCTCCTCCGGCTCGGTCACCGCGCTGATCGACCGGCTGGAACGGGGCGGGCATCTGCGCCGGGACCGGGACACCACGGACCGACGCAAGGTCCTGCTGCGCTACGCCGAACGCGGCGCCGAGCTGGCGATGGGCTTCTTCCGGCCGCTGGGCGAGCGCACCGACCGGGTGATGGCCGGATTCCGTGACGACGAACTGGAGGTGGTGTACCGGTTCATGACGGCGATGGGAGCCTCGCTGCGGGAGCACCGGGACGAGGTCCGTGCCGCCCGGACCGAGCCGCACCGCCGCCGGTCGGAGTGAGTCGTGCTTGATCGTCTGGCGGCCGGGCTCGCCGCTGCCGCCCTGCGACTGCCACCGGCGCGGACCCGACGGGTCACCGTCACCCGGGACATCGCGCTGCGGGTACGCGACGGGGTGATTCTGCGCACCGACCACTACGCTCCCGACCTGCCCGCCGCGCCCACCGTGCTGATCCGCACCCCGTACGGTCGGGCCGGACCGATGCGGCTGCTCTGCCGACTCGCCGCCGAGCAGGGATTCCACGTGGTCATCCAGTCCTGCCGGGGCACGGGCGGCTCCGGCGGCGAGTTCGAGCCGTTCGTGCACGAGCGCGACGACGGCCTGGACACGCTCGACTGGCTGCGTCGGCAGCCGTGGTGGATCGGCGCGTTCGGCATGTTCGGCGCCAGCTATCAGGGATTCGTGCAGTGGGCGCTCGCGGCGGACGCGGGCCCGCAGCTGCGCGCGATGGTCGCGGTCGCGACCGCCTCCACCACCCGTGACTCCACGTACGCGGGCGAGTCGTTCGCCCTGGACACGGTGCTGACCTGGGCCGAGCTGCTCCAGGCGCAGACCGTGCCGTGGCTGGCCCGCCAGTGGGAACTCAAGCGCGGCCAGCCGAAGCTGACCGCCGCCCTGTCCCACCTTCCGTTGATCGAGGCGGACCGGGTCGCCACCGGGGTGACCGTGCCGTTCTTCCAGGAGTGGCTGCGGCATCACACCCCACAGGCCGACTACTGGCGCAGTCGGGTTTTCGACGACCGACTGCACCTGGTCAGCTCCCCGGTGGCGATGGTCAGCGGCTGGCACGACATCTTCCTGCCGGCCCAACTGCGCGACTACACGGCGTTGCGGGCCACCGGTGCCCGTCCACGCCTGGTGGTCGGGCCCTGGACGCACGGCAGCCCCGGGTTGTTCATCGCCGCCCTGCGTGAGGGGCTGAGCTGGCTCGGCACCCACCTGTCCGACGATCGGGCCGGCGAGGTCGCCGATCCGACCGACGCTCCGGTGCGGGTGCACGTCGGTGGTGCCGGCGGGGGCTGGCGTGACCTGCCCGACTGGCCGCCACCCGCCGACGTCGTGCGGTGGCACCTGCATCCGGGGGCGACCCTGAGCCCGTCGGACCCGGTGCCGTCACCGCCGGACGGGTTCTGGTACGACCCGGCCGACCCGACACCGTCGCTGGGTGGTCCACTGCTGGTGGCCCAGCGGGCCGGACCGTTCGACAACCGCCCGGTCGAGGCCCGGCCCGACGTGTTGACCTGGACCAGCGAGCCGTTGGCCGCCGGGATCGAGGTGGTCGGGCCGGTGCGCGCCGAGATCCACCTGCGCAGCGAGCTGACCCACCTGGACGTCTTCGTGCGACTGTGCGACGTGGATGGTCGGGGACGTTCGTGGAACATCTGCGACGGTCTGGTCCGGCTCGACCCGCAGCGGTTCCCCGCCGACGACACCGGCGCCGTCGTGGTGCCGGTCGAGATGTGGCCCACCGCCCACCGCTTCGCCCCGGGGCACCGACTGCGGCTGCAGGTCTCCGGTGGGGCCCACCCCCGCTACGCGCGTAACCCCGGCACCGGCGAACCGCTCGGTGCAGCTGTCACACTCCGTGGTGGATTCCGGGAGATCCTGCACGACCCGGATCATCCGTCCGCAGTGGTCCTACCGGTCGTCCACTCTGCCTCTCAGCCTTCTCCAAGCTGAATCAAAGCGCCTCTGAGCTGGGCATTCTCTAACAACCCGAGCTATCGTGGTGATACGCCCGGCGCCGTGCACCCGATTGGCCGGGCCCGCCGGTGAGCCCCTCCACCGCGTACGCGGTGTCACCGTCGCGCCTGGTCCCCAACGAGTATGCGAAGGGGGAGCCATGACGCGGGCCCCGGCAAATCTGCTCGCCGTTCGTAGTCTGCTGCTTGAGCATCTCAACCGTGACCCCAACCGCAGCCGCGACGCCGACCTCGAACCCAACGAGGTCGGCATCGTCGGCGACGCCAACCACCGAGGGGGCTACCACTGCGGGTCGGACCGGGTCGTCACCAACGACTACTCGGTGGTCGAGTCGCCCCGCGACCGCAACGGCCTGACGCTCGACGCCGCCGCCCTGGATGTCGGAACGTTCCAGCTCAGTTCCAACGGCCGTACCCACAACCTGTTCACGTTCTCGGCCTGGTGCGTGGCGCAGTGCGTCGCCAACGCCCCGGACACCCGCGACATCCGCGAGATCATCTACTCGCCCGACGGCAAGGTGGTCCGGCGCTGGGACCGGCTCGGTCGCCGCAGCACCGGCGACCGGTCCCACCTGTGGCACACCCATTTCAGTTTCTTCCGGGACTCGATCAAAGCGAACCGCGACCAGCGGCCGCTGTTCCGCCGCTACCTGACCGCCATCGGACTGCTGAACTCCGAGGAGGGGGAGAACGACATGACACCCGAGGAACACAACTGGCTCAAGACCGTCCACCGCAACCTCACCGTCCTGGACGGACGCAACCCGGTCGGGCAGACCTACACCCGGATGGCGATGGGCGAGGATCACAAAGATCCCGACTTCCGGGTCTCCCACCCGACACTGCGCACCATCGGCGCGCAACTCACCGCACTACAGAACACGGTGGACTCGCTGATGAACCGGGACTTCACCGACGAGCAGGCGATCGTCACCGGAGTGCTGGCGGGTCTCACTCCGCAGGAGATAGCGGCGGCGATCCCGCCCACCGTGGCGCAACAGGTCGTCAGCGAGTTGAGCCGCCGACTGGCGGCCTGAGGCGACGCTCCGACGGGTGGCGGCCAGTACCGGCCGCCACCCGCCGCCGTGCGATCAGCCCCGCCGGACCGTACGAGTCAGAGCGGACGGACGTTGTCCGCCTGCGGGCCCTTCTGCCCCTGGGTCACGTCGAACTCGACCTTCTGGCCCTCGGTCAGTTCGCGGTAACCGCCGGACTGGATGGCCGAGTAGTGGACGAAGACGTCGGGCCCTCCGCCGTCCTGCTCGATGAAGCCGAAGCCCTTTTCGGAGTTGAACCACTTCACGGTGCCGGTTGCCATGCGTACTCTCTCCCTGTTCCATGCGGGCGACCGCTGGCTTGCGCGCCGGTGATCGCCCAATACCTTCCCGACAGTAACCGGTGAATAGCGGATTTGCCGGGCGAAGCGCCTCAGGCGTTGCGGCGGATGGCTCCGAGGCGGCGGGCGCGATCAGGGATCACCCTCAGGGGCGCCACCCGGAGGATGGGGAGGAAACCCGATGTCCACGGTGGCGAGCAGGTCTTAGCGTACGAGGCATGGTGGACCAGTTGGCCCAGGTCGGAGAGCTTCCCGTGGTGGTGCTGATGGCGGTGCTCGGGGTGGTCATGCTCTTCGACGCGGTGCCGCTGTTCGGCGTCCTCGTGCCCGGTGACGTGGCGGTGCTCGCCGCAGTGGCGGTCGGCAGCCCCGCCACCGGGTTGGCGACCTTCGTCGCCGTGGTCACCGGCTGTCTCACCGGTTGGTCGTTGAGCTTCCTCGTCGGCCGGCGGTGGGGCGACCGGCTGCGGCGCAGCCGCTTCGGCGGTTGGGTCGGCGAGGCGCGGTGGGCGGCAGCGGAGACCATCCTGCGCCGCGACGGCGGCCGGCTGGTGCTGATCGCGCCCTTCCTGCCGGTGTTCAACGCCCTGCTGCCCCTGGCCGCAGGCGGGCTGCACATGTCGTACCGACGATTTCTCGGGTTCGCGGCGCTCGGCGCGGCCGGATGGGCCGGTCTCTACCTGGTGGTGGGTACGGCGTCGCGGACACTGGCCGGGCTCCTGCCCGCCGGAGCGAGTCCGCTACTGGTGACCATGCTGGGCGGACTGCTGCTGGCGGCCCTGGTGCTGCTCGGCACCCGCCGGCGGTTGCGCGCGGCCACCCGCTGAACCGGCCGGTCCGGGAACTCGACGGCAGCCTCGGCTCTGGTCGAACCCGGGGTGGCTGTCGCACCCGTCGGGCAGGATCAGCAGCGTCCAGCCGCACCTGCGTGAGGCCCCTTCGCCGGCCTGCGGTACCGCTTCGAGGATTACGACGACGACCAGATCCGACGGCTGCGCATCGCTCCCTGAGCAGCGCGGCTGTCACCAGCCTCGGGCGCGCCACTCGGCCAGGTGGGGGCGTTCCGCGCCGAGCGTCGAGTCCCGACCGTGCCCGGGGTAGAACCAGGTCTCGTCGGGCAGCCGGCCGAACAGCTTGTGCTCGACATCGTCGATCAGCGCGGCGAACCGCTGCGGATCCCGGTCGGTATTTCCCACCCCGCCGGGGAAGAGACTGTCGCCGGTGAAGAGGTGCGGCACGCCACCGGGGTCGCGGTAGAGCAGCGCCACCGAACCCGGGGTGTGCCCCCGCAGGTGGATGACCTCCAGGGCGCAGTCGCCGACCGGCACGACGTCGCCCTCGGCGAGGGTCTGCGCCTCGATCGGCAGCCCGTCGGCGTCGTCGGCGTGCACCAGCGCACGGGCGCCGGTCTTGGCCACCACCTCTTCCAGACCCACCCAGTGGTCCATGTGCTGATGGGTGGTCACCACCGCGGTGAGCCCCGCGTCGCCGATCAGCTCCAGCAGGCGGGGCGCCTCGTTCGCGGCGTCGATCAGCACCTGCTCACCGGTACCGCCGCAGCGCAGCAGGTACGCGTTGTTGTCCATCGGGCCGACCGACACCTTGGTGATGGTCAGCCGGTCGAGTTCGCGTACCGCCGGCGGGCCGCCGGGGGTGACTTCTCCGCTGTAGGTCATGGCTCCCTAGATCCATTCGGGCGGGTGGGGCAGCTGCCCGTCGGGGGTGACGGTCAGCGTGGCGCCGGGGTCGCGGCCGGTCAACCACGCGGCGAGTTCGGCCGCCGAACCGGTGACGACCGGTGCCGCTGCCCGGTCGCCGAGCACCAGTTCGTGGCTGCTGCCGTCGAAGCGAAGCACCATCGCCGGTACGTCGTCCCGGTCGGCGAAGCCGCCTGTCACCTCGTGCAACAGCCGGTGACCGAAGTCCGGTGACCAGTCCGTGGGCCGGTAGCCGGCCGCCAGGTCGACATGGTGGATCTCCAGCTCCCGCAGCCGACCCCAGACGAGCAGAGCCGCCGGCTGCGAGCCGCGCCGGGTCTCGACGGTGACACCCCAGGCCGGCACCGGCATCGCGGCCACGGCCTCGGCGAACCGGTCCGCGCTGCGCCGCAGGTCGTCCAGCTGCTCCTCCGGGGTACGCGTGGCCCCCGCCTCGATGTCGGCGGTCCGGGCGGCGGCGCTGGCGTACATCGGGATCGGTTCGCCAGTGCGGGCCGAGGTGAGCAGGTTGACGAAGCCGTCGGCATTGCGGCAGAGGTGGGCCAGCACGTGTCCGCGGCTCCACCCGGGCAGCAGCGACGGTGCGGCGAGGTCGGCGGCGTCGAAGGTGGCCGCCGTGCGCAGCAGGCGCGCCGTGGCCTCGTCCACGTCGCCGGTCAGCAGCAGCGGATCCATCGTCACGGTGCTGACCCTAGTGGCCCGCGCCCACCCGCGTCGCCGGGGAATTCACTTCCGGCGTGGCGTGGCCCGACCTACCGTCTGTGCCAGCGACCCCTTCGACCGGGTCACGCGACGCGGACGGCTCGTCTGCTGCCTCGCGGCCCGGTCACCACCGGGGGAGGTCGACCAGGTTCGTGCGCGGCGCCGGAGCGGAGGAGGTGGTGGTCATGCCGGTCACCGCACCCGTGTATCACCCGCACCGACACTGAACGAGGAGCCATGACCATCTCGCTGACCGCCCTGGGCTGGGACACCGACCGGGCGGCCCACCTGCGACGTATCCGTACCGATCAGCGTCCCGGCCGGGTGGCCCGGGTCGACCGGGGCGTCTGCACCGTACTCACCGAGGCCGGGCCGGTGCGCGCCTCGACCGGCGGGGCGCTGCTGGCCGGCGCCGTGCGCGACGCGACCCGGCTGCCCGGCGTCGGCGACTGGGTGCTGCTGTGCGCCTGGCCCGACGGGCGGGTGACGGTGGAGGTGGTACTGCCCCGGCGTACCGCGTTGATCCGGCGCACCGCCGGTAAGGACGCCAGCGGTCAACTGCTGGCCGCCAACCTCGACGTGGCCGCCGTGGTGGAGCCGGTGCACCCGGCACCGGACGCCGCCCGGATCGAGCGGCTGCTCTCCCTGGTCCACGAGTCCGGTGCCCGGCCGTTGGTGGTGCTGACCAAGACCGACCTGGCGGCCGATCCGGCGGCGGTAGCGCGTCAACTGGCGGCCCTGGCTCCGGGGGTGCCGGTGCTGCCGGTCAGCGCCGAGCACGGCACCGGACTGGAGGCGCTGCGCGCCGAGGTCGGCCCCGGCCGAACCCTCGGGCTGCTCGGGCCCTCCGGCGCCGGCAAGTCCAGCCTGGTCAACGCGCTCGTCTCGGCGGTGGTGATGCCCACCCAGGCGATCCGCCGGGTCGACGGTAAGGGTCGGCACACCACCACCTGCCGGGCGCTGGTGCCGCTGCCGGGTGGGGGCGCCGTGGTGGACACGCCCGGGGTCCGGGCCGTCGGCCTGCTCGACGGCGCGACCGGGCTCGACCGCGCCTTCGCAGACATCGCCGACTTGGCCGCCAGCTGCCGGTACGGCGACTGCCGGCACGAGGCCGAACCCGGCTGCGCGGTGCGGGCGGCGCTGGATGCCGGCGCGCTGACCGCCCGCCGCTACGACAGCTGGCGCCGGCTGCAACGGGAGGTCGCCCACGAGACCCGTCGCCGCTCCACGCGCCCCACCCGTGTGTCCCGCGCCACCCGCCGCACCCCCCACCCCCGCTAATCACTGCCCACCCCACCCGTGTGTCCCGCGATCATGCAGTTGTGGTCGTCGGTACGGGCGATTTGACTGCTTTTTTCCGTGCCACAGCTGCATGATCGGCGCGCAGCTGGGCGGGGAGCGGGTGGGTGGGGGCGGGGTGGGATGTGTGGGTGGGGGAAGTTGTCGGGGGTCGGGTCTACAGTTGCCGGGGCGCACTCTCCGCGCTGACACAACCGCTGGGGTCACCTCAAAAGCGGACAGATCTTCCTCTTCATTCTCACCCGGGAGTACACGGACCGTGGCCGACCGTTTGATCATTCGTGGCGCGCGCGAGCACAACCTGCGTGACGTCAGCCTCGACCTGCCCCGGGACGCCCTGATCGTGTTCACCGGGCTGTCCGGGTCGGGCAAGTCGAGCCTGGCCTTCGACACGATCTTCGCCGAGGGGCAGCGACGCTACGTCGAGTCGCTGTCGTCGTACGCCCGGCAGTTCCTCGGCCAGATGGACAAGCCGGACGTCGACTTCATCGAGGGCTTGAGCCCGGCGGTGTCGATCGACCAGAAGTCCACCTCCCGCAACCCCCGCTCCACCGTCGGCACGATCACCGAGGTCTACGACTACCTGCGGTTGCTCTTCGCCCGCGTCGGGGAGCCGCACTGCCCGGTCTGCGGCGAGCGGATCTCCAAGCAGAGCCCGCAGCAGATCGTCGACCGGGTTCTCGCCATGGTCGAGGGCACCCGGTTCATGGTGCTCGCCCCGGTGGTGCGGGGACGCAAGGGCGAGTACGTCGACCTGTTCGCCGAACTCCAGGCCAAGGGGTACGCGCGGGCCCGGGTCGACGGTGTGGTGCACCAGCTCACCGACCCGCCGAAGCTGAAGAAGCAGGAGAAGCACACCATCGAGGTGGTGATCGACCGGCTCAGCGTCAAGCCCAGCGCCAAGCAGCGGCTGACCGACTCGGTCGAGGCGGCCCTGGGCCTCTCCGGTGGTCTGGTCCTGCTCGACTTCGTCGACCTGGCCGAGGACGACCCCGACCGGGAGCGGCGCTACTCCGAGCACCTGGCCTGCCCCAACGACCACCCCCTCGCGATCGAGGACCTGGAACCCCGGGTCTTCTCCTTCAACGCCCCCTACGGCGCCTGCCCGGAGTGCACCGGCCTCGGCACCAAGAAGGAGGTCGACCCGGAGCTGGTCGTCCCCGACCCGGAACGCAGCCTGCGCGAGGGCGCCATCCAGCCGTGGGCGACCGGGCACAACCTGGAGTACTTCCTGCGGCTGCTGGAGGCGCTCGGCGAGGCGGAACACTTCGACGTCGACACCCCGTGGCGGGCGTTGCCGTCGCGGGCGCAGAAGACGATCCTGCACGGCTCCGACGACCAGGTGCACGTGCGCTACCGCAACAAGTACGGCAGGGAGCGGTCGTACTACACCGGCTTCGAGGGTGTGGTGCAGTGGATTGAGCGCCGGCACTCCGACACCGAGAGCGAGTGGTCGCGGGAGAAGTACGAGGGCTACATGCGCGACGTGCCGTGCGCGGCCTGCGGCGGTGCCCGGCTCAAGCCCGAGGTGCTCGCGGTCACCCTGGCCGGGCGCAGCATCGCCGAGGTGTGCAACCTGTCGGTAGGTGAGTGCGCCGACCTGCTGGCCGGCATCGAGCTGACCGACCGGCAGAAGCTGATCGCCGAGCGGGTGCTCAAGGAGATCAACGCCCGGCTGCGCTTCCTGCTCGACGTCGGGCTGGACTATCTCTCCCTGGACCGCCCGGCCGGCACCCTCTCCGGCGGTGAGGCGCAGCGCATCCGGTTGGCCACCCAGATCGGGTCGGGCCTGGTCGGGGTGCTCTACGTGCTCGACGAGCCGTCGATCGGCCTGCACCAGCGGGACAACCACCGGCTGATCGAGACGCTGGTGCGGCTGCGTGGCCTGGGCAACACGCTGATCGTGGTCGAGCACGACGAGGACACCATCCGCACCGCCGACTGGATCGTCGACATCGGTCCCGGCGCGGGGGAGCACGGCGGTCGGATCGTGCACAGCGGCTCGGTGCCGGCGCTGCTGGAGAATCCCGAGTCGCTGACCGGGGCGTACCTCTCTGGTCGGCGGGAGATCCCGACCCCCCGGGGACGCCGCCCGCAGACCCCCGGGCGGGAGCTGGTGGTGCACGGGGCCCGCGAGCACAACCTGCGCAACCTGACCGTGAGCTTCCCGCTCGGCCAGCTGATCGCCGTCACGGGCGTCAGCGGCTCGGGCAAGTCGACGCTGGTCAACGACATCCTCTACGCGGTGCTGGCCAACCAGATCAACGGCGCCCGGCTGGTGCCGGGCCGGCATACCCGGGTCTCCGGCCTGGAGCACGTCGACAAGGTCGTCGGCGTCGACCAGTCACCGATCGGCCGTACCCCGCGCTCCAACCCGGCCACCTACACCGGCGTCTGGGACCACGTGCGCAAGCTGTTCGCCGAGACCACCGAGGCCAAGGTTCGGGGGTACGGCCCCGGACGGTTCTCCTTCAACGTCAAGGGCGGTCGCTGCGAGGCGTGCTCCGGCGACGGCACCATCAAGATCGAGATGAACTTCCTGCCCGACGTGTACGTGCCGTGCGAGGTCTGCAAGGGCGCCCGGTACAACCGGGAGACCCTTGAGGTGCACTACAAGGGCAAGACCGTCTCCGACGTGCTGGAGATGCCGATCGAGGAGGCGGCCGAGTTCTTCTCCGCCATCCCGGCCATCCACCGGCACCTCAAGACGCTCGTCGACGTGGGGCTGGGCTACGTACGGCTGGGGCAGCCCGCGCCGACCCTCTCCGGTGGCGAGGCGCAGCGGGTCAAGCTCGCCTCGGAGTTGCAGAAGCGCTCCACCGGGCGGACGGTCTACGTACTCGACGAGCCGACCACCGGCCTGCACTTCGAGGACATCCGTAAGCTGCTGCTGGTGCTGGAGGGCCTGGTCGACAAGGGCAACACGGTGATCACGATCGAGCACAACCTGGACGTGATCAAGAGTGCCGACTGGTTGATCGACATGGGCCCGGAGGGTGGCCACCGGGGCGGCACCGTGCTCGCCACCGGCAGCCCGGAGGAGGTCGCGGAGGTCGCCGAGAGCCACACCGGGCAGTTCCTGCGTACCGTCCTCAAGCTCGACGGCGCGGCGAAGGGTGCCGTGGCGGCGACCACCAGGGCGGCGAAGGCGAACGGTAGCCGGGCCCGGGGCGGTCGGAAGACCACAGCTGCCGCGCGCTGACGGGCCGACTCCGCCGGGCGGGATACCGACCGGCGGCGGTCGGCGGGTGTCTGACGGTCGGACGGTGCGCCTGGGTGGCCGATCGGGTGAACCGCCGGGCAGAGTGGTGCGTGCAGGGAGAGTAGCGACACATCATGCACCGGAGTGACCGACGGAGGGGCGAGGCATGAGCGAGCCGCAGGGCAGCGCTGGCATTGGCGACGATCAGGTGCCGGCCGGGCCTGGAGTGCGTAGCCGTCGGGCCGTGCTCACGGGCGCGGGGGCGGTCGGCGCGGCGGTGGTCCTGGCCGCCTGCGGCGGTGAGGACGACGGCGGCGCGGCACCGAGTCCTGGACCGCAGGTCACCAACACCGGCGACGCTGGCGGCGGGGATCGTGAGGGCGCCCAGTCACTGGCCCGGACGACCGACATCCCGGTCGGCGGCGGCGCGGTCTTCGCCGCCCAGGGCGTGGTGATCACCCAGCCCACCGCAGGTGACTTCAAGGGTTTCGACCCGGTCTGCACCCATCAGGGCTGCCCGGTGTCGAACGTCGACGGCGGCACCATCAACTGCACCTGCCACGGCAGCAAGTTCTCCATCGAGGACGGCTCCGTCACGGCCGGCCCGGCGACCACGCCGCTGCCGGCCAAGAACATCAAGGTCGACGGCGACCAGATCGCGCTGGCCTGAGCCGGCCGAACGACGGTCGCGGCCGGGACGTGCCGTCCCGGCCGCGACCGCCGCGTCACTGGGCGTAGACCGACATCTCCCACAGTGAGAAGCCGTAGGAGGTGCCCCGAGTCAGCCCGTACATCCGCACGTACCGGGCCTGTTGCGGGGCGAAGCTGACCACGTCGGTTCCGCCGTTCCCGGCGGTGGTCGACCAGGCCGGCCGCCAGGTGGTGCCGTCGGCGGAGACCTCCACCCGGTACGACCGGGCGTAGGCCGCCTCCCAGGCCAGGACCACCCGACCGACCTGCCGTACGGAACCGAGGTCCACCCGCAGCCACTGGTTGTCCGACCAGGAACTCGCCCACCGGGTGCCCAGGTCACCGTCGACGGCGCGGCCGGCGCCGTTGAACAGTTGACTGCTGGACGCGGTGACCGGGCGGCCGGCGGCCAGGTTGGTCAGGTCGTCGCCACGGCGGGCGGGGAACGAGACCACCTGCTGGTAGGTGGGGCGGTTCTGCCAGGCGATGGTGGCGTGCTTGATGCCGCCCAGCGGTGACTGGACGATGGCGTCGGCGCACCACTGGTCACCGGCGGCGCACGTCGAGTCACCCGGATAGGTCTGCGTGGCCGGCGTCGCCGCCGCCGTCCGCAGCGTGTCCAGCAGGATTTGCCGGCAGGCGGCGAGGTCGCCGTCGCCGCAGAAGGTGCGCCCCGGCCCGCCGGCCACCGGGTCACCCAGGACGGCTCGCAGATCCTTGTCGACCCAACCCCACCACCCGTACTGGAACGCCGAGCCCTTGTGGGTCTGGGCGCTGTTCGCCGACGACGGCAGGTTCGACACGTCGCCCTGCTGGTGGCCGGAGGGTGACTCGTTGACCTGGAGAGTGTTGACCAGGGACTGGTACAGCTCCGTGCCGAGCGGTTCCCGGAACATGCCCCGCACCAGCAGCGGCCACCAGGCGTCGAGGGTCCGGATCGCCTCGGCGTGCTGGTAGACCTTGCTGCCCTCGGCCGTCTCCACCCGCAGCGCGCCGGCCTGCCGCCACGCCTTCAGCCGTGCGATCTCGCTGGCCAGGGCGGTGTCGGTGACCGGTTGGCTCTCCAGTACCCGGATCAGCTCGCCGAGCACTTCGGCGCCGCGTAGATCGGTCAGCCCGGCCCGCTGCACCAGCTCGGTGAGCGAGGCCCGGTCGAAGGTGCGGCCCGCCGCGAGTGCCGCCTTGACCGGCCGGTCCAGCAGGTCACCACGGTGTACGGCACCGAAGCTGAAGTTGCCGTCGGCGGCGCCGAAGTCCTTGGCCTGCTTGTTGTTCCAGCTGACGTAGTAGTCCTGGTTCACCGACTGCGGGTGGGCCGCCGCCGGCGCGTACCGGGCGGTGCCGGATTCCGGGTCGAAGTCCTGCCACTCGTACGCCCGTTCGGCCTTCATCGGCAGGTTCGGGTTGCTGCCGGACGCCCGCAGCGGGTTGAGCCCGGAGTTGAAGTACGCCGACTCGGTGGAGTTGACGTAGAACCAGTTGAACGCGTACTCGACGTTGTTCGCCGAGGCGCGGAAGGCCGCCGCGGAGCCCATCTGGGTCGGGTCGTTGTACATCTGGAAACCGATCGCGGAGTCGGCCTCCCGGCCGTAGGTGGACCGCAGGTGGGTGAAGGCGTGCGGCACCCCGCCGACGGTGCCCCGCCAGGCCACCAGGCCGAGCTTGGTACGCCAGGCGACAAGCTTGTACGACCCGGCTGCGGTGCCGTCGGCGACGGTCGGGCTCCACCGGTTGACGTGGGACAACTCCTCCATCGCCAGGCACTGGCCGCGGAACAGGTAGTGGTTGCTGCCCAGCGTCGGCGTGCCACCGCCGGGTACGCAGAGCGGCACCGCGTACGTGTCGGTGATGTCGTGCACGGAGGAGGTGGCGCTCCAGGCGTAGTCCTGGCCCCGGCCGAGCAGGACGTACAGGTTCAGCCCGGCGAAGGCGGCGCCTCGGGCGCTGATGCCCGGCCCCTGCAACTCCTGGACCATCAGCAGTTGGGGGGAGAAGTAGCCGGTCTGCGGCCCGAACACCGCCACCGGGTGCCCGCTGGTGGAGTGCTCTGCCGAGATCACCGCCGCGTTCGACATACCGCGGTGTGCCGGGTCGATGGTCAGCCCGGACAGCGCGGCGGCCAGCTCGGAGCCGCTGTTCGAGGTCGTGGCGGTGGTCGCGGAGCCGGTCGGGTCGGTGAAGACCGGTTCGACCCGGGCCGAGCCGGCGTCCGGCAGCACCACGCTTGGCGCGTCCGGGGAGGCGTCGCCGTACGGAAAGCTCTGCCCGTCGTGCAGCGTCAGCACGGTCTCCGGGTCGTTCTGGCCCCGGAAGCCGTTCCACACCCGGTCGCCCTCCACCGGGCCGAACTTGGCCCGGGCGGCGATGCGGACCAGCGCGGACTGCATCTCGGTGCCGCCCCCGCCGCCGAACAGGCCACCGACCACGCCGGCGATGGCGACCAGGTCGGTCAGCACGAACGGCTCGGGCCCACCGGCGTTGGTGATCGCGTCGAGGTGCCCGGTGAGCACGTACTCGCCGGGGCAGTTGCGGTTGGCCATGCAGGTACGGATGTAGGCGTTGATCCCGGCGATGTACTCCTGCACGTCGGTGTAGAGCTGCTCACCGCGGTCACCCTTCTGCCGCAGCGCGGCGACCTGCGCCGACAGGTCGGCCTCGGTGTACGGGGAGGTCCGCCAGACGCTCTGCTCCAGCGCCCGGTTGCCCGGTGCCCCTCCCGCGAACGGGGTAAGCGTGCCCCGGCCGACGTGCCGCAGCAGGTCCATGGTGAACAGCCGGTCCTCGGCCCCGGCGTAGCCGGCGCCGAACATGGTGCCGGCGCGGGTGGTACCGGTGATGTGCGGGACGCCGGTGGCCCGGTCCCGCAGGATGCGGACGTCGGAGCGGGGTGAGTAGTCGCGTTCGACCTGGCTGGGCGCGACGCCGAAGGAGGCGTCGTTGAAGAAGGCGTCGATCTGGTCCTCGCGCAGTCCGGCATAGCCGTAGACGAGGTCGGCGTACCTGTCGAGCTGGTCGGCGGAGTGCCGGGGCAGGGTGCCGAGAGCCTGGTTGCCCAGAATCTCGACGAGGGTGGCGTTGCCGTTCTGGCCCGGCGGCAGGATTTCCGAGCATTCCCCGAGGCAGTAGTCGTTGGCGGCGAAGGCATTTGCGACGTTTGTCGCGAGGGTGCTCCCGGTCGGGGCGCTGGCTGCGGTGGCGGTGGTCGGGGCCGCGACGAGGAGGGCGGCGACGGCGGTGGCGGTCGTGGCACCGGCGAGCAGCCGGCGGGCGGTGGTGTGACCGGTCATGGCGATCCTCTGTGGACGGGGGCCATCGGACGGGATCATTACATGAAGAACATTCGGTTACTGGATGGTAGGCCGCCACGCTCGATATTGGAAGGAGTCGATAAGTGCTCCGGTGCTGCCGCCCAGGCGCGGGGAGAACGGGCATCAGGGGACGATCCGGGCTGTCGGGGGCGGCGACTAATCTCGGAGTGTGGCTGATCCGTCGACCTACCGTCCCGCGCCGGGCACGATTCCCGAGGCGCCTGGGGTCTACCGCTTCTACGACGGCACCGGCCGGGTGATCTATGTCGGCAAGGCGAAGAACCTGCGCAGTCGACTCAACTCCTACTTCGCCGACCTGTGGGGGTTGCACCAGCGCACCCAGCAGATGGTCACCACCGCCGAGGCGGTCGACTGGGTCACCGTGGGCACCGAGGTCGAGGCGCTCCAGCTCGAATACCTCTGGATCAAGCAGTACGACCCGAGGTTCAACGTGCGGTACCGCGACGACAAGTCGTACCCCTACCTGGCGGTGACCCTCGACGAGGAGTACCCACGGCTCCAGGTGATGCGCGGCGCCAAGCGCAAGGGGGTGCGCTACTTCGGGCCGTACTCACACGCCTGGGCGATCCGCGAGACACTCGATCTGCTGCTGCGCGTCTTTCCGGCCCGCACCTGCTCCGCCGGGGTGTTCAAGCGGGCCGGCCAGGTCGGCCGCCCCTGCCTGCTGGGCTACATCGGCAAGTGCTCGGCCCCCTGTGTCGGCACCGTCTCCGCCGAGCGGCACCGCGAGATCGTCGACGGCTTCTGCGACTTCATGGCCGGGCGCACCGACACCATGGTCCGCAAACTGGAACGCGAGATGGCCGAGGCCAGCGAGCAGCTGGAGTTCGAGCGGGCGGCCCGGCTGCGCGACGACGTCGCCGCGCTGCGCCGGGCGATGGAGAAGCAGACCGTGGTGCTCGGCGACGGCACCGACGCCGACGTGGTGGCCTTCGCGGACGACCCGCTCGAAGCCGCGGTCCAGGTCTTCCACGTGCGGGGCGGCCGGGTACGCGGCCAGCGCGGCTGGGTGGTGGAGAAGACCGAGGAGCTGACCATGGGCGACCTCGTGCACCACTTCTGCACCCAGGTCTACGGCGGCGAGCACGGCGAGGCCGATGTGCCGCGTGAGTTGCTGGTGCCCGAGCTGCCCGCCGACGCCGACGCGTTGGCCGACTGGCTCTCCACCCACCGGGGCGGCCGGGTGACGCTGCGGGTGCCGCAGCGCGGCGACAAGCGGGCCCTGATGGAGACGGTGGAACGCAACGCGAAGGACGCCCTGGCCCGGCACAAACTCAAGCGGGCCGGTGATCTCACCACCCGCAGCAGGGCCCTCGACGAGATCACCGAGGCGCTCGGTCTACGGACTGCGCCGCTGCGCATCGAGTGTTTCGACATCTCGCAGATCCAGGGCACCGACGTGGTGGCGAGCATGGTCGTCTTCGAGGACGGCCTGCCCCGCAAGAGCGAGTACCGCCGGTTCATCATCCGGGGGGCCACCGACGACCTCTCGGCGATGTCCGAGGTGCTGCGCCGCCGCTTCGCCCGCTACCTCGACGCCCGCGCCGAGACGGGCGAGGCAGGAGTCGAATCCGCCGCCGACCTCGCCATCCCGGCCGCCGCCATGGACCGTGCCGACATGGACCGCGCCGTCGTGGACACGGTTGCCGCTGACGCCGCTGCCCGTGAGTCGGCCGCCGCCGCCGACAACCCCGGCGGCGCACCGGTCGCCATCGGCGGGGGTGACGCAGACGCCGCTGACGGCAGCGACGAGCCGCGGATCGGAACGTTGGTGGACCCGACCACCGGCCGGCCACGCCGGTTCGCGTACCCGCCGCAGCTGGTGGTGGTCGACGGCGGAGCGCCGCAGGTCGCCGCCGCCGCGCAGGCCCTCGCCGAGTTGGGCATCGACGATGTGGCGCTCTGCGGGCTGGCCAAGCGGCTGGAGGAGGTCTGGCTGCCCGACGACGACTTCCCGGTCATCCTGCCGCGCGCCTCCGAGGGGCTCTACCTGCTGCAACGGGTACGCGACGAGGCCCACCGCTTCGCCATCACCTTCCACCGGCAGCGCCGCTCCAAGCGGATGACCACCTCGGCGTTGGACAACGTCCCCGGCCTGGGCGAGGTTCGCCGCAAGGCGCTGCTGCGTCACTTCGGCTCGCTGAAACGCCTCTCGGCCGCCACCGTCGAGGAGATCACCGAGGTCCCCGGCGTCGGCCGCCGTACCGCCGAAGCAATCCTCACCGCCCTCCGCACCCCCACCCCCGAACCTCCCGCAAGCTGACAACATCGGGGATGTTGCGGTCTCCACGGCATCTGGGACAGCAACAACCCTGAAGTTGCGCGGATCTTGATGGGGGGTGCGGTACCTCAGGTGGTGTTGGCGAGCACGCCGAGGAGTTGCTCGCCGTACTTGGCCAGCTTGTTCTCGCCGACGCCGCTGATCCGGGACAGCTCGGCCAGCGACGACGGCGCGTCGGCGGCGATCTGGCGCAGCGTCGCGTCGTGGAAGATGACGTACGCGGGTACGCCCTGCTCCTTCGCGGTGGCCGCCCGCCAGGCCCGCAGCCGCTCGAACGTGCCGGCCGCCTCCGCCGGCAGCTCGGCGACCACGGTGGCCGCGCCGCGGGGCTTGGCCGCCTTCGCCGGGCGCGCCGCCTCACGACGCAGCATCACGGTACGACGCCGGCCGAGCACCTCGGCGCTGGCGTCGGTGAGTGTCAGGGTGCCGTAGTCGCCCTCGACTGCGAGCAGTCCCTCGGCGAGTAGTTGTCGGACCACGCCGCGCCACTCCGCCTCGCTCAGCTCCCCGCCGATGCCGAACACGGTCAGCGAGTCGTGTCGATGCTGGCTGATCTTGTCGGTGGTACGACCGAGCAGGATGTCGATGCAGTGCCCGGCGCCGAACCGCTGGTTGCGCTCCCGGTCCAGCCGAAAGACGGTGGAGAGCAGCTTCTGCGCGGCCACCGTGCCGTCCCAGGACTCGGGTGGCTCCAGGCAGGTGTCGCAGTTGCCGCAGCCGCCGGTGGCCGGCTCGCCGAAGTACTCCAGCAGTTGCGCCCGGCGGCAGCGGACCGTCTCGCAGAGCGCCAGCATCGCGTCGAGGTGGGCGGCGAGATTGCGCCGGTGCGCCAGGTCACCCTCGGACGTGTCGATCATCTTTCGCTGCTGGACCACGTCCTGAAGCCCGTACGCCAGCCAGGCGGTCGACGGCAGGCCGTCGCGGCCGGCGCGACCGGTCTCCTGGTAGTAGCCCTCCACCGACTTGGGTAGGTCGAGGTGGGCGACGAACCGTACGTCGGGCTTGTCGATGCCCATGCCGAAGGCGATCGTCGCCACCATCACCACGCCGTCGGCGCGCAGGAAGCGCTGCTGGTTGGCGGCGCGGGTGGCCGCGTCCAGGCCAGCGTGGTAGGGCAGCGCGTCGATGCCGTTGGCGACCAGAAAGTCGGCGGTCTTCTCCACTGAGGCGCGGGACAGGCAGTAGACGATGCCCGCGTCGCCGGGATGTTCGTCGCGCAGCAGGGCCAGCAGCTGCTTGCGCGGCTCCCGTTTGGGCACGATCCGGTACTGGATGTTGGGCCTGTCGAAGCTGGCCACGAAGTGCCGCGCGTCGGTGAGGCTGAGGCGGGTGGCGATCTCGGCCCGGGTGGCACTTGTCGCGGTGGCGGTCAACGCGATGCGGGGTACGCCCGGCCAGCGTTCGTGCAGCATCGACAGGTTGAGGTAGTCGGGCCGGAAGTCGTGGCCCCACTGCGACACGCAGTGCGCCTCGTCGATGGCGAAGAGGCTGATCCGTCCCCGGTCCAGCAGGTTCAGCGTGCCCCGGCTGGCCAGCGCCTCCGGCGCGAGGTAGAGCAGGTCGATCTCGCCGGCCACGAACTCCGCCTCGACCAGCCGGCGGGTGTCCGGGTCGAGGGTGGAGTTGAGGAAACCGGCCCGTACCCCGACCGCGGTCAACGCGTCGACCTGGTCCTGCATCAGCGCGATCAGCGGGGAGATCACCACGGCCACACCGTCGCGGACCAGCGCGGGAATCTGGTAGCACAACGACTTGCCGCCGCCGGTGGGCATCAGCACCAGCGCGTCGCCGCCGGCCACCACATGGTCGATGACCTCCCGCTGGAAACCCCGGAACGAGTCGTACCCGAAGACCCGCCGCAGCACATCGAGCGTCGCTGTCACCTTCTCGGCGGTGGGTGCGTCGGAGGCGGCCAGGTCGGTGACGCTCACGTCGACGGGAGAGACCATCCGAGGATTCTACGAGCCACGTTGGGCGACATGGGTTACGGCATGTCGCGGTATCCGCGCTGGCGGAAGCCACGACATGCCGCATCTCGCGTACCGGGTAGATCGATGACGCGGTTACCCCGCCGGTGCCGCGCCGGCGGACCCGGACGGCGAGGGCCCCAGCGGCCGGGTGGTGGCGGGTGGCACGGCGTCGCACACGGTGCCCTCGGCGGGTAGCACTCCGTCGATCAGTGCGGCGTCGATGGCCGCGTCGACGCACGGGCCGCTGGTGCGGTAGGAGGTGTGGCCGACGCCCTCGCGGGTGAGCAGGACGGCGTCCTCCAGCCGCTCCGCCATCGCCTCGGCCCAGTGGTGCGGGGACACGTTGTCCAACCGGCCGCCGACCACCAGGATCGGCGGGGCGCCCGCGCCGGTGAGTTCCCGGGTGACCCGGTCCTCATTCTCGACGGGCCACAGCGCGCAGTTGAGCGCACTGTAGGCGGCCCGGCTGCCGAGCCGTTCGCCGCGTTCGGTGATCTTCTTGGCCGCGACATGATGCTCGGACAGTTTGTCCAGCTTCGGCCAGTCGACGCACCGCACGGCGGTGTGCGGTTCCTGGAGGATCGCGAACGGGCCACCGAACGGTGCAACGGTGACGAATGAGACCACGAAGTGCAGGCCCGTGCCATCACCGTGCTGCGCGCCCAGGAGGCCCGCGGTGAGTACGGGCCAGAGTGCCCGGTTGCCCGCGGCGGCCCGTGCGGCCTCCAGGGCCATTGCCCCGTCGAGCGTGCCACCCGGCGTCAGGCCCTCGACCGGGGGGACCACCAGCGGCTTCGCCTCCAGCTTGGTGATCAGGGCGTCGAAGGCGGCCCGCGGGTCGCCGTCGCCGAACGCGCACACCTGCACGCCCTCGGCGCGGCAGGTGTCGAACCAGGCGTCGAGCGTCTCTTCGTTGGAGCGGGCGACGTCGTCCAGGAGTCGCAGCGGGTCGTTCTGCCACAGGTCGGTGTCGACCGGGGCGTCGATCACCATCTGGCGTACGCGGTCGGGGAAGAGTGTGGCGTACATCGGACCCACCACCGTGCCGTACGAGGCACCGTAGAAGGTGATCTTCTCCTCGCCGAGCGCGGCACGCACCTGGTCCAGGTCGCGGGCCACGTTGTCGGTGGACAGGCTCGCCAGGAACTCGGGGCTCTGCTGGTCCAGACAGCCCTTGGTGAAGGTGCGGGCGTCGATGAGCAACTTCCCGAACGGCTTCCCACCCGGGATGCGTGGGTCGCGGTTTTCGGTCGCCTGCTCGGCTCGCTGCTCGTCGGTGAGGCAGCGCACGGCACCGGACTGACCGACACCGCGCGGGTCCATGCCGACAACATCGAACCGGGCGACGACCTCGGGCGTGTAGGGGCCTGTGTCGTTGGCGGCGTCGATGGACGCGACCGTCTCGGTAGCCGGCACCCCCGGACCACCCGGATTGATGAACAGGCTGCCGATGCGCCGCTCCGGATCGGTGGCCCGGTGCCGGGTCACGGCGAGGCTGATCTGCTCCCCGTCGGGTTCGGTGTACTCCAGCGGCACCTCGACGGTGGCGCAGTCGAGGCTCGGCCCGCACTCCTCCCACTGCACCGGGTCCGGGATCGGGGCGGGCACGGTCGGGCCGGAGGAAGGCCGGCCCGCTGCCGCCGTACTGACCCCACCGGTGCAACCGGTCAGGGCAAGCACGGCGGCGGCCAGCACCGCGGCGGTCCGTCGGGGTACCGGTGACACGCGGGTATGTCGGAGTGAAGGTGGCATGACATCGACGCTAGGCGGGCCGGCTGGCTGCGTTCTCCGTCCAAGGCTCCGGATCCACAAACCAAAGTAGGAACGTGCCCGGTGCTGCCCGATCAGTCCGGGGGAACGAGCCCCGCCTCCTGCACGAGGAGTGCGACCTGCACGCGATTGTTGAGATCCAGCTTGGTGAGGATCGCCGACACGTGGGTCTTGACCGTGGTCAGGCCGAGGTGGTGCCGCGCGGCGATCTCCGCGTTGGTGCGCCCAGCGCCGATCTCGACCGCGACCGTCCGCTCGCGGTCGGCGAGTACGTCGAGACGGCGTCGGGCGATGTGCTGCCGGCCGTCCTGCCCCGACTCCGCGACCCGCGCGATGAGTCGACGCGTCACCTCGGGCGAGAGCACGGGACGCCCCTGTGCCGCGTGCCGGATCGCGACGACGAGTTCGTCCGGCGGCGTGTCCTTCAGCAGGAACCCGGCCGCGCCCGCCCGTAGGGCACGCAGCACGTGGGCATCGGCGTCGAAGGTGGTGAACACGATGACCTGCGGCGCGGACGATTCGCCACGCAGCGTTTCCGTGGCGGTGAGCCCATCGGTGCCGGGCATCCGGATGTCCATCAACACCACGTCGGGTCGGTGACGCCGGGTCAGTTCCACCGCCTCCGCGCCGTCGCTCGCCTCAGCCACCACCCGCAGATCGGGAGCTCCGCTCAGCATCATCTTCAGCCCGAACCGGACCACCGGGTCGTCGTCGACCACCAGTACGTCGATGACTGGCTGGCCGCCGACCGCGTTGTCGGCAGGCATCGGGTGGGTCACGACGGCCAGGGTAACCGGAGCCGGACCCGCCAGCCGCCCGACTCCGTCGGGCCGTGGTCGAGCTGCCCGCCCACGAGCCGGGCGCGCTCACCAAGCCCGCGCAACCCCGCCCCGGAACCGTCGGGGCGCGAGCGTGGACCCGCCGCCCGGGCGTTCACCACCTCGGCGGTCACGTGGTCGCCGGGCCGCCCGGTGATCCGGACCACCACCGGCGTACCCGGGGCGTGCTTGCGCACGTTGGTCAGGCCCTCCTGCACGAGGCGGTAGAGCGTGCGACCCGGCGTCGCCGGGAGGATCCGGTCATCGGTCGTCACCCCGGCCTCGTCCCGCAGCTCGACCGGTGTGCCGGCTTGGCGAGCCTCGTCGATCAGCTCCAGAACGTCCACGACGCCCGGCAGCGGCAGCTCGCCCACGGGGGCTCGGAGTACCCCGATCACCTCGCGGAGATCCTGCAGGGCGCGGTGCGCGTTCTCGCGGACCACCTCGGCCGCCCGCGCCCGGTCCTCGGCCGGCGCGTCGCGGGAGTAGGTGAGGGCGCCCGCATGGACGCTGAGCAACGAAAGCCGGTGTCCGAGGACGTCGTGCATCTCCCGCGCGAGCGCCTCCCGAGCCTCCCGCGCGGCGTGCTCGGCCCGCAGCAGCGCCTCGACCTCGGCTGCTGCCGCCCGCTCCCGTAGGGATGCGACCAACGCCCGGCGGCTGCGCACCGACAGTCCCCACGCCACGGTGGCGAGGTGCCCCAGCACGATGATGATGAACACCGTCAACGGTGGAGCCGTCGTCTCGGGCCACTGCAGCTGATACGTGCCGAGGGCGGCGAGACTGATCGTGCACACCACGACCGTCGCCCTGATCGATCGGTGCACTGCGACGGTGAACAGCGCGACGATCGCGGCCGGGGCGACCGTTTCGGAGAATGAACTCGCCACGGCCAGGACGACGCCGAGCACGACCGGGAACCGGCGTCGCCACCACAGTGCGAGGTAGCCGAGCGCCCCCGTGACCCAGTCCGCGTACCGGAGCCAGGCGGAAACCGGCGTGGGGTCGTTCACCTGGTCGACCACCGTGATCAGTCCCACGGTGGCGGCCAGCACGATCAGGGTGGCGTCGACCGTCCGGTCGCCCACCGCCTCGCGGAAGGTCCGCCCCGAAAGTTGCGTTGCTCCGGCCATCGGCCCGAGCTTAGAGCGCGTTGCAGCCCGAGCGAGGTTCCGTGCTACGCCGTCATGGGGTAGGCGGGACGGGGACGCGTTTGGCCCAGCGGACGTCGCCGTCGGGATCGACGTAGCAGAACGCCACCACCAGGCGGGACGGGTCGGTCAACGGCAGGGCGCCGGGCAGCAGCCGGAAGACAGCGATCAGGCTGCCGTCGGCGGTCGCGCGGGTGCCCACCGCGCCGACGTGCGGCGGGGTGGTGAACGTGCCCTCGGGGTCCTCGCGGGTGGCGGTGTCGGCGAGCCAGGCGTACCGCTCGGCCAGCACGTCGTACGCCCCGGCCCAGTTGGAACCGGTGTCGCCGTCGGCGTCCCAGCCGGCGTACGGCTGTACCACCCGGGCCGGTTCCACCCGGCCGTCGAGCAGGATGACCTGGTAGTGGCCCTTGCGGGGCGGCCCGGACCAGCGCAGCCGCAACACCACCGACCGCCGGTCGGGGTCGCCGACGACGTTGTCCACCGGCTTAGGCCAGCCGAACGCGACGACCGCGTCCGCCACCTGGTCCGGCTCCGGCAGCACCGCCTCGACGGTCACCGCCACCTGGTCGCCGCCGCGTGCCCATTCGCGTTCGCGGTCGACGTACCGGTCCACCGTGGCCAGCACGGCGATGGTGACCGACACCAGGGCAACCACCCAGCGCAGCCGCGCCCCGTGCCTGCCCATGGCCGGAGGATAGCCGTGTCGCGCGTCGCGCGCCGTCAGTCAGCCGACACGCCGGGTGCGCGCTTCCGACGGCCCTGCGGCGTGGCGGCGGTACGTCCCCCCGGAGCCGGACACCGGCGAGCTAGAGTCGCTGCTTGACCATGCCCGGCCGGATCGGCCGGGGCGACACGGTTGGAGGGGCAGACGGGTGGGCGAGGCGCACACGACCGGTCACCGTGCGGGCGTACCCGGTGAGCAGACCGCGGTGCCCGCCGAAACGGACACCACACTGGTCGTGGTCACCGGTCTCTCCGGTGGTGGACGCAGCACCGTGGCCCGGGCGCTGGAGAACGTCGGCTTCTACGTCGTCGACAATCTGCCGCAGGCGCTGCTGCTGGACATGGCCGAGCTGGCCGTGAAGGCGGGTGGGGCGGCCCGGCGTACCGCGATGGTGCTGGACGTGCGCTCCCGGGCCTTCTCCACCGATCTGGCCGAGGCGATCCGGGAGCTGAAGGAGCGTGGCTACGCCCCCCGGGTGGTCTTCGTCGACGCCGACGACGAGGTGCTGATCCGCCGGTTCGAGAGCGTGCGACGCTCGCATCCGTTGCAGGGTGACGGCCGGCTCGCCGACGGCATCGCCGTCGAGCGGGGACTGCTGGAAGAGGCCCGCGACCAGGCCGACGTGATCATCGACACCAGCCACCTCAACGTGAACCAGTTGCGCCGCCGGGTCGAGGAACTGTTCGGCGGGGAGGACGCCCGCCGGTTGCGGCTCACGGTGATCTCCTTCGGCTTCAAGTACGGCCTGCCGCCGGACGCTGACTTCGTGATGGACGCCCGGTTCCTGCCCAACCCGTACTGGGTACCTGAACTGCGCGAGCACACCGGGCGTGAGGAGGCGGTCAGCGCGTACGTGCTGGGGCAGGAGGGTGCGAACGCCTTCGTCGACGCGTACGCGGACCTGGTGAACGCCACCACGGCCGGCTTCGAGCGGGAGGGCAAGCGGTACCTGACCGTGGCGGTCGGTTGCACCGGCGGCAAGCACCGCAGCGTGGCGATCGCCGAGGAGTTGGCGGCCCGGCTGCGCCGCGCCGGGCTGGCCGCCAACGCTCAACACCGCGACCTGGGGCGGGAATGACGATCCGGGTGGTGGCGTTCGGCGGCGGGCACGGCCTGTCCGCCTCGCTGCGAGCCTTGCGGCGCTGCGCACCGGAGCTGGATCTGGACATCACGGCGGTGGTGACCGTCGGCGACGACGGCGGCTCCAGCGGCCGGCTGCGCGCCGAACGGGGCGGACTACCCCCCGGTGACCTGCGGCAGGCGCTTGTGGCGTTGGCCGGCGACCACCCCGCCACCCGACGCAGCGCGGGGTTGTTCCAGCACCGCTTCGCGGACACCACCACGGGCGGCCGGGGCGACGGGCTGGCCGGGCACGCGGTGGGCAACCTGGTGCTCTGCGGTCTGATGGAGCTGCTCGGCGACCCGGTGGCCGCCCTGGAGCATGCGGGAGCGATGCTCGGCTCGGTCGGCCGGGTGCTGCCGATGTCCCGCCAGCCGGTCGACATCGAGGCCCGGGTCCGCGGGGCCGACCCGGGACGTCCCGACGAGGTGTGCACCGTACGCGGACAGCATCAGGTCGCGGTCACCACGGGCCGGGTCGAGTCGCTTCGGCTCACCCCGCAGGCGCCGGCGGCGTGTGTCGAGGCGGTCGCCGCGATCGGCGTCGCCGACTGGCTGATCTTCGGGCCGGGCAGCTGGTACACCAGCGTGCTGCCGCACCTGCTGGTGCCGCAGCTGGCCGCGGCGATCCTGGCCAGCCCGGCCCGGCGGCTGGTCACCCTCAACCTCGCCGCCGAGAAGGAGACCCTCGGTCTCTCGGTCGCCGACCACCTGGCGGCGCTGCGCTGGTACCTGCCGGAGCTGACTGTCGACTTCGTGCTCGCCGACGCCAAGGCGGTCGGTGACCCCGAACCGGTCCACGGTGCGGCAGAATCCCTGGGAGCCCGGCTGGTCCTCGCTCCCGTCGCGGTCGACGACGGCACGCCCCGTCATGATCCGGCTGCTCTGGGCGCCGCCCTGGTGCCTGTACTGGGCGCCGATCGTTAGACACGTACGTAATCTCCGGCGACACGCCGGAACCGGTCCGTGAGGGGACGCACAATGGCGATGACGGCTGCGGTCAAGGACGAGCTGAGTCGGGTCGACGTGCCCAAGCCCTGCTGCCGGCGGGCGGAGATGGCGGCGCTGCTGCGGTTCGCCGGTGGGCTGCACATCGTGTCCGGGCGGGTGGTGGTGGAGGCCGAGCTCGACACCGGCGCGGTGGCCCGGCGGTTGCGGCGCGAGATCGCCGAGGTCTACGGCTATCCGAGCGAGATCCACGTGCTCGCCTCCGGTGGGCTGCGCAAGGGCAGCCATTTCATCGTCCGGGTCGTCAAGGACGGCGAGGCCCTGGCCCGGCAGACCGGGCTGCTCGACGTGCGCGGCCGGCCGGTACGCGGGCTGCCGCCGCACGTCGTCGCCGCCAGCGTCTGCTGCGCGGTGTCCGCCTGGCGGGGCGCGTTCATGGCGCACGGCTCGTTGACCGAGCCGGGCCGGTCCAGCGCCCTGGAGATCACCTGCCCCGGGCCGGAGTCGGCGCTGGCGCTTGTCGGCGCGGCCCGGCGGTTGGGCATCACCGCCAAGAACCGCGAGGTACGCGGCGTCGACCGGGTGGTGGTCAAGGACGGCGACGCGATCGCCGCGCTGCTCACCCGCATCGGCGCCCACTCCAGTGTGCTGGCCTGGGAGGAGCGCCGGGTCCGGCGGGAGGTGCGGGCGACGGCCAACCGGCTGGCGAACTTCGACGACGCCAACCTGCGGCGTTCGGCCCGCGCGGCGGTCGCCGCCGCGGCCCGGGTGACCCGGGCGCTGGAGATCCTCGCCGACGACGCGCCGGAGCACCTCACCTCGGCCGGCCGGCTACGCCTGGAGCACCGGCAGGCCTCTCTGGAGGAGCTGGGTGCGCTGGCCGACCCGCCGCTGACCAAGGACGCCATCGCCGGGCGGATCCGCCGGTTGCTGGCGTTGGCCGACAAGCGGGCCCGCGACCTCGGCATCCCGGATACCGAAGCGGCCGTCACGCCCGACATGCTCGTGGTCTGATAGGACGGTGGGGCGACCACCCGGCGCAGCGTGGCTCAGCGCGCTCGGATAAGGTCGCTGCGTACGGCAAGGGGGCCGGCACCGGTGTTCCCCGCCGTATCCACCGCCTCGACGGCGGTCAGGTCCCTCGGACCGCGGCGGGGTGGCCGGGATGAACCGTCAACGGCCGGCTCCAACGGTCGGCGCACACAACTTCGCCGGCCGAGGGTCTCCACGCCGGCGGACCAGAACGCGAGGAGATGGGACCTGTGACCATCCGGGTTGGCATCAACGGCTTCGGCCGGATCGGCCGTAACTTCTTCCGGGCAGTGCTGGCGTCCGGCGCTGACGTCGAGGTCGTGGCCGTCAACGACCTGACCGACAACGCGACGCTCGCCCACCTGCTCAAGTACGACAGCATCCTGGGCCGCCTCCCGCAGGAGGTCAAGGCCACCGCCGACGAGATCACCGTCGGTGGCAAGTCCATCAAGGCGTACGCCGAGAAGGACCCGGCGGCGCTGCCGTGGGGCGACGTCGGCGCGGACGTGGTCATCGAGTCGACCGGCTTCTTCACCGACGCCACCAAGGCCAAGGCGCACATCGACGGCGGGGCCAAGAAGGTCATCATCTCCGCTCCGGCGAAGAACGAGGACGTCACGGTCGTGATGGGCGTCAACGACGGCCAGTACGACCCGGCGAAGCACAACATCATCTCGAACGCCTCCTGCACCACCAACTGCCTGGCGCCGATGGCGAAGGTCCTGCACGACACGTTCGGCATCCAGCAGGGTCTGATGACCACCATCCACGCGTACACCCAGGACCAGAACCTCCAGGACGCGCCGCACAAGGACCTGCGCCGGGCCCGTGCCGCCGCGCTGAACATCGTGCCGACCTCGACCGGTGCCGCGAAGGCCATCGGCCTGGTGCTGCCGGACCTCAAGGGCAAGCTCGACGGGTACGCGCTGCGGGTGCCGATCCCGACCGGCTCCGCCACCGACCTCACCGTCACCGTCGGTCGGGAGACCTCGGTGGACGAGGTCAACGCCGCGCTGAAGGCCGCCGCCGAGGGCCCGCTGCGGGGCATCCTGACCTACAACGAGGACCCGATCGTCTCCGCCGACATCGTCACCGACCCGGCGTCGTGCATCTTCGACGCGCCGCTGACCAAGGTCATCGGCAACCAGGTCAAGGTCGTCGGCTGGTACGACAACGAGTGGGGCTACTCCAACCGCCTGGTCGACCTGGTGAAGCTGGTTGGTTCGTCGCTGTGAGCATCCGTAACCTCGACGACCTGCTCGCCGAGGGGGTCTCGGGTCGGCGCGTGCTGGTGCGCGCCGACCTGAACGTCCCGCTCGACAAGCAGACCGGTGCGATCACGGACGACGGTCGGATCCGGGCGGTGCTGCCGACCCTCGGCGCGCTGACCGAGGCCGGTGCCAAGGTCGTCGTCTGCTCCCACCTGGGTCGGCCGAAGGGTGCGCCGGACCCGCAGTTCAGCCTCGCCCCGGTCGCCGGGCGGCTCGGTGAGCTGCTCGGCACGCCGGTGCACGCCGCCACCGACACGGTCGGCGAGTCCGCCCGGGCGACGGTGGCGGCGCTCGCCGACGGCGAGGTGGCGCTGCTGGAGAATCTCCGCTTCAACCAGGGGGAGACCAGCAAGGACGACGCCGAGCGGGGCGCCTTCGCCGATCAGCTCGCCGCTCTCGGCGACGTGTACGTCGACGACGCCTTCGGCGCGGTGCACCGCAAGCACGCAAGCGTCCACGACGTGCCCGCCCGGCTGCCGCACTTCGCCGGCCGGCTGGTGCTGCGCGAGGTGGAGGTGCTCTCGCAGCTCACCGGCGACCCGCAGCGGCCGTACGTGGTGGTGCTCGGCGGGTCGAAGGTCTCCGACAAGCTCGCGGTGATCGAGGCGTTGCTGCCGAAGGTCGACCGGCTGCTCATCGGTGGTGGCATGTGCTTCACCTTCCTCAAGGCCCAGGGCCACGAGGTCGGCTCCTCCCTGCTGGAGGCGGAGATGGTGGAGACCTGCCGCAACCTGCTGGAGCGTTCCGAGGGCAAGATCATGCTTCCGGTCGACGTGGTGGCCGCCGACGCGTTCGCCCCGGACGCCGCGCACGACACCGTGCCGGCCGACGGCATCCCCAGCAAGCGGGTGGGGCTGGACGTCGGCCCGAAGACGGTGGCGGGCTTCGCTGCCGCGCTGAAGGGCGCCCGGACGATCTTCTGGAACGGCCCGATGGGCGTGTTCGAGATGCCCGCCTTCGCGCACGGCACCCGTGGGGTGGCCGAGGCGATCGCCGGCTCGGACGCGTTCAGCGTGGTCGGTGGTGGTGACTCCGCCGCCGCGGTGCGGGCCCTGGGTCTGGACGAGAAGTCCTTCGGGCACATCTCGACCGGCGGTGGCGCGTCCCTGGAGTACCTGGAGGGCAAGACCCTCCCCGGCATCGCGGCTCTGGAGAACTGATGGCGAGCGCCCCCCGCCGGCCACTGATGGCCGGCAACTGGAAGATGAACCTCAACCACCTCGAGGCGAACCTGCTGGTGCAGAAGCTGGCCGCCAGCCTCACCGAGAAGCAGCTGACCGAGGTGGAGACGGTGGTGCTGCCGCCGTTCAC
The DNA here is from genome assembly GCF_049178935.1 of Verrucosispora sp. WMMD703. Lineage (NCBI taxonomy): Bacteria > Bacillati > Actinomycetota > Actinomycetes > Micromonosporales > Micromonosporaceae > Micromonospora > Verrucosispora sp. WMMD703. The sequence goes on along the minus strand of NZ_JBMHMM010000004.1, from coordinate 4,805,864 downwards.
CGACCTGCGCACGGTGCAGACCGTGGTGGAGGGCGACAAGCTGCTCATCGGCTACGGCGGACAGGACCTGTCGCCGCACGCCTCCGGCGCGTACACCGGGGAGGTCTCCGGCGCGATGCTGGCCAAGCTCGGCTGCACGTACGTGGTGGTCGGGCACTCCGAGCGGCGGCAGTACCACCGTGAGGACGACGCGTTGGTGGGCGCCAAGGTGCAGGCGGCGCTGACCCACGGGCTCACCCCGATCCTCTGCGTGGGGGAGGGACTGGACGTCCGGGAGCAGGGCACCCACGTGGCGCACTGCACCGACCAGCTCGACGCTGCCCTCAAGGGGCTCAGCCCGGAGCAGGTGCTCCGGGTGGTGGTCGCGTACGAGCCGGTCTGGGCGATCGGCACCGGCAAGACGGCCACCCCGGAGGACGCCCAGGAGGTGTGTGGCGCGCTGCGGGCCCGGTTGGCCGAGACCGTGGACCAGGCCACCGCCGACGGCGTACGCATCCTCTACGGCGGCTCGGTGAAGTCGTCGAACGTCGCCTCGATCATGGCGCAGCCGGACGTGGACGGCGCCCTGGTGGGCGGCGCCAGCCTGGACGCCGAGGAGTTCGCGAAGATCTGCCGGTTCCCGGAGCACATCTCCGGCTGATCGCTCGCTATCCTTGACTCCGCCCGTCCGCCGGTCGGTGCCGCCGTGCCCGAACTGCCCGGGCGAGGATCGTAACGAGAGGACTGACCCCCGCCATGCCGATCTGGTTCGCCTACACGTTGATCGTGTTGCTGGTCATCACGAGCGTCCTGCTCACCCTGCTGATCCTGCTGCACCGAGGCAAGGGCGGTGGGATGTCCAGCATGTTCGGCGGTGGCGTCAGCTCCAGCCTGGCCGGCTCGTCGGTGGCCGAGAAGAACCTGGACCGCTACACCGTGCTGGTGGGCATCGTCTGGTTCGCCTGCATCATCGGGCTCGGTCTCTGGCTCCGGCTTGAGGTGGGTACGGGCGTCTGATTCGACCCCCGAGGCGTACAATCTGCGCGCGGTCCGTCACCCGACGGGCCGCGCGCAGTCCGTTTCACCCGCTGCACCGCGTCGCCCGCCGTCCACCCCCCGACGGCGGTCCCCTCCGACGACAGGAGTCAGCGCCGTGCCGAACGGCCACGTCATCCGGGGCGCCCGCGTCGGGTCCGCGCCCCCACGTCCCCCCGAACGCCACCAGCCGGTCCCGTGCCGGTCGGTCAGCTACTGGTGCCGCAACGGGCACCGCACCGACATCCGGATCGTCGCCGACGTGGCGGCCCCGACCGTCTGGGACTGCCCCCGTTGCGGGCTGCCCGCCGGTCAGGACGCTCAGGATCCGCCGGGCCGCGCCCGGGCCGAGCCGTACAAGACCCACCTGGCGTACGTGAAGGAACGTCGAACCGACGCCGAGGGGGAGGCGATCCTCGCCGAGGCGCTCGCCGCGCTACGCCAGCGCCGCGGCCGGTCGTAGCTTCGGGCCCGCCGCCGGCCGCGTCAGCGCAGGCTGCGGAAGCGGGCCGGCAGGTCGGCCGCCGCGGCCCGGTCCAGCAGCCAGAGGGTACGCCCGGTGCCCTGCACGCCGGCCGCCGGCACCTGTACCGGGCCGGCACCGGACAGCGCCATGCCGACCGCGTGCGCCTTGTCGCCGCCACCGGCCACCAGCCACACCTCCTCGGCGGTGTTGATCGCCGGGAGGGTGAGGGTGATACGTACCGGCGGCGGCTTCGGGCTGCCCCGCACCGCGCTGACGGGTCGGCTCTCGTAGTGGACCGGGTGCTCCGGGAAGACCGAGGCGACGTGCCCGTCCTCGCCGACGCCGAGCATCAGCACGTCGAAGTGGGGCAGCAGGGCGGTGCCGGGCCGGGCCGCCTGGGCGAGTTCTGCCGCGTACCGGGCGGCGGCCTCCTCCGGGTCGGCGCCGCCGTCCGAGGCCGGCATGGCGTGGATCCGGGCCGGGTCCACCGGCAACGCGTCGAGCAGCGCCGCGCGGGCCTGGGTCTCGTTGCGCTCCGGGTCTCCGGAGGGCAGGAACCGTTCGTCGCCCCACCAGAAGTCGACCCGGGACCAGTCGACCGCATCCCGGGCGGGCAGTGCGCCCACCGCTCGGTAGACCGCCGCGGCGATCCGACCGCCGGTGAGCACCACCGACGCCTGGCCGCGTGCGGCCTGGGCGTCGAGCAGTCGCACCACCAGTCGGGCCGCGACCGCCTGCGCCAGCAGGTCGGCGTCGGCGTGGACGGCGACACTAGCCTCACTCATGGTGTCCTTCCGCGACCGCCGGGCGGTCGGTGTCGTGCGTACCGGAGGGGTGGGAGGGTCAGGAGCCGGCGTTCGTCGTGGCGTGGGCGGTGACGCCGGCCTCGGCCCGCTGGGCGGTGGCCGGGTCCTTCCAGACGTGCACCCGCTGACTGGGCCGTCGATCCAAGTTGTTGAGCCCGGCGAAAGCGCCCAACGCCTCCGCGTACACCTGGTCGGTGCCGAGCCGGCGCAGCTCCTCGGCCAGTTCGTCGCCGAGCGGCCGGCGCACCAGCGGCAGGATCCGATCCTCCTGGCCGGTACGCCGGAACGTGGCCACGCTGTCCTCGCGGGTCAGCGTCAACTCGTCGCCGTTGGCGCAACGCAACTGGACCTCCCGCATCCGGGGGAACTCCCGGGTCCGGTCCCAGCGCGGCTTGATGCCGAGCCGGCTGCGCAGCCAGCCCCGCATCAGCGCGGCGGTCGGGTCGGTGGGTGGCGCGACCACCGCCGCCTCGGTGAGCTGGGCGTCCGTGGTGTCGAATGCGCCGGCCACCAGGGTGCGCCACGGGGTGATCCTGGTCCAGGCGAGGTCGGTGTCGCCGGAGAAGTAGTCGCGGGCCCGCTGCCGCAGTGCCGCGATCGGGTCGGCGGCCTGCGCGGAGTCGGTGATGCGCCGGTCGGCCACCACACCGAGGAAGTCGGTGGCGATCTCCTCCGGCGGCTCACCGTGCCACCAGGTGACCACCGGTACGTCCGGCACCAGCAGCGGCATGACCACGGACTCGGCGTGCAGCGCCAGCCGCCCGTACATCCGCATCACCACGGCCTCGCAGGGGCCCAGCCGCCCGCCGACCACGATCTCGGCGTCGAGCCGGTTGCGGTCGCGGTCCACGTCGGAGCGAACCACCACCAGCAGCCGGCACGGGTGCGCGGCGGCGGCGATGGTGGCTGCCGCCTCCGCCTCGCGGACCCGCTTCTCGTCGACCACCACGATCAGGGTCAGCGCCATGCCGCTGGCTACCCCGCCCGCGCTTCGTCGTTCCGCGGCGAGCGCCTTGACCACCTCGTTGCCGGTGGTGTCCCACAGTCCGATCACCGCAGCCTCCTGCTTCGCTCGCCTCGCTCGCTCACGCTCGCCGCCAGGCCCGGCCCTCGCGGGCCAGCATCTCGTCGGCGGCCCGGGGGCCCCACTCGCCGGACCGGTAGGGCTCGGGCTTGGTGCCCTCCCAGGCGTGCTCCAGCGGGTCCACCACGGCCCAGCTCTGCTCGACCTCGGCGGCGTCCGGGAACAGCGTCCGGTCGCCGATCAGCACATCCAGCACCAGCCGCTCGTACGCCTCCGGGCTGGACTCGGTGAACGCTTCGCCGTACTGGAAGTCCATCGCGATGTCGCGGACCTCCATCGTGGTGCCGGGCACCTTGGAACCGAACTTGAGCACCACGCCCTCGTCCGGCTGGACCCGGATCACCAGCTGGTTGTTGCCGAGCATCTCCATGTCGGCCGGATTGAACGGCAGGTGCGGCGCCTGCTTGAACATCACCGCGACCTCGGTGACCCGCCGCGGCAGCCGCTTGCCGGCCCGGATGTAGAACGGCACCTCCGCCCACCGGCGGTTCTGAATGCCCAGCCGCACCGCCACGTACGTCTCGGTGGTCGACGTCGACGGGACGCCGTCCTCCTCCAGGTAGCCCCTGGCCCGCTGCCCGCCGACCCAGCCGGGCAGGTACTGACCGCGGACCGTGCCCTGGGTGACGTCCTTCGGCAACGTGATGGCCTTGAGCACCTTGAGCTTCTCGGCCCGGATCTCGTCGGCGTCGAAGCTGGTCGGCTCCTCCATCGCCACCAGGGCGAGCAGTTGCAGCAGGTGGTTCTGCAACACGTCGCGGGCGGTGCCGACCGAGTCGTAGAACCCCGCCCGGCTACCGATACCCACGTCCTCGGCCATGGTGATCTGCACCGAGTCGACGTACTGCGAGTTCCACAGCGGCTCGAAGAGGCTGTTGGCGAAGCGTAGGGCGAGGATGTTCTGGACCGTCTCCTTGCCCAGGTAGTGGTCGATGCGGAAGACGTCCTGCCGGGTGAAGACGTCGTCGACCAGGTCGTTGAGCGCCTTGGCCGAGGGCAGGTCGTTGCCGAACGGCTTCTCCACCACCACCCGGCGCCAGCCGCCGCACTTCTCGTTGTCGGCCATGCCGGTGCGGGCCAGCTGCTTGAGCACCACCGGGAACGCCGCCGGTGGGATGGAGAAGTAGAAAGCCGCGTTGCCGTGGATGCCGTGGCTGTCGCGCAGACCGTCCAGGCAGCGGGCGAGGTTGTCGAAGGCGGTGTCGTCGTCGAACGACCCGCCGACGAACTTGATGTTGTGTTCGAGTCGCGACCACACCTCCTCCCGCCACGGGGTTCGGGCGTGGGCCATCGCCGCCTCGCGGGCCAGCGAAGCGAAATCGCCGTCGCCCCAGTCCCGCCGGGCGAACCCGACGACCACGAAGCCGGGCGGCAGCAGCCCCCGGTTGGCCAGGTCGTAGACCGCAGGTAGCAGTTTCTTCTGAGCCAGGTCACCGGTCACCCCGAAGATCACCAGAGCACACGGCTCCGGAATTCGGGGCAAACGCCGATCCTGCGGGTCGCGCAGCGGGTTCACGCCGCCTCCTCGCTCCGCTCGTCCACGTCGTCCATCGTCATGCCCGTAGCGACCCATCGCGCCGAGGCCCGCCGACCGATCGGTCGGATGCCGGTGCGGCAGCGGACGTCACCGACCGGCCAGGGGCGCCGGCCACCGCCGGCGACTCCCCGACAGGAGTACGGATTGCCGGGCACCGGTAGATCAACGTCGACCGTACCGGTTGTCTGAAGAAAGCTACCCACCTGCGAACCGTTCGCGTAGCGCCACCGACCCACGCCGCCACCCGGTGCAGGTGGCGGCGTGGGTGCTGCCGGACGGCACCGTCACGCATTTCCTCCGGCGCGCGCGGCGGCGTCGGCGTTGCCCCGGGCGGCGTCGCCGGGACTGCTGCTGCCCTGACCGGCGGCGGCCAGCGACTTGCGGACGCCGTCGAGCAGTTCCTGCCAGCTCGCCTCGAACTTCTCCACCCCTTCCCGCTCCAGGGTGGCGATCACGTCGGCCAGGTCCACGCCCACCGACTCCAGGGCGGCGAAGACCCCCCGGGCGTCGTCGTACGCGCCGGTGACCGTGTCCGGGTGGGTCTCGCCGTGCTCGGCGTAGGCGTGGATGACCGGCTCCGGCATGGTGTTGACCGTGCCCGGCGCGATCAGCTCCTCGACGTAGATGACGTCCCGGTAATCCGGGTTCTTGGTCGAGGTGGAGGCCCACAGCGGGCGCTGCGGGTGGGCACCGGCGTCAGCCAGCGCCCGCCACCGGTCGGTGGAGAAGACCTCGCTGTAGCGCTCGAACGCCAACCGGGCGTTGGCCACCGCCGCCTTGCCACGCAGCGCCTTGGCCTCGGTGGAGCCGATCTTCTTTAGCCGGGCGTCGACCTCGGTGTCGACCCGGGAGACGAAGAACGAGGCCACCGAGCCGATCGTGCTCAGGTCGTGGCCGTTCGCCTTGGCCTGCTCCAGCCCGGCCAGGAACGCCTCCATCACCTGGGAGTAGCGGTCC
>NZ_JBMHMM010000003.1:0-10529 GCF_049178935.1 Verrucosispora sp. WMMD703 | reverse complement strand
TCGTTGACCGTCCGCCGGGCACTACTTCGGCCGAAATGGCGGCACGGCTGCGACGGGAAGTGTGAACAGAAGTTGTCCGGTCAATGCCCCGAGCGGGTGAACGACCGCCCGATTGCGGCTGACACGAAATCGCGTGCTGGTCGACGCTCGATCGGTCTGCCGGATGCCCTGGTCGACCTGCTGCGCCGGCACCGGAAAGAACAGGACGCCGAGCGCGAAACCGCCGCGCAACTCTGGCGGGACGAGGGATGGGTATTTGCCTCGCCGACTGGCGAGGCGATCCACCAGGCGACGGACTACGACGAGTGGAAACGGCTTCTCAAGCTTGCCGGAGTGCGGGATGGCCGACTGCACGACGCTCGGCATACCGCCGCCACCGTGCTTCTGGTTCTCGGCGTCTCCGGCCGCGCCGTGATGGGCATCATGGGCTGGTCTAACTCGGCGATGGCCGTCCGGTACCAGCACATGACCGACCAGGTACGCCGGGACATCGCGCAGCAACTCGGCGGACTGCTCTGGGGTGACCCGCCGAGCGGGTCGGGGGAGAAGGCCACCGAGCCGCCGCCTGACGAGCCGGAGCAGGGCAAGTGAGACGACAACTGAGACGAGAGCGACCGTAGACACGACTCAGGGCCGGTCCCTTCGGGGGCCGGCCCTGTCGTTCGTGCTGCTCAGGTGAGCGGAGGATACGAGATTCGAACTCGTGAGGGTGTTAACCCAACACGCTTTCCAAGTCTGCTCAGCTTCGTACGTCCTTGATTCAACCAGTTCACCACTTCAGTGGGCTGTACCTGATGTCCGTCTACAGCCGCCCCCGTACGTGGACGAACGAGACGACAAGTGAGACGAGGGCAGGGCAGCAGCACTGCACCGTCTAGGGCCTGCCCCTGTCTCCGCTCTCTGTTGCCGGTGGGGTCGTTCTCTGCGTCGCAACGGGATCTTCAGCGGGCTGACGGGCCATCGGTGGCTGGGCCAAAATAACCGAATCCAACGCCCCGCTATCTCGTAATCCTTGGTAGAGGGGATCTAGCCGTATCCTGAGCGGAGTCAACTTACCCGCATCAAGTAGATCTCGTGTGGATTGGATAGCGTACTCGGTTTTTTCGAGCAATACCGCACGAACGTGCACGTAATATGGTTCCAGTCCACCTATGTCCCATGCCTCAACCTCGCGGCGCATTTTGCGTTCTTCACCTAGTTGTCGCATCGCGATCCACTGGCGAATTCGAAAATCGAGGTCATGCTGACGCGACAGACGGCCCCGGCTGGTGCGCAGAATTGTTGTCGTTATAGTCCTTACCGCGTTTTGATGGCCGCTCTCCGAAATTTCCTGGACCTTGCCTGACAGCCAGGCGATGGGAAGGATGGACCCCTTCTCGATCTGCAACAAGCATCCTGTCGTAAGCAGCGCGGCAAAGGCTGTCATGCGGTCAAGTGCTAGCGACAGATATGCCGGGTCAACTACGATCATGTTACCAGCTTCTGGGAGATCGTCGGTCCACCCTGCGTCTCGCAGCCGCGATAGGTACTGCTGGTTTGCCTTGCCATCGTTATGAACGACGAGATTACGTCGTGCAAAGATTTCCGCGAAGTGAGGCCAATGATCAGTCATATCACGAAACTTAACGCCAAAACCTCCGAACCATGATTCCCAGTCGGCTAGGCTTGCTCGAAGCAAGTCCTCCACTCGTCTCTCAATAACGTAATTTACTGCGGCCTGTACGCTGCCGAATTGGGTAAGCTGCGCCAAGGTTAACGTTGCGTCCGCTCCCCTTACCGCATCGGGGACTTTGTGCATTATGGCGGAGGCGACCTTGCCGATTAGTAGCTCGAAATCGCTGACGCTCAACATGAGTAGTGATTTGCATAGGGTTTCGGTGGGATCTGGCGTTATGGTCCTCGCTGTTCCCGCATTGAGGAGTCGGAAAACCAATTCATTGACATGTGGATCGGAAGTATTCGGTGCAATTGCCCGAGGCGTTTCCCACTTTTCACCCCTGCGCTGCGCGTCCACTGCTTCATGAAATAACCCGGCTAACTTTTCCAGTTGCCCAGTAAGTTGATCTAACTGCGTATTTGACATTGCCTCCAGTTCGGCTGAATAGAAATCAGGAAGCCTCTCTGGGGTTATTCCCACTGCTATCGAGGCAAGTCGCCGAACGGCAGCTGCACGGGCGAGATATCGGTTTCCCGCATTCACAACCTGAAGCTCGAACGCCCCGAACCGGTACTGGCCATCTTTCATGTCGCTCCCTTGTCGCTCCATGAGCTACAGCTAGGCGGTTGGATAATGAATGGCCCACCTCGTGCAGTTGGCATTTACTTGCCGCTATTCTGCTAGCAGCCCGGCTGGGATGTCTTTAAGTTCAATGACCTGGCCGGGTCCTATGAAGCGCCGAGCGACGAGCAGCCCGGCAGCGTGAGCTTCGGCCCCGGCGTGGCTGGCGGAAGCGTCAGCAATTAGCCACGGTGTAAAGCCCCGCTCGAATGCGTCAACAGCACCCTTCAAAACGCAACTTTCCGTTGCGATGCCGCAGAAGTAGAGATGGTCCCAGTCTTGCTGTTCAAACAGTCGAATGCCTTCATCTGTAAAGGGACTGTAGATCCTCTTGTCTAGAATCATCCCTCTTTTGACGAACGGGCGAAGTTCGGAGACAATGTCCGTTTCCGGGGGGGATTGAAGTCGCCGCCAACCGAAAAAGCGCTCGAACGGACTGCCGGGATAGTTCAGGTAGCGGGTGAAAACCGTCTCGCCGCCGGCTTCCTGCCAGCGGTCAACCAGACCCACGACGATAGGAACGATATGCGCCGACTGCTCGCGTACGAACCCGTTCTGCATGTCGGTCACGACAAGCACAGGGCGACCCGACGTCATTGGGCTCAACCTCGATTCGTATCGCGGAGGGTTTCGATGGCTTGGTCTAGTGCTGGCATTAGGTCGCACGTCCGCAGAATCGCTCGACGCATCGCCTGATGCTGTCCGGTCTCCCGCAGGCGAGAGACAGTCAGACGGGAGCGTACTCCACGGAGGTAGCGCCATCCATATTCCGGCGGCACCTGTGGGTCTTTCCCTTGCTCTACTTGACGGGCGATTGCGTCGCAATATGCCCACACGGATTGAATCGCAAGCTCACAGGAAGTCATCTCGGCTTCCGTCAAGGAGCGCTCGGCCGAGATTGGGTGGTACACGACGCCGGACCATGAGGCGTAGCCCGCTGAAATGCCGCGTACGCCGAATGACTCGATGCCCACATGGTCATACGCCTCAGAGAGCAACGACTGTTCGATTAGCTCTGCATGTGCCAGGTGTTCGTCATCCATGGCACGGTCTCGGTGCAGCAACACCTTTGGCGTCGACATAATGCGTAGCGCAGTCTCCAGCAACTCTGCCGGCCACGCTGGCTCAACAACCCAATGAGCACCCAGGACGTACACCGCAGACTCGTCAACCACGGGCGCGACGGGTGCGAGGTAGTCGATAGCCCACTTGATGTTGTCGCCGTACGAGACGGCCCGCCATGCTGCGAGCGCTGCGATCGTGGATAGCTGGACCGGCTCGACCAGGTGGAAGACTGTCGACCCGCACGGCCAGACGTAGAGCGTGCAGTCGCCTTCCGGGTGTTCGACGGGTGCCGAGTAGCAGGTATGCCACTCTCCTGTGGCCGGCGTGCAGCCCGTGACTTCCCGCAACCGGGCGGACCTCTCAGCGCCGACGAACGCTGTCACGAACTTGTGGGATCGCGCCGTGAAGTGCGGCCGATCTTCGGCGCTGCCGGTCAGTTCGCCGAACAGGTCGTGGGGCTTTGCGTCGTACGCCAGGCAGTAGAGCTGGCGGTAGATGGGGTCGGTGACCGCCACTCGCCCGGTCTCGTGGCGGTACATCGCCTTTTCGATGGCCTCAACGGTGGGCGTCTCGCGGATGCCGCGCTGCTGGCCAACGCGGTGCAGCTCCCGCGCGGCGCGCTTGCGCGACTCCCAACCGACCGCCTTCCGGCGGTTGACCAGCACAAGGTTCGGCTTGTACTGCCGAGGAACCTCAGTGGACATACGCCGTGTCCTTCGTGTCCGTGCGTAGGACCTGCCCGGAAGGCCGCCCGCCGGGCAGTCTCATTGGCAGGCGAGCAAGGTGCCGCCGCAGACGGGAACCGAGGACAGGAGGCACCAGATGATCCGACCTAGCCGGTGGTGCCTCGGCGCGGCCTCTCGGCCTGCCACTTTCGGATGGTCTCGGGCTGCCACGCCGGAGACCGGCCGAATACTCGGTCAGGCGCGGGAGCCTGCCCGCGTGAGACGTATGAAGCCCAGGTTGCGCGACTGATCGGGGCACCTACCGACGCGAGGTAGGTGCGTACGTGGTCCGTCGTCCACCAGTCGGCGGGCAGGTCAGCGTCAGTCATCAGTACAAGCCTACGTGGTACGGGTGCTTGCGCGAATACAACGTGGCGTTGTAGCGTCACGAATACAACGCCACGTTGTATCTCGTCAGTTGGGGTCCGAGGAAGGCAGTGCGTAGCAGCGCTGCGCGCCTACGTCCCGCTGTGCGGTTGGTCTTTGACAACTTCAGAGCAGAAGCGCCGCGTTTGATCTGGCTTGCGGTATTCCCGCCTTGAGTCACACGGTGGCCGACCCCTGTAGATCCAGGGCGAGCGGGCCGAGCGGGCTAGGTCTTGGCGCGCGGACTGTCTTCTGCCTCTCTGCATCTGCCCCGGGGTGGGGCGTCGCGCCGTTCTGGTGCGCGGCCTCACCCCGGTTTCCCGTCTTGATCCCCGCTTGTGGAGGTGAGCCGTCATGACCGTGAGCGTCTTCGCTGCCGTTCGAGTGACCACCAAGAACAGCGCCGTTTGGCGTACCTGCCACCGCTGCGGCGGGCTCGCCCCGCTGGCACCCGACGAGCGTCACTGCCGCCCCTGCCGGCCCGTGTTGCGCTCTCGCCGTTCTGGAAGGAACCGATCGAAGTGATCACCCACCTCCCCACCGCCACCGCTGAGCCGACCGCTGCTGACCTGGCCGCGATCGACACCGAGTGGCCGCTGATCGCCGCTGAACTCGACGTGCTCGACGCGCAGATCACCATGCTCTACGCCGAGGACCACGGCGGCCCGACCGCGCTGGACTGGCGTCGGCTGCGTCGGGCTGAGGCCCGCGTGACCCGCGCCGCCGCCGAGGTGGCCGCCCGCAGCACCGATCCGCAGCGCGCGGCCTGATGTCCCGCATCCGCGCCGCCTACTACGACCCGGACGGGTCGCGGTACGGCATCCCGACGTTCTGGTGGCGCGGCGCACCGCCGGGCTACGCCACCCGCCGCCAGCTGCGCGCCGCCGGCCTATGCCCAGGTGGTCAGCCGATCGCCGCGCAGATCCTCTGGCGCGGCATCGGTGGCACCCGCACCGCCTACCTGTACCGCCTCGATTTGGCCCGGCCGAAGCGCACCGCCACCCCCGCGCAGCTACGCGCGATCCGCGCGGCGTTGACCGCCCGCCGCACCTGCCCGACCTGCCGAGTTGTCCGGCCCTACTGCATCCCGCGCTCGCTCGGCGAGTGCGTCGACTGCGCCTACCCGATGGAGGAAGCAGCATGACCGCCCCCACGATCAACGGCACGAAGTATCCGCAGCCGGTAGAGGCACTGCTGCCGGCCGCTCGCGCTCTGGAACTGCCGGACGGGCAGGAGTTCCCGTCGCGCAACCGGCTGATGCGCGAGTTCCGCATCGGCGCGCCGAAGGCCGATGACCTGCTCGCCCGGCTGCGGGCCGAGCACGCCGAGCGGACCCGTACCGACACCCTGCGCTCGGCGATGGCCGTTCGGGGTGCGCTGCTGGCACCGCAGACCGACATCGACACGCCGCCCGCGCTTCGGTTGGACTACGCCGAGCCGATCGGCTCGGACCCGGCACCCACCCCGGTCGTGCCCGAGCACGCGCCACCGCCCGCCGAGCCGGTGAAGATCCCACCGCCCGCGCCGCCCGCCGAGGCCACGACGGTCGGTCACCCGGACACGCCCACCCCGGCAGCGCCGGTCCGGCCGGTGGCCGCGTGGCCGGTGATCCTGCTGGCGCTTCCCGCGTTCGTGGCGATCTGGTCCGGGTGGGTCGGCCTCGGCGGACTCACCGGGTTCGGGGTGGTGCACCCGCTACCCGGTATCGCGGACGGATTCGCGATCAATACCGCCATCACCCTGCCGATCGGCGTGGAGACGTACGGCGCGTACGCGCTGTACGTCTGGCTGTCCGGCCGGGTACCGCACCGGGCGCGTGAGTTCGCGAAGTGGTCGGCCATCGCCTCACTGCTGGTCGGTGCGCTCGGCCAGGTCGCCTATCACCTGCTCGTGGCACCGCCGAACGGTGCGCCGTGGTGGATCACCACCGCTGTGTCGGTGCTGCCGGTGGCGGTGCTCGGCATGGGCGCCGCACTGGCGCACCTGGTGCGCTCGCACGACTAGTTCCGCCCGGCGGCACGGCCCCTGGCTTCCCAACCTGCGCCGTGCCGCCGGTCCCTCTGCTGATCCGTAGACCGTTGGAGGAACCCCCATCATGACTGCCCCTGATGATGACCGTTTCGACTGGCAGGCCGCCGAGCGCGACCTGAACGCCCCCGGCCCGGATGCCGAGGTGGTCGACCTGGACGCCGCCCGGTCCCGCCGTCAATCCGCCGCCCCCGACAACGACCCGGCCGAGGCCACCATCGGCCCGCGACTGGTTGACTCGCCTGCCGCGCAGCGGTCCCCGCGGTTCACCGTGGCCGGGTTGCAGGACGCGAAGCGTCGGCCCATCGTGCCTGCGTGGCTGCGTTCGCGGGCCGAGCTGCGCGACGCGGCCCGGTGGACGGTCGGTCACCTGTTCCACGCTGGCACCTATCACCTGACCCGTAGCCCGAAGTACGTCGGGAAGTTGGCGTGGCGTGCCCCGCGCGGCGCGTACCGCATCCTGACGGGTTGGGGTCGGTGGTTGTTCGACCTGCAAGGCGAGCATGTGCGGCAGGTGTTGGCGGACAAGGGCGACGCCGAGTTGTACCTGAAGGTGTCGCGGTTGCGTGACCAGCGGGTGCGGTGGCGTGGGTTCGTCACCGCCGCCGTGGTGCTCGGCGTGCTCCCGGCGCTGGGTATCGCCTACGCGCTCGCCCCGCCCGAGGCCCGGTATGCCACCCTCGCCGCGCTGCTGGCCGCGTTGGGTGCGTTGGGCCGTCCGGCGGACAAGCCGCTGCTCGACACCGCCGTGGTCGTTCCCCGTGTGCAGAAGCTGACCTCGGATGTGGTGGTGCGGGCGTTGGGCAACCTCGGCATCACCGGCATCAACCAGGCCATCTCCAAGGGCGACCGGGGCAAGGACTGGTTTCCCGCCCCGATCACCCGTGACGGCCCCGGCTGGCGCGCGGATGTGGAGCTGCCCAACGGCGTCACCGCCACCGAGGTCATCGAGAAGCGGGAAAAGCTGGCCGCTGGCCTGTCCCGGCCGCTTGGCTGTGTGTGGCCGGAGGGACAGCCCGAGGTGCACCCCGGCCGCCTCGTGTTGTGGGTGGGCGATCAGGACATGTCGAAGGCCCGTAAGCCGGTGTGGCCGCTGCTCAAGGCAGGGACGGTGGACCTGTTCCGGCCGCAGCCGTTCGGCACCGACCCGCGCGGCCGGTGGGTCGAGCTGACGTTGATGTTCATGGCGATGGTCATCGGTTCCATCCCGCGTATGGGCAAGACGTTCGCGCTGCGGGAGGTGCTGCTGATCGCCGCGCTCGATCCGCGTGCGGAGATCCACGCCTACGACCTCAAGGGCACCGGTGACCTGTCCGCGTTGGAGCAGGTCGCGCACCGCTACCGCGCCGGTGAGGAAGACGAGGACATCGAGTACGCGGTGGCCGGTATGCGGGAGCTGCGCGACGAGTTGCGCCGCCGCGCCAAGGTGATCCGCGACCTGCCCCGCGACCTGTGCCCCGAGAACAAGGTCACCCCCGAGTTGGCGTCGAAGAAGTCGCTTGGCCTGCATCCGCTGGTCATCGGGGTGGACGAGTGCCAGAAGTGGTTCGAGCACCCCGAGTACGGCAAGGAGTTGGAGGCCATCTCCACCGACCTCGTGAAGCGCGGGCCGGCACTGGGGATCATCCCCGTGTTCGCCACGCAGCGGCCGGATGCCAAGAGCCTGCCGACCGGCATCTCGGCGAACGCGTCGACGCGGTTCTGCTTGAAGGTGATGGGGCAGACCGAGAACGACATGGTGCTCGGTACCTCGCAGTACAAGCAGGGCATCCGGGCGACCATGTTCGCCTGGACCGACAAGGGCACCGGCTACTTCGTCGGTGAGGGAGCCGACGCGAGGATCACCACCACCGTCAACATCGACGGACCCCTCGCCGAGCGGATCGCCGCCCGCGCTCGCGCCGCCCGCGAGGCTGCCGGACGGCTGACCGGGCACGCGCTCGGCGAGCAACCCGCAACCGCCCCGGCGCTGTCGTTCAACCTGCTGGAAGACATCACCGCCGTGGTTCCCGCAAATGAGGCCAAGGTGTGGTGCCGCACCGTCGCCGCCCGCCTGGCCGAGCTGCGCCCGGACACCTACGGCGGGTGGGACGCCGAGCAGGTGACCGTGGCCCTCAAGCCGTTCGGCGTGAAGGTCGGCCAGACGTGGGGCACCGATCCGGACACCGGCAAGGGAGCCAACCGAGGCGGTTTCGAACGCGCCGCCATCATCGCCGCCATCGCAGAGCGTAACCGCAAACGGGACGCGAGCTAACCCGCGATCGGTCCTAGGTCTAGGACCACACGACTCCTAGACCTAGGACCACCCCTAGGACGGCATCCGAACCCTGATCAGGACGCTAGGAATCTAGCGGCCTCCACCGAACACACCCCGAAACCGGCCCTGGAGGCTGTCATGGACCCCCGCACCCTGCTAGCCACCGCCCCCTGCCTCACCCTCGCCATACTCACCCTCGGTTACCTCGCCGCGTGCGTGGTCGTCCCGTTCGGACGCTGCCGCACCTGCCACGGCACCGGCCGCAAACGCTCCCCGATCAGCCGCGCCGGGCGGGAATGCCGCCGCTGCGCGGGCACCGGACTACGGCTGCGCGTCGGCCGGCACGTCATCAACCACATCAAAGACGAGTACCAGGCAGGCAAGCGATGAACCGCCACCGCAGCGCCCGCGACGGTCACACCGGCTGGTGCGCCGGTGGCCACCGCTGCAACCTCGGCGAACACCGCTCCGCCGAAATCGTGGTCGACGCTGGTCACGCGCGGGCGGTGCTCGTGCGCGTGCGGTCCGCCGCCGGCCGCGACCATGCCGAGGTGCGCGTCAGGGTGGCGCTCGCCCCGACCGAGGTGGCCGCACGCCGTCAGTTGGTCGGCCTGCTCGGCGACGTGCGCCAGGCCGTCACCCGCGCGGCGATCGCGGCGCAGCCTCGGCCGCGTCGGGCCGCGTGATGGCCGGGCCGCGCCGCGATGGCGCTTCCCCTCGCGATGCCCGGCTGTCCGGGTTGGAAATCTGGCTGACCGGCACACCGGCCGAGCTAGACGCCGCCACCGCTGCTTTCACCGCCGCCGGGCACCACGTCGCCCAACGCGGCACCCGCCGCCCGCTGACCGGCGCTGATGCCGGTCGGTGCCGCCTCTACCTGCGGCTGTCCATCGCCACCGCCACCCGGCCGTTAGGCCGCACGCCGGACACCGGCGGCGCGGCGCTGCTCGACCTGGACACCGCCCGCCGCAAGACCGCCTGATCAGGAGAACTTCCCCATGTCTGACCTGCTCACCGCCGCGCTCGGCCACGCCGAACGCGGATGGCATGTTTTTCCGCTCCGTCCCGACGGCAAGCGGCCCGCCTTCCCTGACCATGCGGCCGACCGGTGCACCGGCCGTGACCCTCGCTGCCGTGCCGGACACGTTGGGTGGGAGGTCCGGGCCACCACCGACCCGGACCGCATCCGCCGCGCATGGTCTGCCCGCCCGTACGGCATCGGCATCGCGTGCGGGCCGTCTCGGCTCGTGGTGGTCGACCTCGACACTCCGAAACAGCCCGCCGAGGTGAGCCACCGGGACGGCCTGGTGGTGCTCGCCGCACTGGCCGACTCCCACCGGGCGACCATCGATCCGACCTACACCGTGACCACCGGCCGAGGCGGCACCCACCTCTACTACCAACACCCGGCCACCGGCCCGGCTCTCCGGAACACGGCCGGGACGCTCGGGCCGATGGTCGACACCCGCGCCGCCGGTGGCTACGTCGTCGCCGCCGGCTCGACCGTCGCCGCACGGCCCTACACCGTCGCCCTCGACGTCGATCCCGCGCCGCTGCCCGGATGGCTCGCCGACCTGCTCGCCCCCGCACCACTGCCGGAACAGCGGCCCGTGGTGGTCGACCTCGGCACCGGCCGGGCCGGTGCCTATGTGCGGGCCGCCATCGCCCGGGAAGTCGACCGGGTGACCGCCGCCGCGCCGGGCGAGCGGAACCGCAGCCTGTACGTGGCCGCCGTCGCGCTCGGGCAACTCGTGGCCGGTGGCGCGCTGACCGAGGATGACGCTCACAGCGTGCTGGAACAGGCCGCAGT
>NZ_JBMHMM010000002.1:0-81067 GCF_049178935.1 Verrucosispora sp. WMMD703 | reverse complement strand
TGGCCCTCGACTCCGTGCCGGTCCTGCTGCCGCCGACCCTCGCGCAGCTCGTCGACCAGCTCATCGCGCAACCACCACGCACGTTCGGTCTGCGCCCCACCGCGCAGGCCCAGGCCGCCTACCTCTTCCCGGGCAGACCGCCGACCCGCCCCATCGCGGCGGCCAGCCTCGGACACCGTCTACGCCAACACGGCATTCCCGTTGGCGCCGCCCGCAACAACGCCCTGATCGCCCTCGCGGCCGACCTGCCCGCACCCGTCATCACCGACCTGTTCGGCCTCACCCACAAGACCGCCGCCACCTGGAGCACCTACGCCCGAGCCGACTGGACCGCCTATCTCAACAGCCGACCCGACCCCGACGCCCCGCACCCATGACCGGTCCATCCCTCTGCTCGGGGCCGTAGGCTGCGGAAATGGACATCGCCTGCGACTGGGCCCGCCCGTAGCTTTCCGCGAAAGATCAACGATCAGTGGTTGATCGTGAGTGAGAGGCGCGCTCAGCGACGGGTCGGTGCTGGTCGGCGGCCGATTCCGGGCCAGAATCGGCCGACCCGGGCGGCGTAGTCGGCGTAGGCGGCGCCGTGGGTGCGGGCAAGGTAGGGCTCCTCGACGGCGCGGACCTGCAGCTGGATCGACGCGACCAGGACTGCGGTGGCGGCCAGGGCGATGGGGTTGGGCACCATCGCGGCAAGACCGGCGCTGGTGGCGGTCATGGCGGTGAAGATGGGGTTGCGGGCCAGGGCGAACGCGCCGCCGGTGACCAGGGCGGTGCGCTCGGCCGGGTCGACCCCGACGCGCCAGGAGGCGCCCATGCTCAGTTGCGCGGCGAGGGTGGCGGTCACGCCGGCGCCGACCAGGACCAGCCCAGCCACCCGCAGCCTGCTGTGGTCAAGAACGCTGACCGGGTCCATCCTGGCCAGGGCAGCAGCCGGACCGGCGAGGCCGAGCAGCAGCGCGGCGACGAACAGCAGTTTCGCCCACCAGCCCACCGACCCGGGCGGACCGGCATCCAGCCGCAGCCCTGTGTCGCCGGTTGCCTTCCACTGCGCGACGCTGCGCCACCCGAACGCCAGCCCGAGGCCGGTCAGGTACAACGCGACCGCGATCGCAGCCATCACCGTGCCCCTCCTGCAAACCCAGGCTGGGCGGCTGGCAGGGAGCGGGTGCGGCCGGCGCGTACGCCGTTGCCGATGACGACGATTTCGGCGAGTTCGTGGATCAGGACGACAGCGGCCAGGCCGAGGACGCCGAAGGTGGCCAGCGGGATAAGAACGGTGATCAGTCCAAGGGACAGGCCGACGTTCTGCAGCATGATGCGGCGGCTTCGGCGAGCGTGGGCAAGGGTTTGTGGCAGGTGCCGCAGGTCTTCGCCCATCAGCGCGACGTCGGCGGTTTCGATCGCGACGTCGGTCCCCATGGCGCCCATGGCGATGCCGACGTCGGCGGTGGCCAGGGCAGGGGCGTCGTTGACACCGTCACCGACCATCGCGGTCGGCCGCGCGGCGCGCATGGCCGTGATGATGCGGGACTTGTCCTCGGGTCGAAGGTCGGCGTGAACCTCGTCGATGCCGGCCTGGGCGGCGAGTGCGGTGGCGGTGCGGGTGTTGTCGCCGGTGAGCATCGCCACGGTGTATCCGTCGGCGTGGAGCCGGGCGACGACTTCGGCGGCTTCGGGTCGTAGTTCGTCGCGGACGGCGATGGCGCCGATCAGGGTGCCGTCGTGTTCGACGAGGACGGCGGTCGCGCCGGCTGTCTGCATGGCGGTGACGTGCTCGCCCAAGGGGCCGGGGTGGATCCAGCCGGGGCGGCCGAGCCGTGCCGGCCGGTCGTCGACGATGCCGGTCAGGCCGGCACCGGTGACGGCCTCGACGTCGGCGGCCGGGATGTGGTCGGGTGCGGCGGCGAGGATCGCCCGGGCCAGGGGGTGTTCGCTGCGTGATTCGAGTGCTGCGGCGACCCGAAGGACCTGGTCGCGGCTGGTCGTGTCGGTGGTGGCAACGTCAACGACGGTGGGTTCGTTGCGGGTCAGGGTGCCGGTCTTGTCCAGCGCGACCGCGCGGATCCGGCCCAACGCTTCGAGTGCGGCGCCGCCCTTGACCAGCGCGCCGATGCGGCTGGCGGCGCCGATCGCGGCGACGACGGTTACCGGCACGGAGATGGCCAGCGCGCACGGGGAAGCGGCGACGAGCACGACGAGGGCACGTTCGATCCAGGTACGTGGATCGCCGGCTAGAGCGCCGGCCACGGCGATGATCGCGGCGAGAATCATGATGCCGGGTACCAGCGGTTTGGCGATCCGGTCGGCGAGCCGCTGGGCGGCACCCTTGCGAGACTGCTCGGCCTCCACGATGCGCACGATCCGCGCCAGAGAGTTGTCGGACGCGGTAGCGGTCACCTGCACCTCAATGGCACCGGTGCCATTGATCGAACCGGCGTAGACGGCATCACCAGGATTCGCCTCAACCGGCACGGACTCACCGGTCAATGCGGACACGTCGAGCGCGGAACGGCCCGTGCGGATCACACCATCGGTCGCCAGGCGTTCACCGGGCCGCACGAGCAGCAGATCACCAACGCGCAACTGGGCGGGGTCGATGGTGACTTGCGCCCCTTCGCGAAGGACTGTCGCCTCAGCGGGTACGAGGTTGAGCAGCGCCCGCAGGCCGCGCCGAGTCCGGGCGACGGAGTACTCCTCCAAGCCTTCGCTGATGGAGTAGAGGAACGCCAGCATGGCGGCCTCGGTGACCTCGCCGAGCACCACCGCACCGACAGCGGCGATCGTCATCAAAGTGCCGACGCCGATCTTTCCCTTGGCCAGGCGTTTCAGGGTGTTCGGCACAAACGTCCACGCGCCGACCAGCAACGCAACAGTGTTGAGGCCGATGCCAACCGGGCGCGGGGCGTCGACCAGCCCGGCGATGAACCCGGCGAGCAGAAACACCCCGGCGACGGCAGCAGCCCGCAACTCGCTGACCTGCCACAGCCGCTCGGGCTCGCGCTCCTCCTCGGCACCTTCCACGCGGGGTTCGTCGTCTCCGCAGCCGCACGCGTCGCTCATCGCACAGCCTCCTCGTCGCCGATCCCGGTACCGTCAGGGCCGTAGTTGGGGCACAGCGCCACCGCATCGCCGGTGGCGGCCAGCAACTGCTCGGCGCTGGCGAGCAGATCGAGCAACTCAGGCCGGGCCAACGAGTACACCGACGCCCGGCCGACCGGCCGATAGTCGACCAGGCCACAGTCACGCAGACACGCCAGATGCTTCGACACCGTCGACTGAGCCAGACCCAGCTCGCCGGTCAGGTCCACCACCCGAGCCTGCCCCCGGGCCAGCCGCTGAACGATCCGCAGCCGGGTCGGATCGGCCAGAGACGCGAACAACGCCACCGCCGGACTCAACCCGGCCCGGTCACAGCCCTCCACACGATTCATCGCCATGCAGCGATACTAGCGCCATTAGGGAATGCATTACCGGCGGCGTGGTCCACGTCACCGCCCGCTCGGCAGTTGGCCCCGGACGCGCCCATGCTGGTCTTCCTGCCCGCGGTGTGGCCCCGGCAGCTGCGTACCTGGGTGCCGGACCGGGCCACCCGCTGTGAGACCTGGTACGAGCAGGACCCGAAGACGTACGAGGTGCTGAGGGCCCGTCCGTAGTTTCCGGACCAAAACAACGCTAAGAACTGGGGCATTGATCTCGGTCTGACGGACCCGTAGCCTCCCGTCCGTTTGGTGACGGTCGATGGCTGGGTGGTGGGTTCGTGGGTACGCGGGATGTGTTCTCTGAGGAGGAGCTGGCGCAGCTTCGGGCGTTCCCGGAGATCGGCCGGGTGGACCTGATTCGGCACTTCACGCTGACGGACGTGGACGAGGCGTTCGTGCGTGCTCGTTCGCCGGTTGCCGAATTGTTCCCTGTTGGGATCAAGGCGACGTCCGTCCCCGACCGGGCGGGTGTCCGTTGAGGGTTCCTCGTACAGAACCGGGGTTCAGGTCGGCTCGCGCATGAGGTCGCCGAAGATGAGCGCGCCAGCGCGGACGGCTTGGGGCATTGTGAGCACGACTCCGGACAGGTCGTGTCGGTGTTGGTAGGCCGTGGCGTGGTCGGTGTTGGTGAAGAAGTTGATGACTGGGCAGCAGCTTTGGGTGATTGGGCCGGTGCCGCGTGAGCCGACGAACACGACTGCCGTCTGAGGGTGCCAGATCCACTGTCCGGTCCGGCTGGTGGCGGTGATCGGTTCGCCGCTGTGCGGGTCGGTCGAGGTGATGTCGATGTCGCGGTTGAGCATCGCGGCGATGCCGAGTGCGTCGATTGCGCAGTTGGCGAAGGCCTGCGGCCCGCTGGCGATGCGGACCCGGTGCGGCGAGGCGCCGGCGGCGAAGGGCACCGCGCCGGTGACCACGGAGGTGTCCGGGTCGGTGAACACCAGCTCGGTGTGGCTGAGCTCGCGCAGGGTGTCGGGCAGGTCCACGCCGTGTGCGCGGGCCGAGTCGGCAAGCTGCGACGTCGGCGGTGGTGCGCCGGTGGTGGCGAAGCTGGCCAACACCCGCTAGTGCAGATCCCGTAGCGGGGCGGGCAGCGCGGCCCGGCGGGTGAGCAGGTTGTCGGGGGGCAGCCCGGCGCAGGACAGCATCGTGGCGAGGTCGCCGTCGCTATCGCTGCTGTTCATGGTGGCTCCGCTCGTTCGGGGCTGGTGGGCAGCCTTGGTGTCTGGGGCGGCGCCGGTGCCAGGCGATGACGACACCGATGGCCACGGCGAGGACCACGCCGGCGGTGCCGAGCAGCGCGGTGTTGCTGGTGGCCGCGCCGATGCCGGCGCCGATGCCGGCGAGGCCGCCGGTGAGCAGCAGTGCGTGCAGGGTGCAGCACACGGCCAGGGCGCCGGCGGCCCATACGGCGCTGCGGCGGGGGCGGCTGTCAGGCACAGCAGGAGGTCGGCAGTTCGTTGCGGAACGTCCCGGCGGTGATCCGCAGGCTTTCGGCCATCGTCAGGTAGGGCGCCCAGGTGTCGGCGATGTCGTCGACGGTCATCCCGGCTTTGATGGCGTAGGTGGCGGCCAGCATCATCTCTCCGGCGCCGTCGGCGAGGGCGTGGACGCCGAGCACCCGGCCGGTGTTCGCGTCCGCGACGACCTTGACCGCTCCGCGGGTGTCGCGGTTGACCAGCGCCCTGGGCACGTCGGCGAGGTCGAGGATGCGGCAGGCGCAGTCGTGCCCGGCGGCGAGGGCGTCGGCTTCGGTGAGCCCGGCCGAGGCCAGCTGCGGCCGGGTGAACACCACCGACGGCAGGCCGGTGTAGTCCAACCGGGCCGGGCGGGTGCCGTCGCCGGCGAGGGCGTTGACCGCCGCGACGCGGCCGGTGGCGGCGGCGACGTAGACGTACTGCGGTGCGCCGGTGACGTCGCCCGCGGCATACACCCGGGGGTTGGTGGTGCGCTGCGCGGCGTCGACAACCACGAACCCCCGCTCGTCGGTCTTCACGCCGGCGACGGCCAGGTCGAGGCCGTCGGTGCGGGCCCGCCGGCCAGTGGCCACCAGCAGCCGCTGCCCGCTCGCCCGCCGCCCGGACGCGGTGACGACCTCCACCCCGCCGGCAGCGCGCTGCACCTCGGTGGCGTGCTCTTCCAGCATGGTGATGCCGTCGTCGGCGAACACGGCGCGCAGCGCCTCGGCGAGTTCCGGTTCGGCCCTCGGCGCGAGCCGCCCGACCAGGGTGACCCGGGTGCCGAGGTGGGCGAACAACTGCGCCTGTTCCATGCCGACGTACCCGCCGCCGACCACTACCAGCGAGTCAGGCAGCTCGGACTGCTCCATCGCCGTGGTAGAGGTCAGGTAGTCCACCTCGCCGAGGCCGGGCAGATCAGGCCGGGCCGGTTCAGCACCGGTCGCGATCACGTAGGCGCGAGCACGCAGCGGCCGGTCGTCGATGGTGAGGGTGTCGCCATCGGTGAACCGGGCCTGCCCGGGCCGGACCTCGAAGCCGTAGGCGGCGGCGACGTCGCCGTACTTGGCCTGCCGTAGCCGACCCACCAGCTCGTCCTTCTGCCCGACGAGCGCGCGCAGGTCCACTCCGTCGGCGGAGGTGGGCGCCCCAGGAAACGGGTTGGACAGCGCAGCGTGCCGAGTGCCGGCCGCGGCCAGCAGCGTCTTCGACGGCACACAACCGACGTTCACGCACGTGCCACCCAGCACCGCCCGTTCGATGAGCACCACCCTCGCGCCGGCCTGCCGGGCCGCGATCGCGGCGGCCATCGCCGCCCCGCCGGAGCCCACCACCGCGAGATCGACGTCGTCGTTGTCCGCCATGAGCTGCCTTCCGCTGGTCATCGGGCCCTTACCGAGCTAAGACTGGACCTTCCAGTGCAGGGTAAGGTCAAGAGGCGGAAGGTGACCGGGATTGCGGATCGGTGAGCTCGCGGCGGTCACGGGCACCACGACCAAGACGCTGCGCTTCTACGAAGACATCGGCCTGCTGCGCCCCGCCGGGCGCACCGCAGCCGGGTACCGCCAGTACGGCGTGGAGGCGGTGGCGCGGCTGGACTTCATCCGCCGTGGCCGCGCCGCCGGACTGACCCTGGCGCAGATCCGCGAGGTCCTCGACGTCCGCGACCGGGGCCACGCCCCGTGCGCGCACGTCGAGGACCTGCTCGCCACGCGGCTGCGCGACCTCGACGCCCAGATCGCCGACCTGCAGGCGCTACGCGACACAGTCACGCAGCTGCACGACGCCGCCAGCACGCCCGACCCTGGCAGTTGCCATCCAGAGCAGGTCTGCCGCTACCTGTAACCCCACCCCCGCGAGAGGGGATCCGCCGTGACCGCCGCCCTGGTACCCGCCAGCCCCTAGGCCTCGCCGTAGTTTTCAGCGAGAAACAACTCCAGCGCAGGTCAGGGCGGCCTGCGCGAATGACTGGAGCCGGGATCGTCATCCGGTTTGACCAGCGCTGGAGTTGTTTTTGGTCCGGAAGCCGGTAGGCCCTGAGGGAGCAGACCGTGCGGGCCCCGAAGTCGGTCGTCGCCGACCGGTCGTACGTCGTCAACCGCGACACAACAACTCGCGACCTGCCAGCGTGGTTGGCTGCCCTGCTCATCCGGCCAACGACTGCAGCCTGCGGCCGTCGGCTCTGCTGCCGAATTCGGTTGAGGCGGCGAAGGGCGGCCCCGCGCTCATGATCAGCGAATAGCGCAGGAGTCGAATAGGTGCACTCCACCGGTGGTGGTGATCTCCGAGGCGCAGTAGCCACGCCGGTGGTCGAGGCGGCCCGGTCCGCAGTGATGCTGCGGAATCAAGTGCCGGTGGCGTCGGGAAGCTGCGCGAGCACCTCCGGCGGCGCCAGCTCGACCGGAAGCGGTCGAGGTTCGGTGTGCTTGGTCGGGTCGCACCGGCTGAACGGGCCGTACTCGGCGGCGAGCGCGGCGAGGTGGGGGTCGAGGTGGTCGCGCCACCAGATGCTCATGCCGGTCTGCGGGTCGCTGACCCGCAGGGTCTCCCATGCTCGCCAGAGCGCGTACAGACGGGAGATCGCTTCCGGGTGGGCCCACCAGCGCGGGCACCAGTTCAGCCCGGAGGTCGGTCCGCTGGCGAGGCGACGCTCCACGACGTGGGCGAGGTAGTCCCCGACGAACGCTTCGACGTTGCGGTAGACCGGCTCGTCACCGGCCGGCTTGGAAGTGGCCGGCGGCGGGTCGGCTTGGTGGTCGCCGGCCAGTTCGCCGAGTAGGGCGCTGAGGTCGGCGACCGGATCGGTGGCCGGTCCGGGGAGCGGGCTGGTCATGGTGCTGGCTCCGGCGGGGCGTCGGGGGTGAGGGTCCAGTCGGTGCGGCCGGTGGGATCCCAGCGGTCGATCGAGGCCCGGATAGCGGCGGCGTGAGGTCCGTCCTGCCATGGGGCGGTGCGGGCGAGGGCAGGTGGTGCTCCGGAGGCGTAGACGATCATCCGGCCGCGAGGTAGAGCGTGGAGGTCGGAGACGTCGAGGATGCGTTGGCGGCGGGTGGCGTGGGAGACCGAGCGTTGGCCCCAGCCGGATCCGCTGCTGCTGGTCGACCGGGTGGTGACGTCGTGCTCCCCGATGAGTTTGGAGAGTTCTTCGAGCCAGTCGGGGTCGGCGACGCCGCCGCCGTAGGTGCGGACGTTCGCGGCGGACCACAGCTTGCGCATGCCTTCGCGTCCCCACACGTCGACGCCTTGGGGGTAGGACTGCAGGATCGTGATGATGGGCAGGCCGTGGGAGCCGTAGTACGAGTACAGGTTGGGCAGTTGGCGTAGCCGGCAGATGTTCGCCGCTTCGTCGAGGATGCTCAGCAGCGGCGGGTCGAGGCGTCGGCCGGCCGAGGCGCGTGCCTGTAGCTCGCCAGCGCGCAGGACGGCGTCGGTGAGCGCGGCGACCAGGGGGGCGGGGGAGCCGGGCCCGCCTTGGGAGAGCAGGTACAGCACGTCGGTGGAGGTCACGAACGCGGCCGGGTCGAACGTGAGCACCCTGCCTCGGGTGGGTGGGGTGACCCAGCGGGTGACGGCCGGCTCGGTCAGGCACATGAGCATCTTCTGGGCACCGGCGTAGATGCCACCGCGGGTCTTGTCGGGCATGTTGACCACGCCGGACACCGCGTCAGCGGGTAGGTCGAAGCCGTGCTCGCGCAGCAGCATCGCCGGTTCGTCGTCCCGAGGGCTGACCGACCACCGGTAGGCGGCGAGGATGTCTCGCCCGGACACGGCGGCCGCGAGGAGCAGGTTCGCCACCAGCTCCTCGCTGGAGGGGTCGAAGAAGGCGTCGCGGCTGACGCCCGGCTCTCGTTCGGCGGCGGCGAAGTGCTCGGCGAGCCGCCGGGCGTCGGTGATGGTGGCCACGGCACGCAGCGGGTTCCACCACATGCCCTGCTCGGCGCCGAGAATGTGCTGCGGATCGAACACCCACACCGTGCCCCGGGCTGCGCGGATCTCACGGGTGGCGTCGACGATGTCGCCCTTGACGCTGGTGACCAGGGTCGGACCGGGTGCGGCGACGATGGCGGGGATGGCCCGGCTGGTGGTCTTGCCGGTACGCGGGCCCCAGATGTCGACGGCCATGTCCTCCCAGGACTGGCGCAGCGGCATCCCGCCGGCGACGGTGGTGCCGATGAGCACGCCGAGCTGGTCGGGGTCGGGCCGGTCGACGTCGGCGAGGCTGGGTCGCAGTCGCCGGCCGCTGTCGGCGACCCCCTTCGGGCCGAGGTGTGCCAGGTCGGCGCGGGTGGCCATGCGCCGGGCGGCCGAGTCGACCCGGGTCCGTCGCCGGCGGATCCACCGCCTGATCGCGACCACCGCCCCGATCAGCAGCAGCAGGATGGCGAGCTGGCCGACCGCGACGAGCGTGCACGCGGTGGTCCAGGTGATGTCTCCGCGCAGCACGGCGAGGGCGACCTGGATTGGGTGGCCGCCGGTGTAGCCGGGCGGTCGGGTCAGCACGACCGGTAGCCACACCGTGCCGGCGAGGACCAGGACCAGGGCGGCGAGCCCGCCCACGATCAGACCGGCGTCGTCGTGGCCACCGCGCGGTCCGGCGGGCCGGTTCACGTCATCGTCCAGCGGAAGTCGGTGTTGCCGAGCTGCTTCTCCACCTCGGTGGGCTCCAGGTGCACGGGGATTCCCGGCCTCGATCCGACCTTGATGAGGAAGTTCCCGCGCCCGACGGTTTCCCCGCCCTCCGTGGCCGTCCAGGACGGTGGTGCCGACCAGGACAGCACCTCCCGCCGTTCTGCCTGCGACAACGGCCGTACGCGGGCGACGGCGTCGAGTTCCTGTTCGGAACACGGACCGATCATGAGCACGGCGCTGCGTTCGGCGAAACCGCGGGCTTTGGCCCGGTCGTGTGCGGTGGGCAGCGCTTCCAGGTCGGCGAGGGAGTGGGTGATGAAGGCGGTGCCGGTGCCCTTCTGCCGGTTGAGGCGGGTGAGGCCGTCGGCGCGGTCGACCAGGCCGTGCCCGACCCGTAGCGCCCGCCACAGCTCGTCGAGCACGGTGAAGAACGTCCGGGCCGGGGCCAGGCCGAGGTCGGCCATCAGGTGCGCGGCCTCCACCTGGGCGAAGCCGTACGACCAGGTCGACAGCAGGGTCGCGGCGGTGCGCAGCTCGTCGGTGTCGTCGATGCCGGAGATGTCGACGCACACGGCCGGGGTGTCCAGGCGAATCGCGGTGGTGGTCTGCCCCTCGAAGGTGTCGCCGAGTGGGCCGTGCAGCAGGGCCAGCAAGGTGCGGTGCAGTGCGGCGGTGTCCTCCCGGAACCGGGGGAGATCTCCCTCTTCCTGCCAGAGGGTGACCGCGCGGACCTCGGCGGGCGCGTCGCGGATGACGGCCAGGACGTCGGAGAGCACTGGCTGGGTGTCGGTCTCGCGTTCGGCGAGGAAGCGCAGCGCGGCGGCCAGCACGGTGGTCTCGTCGGAGCTGACCGGGCCCCGGCGGACCAAGGTGGCGAGGGCGACCAACATGTTCAGGCGACGGTCGGTGACGGCCGCGCGGACGACGGCACCGGTGCGGTCGTCGACCCGGTCGAGGACCTGCCGCCACGGTCCGGCATCGAGGGGGTTGATCCGGTCCAGGCCCGGCCCCACGCGCAGCACCTGACCGCCCAGGGCGTGTACCAGTTCGGCGTAGTCGGGTTTGAGGTCGCCGAGGATCAGCGGGGTCACGCCCTGGGCGGTGAGGCCGAGGACCATCCGGCGGACGGCGGTGGACTTGCCCATTCCGGGCTCGCCCTCGATCCACACCGACGGGTTGTTGATCAACCTCGCTCTCGTGTACCAGGAGATCGGGTCGAAGCACACCGCGCTGCCGGTGTAGAGGTGCCGGCCGACGGGGACGCCGATCATCGGGGTTGAGGCGCCGGTGCCGAACGGGAACAGTCCGCACACCTGGACGGTGGTGCCCCGGTACTCCGTGGGTGGTTCGATCCAGGACCACCGGCCCCCGCCGGGCCCGGAGTAGCCGAGCCGGCCGGGCCGGCGTGCGGCTGGTCGACGCAGTGGCGGTTGCATGCTGTTGTCCCGGGTGCTGATGGTCATGCCGGTGTCCTAGAAGGGGATCGTGGCGTGGGTGGGCAGCACGACACCGGCGGGCAGGCCGGCGGCGAACCCGGCGGCCTGGCAGCCGTACATCGGCCGTAGCACCAGCCGGGCCTCACCGGCGCGGGCCCGGATGATGCCGGCGGCCTCGTCGAGCTGCTTCTCGTCGGCGACGGTGGCGGTGACCAGCACGGTGAACCGGACGACGCCGGCACCGGCGGCTTCCTCTTCTGCGGCTTGCTCGGCGGCGACGACGTCGGTCATGTCTCGGGCGCTGGGCCGATGCTTCTTGCTGGCCAGGAACCGGGCGTCGCGTTTGTCGGCCTCCACCAGCCGGGCTGCGTCGCCGGGGGAATAAGGCCGGTAGACCATGGTGACCCGCTTGCGCAGTAGTTGCGGATCGGGGTCGGTGAGCCGGGCGAACAGCCGCGAGTACACCACTCCCCGGGGTGCCTCGACCATGCACCAGGTCCGCGAGAACGCGGAGTCGTGCCGGTAGGAATCCCAGCTTTCCCGGGTGGCCACCGGCCCGGCCTGGGGCCAGTCCGGAGCCAACTGCGGATCCCGGGCGAGTTCCACGGCGACGGCCGGGTCGTAGGCGGCCCGCACCACGACGGCGAGGCTGCGCGCAGACAGCGGCGTGATTCCAGCGCCGGTCGCGCCGGTCAGACCGGCGTGCAGGTGCGGCAGTCGGGCGGCGACCTCCCGGCAGACGTCTTCGTGGGACATCGACCGGCCGGGCGGGGCGGTGTAGGTCAGCGAGACCCGAGTGTCGACCGTCGCGGAGCCGGCCGGCGACGACTCGACGACGTCGTTGAGCACTTGCAGGGCCAACGCTGGGGCGTCCGGCCGGGACGTGGCGGCGACCTCGGCGGCGAGTCGGGTGCCGGGATCCGGGGTGGTCTCGACGGTGACCTGCGCCTGCACCAGGTGCGGCTCGCGGGACAGCGCCGACAGCCAGGTGGCCAGGTGCGCCACGCGGGCGTCGATGACCGCCTGGTCGACGAGGTCCAACCCTTCCGGCGCGCAGCGCAGGGTGACGGTGTAGTGGCGGCTCTGCGGCACCACGACGACCGCGAGGAGGCCGGAGCGTCCGGTCTCCACCTCGTACACCTCGGAACGGGCCAGTACCCCGGGGAGCTGGTGGGCGGCGGTGGCCCGGGACGCGACCCCGGAGACGTAGATGTGATGACGGCGGGCCCGCGTCAGCCACCACGCCACCTTGGCGGTGATGACCTGGAATCCGGTACGGCCGTTGACCCGGATCGCCAGCGGGGCGAGGACCAGGACGCCGAGGATCGCCGTGAGCAGCGACGCGAGCGGGGAGACCGGCAGCATGGCGGCGGCGAGCACCATGACCAGGAACGCGGCGATGGTGCCGGCCGGGCCGAGGCCGAACAGTCCAGCGCCCCGGCCGAGTCGCCAGTTGCCGTAGGTGCGCTGCTCGGTCGGTCGGTCCCGTACTCCAATGCTCACGAACGATCACCGTCTACCGCGCCGGAGGCGGTACCACCGATCTTCCGCACGGTGGCCTGGCCTGCCTGTGTGGCGGCGACACCACCGGCCACGGCGAGCCCGGCCGGGCCGCCCGCTGCTGCGGCACCGGTACCCGCGCCCGCAGCGGCGGAGCTGGTGCCAGCACCTGTACCCGCCGCCGTGCCGGCAGCGGCAGTGCCCCCGGTCGCAGCCGGGCCAGCGCTGCCGGCGGTGCCTGCGGTAGCGCCGCCGCCGGACGGGCGTGGTGACGGCGCTGACGGCGACGCGCCTCCGGGCCGACCGGTTCCGCCGCCCGTGTGGCCACCGGTTCCGCCGCCACCGGTTCCGCCGCTGTTGGACAACCGCACCGCTCCGGAGGCGACCTGCCCGGCCGCGGAGACCGCCGCCACACCAGCACCGCCGGCTGCGCCGCCGCTGGACAGCACGGATACCCCCGGAGCGATCAGCCGCAGCAGCGCCGGCAGCGCCACGATCGCCATGCAGAACATCACCAGACCGGTGAGCACGTCCGTGAGGGTCTGCCCATCACCGATGAGCCAGAACACCGCCGCGTAGATCGTCGCGGCGGCCGGCTTGTACAGCACCAGCGCGAGCAGCCACGTCAGGTACCGGTTGCGTACTGCCTGCCCGGATCCGGAGATGCCCGATGCGGCGGCCAGCGGCAGCAGGCCGGCCAGGAGGACGAGTCCGGCGTTGCGGGCCAGCAGCATCAGCAGCTGCACCATCGTGGCCAGGAACATCACCAGCGAGACCCCGATCACCATGATCGGAGTCATGCCGGTGGTGCTTGCGGCTGGAGCCAGCAGTAGCAACCGGTCGCCGAGGTCATCGTCGGCGGCGATGTCGAGGATCCAATTGGAGTAGGCGTCGCCGACCTGGATGAGTGTCTGCACTGCTGGCACACCCGCGCCAGTGATTACGACGAGGGCCACCAGGCCCTTGGCGATGGAACCGGCTTCCCGGCCGTTGCGCTCGATGGCCAGCCGGATCGCCCCGACCAGCAACGCGCCGACCGCGACCGCGGCGACCGCCCAGTTCGTGTGCGTGCGTAGCTCGGCCACCACCCCAGAGGTTTGGGAGATTCCTGGGGTGCCGACGTGCAGCCATCCGGCGACCAGGGTCTCCAGCATCTCGGCGGCAGCATCGGACGCCTCTACGGCTATCTCATCGAGAAAGCGGCCGGCGACGTTCTCAGCGACCCGGCCTGGAAGGCACAGCGGGTCGACGACGGGAATGCACGGCACTACCGCGGCCCCCACTCGATGACGCCGGAGAGGTTGTCGGTCATGCGGTTGACCGAGAGCCAGCTACCCCCGGGAGGTGCCTGCATCCGCCAGTCGCCGCCCCGCCAGAGCAGCGTCAGGGACAGGACGTGGTAGCGGGATGCGCTGGCGGCCGGGGCGCGGAGCACGAGCCCGATCACGGCGGTGTCGGGGGTGTACGACTGGTAGCTGAACCCGGCGATCTGGCTGAGGGAGCCCGGGTCTGCGGGTTCGCTGGCCACGGCGCGAAGTTCGGTGAGGAGCCGGTCCCGGTCGCCGCTGGGTACGAACTGTTGCTCGATGGTCGGTTCCCACCGCTGCCGACCGAGGGCGTGACTGGACCTCACCATGATCTGCGCGGCGGCGATCAACGCACCTTCGGGCGTGTGCGTGAAGCCGGAGGCGGTGGTGTCCGTGGTCTGCGTCGGGCCGGCCGTGTCGCTGACCGGCACGGCCATCGGGCCGACTAGTTCCCACCGCACCCCGGTTGGTGGTGTAGTCGGCACGACGGTGGGCAGGCCCTCCACCGGCATGCTGCTCGCCGAGGGCTGACTTGTCGGCGACGGTCCGTCGGTGATGTCGGCAGGGTCGTCGTCCGGCGCTAAGACGACGATCAGCAGCCCGGCCAGGAGGATGAGTGCCACCAGCACCGCGGCGGCGACGAAGCCGGGCCGGGTCCACGGTGGGCGCTCGGCGAAGTCCTGCGTACCGGGAGTGCGGGACACGTCAACTCCCGCTGTTGACCAGTGCGCCGACGATCGCGGACGCGCTGCCGATCAGGACACAGGCGCCGAATACCCAGCCCAACTGTGAGACGTTGGTGTCGTCTCCGCGGCGATGGGAGATGGCCATCTTCGCGGCGGTGTAGAGCATCCCGGCGACGCAGGCCGCAACGGCGAGCCAGGCGATCCACTGAAGGATGAGCAGGACACCGCTGCCGGCGACACCGGGCGGTGCGACGCCACCACCGGGATTAGGGACGGGCTCCAGCAGGATGCCTGCCTGCGTCAAGCCGTCGAGCAGGGTCATTGTCGTCCTCTCTGCTTCGCGTGCAGCGTGTGCCAGATCGTGGTGCGCAGCGCTTCGATGTCGGGTGGGGTGCCGATGTCGGTGGGCTCGTCGACAGCGAGCAGGTCGTCGATCCAGCCGACGCGCCAGATCTGCGGCGCCCAGCCGCTGAGCAGCCGCAGACGTTCGGTGGCGATACGTGGTGGACGCCGTGGTGACGCGGCGACGGCGACCACGCCGAGCAGCCAGGTCATCCGGGCAACCCCGGCGCGGCGGCGCCATTGCTCAACGGCACCGGTCGCCGACCAGGTGCCCGACGCCGACGCCCGGCACACGAGGACGACCTGGGCGCCAGGCATCGCCGGCGTGAGTGCCGGCCACGCCGCGCCGAAGTCGGCACCGAAGCCGACCAGCCGGGCGAGGGTGCTCGTGCCGGCTCCGCCATGGCAGCCGACCCACCACACAGGGGGCCATCCGGCCCGGTAGTGATTCTCGGGAATCGCGGCGAGGGGGAGCTGGAGGGCGGCGGTCGGGCGGGTGCGGCGTGCCGCGACTGTGCCGGCCTTCACCGCCTGGATCCGAGCACGGCCGCGCGGTTACCACTCGTCACTTGATGCCTCCCCCGCGTGTCAAGGTCACCGACGAGTACCTGACAGTAGCACCGTGTTTACGAATGGTCCTATGGTGATTGCTCCGTCAACACTGGACGCGATCGGAGCACCACGGGGGGCGTCACATGGCAAGGGCAGCGCCTGCTGTCACCGGCAAGGCACGGCTGCGCGGGATCTGTCCGGCGCTCATGGCGGCTCTGCTGGGCGTCGGGGGCTGCACCGGATCAGCCACGCCGGACGTGCCGGCGCCGGATCGCAGCGGCCCGGTGTACCCGACGCTCGGCGATGTCGCGGGGCTACCGACACCTGGTGAGTCCCCGGGCCGCGACGACCATGAAGGCGACGAGCTGACCGCGTCGCCGCCGTCAGCGGCACAGGCGTCACGGGTAGCGGCACGCTTCGCGCGGACCTGGGTGCGCTCGGACCTGCCGGCTGATCAATGGTTGCGGCAGGTCGCGGAGGTTTGCGACAAGGGCTTTGCCGAGCAGTTGCGGACGGTCGACCCGGCCCGGATTCCGGCGACCCGGGTGACCGGGCAACCAGTGACCACGAGACCACCAAAGGACGGCGTCGCAGAGTACGAGATCACCACAGACAGCGGCACCCTGACGGTCACGGTGGCGGCGCTGGGCGAGCGGTGGCTGGTAACCGGCAACGACTTCCGACGGGCGATCGGATGACCCGCAGACCGATCGCGTTGGCCGTGGCGGTGGTAGCGGTGGTGGTGCTGCTTTGCAGCGGCACGGTGGTGCTGCCGGTCATGATGTTCGGCCAGTCGCAAGCGGAAGCCGCATCGTGCGAGGTGACGTCATTACCCGACGGTGAAGCGCCCGACGTGGGCAAGTGGAGCGGCGCTCAGGTGGCCAACGCGACCGTGATCGTCACCGTGGGACGGGGTCGGCAGATACCCGCTCGCGGTTACGTGATCGCGCTGGCGACCGCGATGCAAGAGTCCACGCTGCGCAACCTCGCCAACTCAGGTGTGCCTGAGTCGTTGGCTCTGCCGCACGAGGGTGTGGGCAGCGATCACGACTCGGTCGGGCTGTTCCAGCAACGTCCCGGGTGGGGCAGCGTACGTGACCGGATGACGCCCAGCTACGCCGCGACGAAGTTCTACGAGGTCCTGGCGCGGGTCGACGGATGGGAGCGAATGCGGCTGACAGACGCCGCGCAAGCTGTGCAGCGCTCCGGCTACCCGGAGGAGTACCAGAAGTGGGAAGACGACGCCGAGCTGCTCGCCGCCGCGGTGCTCGGCGTGGCCGACATCCGCGACGTCGGTGGCGGCTCCCCGACGGCCCCCTGCGGCGTCGACGACCTCGGGCCGGTGCCAGTCGGACCGGGCGGATGGGTGCAGCCGCTGCACGCATTCGTCGGCAGCCCGTTCGGTCCCCGCGGTGGCCGGCTGCATGCCGGCGTGGACATGTCGAAGACTGATGTGCGGGGCGACGCGATCCGGGCCGCATCGGGCGGAGTGGTCGAGCAGGTCAAGTGCGACTGGTACACCACCTGCGACCGGGACGGGCACACCCGTGCCCGGGGCTGTGGCTGGTACGTCGACATTCGTCACCCGGGCAACATCGTCACCCGCTACTGCCACATGATCCAGCGACCCGAGGTGACCATCGGTGACATCGTGGCGGCTGGGACCGTGATCGGGTTCGTCGGTAACAGCGGCGGCAGCTCCGGCCCGCATCTGCACTTTGAGGTGCATGTCAACGTCCCGTCGGGCCCGTACAACGCCAACAGCAGCAACGCCGTTGACCCGGTGCCGTTCATGCGGGACCGGGGCGCTCCACTCGGTGCGCGACCATGAGCGCCGTCAGCGCGGCGGCCACCCCCGTAGGAGTGGCCGCCAGCGGGGCGAATCTGCCGCTGCTACCCCTGCCCACCGGTGTCGGCGTGCACGACTTGGTCGTCACGCTGCTGCTCACCAGAGGCCGAGGCTGGTCGGCGCGAACGGCGGCGCTTGACGGTGCTGGACTCCGGAGCGTCCAAGCCGAGCTTGGCCAGGTCGTCCGCCGTCCATCCGCCCTCTACCGCAGCGGCGTAGCGCTCGGCGTATCGGGCGTTGGCGGCACGCAGGGCCTCGGCCAGTTGGTCACGGTCGTGCCGAGCTGTGGCCGCCTCACCGACCAGGTTGGCGCGGTCGCGCAGCAGGCCAAGCGCCGCCTTCTCCGTCTCGGCGCGGGCGGCCTTGGCGCTCTGTTGGGCCATGGATTCCTCCCCCAGGATGTACCGCTCTGGTGTCTGTGGACGCCCACCATAACGGTCAAGATCGATCGGTGCGGTCCCGGTTTTCCACCCTTCCCCCCGGCCGGTGGGGGCGCCATCAGTACCAGCCAAGGGCGTCGACCAAGGTCAAGGGTGGGCCGTAGGCCCATCGCGCAGCGACGCGCAGCGCCCTTGACGTTGGGCGGCGACCGGCTACTCTCTCCGGCCCCCACGGGGTGGGCCCGTGATACGCACCGCCAGGTGCGTTCGGCGCAAACCCACACCCACGCATCGCGTACGCGATGCGCCTCCTTTGTCGGAGCAAGTTGGAATAAAAGTCTGACTTTTCGTCAGACGGGCCGCGATGCGG
This sequence comes from Verrucosispora sp. WMMD703, assembly GCF_049178935.1. Taxonomy (NCBI): domain Bacteria; kingdom Bacillati; phylum Actinomycetota; class Actinomycetes; order Micromonosporales; family Micromonosporaceae; genus Micromonospora; species Verrucosispora sp. WMMD703. The sequence goes on along the minus strand of NZ_JBMHMM010000002.1, from coordinate 63,080 downwards.
CCGGCAGAGACACGGCGGGCGACATCCGCCGGGAGGGTGGTCGACGTGGCTGATCCGGCGCAGGTCGGCGTGGTCCGGTTCGGCACGAGCCAGCGCCGGCGGCGTGCCCACAGCGACGATGATCCGCGCGTGCATCGGGTGACCGTGCGGTTGTCCGAGGCAGAGATGGCGGCGGTCGAGGCGAACGCGGCGGCGGCCCGGATGGCCACCTCAGCGTACCTGGCGGAAGCCGGATCAGCGCCGCTCGTGCCCGCTCCGGGCGGCCCGGACGGTGCTGCGAATACGGGCCCGCTGCTGGTCGAGTTGATGGGCGTGCACCGACAGGTACGAGGCGCGGCGTACAACCTCAATCAGGCGGTGGCACGGCTGCACTCCACCGGCGAGCCGGCCGGGGACCTAGCCGCGACGGCGGCGTACCTGGCGAGAGTGGCGGCGCGCGCCGACGAGCTGGTGACCGCGATCGCCGCCGCACAGACGGGCCGCCGCTGATGATCCCGAAGGTCACCTACGGCAGCCGGGTACGCGGTCTGCTGGAGTACCTGTGGGGGCCGGGCAAGGCCGAGGAACACATCAACCCGCACCTGGTCGCCGGTTACGACGACGTGGAGCTGCTTGCCCCCGAACGCCGCGAGCGCGCCGACGGCGGGTGGTCGCTGGAGGAGCTGGCGGCGCGGTTGGACGCGCCGCAGATCGCCGCCGGCGAGCGCGGGGTGCAGCAGTACGTGTGGCAGTGCTCGCTGAGCCTGCCCGCGCAGGAGGGACAGCTCGACGACGCGACCTGGGGTCGCATCGCGGGCCGGTTCGTGCAGGAGATGGGGTTCACCGGCGACGCGGAGCGGGCCGGGTGCCGGTGGATCGCGGTGCGGCACGGCCTGTCGGCCAAGGGCAACGACCACGTGCACCTGGTCGTCACCCTTGCCACCGAGGACGGGGCGCCGGTGTGGCTGCGGCAGGACAAGCGGCGCAGCCAGCAGGTTGCCGACCTCCTGGAGGACGAGTTCGGGCTGGGCAAGTGGACGCCTGGCCGGGCGGGGGCGACTAAGCGGCCGGAGCTGAACCGGCCGGAGGTCGATCGGGCCCGGCGCAGTGGCCAGGCGCCGGACCGGGAACTGCTGCGCCGCCAGGTCCGGGCGTCCCTGGCCGGGGCCGGCAGCGAAGCTGAGTGGGTCACGCGGATGAAGGGCGCGGGGCTGCTGGTCGCCGCGCGGACCTCGGCGAAGGACCCGAACCAGGTGGTCGGGTACGCCGTCGCGCTGCGGCCGGCGGGGGCAGGCAAGCCGATCTGGTACGCCGGGCGGAGTCTGGACGGCGACCTCAGTCTTCCCCAGATCCGCAAGCGGTGGCCCGAGACGGAGCGACCCTCGGCTGGCCAGTGGAAGGCGGCGGATTCTGCGGAATCGAATCTCCGTGGCGAGGACCGGATGGCGGTGTGGCGGTCGTCGGCTGCCGCGCTGGAGGCGATCAGCGGCCGGCTGGCCGGGGTGGCGCCCGACTCGCCGCAGTGGCCAGCGGTAGCGCGGGCCAGCGCCGAACTGCTGGCGCGGGTGGCGGCGGCCACCGAGCCGTCGGGACGGGGTCCGGTGAGCCGGGCCGCCGATGCCCTGGCCCGCGCGGCGGCACCGCCGCGTCGCGCGCCGGCACCGGCGGCGTCGTCGGTGGCTGGGGAGTTGGGTCGCGTGGCGGACGCGCTGCTGGTCGCCGGACACGCCCGCGACGGTGGTGAGGCGGCCGTCCTGCTCGCCGTGGTCGTTCAGGCAGCCCGGCTGGTCGTGGCGCTGGCCGAGCTGCGCGCCGCGCAGCAACAGGCCCACGCCGGCGGTGCGGCGGCGGCAGCAGCCGCGCATCTGATGCCCCTGCTTCAGTCGGGCACGGGGCTCGTCGACCAGGTGCATGCGCCGACCCAGGGCGGGCTGCCCCAGCGGCCGGTCCACCCCGTGCCGGGCCCGGTACGGCCCCGCATCGACCCGAGCGTCGGGCGGGATCCGCTGCGTTGAGGAGGACAAGGTAGTGCCCGACAACGAGATGGCCGAGATCCACCAGCGGGCTACCGCGGCGGTCACCGCCGCGATACAGGCCGCCGGGCAACTGGCGCAGGCGGCCATCGAGATCCGCATCGCCCAGCTGCAACGCGCCGCCCGAGCGAGCGAGGAACAGGCCCGCCGCATCCGGGCCCAGGTGCGCGGGGCACAGCAGGCCAGCGCGGCCGTGTGGCGCCCGGCGACCCGGCCGTCGTGGTGGCGGCAGGCGTCGGCCGAGGACATCGCGCGGGCCTGGCGGGCCAGCGCCGAATGGGCCGCCGTCGACCCGCGTGCCCAGGCCGCCCAGCGGCTCATTGTCGTGCGGCTCGCCGAACGCGGCGTCCACGTTCACCCGCAGACCGGTGCCCGGCCAGGAAACGAGGCGTGGCTGTCCGACCAGCTCGACCGCGCCGCCATGAATGATTCGGAGGCCCGGACCGAGGACAATGGCGATCGACGCCGCACCGTCCAGGAGCGTCAGGAGACGATGGCGGCGCACGTGCGGGAGGTGTGGACCGCCGACCGGGCGGGGCGGGTCATCGCCTCGGCGGCGTGGCCGGCCCTGGCCTACAAGCTCGACCAGTTAGATCGCGCCGGGCACGACGTGCGCGATCTGCTGCGGCAGGTGCCCGGCTTCGTCGACAAGGCTCACACGCCCGCCGCGTACGCGTTCCGGGTGGTCGATGACTACGTCGCGGACCAGGCGGCCGGAGAAGGAGCTGACCCTGATGCAGGCACCGAGGGAAGCAATTCGGCCACCATCGAGGGTGAGTGGCGTGAGGCTCGCGGTACCGCCCCGGGGGTTGTCGAGGGAAGCATGCAAGGCGAGCGTGCCGAAGCCGAGCGGGCTGTGGCGGGAGCTGACGAGCATGACGCCCGCGCCGCTCAGCTTGCGGCCCGCGCGTACCCGACGTCGACAAAATCCGCCGTCGCTAGTGCGTCGGCAAGCACCCCACCCTCTGACGCGACGGCACAGCACGACGTGACGAGATCCGGCAAGTTGAACCACGACACCCAGGTCACTCGCTGAGCCAGTCCAGCTTTCCGATACCGACGTGGGGCGCACTACTCGGAAGCTGGCCTGTTATCAGCCGAGGTTGCGCTTTCTTCAGCAGGACGATTGATAGTGCCGGCAGAGCGCTCTACGGTCTCTGCGGCCCGCTCGTACAGCGCCTGAGCAACCTCGTACCGTCTGTTCGCAACGAGACGGTCGTCGAGGTCACTTGAGAGATACATCTTCTCGCTCTCGGCGGCCCGTCGGTACAGCGCCTCAGCTTCTTCCTCCCGCTCCTGCAAGACGAGCAGGCTCGCGAGATTGAGCAAGGCACTTATATCACCACTTGCGGCGGCCCGTCGGTACAGCGCCTCAGCCTCTTCAACCCGCCCTTGTTCAACGAGCAGGTTAGCCAGGTTGATCTCGGCAGTATCGTCACCATATTCGGCGGCCCGCCGGTAAAGTCCCTCAGCATCCTCGTGCCGACCCCGTTCAAGCAGCCAGCTCGCAGCCATGTTGGCCACGACCGCATTCTCTGGGCTTGGCAATGCCTCGAATAGCAGGTCTTCGGCCTGTCCACGGTAGCCGAGTTGCCCAAAGCAATTGATCAAACCGATCACTGCTGCGGCTGCGTCAACCCGGGCAGTGGAATGCGCCAGTCGATTGCGGAGGTGGTTGATTTTTCGTGCTGCCTCGACGTGCGTGGCAGGGGTGCGCTGGCGCAGCCGGCGAGCGCCGGGCGTACCTAGGGAGGAGCGCCTTAGTAGCTGCTCGAAGTTCTCCAGGTCGCTGTCGTGCTCAGCCACGGGGCCCACCTCCCTGATGCGCCGTCTTCTCCTTCTTGCGCCACCGGTGCAACACGCCCTCGACCGCTCGGACGGAGGTCTCGCCCAGCAGCTCGACCATCTCCTCCTGGCTGTAGCCGTCCAAGGTGAGTGCCACAACCGCGGCGGTCCGAGCTTCGGCTCTGGTAAGGGCGTCACGGACTCGTTGGTTCCCGGCGGTGATGACCGCCGGGTCGTCGACATTGCTCTCCGCGGGTGTGACGAGCCTCGGGTCGCCATGATCCTGCAGGTGCCATCTCCGCCGCTGGGCCCGACGCGTACGCATCTGATTGGGGAACTCGTACAAGCAGGCGCCCATGAAGTAGGTGGCCAGGCTGGCACCGCCCTCGAACCGCCAGCCACCGCCGACGAGGGCGTTCTTACGGAATCGGGGCAGTGCCAGCGCGACGGTCATGATTGCCAGCTCCTCCCGGGCGTCGGAGTCACGGAACAGCTCCTCCAGCTCGGCCTCACTGGGGTTGAGGGAGAACCCGCGGGTCGCGCTCAGAGTGAAGACGTAGCCGGAGTGCATCCAGCCGCGGAGCACCGCCATCCCGTAGGCGGCGAGCTCGTCCTCGAAGCGCCGATACCGGGGACCGGTGAAGTCCCCGGCGGCGAGGTCCTCCAAGAGGAGCCGGTCGGCCTCTCGGCGCTGCAGGTTCTCCTGCAGCCGCCGGGTGTCCTCGGCGAAGGGCTTGTTCATGTTGGCGAGCACGTCCGTCAGCGGAACGGGCTGACCTAGGTGGAAATCGGCCCGGTCGGAAGGTTGTAGGGCAGCCGCGCGCGCCTCGCCCGCGGGCGTCCCGCCCGCCGCGCCGCCGCCGCCAACCACCACCATCGCCCTTTCGGTCGTCTCGCTTGTGCCGACCCCGGTGACGCATGGGGTCGGCTCCATCGCCGCTCGCGCCTGCGCACTCGCAAGCTCCCGCCCAGTCGCGACCGACGATGAAGACGACCCCTTGTAGGTGCGCCCGTGGCGGTCACCCCACGGACTTTCTCCAACTTTTTCTGTGAACCTTTTCCGCAGATCAAACCGGTCGTGCGCGTGGGGTATCCCCCCGATGTGGACCTACAGCCGGGCGTCGTTCACCACCTGAATCGGAGGTCTTCGTGACACCGTCGCCCCCCGGCCCGCTGCTGACCGTCCGTGCCGCCGTCGTGCTGCTCCTCGCACTCGTCGTCGGCGTGCTCGCCGGCGGACTGGCGTACCTGACCGACCATTCTGTCCCATCGGCTGTGCTCTGGGGCGGCGGTGCTGCCGGGGGGGCGTTGATGGTGTTCCACACCATCGTGGGGCGGTGAACCCCTCAGCGGCCGTGGTCGTGGTCGGCGGTCCGGTGGGCGGTGGTCGGGGCGGGCGAGATGGGCGCAGCGGCCGAGACACCTGTCGACGCTGCGCGGGGTGTGGGAAGGAACGCCTTGCCGGCGACCGAGGCCGCGTCGACCGTGGCAGAGGTGACAGGTTGGCGCTCCGTTGCCGCGATAGGCGTGAGCCTGTCCCAGACCAAGTTGGTCAAGCCCTCGCGGAACGCCTGATCGCCGTGGAGGTCGGCGAGGCGGACCATGTCAGCGGGGTCGTCGAGCTGGCTGATGGCGGTGGTCATTGCGGCGGCGAACGTCGCGCTGAAGGCGGTCTGGTCATGTGCGCGTGCGGCGGCCTGGACGGCGTCGACGCGCAGGGCCTGTTGAGTGCAGGCGTCGAGCAGCGCCCGATCCGCTGGCGTGGTGGCCGCGATGATGGCGGCCGGGGCAAGCGGGCTGATCGCCTCGGACTGGTCCGCTCGGTTGTCGTGCTGCGTCGACGGGCCCGCCGCCGAGGCTGGCGGGGGTGTGTCGCGGACTGCCTGGTGCACGGCCTGCCCGGCGGCGCTGTAGAGGGCTTGGCGCCAGGCCGGGTCGTCGCACTTGAGCATCACCGCGACGGCCATCTCCGTGTTGCCGGGGTCGGCGAGGGCGTGGGTGAGCGCCTTGTCGAACGGGGCGGTGAAGGTGGCCAGGTCGGTGGTGCGGGCCGCGTCCTGGACGGCGCCGCCGCCGGCGACGTGCTGCACGCGCCGGTCCAGCCATGCCTGTTCGTCGGGGGTCAGGCTGTCGCGTAGGTCTGTCGGCATCCAGTTGTCGACCCTGACGGGTACGGCGGGCGCGGCGGCCGACGGTGGTGGGGTGGTGTCGGCCATCAGGTCGATGACCGCGTTGATCGCGCGGAGCCGGCGGCGGGTGTCGAGCAGCTCGTCGCGGCGGGGAAACGGCTGGTCGAGCTGCTCGGTGGCCCGGGCGATCTCTTCGTGCTGACCGGCGATGCGGGCCTGCACAGTGGCCCGGGTGTTGTCCAGGTCGGTGAGCTGGTTCTCCAGGCGGCGGACGAGGCCGGTGGGGTCGCCCTCCACGGCGGAGGTGAGGCCGATGGTGGTGGAGGAGTCGGGGATTCCGTCGAATCGCAGGGCGACGAGCATGCCGTCGCGGCCGGACCAGAACACCGCGTCGACGCCGAAGCCGCCGAGCTGGGCGACGCCGGCGGCTTCGCGCCGGTCGGTGGAGGCGACGCCCTGCGCGGTGGCGGTCAGTGCGTGTTGCAGGGCCCGGCCGGCGTCGGCGCGTTTGGTGAACTGGTGCCCGGCGACGGTCATGGCGAACTTCTCGCCGCGGGTGTCCTGGCGGCGGGCAATGACGTCGTCGAGCACCTCGACGCAGCGGGTGTCCTTGGTGATCCACGCCTTAAGCTCGCCGACCTGGCGACGCAGCGCCGCCTGGGTGTTGTGGTGGGTCCGGTCGGCGCGTTCGAGGCGGGTGAGGTCCTGGGCGACCTGCTCGCGGTCCATCAGCAGCGGGTTGCCGGTGGCGATGGCCTTGATCTGGTGCGCTTGGAGGGTCTCGTCGCTGACGTCCTCGATCTCGCGGGCGGAGGTGCCGCGCATGATCTGGTCGATGAAGGTGCCCTTGCGGGCCACGGTCTGCCAGGAGAAGGCGTCGAAGCTGCCGGCGACGACGTAGCGGTAGATGTTGACCTCGGCGTTCTGGTTGCCCTGGCGAAGGATGCGTCCCTCGCGCTGGGTGACGTCGGCCGGGCGCCACGGGCAGTCGAGGTGGTGCAGGGCGACCGCGCGGGCCTGGACGTTGGTGCCGACGCCCATCTTGGCGGTCGAGCCGATGAGCACGGCGACGTCGCCGGAGCGGCAGGCGTTGAACAGGCTGGCCTTCTTGGCGTCGGTGTCGGCCTCGTGGATGTAGCGGATCTTCTCCCGGGGCATCCCGCGCTCGACGAGCAGGTCGGCCAGGGCGTCGTAGGCGTTCCAGCGTTCGGGGTTCGGGGTGGACTGGTCGCAGAAGACGATCTGAAGCGCACCCGGGGTGGGGTGCGGAACGGGGTCGGCCGCGTCGGGGTTAACCAGGTAGACGGTGTCGCGGGTGTCGCGCCAGATCGCCGCGATCCGATCCGCCGCGGCGTCGATCTTGCCGGGTGCGGTCTGCTGCTCGCCGATGAGCCGCAGGTCCAGGGAAGCGGCGCGTGCCTCGCCCGAGACCTTGAGCATGTTGTCTTCGCTGGGCTCGACCTGGCGGTTGCGGATCCGCTCGACGCGCTCGTCGAGGCCGGAGATGAACTCCTCCAGCTCCGGGGACGGGTCGAGGGTGACGATGTGTGGGGCGCGTTCGCCGTCGTCGCGCTGGGTTAACTGCGGGGTGGGCAGGGCCAGGTCCTCGGGTGTGCGGACGTCGCCGTAGGTGCGCATCATCAGCGACAGCTCGGGCACGTTGGCGTACTTGGCCAGCCGGGCGCGCATCTGGAAGCCCTGCCCGGTCGGGGACACCTCGATGGCGGTGACGACCTTGGCGAAGGTGGCCGCCCAGGTGTCGAAGTCCGTGGTGCCCGTGGCCTGCAGGAGGTCGGGACGGAGCTGGCGGGTCACCACGTACAGCTCCCGCACGCTGTTGGCGATCGGCGTGGCGGTGGCCCCGCACACCACCCGCTGGCCGCGCTGGCGGCGCAGGTAGGACAGCTTCATCCGGAAGTCCACCGCGCGGTCGGAGCCGTCGTTGCCGGCGTCGGGGATGGAGCTGGTGATGGTGTCGTTCTTCAGCTCGTGCAGCTCGTCGCGGTAGACGTAGTCGATGCCGGTCTGCTCGAATGTGACGCCCGGGTCGCGGGCCTTGTCGAGCTTCTCCTTGACCCGCTCTTCCTTGCGCAGCAGCGCCTTCTGCAGGCGCTTGACGCTGCTGGAGCGCTTGGCGTCCTCGCCGTTGGCGATGGCCTGCTCACCGGCGCGGACGATCTTGTCGCGCAGCTCCTGTAGCTCCTCGTCGAGGAAACGGCGCTGCTCGTCCGGGGACAGCGACAGCCGCTCGAAGAACGAGGCGGCCATGATGATCGCGTCCCAGTCGCCGGTGGCGCAGCGGGCGACGAACCGGCGGCGCCGGTCGGTGCTCATGTCGTCGCGACCTGCGGCCAGCAGCCGGGCACGGGGGTAGATCTGCAGGAACTCGCGGGTGAACTGCTCCAGCATGTGGTTGGGCACCACGATCGCCGGCTTGTTGACCAGGCCGAGGCGGCGCTGTTCCATCGCGGAGATGGCCATCACCGCGGTCTTGCCCGCGCCGACGGCGTGGAACAGCCCGACCGCCGGCTCGGCGACGATGCGGGCGACCGCCTCCACCTGGTGCGGGCGAGGAGTGAAGCCGACCGCGATGCCGGGCAGCGACCGGGTCACCCCGACGTAGCTGCGCGGCACGGTGGCGTTGAACATCTCGTTGTAGGTGGTGGCGACGTGCTCGGCGCGGTCCGGGTCCTCCCACACCCACGCGCCGAAGCGTTCCTCCAGCTCGATCGCCTTGGCCTGCGCGGCGGCGGTGGCCTCCACGTCGAGGGCGCGTTTGCCCTCCTCCACTTCCACGAACACCCGGATCGGGGTCTTGGTCAGCAGCCGCTGCGTCAGATCCGGGGCGGCCATCCCGGGGGTGCCCCAGGTCGAGCGGGCCAGGACGCCGGCGCGGGAGCCGCGGACCCGCCAGTCGGACCCGCCGACGTGCTCCACCCGCAGCCCTGGGTCGCGCAGCGTCTCCTGGAGGAACTGCTGGATGAGGGGTGCGGGCAGGAACGGGGCGCCGAACGCCGCGTCGATCTCCCCAGGGCCGAGGTCGCGGGGGATCACCCGTTGTAGGGCGCGCACGTTGGTCTCGAAGCGCGGGTCCGTCTCGGCGGCGGCCTGGGCGATGCGCAACTTCACGCGCACGTTGCCCGACAGGTACTCCGGGGCCTCCACGAGCCGGCCCGTGCCCGGGTCGTCGTAGACCAGGTCGCCGAGCGCGGCGCGGGCCTCCGGCTCGCTGACCCCGAGCAGCCGGGCAACCTCGGGCAGCCGCACGTCGCCGTGCGTGTCGACGCAGATGGCCAGGGCGTCGGCCGGGGTGTCCGCGCCGAGCTGCGGCGCCCGGGGCAGGATCACCCGGCGGGCGAAGATGTCGGCCTTGGTCGCGGTCTGGGTGGTGTCGTCGAAGTACTCCAGGGCGAACACCGTGGCGGCGTGCGGGTCAGTCTGCCGAAAGCGGCCCATCGGCGGGTTGATACGGGCCATCTTCGGCTCGCCCGTCTCCAGGTCGGTCCGCCCGGTGCGGCGCAGGGTGTAGCGGTTGAGTGGCCCGTGGACGGCCACGTAGGCGTCGTACCGGTCGTTCAGCTCGGCGCGCAGCGCCGCCGGTGACCCCGGCGCGGGCGGGCCGCCGTGCTCGTCGCCGTCGTCGACGGTGGCGGCCTCCGCCGACAGCAACGCGGTCACGGTGTCGCGCAGCCCGAGCAGCGCCCGCAGCTCATCGGCCTGGGTAGCGGGCACCTCGTGCGGCACCACCTGGCCGTCGGCGACGGTGGTGAAGGTGCCGTCGTCGCGGGCCTCGATGTGGCCCTCGGCGCGGTCGGTGGGTGCGAGCACCGCCAGCGGTTCGGCCGGCCGGTCGCCGTTGACGCGCGGCGTCATGGTCAGGCCCTCCCGGCGGGCCTCGTCGACGACGTCGCGCAGCACCCGGGCCAGAGCCTCGCTCGGGTCGCCGGCCGCGCGGACGATCAGCTCGCCGTCGCGGTTCATGCCCCGCCCGAGCGTCATCTCGCCGAGCACCCGCTCCGGCCGGTCGGCGAAGTACTCGTTGACCTGGTCGGCCTGCTCAGCGGCAGTGTCCAGGTCTAGGGGGCGGGTCTGCTCCCAGGTGATCGGCCCAGGCTCGCGGTCCGGCTCGCGGCGCCGCAGGATCAACAGGTCGGTGATGGCCTGGGTGCCGGCGGTGGCCTGGTGCGCTCCGGAGGGCAGGCGCACCGCGGCGACCAGGTCGGCCAACGCCGCCATCTCTCGCCGGGCGGCCGGGTTCGCCGAGTCCAGGGTGAAGCGGGAGGTGAGCACCACGACCAGGCCACCGGGCCGGGTCAGATGCAGGCTCTTGATGATGAAGTGGTTGTGGATGCTGTGCCGGCCCGGGTTGTGCCGCCGGTCGGTCAGCCGCACGTCGGCGTACGGCACGTTGCCCACCGCCAGGTCGAACGCGCCGGACGGGGCCCGGGTGTCGGCGAAGCTCTCGGTGCGGATCTCGGCGTGCGGGTACAGGGCGGCGGCGATACCGGCGGTTACCGGGTCCAGCTCCACGCCGACCATCCGTGCCTGCGGCGGGGCCAGGCCGATGAAGTTGCCCGACCCGCAGCCCGGTTCGAGGACCGTTCCGCCGTCGAAGCCCAGCTCCCGCACGGCGTCCCAGATCGCTTGCACGTACGCCGCGTCGGTGTAGTGGGCGTTGAGGGTGGTCAGCTCCGCCGCGGCGTACTCCTGCGGCGACAGCAGCTCCCGCAGCTCGGCGCGCTGCTGCGCGAAGCGGGCGTAGTCGGGGTGGTTGGTGCGGGACTCGAACACCCCCGGCACCGCGCCCCAGCTCGCCCACCGGGCGAGCACCGCCTGTTCCTGCCCTGTGGCAGGGCGGTCAGCGGCTTGCAGTTCCCGCAGGGTCCGCAGGGCGGCCAGGTTCGCGCGGAGCTTGGCCATCTCGCCAGCGGGCGCCAGGTCCTGCTGCCCGCTGGGGCGGAACGATTCCGCGGCATCACCCGCGACGGCGTCGGCATCCGCCGCGGTGGTCTGGTCCGGGCCGGTGTCGCTGGCCTCTTCGGCGGGGTCGGCTACCGGGCCGGGGTCTGCGGCTCGTCCTCGTCGTCTTCTTCCTCCGCGACCCGTTGCCACCACGGGTCGTTCGGGTCCTCCACCAGCGGCGTCCACGTCGGGCTGGCCGCCGGCGTTGTCGACCCGGCCGGTGTCTCGTCTGCCGCCTGCTCGGCGTTCGGGTCGATCAGGATCAGCTCGGGGAGGATCTCCTCCTCCGCCATCTGCTTCGCCGCGTTCAGCCGGCCGAGCTTGCCGAGGTATCCCTCGTCCGGCTGATCCGGACCGGCCAGTTCCTGCGTCCGCTGCTCGATCTGCTCCGCTGCCTGCTCCCCCAATGTCGAGAAGAAGCTGCTCGGGTCCTCGATGGTCGCGTACCGCTGGGGTAGGTATGTCCGCCAGTGCTTCTGGGCCTGCGCCCCGTAGTGGTTCATCCGTCTCCTCCGCGTCGGCCGGGCCGTCCTGGTCACCGTCGGTGGGCGGGTCGGTGGTCGCCTCTTCGCCCGTGTCGACCACCGGCGGCGCGTGGGCCGTGGCCGCGCCGTCCAGGACGGCCGGAGCGGGAGCCGGCACGTCGACCACGGATGTGGCCGGCTGCACTTCGCGGGCGGGCTCCGGGTCTAGGTGCCGGGCGACGTACGCCTCCAGGGCGGCGATGTCCACGCCGCTCGCGCCGACCTGGTAGCGCAGCAGCGACCGCGCCGAGCGGGCGACGCCGGAGCGGCCGGCGGGCGTCTGGTAGGTGCGTGCCGCCCACTCGACCCGGGCGGTGACCACGGCCTCCAGCAGCGGCCGCGCGCCGTCCTGCGGCCGGGGGCCGACCGCCCGCAACGCTCCTGGTGTCGTGGGGTGGGCCTGCACGGCGGGGGCAAGCAGGTGGTAGGCGCGCTCGGCCGCGCGGCGGCCGGCCTCGCCGGGGCCGATGGCCACGGTCACGCCCGCGGCGATGTCGGTCTGCTCGGTGAGCACCGCGACCTGTCCGGGCGTGAGCGTCGGCCCGCACGGTGCGACCACCACCGGGGCGTCCTCGGCGCCAGTCGCGGACCGCGCGATTGCCTCCAGCGCCGTGGCGGTCACCATCACCGGCCGTCCGGTCCGCTCCGGCTGCTCGGCGAGTCCGACCAGCGCGTTGGCCGGCCGGTGGATCGCGGTGGCCGGGCCGTGCAGCACCGCTGGCACCGACTCGTCAGCGCCGGGCGGTGCGTAGCCGACGAAGCTGACCACGGCGTGCGTCTGGGGATCGCGTACGCCGACCACGACCCGGTCCTGGAAGCGATCGACCAGCAGTCCGCCCCGGCCGGTCGACGCCAGCCCGGAGGCCAGAATCTCGGTGTCGGTGAAGCCGGCCCGGCGCAGCTCGTTGACCAGCGCCGTCGGGCGGCCCGGCGCGTACCCGACCGTCCACCGCCCGTCGACCGGAACACCTTGGGCTGCCAGCCACCGGGCCGGCGACGCGCCGTCAGGCTGATCGAGTTGGGCGCGGTAGAACTCGGCCGCCACACGCTGCGCGGCCAGCAGGCGTTGCCGCCGCCCGTCCGGCACCGCCGACAGCCGAGGTGGCCCGGTGACCTGCGCGGCCAGCGACCCGGCACGGTCCCGCAACGCGGCAGTCCGGTCGACCGAGGCCGCGACCCGCTCAACGACCTCCCGCGCCGGCTGGTGCGGTGCCGTCATCACGGCTGCCCGTCGTCGGGCTCGGTGGGGAGCAGCCCGCGCGCCCGCAACGACTCGAACAGGCGTTGATGGTGCTCCAGCACAGCGGTCAGGTCATCGATCTGCGATTGCAGCCCAGCGGCGACGGTGTCGGGCAGGCTCTCCGCGTCCGGCGCGGCCATCGGTACAGCGGCGTCGTCAGCCATCGCTCCCCCATGTGATCGCTTGATCACCACCCTAGTCAGGATGTCGAACGGGATCGACGCCCGCGTGACCGCCGGGCATTGCCGAAGCCCGATGCCACGGAATCACCGACAGGGGCAGCAAGTCAGCCCAGACGCGCGAACCGATACCGGGGTGCGCGCCGGCCGGGCTCTCCAATATCGACGCCTCCGGCGGGGCCTCACTCGGAGATCCGGCAGGGACCACAGGTGCCAGGTGGGTGAGTGGTCACCCAGGGGTGGGATCTCCCCGCGCCGGCCGCCCAAAGGGCTACCAGACCGGCTCTGGGACGGCCAGGCCAAGCCGCTTCGCGGTCGGCTTCGCCGGAGCCTGGCCGTCCCAGAGCCGGCCCGGTCGATCGGAGATCGGCCGACACGAGGAGATCCCACCCCCACCCCGGCGCCGCGCGCGGGCAAGCCCGCAACCCCTGACCGAGGACCTACGCCGACCCCTGTGCCGCGTCGTGTCGGTCGAGCAGGTACTTGACGCTGCTCTTGGCCCACTGCCCCTTCCCCGACGGGGTCGGGACCTGCTCAGCGTTCAACGCCGTGGCGATCGCGGCCAGCGACAGTCCCTCACCCCGCAGCTGCGCCGCCCGGGCGGCCGAGGGCGGCAACGGCGCCGGCGGCCGGCCCAATCGCACACCGCGGTCCCGGGCCGCCGCCATCCCCGCCGACACCTCGGGTCGGCGCCTCTCCGATTCGCTGCTCATGCCCCTCAGCGTACGGCAAAAAGGTACAGAAAAAGCCTCCGAGGGCAGCTTTTTCTATACCTTTTCCTGTACGATAAAGGAGCAAGGAACGGCCCGGCAGGTGCCGCAAACACCCAGCCGGGCCAGGAAGAACAGCCCTCCGTGAAAGGGAGTTCCATGTCCCAGCATACGGCCATTCCGGCCCGGGAGATCGACCACAACGACCAGTGCGTTGGCTGCGGTGCCGCCGCCTACGGCGTCAGTGCCGGTGACCCGTGCGAACCGCTGTGCCCGTTCGAGACCGGCGATTTCGGTCCGGCGGTCGTCCTGCGGGCCACCAACCGTCGAGTGCTCGACCACCCGGCCGGGGTCGGCTACGACATCGCCGGCGCGATCTTCGCCGCCGCCGTCGACCTGGTCGGCCGCGACCAGGCGCAGGCGCTCGCCGACGAGTCCCGGCAGGCGCTGGCTGACTACCTGGTCGGCCAGTGGGGGCCGAAGGCTCAAGCGATCCACAACCAGGTCGTCTACCGGCACGGCCTGTTTGCCCACCCCTACGAGATCGCGACCTCGCTGTACGGCGCGGCCGACCAGTACGACGGCAACGACCCCGACCCCGACGACTGCTGACACCCGGCCGGGGCCGGCCCCTGGTGGGCCGGCCCCGGCTCCCACCAACCCCCGTCAGCACATGGAAGGGATCGAGACCATGACCAGCAGCAACACCCGGCCTGCCCAGCTCGCACCGGTCCGCGTCGGCCGAGGCCGCGTCGTTCACCTCGGCAACCTGAGCAGCCTCACGGGCCCGGCCGGCGAGCCCCGCTACGTCCCCGGCTCGTGCGGGGCCGGCACCCGAGGCGACACCGTCTCGGTCGGTGCCGCCGTGACCGAGCCGATCGACTGCCGCACCTGCGCGCGCTCCAACCCGGTCCGCGTTGCCTGGATCAACGCCACGGTGATCGCGGCGACCAAGGAGCCGGTGACCCTGCCGCACACCGGCCTGACCGTTCCGCACACCCAGCTCCGGGTCGACGGGCCCATCCAGCTGGGCCCCGGCCGCGCGGAGCAGCACAGGCTGTACCTCGGCGACCGCTTCGTCGGCTGGATCACCACCCACCCGCACCACCCGCACCGCAGCGCTACCTACCGGACGAACTCCCTCGGGGGCAGGGAACTCGACGAGTACGCCCAGCAGTGCCGTCTGTTCACCGGGGAGCCCGCCACCGTCGCCGACGTCCTGGCCGAGCTGGTCCGCGAGCACAACACCGCGCTGGACATCGCTAAGCGAGTCGCCGCAGGCCATGCCCCGGTCCGGCTCATGGCGCACACACTCACCGGTGATGGTGAGCCCATCGGCCAGCCCTACCCGGTCTCCTACGCCGGCCTGACCTGCGTCGACCCATTGATGGCCGACAATCCGATCTGGCGCGGCGCGATCGCCTACGCCCTGCACCACGACCGGCCCGCCAGCACCGGCCAGCACTGGCAGCTCTGGACCAGCACCGGCTGGACCCGCCTGCCCGAGGTACTCGATCTCGCAGAAGACAGCGACGGCTGACCGGCCCTGCCCCGCGTCCCGGCCGCCCCGGTCCGGGACGCGGGGGCCGTGCCCGGCAGAACCCAGCCTCACCCCTTCTGGAGCGACCGTGACCATCACCCGCGACGCCCGCACCATCCTCGCCACCGCCACCGTGGCCACGTACCGCCCGCTGCTGGCCTGGGCCGTCGGGACCACCTCGTGCGGCCACGCCATCGACCCCCTGACCTACTGGCGAACCCGCGACGCCCGCCGGCTCGCCCCGGAGTACGCAGGGCAGACGCTGCCTGCCGGCCGGATGCTCCGACTCACCCGGGCCCGCATCGAGATCACCGACGGCAACCTCCACCGGCCGCTGCGGCTGAACTGGACCGACCTGGGTGCCGTTCTCGACAACGGCCGGATCACCGACGACCTGATCCGCCGCTGCGAGCAGGCCGTCATCGCCTGGCGCGACCACCCCGGCGGCTTCCGAGGCGCCGGCTGGTCCGACGTCGTCGACGCCTGCTCCCGAGCCGGACACGCGGTGTGGGCCGCGTGCCGGCCAGCCGACCCCGGCGAGCAGCTCGACCTGTTCGCCGACGTGGAGAGGTGAGAACGGTCAGCAGCAGCATCGGGCGATACCTCGCTGGTAGTACCGCCGGTGCTACCAGCGAGGTAGGCTCAGGCCATGACCGCGAAACGCTCCATCAGCGTCCCCGATGACGTCGCGCAGTGGCTCGACGGCCAGCCCAACGTCAGCGCCGCCATCACCGCGGCCGTCCGTGCACAGATGGCCGCCACGCAGCTCGACGAGGCGTTGCGTCGGGCGGGCATCGAGGTCACCGACGCCGGAAAGGCCCGCTGGCGCGACCGCCTCGCCACCCCCATCCCGGACGAGGCCCTGGCCGAGGGGCAGCGCCTGCTCGACGAGGCCGCGTGAGCGACGACCAGGTCGCCGTCGTCCTGGACGCCACCGCACTCGCCGCGTACGTCGACGGGCAGGTCGCCGTCGGTGAGCTGATCGCCGAGGTCGCCGACGAAGGCCGCACGGTCGGCGTGCCCGCCGCCTGCCTCGCCGCCGCCTATGCCGCCAGCAGCAGCGAGGTCAGCGCCGCCCTGCTCACCCTTCTGATCACCACCCCGACCGTCACCGTGCTACCTCTCGGCGCCGAACCCGGCGTCGACGACACCCGCCAGGTCGGCACTCTCGCCCGCGCCGCAGGCGGTGACATCGCCCTCGGGCACGCCGCCCGTACCGCCATCGCTCACCAGGCGCACCTAGCCACCACCGCGACCACGCCAGCTGCCGCCGTTCTGCCCGGCGGCTGGAGCATCCTCGACCTCAGCCAGGCGTGACCCGCGCCGGAGTGCGTGCACCTGCGCCCGCTAGGAGTTCGCTGGTGACCCCTCACGTACGTCTATGACGGCCACCGTCACGTTGTCTGGGCCGCCCTGGTCGAGCGCTGACGTGATGAGGTGCTCAACCGCTTCCTGCGCAGTCGCGGAGGTTGCCAGAACTGTGTGGAGACGATCGTGGGGCACGTACGAACTGAGCCCGTCGGAGCACAGCAGGAGCCGGTCGCCGGGTTTCAAGGTCAACAGGGTGATGTCCGGTGACCGGCCGTCTGGCCTGCCGTCCAGGAAGCGCGCCAACCTATCGGGAAGTCTGGGCACCGTCGCGGAGTCGGCGAGGAGACGCTTATAGACGTGGTCCTCGGTGATTTGCGTGGTCTGACCGCGTCGTGGTCCCTGCCTGTGGAGGAGGTAGGCCCGGGAGTCACCGAGATTGGCCAGGGCAGCAGTCGTACCTGCTCTGAGTATGGCGACCAGCGTGGTGCCCATGCCGGCTAGCCCCGGCTCAGCTGCGATTCGCTGCCGCAGCGCGTGGTTGGCCGCAGTGACCGCCTGTCCGAGCGTGGCGGACAGCGCATCTGACGCGACTACCTGGTCGTAGCGCCGTACTGCCTCGATGGCCGTGGAACTGGCGACATCGCCAGCGACGTGGCCTCCGAGCCCATCGGCGATCGCGACCAGGGACTGCCCCAGGTGGAGTTGATCCTCGTTGCGTCGCCGGACGAGCCCGATGTGGGAAGCGCCTGCTACCTCGACGCTCAGAGTCGACATCATCTATGTCACCCTTCCGCCACGTCGATGGGCTCGTCGGGCCACGGCTCCTGCGCCGACTCATCACGATGCAGGACGTGGATGGTCTCGACGCGATCGCTGGCGACGACGTACTCGGTTACCTCGACTGGCTCACCGTCACCACCCGAGGTGCCCACCCGGACGATCTCCAGCACTGGAAGGTTGGTCGGGATCTCCAACAGGGCTGCCTCCTGCTTGCTGGGCATACGTGCCCGGTGGATCTCCATCCAGGTGATCGGCCAGTGGCCGGCCATCTCCAACCGGTAAAGCCAGTCGCCGGGCCCTGGGGCTTGCGAGGCGACCCCAGGAACGTTGGCCACGCGAGGGTGGATCCAGGAGATGTTGATCTGAAACGGAACCTCGGATTCAGGGCCGGTGACCCGGAAACGCCGCAACACCTGGGCGCCCGGCTCGACCTTGAGCAGCTTGGCGATGCGCGGGTCGATCAGGGGCTCAACGGACGCGACAGGTGGGATGTGGTGTTTCCACACCTCCTGGCTGCTCGCCGAAGGAAAGGAGTACCCGGTCCCGGTGACGTTGCGTTTCACCAGGTTCCCCCGAGGACGGCGCGGACGGATCGTTCCGTAGCGCACGATGATTCCTCGGCCCTGGACAGCCCAGACGTAGCCCTCCGCCTCCAAGGCTGCGATGGCCCTGCCGACGGTGTCTCGGTTCGCCCCGTACTCGGCGGCGAAGTCGTCCAGTCGCGGCAGCTTGGCACCAGGCTCCCACTCGTTGGCCTCGATCCGATTGCGGATCTTGGCGGCAATGTCCAGGTAGCGCGAGTGCACAGCCACCGCATCTCCCCTTTCTAAAAGTCTTGGGACAATCGTTGACAGGGACCAACCTTAGCGTCAACATTGTCCCAAGATAAGTCGGCGGGCCTCAACGGATCGCACCCAATGGGAGCCCAAAGAAAGACCGTGCGGCGGATCGCACCCGCCGCACGGTCAATGCCCTGCGGATTTCCCCAGGGCGTCGGCATCTCTCACCTGAAGGAGCAACAGATGCCTGCAATGAGGGTACGTGCTGCCCGAAATCAGGGGGTAGCACCCCATCCCGGATCGATGCCTGGTGACGTGTCTGCGCTAGTGGCGCGGGCGCAAGCGGGTGACGTCGAGGCGTTCGGCGAGATCTACGGCCGGTACCGCGACCAGGTGCATCGGCAGGTGTACCGGCGGGTGCTGGACCCGGAGGCGGCCGAGGACCTGACCTCGGAGACGTTCACCCGAGCGCTGGCCAACATCGCCTCGTTCCGGTGGCGCGGTAGTGACTTCGGAGCGTGGTTGGCCACGATCGCCCGCAACCTGGTCATCAACTGGCAGCGGTCGCACCAGCGGCGTGAGCGGCCGGTCGCCGAGCTGCACGACGCCGCCCCGGTCGGCCGGGTACCGAGTCCCGAAGCGGACGCGGTGGCGAACCTGACCCGTGAGGCCCTGCTCGCCGGCATCGAGCAGCTCACCCCGGAACAGAAGCGGGTCGTTGCCCTGCGCTACTTCGGGGAGCTATCGATCGAGGAGACCGCTTCCAAGCTCGGCAAGACCCCGGGCGCGGTGAAGGGCCTCCAACACAAGGCCCTTAAGGCGCTGCGAGGGCTGCTGCCGGCGGCGGCGGTGATGCCGGCATGACCACCACGACGATGACGCCCAACGGCACCGACCGGGCCGCCGCCGTGCGGGCCGCCAACGGCCAGCCGGCCCCGGCACAGCGGATGCCGATGGGTATTCGGGTCACCAAAGGCCCCGGTGCCCCGGCGCCAACGCCGGCCGCACCGAGGGACACCGCGCCGACGGCCCCTCGCGGCGTGGAGGACCTGCTGCGGATGGCCGCCAGTAGTGATCTGGCGCGGACTCGGCACCTCGGCGCGAAGATCGCCGGACTGGTGAAGGACCTGGGCGCCCGGATTGAGGCGGAGCAGGCGCAGCGCCAGGAGCGGGATGCCGCCGAGGCGAAGCGCCGCGAGCTGGCCGAGGTCGAGGCGAAGTTGGCGAGCCAGCTCGCCGAGGTGCGGCAGAAGCTGCGTGGGACACGTGATTCCGCAGCATCACCGTCGCGTGGCGGCCGCCGGGAGGGCGCCGACCAGCGGGCCAAGATCCGCGCTTGGGCGGTCAACGCCGGCTTCGAGGTCGCCGAGCGGGGGCGGATCTCCCGCCAGGTCGTGGAGGCGTGGGCCACCGCGACCGGGGCGGAGGTGACCCGGTGAAGACGCTGACGAAGCTACTGCTTCCGACCGCCGCCCTGGTGTCGGTGGCCGGGCATGTTTGGGCTGCTCACGCGGTGTGGTCGCAGCGTACGCAACTGGCGCAGGCCCGCCGTGCGGCGTTGGTCGACCCGCTGACGGGCCTGGCGAATCGGGCCGGGCTGGCCGAGGCGTTGGCGGACCTGGCCGGGGAGCCCTACGACCTGGCGATCGTGGACCTGGACGGGTTCAAGCAGGTCAACGACACCTACGGCCACGACGCGGGTGACGCGGTGCTGGTCGAGGTCGCGGGTCGGTTGTCCGACGCGATCTACGAGGTCGACGGCTCAGTCGTGGCTCGGCTCGGCGGTGACGAGATGGTGATGGTCTGTCCGTCGCCGGCGCCGATCGCGCACCTCCTTGGGACCGAGGCGGTGCGGGCACTGGCCGCGCCGGTGACGCTGCCGGGCGGGCAGGAGTTGGCCGTACGGGCCAGCGTTGGCGCGGTGTCGGCGATGGTCGGCGACCAGCCGTCGCGGGTGTTGCGCGCGGCGGACCTGGCGCTCTACCGGGCCAAGGCCGGCGGTGGCGACCAGGTCGCCGAGTACAACCGGATCGCCGAACTGCCGGAGATCGAGACGCGGCCGGTCGTGCGGCTGCGGGAGCTGAGCGAGACGGCCCGCATGCTGGGGGGTGCGGCATGACGACCTCGACCGCGTTGGACATGGCCGTGGTGTTGGACTGCTACCGGGCCGACCTGCGTGACCTGACGGACGTCGAGCTGGAGCGTCGGGCCGAGAAGGTGGCGGCCCTGCCCGGCCAGCTCGCTGACGAGCTGCGGCACCTGATCGACGCCGAGTGGGAGTACCGGCTGGCCGTACGCCGCCCGACCACACCACCCCCGGCCCCGGTGCGGCTGAACCGTTCGCGGGTGGTCGCTGCCGCCGCCGGTGTGGTGATTACCGGAGCGGTCGGCGCCGGGGTTGCTGGCCGAGGGCTGGCCGAGCACGCCGACCAGGTGCCACAGGCCCTGCTCTACTCCCCGGCCGTCGCGGTCGGCCTGATCGCCGCGGTGGTCGGCGGTAGCCGGTTGGCGCGGTGGATCGACGACCACCGGCACCCCCTGGCCGTCGACGTCGACGAGGCCGACCTGAACCCGCTGGGCAGGCACCTGCTGGCCCAGGTTCGGGCCAGCCGGCAGGCCCGGGGCGAGGTGTCGTGATGGCAGGCCAACTCGTGGTCCGCGTGCACCTGGACTGGACCGACCCGGGTCACTACGACGCCAGCCGGGCGCTGCCCTGCCGGTGCTGCACCACCCCCACCAAGATGCGCGACAGCCAGGGCGCCGCCTGCCACCAGTCGTGCGCCGAAGACGAGATCGCCCGGGAACTGCTCGGCAGCGGACGGGCCCGGATCGCCGACGAGCGGGTGCCTGCTCCGGCTCAGAGGTTGCAGGAGGTGGCGCGGTGAGCGTCGACCAGGACGTGACATACCCGGCGGCGGGCTCGCAGTGGCGACCGCTGGACATGGGTGTGGACTACCAGCGGCGTGGTGATCTGCTCGTGCCGGCAGGTTTGCCGGTCGCGCCGGCGGCCGTCGAGGCACCGCCGGTCGCTGCGGAGCCGGCGGTACCCGCGCTGGTTCCGGTTCCGTTCGACGACTCGGACCCGGAGCTGGAGATCGAGGACCGGCCGGCTGAGGTGGCGCGCGGTGGCAAGGCCCGGTCGTCTGTCGAACTGCGTGAGCAACTCGCCGAGGCCCGCGCGTTGATCAACGTGCGGCGTGAGGACGAGCGTGAGCGCCGGGCGATGGACGTGGAGCACCGGGTCGGGCTCGCCTACGTCCAGG
Organism: Verrucosispora sp. WMMD703; assembly: GCF_049178935.1. Lineage (NCBI taxonomy): Bacteria > Bacillati > Actinomycetota > Actinomycetes > Micromonosporales > Micromonosporaceae > Micromonospora > Verrucosispora sp. WMMD703. The sequence continues at coordinate 41,866 of NZ_JBMHMM010000002.1, read as the reverse complement.
AGCGGGAGCGGACCGAGGCCCGGCAGCGCCGGGAGCGCGACCGTGAGGCGGCGGAGGCCGCCGAGCTGGCCGAGCTGTACCGGCGAGCGACCCGCTCGGGCGCGCGGGCGCGGATCCGGGCGGAGATCCAGGGGTCGGCGGAGATGCGGGCGTTGCGGGTCGCGAAGGTCCGCACCGTCGCCCTGGTGGCCGGCATTCCGGTGCTGGCGGCGTTCGCCGCCTGGTCGACCACCGGCGTCCAGGCCGGGGTGGCCCGGCTGCTGGACCTGAACACCGGCACGGCCTCTTGGTGGGCGGCGTGGGCGGTGGAGCCCGCACTGATCACCGTCGTCGCCTTGATCATCCTCGGCCGGGCCGTGCTGCGGTCCTCCGGCGGTGACGTCGACTGGAAGGCCGGGGTGGCCGAGTGGACCGCCCTCACGCTGTCGCTGGCGCTGAACATCGTCGGCGGCTGGCACGGCGGGTGGGAGGGGCTGCTGACCGCGCTGCCCCACTCGATCGGTCCGATCGGCTGCGCCGGGACGGCGTTCCTGATCGGTTTGTTCGACTCCTACGTCACCGCCGCCCAGCCCTGGAAAGACGCCCCGCGGCTGGCCGATCTGGACCTCACCCCACCGTCGGTCGACGTCCCGCCGGGCGGCATCAACCGGGGAAAACACCCCCTCGCGGCGACCGCGTCGACCGGACTGCCGGACGACGTCCGGAACCTCCTGGACGACGTCCAGGAGGCCATCAGGGTCGGCGCTCTGCCGAAGGACCCCTCTGGCTACGCGATCTACAAGCACGTCATGAACGGCCGTGGCGACAAGGCCCGCGCCTCGAAGGTGTCGTCCCTGGTTGCCGGCTGGCGACCCGAACTACGCGCGGTCTGACCCGCGCCCCCGACCGATCCGCCTGGGCGCGGCGCCACCACCGCGCCCAGGCCCGACCCGGACAGTCCCATGACCACTCATCACGCACGACCAGGAAGTGATCCGGTGAGCGCCCTACCCGCCGACGACAACTACCGACCGTCACCGATGCCGCGAGTTCCATTCCGGCGTGAGGCGGACGTCGTTTCCCTCGTTCCGCCCAGGCCAGAGGGCCAGCCGACCCCTCCCCTACCGGAACCCGATCGGGATGAAACCCCGCAGAACGACCAGCCCACTTCCAGCCCCAACTCCGGCACCAGAATTACTCTTAGTGACCTTCCGGGTGATTGGGAGAGCGTCACGGCGCTGTGGACCGGCTCCCCGGAGCCCCTGCGCGACCTGGTCGACCAGGCCGCCCGCGCCCGCAAAGACGAGGACGCTCAGGCGATCGCCATGGCGTGCTGGGCGGTGCTGGTGCTTATCCCCCGCGGGCTGCTGCACCTGGCCTCGTGGGTCCTGGCTCATCCCCTTCGGTCGCTGGCCGCCGCCGCAGTGGCCGCGATCTTCGTCGCAACCCTCTGAAAGGAGGCACCCGCCCATGTCCAGCGCAATGATTCTGCTCGCCGGCATCGTCTACATCGCCCTGTCGATCGCCTTCGCCTTCACCCCCCGCCTGAGGGTCGTGACCGGCCTGGTGGTCGGCGGGCTTCTCGCCGGGGCGGTCGTCAAGCAGGTCAACAAGTGGCTCGCCACTGGCATCGACAAGATCTCTGAGCCGGTCGGCGACTGGATCGGCCAAGACACCAAGGACGTGGCGGTGGCCATCCCCACCGCCATCGGACTTGGCCTGGCCATCGTCGTGATCGTCTTCCTGCGCCGAAAGGGCGGCGGCGGTAAGGCCGCCGGTAAGGGTGCCTTCGGCAAGGGCGGTGGCGGTGGCGGTGGCCGCGGCCACCTGGCGCATGCCGCGCTGGCCTGCGCGCTGCTGCTGCCGATCGTCATCGGTGGTCTCGGCGAGACGATCCGGAGCGTGGCTCAGTGATCTTCTTCGACATCCTCGTGTGGCTGGCGGTGGCGAAGTTCGCCGTGCTGCTGCTGGAGGACTCCGCCTACGCGGTGCGGGGCAAGCAGTCCCCGCGCCGCCAGGCCCGCGCCCGCCACCAGGCCGCCCAGCAGAAGACCGGGGACAGCACCACCGGTGCTCCGCCGGCCAGTGGTGGCCGGCGGTCGGGGGGCACCACGTTGGGGGCGGCGGACGGCTACCTCGCCGGGCTGATCGAGGACGCCACCGAGCGTGCTCGGGCCCGGCGTCGCCGCGCCGCCGCCCGCAAGCGCGGCGCCCAGGCCGTCGACGGCGTCGTGGTCGACGTCGACGAACAGGGCCGCTGGTACGCCGACTGCGACGTGTGTGGCTGGCACAGCCGCCCGTACCGGATCGAGGCCAACGCCCTCGGTGCCGGCCGGGAGCACACCCGCACCGAGCACCCTGACCAGTACACCGGACAGCCCGAGCCCACCAAGGCCACCGAGGGCGATTCCACGGAATCCCCCGCCCCCACTCTCGCCGACGTCACCGAGGAATCGGGCCGGCCGGCGCTGCGGGTGATTCCCGGCGGGGCACAGGGCACCCCGCCGGCGGGGCCGGCGGTGGACCCGAAGCCCGCCGACGCTTCACCGGTGGCGACGTCGGCCGCCGGGGACCGGCCGCCGGCACGTCCACAGATGAGGCACGAGCGCCTGGAGGCCGTCACCGCCGCCGTGGTACCGCCGCCAGCCCGCTACGGCTGGCGGTGCCCCCGCTGCGGCGCCCGGAAGGAGGGCCTCGCCTCGTTCGAGGCCGCCGAACTCGACGCCGTGGCGCACACCTGCGAGAGCCCGGCTTCGGCCGAGCCGGTGACGGACGCGGATCGGGAGCGGCTGCGCAGCGAGCTGTACGGCAAATGCGCGTACCGCACCGTCCGCGAAGGGTTCGCGGACCAGTGGTGCGAGAACCCGGTCGCCGAAGGCCCGTACTGCGGCGACCACCAGGACTCCGGCACTGCTGCCGGGGATGACCAGCACCACCCGACCGGCGTCCCGATGGCGCCGGACGGTTCGACCACCAGCACCAACGACAAGGAGTTGCACGTGAACCTCGAAGCCACTGGCCCGGAGGAGATCCGCGCCGCCTTCACCCAGGCCGCCGAGACCGCCGGAGAGCGGGCGGAAGAGATTGGCGGGATCGCGGGCGTGCTGACCGAGGCCGCCGACCGGTACGAGTCCCTAGAGATGGCGGGCTCCACCGTCGGGCACCTGCGCGACGCCGCGGAGCAGTTCGCCGCCGCGCAGGCCGCGCTGAACACCGCCCACGAGGAGCTGCAGGCCGCCCTGTCCGACTTCAACACCAAGGACGGCCAGGTCGCCGACGCCGTTACCGAGACGGGCGGCAACGTCGCCAGCAGGGAAGTCCTGGTCGGCTGACCAACTCCCACCCCGGGCCCCGGGGCGACCACCGCCCCGGGGCCCACAACCTCTCCCGAACCCCCGCCAGCTTCGACTCGAAGGAGACCAGCGATGTCGACCCGAACCGTCTCCGAGGTCCGCGCAGACCGCATGGCCGCGCTCGGCCGCATCCTGACCGCCCTGCTCGCCGCCGTCGCCTACGTAGTCGGGTGGCTGGTACGCCGCAGCTGGCGACGGCTGCTGCCGTTCTACTGGATCGCCGCCGAGCTGGCCGTGGCGTGGCTGGCCAGGCCCCTCGGTTTGTCGTGGCAGACCGTGGCGCTACTGACCCTGGCGATCGCCGCCACGGCTGCCGGCTGGCGGGCCCGCAGCCGCGCCGTACGGATGTGGCGGGCAGCGATCGCCGTGGTCCTCGGCACCGTCGCGGTGGCCACGGTCGCCGCCGGTGGCCCGGCCGCCATGGCCGCTCACCCCACCGCGACGATCTTCCTGCCGACCCTGTTCGGTGTGCTGCTCGGCTGGCCGTGGTGGCACCACTTGCGTAGCCGGCCGCCACAGGACGAGCCCACGCCGGCTCCGGTCACGGCCGGCGCGCCGGTGACGGTGGTCGACCCGCTGACCGACCAGTGGTCGCGGCGCTGGCGGACCGAGGTAGTCGGGCAGGGTGTCTGCGCGGGTACAGCCCTGGTTCAGGCTGTGAGCCCACGGCCCGGTGTCACCGAGGCCACCATCCGTCTAGCTCCCGGGCTGAAGCCCAGCGACGTGGCAAAGAAGGGCCCGGAGGTAGAGGTCGCCCTGGACCTCGATGAGGGTGCCGTCGGGTGGCGCTCCACCGGCAAGGCCGCGAAGTTGCAGGTCGTCATCGTCGAGGGCTCCTACATCGCTAACGGAGTGCCGTGGACCGGCACCACCTACGACAACGGCCGCTGCCAGCTCACCACCTTCACGGACGGTTCCCCGGGGCACTGGGTGTTCTCGCGGCCCGGCTTCGGTGTGGCTGGCGGCCTGGTCGTCGGTTCCTCCGGCTCGGGCAAGAGCCGGGCGTTGGGGGCGCTGATCGCGAACTTGCTCGACGGCCGGTGGCAGACCATCATCGGCGACCCGCAGAACGGGCAGTCCCTGCCCGACTGGAAGGACGCGGTCGAGTACCACGCCGGCACCGACGCCGTGATCCTGCTGATCCGCCGCGTGCACGCCGAGGTGATGCGCCGCTCCAAGCTGCTCGCCGACGCCGGCGTCAACGTCTTCGACGAGAACGACCCTAGGGTCAAGGCCCTCGGCCTGGGCCGCAAGATGGTGATCATCGACGAGTGTCAGTTGGTGCTGATCCAGAACAGCCCGATCGTGGTGCTCGCCGAGCAGATCGCCGAGACGATGCGCAAGACCGGCGTCGGGCTGATCCTGGCCACCCAGCTACCGCAGATGAAGTCGCTGGGTGGATCGGTGCGGCTGCGTGACGCCCTGGTCGGCGGCAACGCCCTGATTCTGCGACTGTCCAACCGAGGCTCGGGAACGGCGATCCTGCCCGACGGCTTCGTGGGCGATCCGTTCGCCATCCCCGCCGAGATCGACGGCCGGACCACCGCCGGCATGGGCTACCTGCGCCACACCCCTCGGGTCGGCATGTTGAGCCGCGTTCCCTTCCTCAACGAGGCCGAGGTCGCAGCCGCCAGCCCTCGCGTGCCGGTGCGCTGGAACGTGCCCGAGGTCGACCCGGACAGCCCGATCGTGCTGCCCGGTCACCGCGCGCCGGCCGCGAAGACCACAGCCGCCGCCGGTGGCAGCTCGGCAGGTGACCGGCTGCGCGCCGCGTTCGGGATCGGCCGCAAGAGCACCACCGTAGTGGTGGAACAGAGCGCGCCGCAGACCAGCGCCGAGTGGGTCCTGGCCTGCCTGCGACGCGGTCCCGCGTCGGCGCAGGCACTGCTGGACCGACCGGACTGCCCGGTCAACCAGGCCCAGCTCTACGCGCTGCTGGCCCGTCTCAAGGACTCCGGCCGCATCGTTGCCCCCGCCCAGCGCGGCGGGCCCTGGACCGTCTCGGCCTGACCGCCGCCGTGATGACCGGCCCTCTCGCGGTCCGGTCGTCGCGGTGGCCGCCAAGCCCAATCCCTGACCTGCCGTGCACCAACTGCCCGGACAAGGAGACCCGCCCATGGCCAACACCTCCCGCCGCCCCCGGCGTAAGACCGAGGCTGAGCTGGCCCGCCGCGCCGAGCTGGCCCGCCGCGCCGGTGAGGCCACCCAGGCCGCCTGGACCGGGACCGCACGCGGCGCCGGTCGGCTCGCCCGCCGCCTGCCCAGCCCGCACCGCACCCCGGGCGTCGACCAGCCCGGCCACGACACCGCCGGCCTGGTGCTGCTGCTGACCGGCCTGCTGGTCGCCGCCGCCGAGTGGACCAACCCCGCCGGCCTGCCCGGCCGGATCCTCGATGTGCCGGCCGCCGTCACCGGCGGCCTGTTCGGCGGGCTCGCCCCGCTCGCTCCGCTGCCGCTGCTGTGGCTCGCGGTGGAGGCCATGCGTCACCCCGCCGGCCGGCACACCGTCCGCATCCTTGCCCAGGCCGCCGGCGTCGTGCTGATCGCCGCCGGTGTGGGCGGACTGCTCGACCTGGTCTCCCCCGGTCTGGGTGGGCTGCTCGGCCGGGTCACCGGCGCTCTGGACGGGCCGCTGAGCGTGTGGGGTGCGGTGCCGCTGCTGGTCGGCCTCATCGCCGCCGGCCTCACCGCCGCCACCCGTATTACCCCGGTCGCGCTGGTGACCAGCCTCGCTACCGCCCGCCGCCGCAAGACAACCGCCGACGACTTGGACGACCTCGACCTGAACGACCTGGACGACCCCGACGGCCACCAGGAGCCGATCGACGCACCATCGGTGACCGTACCGGCGCCGATCCACCCGAGCCCGGTGGATTCCGTGGAATCGGCCCGGCCGGTGCCGGTGCAGCCGCCCCGGACGCGTACAGCGGACCCGGCGCCCGCGCCCATGGCGACGACGCCGGCGACGATCGGTGGCTACCAGCTTCCGCCGCTGGCTCTGCTCGCCGCCGGTGACCCGCCCCGTCGGCGTCCCGGAACAACCGACCCGGGACGGGTCGCGTTGCAGGGCGTGCTCGACGAGTTCAAGGTCGCCGCGAAGGTCACCGACGCGCACCGCGGACCGACTGTCACCCGCTACGAGATCACCCTCGGCCCAGGCGTGAAGGTCGAGAAGGTCACCGGCCTGGCCCGCAACTTCGCCTACACCGTCGGCCAGCCGGAGGTGCGGCTGCTGTCCCCGGTGCCGGGCAAGAGTGCCGTCGGGGTGGAGGTGCCCAACGCCGACCGGGAGGTGGTGACCCTCGGCGACGTGATCCGCTCGCGGGCTGCCCGCGACGGGCACCGGCTGCTCGTCGGCCTGGGCAAGGACATCGACGGCAAGGCGGTCACCGCGAACCTGGCCACCATGCCCCACGTCCTGATCGGTGGGGCCACCGGTGCCGGGAAGTCCGGCTGCCTCAACACGCTGCTCGTCAGCCTGTTGACCCGGGCGACGCCGGACGAGGTGCGGCTGCTGCTGATCGACCCGAAGCGGGTCGAGCTGACCGCCTACGCCGGCATTCCGCACCTGGTCACGCCGATCATCACCAACGCCCGCAAGGCCGCCGACGCCCTCGAATGGGTCGTGCGGGAGATGGACATGCGCTACGACGACATGGCCACCCACGGCGTGCGGCATGTCGACGAGTTCAACCGCCAGGTCCGCACCGGGCAGATCACCGCCCCGGCCGGCAGCGAGCGCACGCTGCGCCCGTATCCGTACCTGGTCGTTGTGGTCGACGAGCTGGCCGACCTGATGATGGTCGCCCCTCGCGACGTCGAGGACTCCATCGTGCGGATCACCCAGCTCGCCCGCGCCGCCGGCATCCACCTCGTGCTCGCCACCCAACGCCCCTCGGTCGACGTTGTCACCGGGCTGATCAAGGCCAACGTGCCGTCGCGGCTCGCGTTCGCCACCAGTTCCCTCACCGACTCCCGCGTCATCATCGACCAGCCTGGCGCCGAGAAGCTGCTCGGCAAGGGTGACGGTCTGTTCCTGCCGATGGGTGCCTCCACCCCGACCCGGATCCAGGGCGCCTGGGTGTCTGACGCCGAGGTCACCGCCGTTGTCGACCACTGGCGCCGCCAGGCCGATACCACCGTTCCGAGCAGCAGGGCGGCCAGCGCGCCGGTCGACGTGGCTGCGCCGACCGACACCACGACGACGGACACCAGCGTCATTGCTGACCTCAGCGCCGATGAGCGGGCGCTGCTGGCCGAGGCCGCCGAGCTGGTCGTGGCCAGCCAGTTCGGATCCACGTCGATGCTGCAACGCAAGCTGCGCATCGGCTTCGCCAAGGCCGGCCGGCTCATGGACACCCTGCACGAGCTGCGGGTGGTCGGCCCGTCCGAGGGCTCCAAGGCCCGCGATGTCCTCGTGACGGCCGACGAGCTGCCCGACCTGCTCGCCGCCCTCCGCGGCGACGACCAGTCGCCCACCGACCAGGGCGACCGCCCCAGCGCCATGACGGGTGCCCAGGTACTCCAGTTCCCGCGCAGCGGTATCCGCCGCTGACGCCGCGCGGGCGGCCCCACCGCCTTCCACAGCCAGGGGCCGCCCGCTACTCCCCCACCCACAAGAGCGAGAGGAGCACCAACCATGGTGCCTGACCCGGGTGACCCGGCCTACCTCGGCGCGGCCTACGCCACCAGCTACGACCCGCGCGGCCCGCAGGGACCGCGCCGCCACTTCACCATCCCCACCGCCGGTGCGTACGCGGTGCTGGTCGAGATCTCCCCCAGCCTCGCCGACAGCACCTCCCGCTGCACCGGCTGCGGCGCGACCGACCGCGACTTCTCCGAGCTGGAGATCCTTGCCCGCGCCGGAGCGCACGCGTCGGCGTGTGGCCGGGGCACTGTGACGGCGGGCCTGGACGCCGAGATCGCCACCGTGCGCGCCGAACTCGGCCGAATCGACCCCAAGGCCGGCGGCTACCTCCAGATGGCCGGGGTGCTGCTCGGCGCCGGCCTGGCCGTGCTCGGCGGCGCCGGAGCCAGCGGCCACCTGCCCCGCGCCGCACTGGCGGCCGGCGCGGTCACCGCCGCGGTGGTGCTGACCGCCGTGGTGCTGCTCCTGCTCGCCTCCCGGCCCCGCCTCGGCGGCGACTTCGGGTTCATTGCCTGGGCCGACGCCGACGACGCCCAAGCTGTGCTCACCCGGCTCGTTGCCGGCGACAGCGACCAGGTCGCGCAGATGACCACCCTGGCGCGGGCACGGGAGCTGTGGTGGCTGAGTCGCTCCGTGCGCGCCAAGTACGTTGCGATCAGCAAGGCGGTGCCTCTGCTGCTCACCGGGTACGCCGGAGCCGCCCTGACCGCCGCCCTCGCGATCGGCGCGTGGTGACCGCGATGAGCGAGCGACCCTTCGAGACCGTCGTGGCCGGCACGACCGACGAATACCGCCTGGACGTCGTTACCGACCCCGAGCCGGACACCCCGCAGGCCGTCGTCTACTTCACCGCCGTCGACGTCGACGCGGCCGGCGAGCAGGCTCGCAGCCTGCTCGCAGCAACCACCGGTCCAGACGACCGCTACGGCGAGCTGTACGCCCACGACGGCGACGGTGGCGCCGTGCACTGCGACACCATCCACCTGCCCGCGTGACTGTCCACCACACCGCGCACGGGCGGCCCGGCATCGCGGGCCGCCCGTCACCGCGCCAGCGCCGCGAAACCGTTGCTACACAACAGTGTCCGTCTTGTCACGGTATGTGTGTTATTCGATCCACAATCCACACAGGACTCTTTGGATCGGTGCGTGTTGGTACCCCTACGGCGACGCGAGTCGCCGTAAGATCCACGGGTTACAACCAGACTTTGATCTTGAGGGAGCGCCCGCGCTCAACCCCTAACTGCACAAAAAAGCCGAGCCCCAAACCCCATGTCGTTTGGCCGCGTCAAGGGTTTGAGGCTCACACAAGCTCGGAGGACACCATAGCACCCGCCTCCGGGCTGGGTGCAGTCTTGTCTCCGGGCACGTTTTCGGCGTGTCGTGGCGGCGTCTGCTCGCGCCCAGCCTTATCTCCCATGCCTGCGGCCCTGGTGACGGTGCCGCGATGACCATCGCACCGCAGCGGACGCTGCTGCCTGCGGACCGTGTGGTGGCGCTCGGGTACTGCCCCGACTGCTACGCCACGGGCACGGTCGCGCTCGTCGCGCCGGGTATGCGGCGTTGCCGGGCGCACCTGGTCGACCAGCGGTTGCTGGTGGAGACCACCAGCACCGGGCAGGCCCGGCTGGCCGCGCCAGCCGGTAGCCGACGCCGGCCGACGTACGTGACCGGTGTGCAGACGCCGTGCGTTTCCTGCGCGGCGGTGGGTCGGGACAAACAGGGCCTGCCGCGCGACGGCACCGGTTCGGATCCGCTGTGCATCCCGTGCTGGCGTAGTCGGACCGACCGGCAGGACACCGCGGACCGTCGCCGGCTGGTGGCCGAGCTGCGCGAGCGCCTGGACGTCGACGAGCCGTCCGGGTGCCCGGCGTGCGGTGAGCCCGAGCCGGTGCCGACGTGCTGGTTGTGTGGCTACTCGTGGCTGGCCGAGGCCCGCGCCGAACACGAGCACGCCCGGGCCCTAGAGGCCGCCGCCGTGGCCACGCGGTTCGCGCAGCTCGCCGAGATGACCGAGGCCCAGCAGCGCGTCGACGGGCTGACTGCCTGGATCAACCGGCTCACCGAGACGCTGACCGCGTTCCACGGTGGCGACAGTTGGGGACGTCCGGTGTGGCTGCTCGCGGACCTGCTCGCCCGCAACGCCTCCACCCGGACCAGCCGCCGTGGCCGCCGGTCCGCGCTGGGCATGGTATGCGGCGTGCTGGCCGTCGACAGCGACCGGCGGTCCGGCCGCCGGGCGATGCCCGGCCGGGCCGTCACGGCCGAGCTGGCCGGCTGCGGCGACAGCACCCGGCCGGTCACCGACGCCTGGCGCCGCGCGGAGGCCCTGGGCTGGTGCGTGCGGGTCGAGCAGGGCCGCCGGCTGACCTACGCCGAGCGGTGCGCCACCGGCCGCTCCCAGGCTCGCGCCGTCTTCGACATCGTGCCGCTGCACCACGGCGACCCGGCCGCTCAGGCCGCGCACATCCCGGCCGCCCTGGACCTCCTGGCCGACCTGCTTGACCACGCCCGGACCCTGCTGGCCGCCGCCCAGGAGCGCGTCGACGCCCTCGACGCCCGTGCCGGTGGCTGGGTCGACTACCGCGAGCAGGTTCGCCGCCAGCAGATGCGCCGTGCGGTCGCCGCTGTCCGCGATCAGGCCCGCCACCAGGCCACGAATTTCCGCACCCCCCACACGGTGTCTTCAGCTATGAGTGTTTACTCCTGCTTGTTTCGGGGTCTGCTGATCTCACCGTCGATCGCATTCAGACCGTCACACAGCCGGCAAAGCCGGAGGAAAGGCGGCGCTTCGCGCTCATCAACGAGAAGCGGAGTTGGTCGCGGCCCTGCCAGGTCACACGCTGTACAGCGCCCTAGGTTGGCTCAGACGCCCGGTAGCGCGTCACGGCCGTCTAGGCCACGTCCTGAGTGGTCCGGATGGGCGTACAACCTCGCACGGGCCGTTCAGGGCCGGTGGAAGTGGCTACGCTGCGCTCCCCTACCCCGGGTCGCGGCCACGCTGGGCGCCGCACTCGGTCCGGACTGGACGGCCGAGGCGCTTGACACCTGGGTCCGGCAGACCCGGACCCGTCCGCTGCTGGACGAGCCGAACAACCCCACGGCCTACCTGCGGGCCCTGCTCGACGAGGCGATGACCGGCCCGACCGATCCGCCGTACCCGACCCGTCGGCACGCCGAGCACCGCCGCGCCCTGGTCTTGGAGCAGCAAGAGCGTTGCAGGGCCGCCCGCGAAGCCCACCAGCACCACGACCGGGGTGCTGTGCCGCCCGGCCGACGGAGTGCGGCGGCGGCTCTGGCCGCCATCCGTGCCCGTACGCCGGGACACCTGCGGCGTGCCGAGCGCGCCGCCTTGCTCGACGCCGCGCCGCTCGCCGACTGCGCCTGGCCTGCAGTGGCCCAGCCTGGCGCCGGCCTTCCGCCTGGTCTCGACGGGTCCTAGCGAGCACGGCGGCAGCTACCGGGGTCAGGCCGACCCTGACCCCGGTAGCTGAGGGGGTTACGCCTTGGGTCGGCGTCCGCGCGGTCGGTCAGTTGGGAGGTGGGCGTCCAGGGCCGCCACTACCACCTCGGACCGAGTGATGCGACCGCCCAGAGAGCGAGGGCCAGCACCGAGCTGCTGCTGCACCCACCCGACCAGGGTGTCGATGACCTGGAGTTCGCCGGCCAGAGGCCGGATCGGCAACTGCACCCGGCGAACCTTGGCCGCCGCTGTGCGCCGCTGCGCGGAGGTGCGCCACGGAAACGGCTCGCTGGCGTCGGCGGCCGCCGGCCGGCGCGCGTCGGCGACCAAGCGGGGCAGCTCGGCCAGATGCGCGCGGAGCGCGTCCAGGACAAGCTCAGTGTTGCTGGTCGAGTTGCGCCGTGCTCGCTCGAACCGGGCCATCAGCGGCGCCGGAACGCTGAGGACCGTCGGGCTGACTACCAGCGCGGCGGGATCGTCCAGGTCCACCGACAGGTCCGGCATCCCGGTGACGCGGGCACGGCCCGTTGACGCCTCCTGCGACGGCGCGGACGCTACTGGCCCGGGAACGGCGGGAACAGCCTCGGCGCGGCCGGCGCCGGACACCGGCGGTTCCTCGGCGGCCGCAGGGGCCGCCTCAGCCCGGGGGCCAGGATCCGGGCTCGCCGATTCCGCGTCATCAGGCGTACGCGGGCTGGTCGCTGGCGCGGTCAGCGCCGATACCGCCGAGGTGCGATCAGCGCTGACCAGCCCTGCCAGGGAGGACCCACGGCCGCCGAAGCCGCGGAGCTTCGGCGCAGGCGGGGTGTAGGCGTCGTCGGTATTCTCCTGTTCGCTCATGTTCACCGCCCCAACTGGCTGAAGCGGGTAAAGACCTCGCCCGCGAGGTCTTCGTACTCCTGGGCGACCTTCCCGGCCTCGCTGCTGGGCACCGGCCGGCCCTTCGCGGTACCGGCGCGGACCTCCCACCACTTCGGACCCTCTACCTGCTCCAGCTCGTGCACGAGCTGGCCACGGTCGCGGCAGGCCTTGGCGACCGACGGCATGTAGCGGATGACGGAGTTGAACACTAAGGCATCGGTGCCGGCGGCCCGCAGGTCTTCCTCCAGCTCGCGGCGCACCTCCCGCCGCTGTCCCACCTCGTCGCCCTTACGGTTGACGCGGTACTGGAAGCCGAACATGGCCACGCCGAGCAGCTCCAGTTGCTCGTTGATCGTCAGCGCCCGACCGAACCGCTCGGCGACACCGGAGAGGCCCTGCCGGCTGGCCTGGTCGAAGGACACCGGCACCAGCGCGGCGCGGCTGGCGACCAAGACCAGGTCCTGCAGGTTGATCTCGCGCGGCGGGCAGTCGATGAGGATCCAGTCGTACTCGTCGGCGATCGTTGCCAGGACCTCCGCCAGAGCGAGACGGGCCTGGTGAGCGTGCCCCCGCGCCGTCTTTCCGAAGATCATGCCGTTGACCTCGTCCAAGGCCGACCCGCCGGGGATGACGTCCAGCCACGGACGAACGTCGCGCAGCCGGTGCGGTACCGCCCCCGCCTGCAAGGCCGTCATCAGGCCCTTACCGTCGTCGCCTACCTGCACGCCCTCCGGCAGCCGCCCGTCGACGGGGACGTCCTCCGGCTTGAGGTAACCGAGGTCCAGGCCGAGGTTGCCCTGCGGGTCGCAGTCCACCAAGAGCACCCGCCGCGGCGAGTTCGCCTGCTCCGCCGCCAGCGCCAGCAGACCTCCGAGGTTGGCGGTGACCGACGTCTTACCCTGGCCACCCTTGCCGTTGAGCACCGCCAGCACGCGGCCGAGGGACGGCCGTAGTCGCCGCGACAGCTCCATCGCCGCCGCGAGGTCGGGATCGGCGCCCACCATCTGCCCGAACGTCATCGGTCTGCCTTCTCTCATCCGCAGGTTGCGTCTTCGGCCGTGTGCCTATCACCCACGAGGTCCATCGCGCCAGGTGCCGCGCGCCGTCGCGCGCCGAAGATCACACCCTCGATGACCAGCAACATCACCCCACAACATGCGAGCGGTCGCGCAACCCAGCACGTGAGCGATCGTGCTCACCATGTGTCATGCGATAGAGGCCGCTATAGAGCGCGCAACAACGCTCATCACTTGACAAGCAATATTGTCAACGCCAGAGTGGATGGTGTGACAAAGCATGTTGTCCACCACAGTGGCCCAGCTATGACGAGAGAGGGGGTGAGCACCACAGCGCAGAAGAGTGCGCAAGACATCGATCACCAGAAGGTGAGGGACATCGTTGCCGATCTGGCGTCCCGTATTACGGACCAGACCGTGCAAGACAGTGCTGGTGCGCCTCAGGTGTCGACCTACCTGCGGCAACTAGCCGCTCTGGTTGCCATTCGCGCGGCGGCAGAGGAGCTGGCAAACACCGCCGCTGCCGAGGCTGCACGGTGCGGCGCCAACTACCCGACGATCGGTGAAGCAGCTGGCATGACGCGGCAAGCTGCGCGCGTCCGGTGGCCGGGTCTGGTCGACCGGTCGCGAACGGTCAAAAAACCCCGTCCGCTCAGCGCAGAGGTAGCGGACCCGAGGGCTGCTAATGAGGATGAATGACGGTGCTGAACAAGGACGATTTGTACGGCGAAGAGACCGCCGATTCCCAGGAATCAAGCCCGGCACGAGTCGCACCAATGCGGCCCGAGTCGGCAAAGCTATCCGACGTCATCACCCACCCGGCAAACCCGCGCAAGGTGCTGGGCGACCTAGGTGACCTGGAGGCGTCGATTCGGGAAGTCGGCGTCATTCAGCCGCCGGTTGTGCTCCCTGCCGGCCGAGTTGCCGCAGCGTGGCCGAAGCACGCCAAGGAGATGGCCGGCGCCAAGTGGGTGGTGCTGGTCGGTGCCCGCCGACGCACCGCAGCCGGCCGGGTCTACGGAGACGACCCGGATGCCACGCTGAACGTGCTGGTCCGCGAGGACGCCATCGCCGACGACCCGCTGGCGCAGTTGGACGTCATGACGGCGGAGAACGTGGCCCGGGCGCCGTTAAGCCCTGTCGAGGAAGCCCGCGCGTTCGCCGAGCAGGAAGCCGCCGGGCGGAAGCAGCGCGACATCGCGGCGAAGGTCGGCTGCTCGCAGTCGCACGTGTCGAAGCGGTTGAAGCTGCTCAAGCTGCCCGAGGCGATGCTGGCCGCGTTGGAGACCGGTCCGCGGACCGACGACGACCAGGGCGACGGGCAGGAACCGGCCCTGCAGATCAAGGACGCGCTCGCGTTCGTCGACGCCGCCGGAGGCGACCAGGAGCTGATGCTCGCTGCTTACCAGCTGCGCGACGACCGCCGGACCCACTGGACCGCCGCGAACCTGGTCAACGAGGTCCAGCGGATCCGCGAGCGCCAAGCGGCGATCGACGCGGCCAGCAAGGAGCTGGCCGCCGAGGGCACCCCGGTCATCGCCGACCCGGTCAAGCAGCTCGGCAACGACTACTGGCAGCGCCGCCTGACCGGCGCAAAGGCGATCGACGCCGCCCGCAAGGCCGGCGAGCTGGCCGCCGGCGTCGACTCATGGGGAGCGGTCACCTACTACTCGACCGGCCGCAAGCCCAAGGCCGCGGACAACCGTAGCCCCGCCGAGCAGCAGCGGATCACCGACGAGAGGGAACGCCGCAAGGCGATGACCGCCCGAGCCGAGGCCGCCGCGCTGCTGGCCGCCCGCACGCCGAAGCTGCCAAAGTCGGCGGGGGACATCATCGACGCCTGGCTCTGGGCACCCGGCAACGAGTGCGCCCAGCTCGCGCACCGGTGGCTCGTCGCCGCCGGCATCGGGCCCGACCCGGCCCTGCCCAACTACCGGTGGTGGGAGGACATCCGCAAGGCGGACTGGACCACCCGGGTGCAGGCCGCGCACGCCCTCGGAATCGCTCGCCGCGAGGTGCAGACCCGCGCCACCCACCGGTCCTGGAACGAGGGCGACAAGGCATGGCTGGACCGCCTTGTCGAGGAGGCCGGCTACACCCCGAGCGAGTGGGAGCAGGACCGCCTGGCCGCCATCGACCCACCGGACGGCGAGCCCACCGGCCAGGTCGACGGTGACGCCCCGAAGCGGGTCTCGCTGTCTTTCGACTCCGAGGACGCCTGCTGCTGGCTACTGCACTACGACCTGCGGGTCGATGAACCGGCCGCGTATGCCGAGCACCTCACCGACGCCGACGACATCGACGCCGCACAGGCGTGGGCCACCGAGCTGCTCGCCGAGCGGCACCGCATCGAGGTCACCGGCTGGGCCGTCGGGCAACCGCTGCCCGGCCGACCGGCGTATCTCGCGGTGCACGCCGGAGACCCCACCGCCACGGCGGCCGGGACCGGGCCGGTAAAGGAGTGGCGGTTGGTGCACGACCCGGTCGACGACGTCTGGCTCCTGCTGGCCGACGACAAGCCCCACGCCGACCACGACGCCCTAGCCGCCGCCGACGTCGACCAAGCGTGCACGTGGGCCACCGGCGTCCTCGCCGACGTCGGCGTCGTCGGACACGGGTGGACCGCCCGCGCCGACGGCAACGCGACGCTCGAGTACGTGGCCGACCTGACCGGGGAGTGCTGAGGTGGCCGATCACGGTTTCGGCTGGGAACAGCTACGCGAGATACCCATGCTCGACCTCGCACCCGGCGACACCTGGGTCCAACCGGCGATCGGGTCGACGTGGTCGGCAGGCCCGGACGGCCGCCTCGCCGGCTGGGACCACAGTTGGCACACTCGGCCGCCACGGGGCAGGGCTTGGACGGTTCTGAGCCGGGAAGGCGACGCCATCACCATCCGCAGCAACGAAGGGGCGCAGAAGACTGTCACGATCCCTCGTGACCGGAAGGCCGATGTGCTGCTCGTTGACCAGCTCGGGGATCAGCGCCGTGGCTGGACAGCCGGAACGGACGGCGCCGCACCCGGCTCCGGCACCGGTGTCGGTGTTGGAGCGATGATGGCGGCCGGAGAGGTGGGCTCGGACGCTGCCGCCCTGGCCTACACCGCGCGGCGGGTCCGAGTGCTCGGCGACCTGTACCACGGACGGATCCCGGCCGGAGCGGTCTACGTCGGCCGCGCCGCACCCGGCCTGCCGGCGAGCCGGTACGCCAACCCGCACCGCGTCGGCTTTTGCCGCCGCTGCGATCGAGAGCACGACCATGCTGACGCGGTGGCCGCGTACGCCGACCACCTTGACCGGCAACCGGACCTCCTGGCCGCCGCGCGAGAGGACCTGGCCGACGTCGACGTCGCGTGCTGGTGCCGCGAGAACGTGCTCCTCTGCCACGGCGAGGTGCTGCTGCGGGTCGCCGCCGGCGCCACGCCCCGCGCCGCCCTTGAGGCCGTACTCGGCGGAACCCCCGCCGCCCTCCCACTGTTCGCGCGGTCGGGGTCGTGCTGGAACACGACCCCGACCACTACCTCCGGAACCCGAAACCGCTGACCAGCAACCCCGAGACACCCGAAAGGCAGACCCATCATGACCGACCTCCGCACCTACACCGATCCCGACGTGTACCTGCGCGGCGTCGCCGAGGGCTGGGCCGACCCACAGACCGACCCCACCCGCATCGACTGGCCCACTCGGCAGTCCGCTGCCGCTATCCCTTTTCGGGTCGTCAACGGTCGGCCGGTCAACCCGAGCGAGCGCACCGGCATCCGCTACGGCCGCAACCAGCTAGGGCACTGGGGTGAGCAGCAGTGCGCCGACGCGCTCGTGGAGATCACGGACGCCGAAGGTCGCCGGTGGATCGTCATGATCGAGCGTGGCGATGGGTACGGCTGGGCGCTGCCCGGTGGTCACGTCGAGCCTGGCGAGACGCCCGCCACCGCCGCGTTCCGCGAGTTGGCCGAAGAGACCGGCATCCGGTTCGATCGGATGCTGGAACCCTACGAGCAGCATGATCCGCGCTACGTGCCCGACCCCCGCGCCTCCGACGAGGCGTGGATGGTCACCTACCTCGTGCACTTCGACATGTGGGACGGCTGGAAGACGCTGCCCAAGATTCCCGGAGCCGGCGGCGACGCCGTCGACGTCACATGGATCCGTGCCGACAGCTACACCGACCTGGCCCGATACCTGGCCACCACCCACCAGGGCATCGTCTTTCCCGCCCACCAGCAGATGCTCGCCGACTTCCTTGGCGGTCCGGAGTGGCCGACGCTGGAGATGGTGGCCACCATCGACGGCATCGCCCTGAGCGACATCGGCGAGAACGGCGACATCATCGCTCTAGGTCACCACGACCCGCGACGGATGCTCGCCGCGCTGCGCTGCTACGCCCGCGAGTCGTGGGGCGAGGTCCTGAAGCCGACGGCCCCGGCCGATCCCTTTGCGCAGATCCGGCACGAGTGGGTCGTCAACACTGGCGACGGGGCTGGTCCGGAGCAGTGGTGCCTGGAGCTGGCCGCGGCCGACGCCCCGGGCGCGTTCCCGGTGACCCGCTGGTACGAGAGCTGACGGATCCGGGGGGCGGATTCCGTGGAATCCGCCCCCCGGCCCGTCGTTCCTTCATTATGCCTTCATAACTGATCTTATCGAGGCACGAAAACGTCACCCCCGACCCGTACCGTCAGGCCCGTTACCAACCCCAGGAGGAACGTGTGAGCACCTACAGCAGCACCACCGATAAGACGGTGGACATGACGGCCGTCCGGCAGCTCGTTGACCGCGCGGTGCGCGCGGCGGTCCCGGCTGCCCAGATGACCACCCGCAAGATCCGGCCGGAGTCGGACTACGGCTTCCCCGAGCCGCGGCCCCTCGCCGGCCTGCAGGCCGCGCTGTCCGTGGCCCGCCTGGCGCAGGACCAGGCGTACACGTTCGCGAAGGGACTGCGCGGCGAGGGTTCCTCGTGGGACGAGATCGCCGACCTGCTGGAGATCGAGTGGTCCGAGGACTACGTGCGGCGGGAGCGGGCGTTCGAGTCGGTCGCCGGGCCGGTCTCCAAGAACGGCTACGACCGGTACGTGTTCTTCACCTGCGGCGGCCCCCGCGGCTGCGGCGAGAGCATCACCGACCGGGGTCCGTACAACGGCTACCCCTCCGACAACGAGGACGGCCACGCCGAGGGCTGCCGGCGGCTGGCCGCCGAGGTCGAGGCGTACCGGCGGGAGCAGGACGAGGCGGAGCGCCGCGACCAGGTGATGGATGAGGCGTTCCCGCTCGTGACCGACATCTTCGGCAAGGAGACCGTGCAGCGGGTCCGGTACGTGCAGTCGCACGGCGGCCGGTACCTGGGCTGGTCGACCAGCGAGACCCTCGCCGTCGCCCTGGTCCTGCGCGACGACGAGCAGCTCGCCGCGGTCGGGTACGCCAGCCACCAGGAGGCGATGCGGCGGATCGTGTCGGGCATGTCCACCCCGCCCCGCGATCCCGCCGGATGGCTGGCCACGGTCCGGGCCGCCGCGACCGGGCTGCGGGACTGACCGCCCGCAGACCGTGAGGGTTTGCGCGGGTCGGGACCACCCGTAATGGTCCCGACCCGCCACCTCCGATCATCCCCGACCTCAGGGAGGCGCCGCCCATGACCACCACCCGCGCCGGCCGGGCCCGAACCACGGCCGGCGACCCGGAGTTCACCGCCCTGATCGCCACCGTGGAGACCGTGCTGGCCGAGTGGACCGGCCCCGGGCCGGTCCGGCCGCACGGCGTGGCCCACCAGGACCCGCGCACCGGGCTGCTGACCTGGCACCTGCGCGGCCTGCCCGCCCAGCTCGACCACCTCCACGCCGCGCTGCGTGCCGCCGAGCCGGCCGAGGTCCGCCTCGCCCGCACCCTGGCCGCGATCGCCGCGCTCGACCCGTCCCGGCACGGGCACACCGGCCCGGACACCCCGCAGATCACCGCCGCCTACGCCGAACGTAACCGGCTGATCTGGACCGCCCTCGCGCTCGCCCACGAGGCCGGCGTCCCGGCCGGCGTCGGCCACGACCCGACCGACCCCCGCCCGGTCGTGGTCTACCTGGAACTGCCCACCGGCCAGGTGTCCTGGCACCTGCCCGCCCACCCGGCCGGCTGGGACGGGCACAGCACCGGCGAGAAGTACCAGCGGGTGGCCGCCTTCGCCGAGGCGATCGGCGCCCCGTCGTGAGCGCGGTCGACACCGACGACTGGATCGGCCGGCTGGAGCGGGAGCTCAAGGGGTCGCTGCCCGGGATGGTGCTGCTCGCCCTGGACGTCACCGACGACGGGGCCCTGGCGATCGGGATCCTGCGGGTGCCGTTCGACGCCCGGGGCGGCTGGCACGGGCCGCGGATGCTGCTGGCCATTCTGGCCGCCGCCGACGCTCGCGGCCTGGACGTGGTGTGCACCCCGACCGACTCGTACGGCTCCGACAGACGCCTTCTGGCGCGGGCGCTGAGCCGGGCCGGGTTCGTGCCCGTGCTCGACGACCCGTCCGGGCACACCATGCGCCGCCCGTCACCCTGCCCCCACCTGCGGAAGGACACGAGCTGGTGAGCGAGAACGACGTGGCGGCCGAGCCCGCCGCCGTGCCGAAGACCCGTGCCCGCAAGGAGCCGAAGCCCAAGCCGTCGCCGGTCGATCTCGGCCCGATCCAGGTGCTGCGGCACACCGGCCTGGCCGAGTGGCAGTGGGACGCCGGGACCACGGCCGAGCTGATCCCGGCCGCCGACTGCGGCGGCCGGTGGTCGGTCGCGGTGGCCGACCAGGTCGCCGCGCGGCGCGAGGAGATCGTGGCCGTCGTGGGCGATGAGGCCCCGATCGGCGGGCGCCGGGCCGCCGAGCGGCTGACCGCCCGCACCGGGTTGAGCGTGGAGAAGGAGGACGTGGAGGCCCTGGCCGACGCCGGCGCGCTGCGGGTGGTCGGCTGGTACAAGGAATGGCCGCTGTGGGACTGCCGGGCCCTCGACGCGGTCGACGTCGACCAGCTCGGCGCCGTGGTGGCCGAGCGGCAGGCGTGGATCGCCGCCAGCGTCAGCAAGTGGGACGCCCCGGCGTACCTCGGGTGGCGGCGCGACGAGTTCGAGCGGGTCGCCAAGGAACGCGCACTGTCCCTCGGCCGTCAGGACCGGTACGCCAAGGCCGACCTGGACGCGCTCGCCGGCGACGAAGACCTGGTCGAGCAGGTGCGCGTCGACCAGCTGCTCATGAGTCACCAGGCCGCGACGTTCCTGGAAATCCGGCCGACCGACTTCAAGTACCTTCTCGCTGCGGACCTGATCGCTCCGCGCCGGCACACCTCGGTGGAGGTCAGCCGCTACCGCGATGTCTCCGTGCCCCTGTACCGGGTCGGTGACCTGGAGGCGCTGCGCGAGCACCCGGGCATCGACTGGGAGGCCGTGCACGCGGTCAAGGCCGGGGAGCCGTCGCCGCTGCGGGAGCTGGCCCGCCGGCCGGTCGACCGGGCCGCCGTGGTCCGCCGATGGGTGGCCGAGCTGGGCGACCGGCACGGCATCGAGGTCTGGGCCTGGTTCCACCCCGGCGCCGGCCGGTGGGAGGTCGACTGGGAACGCGTCGACGGTGCCCCGACCGAGAAGGAAGTCCGCGAGGCGATCGCCGCGCACTCGTACCTACGTGAGCACCGGCGGGACATCGCGGTGGCCACCGAAGCGGGCGCGGCGATCCGCTGGGCCCGCGCCATGCGCGAGCCCGGCGCCGCGGTGATCCTCGACACCGAGACCACCGACCTGGCCGGCTACCTCGTGGAGGTCGCCGTGATCGACGCCTGCACCGGGGACACGCTGCTGGACACCCTCGTCGCCCCCGGCTGCGAGGTCGAGCCGGAAGCCCGGTGGGTGCACGGCATCACCGACGCCGAGCTGGCCGACGCACCAACCTTGGCCGAGGTGCTGCCCCGACTGCTGGAGGTCACCGCCGGCCGTACGGTGCTGGCCTACAACGCCGAGTTCGACCACGCCACCATCGCCCGCCACGCCGACCGCGACGGACTCGACCCGGCCCACCTCGACGACCTCGGCACCTGGTCATGCCTGATGGGCCGCCGCTCCGACTGGCAACTCGTACGCCGCTGGCTACCCCTCGGCGGCGGCCACCGGGCCCTCGGCGACTGCCAAACCGCCTACGAGCTGCTGTGCGCCATGACCGCACCCTCGCGCACCCCGAAGGCCCGCCGATGAGCGGCATCCAGGTCCGGATTCTCGCCGGCGACGTCGACCAGGCCGACGCCGCCGCGCTGGCCATCGGCCGCGTCCTCACCGTCACCCGGGAGAGCCCGCCCCGGCCGCGCCGCTCCGGTGACGGCGTCACCGTCTACCTCGACGTCGAACTGCCGCCGGTCGACGTCGACGCCGCGGACCGGGCGGACCCGGTCAACCGGTGCGGCCGGGCCGGCTGCGGCCAGTACGTGCCCCTCGACGAGGCCCAGGCGGTGCCGACCGTCGACGACGGCGGCGTCCGGTACGCCCGCTGGCACCCGGCATGCCTGCGCGCCGAGCAACGTGATCGAGGGCTGCGCCGGTGATCCACCTCTGCGGTCGAGCCGGACACCGCCGGCGGGCCACCACCCGCCCACGCCAACCGAAGGGAACCCGCCACCCATGAACCCCGCGACCGACACCGGGCGTGCCCGCTACGACGCCACCGATGTGCCGGCCCTGCGCCGAGGGCTGGCTGACTGGTACGGCAGCGCCCAGGGCGTGAACTTCTACCTGCAGGCCATCCAACTCGGCCGGCAGCCGATCCGGCCGCCCGGCCCGGCGGACAAGGTTGCACACCTGCTCGCCGGCGCGGAGACGACCCGGCTGCGCGACGGGGACCTGTGGTACGTCGACGAGGACCTGTGCGCGCTGCTCAACGCCGCGCACCCGTCCATGCCGGCGTTCGCGCCCCGCCCGCAGGACCTGCCGTCGAAGGTCGGCTTCGCGGTGTTCGCCGACCCGATCGCCGTCTACGCCGCCCAGGAGGCCCGCGACGATCAGATCGTTGAGCTGCTCGCCCGAAGTGGCGGGGAGAAGATGCGGCAGGCCAGCGAGCAGCTCTACGCCGGTCAGGCCCCGATCGTCGCGGTGTCGTGGTCACCGGCAACCAACCCGCACTGGCCGGCCGGCGGGCTGTGGATGTCCTTCTACGCCGCGTCCGGCCTGCACGAGCAGGACGTGTTCACCGACCCGAAGGTGCTGGCCCGAGCCCGGGGGTTACTGCCGCCGCTGACCGTCGACAACGAGGCGTGCCTGGCCTGGCGGCCCGACGGCTACCCCGTCGACGAGTTCCAGCTCCCCGGACCGGACGCACCGATGACGACGTTGAGCTGGGCGCGGCTGGTGTTCGCCGCGTTCCAGCTCGCCGCGCAGGTCAACCTCGCCGAGTCCGAGCAGCTGACCACGGCCCGACCGGAGCGCCGCCGGACCGAACGCGCCGGCCTGCCGCCCCGCGACGTGCGGGTCGCCCGGCTGCGCCGCGCCCTGAGCGCCGACCGAGACTCCGAGGCCGACCAGGGCGGCCGGGAGTGGCGGCACCGGTGGGTCGTGCGCGGCCACTGGCGCAAGCACTGGTACCCCAGCCTCAACGACCACCGGCCGCTATGGATCGCGCCGTACCTCAAGGGCCCGGCCGACGCGCCCCTCATTGGCGGCGACAAGGTCACCATCATCAACACCCCGCCCGCCCAGCGGGAGGGGCAGTGAGCATCGCCCTGTCCGGCGAGGTGCTGCCCGCCGTCCCGGCCCCCCACGGTGGGGCCCCCACCGTGGGGGGTGTCGCCGGCGACGGCCTGGAGGAGCTGCTGCGGGAGTGGCTGGTCTCCTACGCCTCGCCGCACACCCGGGACGCCTACCAGCGGGACCTGCGGCACTGGCTGACCTTCCTCGCCGTCTCCGGCGTCGACCCGCTCACCGAGGCCCGCCGGGTGCACACCCACGCCTGGCTCCGCGCCCAGGAAGCCACCGGCCGCGCCTCCGCGGCGACCCGGGCCCGCCGCCTCGCCGCCGTGTCGGCGTTCTACTCCTGGCTGATCGCCGAGGACCGCACCGACCGGGCCAACCCCGCCGCCATCAACCCCAAGCAGAAGCCGAAGACCGACCCGACCCGGCCGAGCACTCCCGGGCTGTCCCGCGCCCAGGCCGAGGCGCTACTCGCCGCCGCCGACGCCGACACCGGCCCCCAGGCCGCCCGCACCGCCGCGATCGTCGCCCTGCTGCTCTACGGCGGGCTGCGCGTGGGAGAGCTCGTCGGCGCCGACGTCGAGCAGCTCGGCTACAACCGCAACCACCGCGTCCTGCGGTTCACCGCCAAGGGCGGCGGCCCACACCTGGTCGCGCTGCCCGCCCCGGTCACCCGCCGCCTGGACGCCTACCTCGCCGGCCGGCCCGACCTTGCCGAGGCCCGGGTACCGGTGCCGGCCGGACAGGCCGGGGCCCGGCCGCGCCGGCCCCTGGTGGCCACGGCCAGCGGCGCCCGCGTCGACCGGGGCGCGGTGTGGCGGCTGCTGCGCCGCCTCGCCACCACGGCGAAGATCCCGGTGAAGATGAGCCCGCACGTGCTGCGCCACACCTGCGCCACCCTCGCCCGTGACGCCGGCGCCCGCCTGGAAGACGTCCAGGAGCAACTCGGGCACGCCGACGCCCGCACCACCCGCCGCTACGACCACGGCGGGCAGCGCCTCGACCGGGCGCCGGCCTACACCCTCGCCGCGTACCTCACCGCCGCAGGCGACGAGCATTCCGCGGAATCAGAAGAGGGAGACCGGTAGCCCCGGCCGGAGCTACGGTCCGGGTCTACTGCGTGGGTGGGAGCATCCCCGTGAGGCGATCATGACGCTGGACGACCTCCTGGACCGCGGACTGCAGCGTCTCCAGCTGGAGGCGGAAGTCCCGCTCGGTCATCCCGTACTGGTCTTGCTCAATCGCGGTCAGGTGCAGCGTGGTGACGGTGCTCGCCACGTGCGCGGCCTCCGCCGCGAGAGACAGGAACGGGTGGTCCGGCTGCCCGGAATCTTCCAGGAGCTGCCCCAGCTCCCTCCAGGTCCTGGTGAGCCGCATCGCGGTGAGAAGCAGGAACGGGGTGGGGTCCTGGGTCGAACCGCTCTGACCGATCTGACCCTGGAGGACGCCCATCCACTGGTCGTCGGTGGAGACGTGGTGCGAGATCGCCGTCTCGGTCGCGGCGAGCAATGCGCCCAGCAGGGTCGGCAGGTCCCTGTCCGTCACGGCGTGGGGCAGCGTAGGAGTCAAGCCGAGTGCGTCGAGGGCGTCGATCACGGCCTGAGAGGTGATGGGTCGTCGAGCTGGCTCGGTCACGCCGGGCAATCTACAGCTGCCCGCCGACATCTCTCATCACGGCGATCAGGATCAGCCCGGTCAGGGCGGACCTGACCCAGGCCCGATTCGTTGAGCAGGCCATGACGGATGTGCACCACCTGCGGGAGAACCCGGCGCGCTACTACGAGGTGCTGGGACGGGTCATGTCGGCTCTGCGCGAGACCGGGGCGCTCAACGGCGCCTCCCACCTCGACTGGTGGCCCGGCGCCGGCGGACGGACCTGGGAGATCGAGTGGCAGGAAGGCCCCTTCCCGGCCGAGGTCGCCGCGCGGCTGCTGGGGGCACCGGAGCCCAGTGTCGACGACGACCAGGGCGATGAGGCGGTACGCGGCCTGATCTCGCCCGGCCGGGGCGAGAACGAACGCGCGCACCTGGTCGTGCTCGGCGTGCCGGTGAACCTGCGCGCGATCGACCCGATCGGTACCAGCCAGGTCCGGGCAACCCTCACGCTCACGCGGGGGTAGCGAGTCCGGATCGCGGCGCTGACGCCGAGCCGCCCAGCTCGACCCCGACGGCTACCCGCCGATGCCGCTCTGACAATCGCGCACACTCGCGTGACGACCCGATGCCATAGGGTTGCCGGCATGGTCAATGTGGACGACGAGCTGGACCACCAGGGCATGGCGATCGAGCTGATCGACGCCTTCGCCGAGCACGACGCGACGGGCCTGGCTGCGCTGGACGCCGCTGGACGGGCAGCGCAGGTGCAGGCCCGGCAGGCGCTGTACGACTACGTTGACCGCATCTGGGAGGACGCCAAGGCACGCGGCCTGGACCCGGCGGTCCGGCCGGACTGGAACGTCGTGGCCGGGCTGCGGGACCTGACCAACGCGCTGGTCGAGCAGGCCAGGCAGGCGCGAGCCGACGCCGGCGAGGACTAAGCAGCCGATGGCCGAGACCGGCCCGCGTGACGCCGAGATCCGGGACCTGGTCGCCAGTACCGCGATGCTGGGCCGGGTGTCCGGGCGTGAGCTGTGGCGCGAGCTGCTTCTGCGGTTGACCGGAGGCCGGTGGCCGCGCCGGTCCGGCTGGCCCGTCGTGCCCCGGCTGGCCACACCGTGGCAGGACACCGTCTCGAACGAACGGATCGGCTGGCGGATGCGCGCGGCGAACCTACGCGCCCACGACCCCGACGACGCCTCCGTACGCGACGAGTTCGTGTTCGAGGTCGACTACCAGGTATGTCGCCGGTGCCGGATCGGCTGGGTCGAGCAGCCGCACACCCTGCCGGCCTACCGCCGCCGCGGCCTGGCCGCCGCCGGCCTCGCGGCGCTACGCAGGGAAAACCCCGGCTACACCTGGCACACGCTCGGCGGGCACATCGACGGCTCCCCGGCGTTCTGGGACACCATCGGCGTAGACGTCCCGGGCGGCTACCGGCCCCGCCGGGTGTGCGAGCACGTCACCGCCGGCGGCTGAACACCCATCACCCACCTCCCGCCCCGGGCCGGCCGATCCGGAGCATCATTGGCCTCCGCCGGATACGTCTCGAACAGATGTGCGCCGCCATCGGCGTGTCGAACCTGGACAGAGGCGGGGATGTGTCGGGCTTGTGGGATACCGTCATTCCTCGGCACTGCGGTTGTCACCAACCGTGAACCTCCTACCGTCCGGCACCGCTTCTCGGAGCGACCGCGGGGCTCCGAACCTCGGAGCCGGAGAGGAGGAACACGGTGCGACAACAGCCGGAGCAGGACCCTCCGCGGGTCACCTCGCGAACCGAGCGGGTGTGGCAGTTCGTGAGGCCTGCGCTGGAGCTGGCCGCCCTGATGGCGGCCTACAACCAGCGCGAGGGCCTCGCCGTGGCGGCGAAGGCCCTCGCGGTGCTGGGGCATACGACGGTGAACTGGTTCCTAGGCCGACGCCACCGGTGATGCCCGGGGCGGGGAGCGTCAGCTTCCCGCCCTTCTCTTTTACTACGTCATCCACCCTAAGACGTATCAGAGCTGATACAAGAACCTGCCGGTGTGTTGACTCAATCCGTTCCGCTGAAGAAGTTTCCGAGGATGCTCTCCACGTAGAGGATGCGGTACACCCCTGACATCGTGGAGAAGAACAGGGAGAACTCCCTGAAGTCTCGGGTGGCGGTAGCGTCCCCGGCATGAGCGTGGACTGGCGCCGACTGACACCGACATTGCGCGCCGGTGACTGGACCTGCCCCGACCATGGCCGGATCCGCCCCGCCGTCGGCGGGCCGGTGCCGACCTGCCCGCACTGCGACGTCGTCGCCCACCAGGTCCGCGTGACCCGCGACGGGCATCGCGAGTTCGTCGCTCCGGTACCACAGCGCTGTGTCGGGTCCGAGCAGCATCCCCTCAACACAGGCCGCTACCAGCTGAGCTGGACACCCTGCCCCTGCCCGCCGCCGCACACCCACCGCGGCCACCACACCTGGACGTGCCACTGCGGCGCCGCCACCCACCATCCACCGTTTTGTGCGGAATTGCATTAGATGCAACATAGGGCAGGGCGGTGATCTGAAGAGAATCGCAGGTCAGGCGGGTCTGTGGTGGGCGTTGCGACGTTACGAGTCTCGGCGTGTCCAGGACGTCTTGAGTAGCTGCAAGATTGATGCATCTGATACAACGTCGGGGTGCGGCGTGATGACCCTGGCTCGGTGAGCCTCGTGCTGGCGCCCAACGTTGTGCATCTGGATCCGGCGCCAGTGGTGTTCGAGGAGATGCTGCGGGGTTGGGCGGCTCAGCAGCGCAGCCGTTTCCTGGCCGAGGCGACGGTCACGCAGCGGCTGCGGTTGGCGCGGCGGCTGGCGGAGTTCTCGGGGCTGTATCCGTGGCAGTGGACGCCGGCCGAGGGGGAGGCGTTCATCTCCCACCTGCGTGGTGGCGACAGGCCATTGGCGTTGTCGACGGCCCGCGGCTACGAGGTGGACCTGCGGATGTTCTGCGAGTACCTGCTGGATGCCCGGTACGGCTGGGCCTCGTTGTGCGTCGAGCGGTTCGGCGTGGCACCGCAGCAGGTGTTTCACCAGGACAACTCCGTCGTTCACATCGAGGATTACGAGGGTGAGCCGGGACGGCGGCCGTTGACCTACGACGAGTTGCAGGCGTTGTTCGACGCGGCCGACGGCCGGGTCGCTGAGATCAGGTCGCGGGGTGTCAAGGGTGCGCTGGCCGCGTCGCGGGACGCGGCGATGCTGAAGCTGACGTACGCCTTCGGGCTGCGTCGGCGGGAGGTGGCGATGCTCGACCTGGTCGATGTGCGGTCGAATCCGAAGGCGCCGCAGTTCGGTCGGTGCGGGATGGTGATGGTGCGCTACGGCAAGGCGTCGCGGGGCGGGCCGCCACGGCGGCGCACGGTGCTGTTGGTGCCGGAGATGGATTGGGTGGTGCCGGTGGTGGAGCACTGGTTGCACGAGGTGCGTCCGGCGCTGGGGCCGGGCAAGCATCCGGCGCTGTGGGTGAGCGAGCGCCGGGGGCGAGTGTCGACGCGGTCGGTCAACGACGCGTTCGTCGCGGCGCGGGAGACCGCCGGGCTGGATCCGGCGCTGGATCCGCATTGCCTGCGTCATTCCTACGTCACGCATTTGATCGAGTTCGACTATCCGGTCAAGTTCGTGCAGGACCAGGTGGGGCACAAGTTCGCCAGCACCACCGCCATCTACACCGGGGTATCCAACGACTACCGCAACCAGCTGCTGCGACGCGTCATGCAAGACCGGCTCGGAGAGATGTGGGACGCGCAGTGATCAAGAAGATGGGGTACCGGTGGCACCTGCGGCAGTTGATGGCCGCCAGGGACATGTTCGCCACCACGGACCTGGTGCCGCTGCTGGCCGAGCGGGGTGTCACGCTGTCGCGGGAGCAGGTGTTCCGGCTGGTGACGCAGCCGCCGCAGCGGCTGTCGATGGACACGCTCGTTGCGTTGTGCGACATCCTCGGGTGCACGCCCAACGACCTGATCGAGCCGCAGGTGGCCAATCAGACGGTCCGCAAGGCGGCCGCCGGTGGTGGCAGGGTGGCGCCGGCCGCGCCGCCGCCACGGGCCACGATCCGCCGGCCCAGGCACGGGTGAGCCCGCGCCGTCGGCGCGTCCGTAACCGCTACGTCGGTGACCCCACCGAGGCGGCCCAGGAACGGCTGCTCGGCCACGTGGTCACGGTGATCGGCGCGCAGTTGTCCCGCGAGGCGGCACAGGCGCTGCTGGAGCGGGCGAACGCCTGGACGTTCATCCCGATGCGTCAGCTCGACCAGCACCTGACCGCCCGGCCGGACGCCCTCGCCGCGCCGGACCCGCACGCGCCGAGGGTGCTCCTGCGGCTGATCTACGCCCTGGTCGACGCCGGCCTCGGGCACGCGGTCACGCTGCCCAGCTGCGCCGGGTGCGGCCGATCACTGCCGGACCTGCAACGCGGCCGGCCGCACCCGGACGGGATCGGCCGATGCTGCCAGCCCTGCATGCTCAAAGCCGAGCAGATCATCTGCGCGCGGTGCGGGCGACCCGGCGACCGCGCCGCCCGCCGCGACGAGGGGGTGATCTGCCGGGCCTGCTACGGCACCGACCCGGCCCGGCAGCAGCAGTGCGCCGGCTGCGGCCGGCGCCGGCAACCGACGCGACGGACCCCTGACGGTCGACCGCTGTGTCAGGGCTGCGCGCCCCGCCCGGTCCACGTCTGCGTGACCTGCGCGCTGCCGTCGCCCGCGCACGCGATCACCGACGCCGGTTCCGTCTGTCGACGCTGCTACCGGGCGCCCGAGCGCCGATGTGGTGGCTGTGGCCGCCCGAGGCAGATCAAACGCCGCGCCGCCGGCGGCAGCCCGGATCTGTGCGCTGCCTGCGCCGAGTCGCCGGTGGCCGAATGTGGCGCCTGCGGCCGGTGGCGGCACTGCCAGCGCGGACCGGACGGCCTGCCGCGCTGTCCCGGCTGCCGACCGCGACCGCTGCGCGAGTGCGCGCTGTGTCGACGCCGCCGCACCACCCAGGCGCACTGGCCGCTGGGGCCGGTCTGCTCGACCTGCTACAGCGGAACGGTCAACAACCCCGGCCCCTGCGCCACCTGTGGCCAGGTCCGGGTCCTCGTTGGCCGCGACGCGCGAGCAACCGGCGTGTGCGGACCCTGCGCGATCCGCGACACCGGCCGCAACGGCATGCGTGCAAACCTGGACTACCTGTGCGCCTCGTGCGGGGAAGCCGGGGACCTCTACGCCGCGCGCCGATGCGCCCGGTGCGTGCTCACCGACCGTGTCACCGACCTCCTCGGCGACGACCACGGCACCATCGACCCCCAGCTACTTCCGTTCGCCGACGCGCTGGTCAACGCGGCCATCCCACGGCACGCCCTCGCCTGGCTGCGCCGCAGCGGCTCCGCCCGGCTGCTCGCCGAGCTGGCCGCGACCAGGGCGCCGGTCACCCACGAGGTGCTCGATGAACTCCTGCACACGCCGAAGGCGGGCGCGGTCGACTACCTGCGCAAACTGCTCGTGGCCACCAGCGTCCTGCCCGACCGGCTGGAGCCGCTGGCCCGGCTCGAACCGTGGCTCGACGCCCTGCTCGTCGACCAGCCAGCCGATCGCCAACGACTCGTCCGGCCCTTCGCCCAGTGGGTCGTCCTGCGCAAGGCCCGCCGCGCCGCCACCCGCGGCCGATACACCGCCAGCTCCGCCACCGCCGACCGCGAGGACATCCACCAGGCGCTGGCCCTGATGTCCTGGCTGGGCCAGCGCAACCTGACGATCGACGACCTCACCCAGCCGCGCCTGGACGAGTTCATGACCGACGGCCGAGCCCACCGACGCCGGGCGGTCCGGGCCTTCACCGCCTGGACCGCCGCGCGACGGATCACTCCGAACCTGGTCATCGCCCGCCGCCGCGACGACACGCCCTCCCGGTTCCTCGCCGAAGACCACCACCTGCACCTGCTGCGGCGGTGCCTCACCCCGGACGACCCGACGCCGGTCGACGTGAAGGTGGCCGGCGGTCTCATCCTGCTCTACGGCGTCCGGTTGCCGAAGATCCACGCGCTGACCACCGAGCGGCTGAGTCGAGACGACCGGGGAACCTACCTGGCCCTCGACTCCGTGCCGGTCCTGCTGCCGCCGACCCTCGCGCAGCTCGTCGACCAGCTCATCGCGCAACCACCACGCACGTTCGGTCTGCGCCCCACCGCGCAGGCCCAGGCCGCCTACCTCTTCCCGGGCAGACCGCCGACCCGCCCCATCGCGGCGGCCAGCCTCGGACACCGTCTACGCCAACACGGCATTCCCGTTGGCGCCGCCCGCAACAACGCCCTGATCGCCCTCGCGGCCGACCTGCCCGCACCCGTCATCACCGACCTGTTCGGCCTCACCCACAAGACCGCCGCCACCTGGAGCACCTACGCCCGAGCCGACTGGACCGCCTATCTCAACAGCCGACCCGACCCCGACGCCCCGCACCCATGACCGGTCCATCCCTCTGCTCGGGGCCGTAGGCTGCGGAAATGGACATCGCCTGCGACTGGGCCCGCCCGTAGCTTTCCGCGAAAGATCAACGATCAGTGGTTGATCGTGAGTGAGAGGCGCGCTCAGCGACGGGTCGGTGCTGGTCGGCGGCCGATTCCGGGCCAGAATCGGCCGACCCGGGCGGCGTAGTCGGCGTAGGCGGCGCCGTGGGTGCGGGCAAGGTAGGGCTCCTCGACGGCGCGGACCTGCAGCTGGATCGACGCGACCAGGACTGCGGTGGCGGCCAGGGCGATGGGGTTGGGCACCATCGCGGCAAGACCGGCGCTGGTGGCGGTCATGGCGGTGAAGATGGGGTTGCGGGCCAGGGCGAACGCGCCGCCGGTGACCAGGGCGGTGCGCTCGGCCGGGTCGACCCCGACGCGCCAGGAGGCGCCCATGCTCAGTTGCGCGGCGAGGGTGGCGGTCACGCCGGCGCCGACCAGGACCAGCCCAGCCACCCGCAGCCTGCTGTGGTCAAGAACGCTGACCGGGTCCATCCTGGCCAGGGCAGCAGCCGGACCGGCGAGGCCGAGCAGCAGCGCGGCGACGAACAGCAGTTTCGCCCACCAGCCCACCGACCCGGGCGGACCGGCATCCAGCCGCAGCCCTGTGTCGCCGGTTGCCTTCCACTGCGCGACGCTGCGCCACCCGAACGCCAGCCCGAGGCCGGTCAGGTACAACGCGACCGCGATCGCAGCCATCACCGTGCCCCTCCTGCAAACCCAGGCTGGGCGGCTGGCAGGGAGCGGGTGCGGCCGGCGCGTACGCCGTTGCCGATGACGACGATTTCGGCGAGTTCGTGGATCAGGACGACAGCGGCCAGGCCGAGGACGCCGAAGGTGGCCAGCGGGATAAGAACGGTGATCAGTCCAAGGGACAGGCCGACGTTCTGCAGCATGATGCGGCGGCTTCGGCGAGCGTGGGCAAGGGTTTGTGGCAGGTGCCGCAGGTCTTCGCCCATCAGCGCGACGTCGGCGGTTTCGATCGCGACGTCGGTCCCCATGGCGCCCATGGCGATGCCGACGTCGGCGGTGGCCAGGGCAGGGGCGTCGTTGACACCGTCACCGACCATCGCGGTCGGCCGCGCGGCGCGCATGGCCGTGATGATGCGGGACTTGTCCTCGGGTCGAAGGTCGGCGTGAACCTCGTCGATGCCGGCCTGGGCGGCGAGTGCGGTGGCGGTGCGGGTGTTGTCGCCGGTGAGCATCGCCACGGTGTATCCGTCGGCGTGGAGCCGGGCGACGACTTCGGCGGCTTCGGGTCGTAGTTCGTCGCGGACGGCGATGGCGCCGATCAGGGTGCCGTCGTGTTCGACGAGGACGGCGGTCGCGCCGGCTGTCTGCATGGCGGTGACGTGCTCGCCCAAGGGGCCGGGGTGGATCCAGCCGGGGCGGCCGAGCCGTGCCGGCCGGTCGTCGACGATGCCGGTCAGGCCGGCACCGGTGACGGCCTCGACGTCGGCGGCCGGGATGTGGTCGGGTGCGGCGGCGAGGATCGCCCGGGCCAGGGGGTGTTCGCTGCGTGATTCGAGTGCTGCGGCGACCCGAAGGACCTGGTCGCGGCTGGTCGTGTCGGTGGTGGCAACGTCAACGACGGTGGGTTCGTTGCGGGTCAGGGTGCCGGTCTTGTCCAGCGCGACCGCGCGGATCCGGCCCAACGCTTCGAGTGCGGCGCCGCCCTTGACCAGCGCGCCGATGCGGCTGGCGGCGCCGATCGCGGCGACGACGGTTACCGGCACGGAGATGGCCAGCGCGCACGGGGAAGCGGCGACGAGCACGACGAGGGCACGTTCGATCCAGGTACGTGGATCGCCGGCTAGAGCGCCGGCCACGGCGATGATCGCGGCGAGAATCATGATGCCGGGTACCAGCGGTTTGGCGATCCGGTCGGCGAGCCGCTGGGCGGCACCCTTGCGAGACTGCTCGGCCTCCACGATGCGCACGATCCGCGCCAGAGAGTTGTCGGACGCGGTAGCGGTCACCTGCACCTCAATGGCACCGGTGCCATTGATCGAACCGGCGTAGACGGCATCACCAGGATTCGCCTCAACCGGCACGGACTCACCGGTCAATGCGGACACGTCGAGCGCGGAACGGCCCGTGCGGATCACACCATCGGTCGCCAGGCGTTCACCGGGCCGCACGAGCAGCAGATCACCAACGCGCAACTGGGCGGGGTCGATGGTGACTTGCGCCCCTTCGCGAAGGACTGTCGCCTCAGCGGGTACGAGGTTGAGCAGCGCCCGCAGGCCGCGCCGAGTCCGGGCGACGGAGTACTCCTCCAAGCCTTCGCTGATGGAGT
Source organism: Verrucosispora sp. WMMD703 (assembly GCF_049178935.1). Taxonomy (NCBI): domain Bacteria; kingdom Bacillati; phylum Actinomycetota; class Actinomycetes; order Micromonosporales; family Micromonosporaceae; genus Micromonospora; species Verrucosispora sp. WMMD703. Next base: position 8,473 of record NZ_JBMHMM010000002.1, on the reverse strand, counting down.
AGAGGAACGCCAGCATGGCGGCCTCGGTGACCTCGCCGAGCACCACCGCACCGACAGCGGCGATCGTCATCAAAGTGCCGACGCCGATCTTTCCCTTGGCCAGGCGTTTCAGGGTGTTCGGCACAAACGTCCACGCGCCGACCAGCAACGCAACAGTGTTGAGGCCGATGCCAACCGGGCGCGGGGCGTCGACCAGCCCGGCGATGAACCCGGCGAGCAGAAACACCCCGGCGACGGCAGCAGCCCGCAACTCGCTGACCTGCCACAGCCGCTCGGGCTCGCGCTCCTCCTCGGCACCTTCCACGCGGGGTTCGTCGTCTCCGCAGCCGCACGCGTCGCTCATCGCACAGCCTCCTCGTCGCCGATCCCGGTACCGTCAGGGCCGTAGTTGGGGCACAGCGCCACCGCATCGCCGGTGGCGGCCAGCAACTGCTCGGCGCTGGCGAGCAGATCGAGCAACTCAGGCCGGGCCAACGAGTACACCGACGCCCGGCCGACCGGCCGATAGTCGACCAGGCCACAGTCACGCAGACACGCCAGATGCTTCGACACCGTCGACTGAGCCAGACCCAGCTCGCCGGTCAGGTCCACCACCCGAGCCTGCCCCCGGGCCAGCCGCTGAACGATCCGCAGCCGGGTCGGATCGGCCAGAGACGCGAACAACGCCACCGCCGGACTCAACCCGGCCCGGTCACAGCCCTCCACACGATTCATCGCCATGCAGCGATACTAGCGCCATTAGGGAATGCATTACCGGCGGCGTGGTCCACGTCACCGCCCGCTCGGCAGTTGGCCCCGGACGCGCCCATGCTGGTCTTCCTGCCCGCGGTGTGGCCCCGGCAGCTGCGTACCTGGGTGCCGGACCGGGCCACCCGCTGTGAGACCTGGTACGAGCAGGACCCGAAGACGTACGAGGTGCTGAGGGCCCGTCCGTAGTTTCCGGACCAAAACAACGCTAAGAACTGGGGCATTGATCTCGGTCTGACGGACCCGTAGCCTCCCGTCCGTTTGGTGACGGTCGATGGCTGGGTGGTGGGTTCGTGGGTACGCGGGATGTGTTCTCTGAGGAGGAGCTGGCGCAGCTTCGGGCGTTCCCGGAGATCGGCCGGGTGGACCTGATTCGGCACTTCACGCTGACGGACGTGGACGAGGCGTTCGTGCGTGCTCGTTCGCCGGTTGCCGAATTGTTCCCTGTTGGGATCAAGGCGACGTCCGTCCCCGACCGGGCGGGTGTCCGTTGAGGGTTCCTCGTACAGAACCGGGGTTCAGGTCGGCTCGCGCATGAGGTCGCCGAAGATGAGCGCGCCAGCGCGGACGGCTTGGGGCATTGTGAGCACGACTCCGGACAGGTCGTGTCGGTGTTGGTAGGCCGTGGCGTGGTCGGTGTTGGTGAAGAAGTTGATGACTGGGCAGCAGCTTTGGGTGATTGGGCCGGTGCCGCGTGAGCCGACGAACACGACTGCCGTCTGAGGGTGCCAGATCCACTGTCCGGTCCGGCTGGTGGCGGTGATCGGTTCGCCGCTGTGCGGGTCGGTCGAGGTGATGTCGATGTCGCGGTTGAGCATCGCGGCGATGCCGAGTGCGTCGATTGCGCAGTTGGCGAAGGCCTGCGGCCCGCTGGCGATGCGGACCCGGTGCGGCGAGGCGCCGGCGGCGAAGGGCACCGCGCCGGTGACCACGGAGGTGTCCGGGTCGGTGAACACCAGCTCGGTGTGGCTGAGCTCGCGCAGGGTGTCGGGCAGGTCCACGCCGTGTGCGCGGGCCGAGTCGGCAAGCTGCGACGTCGGCGGTGGTGCGCCGGTGGTGGCGAAGCTGGCCAACACCCGCTAGTGCAGATCCCGTAGCGGGGCGGGCAGCGCGGCCCGGCGGGTGAGCAGGTTGTCGGGGGGCAGCCCGGCGCAGGACAGCATCGTGGCGAGGTCGCCGTCGCTATCGCTGCTGTTCATGGTGGCTCCGCTCGTTCGGGGCTGGTGGGCAGCCTTGGTGTCTGGGGCGGCGCCGGTGCCAGGCGATGACGACACCGATGGCCACGGCGAGGACCACGCCGGCGGTGCCGAGCAGCGCGGTGTTGCTGGTGGCCGCGCCGATGCCGGCGCCGATGCCGGCGAGGCCGCCGGTGAGCAGCAGTGCGTGCAGGGTGCAGCACACGGCCAGGGCGCCGGCGGCCCATACGGCGCTGCGGCGGGGGCGGCTGTCAGGCACAGCAGGAGGTCGGCAGTTCGTTGCGGAACGTCCCGGCGGTGATCCGCAGGCTTTCGGCCATCGTCAGGTAGGGCGCCCAGGTGTCGGCGATGTCGTCGACGGTCATCCCGGCTTTGATGGCGTAGGTGGCGGCCAGCATCATCTCTCCGGCGCCGTCGGCGAGGGCGTGGACGCCGAGCACCCGGCCGGTGTTCGCGTCCGCGACGACCTTGACCGCTCCGCGGGTGTCGCGGTTGACCAGCGCCCTGGGCACGTCGGCGAGGTCGAGGATGCGGCAGGCGCAGTCGTGCCCGGCGGCGAGGGCGTCGGCTTCGGTGAGCCCGGCCGAGGCCAGCTGCGGCCGGGTGAACACCACCGACGGCAGGCCGGTGTAGTCCAACCGGGCCGGGCGGGTGCCGTCGCCGGCGAGGGCGTTGACCGCCGCGACGCGGCCGGTGGCGGCGGCGACGTAGACGTACTGCGGTGCGCCGGTGACGTCGCCCGCGGCATACACCCGGGGGTTGGTGGTGCGCTGCGCGGCGTCGACAACCACGAACCCCCGCTCGTCGGTCTTCACGCCGGCGACGGCCAGGTCGAGGCCGTCGGTGCGGGCCCGCCGGCCAGTGGCCACCAGCAGCCGCTGCCCGCTCGCCCGCCGCCCGGACGCGGTGACGACCTCCACCCCGCCGGCAGCGCGCTGCACCTCGGTGGCGTGCTCTTCCAGCATGGTGATGCCGTCGTCGGCGAACACGGCGCGCAGCGCCTCGGCGAGTTCCGGTTCGGCCCTCGGCGCGAGCCGCCCGACCAGGGTGACCCGGGTGCCGAGGTGGGCGAACAACTGCGCCTGTTCCATGCCGACGTACCCGCCGCCGACCACTACCAGCGAGTCAGGCAGCTCGGACTGCTCCATCGCCGTGGTAGAGGTCAGGTAGTCCACCTCGCCGAGGCCGGGCAGATCAGGCCGGGCCGGTTCAGCACCGGTCGCGATCACGTAGGCGCGAGCACGCAGCGGCCGGTCGTCGATGGTGAGGGTGTCGCCATCGGTGAACCGGGCCTGCCCGGGCCGGACCTCGAAGCCGTAGGCGGCGGCGACGTCGCCGTACTTGGCCTGCCGTAGCCGACCCACCAGCTCGTCCTTCTGCCCGACGAGCGCGCGCAGGTCCACTCCGTCGGCGGAGGTGGGCGCCCCAGGAAACGGGTTGGACAGCGCAGCGTGCCGAGTGCCGGCCGCGGCCAGCAGCGTCTTCGACGGCACACAACCGACGTTCACGCACGTGCCACCCAGCACCGCCCGTTCGATGAGCACCACCCTCGCGCCGGCCTGCCGGGCCGCGATCGCGGCGGCCATCGCCGCCCCGCCGGAGCCCACCACCGCGAGATCGACGTCGTCGTTGTCCGCCATGAGCTGCCTTCCGCTGGTCATCGGGCCCTTACCGAGCTAAGACTGGACCTTCCAGTGCAGGGTAAGGTCAAGAGGCGGAAGGTGACCGGGATTGCGGATCGGTGAGCTCGCGGCGGTCACGGGCACCACGACCAAGACGCTGCGCTTCTACGAAGACATCGGCCTGCTGCGCCCCGCCGGGCGCACCGCAGCCGGGTACCGCCAGTACGGCGTGGAGGCGGTGGCGCGGCTGGACTTCATCCGCCGTGGCCGCGCCGCCGGACTGACCCTGGCGCAGATCCGCGAGGTCCTCGACGTCCGCGACCGGGGCCACGCCCCGTGCGCGCACGTCGAGGACCTGCTCGCCACGCGGCTGCGCGACCTCGACGCCCAGATCGCCGACCTGCAGGCGCTACGCGACACAGTCACGCAGCTGCACGACGCCGCCAGCACGCCCGACCCTGGCAGTTGCCATCCAGAGCAGGTCTGCCGCTACCTGTAACCCCACCCCCGCGAGAGGGGATCCGCCGTGACCGCCGCCCTGGTACCCGCCAGCCCCTAGGCCTCGCCGTAGTTTTCAGCGAGAAACAACTCCAGCGCAGGTCAGGGCGGCCTGCGCGAATGACTGGAGCCGGGATCGTCATCCGGTTTGACCAGCGCTGGAGTTGTTTTTGGTCCGGAAGCCGGTAGGCCCTGAGGGAGCAGACCGTGCGGGCCCCGAAGTCGGTCGTCGCCGACCGGTCGTACGTCGTCAACCGCGACACAACAACTCGCGACCTGCCAGCGTGGTTGGCTGCCCTGCTCATCCGGCCAACGACTGCAGCCTGCGGCCGTCGGCTCTGCTGCCGAATTCGGTTGAGGCGGCGAAGGGCGGCCCCGCGCTCATGATCAGCGAATAGCGCAGGAGTCGAATAGGTGCACTCCACCGGTGGTGGTGATCTCCGAGGCGCAGTAGCCACGCCGGTGGTCGAGGCGGCCCGGTCCGCAGTGATGCTGCGGAATCAAGTGCCGGTGGCGTCGGGAAGCTGCGCGAGCACCTCCGGCGGCGCCAGCTCGACCGGAAGCGGTCGAGGTTCGGTGTGCTTGGTCGGGTCGCACCGGCTGAACGGGCCGTACTCGGCGGCGAGCGCGGCGAGGTGGGGGTCGAGGTGGTCGCGCCACCAGATGCTCATGCCGGTCTGCGGGTCGCTGACCCGCAGGGTCTCCCATGCTCGCCAGAGCGCGTACAGACGGGAGATCGCTTCCGGGTGGGCCCACCAGCGCGGGCACCAGTTCAGCCCGGAGGTCGGTCCGCTGGCGAGGCGACGCTCCACGACGTGGGCGAGGTAGTCCCCGACGAACGCTTCGACGTTGCGGTAGACCGGCTCGTCACCGGCCGGCTTGGAAGTGGCCGGCGGCGGGTCGGCTTGGTGGTCGCCGGCCAGTTCGCCGAGTAGGGCGCTGAGGTCGGCGACCGGATCGGTGGCCGGTCCGGGGAGCGGGCTGGTCATGGTGCTGGCTCCGGCGGGGCGTCGGGGGTGAGGGTCCAGTCGGTGCGGCCGGTGGGATCCCAGCGGTCGATCGAGGCCCGGATAGCGGCGGCGTGAGGTCCGTCCTGCCATGGGGCGGTGCGGGCGAGGGCAGGTGGTGCTCCGGAGGCGTAGACGATCATCCGGCCGCGAGGTAGAGCGTGGAGGTCGGAGACGTCGAGGATGCGTTGGCGGCGGGTGGCGTGGGAGACCGAGCGTTGGCCCCAGCCGGATCCGCTGCTGCTGGTCGACCGGGTGGTGACGTCGTGCTCCCCGATGAGTTTGGAGAGTTCTTCGAGCCAGTCGGGGTCGGCGACGCCGCCGCCGTAGGTGCGGACGTTCGCGGCGGACCACAGCTTGCGCATGCCTTCGCGTCCCCACACGTCGACGCCTTGGGGGTAGGACTGCAGGATCGTGATGATGGGCAGGCCGTGGGAGCCGTAGTACGAGTACAGGTTGGGCAGTTGGCGTAGCCGGCAGATGTTCGCCGCTTCGTCGAGGATGCTCAGCAGCGGCGGGTCGAGGCGTCGGCCGGCCGAGGCGCGTGCCTGTAGCTCGCCAGCGCGCAGGACGGCGTCGGTGAGCGCGGCGACCAGGGGGGCGGGGGAGCCGGGCCCGCCTTGGGAGAGCAGGTACAGCACGTCGGTGGAGGTCACGAACGCGGCCGGGTCGAACGTGAGCACCCTGCCTCGGGTGGGTGGGGTGACCCAGCGGGTGACGGCCGGCTCGGTCAGGCACATGAGCATCTTCTGGGCACCGGCGTAGATGCCACCGCGGGTCTTGTCGGGCATGTTGACCACGCCGGACACCGCGTCAGCGGGTAGGTCGAAGCCGTGCTCGCGCAGCAGCATCGCCGGTTCGTCGTCCCGAGGGCTGACCGACCACCGGTAGGCGGCGAGGATGTCTCGCCCGGACACGGCGGCCGCGAGGAGCAGGTTCGCCACCAGCTCCTCGCTGGAGGGGTCGAAGAAGGCGTCGCGGCTGACGCCCGGCTCTCGTTCGGCGGCGGCGAAGTGCTCGGCGAGCCGCCGGGCGTCGGTGATGGTGGCCACGGCACGCAGCGGGTTCCACCACATGCCCTGCTCGGCGCCGAGAATGTGCTGCGGATCGAACACCCACACCGTGCCCCGGGCTGCGCGGATCTCACGGGTGGCGTCGACGATGTCGCCCTTGACGCTGGTGACCAGGGTCGGACCGGGTGCGGCGACGATGGCGGGGATGGCCCGGCTGGTGGTCTTGCCGGTACGCGGGCCCCAGATGTCGACGGCCATGTCCTCCCAGGACTGGCGCAGCGGCATCCCGCCGGCGACGGTGGTGCCGATGAGCACGCCGAGCTGGTCGGGGTCGGGCCGGTCGACGTCGGCGAGGCTGGGTCGCAGTCGCCGGCCGCTGTCGGCGACCCCCTTCGGGCCGAGGTGTGCCAGGTCGGCGCGGGTGGCCATGCGCCGGGCGGCCGAGTCGACCCGGGTCCGTCGCCGGCGGATCCACCGCCTGATCGCGACCACCGCCCCGATCAGCAGCAGCAGGATGGCGAGCTGGCCGACCGCGACGAGCGTGCACGCGGTGGTCCAGGTGATGTCTCCGCGCAGCACGGCGAGGGCGACCTGGATTGGGTGGCCGCCGGTGTAGCCGGGCGGTCGGGTCAGCACGACCGGTAGCCACACCGTGCCGGCGAGGACCAGGACCAGGGCGGCGAGCCCGCCCACGATCAGACCGGCGTCGTCGTGGCCACCGCGCGGTCCGGCGGGCCGGTTCACGTCATCGTCCAGCGGAAGTCGGTGTTGCCGAGCTGCTTCTCCACCTCGGTGGGCTCCAGGTGCACGGGGATTCCCGGCCTCGATCCGACCTTGATGAGGAAGTTCCCGCGCCCGACGGTTTCCCCGCCCTCCGTGGCCGTCCAGGACGGTGGTGCCGACCAGGACAGCACCTCCCGCCGTTCTGCCTGCGACAACGGCCGTACGCGGGCGACGGCGTCGAGTTCCTGTTCGGAACACGGACCGATCATGAGCACGGCGCTGCGTTCGGCGAAACCGCGGGCTTTGGCCCGGTCGTGTGCGGTGGGCAGCGCTTCCAGGTCGGCGAGGGAGTGGGTGATGAAGGCGGTGCCGGTGCCCTTCTGCCGGTTGAGGCGGGTGAGGCCGTCGGCGCGGTCGACCAGGCCGTGCCCGACCCGTAGCGCCCGCCACAGCTCGTCGAGCACGGTGAAGAACGTCCGGGCCGGGGCCAGGCCGAGGTCGGCCATCAGGTGCGCGGCCTCCACCTGGGCGAAGCCGTACGACCAGGTCGACAGCAGGGTCGCGGCGGTGCGCAGCTCGTCGGTGTCGTCGATGCCGGAGATGTCGACGCACACGGCCGGGGTGTCCAGGCGAATCGCGGTGGTGGTCTGCCCCTCGAAGGTGTCGCCGAGTGGGCCGTGCAGCAGGGCCAGCAAGGTGCGGTGCAGTGCGGCGGTGTCCTCCCGGAACCGGGGGAGATCTCCCTCTTCCTGCCAGAGGGTGACCGCGCGGACCTCGGCGGGCGCGTCGCGGATGACGGCCAGGACGTCGGAGAGCACTGGCTGGGTGTCGGTCTCGCGTTCGGCGAGGAAGCGCAGCGCGGCGGCCAGCACGGTGGTCTCGTCGGAGCTGACCGGGCCCCGGCGGACCAAGGTGGCGAGGGCGACCAACATGTTCAGGCGACGGTCGGTGACGGCCGCGCGGACGACGGCACCGGTGCGGTCGTCGACCCGGTCGAGGACCTGCCGCCACGGTCCGGCATCGAGGGGGTTGATCCGGTCCAGGCCCGGCCCCACGCGCAGCACCTGACCGCCCAGGGCGTGTACCAGTTCGGCGTAGTCGGGTTTGAGGTCGCCGAGGATCAGCGGGGTCACGCCCTGGGCGGTGAGGCCGAGGACCATCCGGCGGACGGCGGTGGACTTGCCCATTCCGGGCTCGCCCTCGATCCACACCGACGGGTTGTTGATCAACCTCGCTCTCGTGTACCAGGAGATCGGGTCGAAGCACACCGCGCTGCCGGTGTAGAGGTGCCGGCCGACGGGGACGCCGATCATCGGGGTTGAGGCGCCGGTGCCGAACGGGAACAGTCCGCACACCTGGACGGTGGTGCCCCGGTACTCCGTGGGTGGTTCGATCCAGGACCACCGGCCCCCGCCGGGCCCGGAGTAGCCGAGCCGGCCGGGCCGGCGTGCGGCTGGTCGACGCAGTGGCGGTTGCATGCTGTTGTCCCGGGTGCTGATGGTCATGCCGGTGTCCTAGAAGGGGATCGTGGCGTGGGTGGGCAGCACGACACCGGCGGGCAGGCCGGCGGCGAACCCGGCGGCCTGGCAGCCGTACATCGGCCGTAGCACCAGCCGGGCCTCACCGGCGCGGGCCCGGATGATGCCGGCGGCCTCGTCGAGCTGCTT
>NZ_JBMHMM010000001.1:0-15932 GCF_049178935.1 Verrucosispora sp. WMMD703 | reverse complement strand
GGTGGCGGCGGTGACGAGGCCGACCCCTGCAATTCCTTCGAGAAGCCCTTCGGGCTCGTCGGGGGTGGGGTTGGCCTGCCGGTGGAGATCGTCGACGATGTCGAGGGGTATGGGGCTAACGGCATCTGACGCGATGCGGCGGGCGGTGGCCAGCAGTCCGGCGGTGCCATGGCACAGGCCTCGGTCGGTGAGTCTCCTAAGTTGTCCGGCGTCGGTGACGCAGATGGTGAATGCGGTCTCGGCGAGGTGCTGGCGGGTGGTGTCGTGCAGGGCGTGTGCGGCGAGCTGCTGGGCGCGGGCGATGCCGGGGGTGCCGTAGCACCAGGACGGTCGCAGCGGGGTTTGTTGGGCTGGGGTTGCGCGGTGCAGGTCGGTGAGGGTGATGGTTTGTGGCCACCAGATTGTGCCGTCGGTGTGCTGTTGCCAGGTGTCCAGCCATCGACTAATGCAGTTGATCGCCGTGGTATGTCCGGCGACGGTGATGCCGTCGCGGAGGGTGAGGGCGAGCAGTGCCAGTGGGCCGGTGATGCCGTGGGCCATGCCGAAGTTCGCGTGACCGCCGGCCGGAGGTGGCTGGCAGCGGTCGGGTGCGTTCCGGCACCACCAGCCGGGTAACTCGCCTCGCGGTTCGGTGAGTCGGACGAGGTAGTCCAGGACCTGACGGAGCAGGTCGTGATCGCCAAGCCGGCGTAGAACGACGCCGAGTCCGGTCAGGCCGCGGATGAGGTCGTACTCGGCGTAGTGCGGTTGCTGGTGTTGGTCGATGCGACGGTGGGCGGCGTCGAGCCGGCGGCGGGTCACCGTGGCGGTGCCGTCGGCGGTGGCCGCTCGCGCCTGGGCGAGCCCCGGGTGGTCGGTGATGGCGAGGACGAAGGCGAGCGCGGGCGCGCCGTAGAAGAGGCTGGCTCCCTCGGCGATGCTCACACCACCGGCGGTGGCGTGGCGCAGTGCCTCGTACGCTGCGGGCCGGTTGCCGGTTTCCAGGTGCAGCAGGGCGATGCCGGCCGCGCCGTCGGCGAGGGACTGTCCTGCGGTCACGGCTTACGCCCGGCGATGGTGGTACGGGCGATGGTTCGGGCCAGCCGCAGGCAGTGCTGTTCGGAGGCGAGGTCGACGCCGATCATGCGGGCATGGTGCAGGTGCAGCAGGTCGCCCAGCACCTCGTCGGGGTCGAGTCCGTCATCGACGACCAACGACCGGTAGGCGGCCAGCGCTGCCGCGAGTCGCTCGTCATGCACCGGGAGCCGGGCATGTTCGAGCTGGGCGGGGTCGAGGCGGGGACCGGTCCAGTGGGCGACGTGGGTGGCGAGCCAGTGCGGCCCGTCGCCGGTGAAGCCGTCGGCGATGGCGATCATCCCGGCGGCGGTGGCGGCTTGCCGGTCGCCGGTGAGCCTGTGCAGGGCGGCGCGGGAGTCGGCGGCGAACACCCGCTCGGCGGCGGCGAGGGTCGCTGCGGCACCGTGGCGGGTTTCGGGGCGGTACGGGTGCAGGCTGTAGTCGTGCACGACGGCGCCGTCGTGCAGGTGCTGCACCCAGCCGGCGAGATGGCGGGCGATGTCGGCGAACCGGCTGGCGTTCGGAAGTGGGATTCGTAGCCGCAGGTGCTGCTCGGGGTGGGGATACCGCAGGAACCACCAGCCGGCTGGGAGGTGGTCGGCGGGGCGGCGGGCGAGGTCGGTGAGGATGTCGTTGAGCCGACCGTGTAGGTGTGCCTCCAGCCACCGTGACCGCCCGGGCCAGTGCTGAGCAGTGGTGGCAATTCGGGCTGGTCGGGCTGGTCGGGCAGCCGGTGTGGGGTGGGTGAGGGTGAGCAGGAGTTCGGCGGGGCGGTCGTCGATCCAGCCGGCGGGCCCTGGAGCCTCGGTGATCACGGTGCGGGGATGCCGGTCGAGGTGGTCGCGTAGGACCGTCAGGTGGGCCTGGTCGTCCAGGTCAAGGCGTAGGCGGATGTCGTCGTCGCCGACCAGGATCTGCTGCGGGATGTGCCTCTGGTGGCGGTGCCGCTGCCAGGCGTCACGCCACTGCGGCCATGCGGTGCCCTGAGCGGGAAGCGCGGTGTGGTCGATGGTCCAGCGGGCGGGGTGCACGATGGTGCGTCCGCGCCGCAGTCGGGGTAGGAATGGCAGGCTACCGGCGTGTCCCCAGTCGAACCGGCTGCACGGTGCCGTCCACGCGGCCCAGATCTCGGTCAGGAATCGCATCAGTGGCTGCTGCAGCGTGGGCAGCAGCACGCTGTTGAACAGCAGCGGTTCGACGGGCTGACCGGTGGCCAGTGACACCAGCCACAGGCGGCGTCCGTCGCCGGTCACCGCCAGGTCCTCGATCGTGTACGGCGGTCTCGGGTGGAAGTCGCCGACAGGAAGGACGGGCAGCAGCTCGGGCGTCCGAGCCACCGCGGTGAGCCTGGCGTCCAGCGGAGGTCCGGAAAGTTGCAGCGGGGCCGCGCCGGACAGGGCGGTCGGCAAATGCCGGTAGACCTGTTGGAATCCAGCGAACTCGGCGGGGATGAGCAGGTGCAGGAACCGGGCGGCGGCGACGCCGGCATGGCGGGACCCGCTGAGTACCGTCAGGGTGAACGCGCCGCGGTCCAGATCGTGCGGGGTGTCGGCGGCGAGGGTGAACCGCAGTTCGGTGTGCGGGATCGGCGGTCGGTCGTCATTCCCGCGCAGCAGGTCGATCAGTGCGTCGTCGAGCACCACTTCGGCGCAGCCGTCGAGTGCAGCCTGCTGCGCGAGCTGTCCGAGCAGCCGGTCGCGGCTGGTGAACAGCGCTGGGGCGCGGCGAGTGGATCCCCTGTACCCGGCCGGAAACCCCAGCATGTTCAACACCTCACGGATTGGAACGGCCGCTCCTGGGCCCCATCGCTCGATGAACGCGTTGTGGTACTCGGTCCATCCAGCGGCGTGAGGCGGCGCTACCGCCACGAGCGTGGACGCGGCCCGCTCCGCTTCGTGCAGTACCGGCGGAGGGAGGGTCACGGCGATGTCGGCGCGTAAATCGACAGCAGTCCGGCTGCCTGGATCCGAGATGACGTAGTGGCGGGCGACATGGGAGGCCGGGTCAGTGGCGGTCATGGGTGGGCGTAGGGCCGACAGCAGCACCCCGGTGTGTACCAGTTCGGCTAGCAGCCGCTCGGCGTCGGCGATGCTGGCGGGTCCGGCGACCGTCGCGGCGAGGTCGGCGAACCTGACCGGAGACCGAGCAACCTGGATCGCCGCCAGGATCGGGCCGGTCAGGCGGACCTCCACGTCCCACCGCCGATCGGCGCTGGCGTGGGCACAGGGCAGCACCCACCTGTCGCCGCGCCGGTATCCCAACGAGTTTGTCACGACGGGGACGGTGCGTAGGGTGGCCAGGTCGTGTTCGGCCCGCGCGGTGTGCTCGGCGATGAACTGGCCGTCGGGGCGGGAGACCGCGCGATGAGCCTCACCCAGGACGACCATCGCCCGAGTGCCGAACTGGACCGGGGCGACGCCGGCGAATGTGCCGAACGGGGTCGCACGGGTGGTCCAGCGCAGCAGGTATCGGACCGTTGACTTCACCAGGCGCCGCAGTCGCTGCTGAGGCATCGGCTCCCCGCTCAGAGCGCTTTGGATCTGGTCGGCCAGCTGCGGCGCCGCGCAGGAGACGGCAGCCGCAAAGCCGGGCAGCGTCCACGTCTCGTCCAGCCAATCGCGCCACTGATCCGGATGACCGTGGACCATGTCGGGCCAGGCCGGCAGAACGAGGCCCTTGGGGTAGGCGGCGATTCTGATCAGCGCCGCACCAGCTGCGGGAACCATGAGCACCACCGAATCGACAGGCCCGGCGCGCTCCACGCCGGGCCCGATCGTGAGAGAAACGGATGGGTCAGCTGTCGCCGTCGGACTTCGTGGTGCAGGCGTTGGAGCCGGTGTTGCCGGAGCCGCACCCGTCGTTGGTGGAGGTGGCGTAACCGGTCGCGGTCGGGCCGACGTCCACCAGGCTGACGTCCAGGGCGAACTCCGAGTCGTCGGTTTCGTTCACGTGCGTTCCCTTCTATGCGGGGGTGAAGGTGAGGACGAGGCGGCTGTGCCGCTTGTCCAGCACCGTCCCGGCCGGCAGGTCACCGTCGGGAGTACCAGCGGGCAGGACGTGCAGCACCGGCGAAGGGCCGCCCGCATCCAGCCACGCGCGCATGTGTCCGACCATCCGACCGGCCGCCGCCGTGGCACCGGGCCCGTGCGCACGGGCACCAAGGTCGAACATGTCCTCGTCGGTCCAGCGCAGCGTCGAGCGGTAGCAAAACGCGTCGTTGTGGAGGGCGGCCGGTGTACCGAAACGCCATGCCGGAGCGACGACGCCCGCGTCGACGGCCTCCTGCTGAGCTGTGAGAACAACGAACTGCTGTCCCGCATCGATGATGCGGCTCGCCAGCCACAGGTCGAGGTCAGCCAGGACGGTACGAGGGGGCAGGCTCACCCCGGCCCATGCCTGTACCGGTGGCTGCGCCAACAGCTCGCCGACCGCGTCTTGGTTGACCTGCTGGTCCTCGTCCAGCCGCAGGTGGACGCCGTCAGCGATGTCGACGTACCGCACCTCATGCGCGTCGGCGCCCTGCATCGACACGAACCCGCACAACCGCTGGCTGTGGCTGACCAGCCGGTCTCCCGTCCGACGCATCGCCCACGAGCGGGTCATCCCGAACGTCCGCAGCGGTACGACCAGCGTGCCGTTCTCGGCGAGTTGCGCGGTCCAGGCGGGGGAAATGTCCCACGCCCCGACCGTGACGATGATCAGATCGTATGAGCGGCCCGGGTCGAGCTGCCGCTCGGCGTCCGCGCACACCACGGCCACATCGTCGTAACCCGCCGCGGTGAGGCAGGCGGTGGCGCGGTCGGTCACCTCGCGATCGATGTCCACGGTCGTGACCGAACCTGACGGACCTACCAGCTCCCGCAGCAGCGCGGCGTTGTACCCCCCGGAGCCGATTTCCAGGACGTGCCGGCCTGCCAATCCTCCGTCGATGGCATCGGCTGCCTGCCCGAGCATCTCCGCGATGAGCCACGGCGCCGACACCGAACTGACCGCCTCATCGCCGACACGCTTGGTCACCACAGCCTGGTCGGCCCGATATGCCTCCCGCAGCGCGCTATCCGGTGTGAACAGATGGCGTGGCACGGACCGTAGCGCCGCCTCCACCTCAGGCCGCATGATCAGCCCTTTGTCTGCCTGATCAGCGACGAGCTGATCAACCATCGCGGCATGGAGATCCTCGCCGCTCGCCGTGTCGGCACTCATTCGGGTGCTCTCCCCTTCATTGAGGGCCTCCCGATCGGAGGGCCCGCCGTTGAACTCTTCTCGGCCAACAGGGCGTCAAGCCGCTGGACCCGCCACGCCCCATGGAAGTCAAGATCGATGTGGTGCCGGTCAGAGTCAGGGCGGATCTGACGAGTAGGCAGCGCCCTGTCTCCACACTGACCCGTTGAGGCGGTGGGGTGAATGCGGAACATGCGGACGATGCGGTTGTCCGCATCGGAGCCGACAGCTTTGCCGCAGCCGCATCCACGCATCTCGCGTGTTCTTGGTTGCGCCGCGCTGAACACTGAGTGACCCTATGTGCGCGACATCCACACTGCTCATCACCGTGGTGGTGTGAGCAGCCTGAGGAGGCGGTGCATGGGTCAAACCCCGCGGATGCTGCAGCCGTCCCTGTCCGAGCGCCACTTCTTCGGCGCCGAGCTGCGTCGGCTGCGGGAGCGGGCCAACCTCTCTCAAGCGCGACTCGGCGCGATGATCCGGTTCAGCGCTGATCTGGTACGTCGAGTCGAGACAGCGGACCGCTTTCCGTCCCGGGAATTCGTGGAAGCCTGCGACAGGGCGTTGGCGACCGAAGGGGCCTTGACTCGTCTGCTACCGCTTCTTGAGGGCAGCCGTGACCGCGCGGGTATACGGACAGATTCCCCGAGCGGTGCTACCAACACCGGCACCCTGCTGCCCGCCCAACCGGCACAGGTTCCCGGGGTGGCGGACATGGTCGTTCGTGTTCCCTTCCAGCCCGGCGTTCTTGACCGCGCCGCATTGGACTGGCTGAACGCCCCAGCGGGACCCCGTCTGTCCGTGGCCGGCCGAGCCGATTCGCCTGATCAGGTACACGAAGAGGATCTCGACGCCGCTGAGACCGCCCTGGCAATGTTCCGGCAGTTGGATCACACACACGGTGCCGGACAACTCCACGCCCAGGTGCAACGGTACGTCGAACGCGAACTGAACCGGCTACTGGCCAGCCCGCCCGCCTCGGATGCGATCGGTCGGCACCTCTACACCTTGGCAGCGGGATTCTTCGAGCTGTGCGGGTACCAGGCGGTCGACACGGGCGCCCACGGTCTCGCGCAGCGTCGCTACCTACGCGCTCTACGGCTGACACAGGCCGGCGATGACCGTGTCTTCGGCAGCTACCTGCTCGCCGTGAACATTGGCCACCTGGCACTGCATTGTGGTCACCCCGAGCCAGCGCTACGGATGGCGCTCACGGCGGTGCGAGGAGGTGAGCCGCAGGCGACGCCAGGCGTCACCGCCGCCCTGCACGCCGTGGTGGCGCGGGCCCACGCCCGCCTCGGACATGAGAGCGACTGCCTGACCCACCTCGACATCGCAGAAAGGCATCTCGCCCTCAGCAAACCCGAGAACGAGCCGTCGTGGATCCGGTACTTCACCCCTGCTTATCTCGCCGACGAGATCGCCCACTGCTTCCACGACCTGGGCCGACCGCAGCAGACCCAGCGGCATCTCCAAGAAGCCCTCACCGAGTTGAGCCCCACACACGTCCGGCGACTCGCCATCGACACCGCACTCCTGGCGTCGTCACTGGCTGCCGCCGGCAAGATCGACGAAGCGTGCGCCGCCGCCCATAATGCGGTAGACCACGCCGCGCGGACCACGTCGCACCGCTGCTTGCAGCGCATCGTTGAGGTACAAGCCGATCTTGAGCCCTACCGATGCGAACCGGAGGTTCGCGAACTCAGCGACTATGTGCGCCAGCAGCTACCGCTGGCAGTCCTGTGAGCCCGGCTGAACAGCCGCTGCCGCCGCCATCACCGACCGGTAGTGCGCCAGTTCTGCCTCCAACGCCGTACCCGCCCGGCTGGACGTCGCCACGTAATGGCCGACATCGGGAAGCAGCAGCAACTCATGCCCCACACCGAGAGCCACCAACTCGTCAGCGAGCTCCCGCACCTCCTCGACCACCGCCACCTCGTCAGCCATGCCATGAATGAACAGAACAGGACGCTGAAGAGTGGCGGCACGGACCCGGCCCGCGCCACCGCGCAGCCGCAGAGCGTGCGCCCGCTGGAACCGAGGCACGGTCTGCGCCCACCGATCTGGATCGACGATCGCAGACACCGCGGTAGCCGCCGCAAACGGACCGTCCATCGACACCGCGTGTAATGCCGTGTATCCCCCGGCGCTGGCACCCCGGATGAAGACCTGGCCGTGCACCGCCCGCCCCACCTCCAGCAGATGGCTCGCGACAGCCGCACAATCATCCACGTCGTAGAAGCCCCACCGGCCGTAGAGCGACTCCCGGAAGCTGCGGCCATACCCCGTGCTGCCCCGATAGTCGACATCGACCACGGCGAAGCCGCGGCTGGTGAAGTACTGCGCCTGCCAGTCCAGGCGCAGCAGGCAGGAAGCGGTGGGCCCAGGATGCGCCCGAACGATCAGCGGTGCACGCCAGTCCGCCGCCGAACCCGTCGGTGGATACACCAGGGCAACCACCTCACGGCTCCCGTGGACACCGATCCGTAGTTCCGTCGGTACGGACACCTGCGCATTGGACAGTGCAGCGTGCTCCGACCTGGCGAGCACCTCCAACCGGGGCTCGTCATCGGCGACGTGCACCAGCGCGACCTGCGGAGCGGCGGTCGGTGTTGATCCGATCAGCGCCGCTGTCGTACCGTGCGCCGCCAGGTAGGGCTTGATCGACGTGTAGGGAAGATCGACCGGGTGAATGGAGCCGTCAGGTTCGATGACGACGAGGCGGTGCCGCGGCCCCTCCTGCACCACCATGACGATCCGGCCATCGGCAAGGAACTCGTACGACGCGTAGCCCAACTCCCACGGCTCGGCAGCGCACTCGCCCCCGATCGGTGCCACCGCCTCGACCTTGCTGTCGTTCCACCGGTATAGGTTCCACCAACCACTGCGGTCGGATACGAAGTACAAGGCCCCGTCGGGTCCCCACTTCGGCTCCACCGCCGACTCATCCGGACCGCCGGCGAGCCGTACCGGGTTCTCTGGCCTACCGTGCGGTGAGTAGGAAGCGAGCCACACCTCACATGCGTCCCAGGGCATGTTTTGCTCGCCCCAAGCGGTCCAGGCCAACAAACCCCGACCGGGTCGCGGCGCGCCGAAAAACCCGCGGGATTCGGCGATAGTCCGCATCTGCGGAGCACCGGTAAGCGACACCGCAATGAGCTCGTCACCATGTTCCGATTCCCGCACCGCCAGTAACTCACCGTCGCCAACCGTCAGATCGCCGAAGGCTCCCCGACTGACCAACTCGAGATCGCCACCATTACGGCGGCTCCGGTAAAGCCCGTCTCGGCCGACACACCACAACATGCCGTCGACAACAGCGAACGACCCGCCTCCGTACGCGTGAACGCCGCTGGAGACGGCGAAGCCTTGCGGGCTGACGTCATGCATACCGTCGCCGGGCCGCCAGCATGTCACCGTCGTAACCCCGCCAGCGTCGGGGCGCGTCTCCACCCAACAGAACGCACCACCCGCGGCACGCAGCTGGTCATAGCTCACCGAGGCCTTGACCGCGTCCTTCGTCGAGACCGCAGCGATTCTGTCCGCCAGCTTCACGACTCTCCTTGAGCAACTTCCGCGCGTGACAGGGTGACTACAGCTCGCCAACCAGTCTCCGCGACACCACCCCGGCACAGCGGACGCTGCCATGCCACTCTGCCGGCACGACGTCCTCTCAGACCCGGCCGACTCTACGCCTACGGATCTGTCGCTGGCGCTGGATGCGTCGACCCTCCCCGTCGTGGATTCACTCTTGGTGGCGACCACGTCGATGCGGACAACAGCCGTGTCCGCATCTCTCATATCGACCGAGTCGTCCAAATCGAGCAACCTATTACCTCGGGACCGACAACCTCGACTTCCTATGGGGCACGTCCCGTCAACACGAGAAGCGGGACGCGGCGCCCGCACCTCCCAACCGTTCCAATGTGCGGCCGGTCTCCGGGGGATGCTCGAGCTGCGCGTATATCGAATTGCTGAGAAAGGTGACGGTAGTGCGCGTCAAGTGGTTCCTCCCCGGCGATGAAGAGAGGCCGTTCACACCCTTCGGCATCGACTGCCAGGGGGCTGCAGTGCGCTTCTCCCACCGCGACGGATCCGCGGCCACCCGGTGCAGCGACGCCAACACCACATCGCACGCGGATCTCCCCAGGAACGACCACACGTTGGGAGCGAGACACGATCGGGGGTCCCCAGGCACCGTCCTGCGCCACCGTTCGGAGAGAGGAAGACCTCGGCCGTGAACCGAGTCCCTCCCCCACTCCCCGACGTCGCCCCGGGCACTTTGCTCCAACTTGAAGCCAACGACTGGTCCTACGGCCGTGACCTCACCCCCGGTACCCCCGTGGCCGTCGTCGTCACCGGAGTTCGGGACCTGCCGAACCGCAGCGACGAGTGGATCTGGATCCTCGGCCACCGTCCCGAGTGCGACTACCCGCACGTCGACCGGCACCCGCCATGCATGGAGGTGCGGGTCACCGTCACCGCGCTGCACCGTCAGATTCCCAGGCCATGACCAGCACCGACGACGGCGACCGCCCCGTCGATCGCTTCGAATCGGCGCGCAACACGGCGCTCCAGCACCGCGACGGCGGCACCTGCTTCCACTGCCAGACCGGCGGATGCGGACAACACGCCTGGGCGATCGAGGAACTCGCCCGCCACCCCGGCGGCCTAAAGCTCCTCCGGAAGGTCGGGCTTCCCATCCCCTCTGACGAATCGACCGAGGAAGGTCAGCCGCGGTGAACACCCCGCCCTCCGGCGCATCCAACGACCACGCACCCCACCTGTACGAACACCCGGCACCAATAGAACCGGCCCGGCCAGTGCGCGCCGTTGGCAGCGCCGCCGCCCACACCACCACGCGGCTTGCCGACGAATTCTTCTACCTGGCCCACGACGACCAGACCGGCCGTCCGCGTCTGTTCGAGTCGGCAACGGCGCACGGCTTGGCCGCCGCGCTGCTGGCGGAGCTGTACCGGGAGGGTCGGGTCACCTTCGAGGGCCGCCATGTGCGGGTGATCAACACCGTCCCGCCGAAGGACTGGCTGCAACATCTCGTCCTGGATCGGCTGGTGGCCGAGCCGCGTCACACCGCGACCCGAACGTGGTTGGCGTTCCTCGCCACCACCGCCTGCGAGCAGGTGATCACCCGGATGTGGCAGGTCGGGCTGCTGCGGCCGGAGCAGGTCGGTCGGCTGTGGCGCCAGCGCACCGTCTACGTCCCCACCGACGTCAACACGGCCGCCTGGTCCTGGGCTCGCCTGTCCTTCCAGCTGCGCAACTACCAGCCGCTCAACGCCTTCGACCAAGTCCTCGCGGGTCTGGCCCTGCACACGCAGCTCGACCCGATCCTGCTCGACGGCACACCCCTTGCCGTCCGCGCGTTCCTGCGCCACCAGGTCGACCAGGCGCACCCGCCGTTGCGCGACCTTCTTGCCGATCTCGGTGCCGTCGTCGGCGGCGCCGTGCTGAGGCACCGCACCTCCTGACTGCGGCCACATCCCTATCCATCCCCTATTTGCTGAGAGAGAACCGAATGTCCCCCTCGAAACCCGACACCGTGTCCGCCGTCCTCGCCAGAGGCCGGCTCGGTATCCCGTCCGTGGTGTTCTTCGTCATCGCCGCCGCCGCACCCCTCACCGTCATTGCGGGCGGTGCGACCACCGGGTACGCGGTCACCGGTGTCACCGGCATCCCGGTGGCCTATCTGCTGGTAGCGGCGGTGTTGGCGTTGTTCGCGGTCGGCTACGTGGCCATGTCCCGCCGCATCGTCAACGCGGGCGCCTTCTACACCTACGTCACCCGCGGACTCGGCCGCCCCGCCGGCGTCGGCGCCGCCATGGTCGCCCTCCTCGCCTACAACGCGATGCAGATCGGCCTGTACGGCGGGGCCGGAGCGGTCACCGCCGCATTCCTCAACGACCGGTACGGCTGGCAGCTCAGCTGGTGGATCTGCGCCCTCGCCGTCTGGGCCATCGTCACGGTGCTCGGGGTCGCGCGGATCGACCTCAACGGCCGCGTCCTCGCCGTCGTCCTGGTCGCCGAATGCGCCGTCGCACTGACCTTCGACGCCATCATGCTCACCCACCCCGCCGACGGCACCGTCAGCTTCGCCACCCTCGCCCCGACGCACCTGTTCGCCGCCGGCATCGGCGCCGCCCTGGTCACCGCGATCACCGGGTTCGTCGGCTTCGAAGGCACCGTCGTGTTCTCCGAGGAGACGAAGGATCCCCGGCGGACGATCGCCCGCGCCACCTACATCGCCGTCGCGGTGACCGGCCTGCTGTACGGGCTGTCCGCGTGGGCGATGTCCGTGGCCACCGGCCCGGACCGCATCGTGGAGGCGGCCCGCACCGACGGCACCGACCTCATCTTCAACCTCGTGTCGCCGCATCTGAGCCAGAGTGTCATCACCGTCTCCCGGGTCCTGTTCATCACCTCCCTGTTCGCCGCCCTGCTCTCGTTTCACCACACCGTCGCCCGGTACCTGTTCGCCCTCGGCCGCGAACGGGTGCTGCCCGCCGTGTTCGGTCGCACCAGTCGGCGGACCGGCGCGCCGAAGGTCGGCTCCCTCGTCCAGAGCGGCCTCGCCTTCGCCGTGCTGGTCGGCTACGCGCTCGCGGGGGCGGACCCGATCGTGCACCTGTTCTTCTGGATCACCGTCACCGGCGGCCTCGGCGTGCTCATCCTCATGACGCTGACCTCTGCCGCCGTCATCGGCTTCTTCACCCGCACCGCTCACACCGAGGGACCGTGGCGGTCGGTGATCGCACCGGGGATCGCCGCGCTCGCGCTCGGCGGGATCCTCACCGTCACCCTGCGCGAATTCGCCACCCTCCTCGGCGTGGCACCGGACTCGCCGCTGCGCTGGGCTTTCCCCGCCGCGTACGCCGCTGCCGTACTGCTCGGCATCGCCTGGGCACTGGTCCTGCGTACCACCAGACCGGACGTGTACGCGGCGGTGGGCCTGGGCGCGGACAGCGACACCGGACCCCTACGCGCCCCCGACCTCGCCCGCCAACCCGCCTGACCAGGGAGCCGCCGTGACGATCACCAACGACAACCTGACTGTCCGCCCCGCCACCACGACGGATGCCGGCCCGTTGATCGCGGTCCTGGCTGAAGCGTTCCGTAAAGGACCCGTCGCCGACTGGCTCATCCCCGACCCGGACGATCGGGGTGCCGTCTACTACCGGTACTTCCGTGACGCGTTCCACCACGGCTTGGAGCACGGCGAGGTGTACACCACCAGCGACCAGTACGCCGTCGCCATCTGGTATCCCCGCCTCGCACCCGCCCCCGCTGACGCTCATCAACGGGTGGAGGCGCTGGAGCGCATCGCTGGGGCGTACGCACCGAAGTTCGTGCTGCTGGAGGAGATGTTCGACGCCTTCCACCCCGACGAGCCACACCATTACCTCGCCTACCTCGCCGTCGACCCCACTCGACAGAACCGCGGTCTCGGCACCGCGCTGCTCGCCGACTACCACCGTCGCCTCGACCAACTCGCGCTGCCGGCCTACCTGGAAGCCACCACCATGCGTAACCGGCAGCTCTATTTGTGCCTCGGCTACACCGCCGGCCCCACCATGGTGCTTCCCGCACAGGGGCCGACGATCTGGCGCATGTGGCGCGGCGCACCCACCAGCGGCGGCCGGTCCCCGTTTCCACCCACCAGACCACGCCGAGGGCTGTCGTGAAGACCACGGCTGCGACCGCGCGACCCCTCCGCCCTGCGCAGCCCGGCGACGTGGCCACCATCGTCACGCTGCTCGTCGACGCCGTCGCATCCGACCCGGTCGCCGCATGGCTCATCCCGGACCCGACCGAACGGCAGGACATCTTCCACCGACTGCTGGCGATGGAGATCGACCACGCCGTTGAGTTCGGGACCGTCGACGTCACGCTCGACATGACGGCTGTTGCCGTGTGGCACCACCATCCGGCGTCGCAGGCGGCTCCGTTCGGGATCTACCACCTGAGCGCTCTCACCGGCTCGGCGCTGCCACGGTTCGAGCAATGGCACGCGCTGCTCCGCCGGTACCGGTCCGACGCCCCGCATCACTGGCTCGCCTGGTTGCACGTCAGCCCTGACGCCCGCCGCCACGGCATCGGTCGGACGCTGCTCGCCCATCACCATGAGCGCGTCGACCAGCTCGGCCACCCGATCGACACCGTCGTCACCACCACCGGCAGCCGGGACTACTTGACCGGGCGGGGCTACCGCGCGGGCCTGCCCCTGCACCTGCCCGCCGGTCCACCGATGTGGCCCCTGCACCGCGCCGCCGGCCCGGTCCCGCCCAACACGGCCGACTGAACCGCACGACACCCCACCCCGGTGGCTGCGCCTCACCGCAGAGGGCAGCCGCCGGGGCCAGACCAGCGACAGCAAGGAAGCACCACCCTCATGGTCAGACTGATCGCGCCGGCCTGCCGGCTGGCCGTTGTCCTCGGCAGCGTCGTCCTCGCCGGCTGCCACGCTGTTCCCACCAACCCAGCATCCCACCAACACGACCGCCTGGCCAGCAGCCCGCCGCCGCAACCGCCACGGCGGCCACTGCACCGGACCTCACCGCGCAGCAACGCCTCACCACCATCGCCGCAGCCGTCGCCCCCACCCCCGGCGACAACACCACCGACCTGCCCTACACCTACCTGCACACCCGAACCTGGACCCGCGCCACCAACACGATCATCCGAACCGAGCTGCAGCGCTGGCGACACGACGACGGGTCCGGTCGAGAGATCACCCGTCGCCCACCCGACCTGCCCGGCGTGAACCACCAGCCCACCCCCGCCGAACGGGACCTGTTCCACCAAGCCCCGCCGACATTGACCCGACATCGGGTCGGCAACCTGCACCCCTAGCTGGCCGGGCCGTTGCCTACAGATCCGACCGCGCTGGCCGCGCTCCTCGCCCCACCCGAGTTGTCCAGCGAGCCCGCCTACCCGCGACTACTCGCCGGAGGCATCGTCGGCCTGACCACCAGCCAATACCTCAACCAGCAACAACGGGCGACAGCCCTCCACGTCCTCGCCGCCATACCACGCACCCTGCACGCTTGCCGGAAACAGGTGTTCATGCGTGCACAGCAGAGTCCAACGCCTAGACGGTCAATCAGAGGTTATCGGGCTGCGCCCGACCCCTTGTGATCTTGGCTGGAGGCAACGCAGTCTGTGACGTTGCCTGCAGAATCACAGGGGGTGCATGCGAGCATGACTCTCAGTCAAGACGCGATCGAGAAGTCGACGAAGCTGATCGAGTTCCTTGCAGAGGTGACCGCCGCAGTCGAGCGAGACCCAGTGTTCGACATCCTGGACGACCTCGACGCCCCGGATCCAGTCGTATGGCTCGACACTCTGCCGCAGGGCGTCCAGTGGGTGGCAAGCCCTGCCGATGATGTGATCATGCGGCTGCGCCCGCCCCGCCAGCTCGCAGAGCCGGCGCCACCGGAGTTGCTGCAGGGTTGGATTGACGTGGATTCACCCCGCGGCGCTGCTGGTCCTGCGCCACGTCTGCTGGACTCTGCCCCTCTAAGCGGCGATGACAGTCCCGGGGCGCCGCCCGGGCGGATCGTACGCGCCTTCAACGTTTGGGCTGAGCAGTGGCAGGCATGGTGCGACGAGACTCGACGCCTGCACGCTGTTCGGCATCTGTACGAGCAACTGGAACGCGCCGCCAAGATGATGGAGCAGCAGGACGACGAGTACGAGTTCGTCCTGGGGATTGGTTTGCTTCGGTGGATGGCTCCAGACGGCAGCCGTATTCGTCGCCACGTTGTGGCGGAGGGTGTGGTTGCTCGTTTAGACGGAGCGACGGCCGAGGTTTCGGTATCGACCGGCGCGGGACGCCGCAGGACCGAAGACCGGGAGATCCTTGGCGACCTTGAGCTGTTCCGGGGTGAGCGTGGACGGCATCACCGTCAGGAGATCACCGACGGAGATTTGCTATCAGTGGACCTGCTGCCTCCGATCGTGGATCTCCTCGAGGAATGCCTTGACACTCCGGTACACCGGGATGCCCGTCCTGTGGTGACGGACGATGAGTTGCCGGCCGTGCCGGTGGTCAGCTTGTCGCCGGCGCTGTTGGTGCGCCGACGTAGTCGGGTGCTCCTGGCCGAGGCTTATCAGCACATCCGTGATGCGCTGCGCCAACCTGACGCGCGGGTACCCGTCGCGCTTGCCCAACTCGTGGTGGACACGGAGCCAGAGCAACGTAACCGGTGGCTCAGGGATCAGGGCGCTGTCAGCGGCAACGTGCTTGGCAGCGACCCCCTGTTTCCGTTGCCGACGAACGATGAGCAGATGCATGTCATCGAGCTTCTTCGCTCCGAGACAGGGATTGTCGTACAGGGACCTCCCGGCACCGGCAAGACACACACGATCGCCAATCTGGTGTCGGCGCTCCTGGCTCGCGGGCAGCGGGTGCTTGTCACGAGCCAGAAGGATCAGGCGCTACGTGAGCTCCGCGAGAAGGTTCCAGCATCGCTGCGAGATCTGTGTGTATTGATGACCGACGGCAGGAACGCCGCGACTGAAGTTGGTCACGGCCTTGACGCCCTGTCGCAGTTGACCGCCTACTTCGATACGGAGAAGCAGACCAAACTGGTTGAGGCGCTTCGCGCCGAACGACATGAGCTGCAATCTCGATCCAC